>NZ_CP015910.2:1200000-2400000 GCF_001676785.2 Brachyspira hyodysenteriae ATCC 27164 | reverse complement strand
TAAAAAGCGGTAAAGCAATTAAAAATATTAAGAAAAATAAAGAGCCTGTAAAAGAAGTTAAAGAAACTAAAGATAATAAAGAACAAGAACCTGTTAAAGAGGCAGTAAAAGAAGTTAATACAAAAGAATCTCTTAAAGATGCTATAAATACAGAAAAGCATGAAGAAAAGACTATAAAAGAAACAAATAAAAAAAATAAAAATACCAATACCAATAATCGTGCTGAAGCTGATTTGCTTTTTATGGCTAGAAGAGATTTATATAAATTAAGAAATAAAAATAGATCTGTAATGCCTACAGTTATTATTATACTTGCAGTTATAGTTGTTATAGCGGTTATAGTGTTTAATTGGAAGAATATAACAGGATTTATATTTCCTTCAAATAATAAAAGACAAAACAGAAATGAAGTTGAAATATCAAAAAATATAGTTGATAGTAAAGCTAAGCAGAGCGTAAAATCAGGAGATATTATATACTTCAAGCCTCTTGGAATATCCGCTACTATAAAATTTAACAGTATTGGTAATGTGCTTCATATCAATATTAATGGACAGGATTTATCTTTCTCTAAAAGCAGCCCTATAATATTGGACTTGAATGGAAATGGAATAAATGATTTCAAAATAAGTGTTATAGAAGTTTATGATAATTCAGCTACTGTTGAAATGGAAAAACTTGAAGAAGATCAGATGATTAATACAGCTTATACTAATGATATTGAAACAACAGCTGCTTTAAATACTACTAATTATAATGACACTGTATCTACTAATTTAGTTGTGATAAATGGAGAAACTTATATAGAACAGGATACTGAAAAAGTAGATATAAGAATAGAAATAACTGCTAAGCATTTTGTATATATAAGATATTTTATAGATTCTAACAGACCGGCAACTACTAACCTTTTAAGCGGTAAAACATTATATTTAGAAGCCAATGATGTTGTTATGCTTACTATAGGTAATGCTGGAGAGGTTGTAGTTAAAGTTAATGGCAAGATTATTAATGTAGGTGCTGCAGGAGAGACAGTTAATAAGACTATAAAATGGGTTAAGAATTTGAATGATTCTACTAGATATAATCTTATTATGTCAGATACTAAGTAATTATTTATTATTTGGGTATTTTTGCAGTATAGTATCATAATTTAATATTAAAAAGGAAATTTAATTTGCAAAATATATATTTACATAGTTTAGGATGTGAGAAGAATACAGTTGATGGAGAGCATATATTAGCCATATTACAGAAAAAAGGCTTTAATATTACAAATAACCCAGAAGATGCAGATATAATAGTTATAAATACTTGTGCTTTTATAGAGGATTCAAAGAAAGAATCTATTGATGCTATATTTGATCATTCTATGTATAAAAAATATGGAAAATGTAAGAGATTAATAGTATCAGGCTGTATGAGTGAAAGATATAAAGAAAATTTCCTTGAGATGTTCAAGGAAGTTGATTCTGCTATAGGTATATATGATTTAGAGAATATATTAAAAGCTGTAGAAGAAGACGGGTTTCATGATGCAAAAGAAAATACTGAATATAAAGAGTATGGCGATAGGGTAAATACAGGTACTAAGTATAGCGTTTATATAAGAATAAGCGACGGATGTCATGCAAACTGCAGTTTTTGTGCTATACCAGGAATAAGAGGCGAGCATAGAAGCAGAAAGATTGAGGATATTGTAAAAGAGGCTGAAAATTATGCTAAAAATGGAGCTAAAGAAATCAATTTGATAGCTCAGGAAACAACTTTCTATGGATATGATATATATAAAAAACTAGCCTTACCAGATTTGCTTAAAGCTCTTTCAAAAGTTGAAGGCATTGAATGGATAAGAGTATTATATCAGAATCCTGTTGTTTTGAATGATGAGATAATAGAATCATTCTTTAATACAGAAAAAGTTGTTCCTTATTTTGATATACCTTTGCAGCATGTTGATAAAGATATATTAAAAGATATGAACAGAGGCACAAGAAGCTATAAATTCTATAGAGAAATGATAGACAAAATAAGAAGCTATAATAATGATGCTGTTATAAGAACTTCTTTGATAGTAGGATTTCCAGGAGAAACTGCTGAGTCATTTAAAAAGTTAATAAAGTTTGTAAGAAATGCTAAACTTGATAGGGTAGGAGTATTTACATATTCTGAAGAGGAGAATACTAAGGCTTTACTTATCAATAAACCTAAAATGAGCAGAAATAGAAAATTGATGCTTAGAGAAAAACTTATGAGGGCTGCTATAGAAGTATCCGAAAAAAGATTAGAAAGGTTTATAGGAAGAACTATAGATGTATTGATAGAGAAAAAAGAAGATGATAATAAGTTTATAGGCAGAAGCATATATGATGCTCCGGAAGTTGATGGATATGTTGAAGTTTATAATGAAAATACTAATAATAATATAAATATTGGCGATATAGTGCAGGTTGCTGTTACTCATAATACAGAATATGATTTAATAGGCAATGTTATTTAATTAGGAGATCTTTGTTATGAAGAAAAAAAAGCAGGAAAATGAACCTAACAGTATTGAAAAAGAAGAAAAAAAATCCTCTGGTAATTATGCTAATAGAGAAGATGCTTTTAGAGCATATTTTGAAATAGTTACAAAAATAGTTTATACATTGAATTTAATATCTGATAGAAATGATATGACCAGAAGACTATCAAGCAATATTGATAGGGCTTTAGGTTATGACGATGAGATGATATCCAATAATGAAAAGATAGCCAATAATAGCAATGAAGTTGAAATACTTATAAATTCTCTTAAAACAGATGTAAGAAAGATATCTTCTTTTAAAAAGTATAATTTTAATATAGAAAGATTTATCTCAGATAAAAATTTGGATTTAGATGAAAGATTTATTTTATACTCTGTATTGGTTTATACTATTTACGGAGATTCTATGTCTGCCATATCTGTTAGAAGAATATTGGAGCTTATTACATTAAATAATGATATATATATAAACAAATATCATTATTTTGATAATAGCAGTAAATTGATATCAAGCGGTATATTCAATTTATCGCATGAGCCTTATCCAAGCAGCGGAATACTTGAAATAACAAATACATTGATAACATTTATAAATTCTAAAGTAATATTCGCATTCTTAGAAAAAGATAATTACAATGTTATAGAAAATATCATAAGCAGCGGAGAAGCTATAAAGAAAATTTCATTAGAAAATAAACTATGCGGTAAACGTAAATCTTCAGCATCAGATATTTTAACCCCTAAGGAAATAGTTGCTCAGCTGGATAAAACTGTTATAGGTCAGGACGAAGCAAAAAAAGCATTAGCAGTACATGCTTATTTGCATTGTTTGAGAATAAATGGTAATAAAGATATACCATTCAGATCTAATATTCTTATGATAGGGCCTACAGGTGTTGGAAAAACTTATTTAGTAAAAACATTAGCAGATATATTAGGACTTCCTTTTGCTAGAGCAGATGTTACCACTCTTACAGAAACCGGATATGTAGGAGATGATGTAGAGGTAGTTCTTTATAATCTTTATAGAAAAGCTAATGGGGATTTGGAAAAAGCTCAGCATGGTATAGTATTTTTAGACGAAGTAGATAAGATAGCAAAGGCAGATGCTCATCAATCCACTACAGGTAATCCTTCAGATAAAGCTGTACAGGAAGCACTTCTTTCTATGATGAATGGAGAAGATATAAGAGTTCCTGAATTCGGCGATAGAAGAATGATGCATTCAAGTGATGGAATACTTATGAATACTAAAAACATATTATTTATATTTGGAGGTGCTTTTGTAGGTCTTGATGATATAATCAAGATGCGTTTGAAAGGAGAAAGCAGTTTAGGATTCGGCTCTAATGCTGTTATAAATAAACTGCAGAAAAATAGGATATTAAGTCAGGTTGATGTTAAAGATATAGAAAAATATGGTATGATACCTGAGTTTATAGGCAGAATACCGATAATAGTAACATTGAATGATCTTACTAAAGAAAATTTGAAAGATATCTTGACAAAAACTTCAGAATCTCCTATTATAAAATATACTGAATTTTTCAAAAGTATAGGTAAGAAGTTGGTAGTAACTGCGGAAGCGATTAACTTTATAGTTGATAAGGCTTCCAGCATGAATATGGGTGCAAGATCTTTAAAAAGTATAGTTGAAACAGCAATGGTTAATATACTTTTCAATTTAGACGGAGTAAAAGGCAATACTTTGACTCTTACTAAATATGATATAGAGAATGCATTCAGCGAGAAGGAGTTTGTAACTTCAGGAAATGAAGATAAAAAATTAGATAATTCCAGCAAGAATTTTTCTAAAGAATCTTTCATGGCTTGATTTTACTTTATTTTTGTTTATTTGTTATAAATAATGTATATATAATTATTTAAGAACAGGTAATATTGGAGTTTGTAGAGATGATAGTAACTAAAGAAAAAGAATTATTAAAGGATTACGAATTAATAGAAGCACATAAAAAAGGCGATAGCGAAGCATTAGATATATTATTAACAAGATATAAAAATTATATATTTAATTTATCATATCGTTTTATGCATAACTATGAAGATGCTATGGATTTAACACAAGATGTATTGATACGTGTGTATAAAGCAATAGACAGATATGAAGAACGTAATTATTTCAAAGGTTGGTTATACCGTATAATAAGCAATACAGCTATAAATATGTATTCTAAAGCTTATAGGAGAGAATCTCCTTATTTAGAAAAATTAGAAATAGTTGATGATAAAAGGTATAATACAGAAAAAGAATATGAAAGAATATATCTTCAAGAAAAAATTTACAATGCTTCTACTAAATTAAAGGGAAAACAGAGAGATGTCTTTATATTGAGATATTATGAGAATTACTCATATAAAGAAATATCAGATATTTTAAATATATCAAGCGATTCAGCTAAGAGTAATTATTCTTATGCTCTTAAAAAGATGAAATCGCTCCTAGAAAAAGAAAGGACTCTTTTATGAAACTACATGACATGATGCAATTTAAAAGCAAAATCGAAAAGAAGCGACATCATTTTGATTTGCCAAGTTTGCCTGATAGAGAATGGCAGTACATGTTGCAAAGAGCTAAGATGGAAAGTATGAAAAAAAATGAAATAAGTCCATTGTATGCTTTTATGAGTTCTGCTAGGCTTTCTATAGCTCTATCTACAGCAATACTTTTGGTATTAGCTTTATCTTTGTTTTATGGAAACCCTAATAAGGACAATTCTCATAAGACTAATACTGCATCATCTAGTAAGACTAACATAAATGTTGTTAATGTAGCTAATAGTAGTTTTATTTAAAATTTAAAACCTATAATAGAAATTCTAAATTATACATTAGCATTCCTTTATGTTAATGTATAATTTTGTTTTATTTATAATAGTATTTCTATTATATCCGATAATGATTATTAAAATATTTTATATACGTAAAATATAATACAGGATTATAATATGTTTCAATTTCATTTAACAAGCAAAGCAAAAAAGGTAATAGAATTATATGCTCAGGAAGAAGCAAAAAGATTAAATCATGATATGGTTACACCTGAACATATACTTTTGGGGCTTCTTCATGAATCAGAGGCTTTGGCAACACGTGTTTTGATGAGATTGAAAATTGATTTGGACAGACTTAAATTAGAATTAGAATCAGCTATGGTAAAATCTTCAACTACAAAAGTATTTGGAACTTTACCTACAGCTCCAAGAGTACAGAAACTTATAAGCAGATCTGCTGAAGAGGCTAGGGCTTTAAGTCATAACTATATAGGTACTGAACATTTACTTCTTGGACTTCTAAGAGAAGAAAGTGGTACAGCTTATAATGTACTTACAAGTATGGGGCTTGAGCTTACTATATTAAGACAAGAAATATTAAAAATGCTTGGTGTTGCTGGAAGTAATATTTCTTCTATGGAACAGACAAGTCAGGAAGATAATGTAAAAAAGGTAAAAACACCTACTTTAGATCAATTTGCCAGAGATTTAACTAAAATGGCTAGAGACAAGGCTTTAGACAGAGTTATAGGCAGAGAAAATGAAGTAATGAGAGTTGTTCAGATTTTATCAAGAAGAAAGAAAAATAATCCTATACTTCTTGGTGAGCCTGGTGTAGGTAAAACAGCTATAGTAGAGGGACTTGCTGAAAAGATAGTAGCTGCTGATGTACCTGATATACTTCTAAAAAAACGTGTATTAACTTTAGATTTGTCTTCAGTTGTTGCTGGTACAAAATACAGAGGTGAATTTGAAGAGAGAATAAAAAACATAGTTTTAGAAATAAAAAAAGCTAGTAATATTATTATATTCATAGATGAGCTTCATACATTAATAGGGGCAGGCGGTGCTGAAGGTGCTTTAGATGCTGCTAATATGTTAAAGCCGGCACTTTCAAGAGGCGAGATTCAATGTATAGGTGCCACTACTATAAATGAATATAAAAAATATATAGAAAAAGACGGTGCTTTGGTTAGAAGATTCCAGCCTATAAATGTTGAAGAGCCTAGTATAGAGGATACTATTGAAATATTGAATGGTATCAAAGGTAAATATGAAGAACATCATAAAGTAAAATATACTGATGAAGCAATAAATGCTGCTGCTGTATTGAGTAAGAGATATATTTTTGAAAGACATTTGCCTGATAAAGCTATAGACTTAATAGATGAGGCAGGTTCAAGAGCAAGACTTCTTAATATGACAAGACCTCAGGAGTTTAAAGATTTAGAAAAGAAAATAGAAGAGCTTAATCAGCAAAAGAAAAGAGTTGTTGAGAGTCAGAATTTCGAAGATGCTGCTAAAATAAGAGATGAAATTACTTCTTTACAGGAAGAGCTTTCTAAAAAAGAAGAAAAATGGCGTGAAGAAAGAGAAAAGATAGAAACATTTATTGAAGAAGATGATATAAGACATGTTATATCAGAAATAACTAATATACCTATAAAAAGATTATTAAACTCAGAAAGTAAAAGACTTATAGGTATGGAAGAAGAATTGCATCAGAAAGTCGTAGGACAGAAAGAAGCTATATCTTCTATATCTAAGGCTATAAGAAGAAGCAGAGCAGGACTTAAAACATCAAAAAGACCTCTTGGAAGTTTTATTTTCCTGGGACCTACAGGTGTTGGTAAAACTGCTTTAGCTAAAGTTCTTTCAGAGTTTATGTTTGGAGACAGCGATGCTCTTATCAGAATAGATATGAGTGAGTTTATGGAAAAGTTTGCGGTAAGCAGACTTATAGGAGCTCCTCCTGGATATGTTGGTTATGAAGAGGGAGGCGGACTTACTGAAAAGGTGAGAAGAAAGCCTTATTCTCTTATACTTTTTGATGAAATAGAAAAAGCTCATCCTGATGTTACTAATATACTTTTACAAGTACTTGAAGAAGGACAGCTTACTGATAATTTTGGAAGAAAAGTTGATTTTTCAAATACTATTATAATAATAACAAGTAACTTAGGTGCAAGAGATATTGTAAAAGGAAGTTCTTTAGGATTTAATGCTGTTGGAAGCGAAAAAGATGCTAATGATATTAAAAATTTTGCTTTAGAAGAATTAAAACAGAATTTTAATCCTGAGTTTTTAAATAGAATTGATGATATCATAGTATTCCATACTTTAAGTAAAGAGGATTTGAAAGATATTATTAATATAATGCTTAAAGAGCTTAATGAAGCTATTAAAGAAAGAAATATTGTTATTAATTTAAGCGAAGAAGCTAAGAATTATATCATAGATAAAGGATTCGATAAGAAGTATGGTGCTAGAAGTTTAAGAAGGGCTATACAGAAAGAGATAGAGGATTATGTGAGTACCGAAATATTATTCGGTAATATTGAAGATGGTGATACTATTAACGTTGATGCTAATGATGGCTCTTTGATATTTTCTTATGACAAGTCAGTTAAGACTGAGAATAAGGAATTATCTAAAAGTTAGTTAACATACTCCTATAAATATTTGTGATGCTTCCAAAATTATTTTTATGATTTTGGGGCGTCTTTTTATTTTTTACTTTTATATATATTAAAATTAGTCATTTGTGAATATTTTTTGTATTCTGTAATTTGTATAATCTTTTTCTATATCATAATTAATAATAATTATATTAGGTCTCATATTAGTATATATATATTTTATATCTATAACAATATCATTTATTTCATCCCCATTTATAATACTTTCTCTCCACTCCATTTCAGTCTTTCTCATTTCTCCAATGTTTAATTTTTTATTTATTGGTATAAGATTATCAATATTTGGAGATCCTCCGAATTGTCTGCCTATTATATGCCCCCCTTGATCATGATCTTTTATACCATAAAGTTCCACAACTTTTTTTTGGGCATAATTATTCCTTTTAGCATTTGAAAGTATGAGGTTTTCTTTTCTTATGACTTTGTATATTCTTGATCGTTTATCAGTGCTGTATAGAGTTCCATTTATATTGTATTTTATATTAGGTTTTAGATATTCTATTCTATTTATTTTTACAAAATGAGATTTATCATCATCATTTTTTATATTGTATACCTGATTAGTTTGGCAAGATATTATAAAAATTATAGATATTATGCAGTAAATATATATTCTCATGTTATAATGGATTATATTTTTTATTTATTTACTTACAACCTTTTAAAAGATGTATTTTTTAATTTTTACTATGAAAATACACTTTATATATGGTATTTATATATGGAACTTTATATAAATAATATAGTTGTTTTAAAATTAGTTGTATGATTATCAATATAATTTTAGTTAAAATGAATGTTTTATGTATTGTCTAAAATCTAATTCTTTATGATATTAGTACTATTCTAGGATTAGATCTTATTTCTATTAGAGTGCAGTAGGGTGTTAATAAAAATTATAAAATATAGAATTAAAGACAGTGTAAATATTTGTTAGTTTTGAAATAATCATAATTTTTGATTTATAAAGACTAATAAAAAAAGCTATGTATGAATAATTATATCCATACATAGCTATTATTTTTACAACTGTTATTCAATTAATTATTGATTTGCAGTGTTAGCCTCTTCTTGAGCATTATTCTGATTGTTTTGCTGCTGATTTCTTAATATCATAGCTTCATCATAAGTTATGTATTCCATATTAGGATCATAAGTACCAGCTCTTTCTTCACCATTCATGCTAGGTATAGTTAATACCTGACCTGGTAATATTAAGTCTGGATTATTAGGATCTCTTAATATGTCTCTGTTAGCTTGATATAATCTATACCATTGTATAGGATCATTATATATGAATGAATAACCAGCTATTCTCCATAAAGCATCAGTTAAAGGAGTTCTTTGTACTACAGTGTAATACATAGGAAGTACAGTAACTTTACCTTCAGTATTAACAGTTTGACCAGTAGTAGCGTCTATGATTTGACCAGTTTCATTGTTATTATCTACATCAACTAAATCACCGTCTCCAGGTCTCTTAGGTCCCATTTCATATATAGCATTCATAGTTCTGTTAGCTTCTTCTAGTTTTTCTCTAGCTAAAGCATTATCATTATTATTTAAAGCATCTTCAGCATCTTTTATTATTTGAGAAAGGTTTTGATCCTCTTCACTATCTGGGATTATATAACCTTCATCAACTAATTGCTGATATCTAGCTTTAAGATCATCTAATTGTCTTTGATTTTCTTCTCTTGCTATAGTATTATCACGATTATTAACTAAGTCGTCCATTGCTTGAGAAGCTTCTAATGCTTTTTGACTAGCAGCTGCAGGATCTGTTTCTACAACATTATTAGCATCAGCTAAAAGAGTAGATATATTTTGATCTGCTTCATCACCTCTTGTTATAGTGTTGTCATTAACAAGATTATCATATTTTTGCTGAGCATTAGCTATATCTTGTTTAGCTTTAGCGATAGCATCAGCTTTTTCTTTAGCAAGAGCTTCCTGTTGTGCTTTCAATTTAGCTTCTTCTTCAGCTTTTCTTTTAGCTTCAGCTTCTGCCTTAGCTTTTGCCTCTGCCTCAGCTTTTGCTTTTGCCTCTGCAGCAGCCTTAGCTTTTGCTTCAGCGGCAGCTTTAGCTTTTGCCTCTGCCTCAGCTTTTGCTTTAGCAGCAGCGGCAGCTCTTTCAGCAGCAGCTTTTGCATCTGCCTCAGCTTTAGTTATACCAGCAAGAGCAGCAGCAACATTCTGTTGTACGCTTGCAAAGTTATCAGCTTGTAGAGCCTCATCAGCTTTAGTTAAAGCACCAGATACTGCTTTATCATTATTATCACCTGCTTTTATACTTTTACCTAAAGCAGCATTGTATTTGCCTCTAGCATCAGCTATTGCTTTAGAAGCAGTGTCTCTTTCTCTTCCTAAATATCCTTCTTTAACTGTATTAGCAGAAGCTAATGCGTTATCAAAGTATTGTAAAACTGTAGTAAAAGTATTAGAAGCAGTATTAAATTCTTCATCATTTTGAGCTACTGTATCAGGACCAGGTATGCTTCCTATATTAGCATTACCTTCTTCAAAATATTTTACAGCTTCTTCATATTGAGCTTTGAATTGATTATCAGTAGCAGCACCCATTTGATTTATTTCAGTGATTGCATTATTGGCATCATTTTTAGTTTTATTTATTCTAGCATTCATAAGTCTGTAGAATAATGCCATTTGAGCTTTGTCTATACTCAAAGATGCCTCTTGAGATTTATCATAAGACTGCTGATATTGACCTTGATTTTGAAGATCATCAGCTTCCTGAGTTATTCTAGCAGCATCTTCATAAGTTTGTGCTGGTAGGATAGACCATGTGAAAGATAATAAAGCTATAGTAGCCATTATTTTTTTTATTTTCATCATTTACTCCTTATAAATATTAGTTCTGTTCCTGTTCAAAGGCTTCTATTTCCTGCATCATCTTTTCTAATTGAGCTAAACGTTCTTTAACTAATTTTAAAGCCTCATCACTTCTATCAAATTGTTCTTTAGTTTTGTTATATAAATCTGTATAAGCTACTTTGGCTTGATAAAGTTTATCTACCATTATTCTGTAGTCTTTAGTTTCAGCTGTATACATTGCATTAGCTTCTTGATATACAGTGTCAGCTTTAGCAAATTCATCAGCATACATTACACTAGCTTTAATATCAATAGCATTAGTTGCACTTTCATCTGTTTGTTTTTTAAGTATTTCAGAATATGGTGGCAAACCTTTGTCTAAAACCAAATTATAATTAGTTTCAGCAGTTAATAATAATTCTTTAGCTTTTTCAGCTTCATCCTTATTTTCTTCTTTCATTATGATATCAGCTTCAGCATAACCTTTTTCTGCTATATCAAAATCTTCCTGAGCAAATGTTTGTATCTCAGGATATTTGTTTACTACAGTATCTCTTAGAGCGGTTACCCTTTCATACTCCTTTGTAGGCAAGCCGCCGCATGAAATAAGCATCAAAGCTATTAAGGTAATAAAACCTATTTGCAACTTCAGTTTCATAATCAGATTAATCCTCCAGTATTTATAAAATATGTTTTATGGCTTTCAATTAAGTAAAACCATAATTATTAAAATAAGAAAAAAAATATAATTACATTTTATATAAAAAAAATGAAATTATGTTAACTATGTTATTATTAACGGTATAAAAGTCAAGAGCTTTTGTCGTTTTTTAATTTATTTATGTATTAGATTATTTATTTTTTATAAAAAAAAGAGACTTTTTAAAAAATAAAGTCTCTTTTTTGTAAAATATTTGTTATATTTATTACCCAAATTATTATTTATTAGATAAGTATTTATCTATTCCTGCAGCAGCTCTTTTACCATCACCAATAGCTAAAATAACTGTAGCAGCACCTCTTGCAGCATCTCCGCCGGCAAATACTCCCTCCATAGAAGTAGCTCCTGTTTCCTCATCTATAACATAAGTACCTTTTTTAGTAGTTTGTAATTCAGGAACTTTTCTAGCTATAAGTGGGTTAGGGGTAGTACCTATTGCTACAATAACTGCATCAACTTCTATATCTTCTGTTTGTCCTTCAACGGCAACAGGTTTTCTTCTTCCATCAGCATCAGACTCACCAAGCTCCATAACTTGAGTTCTAACACCTATAACATTATCATTTTCATCGCCTAATATTTCTAAAGGAGCTCTTAAGAATCTGAAATCAACACCTTCTTCCATAGCATGGTGAATTTCTTCTAATCTTGCTGGAAGTTCTTTTTCAGTTCTTCTATAAATTATATATACTTTTTCAGCACCTAATCTTACAGCAGTTCTGCAAGCATCCATAGCAACGTTACCGCCGCCTAATACAGCTACTTTTTTATGTCTTATAACAGGAGTATCAACTTCAGGGAATTTATAAGCTCCCATTAAGTTAACTCTTGTTAAATATTCATTAGCAGAGTAAACACCACAGAAATGCTCTCCAGGTACATTTACAAATGCTGGAAGTCCGGCACCTGTTCCTAAAAATATGGCATCATATTCCTTTCTTAAGTCTTCAAAATCCAAAGATATACCTGCAACTTCATTAATTCTAAATTTTACACCATCTTTTTTAAGGTTTTCTACTTCATGTGCTACTAATTCTTTAGGAAGACGGAACTCTGGAATACCGTACATTAATACACCACCTATTGTGTGTAAAGCTTCTAATACAGTAACATCATATCCTAATTTTATTAAGTCTCCAGCACAAGCTAAACCTGCAGGTCCTGCACCAATTATACATACTTTTTTACCATTTTTTTCTACTTTTAGATCCTCATGCTGAGCATGTTTTCTTTCATAGTCAGCAACAAACATTTCTAATTTACCAATAGCAACAGGTTCAAATTTTTTACCAACAACACATCTTTGTTCACATTGTTCTTCCTGAGGGCATACTCTTCCGCATGCGGCAGGTAAAGCATTAGTTTCTTTAATTTTTTTAGCTGCTTCTAAAAATTTTTTCTCTGCTATAAGTCCTATAAATTCAGGAATTTTTACTTTAGCAGGGCAGCCTTCCATACAATGAGGAACTTTACAATCTAAACATCTTAAAGATTCCTGATATGCTTGCTCTTCAGTATATCCAAGAGGAACTTCTTTAAAATCTTTCCTTCTTTCTTCTGGACTTCTAGTAGGCATTTCTTGTCTAGGTATTTCACCTAATTTTGATCTTGGTGGCATATATATTTCTCCTATTTTAGGTATTTTGCTTTTTATTTTATTTTTCGTAGATTATACTATAATTTTAAATATAATCAATGCTAATATTATTTTTATTTTTAAGTTTTTTATTACTAGATTATATACCAAATATTAACGAATATTATATATTTTATTATCTGAATGAAAATATTATTTTATGCAATAAAATAACCAGTCATTCACTTTAATATAAATAAATGACTGGTTTTACAAGAGATTTGTATTATTTTATACTGTTTATAGCATCATCTATCATTTTTGCACATTTTTCTATTTTTGCTTTATCTTCATCTATTATATTGCTTAATGGTTTTCTTACTCCGCCTAATTCTAATCCTTTTAGTTTAAGAATTGCTTTCATTACAGCATACAAATTACCATGGCATTCGCACATAGCATATATGATTCTGTCTATTTTATATTGTATATCTCTTGCCTTATCGAATTGACATTTATTAACAGCATCGTTAGCAGCTAAGAACAATTCAGGCATTACAGCATAAGTACCGCCTATTCCAGCATCAGCACCTATTAATCTTCCAGCTACAAATTGTTCATCTGGTCCGTTAAATATAATGCTGTCATCGCCGCCTACATCTTTAAACATTTGAATATCCTGTACAGGCATAGATGAGTTTTTAACACCTATAACTCTTGGATTTTCTCTCATTTTTTTGTAAAGATTAACATTTAAAGCAACACCAGCAAGCTGAGGTATATTATAGATAATAAAGTCTGTATTTGGAGCAGCAGCACTTATATCATTCCAATAATCTGCTATAGAATAGTCAGGAAGGTGGAAATATATTGGAGGTATAGAAGCTATAGCATCTACTCCTAATTTTTCAGCATGGGCAGCTAATTCAGCACTATCAGCAGTATTGTTACATCCTACATGTGCTATAATTGTTATTTTTCCTTTTGCTACTTCCATAACATTTTCTAATACTAATTTTCTTTCTTCTTTACTATGGTAAATACATTCTCCTGAAGATCCTCCTACATACAAACCGTTTACACCTTTGTCTATTAAATGCTGTGTAAACTTTTTAACTCTTTCAGGGCTTATGTCTCCTTTTTCATCATAACAAGCATAAAAAGCAGGAATAATTCCTTTGTACTTATCTAGGTTTCTCATATTTGTCTCTCCTATAATTTATTTTTTTTATTAAAATTTTATACTATTTCCATCTATAAAAAATATATTAAATAATCTTAATTAAACCTTATATTAACTTTTGCATCCGTGTGCATTACTTATATTATACATCATTAATAGTTTTTTTGTAAACTAATTTCATAAAAAAAATAACAATATGCTATAAAATTAGCATAATTTTTATAAAAACTGCAAATAGTTTAATAAATTTGATTTTTTTTTAATTTTTTTAATATTTATTAATATGATTTTTATATAATACTTAATATATGCATGAATAATTTTTTAATAAATCATTGACTAAAATCAATTTTTAATATATAATTATTCAATCATAATTCTAAACTAAATAATATTATTTTTCTTGGAGGAAAAAATGGCAAGAGTATGTGAAATATGCGGTAAAGGCAAACAAAATGGTCATAGTGTAAGCCATTCTAATATAAAAACTAAGCGTTCTTTTAATGCTAATTTACAAAATGTTAAAATAGAAGTAAATGGTTCTGTAAAAAAAGCATTAGTTTGCACTAAATGTATTAAAGGTAATAAAATATCTAAAGCTAAATAATATTATTACTCCTTTTTAAAATCTAAATACAATGAATGTAGATATAGGTAAATTTGCTGGTTTTTGCGATGGTGTGAAGTATGCTGTGGAAAATACTTTTTCTCAGGCTTCCAAAAAAAATAGCGATATATATATAGATGGACATTTGATACATAATCCTCAAACTCTTGATATGTTGGAAAATATAGGAGTTAAAACTTATGAAGATGATGAGGATATGTCTGTCTTGGATGGAAAAACTGTTATTGTAAGAGCTCATGGAATATCTCCTAAAAGAAGGGAAGCTCTATCAAGCCATGCCAAAAAAATAGTAAATCTTACCTGTAAATATGTTGCTAAAATTCAAGGTCTTGTTAAAAAATATAGCTCTCTAGGATATAGAGTTATAGTTATAGGTAATCCTGTTCATCCTGAAATTGTTGGTGTATGCGGATATGCTGATGATGTATATGTTGTTTATAAAGATGAAGATTTAAATAAACTTCCTAATGATTCTAAAAAAGCTTTAATAGTTGCCCAGACTACTTTACAGAAATCTGCTTTTGATAAA
Source organism: Brachyspira hyodysenteriae ATCC 27164 (assembly GCF_001676785.2). Lineage (NCBI taxonomy): Bacteria > Pseudomonadati > Spirochaetota > Spirochaetia > Brachyspirales > Brachyspiraceae > Brachyspira > Brachyspira hyodysenteriae. The sequence continues at coordinate 2,384,510 of NZ_CP015910.2, read as the reverse complement.
TTTGTGGCTCAAATACAGGATAAATATAAAGATACAGAAATAATTATTAAAAATACTATATGTGCTGCTACAGAACAGAGACAAAATGAGGTATTAGAGATAGCAAAAAGAAATGATGTTGTGCTTGTAATAGGCGGTTCTGAAAGTTCTAATACTAGAAATTTATATAATATAGCATCATCTATTAAACCAGCATTTTATGTTGAATATAAAGAAGATTTGGAAAAGATAGACTTATCAAACTATAAAAATATAGGTATAATGGCAGGGGCATCCACTCCAGATTGGCTTATAGAAGATATAGCACAAACTATAAAAGATAAATATGCCACTAATTTCTATAGATTTATATCTAGAATATTTGATTTTTTAAATTATGGTTATATATTTTTTTCAGTAGGTGCTTTTTTAATGTCATATGCCGTATACGATATATTATCACAGCCTTTTAAATATCAAATAGGCATTATAATAGCTTTATACTATCTATATATGAGTTTAGAAAATGGATACAGTAATTATACCATAAAAATAAGCGATAAAAGAAGATATTTATTTTATCAAGAGTATAAAACATTTTTCAGATTTTTAATACTGATGAGTGCTGTACTTATGTTTTATTTTGCCTATAAGATTAATGTAGGTATATTAATGCTTTCGATACTTTCGAGTTTGCTTGGAATGGGGTATAATATAAGTTTTGAAAATAAATCTAGATTTGAAAGTTCTTTTTTCTTCAGATTATTTAAAAAACTTATACCTTTTAAAGCTATAGTAATATCTGTTGCAGTTACTGTGTTATTGAATGGCTCTATATTCATTTTGCATAGAGATATATTAAAAGAAAAATTATTTTTATATTTATTCTCTACTTTTTTAGTATTTTTATTTATGTTTATAAGACAGGCTTTGATTGAAATAAAATTTTCTCAAAGCGATAAAATAGCAGGAGCTGTAACTTTAACTACATATATAGATTCTCATAAATTAGCATTTATAACCGGTATAATACCAATTGTTTTAGCTTTATTTATGTTGGTAGGTATTATTATTGGTAAGTTTCCATTAGAAATTAATAAATTGAAATACTGTATCCCTATTGTATATAGCAGTATAATTTCATTTGTAGTGATGAAGAAGAAGATAATAACAAGCAGACATTTATTTTCTATACTAATAGATTCTCCGCTTTATATATTATTTTTAGCGGCATTAATTAATATTTAATTTATAGAGTCCAATAATTACAAAAACAGAAAATTAATATTATGTATTTATCAATTAATACCGCTTAATATTCTTAATTTTTTTTCATAAAGAGTGAAGATGATGAACCTGCTAAATGATTTCTTCTTAAATCTATAAGTTCAAATATTGTAGCAGATGATAAGCTTTCTCTTAAAGCTTTAGGAGATTTCAAAAGTTTTATAATCTCTTCATTAACCATCCATTCTTCATCATAAACATTGCTCATAGAATCTCTAGGAGCATAAATCATGTTACTTCTTGCTAATACTATAAATCTATTATTTTCATCATAGTATCCTAATTCACCAATAAAATAAGCATGAGGCATAGCTAAATTAACATATCTATCACCATAGATATAATTAACTTCTATTTCTTTATGGATTTCTCCATTAGTAATATCATATCCAAATACATGGAATATTCTTACAGATATTCTTTTTCCTTTCAAAGAATGATAATTTATATCTTCATCAGATATATCCCAATAGAAAAAGCACCATTCAGGGTCGCGCATCATAAGTACTAATTTTGTTTCTTTATATCTGTCAGGCAATTCTCTTACTATATCAACTTCATCAGGAATATATTCATCTTTTTTTGCTTCTTCTTTTATTTCTTCTATCTCTTCTTCTATTTCTTTTTCTGATTTTTTCTTTGTTTGTGCTTTTTTAGCAGTAGTTTTTTTAGCGGCAGCAGAAGTAGTTTTTTTAGCGGCAGCTGATTTTACAGCGGCTTTTTTTGGTGCACCTTCGGCTTTTTCTTCATCAGCTTTTTTTGTAGTTGCTGATTTTTTAGCAGCAGTTTTTTTGATGGTATCTTCAGCTGCTTTTTCTGTTTTTTTAGTAGCCATAAAATATCTCCATAAATTTATATTTGTCAGAAATATTATAGAGCAAATACTTTTATTGTCAACAATTAAATTTACTTTTTTACTTTTTTAGTTTTACTAGATTTTAATTATTACGATAATAAGTAAATACCTATATTTTATAAGAAATGGAGAAAATTAATGAACAAAATAATTATATGTTTATTATTTATATGTAATATTATAGCATTTTCTCAGGATGATTTTACTGTACCTATAACACCTAGTAAAGATCAGGAGTTGGATAGGGTAGCGGGATATTCAGGAACATTATCTGAATTTGACGGAAGTATGAATGCATATACAAAATTAAAAGCATATATAAATATATTAGATTCTAAAGGAATGGCAGCATTAAAAAAACATCCTTCATATCCTAAATTAGGCGATGTATATATGTATGGTGCTATATATTTGTCTAGAGAGTATAAAGAGGATAAAATAATTGAATTATATAAAAAAGCATTAGAGTTAAGGGCGGATCCAAATTCTAATTATCAATTGGCAACTATGTACAAGAAAAAATTTGATGATGCTGTAAAGAAAAATGATGCAAATAAAGAAAAAGAATACGGTAAGAATGTATATGAATATTTAAATAAATATATTGTGTTATCAGGAAATAAATCATCAAAATATAAGGAAATATTAGAATATTTTAGTGCTTATAAATAAAAAAATAGGTTTTATGTGTTGACATTTTTTTTGTTTATGCTATAATACTGAAACATTAAAAAACAATCCGAGATAGCTCAGTCGGTAGAGCAGGTGACTGTTAATCACCGGGTCGCAGGTTCGAGCCCTGTTCTCGGAGCATTTTTAAGCCCCTATTAAAGGGGCTTTTTTATTTTCTTATCTTAATTTAATTATTCTTTTTAACATACTTCTTTATAAATCTGCTTATAATCATAATAAATCCCATTATAGCTGATAAAGCAAAGCCTATCATTCCTATAACAGATGTACCATGATAAAGAGGAGGCATTTTACTTGTTATTATTAAAGCACTTGCCAATATTAAAGAAGCTAAAACTATAGAGTAGCTTAATCTGTCGGCTAAACCGTCTAAAGTAGATGCTAATGATTCTAGCTTTTTATGTTCAAGCTGAATTTTGACACTTCCTTGCTTTATAACCGATACTAAATGTTCTAAGTCTGATGGAAATTCTTTTATTATATAACTATAATCATAGAATAATTTTTTGAATTGCTTTAATATATTATCAGGCTTCATCTGTTCTTTAACGTATCTAAAAGCAAAAGGCTTAATATGTTCTATCAATTTTACATCTTTATCTAAATTCCTAGCAACTCCTTCAAGAACTATCAAAGATTTTATTAAAAGCATAATATTGCTAGGTAAAGTTAAACGGAATTCTCTTATTATACCTATAAGTTCATTAAATACATCTTCTATATTAATATTATCTAAAGGCATATCAACATATTTACTTACTAACACAAATATAGCCATATTAAATTCATCTATATTATTTATTTCTCCATGATAACATAAATCAAGTATCGATTTAGACAATTCCAAATAATCAGCAGAACTTATGCTCATAATTAAAGAAGAAAAAGCATCTTTAGAGTTCGGCGGAATAAATCCTATCATACCGAAATCTAAGAAACATAGTACATTATTTTCTAAAGCCATTAAATTACCAGGATGCGGATCAGCATGGAAAAAACCTAGCATAAATATCTGCTCCAATACAGCATCTACACCTATAGAAACAAGTTTTTTTCTATCATATCTAGTATCATCTTCTGCTATATCAGAGATTTTTATTCCTTCTATATATTCCATAGTTAATATATTTTTTGTACTGTATTCATCATATACTTTTGCTATTTTTATATTTTTATTATTTTTAAAGAATTTGGCAAATTTTAGAGTATTATTCTTTTCAAAATTAAAGTCCAATTCCTGTAAAAGCTGAGCTTTAAAAGCACTTATTAATTTCTGAGGCTGCATCAATGCAAATTCTTCATTATATTTTTCTATTATATTTGAAAGCCATACTATAATTTCTATATCTGTGAGTATATTTTCTTCTATATTAGGTCTTTTTACTTTTATAGCTACTTTTTCTCCATTTTTTAATACAGCAGTATGAACCTGAGATATAGAAGCACTTGCTTTAGGAGTTAATTCGAATGATTCAAAAATATCCTCTATTTTTCCTCCTAATTCTTCTTCTATGATGCTTTTGGCTGTATTCTCATCAAAAGGCTTTACATGATTTTGAAGTTTGCTCAATTCTGTTGTTATATCTTTTGAAAGTATGTCGCTTCTGTTTGATAGTATTTGTCCTAATTTAATAAATGTAGTGCCTAATTCTTCGCAAGCCATTTTTATTCTTTCGGCTTTAGTATATTTTCTTAAGTCTACTCCTTTATATTTTATATTTATTTTATCTATTGGATTTTTTATTATTTTTAATATTGGAGTTACCGCTATAATATCTCTAAATCCATAAGCTATTATTATGGATATAATTTCTTTTGCTCTGTTTATAGATTTCATATTATTCATATTCTTTAATCACCCGCGCTTTTTATATAACTCTTTTTTATAAAATAAGGAGTTTAATTATTTTTTGTAAAATAAAAAAACTCCTTTCAATTATTAAAAATTATAATTATTGTTCATCTTTCTTTATAGATTGTTTTAATTCATCTAATTCTTTTCTCATAGCATCATATTCTTCTTTTTTTACATATCCCATTTTATCAACAACTTTTTGTACTCTCTCATCTATAAATTGGGAAACGTCTTCTTTAGTTTCATTGGCTTTATTAACCATCTCTTTTACAAACTTTTCTCCTTCTTCAGCACTAACATTTTTATCTTTGATAAACTCGCGTGCTGCTTCCTCTAATTTTTCTTTTCCTTTTAGCATCATACCAATGCTTGAATAAAATCCTGATTTGATATCATCTGATAAAGACATAAATATCCTCCTATTATTATTTATTAATAAATTAATTTTTATCATTGCAAATTAAAAAGTCAATATAAAAAAATGTACTTTTTGTAAATAAAAACCTCTTATATTTCATTTTATAAAAAATATTATTGTTTTAATTATTATTGATAAACATTATAAACATTTTAAATATTTAATTGATTTATATCTAATAAAAATTGTTTATAATATATTAATTATATAGATTCCAACAATTATTATTATTTTTTATTTTTTATCTATAGCATCAAAATAGCATGCCATAAAATCTCCTTCTCCATTTTCAAAATCGCTAACCATAGATGAAACCTTTTTATTAAGTTCCTTTATCATAATATATGCTATTTCCTGTGCCTTACTCTCAGTTATATCGCTATTATTTTTTTGAATGTTTTTTATAACTTTGTTTATATTTACTCTTTTATATACGCCGTCGCTATCCACTTTATTATCTCCTTTTTAAACATATCCGTCTTTTTTTAATTCTGCTTTAAGTACATCAATATCGCTTGTTATATCCAAAATATCATCTTTTTCTATATTTTCTAATACCTTATTCAAATAAATTGTAACAGACTCTATAGATTCTATTATACCAGATTTAATATTTTGTAAATCTGATGTATTTTTCAATGATAAATCTATATATGAATTAATAAGCTTTAATGTTGTAGGTATATTATATGCGAGCATTTTATCCAGCTCTTTTAATGCTCTTTCATTATTCTTAGAGCTTTTTGATTTATCAATAATACATTTAAATAATTGATTTAAATTCTTAACTTTAAATGAAAAATCATTGTCTTTTATGGAAATTATAGTATTGTTAATTAATTTATGATATTCTAATGATTTATTGATGATAATATTCTCTTTATTATTATTTTCCTCTTCTTTATTTATATCATCATTATTATCAACATAACTATATTCAATATCTATAGCATCATCAAATTTATTTTTATAATTTTTTTCTTCAAAACTATCATTTTTATAATTTATATTTTCTATATATTCTTTATTATATGTGAGATTAAAATCTTTTTCACTCATAAATATAAATCTTATTAAGTCTATAATGCAAAGCAAATAGGGTATACCAGTCCAGCAGAATAGAACATATAATATGCCTCTTTTAGTTTGACCTAAATAAAATTTTTGTATTCCTATTCCTCCGAATATTAGAGAAAGGGCAGAACATATTATGGCTTTAATTCTTTTTCTCATTTATAATAACCCCTAATATTTACTATTATATAATATCAAAGTATTTATTTTTAACAAGTAAATTTTTTATTCAATACTTGCTAATAAATAGTTATAGTATATTATTTATAAAAATTTTATAAAGCGAATAGAAACATGAAAAAAAAATTAGAATTGCAAACTACAACTTTATGGGATTATCCTTCCCAGCAGTATTTAAAAAGTGAAGAAGAGAAGCATAAACATTATATAGGTGCAACACCTTCATATATAATTTGGAATCTATTAAATAGATATACAAAAGAAAAAGATTTAGTAGTTGATCCTATGGCTGGAAGCGGTACTACTATTGATGTGGCAAGAGAGCTTGGAAGACGAGCTTTAGGCTATGATATAAATCCGAAAGCATTGCAAAGAAAGGATATTTTCAAAGCTGATGCTAGAAAAATACCTATTGAAGATGAGAAAGTAGATTTTGTTTTTATAGATCCTCCTTACAGTACTCATATAAATTATTCCGATGAGAAAAACTGTATTGGAAAATTGACAGCTAGAGAAAATGAATATTATGAGGCTATGGAAAAAGTTATTAATGAAATATTTAGAATAATGAAAAAAGATAGATATATGGCTCTATATGTTTCTGATTCTTATGAAAAGGGATTTCCTTTTATGCCAATCGGTTTTAAGCTTTTTGAGATTATGAGTAAATATTTTATGCCTATTGATATAGTATCCGTTATACGTCATAATAAAACTCTTAATAAAGGTAATTATCATATAGCAGCAGCTGAAAATAATTTTTATTTGAGGGGATTTAATTATCTATTTATAATGTACAAAAAAGGAAACAAAACTATAGATATAAATGGTAAGGTTCATCTTAGAAATTTATAATTTAATATTTAAAATAATATTTAAAAATAAAAAGCAGAGAATTAAATCTCTGCTTTTTTATTAATATTTATTTTATTTATCTGACATAATACATATCTTTAGGTATATAATCATCTATAACAGTAGCTTGTTTTAAATTTCTTTTTCCCTGTACAGACATTATATTATAAGTAGCAGCTCCTATATTTTGATTATCAACAAGTATAGTTCTTTTTTCAATTCTTTCCAAATCTATATTTGAAGTTCTTATTTGATCAAAATATTCACTTGCCAATACGAAATACTTGAATGCTTCCTGCTCATTAACAATAGTATTTGTAACAGTAGAGTTATAAGCATATGAAACACCGATATTATTGTAAAGGCTAGCTAAATAACTTAAAAGTATAAAATCACCTTCTGTACGCATTTCCATTCTTCCCAATCTATCTCTTTTAGATAATACTTGGCTTAAAGCATTTCTATAAAAACCATTAGCCAAATTAGCTTTATCTAAATGAAGAAGCGAATTACCTAAAGCATAAGAAACAACACTGTTGCTAGGATTCTTTTGGAATAATGCATTGAATCCTTCAAATGCTCTGTCATATTCTCCATCTGAATAATATATCCAAGATAGGTTATATAGAAGTTTATCGCTTCTAAGATTAGGTGCTAAATTATCATAGGCTGTTTGATAATACTGTTTTGCTTTTGCATAATCTTTTTCTCTGTAGAAATAAACATTACCTAAATTATAATTAGCATCAGGATATACTGCATTTATAGTCAAAGCTTCATTAAAGTTTTTAACAGCATTTCCATATTCACCTAAATTATAATATATCTGACCTAACATATTATATACAAATTCTTTTCCTCTATAGAAAGGATTAGATTCATATAAAGGTAATGCTGCTGTAGTAAGTATTTCCATAGCTCTGTCATAATGTTTTAATCTTGCTTCATAATCAGCATAACCTACTATAGATTCTAAGTTATTAGGATATGCAGTTATAAGATTCTCAAACAATATTCTTGAACCATAAAAATCATCTTTATCAAGTAAGTACTTAGCTAATTTAGGATAAACCTCATCATCAATATAATCTTTTTTCAATAAGTTTATATGATTTTGAAGTGCTTTAACCTGCTCATAATCGTTCTGATAAATTTTTATAAGCATAGCTCTCTTTCTAGGAACAACTCCATCTCCAAAGAAATTAATCATATCTCTATAATTATTATAAGCTATATCATAATAATTAGGCTCTGATAGAGTTTTAGCTCTGCTTATCATAAGAAGCCCGCGTTCATCATATATAGTTTCTTTTTCTTTTTTCTTTTCAGTATAAACTAACATATCATTATATAATTCTTCGCCTAACGTGTAATCTTCTAATGATAATTCTTTCTCACCTTTCTTTCTATAATAATATCCGAAAGTTATTCTAGTCTCAAAATCTCTAGGCTTAATATCTAAAGCACCTTGTATTTTCTTTAAAGCATAATTGAAAGTTTCTCTGTCAATATAAGCTCTAGCATATTTATTATACCATTTTATCTGTTTTGGTTTTAATCTTTCACCTTCAGCAAAGTTTCTTTCCGCATCATCATAAGCTCCGTTTGATATGCTTAATAAACCCTGTTCATAATATTTATTTGCCATTACAGGTTTATAAATAAATTGGAAAGATAAAACTACTATAGCTACAAATAATACTAAAAATACAGCTGCAACTCTTATTATTTTAGCATAGTCTTTTAATGAATTAGGTATGGGTATAAGTTCTAGTACATTTTTATTTCCTTCATCTTTAATACTTAAACCTAATTCTTTATTTAATAATTCTGTAATGTTTTCACTAGACTCTCCTCTTTCTAAAGCATTAAGTAATGCTTCCATAGAGATTCTGTCTAATTTTTCATTAAGTATTGCATCTAAAACATGATACTGTGTAAGAGAAGGAAGATATTTTATTGTATTAATAACTTTATCATGATCAACATCTTTATCTACATCATCATATTTAGAAGCAGGTAAATTATTAGCACTATCTGGAGATGGAAGTGATGATTGTCCTGTAACTATATTAGTAGAAATATTTTTGTTTTCTTTTATAGCATCATCATCATCTAAAGATAAATCATCTAAATCCATGTCATCATAATTATCTTCTTTAATTTCATCTTTAGGTTCTTTTTCATATTCTTCTACAGCATCGTCCAAAGATAGATCATCTAAATCTATATCCTGAGGTTCTTCTTTAGCTTCCTCTTCTTTAACTTCATCTTTAGGTTCTTCTGTTTTATCCTCTTCTTCATCATCTGCTGTAATGCTGTCTAAAGACAAGTCATCCAAATCTATATCCTGAGGTTCTTCTTTAGTTTCCTCTTCTTTAACTTCATCTTTAGGTTCTTCTGTTTTATCCTCTTCTTCATCATCTGCTGTAATGCTGTCTAAAGACAAATCATCCAAATCTATATCCTGAGGTTCTTCTTTAGCTTCCTCTTCTTTAACTTCATCTTTAGGTTCTTCTGTTTCATCCTCTTCTTCATCATCTGCTGTAATGCTGTCTAAAGATAAATCATCTAAATCTATATCCTGAGGTTCTTCTTTAGCTTCCTCTTCTTTAACTTCATCTTTAGGTTCTTCTGTTTTATCCTCTTCTTCATCATCTGCTGTAATGCTGTCTAAAGATAAATCATCTAAATCTATATCCTGAGGCTCTTCTTTAGCTTCCTCTTCTTTAACTTCATCTTTAGGCTCTTCAGAAGCATCATCTGAAGGTAATTCATTATCATCTGATAAGATATCTTCTAAATTATCTAAATTTGAATCATCATCTTCTAATATATCATCTAAGCTGTCAGATATATCATCAAGATTTAAGTCATTTATATTTGCACCATAATTATCATCAGATTTTATATCAGGTAAATCTTCATTATCTATATTTTTTTCATCTTCTATATCAGGTAAAGTATCAGGTAAAGGTAAATCATCCAATACAGGTAATTTTTCTGAATGAATATCATTTTTAGATGAATTATCATCATTAATATCCATTGCTATTTTATCTTCCAATTCTTTATCTTCAGGAAGTTCTAAACTATCTATATCAGCAGATACTTTATCATTATCTTCTAAATCTTCAGGTAATCCTAAATCATCATCATGTAAATCTTCAGGCAATCCTAAATCATCGTCATGTAAATCTTCAGGCAATCCTAAATCATCGTCATGTAAATCTTCAGGCAATCCTAAATCATCGTCATGTAAATCTTCAGGCAATCCTAAATCATCGTCATGTAAATCTTCAGGTAATCCTAAATCATCGTCATGTAAATCTTCAGGCAATCCTAAATCATCATTATCATTAGATACTTCATCATTATTTTCTAAATCTTCAGGAAGTTCTAGATTATCTATATTAGCAGATACTTTATCATTATCTTCTAAATCTTCAGGAAGTTCTAAATTATCTATATTAGCAGATACTTTATCATTATCTTCTAAATCTTCAGGAAGTTCTAGATTATCTATATTAGCAGATACTTTATCATTGTCTTCTAAATCTTCAGGAAGTTCTAAATTATCTATATTAGCAGATACTTTATCATTATCTTCTAAATCTTCAGGAAGTTCTAAATTATCTATATTAGCAGATACTTTATCATTGTCTTCTAAATCTTCAGGAAGTTCTAGATTATCTATATTAGCAGATACTTTATCATTATCTTCTAAATCTTCAGGAAGTTCTAGATTATCTATATTAGCAGATACTTTATCATTGTCTTCTAAATCTTCAGGAAGTTCTAGATTATCTATATTAGCAGATACTTTATCATTGTCTTCTAAATCTTCAGGAAGTTCTAGATTATCTATATTAGCAGATACTTTATCATTGTCTTCTAAATCTTCAGGAAGTTCTAGATTATCTATATTAGCAGATACTTTATCATTATCTTCTAAATCTTCAGGAAGCTCTATATCATCTATATCAGCAGATACTTTATCATTATCTAAGTCTTCAGGCAGTCCCAAATCGTCAGTATCATTAGATAATGCATTATTATCCAAATCTTCAGGCAGTCCTAAATCGTCAGTATCATTAGATAATGCATTATTATCCAAGTCTTCAGGCAGTCCTAAATCATCAATATCATCAGATAATGCATTGTCTAAATCTTCAGGCAAATCTAAATTATCAAGATCATCAGATGCTTTGTCATTATCTGAATCATCTTGAAAATCTAAACTATCTAAATCATCAATAGAAGGTAAACCATTATCTTCTGCAGGCATAGAACTAGCCATATGTTCATCTGTAAAAACTGATTTAAAACGATCATAGTCGTTTTGTGATATTTCTTTTGGTAATGCTTTATTTCCTATTAAAAAAGCAATACTTCCTAGTCTTTCTAAATCTTCTATTTTAGGCATATTTCAATCATCTAATATAAATTTTTTAGTTAACATATTAATTATAATTAAGCTATAAAAATATGTCAACTAAATTATCGGATAATACTAAAATTACAATAGCATATTATTTAGAAGAAATTTCTATTTGTTTATTAAGTTTGGCTATTTTTTCATTATTTCTTCTTGCTTCTTCAGCATTGATAACCATTTGGCTGGACAATTTATTTATTTCATCTTTTAATATAGCAGCATCTATATCTTTTGGATATAAAGCAGTTTCTACTAATATTCCTATAACATTATTTGTAACTTCGGCTATGCCGTCTTCTACATACATATTTATAAGTTTATTATCTTCATTATATATTTTGAGTTCTCCATAACCTATTCTTACTATATATGGGCAATGATCCAAATGTATTGAAACATAACCGTCATGCGAAGGTATTTCTACATGATCTATTTTTATGGATCTTAATATAGGACCGTTTCTTGTAATTACAGAGCAAGTTAAAGCTTTTTTATTTTTTTTTACTGCAGTAGTAGTAGCCATATAAAACCCTCAAAATTAAATTATATTTTTATATTTTAAAACAAAAATTATAAATATCAATGAAATGATAAATAAAATTAACAATATTAATGAAATAAAAAATAAAAATCTTACAACTATTTTTAATGAATTTATTTCAGAATATATATATTGAAATTCTTTTTTTGTTTTAGATTCTACTTTTTCTATTATTTCTTTTTCTTTTTCATCTAATTTACTATACAGTTTCTTTGTTCTGCTTTCCATAGTTGTAGTTTTTACCAAGTCTCCAACCATATTAGCAGATGACAAAACTGTTAATATAACATTTAGCCAACTCATATATTTTACTTACCTTTAGCCATTATATTATACAGATATTCATCAGGTTTTACTATTTGTCCTTTTTTATTTACAAAAGGGTGAAGAGTATAACCTGTAGAGTATAGTATTTTTTCATCTTCTTTGCTTCTTATTTCATATTTCAGTTTTAATGATACATTTTTTAATTTTTCAACACTAGTATAAACTACTATAACATCATCATATTTTATAGAAATTTTATAATCTACAAAAGCCTCTTTTACAGGAAGCATTATATCATATTTTTCTTCCATATCTCTATAGGAAATGCCTAATTCTCTTAAAAGCTCTGTCCTTCCTATCTCAAAATATCTTAAATAGTTTGAATGATAAACAACCCCCATTTGATCAGTATCTGCATATATCACTCTTATTTCAGTTTTATTAACATGAGCCATAAATAACTCCTAATGAATATTTATTCTTTAAATTATAACATATAATAGAAAAAATATTTATTTTTTTTCTATTTTTTATTCTAAAATAGAAAAACACTATATTTATGTATAAATTGTCGAAGTATTTAAATAAATGTTATTTTTTATATTGATATTATATCAATTTTGTATATACTTTATCATTATGAAAAATGGAAAAGTAATATTTCCGGGTACTTTTGACCCTTTCACATTGGGACATCTCGATGTCCTTTACAGACTTGCTGATATTTTCAATAAGGTTTATATATCTGTAGCTGTTAATTTGGATAAATCTCCTACTTTTAGTATAGATGAAAGAAAAAATATGATTAAAAAAGTAATAGGGGATAATGATACTATAGAAATTGTAACTATATCCGGACTTGTAACAGAATATATGAAGCAGAATGATATAAAAGTATTGGCTAGAGGGATCAGAGACAGTGAAGATTTATACTATGAATTAAGAATGTCTAGAATGAATAAATTATTATATCCAGAGATGGATACTATATTTTTACATACATCAGAGCATTATGCTTATGTAAGTTCTTCTTTAATAAAGGAAATACTTAAATTTAATGGACCTATAGACGGATTAGTGCCGGAAATACTAGTTGAAGATATAAGATCCAAATTCATAAAAAAATAACAAAATAAAGATCAGAATATGAAGAATTTTTACCTAGAAAATTACGGATGCCAAATGAATAAGGCGGATTCGAATAGTTTAATAAATTCTCTTATGCAGGAAGGTTTTATACAAACAGAAAATCATGAAAATGCTGATAATATAATAATAAATACCTGCAGTGTGAGAGCTCATGCCGAAGAAAGAGTGTTTTCAAGAGTTAAATTATTCAATGCAAATAGAAAAAAGAATAAAAAAGACACAAAAATAATAATTATGGGCTGTATGGCTCAAACTTCCAAGGAACATCTTGAAAATCTTGGTGTTGATAAGATATTTGATGTATATAATGAAGTTAATATTATAGATTATTTGAAGGATGAGGAAGTATTTGTAAGAAAATTTAATGATAATTATATATTTAATAAATCTTATGTAGATGAAGATAAGCCTCATAAAGCATTCATACCTATATCGCATGGCTGTAATAATTGGTGTACTTATTGTATAGTACCTCATACCAGAGGAAAAATGGTAAGCAGAAAATCGGATGAAATAATAGAAGAATTAAAAAGATTGATAGATGACGGAGCTAAAGAGATAACTTTACTTGGGCAGAATGTTAATTCTTATGGGCTTGATATTGATAATGAGATTAATTTTACAGAATTATTATACAAATTAGACAAAATTATTTATGAAAAGGCTAAAGATAAGGTTTGGATAAGATTTTTAACCTCTCACCCTAAAGATTTTGATAAAGATTTGGCTGATGCTATATGGAATTTGAATAGTTTATGTAAGCATATACATTTACCTTTCCAAAGCGGTTCAGATAGAATATTAAATTTAATGAATAGAAAATACACTAAAGATGAATATGTAAAAAAAGTATCATACTTGAGAAATTATGCTGATGATTTTCCTATTTCTACTGATATAATAGTGGGGTATGCTGATGAAACAGAAGATGAGTATCAAGAAACATTAAATTTACTTGAGAGTATAGGTTTTGAAGAGGCTTACCTGTATAAATATTCAGAGAGAGAAGGCTCTATTGCGTATAAAAAAAATGTACAGTATGATAAAGCTGCTGGGGCAAGAAGACTTACTAATCTTGTAAATTATCAAAGAGAATTGGCTCAGAAATTATTATCAAAACAGGTAGGCAAAAAAACATCTGTAATGGTAGATGATATAGCCAAAGATAATATGCATTATTTATGCAGGAGCAAGGAAAACAGAATAATACTTGTAAAAAAAGATAAAGAACTCAATATGGGCGATATTTTCAATGCTGAAGTTACAGAGATAAAAAGCCATACATTGATAGGAAATTTCATTGATTAAATTATCAAAAGGCAATTTATGACTTATTTAGAATATAATTTCAATGATAATGAAAGTAGGGCAGAAGCAAGGAAAAATTTAGAGAATTTAATTATTTCTATGGCTCAAAATCATTATAATAAAAATAATCTTATTATAGAAAGAGAAGAGAATAAAAAGCCTTATTTTAAAAATGCAAATAATTTATATTTTAACGGTACACATAGTTCAGATTTATTCGCTGCTGTTATGAGCGATGAATACAATGTTGGGATAGATGCTGAAAAGATAAGAGAAAGAGATTATTTTGCCATTGCTGAAGAATATTTTTATAAAAGCGAGATTGAATACCTTAAAAATACTCATAAATTAGAAATAGATTTTTTTACTATATGGACTATTAAAGAAGCGTATATAAAAATGCTTGGAAAAACTATTTTTGATATAAAAAATTCTGTAGAAGTTGATTTAATTGAGAGGGAAGTAAGAAATGCTGATAATATATTTTTTGCTTCTTTTATACTTGATGATTCATATATAATAAGTATATGTTTTGATACAAAAAATGATGTTGATTTAAACATTCAGGATTTTAATTTGAATATGCTATTTGCTTATCCTGTATTACCTAATATAAATATAAATATGTAAATTTGATTTTATTGCTATTGACTTTTTTTATGCTAAATTATACACTTATATTACTTAGTGGTATTATGTATTAAAACTAAGGAGTATATTTATGCTTAATAGAATATTTTTATCAGCAATATTATTTGCTTTGTCATTTAGCAATATTTTATTATCACAGGATATCTCTTTTAAAGTTACAGGAATATCCGGCATAGCTTTTATAGAAAGACCTGACATAAATAAATCATTAAGAGCTTTCAGAGGAAGTGAAATACATAAAGAATATAGATTAAGAACATCAAGTAATACTCAAGTAGAACTTACTTTAAATAGAAGGGGAGATAAAATAGGAACTATAATAGTTCCTCAAAATAGTATATTACTTGTTAATGAGCCTATTTCAAAATATGATAGCAAAGTTTCTATATCTTTGTTAGAAGGTTATATAAAAGTAGATGTAAATAAGGATGCAGGAGCTTTGATTGAAATACATACTCCTACTACAACTTCTGTGGTAAGAGGTACTACTTTTGAAGTTGCTTTTGCAGAAGATGGTTCTACTATAGTTGTTCTTGATAATGGTGTTATAGATGTTGTTACTGATAATGACAAAGAAGTATTAAATTCAAAAAAGGCTTATATAAATACAATAGATGATCAATCTAAAATTATAAATCAAAGTTCTGACAGTGATCCTATAGTATTCTTAAATAGGGGAGAAGAAGCTTCAAGAGAAGATTATAAATATACTATAGAAAATTTAATGACTGCTATGGAAGGAATATCAGATGTAAATAATAATGAAAATTTTGTTTCATTAGTTAACATGGAAGAGGGTGAGAGTAAAATCAATGATCTTGAAATGAAGCATTATAGAATGATAGCTGCTAATGAAGGATATTATAATACTATAGTAAAATTAATAAATTTATACCCTGAAAAAAGAAATGAATTAATACAATATGCAAGAAAATCATTGGCTCTATATACAGCCAATCAGAAAGCAATAAATAAAATGAATTCAGCTGTTAGCAGAACAAGAGAAAAATTTGACAGAATAAAAAGAAAATTTGATGAGAGAATGATAAGTACTTCAGTATCTCAGTAATTATTATATCTTATTATAAATCAAATATGCTTATTATATCTGAATTTTTTCTGAATTTAGATACATAGAAATTTCTTTCATATTCAGCCAGAAGTATTTTAGCTCTTTTTATAAATTCATCCTCATCATAAACAATCAAATCTATATAAATATTGTATACTCCCATAGCTCCGCCAAGTACAATACCTATATCATATTCTTTTTCTCCGCTTGCTAGAACTTCTTTTTCTAATCTTTCTTGTATTTCATATCTTTCATTAAGTATTGTTTTTCTTGATTCATCATCATTTTTATAATCATAAGTATAATATAAAAATATTGCCTTTGCCCCGCATTTTGATATTTCTATTATATCATCTGTATTTTCATTATAATAATCATTAACAGTTTCATAATATGATGTAGTTCCTGCTATTATGTCATATCTTAATGTATCAGATTGTCTAGGTTCAGAGGTGTATGCTAAATATTGGTTTATAGGATCAGTTATTATTTTTTTTCTATGGAATGATAATGTTTTTTTCATGTATTTTTCTAATTCTGTGAGAGGTAGCATATTATTTAATTTTCTATTACTTATATCAGCATATCTTATATATACTCTGGATAAACCTTCTCCTATAGAATTTTCCATAATGAGGAAAAATATATTATAAGCTTCTTCTTTATCTAAATTATTTAAATCTTTATTATAAAAAACTAAATCAAATTTATCATTTTCATCATCAAATTCTATTTTTACAAATACATCCTGAATTTCTATTCTTTTATTATGAATTTCAATAGTGAAGTTTACACCATTAGAACTAGGAATATATGGAAGAAAAGTCCATTTTTCTTTTAATTTTTCAGGCATATCAGATATTATTCTTGGGGTGAGATAAAATAGATAATTTTTACCATCTATATTAAAAGTAAAATTATAGTTTCTTCCTATATTAAATGCTAAATTATCAGATATTATTTTTACGCCATGAGAGAGAAAATGAATTATATCTTTATTTTTATTTTTTATTATATCATCAATTTCTGTTTCATTTTCTTCAAACCATTTCCAAAATAATTTTACTCTTTGAGCGAAACTTAATTCTTTATCTTCATTTTCAAAACATAATGAATATAAATTCTTTATATTGTTTGATATTTCTGAGAAATTTTCTATATTTTTTTTATCATAATTTTCAAATAATTCTATAGCTTTACTAAAATATTGTTTAGCTGTATTTTTTTCATTTTTATGATAATAAGCATATCCTGTTCTATAATACCATAAAGGATCGAATAATCCCTCTTCTCTTATATACATTAGATTGTCTAATGCTTCATCATAATTATGTACATTATTTAAAGCTCTTGCAAATAATAAAATTATTTCATAATCTCTTTCATTCTCATTTATAGAATAAATAAGTTCTATTATTTTTTGATGCTTATTTTGATTATGCAATTCGTTAATTTTTTCTATAATTTTTTTACTCATTCAATATATATTACAATATTTTTGTAAAAAAATCTATTTATTTTAAGCAGTAATTTATGATAGTTTTTTGTTTTTATGCTTGACAAAATTAATTTAATGTAGTAATATAGAGTACTCATAGTATTGTATAAAATAAAAATATATATAAATTGGAGATAAGCAATAATGTATGCAATCGTAGAAGTAAAAGGTAAGCAATACAAGGTGGAAAAAGGTCAGGATATTTTAGTAGAATATCTAGGCGATGATGCTAAAGAAGCTCCTGAAATTAAAACTCTTCTTCTTAAAAAAGATGATGAAAGTGTTTTAGTAGGTACACCTTATGTTGATGGCGTTAAAGTAAGCTCTAAAATAGTAGAAATGATGAAAGGCGATAAAGTAGTTATCGGAAAACATAAAAGAAGAAAAGACTATAGAAGAAAAACAGGTCATAGACATAAATACCATAAGATAACTATTGAAGATATAGCTGTTTAATGGCTTCTTTTGTTAATGTAGTATATAATACAGAATTTATTATACAAAGCATAACAGTTGAAGGGCATGCAGGTATTAAAAAGTCGGGTGAAGGTTATGAAGTTTGTATAGCTTTGAGTGCATTAACACAGGCTATGTATAAAGCTTTGTTATCTATAGTTGAAAATAGATTTCTAAAGTATAAAATAAAAGATGGATTTTTGAGTTTAGAACTTGTTAATTTTGATAAACTTGAAAATGATAAAAAAATAGAGTATAAAATAGTTAGTAATGGATATTTGATAGGTATAAAATCTTTAATTAAAGAGTATCCTGATTTTATAAAATATAAAGAGGAGTATAAAAATGGCACATAAAAAAGGCGGCGGAAGTTCTAAAAACGGACGCGATAGTCAATCTAAACGTTTAGGTGTTAAAGTTTACGGCGGTCAGAAAGTTATATCAGGCAATATTATAGTTAGACAGCGCGGTACTCAATTCCATGCTGGAAGAAATGTTGATATAGGTCGCGATCATACTATATTTGCTACTGCTTCTGGTTATGTGAAGTTCCATACTAATAAATTCGGAAAGAAAACTATCTCTGTTGTAACTGAATAATAAATGAACTATTGAAAATATTATATCTCAGCTGATAATTAATAATTAGCTGAGATATTTTTGTTTCTTTTATAGTATAGTACTGTCATAATATTTTAAATTTTTATTATTCATCTTTATTTATTGTTTATCTAAAAATTGTATAATTTATTTTACTATTTTATTTTTAACTACAAACTTTTCTAAAATATATAACAATCTAATAATTTACTTTTTAAGAAATTAAAATCAATTAAATAAATAAGCCAAATAATGTTCTTTATTTATATAGTCTTTTATATTTTTATAATCAATAAATATTTTTCCGCAGCCTTTTTCTTTCATTATTATAATAAATGAATCTGTCACTAAAAAAATTAAATTATCTATATTAGAATAAAAATCACTAGGAGCATTGTATTCTTTTAGTAATTTTTCAGTATCATTTACTAAATCTTTTAAATAGGGAGTAACTAATTTTTGATTATTCAAATCATAAATTAGAAAAACATTATTTATTATAATTTCTTTACTATCTTCTGTTTTTATAAGTCTTTTATAAATACAAATAGTTTTTTCATCATAGTATAATATATTAAAAGCATATAAATCTTTGATATCAACAAAATATTTTTGTAATTCATAAACAGAAAATTTTTTCAAAAATGAATTAATTTCATCTGAAAGTTCATTCTCTTTTTTATACTGAAAATCTTTTGAAAAACTAGATTCTCCGTTAATATCAAAATTTATCTTTTCTTTATTGTCTATAAATGCATAATAAAAATTAAATAAATAGTTAAGAATTATAATTAATTTTCTATAGTTTTTTAAATATCCAAATTTGTATATATTAAATTTTTTTATATTTATTTTAGGCTCGTTTATTAATTCAAAAACTCCTTCTATTTTTTTGGAATTAATCTCAATAATGTACTCAGCTTTTGAAATATTATTATTTTTAAAATTGATTTCTGCGATATTTTTTATATTAGATATTCTAAATTCTTCTTTACTATCATAATCAAAAACTTCTATTTTACTGCTGTTTCCTCTAATTTCATAAATACCAAATAAATCTGCATTATTTATAAAAATTTTACCCAGATATAAGTAATGTATGCCATCATCAACATTTTCAAATTTATTGCAGTAAATGTATATATTATTAATCTTATCTTTAAGTATTGTAAAAGTTATATCCTTTATTTCAAAATAAGGACGGTATTTATTTCTCATTAATAATTTAAAAATAATAATCAAAATAATAATAGAAATAATCAAAACAAGATATTCGTTATAGAGAATACTATATAATAATTCTTTCATAATCTTTATTTAACTCCAAAAATTATAATTTAATAGTCAATTAATACAAATAGTAAAAATTAAAAAACTAAATTTTTTAGATATAAAAATCAATTAAACAAATAAGCCAAATAATGCTCCTTATTTATATACTCTTTCATATTATTATAATCTATAAATATTTTTCCATAGCCTTTTTCTTTCATTATTATAATAAATGAATCAGTTACACCAAAAATTAAACTATCTATATTAGAATAAAAATCTTTAGGGGCATTATATTTTTTTAATAATGCTTCGGGGTCATTTATTAAGTCTTTAAGATAAGGGCTTATTAATTTTTGACTTTCTAACTCAAATGTCATAAACATATTATCTATTTCAGAAAGTTTTAAATCTTCTAGCTTTGAAACTCTTTTATATAAAGATATTGTTTTATCATCATAGTATAATATATTAAAACTTTTAAACTCTTTAAGTTCATTATAATAATCAGCATAATTATCAATATAATTTAATATACTCTCATCCATTAATGATTTCCAATGTCTGTTTTTAGACTCTTTTACATACGATTCTACTATATCCTTATTTTCATTTATTTTATCTTTCAAAAACTTATCTGAAAATTTTTCAACTCCATTAATAGAAGAATTTATTTTTTCTTTTCCATTTATAAAAAGATAATCAAAATTAAATACATTGAGAGAAAATATTCTCTCAGAACTGAATAAAATACTTTTATCATTATACAACCCCAATATGTCTGTATTATGCAGTCTTATTATTTCTGCTTCATCTTCTCTTATGATTTCAAAAGTTCCTTCTATTTTTACAGGCTCTCTTAAAGTTTTTTTAATATTATCGCCAACATAGTCAACAATACTGTCATAAGGCTTAAACTCAATAACATACTCAATTTCTGATTTTGATGTATCATCTAATTTTGTCTTGAATTTTATTTCAGCAAAAGTTTCAGCATCATATCTAGAAGATTTATTACCCTCTGATGAGTGTTTATTAATTAAAATTGGATTATCTTTATCATAATAATTATCAACTCCTATTCTTTCAGATGAAAAGTAAACATCATTTATAATAAAGCCATTATCATTATTTATATATACTCTTCCTAAATATGGAAACACATTATCTCTAGGAAAATATAAATTATTATAATTATCATTTTTTTGGTGTTCATAAGCATAAACATATATATTGTTAACTTTGTCTTTAAGCATAAAAAAATTATTTTTATAAAATCTTACAGGATTTTTATTAGCCTTATTTTTAGGTATATTAATAATTATTATGACAGCAGCTATTAAAATTACTACTGCTAGCAAAATTATTATATCTTTATCCATAAATTTAGTTATTAAATTTTTCATTGTTTTCACGTTCTCCTATTATTGTTATGTTCGCCCACACGAAGTGTACCTACTTGGTACGCCTATAATAAGCTAGTGAGTGAACTTACTACTATGTGTGACTGTGGCAATGTGTAACCTGAATTTCATCGTATTATACTACATTTAAAATATATTTTCTACATATATAGTTAAAGTACTTGCGTTTTCGCGAAGCGTGCCGACGAAGTCTACCTGCGGTGTCGGCAGCAACTTTGGCGAAGCCCGCAGAGCGTGTGCGACAAAAAAGTTGATAATATATCTATAAAAATTCTATAAAAAATATAGAAATTTATAAAAATAATTGTATCAGTATATAAAAATTAATTATAAAAGCAATTATTGCCTATCAAAAAAACTAAATAAAGAATGACTTCTATTTAAATAATTTTTTAAATCAGCTGAAGAAATAAATATTCTACTTGCAATTTTTTCATGTGTATTTTCTAAATCATAATCTTTATCATTAAGAACTAGATTCGTGTATTCAGGCATTACTATAATTCCTGTATCTGTTAAAAGAAATATTAAACTATATATATTGTCATAAAAATAGTCAGGAACTATATATTTAGATAATAACTCTTTACTATCAGGAACTAAATCTCTTAAATAAGAACTTATACTTTTTTCTCCGTTTAATTCAAATATAAAAGAATGATTCTTTACTGTAGCTTCATCTCTTATTTCATCTGCTTTTACAGTTCTTTTATATATACATATTAATTCATCATCATAGTATAATATATCAAAGCATCTAAAGTCTTTAAGCTTCTTATAGTATATAATACCAATTTCATCAGCATAATACCCTTTATTTTGATCATAATGATGGAATTTTTCTATAATAAGCTCTTTATTTTTTAATTCTTCTTCAAGTTCTCTTCCTTTTTTTTCTTTAAAATTTTCATCAAAATTGTAAGCTCCGCTGATAACTGAATTTATTCTTTCTTTGCCTCTAATAAAAGGATAATTGAAATTAAATAAATAATTAGTAAGCATTTTTCTTACTTCATCCATACCAAGGTAAGCTGAAAATTTATCATTAGTAAAAGTAGTCTGTTCTACTGGAATATAAAACTCTCTTATTTCAATTTCAGGTTTTCTAATAACTTCAAAAACCCCTTCTACTTTTCCGCCTTGAATATCCATAGTATATTCAATTTCTGATGTTCTTTCATAATTGAATTCTCTTTTGAATTTTATCTTTAATAAAATTTCTCTATTCTTTTCTTTTGAATTCCATTTATTAAATTTAAATGATTCTTTCCATGACGTTTCATAAGGAAGATATGATTTAAATTGCTTTTCCTTTAGTCTTTCAAAATAATCCATATCATAATCACGGTAAACATTAATTTCATTATTATTTAATTCATTAGTTTCACGAATCATTAATTTATTTTCACTATTTATAAACATTTGACCTGTAAAAGAAGCAAAATATTCATGTGCGAAATTATCAAATTTTACATTCAATACATGCTTAATTTTACCGCTATGTTTTCTGTACCATTCATCATAATTATTATCTTTATATTTATAGTAATTAATATATATATTATTTGTTTTATCTTTCAGCATGAAAATTTTTTTTTCATACACCAATATTTTATTTTTAGCATACCATTTTTTTGCTTCCTTCTCAATTTTAAAAATTACAACTAAAAAAATGGCAACAGCTCCAAACAAAACAGGCCAAAAATAGTCACTAATAAGAAAAAGTCTTAATGGTTCCAATATTCCAAATGATATCATAAATAACTCCTATTGTTGCTCTGCCCGCCGCTGCCATATATAAGCTAGTGAGTGAACTTACTGCTATGTGTGTGCGGCAATGTGTAACTTGAATTTCAGCGTATTTATACTACATTTAAGATATATTCTCTACATATAGAGTTAAAGTACTTGCGTTTTCGCAAAGCGTGCCGACGAAGTCCACCTGCGGTGTCGGCAGCAACTTTGGCGAAGCCCGCAGAGCGTGTGCGGCAAAAAAGTTGATAATATATCTATAAAAATATAGAAATTTACAAAAATAATTGTTTCAGTATATGAAAATTAATTATAAAAATAATTATTGCCTATCAAAAAAATTAAATAAATAATGACTTTTATTTAGATAATTTTTTAAATGCTCTGTAGGTATGAATATTCTTTCTGCAATTTCTTCATATTCATCTGCAGAGTCATTAATATCTAGATCAGGATATTCAGGCATTACTATAATTCCTGTATCTGTTAAAAGAAATATTAATTTCCTCATATTATTATAAAAATTATCAGTAAGTTCATAATTAGATAATAATTCTTTACTATCAGAAACCAAATCTCTTAAATAAGAACTTATACTTCTTTCACTATCCAATTCAAATATAAGAGAATTATTCTTTACCATAGCTTCTTTACTTTCTGCATCTGCTTCTACAGTTCTTTTGTATACGCATATTACTTCATTATCATAGTATGATATATCAAGGCATCTAAAGTCTTTAAATTTCCTATAATATATAAGACCAATATAATCTAAAGGACAGAATATATCAAAAAGAGCATTTTTATGGTTCAATTTCTCTTCAAGTTTTTTTCCTTTTTCTTGTTTGAATCTTTCATCAAAATTATAAGCTCCGCTGATAGCCATATTTATTTTTTCTTTTCCTTTAATAAAAGGATAATTGAAATTAAATAAATAATTAGTAAGCATTTTCTTTGTTTCATCAACTCCCAAACCATCATATTTGTAAGACAGTTTATCAGGAAAACTCATCTGTTCAATTGGAATATAAAATTGTTTTACTTCTATTTCAGGCTTTCTAATAACTTCAAAAACTCCTTCTATTCTTTTATTTTCAATATCCATTGTATATTCAATTTTAGATGTTCTTTCATAATCTAATTCTTTTCTGAATTTTATAGTTGCCAACTGATCTCTTACATCTTCTTTTGAATACCAACCCTCAAATTTAGGTTTATCATTTGGATTAAATTCATAATATTGAAAAGGGGTTTCTATTTCGTATTGTCTGTAATATAAATCCTTAAAATATTTTTTGTCATAATCATGGTAAACCACCATTTCATCTATGTATAATTTACTAGTTTCACGGATAATTAATTCATCGCCGTTATTTATAAATATTTGACTTGGGAAACGGTCAAAATATTCATTTGCAAAACCGTCAAATTGTCTTTTTATTCTACTTTCATCTTCTGCCCAATTATTGTTTAATGATAGTATATCCTCCATTTTAGATTTGTTGTCATTAAACCATTTGGCATAAGCATTATCTTTATATCTATAGCAATTAATATATATATTATTTACTTTATCTTTAAGCATAAAAAAATCTTTTCCATCTACTATTATTTTATTTTGAGAATACCATTTCTTGGAACGCTTCTTTATATACATAAAAATAATATAAAAAATAACAATAAAAACTATACCTAGAATAAACTTTGTATTTTCATTTTGATTCAAGAGAAAATCAAATATATTATCTATCATAATAAACTCCTATTGTTGTTATGCTCGCCCACACAAAGTGTGCCTACTCAGTTCGCCATATATAAGCTAGCTGGTTTAGGCTCACTTATTTTTGTTAGGATTAAATATAAATCCATTATTAAAAAACTAATAAAGTGAATAAAAATTTAAAAATACGATTTTTTATATGCCACACTTATCGTATCTAATTATAATTTTATTCACTTAAAATATTATTTTCCTAATTTACTAAGACTAATTGAGTTAACTTGCTGTGTTCCATCATAAACAGATAGTTCAAGTGCTTCATTAGTAAATTTAAATTCTAAGTGAGCATCGTTTGAAGATATAGTTTTATAATGATTGTCTGCTGCTTGTGATAATTTACTATTTCCTATATCTCCTTTTATAGCTCTGTCGCTTTCCATTACAATGTCTACACACTTTTTTACAACTTCTATTGTAGATTCATCATTAGGGTAGTTAATTTCTATACCATCATAACCCACAATTATAAGAAGCGATTTCATATAGGTTTCATCAGCCGACATAAAATATTGACCGTATAGGTCTTCGGGGATATTTGTGTTTTTTTCTGTTTTTTTAGCACATGCAATATTAACAAATAAAAAAGTTGAAATTAATAAAAAGAATGAAAATTTTAAAATTCTACCTTTCATATCATATAACCTCCTATGGTATGGTATTATATAAAAAATTAGAATTATGTCAATGAAAATTCATTTTATACTAAAATATTTTATATTTTTTTATTTATCTTCATTAAAAAATATAGTATTGAATCATACTAAAAATAATATATACTGCAAATTTTTAAATTTGTCAATTTTTTGTTGTTTTTTTTTCCCGCCGCATACGCTCTGCTGACTTCGTCAAAGAACCTTATATCCTCGATAAACTCGGATACGCTTCGCGAAAGTGCAAGTATAAAATTAGTACTAAATAATATTAATTTTGTCTTACTTGTAAGATAAAATATTAAATTTAAGCTAAAATATAGCCTTTTTGCTTCTTTGTGGCAACAAAAGAAGTGGGGTGCTGCACTCCGTGTACTTCGTAAGGGCAAAGCCCTGCAAATATTTTAAATTTTAAAAATATTATTTGTTTAGGTATGTACAAAAATTAATCAAATAAATAAGACAAATAATGATCTTTATTAATATTATATTTTATATCATCTAAAGGAATAAATATTTTTTTATGCCCCTTATCTTTCATTAATATGATACCGGCTTCTGTTATAAGAAAAATTAAATTGTCTGTATCATTATAAAAGTTTTTAGGAACATTATATCTTTTTAATATCTCATCAGCATTATTAACAAAATCTTTAAAATAAGGACTTATTAATTTTTCATTATCTAAATCAATTATGAGCGATATATTATTTACTATAAGATTATTATTAGCTTCTATCTTAGCAAATCTCTTGTATAC
This sequence comes from Brachyspira hyodysenteriae ATCC 27164, assembly GCF_001676785.2. Classification (NCBI taxonomy): domain Bacteria; kingdom Pseudomonadati; phylum Spirochaetota; class Spirochaetia; order Brachyspirales; family Brachyspiraceae; genus Brachyspira; species Brachyspira hyodysenteriae. Next base: position 2,357,695 of record NZ_CP015910.2, on the reverse strand, counting down.
GCATATTGTTTTATCATCAAAATAAACTATATTATCAGCATTATAAAAATCTTTAAGTTTATCATAGTATTTAGTTTTAATATCATTAAATAACATACTCTCATGTTTCTTTAAAATCTGTTCAACATTTATCTTCAATTCATTTGTTTTCTCAGAAAATGATTTATTATCTCCGTTTATATATGAATTAATTTTATCATTGTTTTTTATATTGAAATGATAGAGATCAAATAAATAGCGAAGAATATTTATCAAATGATTAGATTTTGCTATCTTTTTAAATATTAATTTAAAATATTCTACCTTAATATCAGGATTTCTATTAACTTCAAAAACTCCATTTATAATTTTAGAATCAGATATTTCCACAATATAGTTAATTTCCTTTTTATCACTATTTATAAAATCATAAAGAGAACAATCAAATTTTATAATGGCTTTTTCATTTCTTTCTATAATAATATCATACCAGCTAAAATATTCTTTGTCATTTTGTTTATTATCATCAAAACAATAAATAGAAATATAATTATCCATAAAATTACTGAGTATATTATAATACCCTTTTATCTTATCATTATTTATAAATATATTTCCAAAACAACCACTAATTACAGATAATAGTCTGCCATAATAAGCATAACAGTAAATATACATATTATTTACTTTATCTTTAAAAGTTATAAACGTTACTGTATTTTGATAAATAGTAGGAATATATCTTCTTTTATATGCTTTAATAAAAATAATAATAACAGCTATAAGAATAGCTATAAGAATTAAATATTTACCAAATACCAATTTAAAATAATATAAAAAATTATCAGTTTTAGCTCCGTTTAAAACCAATATGGCAGCTATATCTTCATTGCCTTTATCAAGTGCTATTTCAAGCCCTTTGTCTAAGTCCATTTTGAATTTATTTCCAAAGAATAAAAATTTCTTTTTTAATAGCCTTTTTAACATAGGTTCATTTTCTTGATTAACTGCCAACAAAAACTCATCATTTATATCATCATCGTTTTTATAATGTTTCAAGATAATTTCAACAACATCATAAGCATAATCATCTACAGCACTGTAAAGGGCTGTTTTACCATTAATAGATTTTTGATAAACATCAGCATTATTTTCAAGTAAGAACTCTACTATATCAGTGCTGCCTCTATATCCTGAATAAGTATAAAGCAAGGTATATCCGTCATATACTCCGTTTATATCATATTTCTGTATAAACTTCTTAACATCTTCTAAATCCCCATAACCTTCTGCAGTATTTTGATATTCATATTCTAAACTTTCTATTTCTATAACATTATATTTTTTATAAAGTTCTATTTTTTCTTTTAATACTTTTTCTACTGCCTTTTTTGCTAAGTTTTCCATATATTCTTTAGGGTCTTTTGCCATTTCTTTTAATTCATCTTTATTTGTAAACATTTTATCAAAAAGATTTTTATAGTAATTGGTGTCATATTCCTGAGAATATAGAAATAAAGATGTTATTATTAAGAAAATAAAAGATACAATTATTATAAAAATATTTTTATTTTTTAACATATTTTACCCTCATAAATATTAGAAAGGTTTTATATTATACTATAGAAGTGTATATGTCAATATAATAGAGTAAATTGCATTTAAGGCATGAAACTTACATTTACATTTTTTATTATATCTATTTTTTGAGCTTCAGGTTTTGAGTATTTAGCTGATGCTTTTTGAGAATTAGCCTGATTTCCTATATTTATAACAGAAGTATAAAGTACATTATTATCCTGATATATAGTAGCTTCAACAACTATTCTGTAAGTGCCGTCTTTTACTATGTTTCCTTGATTATCTTTGCAGTCCCAAACTATATTAACTTTGCCTTGTTTTGGTGTAGATTTTGATACAGCATCAATTATTTTTTTATCTATACTTTGAGCATTAGCTTTTTTCTGCCAATTATTTAAAGATTGCTTTCTATATGTCCAGCCTTCTCTTCTTCCTGTAAAATCTGTAATATATATTGTGGCTATATAGTTTCCGTTATTATCTTCAGCCCAAACAGCTATTTGATTGCTTGAATAACCTGGTCTTTTTGTATAATCGAAACTTATATTAACTTTTTTAGTAGCATTTTGAGCATAGTTTTCATTTATGAATGATACAGCAAAAATCATAAATAATATAATAAAAATTTTTTTCATAAATAATCTCCTAATAATAAATTTTGTTTTTATTTTTTTATCATATATTTATAATTTTATATTAATATACTGAAAATTTTTAAGTTTGTCAATTTTTTATCGTTCTTTTTCCCGCCGCAAAAAGAACCAGACGAAGTCCGCCTGCGGCGAAAGTGCAAGTATGAAATTAGTACTAAATCATACTAAAATTATATTATATGTAGGATAATTTATTAAATTTAAGTTTAAATGTAGCCTTTCGCCGAAGGCGGGCTGTGCCTGCTTCTCGCCGTAGGCGGGCTTCGCCTGTGGCAATACCACAGGCACTCCCTTCGGTCGCAAAAGAAGTGGGGTGTGGGGGCTAGTCCCCACAAATAATAAAAATAATAAAATAATTTTTGACAAATATAGTTGTTTAGATATATATTATCAATACTTTTCATAATGTATTTTATTAGGCTCAAATCTGTCTGGCATTGCAGGCTCTCCGTCAGGATAACCAATAACAACTATTCCTAAAGGCTTAATATGATCAGGTAAATTAAATATTTTTATTATTTCATTCATTCTCTCTTCACGAGGAGCAACACCAATCCAAACGCTTCCTAAATCTTTAGCTTTTGCTGCAAGCATCAAATTTTCTAAAGCTGCAGAACAGTTTTGCTGCCAATAAAGCTGACCTGATTCATCGGATAAATCTCCGCATACAACTATAGCTAATGTAGCAGTATCTAGCATTTTAGCATAAGGGTGAGAGTTCATGATTTTATCTAATGTTTCTCTGTTTTTTACTACTATAAACTCCCAATTTCTTCTGTTGTTGGCAGAAGGTGCATACATAGCTGCTCTAAGCATATATTCTATCTTTTCATCTTCAACCTGTTTTCCTTTAATATATTTTCTTATGCTTCTTCTTGTAAATAAAATATCTTCACTCATATAAATCTCTCCTTAAAATTATTTCTTATTATTGCTATACTCGATTTCGGCCAAAGTCTCAAATAGTAAATTAAGTTACACAAGTTTTTTGGCTCGATTTTTATTATATATATTTAATATCAATAAAAAATAACTAAATCTATATAATTTTTTTATATAATAGCTCTATAACATTTTAAAGTTATTATATAATAAATATTGAAAAATTAAAATTGTTAGAATACTAAAATTTATATATTAACAAATTATATTATAGAGTGGGGTAGTTATAATAAGATTAAAAAATTATTTATATACTATAGTTTTTATGTTAAAGTTTTGTATATTGTTAATGAACACAAAGGTATAATTTATGAATTATATAGGAAGTAAATTATCATTACTAGATTTTTTATATGAATCTATAATTTCTGTAATAGATAGTGATTGCCATACATTATGCGACTTGTTTGCAGGCACAGGTATTGTCGGAAAGTATTTTAAATCTAAAAATTTCTCAATTATAGCTAATGATATTCAGTATTACAGTTATGTTTTAAATAAGCATTATATAGAAAATCATAAATATTTGGATTTTAATGGTTTATGTGAAGAAATAAAAGAATTAAAAGAAGCCGATATTAAAGAAAAATATATAATTGTATGCGAGTATTTAAATAATATAGATTATAAAAGAGGTTTTATTTATAATAATTATTCTTTAGGAGGCACTAAAGATAAAGAACATAAGAGAATATACTTTTCAGATGAAAATGCTATGAAATGCGATGCCATAAGAATGAAAATAGAGGAATGGTTTAATGATAATAAGATTAATGAAAATGAATATTATTTTCTTCTTGCCAGCTTACTTGAAAATGTTGATAAATGTGCAAATACAGCTTCAGTTTACGGAGCATTTTTAAAAGATATAAAAAAAACGGCTTCAAAGACTTTCAATTATTTTCCTTGTGAATTTATTACAAGTGATATAGCTCATAAAGTATATAATGAAGATGCCAATAAATTAATAGAAAATATTAAAACTGATATATTATATTTAGATCCGCCATATAATAGAAGACAATATTCAGATAATTATCATATACTTGAAACTATAGCTAAATATGATGATCCTGTAATAAAAGGAAAAACGGGACTTAGAAATGACAGAATAAAATCATTATACTGCAATAAGAATTATGTTTATAATGCATTTGAAGAGTTAATAAATAAAGCTAATGCTAAATATATATTTTTAAGCTATAATAATGAAGGTTTATTGTCATTGGAAGATATAAAGAAAATAATGTCAAAAAAAGGAAAATACGGATTATTTATTAAAGAATACAGCAGATTTAAAGCCGACAGCAAAAGATATAATTCTGCTTCAAAAACATTTGAATATCTTCATTATATTATAGTTTAAAATAATTAATATAATCTTGCAAATATTATGTTTATTGATTATAATATATACCAAGTAATGGTAAATATATTTTTACTTTATATTTAGTTTATAGTTTTATTAATTTAGTTTATTTTAGAGGATATATATGTCAAGAGATGAAGATGATTTTATTTTTCAGAAGTTAAGACAAAATATACAGAGAAATTTCCCAAGAGAAGACGATGCAAATAATTATAATCAAAATAATTATAAAAATGACAGTTATTCAAATAAAGATAGTTTAACAATTTTAGAAACAGAAAGAAATATATATAAAATTACAGATTTCTCTCAAAAAATAGATGATCCGGAGCTTACTCCTGCATTAAAAGAAATGATAGGTATATTAAAAGAAATGGTTTCATATTCTAAAGCTAATAAAGAGGGAGAGAAAAGACTAGAAAAAATAAATGAATATCATCTTCCTACAGCTATAAAAATGCTTAATTCTTATATAGATTTTTGTAATTTTCCTGTAAAAAATGAAAATATGCAAAAAACAGCACAGGAAATAGAAGATGTTATAATAAAATTAAATGAAGCATTGAAAAAAATGCTTGTAGAAATGAATCAGAATAAATTAATGGATATAAACAGCGATATAGATGTATTAAAAAACATGCTTGATAAAGATGGTTATTAATTAAAAAATAAATAATTGGAGAGGTTCTATGGAAAATAATAACTTAGAAAATAATCAACAGCCTAATAATATTCAAGATCAAAATATTGTAAATGCCCAGCCTATGCAGCAAAATGCAATGCCTAATAATATGCAGGGACAGAATTTTGTAAATGCCCAGCCTATGCAGCCAAATGTAATGCCTAACAATATACAAGGTCAGAATGTTATAAATGTTCAGCCTGTGCAGCAAAATGCAATACCTGTTAATATGCAGGGGCAAAACTTTGTGAATACACAGAATTATCAGCCTCAGAATTCAGCACAGCAAGTATTAAATGATATGAACAGCGTTTCAAATGGACAATTTACACCTGAAGATTTGGCAAAAATAAATCAATTATCGAATAGTATTAATTTACAGGATTCAGTATCTATAATGTCTTACGGATCAGCAGCTCAAAATAAAATGATACAGTTTTCCGAAAATACTTTAAGTAATGTTATGAATAAAGATTTAGGCGAAGTAGGAGAGGCTATTACTGATGTTATAACAGAACTTAAAGGTTTTGATATAGAAAATGAGACTAAAGGAAAAGGTTTATTTGGATTCTTCAGGAAAGCTGCTAATAATATTACTAAATTAAAAGCTAAATATACTAGTGTAGAAGCTAATATTGATAGCATTGTAAAAAATTTAGAAGCTCATCAAAGAAATCTTCTAAAAGACATAAGTATTTTAGACCAAATGTATAATTATAATCTAGAATATTTGAAAGAACTTGAAATTTATATAGAGGCAGGAAAACAGAAACTTAATCATTTAATGGCTAATGAAATACCTGCTTTAGAATCAAAGGCTATTGCAAGTAATACTGCTGAAGATGCGCAAATGGCTAGAGATTTTAAAGATTTAGCTAATAGATTTGAAAAAAGAATACATGATTTAGAGCTTACAAAGACAATTTCTATACAAACAATACCTCAAATACGTTTGGTTCAGAATAATAATGTTATAATGACAGAAAAAATTCAATCAACTATAACAAATACAATACCTCTTTGGAAGAATCAAATGGTTCTTGCTATAGGACTTCATCATTCTAATGAGGCAGCAAAAGCACAAAGAGCCGTTACTGATACTACAAATGAGCTACTTAGAAAGAATGCAGACATGCTTAAAACTTCTACTATAGAAACAGCTAAAGAATCAGAAAGAGGAATAGTTGATATTGAAACTTTAAAACATACAAATCAGCAGTTAATATCTACTTTAGATGAGGTTATGAAAATACAGACTGAGGGCAGAGAAAAAAGAAGAGCAGCAGAGCTAGAACTTAGAAATATAGAAAACGAACTTAAAACAAAAATATTGAATGTATCTAGAGAATAAATTATTTTCTAATATAAAATAAAAAGCTCATCTGTATATTTTATATAGATGAGCTTTTTTATTATCAATGTTATAAATATATCAGATAAAAAATCTGTTTATATAGTCAATTACAAATATTGCCAAAACTATGAAAGGCAGAATATATGAAACATAGAATCTAGCCCATTTAGGGAATTTCATTCCTTTTCCTGTATCGGCTTCTTTCATAAAATTATTCCAACCCCAGCCAAATTCTCTAGTACAGAATATCAGTATTATTATACCGCCTAAAGGAAGGAAATTATTGCTTACTAAAAAGTCTAAACCATCAGCTATAGTGCTTCCTTCTCCAAGAGGTTTTATAAATGATAATAAATTAAATCCTAAAGCTGTAGGCAAACTTAGTATAAATATAGTAATTGATACTATTATAGTAGTTTTTTTACGAGGCATTTTTGTTTCAGACATAGTAAATGCAATTAAATTTTCAAATACCGCTATAATAGTTGTAAGTGCAGCCATGGATAAGAATAAGAAAAATAATGCTCCCCATAATCTTCCTAAAACCATAGAATTAAATATATTAGGTAAAGTTAAAAATACTAATCCTGCGCCTTCTCCTGGGTTTATTCCGAAAGAGAATGTTGTAGGAAATATTACAAGTCCTGAAAGAAATGCTATTAAAGTATCAAGCCCCATAACCATTACAGATTCTCCTGTAAGAGAGTAATCTTTATCAATGTAGCTTCCGAATATAGTCATAGCTCCTATTCCAAGACTTAAAGTGAAGAATGACTGACCTATAGCAGCATAAGCAACAGAGAAAAATCCTTTAAGCCCTCCGCTGAACATTTTATTTGTATCAGGAAGTAAATAGAATTTAAGTCCTTCTTTAGCATTTGGAAGTGTAACTGCTCTTATTATAAGTACAAAAAGAACCAGCAAAAGAAGAGTCATCATTACCTTAGTAACCTTTTCAACACCATTTTCAAGTCCCATCATACATACAAATGTTGCTATTATAACAGTTACAGTCATCCAAAATATTAAAGTAGAAGGAGAAGCAAGAACAGAACCAAAGAACTCTCCAACCTGCTGGGGGGTAAGCCCTTGAAGTTTTCCTGCCGCCATAAAATAACAGTATGATAAACACCAACCGGCTACAGTAGTATAAAACATCATAAGAAGCACGCATCCGAATAATTGTATATATCCTACTATATGCCATTTATATCCTGGCTTTTGTAAAGCTCTATAAGAACCAGCTAAATCTCTTTTACCAGCTCTTCCCACTGAAAATTCCATTACAAGTATAGGAAGTCCTAATATTACAAGAGAAATTAAATAAAGAAGTACGAAAAGTGCTCCGCCGTACTTTCCTGTGATATAAGGAAATCTCCATACATTACCTAATCCTATGGCACATCCTGCCGAAACTAATAAAAAACCTAATCTGCTTGAAAGTTTTTCTCTATTATTATCATGCATAATTCACACCTACAATATATTTATAAAGGATATTTTTATAAAAAATATCATTATTTCGACATTATCAAATTATTTATATAATTAGTATATACATTCATATCATTACTATTTTCTATTAAAATAAATTCAACTCTTCTATTTTCTTCAATTTTTTTATATTCGCTTAGTAAATCCTGAAGCCCATAATTGGTTAATTTATTTACAACGCCATTTGTTATAGCTACATATACATTATAAGCTCTTTTATATGATAAATCATCAATATCTTTTCTATTATATAAAAATAATATATCCTTTTTATCATATCCGTTAGTTATTTTTTTTTCTTCATCACTACTTATATGCCCTTCTATAATAATCATCATAATATTAGTGCTTTTACTTAGATTTCCTACATATTGAACAGTTTTTAAATATTTATTTAAATCTAATTCTGAGCTGTTAAAATCGAACAATATATTTTTAGGTACTATTAAAACTTTTCCTCTTTCTGTAGTTTTGTATTTATATTTGTATTTTATTTCTTTTGGTTTTTTATAAGTTGATATTACTATTGCTCCGTAAGTATTCAAAGCTATTAATAGCAGAGCAAAGAGTATATTTATTTTTTTCAGCATATTTTAATTTTCCTTTTTACATCAAATAATTATACAATATATAAAAAAAATTTAAATATTTTTTTGTTATTAGATTAAAATGCAAAAATGAAAATTGATTAATAATTCAATGCTTAATTTTATTTCAAAAATTAATTAAAGATAAAAAAAATTAATGAAATTTTTACAATAAAATTGACAATAAGAAAAATAACATTATACTATATAATAAGTAATGACTTAAAGTTTATATAAATATTTTATTTTTAGAGGAGAGTTTATTATGGCATCAAAAAAGATGGTTTACTTCTTTGGTAATGGTAAATCTGAAGGCGCTAAAGAAACAAAAGCTCTTTTAGGAGGTAAAGGTTTAGGACTTGCACAAATGACAGAAAGTAAAGTGCCTGTACCTGCTGGATTTACAATAACTACAGAGGTTTGTGATTATTATTCAAAAAACAAATCATATCCTAAAGGTTTAGAAAAGATAGTAGATGAAAACATCAAAAAGCTGGAAAAGGCTATGAATATGAAATTTGGTGATGTTAATAAGCCTTTGCTTGTTTCAGTTCGTTCTGGAGCTGCTATATCCATGCCTGGTATGATGGATACTATTCTTAACCTAGGTATTAATGAAAAAGTAGTAGAAGGACTCGTAGCAAAAACTAATAATCCTAGATTTGCTTGGGATGCTTATAGAAGATTCATACAGATGTTCGGCGATGTTGCTATGGGTGTTGATCATGATAAATTTGAAGAAATATTAGATGAAAGAAAAAAAGCTATAGCACCTAAAGTTGGAAAACCTGAAAAAGAGGTTAAAGATACTGACTTAGATGTTGATGATTTAAAAGTAGTAGTAGAAAAATATAAAGCTATGTATAAAGAAGAGAAGGGAGAAGAATTCCCTGAAGATCCTAAAGTACAATTATGGCATGCTATTAATGCTGTATTCAGAAGCTGGAATAACCCAAGAGCTGAAGCATACAGAAAATTAAATGACATAAGAGGACTTTTAGGTACTGCTGTAAACGTTCAGGCTATGGTATTCGGTAATATGGGAAATACTTCTGCTACAGGTGTATGTTTCTCTCGTAACCCTTCTACTGGTGAAAATAAATTCTATGGCGAGTTCTTAATTAATGCTCAAGGTGAAGACGTTGTTGCTGGTATTAGAACTCCTCAGGAAATTACATTAGAAGGCAGTTTAGAATGGGCTAAAAATAACAATATTAGCGAAGAAGAAAGAAAGGCTAAATATCCTTCTCTTGAAGAAGTTATGCCTTCTGTTTATAAACAATTAGTAAGTTATAAAAATCAATTAGAAAAATATTACAGCGATATGCAGGATATGGAGTTTACTATACAGGAAGGTAAGCTTTATATGCTTCAAACTCGTAATGGTAAAAGAACTGCTGCTGCTGCTGTAAGGATAGCTGTTGAACTTGCTGAAGCTAAAATAATTTCTAAAGAAGAAGCTATAATGAGAGTAAATCCTTCTGATTTGGATCAATTACTTCACCCAATGTTCGATCCTACTGCTAAAAAAGGAGCTAAAGTTCTTGCTAAAGGATTGAATGCTTCTCCTGGTGCTGCTGTTGGTAAAGTAGTATTTGCTGCTGACAGAGCTGAAGCTATGAAAGAGGCAGGAGAACAATCTATACTTGTTCGTATAGAGACTAGCCCTGAAGATATTAAAGGTATGAACGCTGCTGAAGGTATATTAACAGCAAGAGGCGGTTCTACTTCACATGCTGCTGTTGTTGCACGCGGTATGGGTAAATGCTGTGTTGCTGGATGTAGTGCTTTAGAAATAGACTATGCTAATAAATGCATGAAAGTAGGTGACGATACAGTTAATGAAGGTGATTATATTTCTATAGATGGTTCTACTGGTGAAGTTATGTTAGGACAAGTTGCTACTAAAGAAGCTGAAATGTCTGAAGACTTCAAAAAACTTATGCAATGGGCTGATGAAAAGAGAAAAGAAAAGAAATTCGAAGTTCATACTAATGCTGATACTCCTAATGATGCACAAATTGCTAGAAAATTCGGTGCTGAAGGTATAGGACTTTGCAGAACTGAGCATATGTTCTTCAATGCTGACAGAATTAAGAGTGTAAGACAGCTTATACTTGTTGCTGAAGAAGTTAAGCAGTTAAAAGAAAAATTAGAAGCTGCTGAAAAAATCGGCGATAAGAAAACTATAGAAGAAATTGAACCTTTATATAAAGAGCCTAGAAAACTTTATGATGATGCTTTAGACAGCATTCTTCCTATGCAAAGAGAAGACTTCATCGGAATATTTACTGCTATGAATGGATATCCTGTAACAGTAAGACTTCTTGATCCACCTTTGCATGAATTCATTCCTCATGAAGATTCTCAATTACAAGAACTTTCTAATGAAATGAATGTTCCTTTTGAGAAACTTAGAGCTATTAGAGATAGTTTACATGAATTCAACCCAATGCTTGGACATAGAGGCTGCCGTCTTGGTATTACTTATCCTGAAATCTATGATATGCAGGCTAGAGCTATCATTGAGGCTGCTGTTAAAGTTAAGAAAAACGGTGTAGATGTTCATCCTGAAATAATGATTCCTCTTGTAGGTACTTTAAAAGAACTTAAAATGATAAAGGAAAGAATCATTAAAATAGCTGATGAAGTATTTGAAAAAGAAGGTTCTAAAGTTGATTATAAAGTTGGTACTATGATAGAAGTTCCTAGAGCTGCTTTAGTTGCCGACAAAATCGCTACAGAAGCTGAATTCTTCTCATTCGGTACTAATGACTTAACTCAAATGGGAGGCGGTTTCTCAAGAGATGATGCTGGTAAATTCTTGAAAGACTATGTTAATAAAGAGATATACGAAAAAGATCCATTCCAATCATTGGATCAGGAAGGTATAGGAGAGCTTTTGAGAATTGGTGTTACTAAAGGTAGAGCTGCTAATAAAAAACTTACTGTTGGTATCTGCGGTGAGCATGGAGGAGATCCTGCTACAGTTATGTTCTGCTACAGCATAGGACTTAACTATGTAAGCTGTTCACCTTATAGAGTACCTATAGCAAGACTTGCTGCTGCTCAGGGAATAATAGGTTCTAAACCAGCTAAAAAAGCTGCTGCTAAGAAACCAGCTGCTAAAAAAGCTGCTGCTAAAACTGCATCTGCAAAAAAACCAGCTGCTAAAAAAACAGCTTCTAAAGTAACAGCTGCTAAAAAAGCTACTGCTAAAAAAGCACCTGCTAAAAAAACAAGCAAAAAATAATAGATAAAATATTTATATAAATGAATTTTTAAAGGGCTTTACTTTATATAAAGTTAAGCCCTATTTTTTATTATTTATATATGTTTTATATACACATATATAAATTAGTAATTTTAGATATACTTAGAATTATTATTTTTTTATTTTATTAAATGTATGTATTCTTTTTCTTTATTTTTAACTTTTCCTATTATACATGCACAGTCAATACCTTCACGCCATAAATCAGCTAGTATGTTTTCTGCATTACTTTTATCAGCACATATAAATAAACCGCCTGAAGTTTGAGGATCGAAAGAAAGCATTTTTAAATTGTAATCAACATTATCATCTACTTTGATATTGTCTCCTACATAACGCATATTAGTAAAAGCAGCTCCAGGTATACAGCCCATATCAAGCACTTCATAAGTTTTATTAAACATAGGCAATGCTGACGATTGAATCTCTATAGTTACATTGCTTGCTTTAGCCATTTTATAAGCATGTCCTATGAGTCCGAATCCTGTTATATCAGTGGCACATTTAACATTATATTTATTCATAACAGCACATGCTTTTTTATTTAATGTTTTCATAGATTCAAAAACATCTTCTATATGAGATTCTTTTATGAGTCCCTGTCTCATAGCAGCCAAACAAGCACCTGTTCCTAGAGGTTTTGTAAATATTATAATGTCTCCTTCTTTAGCAGCTGCATTTGTAGTTATTTTATTAGGATTAGCAAAACCTATAACAGCCATTCCGTATTTTACTGATGCATCTGTTATGGTATGTCCTCCTACAACCAATACTCCGGCTTCTGTGGCTTTATCCTGTCCGCCTTTAAGCATATTAGCTAATATATTTAAAGAATCATCTTTTGGAAACATAGTGATATTCAATGCTAATTTAGGTTCTCCTCCCATAGCATAAATATCGCTGATTGAATTGCATGCAGCTATTTGTCCGAATCCATAAGGGTCTGCTATAACAGGAGGGAAATAATCCACTGTAAATATTAAAGCGTTATCATCTGAAATCTTATAAACTCCTGCATCATCACCTATATCAACATCAGAGAGTAGGTTAGAGTCTACTTTTGTTTGGATTAATGGTGCTAGAGTTTTTTCAAGTAAATCAGGCGGAATTTTAGCAGAACATCCTCCTTCCAAAGCACATGATAATAATTCGATTTGTTCTTTTTTTTCTTCCGTATTATTTGTAATATTTGACATAATAAACACCTATAAATTAATTTTTGCAATGAATAGAATATATACTATACAATGAAAAATTCAAATATTTTATTTAAATAATGTTTTTTAATAGTTTATATTATATTTAATTATCTATAAAAGTAAATTTTTTTTACTTTATTTAGGTTGTAGAAAATATATATGTTGTATTTGTGTTGTAATATGTGTTAAAATATATATTTTAGGTAAATTTTTTGTAAATTAAATGTAAAATATATTGACAAATATCTGATTTAGGTTATACTTATAATTGTAAAGATAATTTACATAGTTGCTAACAACAATCAAATATTTATAAATTAAAGGAGATTTACTATGACTAAAAAATTATTCGCTTTATTAATAACTTTAACTATAATTTCTACTTCAAGTGCTTTTGCTGATTGGGTTGTTCCTGCTTCTTCACTTCCTCAAAATGCTAGAAGCTTCATACAGCAGATTTATCCTAATGTACAAATATGGAAAGTGGAAAGAGATGACGGAAAATTTGAAGTAAAATTATCAAATGGTGCTAAAATAGACTTTTTATACAATGGTGATTGGCATAGCATAGATGGTGAGTATAATGCTGTACCTTTCAATGCTTTACCTGCTAATATAGCAAACACTATAAAAAATACTTATCCTCAGGCTGCTGTAATAGATGTAGAAAAAGAATGGGGCAATTACAAAGTTAAATTAAATAACTTTATGGAATTATTTATAACAGCTGATGGACAGTTAATGGGACAGAAATTCGACGATTAATTACAAATATATTATGAGATTATTTAATGAAAAATACTAAATAAATAGAGGGAGCTAAAAAATGCTTCCTCTTTTTTTGTATAAATAAAGAAGCATTAATATATTTTGATAGTTTTATTTTGCCGCACGACCATACCCAATTAATTTTTAATATTAAAAAATTTTTATTCATATTTACTTAAAATTTTTATTATGCTAGCCTTTATATAATTGTGTAATTATATAAATAATATAAGGAGTATATCAAATGTATCATTCAAGATTTAAAGGCAGTCATTATGAGGCAGGACTTAAATATGGTAAATTGCTTTCTAAAAATAATACTAATCCATTAGAAAAAATAAAAATATCAAATGAGAGAAAAAATTTTGCTAATAAATGCATGCCTATATATAATAAATTTTTCCCTGAAATAATAGAGGAGATAAAAGGATTATCTGACGGATTAAATACGAATGATAATATAAAAATAGATTATAAAGATATATGCGATTTTTTATTCACGATATATGCATTTACTTTTGATAATAAATGTTCGTCTTTTGCTTTCAAAACAGATGAAGATATAATACTTACCAAAAACAGTGATTTTTTAAAAGATATAGAAGACTATTGCGACAGCATATATTATAAATTAGATGATTCATATTCATTTATAGGAAATACTACTGCATTCATAGAAATTGAAGATGGTATAAATGAAAAAGGACTTGCTGCAGCATTAACTTTTGTTTATCCTACAATAATAGATTATGGATTCAATGCAGGAATGATAATAAGATATATTTTAGAGAAATGCTCTGCTGTTGATGAGGCTTTAGAGTTTTTAAAAAATATTCCTATTTCATCGGCACAGAATATAGTATTAGCAGATAGAAACGGAGATATTGCATTGATAGAATGTAATTGCAGAAATATAGAAATAATAAAAAATGATTATGTGTTTATATCGAATCATTTTATAAGCAAGTCTATGAAAGAATATAATACTGATATTGAAGATGATATTCATTCACATGAAAGATATATTACTATGGAGAAAGCATTTAAAAATTATGATTATGATTTAGACTTTGCCAAAAAACTTATTTCAGGGGAATATGGTTTTTTATGTCAATATGATAGGAAGCTTAATTTTGATACCGTTTGGTCTTCTATATATTCAATAAAAAATAAAAAAATATATATAGCTGAAGGAAATCCATCAAGAAAGAAATTCAAAGAAGATAAGAGATTGAAATTTGATTATTGATTTTATTTTCTAAATAATATATTTTGTATAAAAATATTTTAGAGGTTTATGATAGTGCTTTCATTAGAAGAAATTAACAACATAGTAGAAAAAAATTATAATAAAAAATTCGATAAAACAACTTCATTTATAGATGATTCTATAATATCGAATGTTTTTATAAAAGATAAAAGTGCCGTAGTTTCAAGTAAAGTGATAAGATATATTTTGGGTGAATATTTAGATATAAAAGAGGCTTACAGATTAAGAAATGCTGATATGATAGGTAATTCTTTAGATAGTGAAAGTTTAAGCGAAGCACTTGAGAATGTATATAAACATTGGGATGAAAATAATAAAACTAAATCAATACTTTATCCTTACTGCATATTTGCAAATAATATACAGCTTGATAATTTGTACAAAAGAGCGGTATCTATTGCAAGCGGAAGATTCAAATTAGCATGTTCTATGTTGGAAGCTATTGCTTTAAGCGGAACAAAAAAAGGTTTAGCATTATTATATGAAGCTTCAAGAAAATTCAAACAGGCTAGTGTTAAAAATACTTGCTCCTTTATTATAGAAGATATAACTAAAAAATTAGGTATAAGTAAAGAGACTTTTGCTGATAAGATTATACCAGATTTTGATTTTGATAAAAACGGAATTAGAATAATAGAAAGCGATAATAAAAAATATAAAATAACATTGAAGTCTGATTTTACAATATCAATATTCGATGAAATAAAAAATAAAGAATACAAAACATTACCGAAAGATTTTCCTCAAATTCCTAAAAAAGAATTAACAAAATTAAAAAGCGAAATAAATAAAATGCTTAAAACTCAGACTGAACGTTTGCAGTTGGTATTAATGGACGGCAGAAAATGGACATTAAATGAATGGAAAGAAATATTTTTTGACAATCCTTTTATGAGGGCTTTTGCTGTTAAACTTATTTGGGGAGTATATGATAAAGATAATAATTTATTAACTACTTTCAGATATATGGAGGACGGCTCATTCAATAATGCTGATGATGAGGAAATGAATATAGAAGATAATGCTTTAATAACATTATTAAGTCCTATGGAAACTAATAAAGAACTGATAGAAAAATGGAAAAGTCAGCTTTCAGATTACGATATAATTCAGCCTTTCAATCAATTATCCTTAGAAACAAAAGAAGATTTAATTTCTAGGATACCCAAAAAGGCAAAAGCAGGAAGCATTAAAAATACCGCATTGAAATTGGGTATGGATAAAGTAAATGACGGAGGATTTATAAGTTTTTACTTTTTATATGATTATTATAATAAATCTGTAGTATCAATAGAAACTCCAAATCTTTATTATGCTTCAAGCACCACAGATGAAATTGATATTAAAATAAAATTCAAAAATGCTGATGAGAGATTTGAATATGGAGCTTATCTTATATTATCTGATTATCTAAAATAAATTTTTAAATTTAAATATCGCTTGGGCGGGTATGCTTTTTCAAATAAAGATTTAAAATTAATTAAAATTATAATTTAAAAAATAAGTGGCAAAAAATAAAGGGCGGGGTATGTAAATATATTTTTTGCCTATTTTAAAACCCACCCTCTAGGCTTTTTAAATTTATCCGTTATTTTTATATTATATTTTTTATAATTCATTTCTGTAATTTTAGCTGCCCACCCAATATTTTTTTTAATTGTTAATCTGCATACCGCACGAGTAATTAAATTATATATTTAGATTAATTATTATAAGATTCTAATTATATATAAAATTTTACTAATCGTGCGTTTAAATAAATTTTTGAATATAATTAAATATCTAATTTCCAGCCTTCATCATTGTGATATATCATAAGTTTTGTCATACCTCCGTCTACAGTGATATTTTCTCCGTTTATAAAATCATTATTACAAAGAAACCAAGCGGTACTAGCTATATCAGAAGTTTTTCCAACCTTTGCACTAGGATGCTGAAGTATATCCTCTTTGCTGAATGAGGCATCATCAATGGTATTAATCCAACCCGGACTTATGGAATTAACTCTCACTTTATGAGATAAACTTATAGCCATCGCATGAGTTAAAGCTATAATAGCACCTTTGGCAGCACTGTAGCTTTCACTGTCTTTTTGAGACATAAAAGCTCTTGTGGAAGCTATATTTATTATGCAGGCTTTTTCATTGAAATTATTCATAAGATTTTTTGTAATCTCATAAGGAGCAGCAGCACCTATTTTGAAAATTTCCAAAAAATCATCATAACTACAATTACTTAAAAGACCTTTGTTTGAATAGCATGCATTATTTATTAAGTAATCTACATTGCCAAATTTTTCTATTATTTTGTCAGTGAATGATTTTATAGATTTTTCATTGTCTATGTTGTCATTTATAAATAGGCATTCTCTGCCCATATATTTTATTTGTTTTTGTAGTTTTAAACCGTTTTCATTATCTTTATCAATAAATGCTATATCGCAGTTGTTTTTTGCAAATAATAATGCAATTTCCTTTCCTATACCGTTTGATGCTCCTGTTATAATACAAATTTTACTTGACATCATAAAACTCCTAATATATTTGTTGTTTATCTTCATTATACATAATAATAATTAATATTAAAAGAATAAATATGTAAGTATTTTTTTATGAATTATCTTTTATTATTGATATTTTTACAAATAACATTATAATGCTATCTTAGTAACTAAAAAATGATTATTGGTTGTATTTTATGGATTATGTAATATCTACTACTTTATATTTGCTTAAGGGAACATATACTACTTTATCTCTTTATTTTGTAACAGCAATATTTTCCCTTCCATTATCTATGCTATTTGCAGCATTACAGTTTAGCTCTCCTAAATTTGTGAGATACATTTTTGATATATATGCTTGGATATTTAGAGGCACCCCTTTAATACTTCAGCTTATATTCTTTTATTACGGACTTCCTCTCATGACTAATAATATGATAGCCTTTCCTGCATTTACATCAGCAGCAATAACTTTTGTACTTAATTATTCAGCCTATCTTATGGAAATATTCAGAGCTGGTATTGAAAGTATAGAAAAAGGTCAGTATGAGGCAGGCTTTGCACTTAATTTGAGTTACAGACAGATTATGACAAGAATCATTCTTCCTCAGGCTGTAAGAAGAGTTCTTCCTCCTCTTTCTAATGAAGCTATTAATTTGATAAAAGATACTGCTTTGGTTATAGTTTTAGGAATAGGAGATTTAATGCTTCATGCAAGACAAATACTTACAAGGGATTATAAATTACTTCCTTTTTTAATAGCAGCTATTATATATTTATTATTTACTTCTATACTTGTGTTTGTATTCAGACAATTGGAGAAAAAGTATGTCATCAGAAACTAAAGAAACTAATTTAAAAGTTGTAAATATAAAAAAACATTATAAAGGAACTCCTGCCATAAATGGAGTATCATTTACAGTTAATAAAGGTGATATACTTTCTATTATAGGGCCTTCAGGAGCTGGAAAAAGTTCGCTTTTAAGAAATATTATACAGATAGAACATCCTGATTACGGAGAGGTTTATATAGATAATGAAGTTCTATTTTGTAAGAGAGAAGGTGAGAAGGCACTTGATATAAGTCATGCAGATTTTATGAAGAGGAAAGAAAAAATAGGTATGATATTTCAGCATTTTAATTTATTTCCTCATAAAACAGCCTTAGAAAATATTATAGAAGCACCTGTTATAGTGAAAAAACAAAATAAAGATGAGGCTATAGAAGAAGCATTAAAACTTCTTGATAGTGTAGGACTTAAACATAAAAAAGACAGCTATCCTAATGAATTATCAGGCGGACAGAAGCAGAGAGTTGCTATAGCAAGAGCTTTAGCTATGAAGCCTGAAATACTTCTTTGCGATGAGCCTACTTCAGCATTGGATCCTGAACTTATAGGAGAAGTTCTTACTGTATTAAAAGAGCTTGCTAAAGAAAAAATGACTATGATTGTTGTAAGCCATGAAATAAGTTTTGTACATGAACTTTCTACAAATATCGCTTTTATGGATGCTGGAAAAATTATAGCTATGGATACTTCTGATAATTTTTTTAATAATCAAAGCAATGAAAGAATAAAAGATTTTCTAAATAAAATTTTTCATAAATAATTATTTTGTAAAAGAAATTTAAATAAATTATTAATATATATAATTTTTGTATTGACATTTTTGTAAATAGTATTATAGTATATAGTAATAAAAGCGTGTTATGGAGTTTTTATCATGAATAGTCTTTTTTTGAATTATATCTTTAATGATTCTTTTTCATTCCAACTTCATACCACCTTCGTCCATTAATAAAAAATTCTAATAATTAATTTATCATATTATAAAATCATAAAAAATTAGGAGAAAATTATGAAACGCATATCAAGTATTTTATTATTTATTATTTTTGCATTTATTGTAAGCTGCGGCGGCGGAAACAATACTTCTAGTACTGATACTAACAGTGCAGGAAATGCTACTTCAGCAGAAGATAATTCATTGCAAAAAGTAAAAGATGCAGGAAAATTAGTATTGGGTTTAGATGATACTTTTGCACCAATGGGATTCAGAGATGAAAACGGTGAAGTAGTAGGTTTTGATATTGATTTGGCAAAAGAAGTAGCAAACAGACTCGGTGTAACATTAGAAATAAAGCCAATAGAATGGTCTAGTTCAATATTAAGTCTTAATAAAGGCGATGTAGATGTACTTTGGAATGGCGTTACTATAAATGAAGCTAGAAAACAACAAATTAATTTTTCAAAACCTTATCTTAATAATAAATTAGTAATAGTAAAAGCTTCTGATGATAATACTATTAATTCTAAAGATGATTTGTCAGGAAAAGTATTAGGTGTTCAGGTTGGAAGTAATGATGAAGCATTAACTGCTGATCCTTCAAGTAAGAATGCTAAAGAGATTAGAAGATATGATGTTAATGTTAATGCTTTCTTAGATTTACAGGCTAAAAGAATAGATGCTGTTGTTATAGATGAAGTTGCAGCTCAGTATTATATAGCTGAGAAAAAAGCTCCTTTTGTTGTTGTAGAAAATAGTCCTTTAACAGAAGAATTATATGGTATAGGTTTTAGAAAATCAGATGCTAAACTTTTAGCAGAGGTTGATAGAATATTAGATGAGATGAGAGCTGATGGTACAGCTGCTAAAATATCTGAGAAGTGGTTTGCTAAGGATATAGTATTAAAATAATATTTATTATTTTAGGCTTATAGTTTTTTATAGGAGAACAAATGAAATTCATATTAAAGTTGTCAGTTATATCGTTGATGTTATTGCTAATAGGATGCGGAAACTCTCAAAAAAAATCAGAAGAAAATAATAAAACTGATTTAAATAATAAAGTTATTATTGAAGATACACCAGAGATTCAGGAAGATAATTCATTGCAAAGAGTAAAAGATTCAGGAAAATTAGTATTAGGTTTAGATGATACTTTTGCTCCTATGGGATTCAGAGATGAAAATGGGGAAATAGTTGGATTTGATATTGATTTGGCTCATGAAGTTGCTTCTCGTATGGGAGTGGTATTAGAAACTAAGTCTATAGATTGGGGAAAATCTTCATCTATTCTAACTAATAGAGAAATTGATGTCCTTTGGAATGGAGTTAATATAAACAATGAAAGAAAAGTTTATATGAATTTTTCTAAGCCTTATTTAAATAACATGCTTATCATCGTTAAACATAATGATGATGAGACAATTAATTCCATAGATAATTTAGCAGGAAAAATTGTAGGGGTTCAGAAAGGCGGAAATTATGAACAAATAGCCAATCACCCTATAATGTCTAAAATTAAAGAGCTTCGTCAGTATGATGAAAATATTAAAGCATTTACTGATCTTCAGTTGAATAAATTGGATGCATTCATTACAGATGATGTTTTTGCTCAATATTATATTACTGAAAAAAAAGCTCCTTTTACTGTAGTTCATAATACTCCTTTTACTGATGGATTATATGCAATTGGAGTAAATAAATCTGATAAGAAATTATTAGAAGAAATTGACAGAATATTAGATGAGATGAAAGCTGATGGTACAGCTGCTAAAATATCTGAAAAATGGTTTTCTAAAGATATAGTGTTAAAGTAGTCATAAAAATTTATCCATTTTGAAGTGCATATTATTATAGCTATTATAATAATATGCACTTTTTTATATTTTATTATTGATTATTATTTTCTAAATATAAATATTCAATATTTTTTAATCTATGTATTTCATTTTTTATATATGATAAATCTCCCTCTATATAAAGTTTTTTTAAATTTTCTAAAGAATAAAAATTTTCTGCTGCTTTTATTATATGTTTGCTGCTGAAATAAAATTCTTCAAGATTTTTTAGATTTCCTATACATTCATTAATATCATCTAAATTATTATTTTTTAGAGATAAAATTTTTAACTTATATAATTTCTCTATGATTTTTGGTATTTTGCTTATATTATTATTGTTTAAATAGAGTTTTTCTAAATTTTTTAATTTTGATATTTCATCAGGTATATTTTCTATATTATTATTAGATAAGTCCAATTTTTCTAAATTTGTGAGATTAAAAATTTCTTTTGGTATTTCATTTAAATAGTATCTTGAAAGATTTATATTTTTTAATTTCTTTAAATCATATATTTCTTTTGGAAAAGTTTTAAACATGTTATTTGATATATCTATCTCTTCAATATTTTGAAGCAATGATATTTTGTTAGGCAGTTTTTTTAATTTATTAAAACTAGCGTCTATATATTTTAAATTTACTAAGGAGCATATACTATCTGGTATTTCTTCTATTTTATTATTGCATATATCTAAAGTTTCAAGATTTATTAATATATCTATTTCTTTAGGAATATAATTTAATTTTGAAGAGCTTAAATCTAATTTTTTTATATTTAATAATTTGTTTTTGCTGTAATTAATATATTTATTTATATTATTTTTTTTAAAGAAATCATAAATATTATTTAATTTCTTTTCTTTTACTTTATCTATATTTTCCATTTGTTATTCTCCTTTTATTTTATATTAATAATAGGAGATAACTATGACAGATTTTGTCATAAAAAAAATAAAATCAATTTTTTTCGTAAATAGTGTCTAATATATACTTTAATTTCATAGATTCTATTTGTCCAGGAGCAGATGAACGTTTAGCAGAGGCAAAAGTGAGTACAGAACCAAATATTCTGCTTATAATTCCAATGTTACCCATAGATATGGCTATTATAGGGAAATTTTTTATTTCACTTGAAGCGTCCAATAAAGTAATAACATCCTTTTTATTTTTAGGCATATAAGCTACTTTTGCTATATCGCATTTTAATTTTATCATTTTATTGATTCTTGATATTATCTCTCTTTTTGAAGGAGTTTTATTGAAGTCATGATTTGATATTATAGTTTTTATATTATTTGAAGAAGCTGATTTTATTAATTTTTTTATATCATTTTCTTTTAATGTTAATAATTCTAAATCTATTAATTCAAAGCATTTATTTTTTATTATATTATCATATAAATTTATAATGCTTTCATATTTATTATATTTAATATTTCCGCCTTCTTTATTGCTTCTTAAAGTAAATAATATAGGTTTGCTGCTTGATTTTTTTATCTCTTTTGAAAATGATATTATATCTTCAAAATTATCATTATATTTAGATATATCATCTATAAAGAAATCAGCTCTCCATTCTATAATATCAACAGGAAGTTTGCTTATTTCTTTTATATATTTAATTATATCCTTTTCATTTTTCTCAACTACAGATATGCATATTTTTGGAATTCCATCACCCAATTTTATATTTTTTATTTTTACTATATTTTCCATTTCCGCATCCTCAACTATATTAGATTGATTAATAATATCTATTTAAATATAATATTTTTTATATATTCTACAGGCATTTTTTTGTTAGTCCAAAGTTCAAAAGCCAAAGCTCCTTGATATAACAGCATTCCCATTCCATTTATTATTTTACATCCTTCTTCTTCTGCTATTTTTAATAATTTAGTTTTTGCAGGATGGTATATACAATCGCTGACTACAAGATCATTTCTGAAAAATGATTTATCTTCTATAAGAGAAACATCTTCTTTCATACCAACGCTTGTAGCATTTATTAATACATAACTATTTTCTATTTTTGATTTTAATATATTTTTATCTTCTAAAGAATGAAGAGTTATATTACAATTAGTTTTAGAAGCAATATTATCTATAATTTTTTTCTGCTCATTCCAATTAGTATCTCTTTTAAATACATATATTTCTTTAACTCCGTATAATGCAGCCTGAGATATTATAGCAATAGAAGCTCCTCCTGTTCCTAGTATAGTGATGTTTTTATCTTTTATAAATACATTCTCTTCTTCCAATGATTTTATAAAACCTTCTCCGTCTGTACTGTATCCTATAAGTATTCCATTATCATTTACTATTGTATTTACACTTTGTGAAAGTTCTGCTGCTTCAGATATTTTGTCTAAATATTTTATTACTTCTTTTTTATTTGGCATAGACAAATTAACGCCTCTCATATTGAGTGTTTTTATAGAATTTACAGCTTCTTTTAAATTATTTTTATCAACTTCAAAAGCCAAATATGTATAATTAAGATTAAGTTTATTGAATGCTTCATTATGCATAATAGGGGATATACTATGCTTTGAAGGAGATGCGAATAATCCTGTTAGTATAGTTTCAGCGTTTATTTGCATATTTATATCCTTATTATTTTTATGAGTATTATTCTACATAATAATATAATTTTTATTATTGTCAAATATTAATTACATAAATTGTATAAATAAAAAAAAATAGTATATAAATTACTTGATATTTTGTTAAAAAATAATTATAATTAACATAATAAAAAAAATGGAAAAAAATTAAAATTTATATATAAAGGAGATTAATACATGGATAAAAAAATTATTAAAACACACAAAGCACCTCAAGCTATAGGACCTTATTCTCAAGCAGTAAAAAGCGGAAATTTCATTTTTGCATCAGGTCAAATACCTTTGGATCCAGTAAGCGGAGAAATGGCTGAAAA
This sequence comes from Brachyspira hyodysenteriae ATCC 27164, assembly GCF_001676785.2. NCBI lineage: Bacteria > Pseudomonadati > Spirochaetota > Spirochaetia > Brachyspirales > Brachyspiraceae > Brachyspira > Brachyspira hyodysenteriae. Next base: position 2,333,468 of record NZ_CP015910.2, on the reverse strand, counting down.
TGATATAAAAAAACAAACAGAAAGAGTTATGGAAAATATTAAAGGTCTTTTAGAGTCAGAAAATTTAACTATGGCTAATATTATTAAAACTACTTGTTTCTTAACAGATATGGCTAATTTTGCTGCTTTTAACGAAGTATATGCAAATTATTTTCCAGAAAATCCGCCTGCAAGAAGTACTGTTGCTATAAAAGCTTTACCTAAAGATGCTTTAGTAGAAGTTGAAATAATCGCTGTTATAAGCTGATTTTTATTAATAATAGCCATGAGTATATATATATTCATGGTTATTTTTTTATAATTTTCTTTTATATATTATTCAAATATTTTACCTATCTTTTTATCATATTTAATAAATCTTAAAGAGGAAATAATGAGAAACTACATATCGTATTTTGTTAAAGGAATGGCTATAGGTATTGCCAATGCTATACCTGGTGTATCCGGAGGTACTATTGCATTTGTATTGGGTATATATGAAAAATTAACTTATGCTATATCTATTTTACCTAATGCTTTAATAAAATTAAAATGGGAAGAAATTAAAGAAAGTTTAAAGGTTTTGATTCCTGTTGCTTTGGGAGCTGCTATTTCTATAGTATTATTTTTAAAACTAATAAATTATACATTTACATACTATCCTATACCTACTAGAATATTTTTTGTAGGTTTAATATTAGGTTCTTTTCCATTTATAACTAAAACAGTGGAAGAGTTTAATTTTAAAGTTTTTATAGCGTTTTTTGTAGGTGCTTTTATCATGGCAATATTTGTATATTTTGATATTAATAAGCCTGTAGGAGCAACTACTTATGCAGGAAATTTTTCACTAATTTACGGCATTAAATTATTTTTATGCGGTATAGCTGCTGCTGTTGCTATGGTAATACCTGGAATATCAGGTTCTTTACTATTATTAATACTTGGAGAATATGAAAATATATCGTATTTTATATCTTCATTTGTTGATACTTTTAATTTTAGTCTTCTGCTTCCTTTAATATTTTTAGGCTTTGGTGTTGTGATAGGAATATTCGGAATATCAAAACTAGTAACTATACTGCTTCAAAAATATAAATCTACTTTATTCGGATTTGTTCTTGGTATTATAATAGTATCATTTTTAAGTTTATGGCCTAATATGACAACTATGAGTTTGCCTATGCTTGCTTCCACAGTTATTTCTATGTGTGTTGGTTTCTTGGTTGCCATTGCCATGGAAAAAATATAATTAATTAAATACAGTTCATTATAAGATGATAATAAGCCGGAAAGTCAATTTTTCGGCTTTTTTATTTAAAAAATCGTTTTTTATCATAGATATTCCTTATTAAATTTTATATATTTCATTTCCGAAAATTGAAAAAGCATTTATAGGATTATTGTATGAATAGAGAGAAAAGTAAAAAAAGCGGTATTTATTTATTATTTGCATTTATAAGCATAATATTCTTCTATATATCAATAAATGTATTATATACACAAACTTCCGCTTATTATGATGAAACATTTATAAATAATTTACCTAATGCTGAAAGATTTGTATCTAAAATAAAAATTTCTACATCAAATACGAATAATAATATAGTATTAATAGAATGGGAAGGAATAACAGATGATAATTTAATATATTATGTTTATAGAAGTCAAAATCCCATAATAGGTAAATCTTCATTTTCTAATTCTACTGTAGTCGATTATGTAAAGGCTACTAATGATTCAAAAATGTACGTTATAGCAGATAGTCCTATAATTACTTCTACATACTATTATGCTGTGGTTTCATATATAAATGATTCAGTTTTTTATAACGCTAAAGAAAATATTGATACATCATATTTAGCATTTAATGGTATTACAACAAATAATGTTTTGAATAATAATTTAAAATATAATACAAACATTAATAACAATACAGTAGTTAATAATATTATATATACAAACACAGTTACTGTTACGAATACTATTACATTAACCAATAATATCATTAATAATCCTAAACCATCAGGAAGTGGAAGTATTAATAATAATTCTTCTCAAAGTGAATACAGCAGATATAAAAATCAATACGACAGAGCCTTAGCACAATTTAAATTAAAAAATTATTCTCAGGCAGCTTCTATATTGGAGCCTATATCTAGAAGAAATATAAACAGGAATTTATATTATGATATTAATCTTCTTCTTGGAAAATGTTATAAGTATTTGGGCAGAAAGAAGAATTCATTAGATGTTTTTAATCGTATAAAATCTTATAATACACAAGAAGTTAATTTTTGGATAAATCAAGTTTTGACTGATTTATGATTGGAGTATATGATTTATGAAGACTTATGCAGCAGTTTTGGCATCTGTTATAACTATAGTAGCAATATTGGGTGGAGTATTTATTACAAAAGTATCAGCATTATCATCTCCTGAAAGATATTTCCAAAAAGGAAAAAGAAGTTATGAAATAGAGAACTATCAAGAGGCTATTAATAATTTAAATGAATATTTATCTATAGATAGTAAATCCAGACCAATAAATAATATAGCTGAAGCATATTTTATGGTGGCAGATTCATTGAAAAGATTAAAAAAATATTCTTTGGCAAAAGAGAGACTTGCTAATATAATTAATAATCCGGATTTTTCTCAATATTCTGTAAATGCAATTTTAGCTTATGCTGATATATCAAGATTAGAAAATCATGCAGATCCGTATATAATATCAAAATTGCAGGAAAATTTGCAGACAGGAAATTCAAATTTAACTTCAAAAATAAATGTGCAGTATGGTTATCAATTATTCCTTCAAAAAAAATACGGAGAAGCATTAAGCTATTTTCTAAGATATGACGGTGAATTGGCAGTTTTAGGAAGAGCTAGAGTTTATTTTAATATGAATGAATATGACAGAGCATTTGAAACTTATGAGGATTTCTTAAAATATAATAAAACTAGTATATATTATGATGAAGTTGTAAGAACATATTTAATACAGGTTCCTGCTATGGCTCATAAAACATTCGTAGAAGGTAATTATATAAAGTCAAGAATGTATTATACAAAAATAGCTGAATTATTCCCTAGAACAGAATATGGTGAAGATGCTTTATTTAGAATAGCACAATCATATTACAATGAAAAGAATTATAATAAGGCTTTAGATTATTACAATAGAGTAAGACTTAATAATGTTTATACTTTAGATGCTGAGGCTTTGCTTTATATAGGTTTATCATATTTCAAAGTAGGAAGATACTCAGATTCTTATAAGGTTTTAGATACTTTTATATCAGAATATCCGGCTAACCCTAATGTTTCAAGGGCAAGAGAATATATGCAGGCTTTACAGGAAACTTTACTTGCTATTAATTAATTATTATCAGCATAAGAATCACTTTTTTTAGTATTATTTGTGCATAATAACATAGTGATAATTCCAACTATACTTCCTGTTATTAGTGATAATATAAATACAGGTACTATTAAAAATCTTATATCAGGCAATTTAAATAAATATTTAGATAGAAAGGCCTGAGATAAATTACTTATTAAAGAACCAGCTAAGCTAACCCCTAGAACAGAAAATGTATTTTTGAAATAACTCATAAATTTCATTATTATGATTGATGTTATACCTCCGCATAATCCTAAATAAAATGGAGGTGTTAATATATAAGCAAATGCTAAAGCAACTGAAACATTTTTTATAAATATGAGTAATAATAATTCTCTGAAACTAAATACATCTACAACCATTAATATAATAATAAAAGAAAATCCTATTCTGAAATATGGTATAGGTCTTGGAAACATGTTTTCAACAGCAGCTATGAATGATGATAAAAATGCAAAAAATATTACATCATATATTCTTCTTTTGCCTGTATGAGATTTTATATTTTCTAAAAATACCATAAATATTCCTATTGAACTACAGAATCAATTTCTATATTGTTCTCCATATTTTTTTCGAATCTTATAGATATACCATTAGGCATGCATATTATAGGTGAATTTTTTAGTACACCTGCTTTGATGCATAATTTATCTCTGCAAGGCGAACTTTCAAACATAATTTGATGATTGCTTATAAGTATTTTTGATTCACCTAATAAACCATTAACAGTAATTTCTCTGTCAGTATTTAAATCATATCTAAAAGATTTATCATAAGTATCTATTATTATTTTAGTACTTTTATTTGAAATCAAATTTTTAGCATAAAAAAATGAGAAAATAATTATAAATAAAAATATTAATACATCACCGTATTTTAATCTTTTCATTATTTACTAATTTACCTTATTCGTTAGTTAAGTTGCTTTCATCCGTATTGCTTTCGGATATCTCTCTTTCTATTATTTCAATATCAAAGAATGAAGGTTCTATATCTATAAGTTTTGTATAAATAGGTACATTAGCTTCTACAGATACATTTGAATATATACCGACATTTGTCATATCCCGTAAATCTATATACAATTTAATATCATCAAGTGATAAATTAGCAAGCATTACTTTATTAGCTTCTAAAACTACCTTATCTATTATAAGAGGATTGTGATCATTAATTTTGAATTTTCCATTTAAATTATCTATGCTTATTGCAATATTAGTAAATTCCATTTTATCAAGATTTTTATTAAAAATAATATTGATATTTACTCTTGAAACATCAGATTTGATATTTTTAGGTAAATGTATTCTGGATATAGAAGAATAATCCAAATATTTATCGGATATATCCACATTATAGGTTTTAATTTCATCTATGGATGATATTAAAGCCTTAGGGCCTGATATTATTGTGTTTGAAGGATTTACTATTATATTATCAATTGTAAGTCCGTATGCTGCAGTTCCTATAGTAGGTACTTTTATAGGTACTGTTTTGTATGATAATTCATCTAATATTATAGGTATTTCTCTTGGATTTACTGAAATATTCATCTTAGAATAGTCTATATCACCAGCCAAATTAACTTCATACATATTGCTTCCTATAGCGGCATTTGTGAGATCTATATAGGCACTAAATTCTGTAGGAAGTTCATAAATATTATCTTTAAATCCTTTTAGTGTTATTGTAATATTTTCAGGTATATCATTTGCAATCAATAATCTTGAAGGTATATTTTTTATTTCTATTTTAGTAACATAATCTTTAGTATATTCTTTTTGATATCTTACAAATAGGAATAATAAAAATGACATTAAAAGACATAATAATTTTATTCCTAATCTATTCGTTACACGAGCTAACGCTTTTTTAAAACTAAATTTACTTAAATCTGATGTTTTTTTGCTGCTCATTTTTTAATCTCTAAAAGTTCCCCAAGTCTTTTATCTAATTCTTCTCTATTTAAATTATATTCTAATATACCGTTATGAACAATAGATACACATTGAGTTTCCTCTGAAACTACAATAACTACTGCATCTGTTTGTTCTGAAATACCAAGTGCTGCTCTATGTCTTGTACCTAATCTTCTATTTTTTATTTGAGGCTCTATTTCTGTGAGGGGCAGATATGCACTTGCTGCTGCTATTCTATTTTCCATTATTATTGCAGCTCCATCATGAATAGGGTTATTCTTAAAAAATATAGCTTCTACAAGTTCTATAGATATGTCAGCATTAAGTTTTACCGCTCTGTCTACCAAAGAATGAAGAGATATATTTCTTTGGAAAACTATTAAAGCACCGTATCCTTTATATGATAAGTTGAATGTAGCACTTAATATTTTTTGAATTTGATCTTCATCATATCTGAATGATTTTTTTAAGAAAGCTCTTCCTCCAAGTATTCTTAATGCATGTTTTATCTCGGCTTGGAACAGAACTACTATAGCTATAAGTCCTACTTGGAAAAACTTATCAAATATCCATGATAATGTTGAAAGTCCAAATACTTTTGCTATTAAAGTTATAAAAAATAGTATTATAAAACCTATTGCTATGCTGTAAGCTCTTGTATTATACATGAGCATATATATAATATAAAATAATACAGCAACCAATACTATATCAAGACCATAAAAGAAATATCGCCAACTTGTAGTTGATATAAAATTATTTATTACATAAAGCATCGCTTATCAATTATATCACATATATATAATTTGTAAATATTTCCTATTCAATTATTTATTATTATTACATTAATATATTTAATATTATTGCTGTAAGTTAAAGTCTGAAAATAGATATATGTAAAAACTATCTGATTTTATATATGGTTTTAATTCTTGTATGCTTATATTGATAAAGCTGTATTCTAATTTTTCTCTGCCGAAAAAGAAATGAATAGTTACATAGCCGTCGGTATTAAAATATATTTCAGCATAATTAAGAGAAGTTATATATTCATCAAAATACTTTTCAAAATTATCATTATCATAATTGCGGGTTTGTTCTTTTATTTTATTTTTTAAAAAAGTTCTGAAATCTTCTGTATCGTATACTAAATTTCCTAAATAATTATTCATTTTTACCAATGAAACCGTAGTGAATATGCTTACATAAGATCTATATATTAATCCCTTTTCTCCATAGTATCCGTCAGAATAGTTCATAATAGAAAATATATTATCATCAAAATAATCAGAAATAGATGAAGATTCAGTATAATTTAAATTATTTTCTGAACTATTAGTTTTTAGGTTTTCATAGAGGCTATTATTCATGTCGTATATTAATTGATCTAATGTGATATTGGTTAAACTTCCTTTATATATTGCTAAAGATTTATCTTCTATGTATATGCTTCCTATAGAGCCTGAATTACCTTTATATTCTTTTTCTATATATAGTTCATAAATGTAGTGAACAAATTTAACTTTTTTTATACTGCATTCAGATGATTTATCTCTATTTCTCCATTTTCCATTTATATTGAAATACATTTCATTTTTTGAATTGATAATATTGTATAATTGATTTTCATTCAAACTAAAAGCAAAAATTTCATTATTAGGAGCTTTTATTGTTATTCCTTTTTTATCAATATTTCCTTCCAATTCTATTGTTTTATTTGTACCATCGTATTTATAATGCCCTTTTATTTTTATTATTTTACCTTCCATAATAGAATCAGGATTTTTTATTTTTATATACATAGTTATAGGAGATTTATCTATAGTACCATTAATTGTAAGAAGAAGGTATTTATCTATAGAAGCATTTTGATAAGTATTAGGATATATATTAAAAGTTATTATAATAAATAATATAATGGTTAATAGATAATTTTTTTTCATAATAAATACCTTTAATTATTGTATTTTAGTATTATTTATGGAGTAAAATTCGGTTTTTTATAGTTATTAATTTAATTTATTATATTTTTTAATAAAAAAATAATAAAAAACCTGCCTCATAGCTTAAAATATAAGACAGGCTTTTTATAATATTGATTGTTTTAATTTAAAATGATTATGTCAAATTAATTAAACGCTTTAGGTCCGAATCTCAGTCCTACTTTAACCTATATAAGAAGTAATGAATAATGATTCTATATAATTAGAAAGATCATATACCATAAAATCAACATTTGTATAATAAACCTATATTCATAACTATTTTATCAGTAAAGAATATATAATAATAAAAAGTCAATTTAGCATATTTTTCAATTATATTTATCATTTTTCTAGTTTTTACCTTACCTCCTTATAAGTCTTTAATATTAGGTTTATAAAATATTTTGACATTTACTATACGATAAAAATAAAATATTGCATTTGAAGTATGCATTTTTTTAAATACTTCAAAAATTATTTTAAAATTTTTTTAAAGAAATTATACCCTGAAATTAATTCTATACTTCTTTTATAATGCTTTTTTGATGATTTATGATAAAGTTTGTTAAAATTGTATAATTCTATATATCCTATAATAACTTTTTTATGATTATTTTTAATTATTGTTTCATAAATTATATTTTCATCTTTTTCTGTAAGATTTATATATTTGTCATTATTTTCATTGTTTATATTTTTTAATTCTTCTATATGTTTTTTAAAATATAAAAAATCATCATTAGAAATTCTGTCTGTAAAATATAAAAAATTTATAATATAATCATTAAAAAACTTATTATAATATTCTATATATCTGTTATATTTTATCTGATATTCTATTAATTCTTTATGCAATTGAATATACTCTTCTAAATATGAATCATTTTTATAATCCTCATAAGAAAATACTTCAAATATTTTTATAAGATTTTTTTTATAAAATGTTTCTTTATTATCTAATTTGAATTTCATATATGAATATTCTTTTTTTTCTTTTTTGATTTTTTTCAATGATTTATAAAATTTCCTATATATTCTTATAAGTTCATTATGTTCTTTTTCAGTGATTTTTCCTTGCTTGAAATTATCAAAAATAAAAAAAGGTATGAAGTATAATTTATAATCATAATATATCATTTTATCATTATTTACTGATTTGTAATTTTGAATATTTTTATAAAAGCATTTTATTTTAGCATTTATTATATTATAATAATTATTATTTTCGCTGTATAAAATATCTTTTAACTTACTCATTTCAAGTTCAAAATATTCTATGACAATATCAAATAATTCCATTTCTTCTAGAGAATAAAAATAACCTTCTTTGCCTTTTTCTTTGCTTTTTAATTTATATGCCGGAAATATATGTTTTATATATTTAGGCTGTTTTATTTTATCTTTGATTTTTTTTATATCTTTTTCATTTTCTATTTTTTTATTGTACAAAATATTATAATATTCTATAAATGCATCACGGCTTAAAAAATATGTATTAGATTTATTTATAATATTATTAATTTCATTTTTATCTATATACTGAATTTTTTTTGAAAGATCATAATCAAATATATTATCATTGTTTATTATTATTTTTCTTAACTTATAAGCTTTTTCAATATCTTTTTCTCTTCCTGATACGCTTTCAATCAAGTAAATATTTTTTTTATCATTTATAATATCTTTCAAAGATGAAATCTTCTTTTTGGAATCCTTATAATTGAATTCTATTGATTTTTTATTTATATCAAATACCATATTCTGTAATATCCGTTATTATTTCTTCTATTCTTTTATAATATTTATTTTCTTTTTCAATATTTTCCTTAGCTTTATTAAGATAATACAATCCCTCTTCTTTTAATTTATAATTCAAAAAAGAAATATCATATAATTCATATAAAGCAATTCCTTTAAGATATAAATACCAAAAATCATTTTTTTCTTTTAAAGATTCAATGTATTCTAAGGCTTCATTGCATAAATTTTCAGTAACATGAAAATCGTTTTCATATTTATAAATATCAGATAATCTCAAAGTATTAACTATTAAATTTATATTGATATTGTTGTTAATTTTATGTTTGCATACATTTTTATAATATTTCGTTTTTGCATAATTCTTATTATTTTTATCTACTTTGGAAAAAATTTTCAAAGCTTCTGCATAATTTTTCTTATTGAATTTTAATTTGGCACTATTATAGTACCCTTCAGAAAAGTCATTAATATCTTCATCTACTTCAATATCTAAAAATATTTTTTCATCTCTCATCAAACTATAATTGCACCAAGCTATATAATGATCGCATTTTATTATATCTAAAGGAGAATCAATATTATTTCTTACAAATATTTTCTGTGCTTTTCTGAAATCTTTTAAGGCTTCTTCATAATGTTTTAATGCATAATAAAGTTTTGCTCTGTTATAATAATTTTCTGCAAGTCTGGAATTAAGATTTATAGATTTATTAAAATCTTCTAATGCTTCATCATATATTTTAAGATTATATTTTAAAAATCCCCTTAAATTATATGCTTCATAATCATTATCATTATTTTTTATGAAGAAGTTATAATTTTCCATTATGTCTATATAATCATATTTTGATTTTTCTCTATTGAAATATTTCATGTATTTTTTTATTTGAGAAGAAGTTTTTAATATAAGTTTATTTCTATCATAATAGGATAATGGATTTTTAATAAAATTTTTAATATGCTTTTTTATTATAAAATTGTTAGATGAGTTTTTTAAATAATTTATATCGTTACTAATTAATTTTTCTAATTGTTTTTTTAACTTATTGTCTTTACATATTTCTAATAATCTTTTGCTTGCCTTGTATCTATAGCAATATGCTAATAGATAATGTTTATTATATTCTATAGTTTTTGAAGAGTAATGAATTGATATTTTTAATTTTTCTTCATCATTTTCTAATTGTGTTAAATATGCATATAAAAGATATAATTTATAATATTGCAATTCTTTATCTACTATATCTTTAAGAAGTCTTTCAGATAAAAAGTATAATTTATTTCTATACGCCTCATCTATATTGAATATTATATCTCTAATATTTTTTCTATGCATTTTCTATACTTTATTATAAGAAGATTGTAAAGAAAAAGTAGCATAAATTTACATTTTTTTCAATAATAATATTTTATTATTAAAAAAAAATTATATATTCTGATTATGCATTATTAATATATAAAAACATATCCTACTAATTTATAATTATTTAATCATATAATTTAATAAACTAGCTTTTAAAATTCTTCTATCTTTTTTGTAAGGAAAGTTATAATATTATCTTTAGCTATTTTTATAGGTTCATTTTCCTTTTCAAAAAATATAAAATTTCCATCACCTGTTCCAGCCACTCCGAAATCAGCATGCCTTGCTTCTCCTGGACCATTTACAACACATCCCATAATAGCTATAGTGATATTCTTTTTTATATTCTGAACATGTTTTTCTATAAAGCTTGCCACCTCTTCAACATTAACCTGACATCTTCCGCATGTAGGACATGATATTATTTCTATAGAAGGTTCATTTCTTATTCCTAAGAATTTAAGAAGCATTTTTCCAGCCATTACTTCTTCTACAGGATCTCCTGTTATAGAATATCTTATAGTGTCTCCTATTCCCTGCATTATTAAATATGATAATGCACTTGTACTTTTTATTAGAGAGCTTCTTAAAGTACCTGCTTCTGTTACTCCCAAATGTATAGGATAATCGAATTTTTCTCTGAATAAAGTATTAGCTTCTATTGTGGTTTTTATGTCTGAAGATTTTAAAGAAACTTTTATATTGGTGAAATCCAAATCTTCCATTAATTTTATATGTTCAGCGGCACTTTTTACCATGTTTTCAGGAGTTACTTCTTTATATACGCTTCTGTCTAAACTTCCGCCATTAACTCCAACTCTTATTGTAAGATTTCTTTCTTTGGCTTCTTTTATAACTTCTTTTACTTTTTCTTTGTCTTTTATATTACCAGGATTAAGTCTTAAAGAATCAATACCGCTTTTCATACTTTCTAATGCTAATCTATAATCAAAATGTATATCAGCAATTAAAGGAACTTTTGTTTGATTTTTTATTTCTTTAATGGCTTTAGCAGCATCCATATCCAAAACAGCAAGTCTTACTATATCAACTCCTGCATCTTCAAGTGATTTTATTTGATTAACAGTGTCTTTTATATTTCTAGTATCTGTATTTGTCATAGATTGAATGCTTATAGGATTATTTCCGCCTATCAAAACATTTCCAATTTTTACAGTTTTTACTTTTTTTCTTATATCATTAATATTATCTATATTCATTTTGTTTCCTTATAATTGCTTTTAATTAAAAAATTATGTTATTTATAGTATCATTTTCAAATATTTTTGCAAATATATTTTATTTTTTATATGCATTTTATAAATATGATGAAAAAACTAAAAAATATAAATTTTACATTATTTTAATATAATATATAATAACTCTTCAAAATGAGAGGTATTTTTAATTATGGCATTAATGTTAAATGAAGAACAAAGACAGGCAGTAGAACATATTGACGGACCATTGCTTGCATTGGCTGGTGCAGGTTCCGGTAAGACTAGAGTTATTACAGAGAGAATAGCATATTTAATAAAACATGGTGTACTTCCTAGCCAGATACTAGCTGTTACTTTTACAAATAAAGCAGCAGCCGAAATGCGTGAACGTATAACAAAACTTCTAAAAGAAAAACCAAAACAATTGGTAGTAAGTACTTTCCATTCTTTTTGTGTTAGAGTATTGAAAGGCGATATTGAAAAACTTGGATACAAAAATAATTTCAGTATTTATTCTTCATCTGACAGCCGTACTTTAATAAGAAATATTTTAAGAGAAATAAAAATTAACACTCTCAATTATGATGAAAATTTATTTGCTTGGTATATAGATAGATTTAAAAATAATTTGATGAAGCCTTATGAAGTAGAGCCTCATGATGATTTAGAAAAGATAGCAAAGAGAGTTTATGAAGTTTATCAAAGCTATTTAAAAGGATATAATGCAGTTGATTTTAATGATCTTATTAATCTTACAATAGATTTATATGTAGAGTTTCCTGAAGTTCTTAATAAATATCAGGAGAGATTCAGATATATAATGGTAGATGAATATCAGGACACTAATTTTGCACAGTATAAACTTACCACTTTATTAGCATCAAAATATAGAAATATTGCTGTTGTGGGCGATGATGATCAAAGTATATATGCATTCAGAGGTGCTGATGTATCTAATATATTATCATTTGAAAATGAATACCCTGATGCAAAAATAGTAACGCTTACAAAAAATTACAGAAGTACAAAAGCAATACTTGAAGCAGCACATTCTGTAATAAGCAATAATACTCAAAGAAAAGATAAAAAAGTAGTGGCAGAAGGCGAGGAAGGAATACCTCCTACTATAATGCCTTGCGAAGATGAAAGAGAAGAAGCTCAGTTTGTAGCAGACTCTATAATAAATTATTCTATAAGTAAAAGATTAAATTATGAAGATTTTGCTGTGCTTTTTAGAATGAATGCACAGTCAAGACTTTTTGAAGAGGCTTTCAGGCTTAGAGGTTTGCCTTATACTGTAGTAGGAGCTTTTCAATTTTATGAAAGAAAAGAGATTAAAGATATACTTGCTTATCTTAATTTATTCGTTAATCCTGAAGACGAAGTATCTTTGCTTAGGGTTATAAATATACCTAAAAGAGGAATCGGGGCTGTTGCAATAAATAATCTCAATGAAGCTAGTATAAAAAATGGAGTTTCATTATATGAGACATTGCTTAATTATGAGAGTATGGATGATATTTCTCCTAAGGCTAAGGCAGGTATAAAAGATTTTCTTGAAGTTATAGATCATTATCATAATTTATTTACTGTTGATAAAAATGCCTTAGAGCGTCCTAAACTATATGAAAACATTAATAAATTTTTAGATGTTATTGCTTATCATAATGAGATTTTAAACTCAAGCGATACAAAAGAGCAGGGTGCTAAAAAAATGGAAAACGTAGAATCTCTTATGAACGGCATACTTGAATATGAGAAATCAAATAAAAATGCTACTTTAAAAAATTATTTAGATAGAATTTTATTAATGAGTATAGAAGAACAAAATGATGATGAGGATAAAAAGAAAGGAATAATGCTTATGAGTATACATGCTGCTAAGGGATTAGAGTTCCCTTATGTTTATATATGTGGTATGGAAGATGGTATAATGCCTCATCAAAAGAGTTTAGATGAAAATGGATTAGAGGAAGAAAGAAGACTTTGCTATGTTGCTATGACTAGAGCTAAAAAGCATTTGACTCTTACATATTGCAGGAGCAGAACTAAAATGGGAAAAAAAGTTGAGTGTACACCTTCTGTATTCTTGGAAGAGATGAGTGCAAATTTGCCTGAAGAAATGGCTATGAATGAGGAGGAGTTTTTCTCTAATTTAAAAGCTTCTTTAAGACCTGAAAATAAATAATATTATTATTAATATCTATAAAAAAGAGGGCTTTTTATAGCCCCCTATTTTTATTTAGTATTTTTCATGAAATAATATTAATAATATATTTGTAATTAATCATCGAATTTCTGTCCCATTAACTGTCCATTAGAAGAGATGAATAATTCCATAAAGTTATTTAATTTTACTTTGTAATTGCCCCATTCTTTTTCTACATCTATTACAGCAGCCTGAGGATAAGTATTTCTTATAGTGTTTGCTATATTAGCAGGTAAAGCATTGAAAGGTACAGCATTATATTCGCCGTCTATGCTATGCCAATCACCATTGTATAAAAAGTCTATTTTAGAACCGTTTGATAATTTCACTTCAAATTTTCCGTCATCTCTTTCTACTTTCCATATTTGTACACCAGGATAAATTTGCTGTATGAAACTTTTAGCTTTTTGAGGAAGTGAAGAAGCAGGAACAACCCAATCAGCAAAAGCGTTTGAAGTAGAAATTATAGTTAAAGTTATTAATAAAGCGAATAATTTTTTAGTCATAGTTAAATCTCCTTTAATTTATAAATATTTGATTGTTGTTAGTAACTATGTAAATTATCTTTACAATTATAAGTATAGCCTAAAACAGGTATTTGTCAATATAATTTACAAAAAATTTACCTAAAATATAGATTTTAATATATTTTATAATACTTATTCTACATGTTGATTTATATAGACATAAAATTTATCTATAAATGTAAAATTTACTTACGTTTATGACTCTATTTTATAAATATTCGTTTTTAGCTATTGCAATTATTTTATTATAATATTTAATTATATATATGAGTAACAAAGATTTACAATTAATAGCTGATAAATTAAATGAACTTATTTCATATTTAGAAAATAATGATTTGGATAATTTTTTCAAACATAAAGATGAATTTTGTAATTTAATAATATTAGAAAATAGTGATAGTTTCAATGACAGTATAAAATCTGATATTGAAAATATTGTTCCTTCCAATTTAATGAATACTTTTATGAATTTTATTAAATATATAAGAGCTTTAAGAACTATGAAGCATAATGATAATGATTATACTAGATATACATTAGATAATATAAAATTTATAAAAAACGAAATATTTAAAGACTATTAAATATTATGGGAAGCAAAAACAGATTTTTACTCAAAGAATTAAAGAAATGGAATAAAGATAATCTCATAACTGATGAGCAGTTTGAAACATTATCCAAAAGATACAGAGATGATTATATAGATTGGCAGCCTATTATAAAAGCTATAATGATAACAGGTATTATAATGGTATCAATTGGATTTATAGCCTTTATAAGTTTCTATATTTTTTCTCTTTATTTTATAGCATTTTTATTTGCTTTGCTTTTTGTATCGGGATTTATAATTGACGAAATTTTTAAAAGAAAAGATATATATTTGCCTAAAACTTCCTCTGCTATAATAGCCATTTCTTCAATATTTTTATCAGCATTTATTTTTACTGTATCATATATTATAACTCATAATAAAGATAATTTTATTTTATTATCTCTTATAAGTATAATATTATTTTTTATAATAGCTTATATAAAAAGAAATTATGCTGTGCTTTCAATAGCTGTTATAGGGTTAATTACTTGGTATGGTTTTGAAGGTTTCGATATTATACCGGAAATAACTTTCAATATTAATAATTATATAAGATTTATTATAACAAGCATATTAATGTTTTTAATAGGTATAACTAATATAAATAAAAAATTAGGGGAGAGATATTATAATTTCTCAATCATATATTATACGGTTGGTATATTATATTTGAATATAATACTTGCTGTAATGTCTATATTGGGAAATTCAAATGAAGTTATGATATTTAAACCTAAGACTATGGAATTATTAATATATAGTATTTTGTTTTTTGTATCAGATATAATAACTTTTATAATAGGCTATAAATTAAAAATTTCTTCAATAGTAAGATATTCTATATTTTTCATTATTTTAAATATGTATATAAGATATTTTGAATATTTTTATTTAGAAATGAATGCTTGGATATTTTTTATCATACTTGGAATATTCACTATATTAATAGGCGTAATAATAGAGCGGATCATAAAGTATAAATAATTACCATAACTTATCTTGATTTTTTATAGCATATTCAAGAGGTTTTTTTAAATATCTATTATAAAATTCTTTTGTAACATATTTTTTATCAATATCGAAATATTTATCACCAAAGATCAAATATGTATTTTTAGCAAATTCTGAATTATATTTATTATTATTAACAGATAATATAATATCTTTCATATCTTTCCAAGTTGTATTTTTTATGTTTAAAACATCTATATGTAATTTACTATTCAATGTAATTCTTCTTTTTATAAAACCAAAATGAATCCAACAAAATCCAATTATAACTGTTGGTCTTAACTTATTAATTATTTCTAAACCGTTTGCAGTATACAATTGATATTTATAATTTGAATCAGGCTTCCATATATTATGGTCTCCTACACATCCATTAAATATGAAATCGTCTGTATATAATAATAATTCATCATTATTTATAATAGTATTAAATCCTCCAAGTTCTAAACTAAAATCATCTACGCTTTTAATCCTATTATATATTATAAGTTCTTTAAATGAAAATAGATATTCATATGCAAACATTTCAGGAATTATGTCTTTATTAAAGATTTTTTTTATGAAATAAGATCTGAAAGTATTTCTTAGTTTTTTTATTGGAATATACCATGCTATTTTATCAATTTTTAGAAAAGATAATATTTTGGTATCAATATTTCTTTTATCGTTTATGTCTATTAATAATGCTTCCCTTATATCTAGTAATTTTTTTGTAAAATATACTTGATCAGCATCTATTTTCATATAATATCTATATTTTATTTTTACATAACCAAAATTATAATAATTATATAAATAATGTAATTCAGAATATTTTGTAATATATTCATCTTTATCATATTTTATTAAATTTGGAGCATAATAATAAATCCTTATTTTGTCAGGATATTTATTTTTATACTCTTTTAAAATTTCTTCCGTATTATCAGTTGATTTATTATATGTGATTATAAGTTCATCTAAGGCATCAATGCAGGAATCTATACATTCAGCTATGCTCATAGCCTCATCTTTTACTCTTAAATGTCCAGATATACCTAAAGGACGTTCTTTATCAAGTACTTTGAAATCTTCTTCTTTTATAATATAATCTTCAGGATTAAACTCTTTATTTTTACACTGTTCACATTCGCAATGGTATGACATTTTATACTCCTAGATTATATCATTAATAATTTTGTATTGAAAATTGTAGTTATTTTGAAGTAAAATTTTATTAAATATAATATTATGCAATAGACTAGTACACCTATAAGAGAAAATAGGTTTTTGTTTGAATTTACAATTTTTATTAGATGCTTGCTTGCTTGCTTGCTTGCTTGCTTGCTTGCTTGCTTGCTTGCTTGCTTGCTTGCTTGCTTGCTTGCTTGCTTGCTTGCTTGCTTGCTTGCTTGCTTGCTTGCTTTATAAGAACATAAAGCTATTATATTTTGAATTGAAATTGTATTTAACATTTTAATAAATTATATAGTAAATTAATAAAAAAACAATATATAAAAATAAAACTTATAGAGAACAAATTATATTTAATAATAATTGATAGAAATATTAATTATAATAAGTGAAAACTATATTATAAATACTATATATTTTACATATGAATTAATATCATAATCTATATGTAATTACCATAATTTATCTTGATTTTTTATTGCATATTCAAGAGGTTTCTTTAAAAATCTGTCATAAAATTCTTTTGTTAAATATTTTTTATCATTATCAAAAAAATGATCTTTATAATACATATGTATCATTGGTATAGCAACTTTATATATGAAATTTTCTTTTCTAT
Source organism: Brachyspira hyodysenteriae ATCC 27164 (assembly GCF_001676785.2). Lineage (NCBI taxonomy): Bacteria > Pseudomonadati > Spirochaetota > Spirochaetia > Brachyspirales > Brachyspiraceae > Brachyspira > Brachyspira hyodysenteriae. The sequence continues at coordinate 2,315,698 of NZ_CP015910.2, read as the reverse complement.
TTATATCTTCGTAATAGATTACATCAAATCCTTTTGCTAAACTATGTTGTTTTTTTATGTCTCCTAAATGAACCCATAAAATTCCAGTACCGCATATATGGAATTTATCATCCAAATGAATATTTTCTGTAACAGCATTTTTTTCCATTATATATTTTGATTTACTATTTGGAATCCATATACTATGATCTCCTACACATCCATTTAATAGATTACCAGTATTCAAACAAAGTTTATTATTAAATTTTATTAAGTTAATTCCGCCTAATGAAAAATAGCAACTTTTTCTTATAATAAGTTTATAATATAATATTAGATCATAAATATCAGAAATTTTATCAAGATCAATATAATTACTATTTAAAATTTTATTTAATAGTTTTTTCTCTTTTTTATATCTCAATATAGATCTTATTTTTCTAATAGGGATAAACCATAGAAGTTTATTATAAAAATTAAGTTCTGATATTTCTTTTGAAATATCTTTAAATAAAGCTTTCCTAATACTTAATAATTTATCAGTAAAATATATTTGATCAGCATCTATTTTCATATAGTATTTATATTTTATTTTTATATAGCCATAATTATAATAATTACATAAATTATGCAAAATAGGAAATTTTTCCAAATACTTATTATTATCATATAAAATTATATTAGGCTTATAATAATAAAGTCTTATTTTATCAGGATATTTTTGTGCATATTCTTTTAATATTTCTTCTGTATTGTCAGTTGATTTATTATATGTGATTATAAGTTCATCTAAGGCATCAATGCATGAATCTATACATTCAGCTAAGCTCATAGCCTCATCTTTTACTCTTAAATGTCCTGATATACCTAAAGGGCGTTCTTCATCTAGTACTTTGAAATCTTCTTCTTTTATAATATAATCTTCAGGATTAAATTCTTTATTTTTACATTGTTCACATTCGCAATGGTATGACATTTTAGACCTCATATTGTATATGTTTATAATTAATTTTGAAAAATGTTAAAATGTAACCGATTGCATAACATGATATGCAATTAAATGATGTACCTATATAAGAAAATAGATATTTATATAAATGAAAATATATTAGATTATTGCTTGCTTGCTTGCTTGCTTGCTTGCTTGCTTGCTTGCTTGCTTGCTTGCTTGCTTGCTTGCTTGCTTGCTTGCTTGCTTGCTTTATAAGAACATAAAGCTATTATATTTTGAATTGAAATGGCATTTAACATTTTATTAGATTATATAGTAAATTAATAAAAAAACAATATCATAAAAACAAAACCTGCAGATTTATTTATCTGCAGGTTTTATAATTTTTAAAGAGTTATTATGAAACAAACTATTCTAAAACAACTATTGCATTAGAGTCTTTTATTCTAGGTATTATAGTTTCCATTATTCTAAAGCTATGATTTAAATCCTTCTGTTCTAAATATGCAGTAGACATATCTATTCCAACAGCTAAATCCATATATTGAGGTTCAGCACAAATCAATGCAGCTTTCTTTCCTTTTATAACAGGTACATTGTAAAGATTTCCAATCATACTAGATATTCTTTGAGCTTCTGTCATTCCAGTTCCTTGCTGTATTCTCTGTAGGTCAAAATATAATGATTGGCTTAAACATAGTACGAATCTTCCAACAATGCCTTTTTCTCTAATCATATTTATAGCTTTAACTATATCAGTATAAGGATTCTCACCTTGTCCCCAATCAGAGATTTGTAATTTTTGTGCTCCTTCAGCATTAAGTATACCTTTTAATTCAAGAAAATCATTTCCATTGAATATTAAATTGTCTTCTTTATTAGCAAGTGTCTGAGCAGCCTGAGATACTATTGATAAATCTAAAGGAAGTTTATTTGAAATATTATTTTCCAAATCTCTCCATAATAGAGTGAAATCCTGATAAATTTGAGGCAGCTCAACAGATTTTCTTCCTGAAGTTTTTACGAAACCATCTTCAAAAACTTCTTCTCTGTCGCTCTTATCATATTGAACGCTTATAGCACCTGCACCGAGAGGCCCATAAATAGATAAAAATCTTCTTCCTATAAGTGTTCTGCTTGCTGTTTCAACAACAACTTTATCTATATTCTGCCAAAAACTTTCTTCAAAAGGCGAACTTTCTCTAGCTAAATAATCCATATATTCCTCCTTGTATTAATAATTTTTAAAACTTATCAGTCTTTTTTCAAACTTCCAACTGTAAGTCCGGATAAATTAGGTTCTTTTATTCCAAGCTCTTCCATCATCTCTTTAACTTCTAATTGTCCGGATTCAAAATGTTCTGCTTCTTTAGGGTCTAAATGTCTAAGCAAAGCCATAAGCTCTCCGACATGTGCTTTTTCTTCATCTCTTATGTCAGCTAATACTGCCTTTGCAACCGGATCATCTGTAGCCATAACATGAGCATCATACAGATATATAGCCTCCAATTCTCCAGCAATATCAAGTCTTACAGCTTGTATTAATTCTTCTTTAGTCACTTTTCTATTAACATTTGCATTAAACGGATTTGCAAAACTAGGCATAATATTAGTCTCCTTTTTTAAAAATAATTACTTAATAGTATTAATTACTAATAATATTATACAAGATAAAAAAATAATGTCAATATTATATATAATAAAAATAACCTTTTTCATATTAAAAAGTAATAATGTATTTGTTATATTTTATATTAATATGTACAATAAATATTGAATATAAAAATAAACCGGTAATATAAAGATATATTTAAGATAAACCAATTATAACAAAAAATAATTAAATTTATAATTATAAAGCATTACAAAATAAAAATAAAAAGCTGCCATTATATAAATGACAGCCTTATAATTAATATTTTTTTATTATCGCTTTAAAAACTTAATAAAACAATTAATATATAGTCTTTAGTAATAATATTATAATAAATAATAATTTTTAAATAAATAACTTACTTATTTTTTATTAATGGATAACCTAATTTTTCTCTTGATTCTATATAAGCAGCAGAAACTTTTTTCATAAGTTCTCTTACTCTAGCAATATATCCGGCTCTTTCTGTTACGCTTATAGCATTTCTAGCATCTAGCATATTAAATACATGCGAACTTTTCATAACCATATCATAAGCAGGAAGTACACATCCATTAGCCAAGCATCTATCGCATTCTTCTTCGTATTCTTTGAAATGTCTGAAATACATATCAGTATCAGCAACTTCAAAATTGTATTTAGAAAATTCTTTTTCTCCTTGTAAATGTACATCACCGTATTTTATTCCATGTCCCCATTCCAAGTCATAAACATTATCTATATTTTGCAAATACATACATATTCTTTCAAGTCCGTAAGTAATTTCACCTGTTATAGGTTTTAAATTTATTCCTCCAACAGCTTGGAAGTATGTAAACTGAGTTATTTCCATACCATCAAGCCATACTTCCCAACCTAAGCCCCAAGCACCTAGAGTAGGGGATTCCCAGTCATCATGAACGAATCTTATATCATGATCTTTAAAGCTTATTCCTAATGCTTCCAAACTTTGTATATATAAATCCTGAATATTTTCTGGAGATGGTTTCATTATAACTTGATACTGATAATAATGCTGAAGTCTGTTAGGATTTTCTCCGTATCTTCCGTCTGTTGGTCTTCTTGATGGTTCTACATAGGCTACACTGAAAGGCTCTGGTCCTAATGCTCTTAATGCTGTTGCTGGGTTAAATGTACCTGCTCCTACCTCTAAGTCATATCCCTGCTGTATTATACATCCGTTCTCGCTCCAAAATTTATTTAAAGTCATAATTAAATCTGTAAATGTCATAATAGATATATCTCCATTGTTTTTTATTAAAAATCAAATAACGATATCAATTATATAATATGATTAATTAAAATGCTATAATTAATAGCAAAATATTATTTTTTTTAATATAATAAAAAAACAATAACAGTAAATGATACCGTTATTGTTTTTATATGAATAAATATTTTTTATATTACACTTTAAAGAAATGCATTAAATCAACTAATTCTTTAGCTTGTCCCATTAATCCTTCAGAAGAAGCTGTTGCCTGTTCTACTAAAGCAGCATTCTGCTGAGTGGATTGATCCATTTGAGATACTGCTACATTAACTTGATCAACTCCTGCCTGCTGTTCTACTGCCATAGCACTAATATCCTGCATAATTCTAGAGGTATCTTCTATTTTTTGTTCTATGTCCATAAATATTTCTTTGGATTTTCTGGCAGTTTCTGTAGCTGTTTTTATTTTCTCATTAGCATCTGCTATAAGAGAAGTAATATCTTTAACAGAAGACTGACTAGTTTGAGCTAGGTTTCTAACTTCAGTAGCAACAACAGCAAAACCTTTACCTTGTTCTCCTGCTCTTGCAGCCTCTACAGCAGCATTAAGAGCTAATATATTAGTTTGGAATGCTATATTTTCTATTATTTTTGTAATGTCTGTGATTTTATTACTTGCTTCAAATACAAGTTCTATGTTATTTGTAGTAGCTTCAATTATTTCTCCGGCTTCCTGAACAGATTTTTCAGAATCCTGCATCATTTGATTTCCTCTTACAGAATTATCAGCAGAAGATTTTATAGTAGATGCTATCTGTTCCATAGAAGAAGCTGTTTCTTCCAAATGAGAAGCCTGCATTTCTGTTCTTGTTGATAAGTCAGTATTTCCTTGTGCTATTTCTGTAGCAGCTTCAGATATTTCTTTAGAGCTTTGTAATACTCTTGAAATAATTTCTCTTAAATGTGATATCATATCTCTGAAACTTTTAAGTAATGAAGCAAATTCTCCATTACCTTTGCATAATCTCTCATCTATTTCTGCTGTCAAATTACCATTAGATATTTCAGAAGCTAATTCTACGCATAATCTTAAATTTTTTCCTATAGTTTTTCCTAAAGAAGCCAAGAACACTACAACAGATGAACCTACTAATAATAAACCTATAAAAAATAATATAGTATCATTTCTTACTTCATAAGCTGCCGCACGTAACTTTATAGCATTATCGCTTTCTAATTTATCAAAAAACTGGCTTATAGGAGTCATTATCTCTGAAACTCTTCTTTCATATTCATCACCATTAACTAATTCTATGGCTTCTAATTGTCTTGCCTTATATTCATCAGGTATAGTTCCGTCTGCATTTCTTGGTATTGATTTTATTATATCCATAGCCTGAACTTCTAATTTTACCAATTCTTCAGATCTGCTTTTTGATAAAGCCAAAAGATCAAACATATCCTGAGAGAAGTTAAGTTCTTTCATAACATCTGCATATGATTTTGTCTGTCCGTCTTGATATGGTTTAGTACCGCTTCCTAAGTATAGAGACCAATATAATCCTCTGTCATAATTCATTGGTGTAGGCTTTGTTCCGCCTGATATTCCTATACAGTCATTATATGCTTGTTCGTATTTTTGATTAGCAGTTGCTACATAACTTCTAACAAATTGAGTTAAATAGGCTGAATTTTGCTGATACTGTCTTGCTATAGCAGATGATTTTATAGTATGCTGATATATATTACTATATTCTGTAACACTTCTTACTATTCTAAACTGAAGATATATTAATAGAATAGTAACAGCAAAAGTGTAAATACCAAATATAATAAACCTTGTCCTTATTTTCATATTCAACCTCATTTATTCATATACTTTTTACAATTTTCGGAATCGAATAATTTATAATACAATTATTATAGCATATAAATTAATAAAATATTACAGTAGTGTAGAAAAAATTAAAAATAAAATTAAAATACTTGAATATTTTTGTAATAAATTTACAATAATCGGAAAATTAAAAATGGAATGGAAAATATTATGAATGATAAAATAGTAAAGATGAGAATAGGGTTTTCTAGTATAGTAATATTTAGGGATATACTTAAAAATAAAGTAATAAAAAAGCTAATTAAGTTTTTAGAAGCTTATGATGATGATAATAAAAACAATGAAATAAAATTGATAGATTATTATTCAGACTTTTTATATGAACTTTTTAAACATAATAATAATATAGCTGATTATTTATTAACTTATATATTTAAAGATGATAATATTTATATAAGTAAATATATAAAGAAAGATAATTTAGATTATAATTTGGAAGAGTCATTAAAAAATGAATTAAATTTTTTTGAATTTTTATCTTCATTTGACTTTAATACATTATTTTCAGAAGAATATTCAAGTCAAATATCAAAATTAGACTGTGATGAAATAAACTTTTATGAATTATATAAAAAACATATAGAAGAAATGTCTAAAAAAGGTCATGGAATATTTTATAATAATAATATGTTTACTCTCGATGACAAAAAGAATATAATACCTGCTAAACATCAGGATATGCAGGATATAAAACATTTATATGGCTATGAAAGAGAGAGAAGCAAGGTTATAGCAAATACTAAAAGTCTTCTTGAAGGTAAAAAAGCAAATAATATACTTCTTTACGGAGATGCCGGAACAGGAAAAAGCAGCACTATAAAAGCAGTAGCAAATATGTTTAAAGATGATGGATTAAGACTTATAGAAGTTAAAAAAAGTCAATTATCATTTATAACTGATATAATAGAAGATTTGAGTTTTAGTCCTCTTAAATTTATAATATTTATAGATGATTTAACATTTTCTTCAAATGATGATACTTTTTCATATTTAAAAGCTATACTTGAAGGAGGAGTTAATTCTTTCCCCTCAAATGTTGTAGTTTATGTTACTTCAAATTACAGACATTTAATAAAAGAAAATTTCCAAGATAGAACAGGAGATGATATTCATATAGAAGATACTATTCAGCAGATAATGAGTTTAACTAATAGATTCGGTATAATAATAACATATCAAAGACCTGATAAAGATTTATTTACAGACATTGTACTTTCTTATGCTGAAATTAATAATATAAAAATGGATAAAGATGAATTAATAAAACAGGCTGAAGGCTATGCTATAAGAAGTGCAGGAAGAAGTCCTAGAGTAGCAAAACAATTTATAGAATCATTATTATAATTTTATATAAAAAATGGGTTATTTTTATTTATTTAAAAGTAACCCATTTTTAATATTATGTCAAAAACTGTCATGCATATATACTATAATACTATTATATAAAAATTAATTTATGAGTTTATTATGCTTCCTTTTAATCCGACTTTTATGTATAAATGCAATTCATGCGGAAAATTTTTTCTTCTAAAAAAGACCTTCCGTTCTTAATTTATTTGGGTTTGGTGCTAAATGTCCAAAATGCGGAAGTAAAGACACTAAGTCTATGGATCATATCATAAAAAAATAAATTTACTTTTTTATTTTTCTTATATTAATTTTCTTAATAATATTTGACTATACTATATTTTTATTTATAATATATTGAAATTTATTATTAGGAGAAAACATGAAAGTTGCTATAATATTTGGAAGCAGATCTGATACTGATAAAATGAAAAATGCTGCTTCTTGTTTAAAAGAATTTGGAATAGAATATAAAGCCTTTGTTCTTTCTGCTCATAGAGTGCCTGAACATCTTGAAAAAACTATAAAACATATAGAAGAAAATAATTATGAAGTAATAATAGCTGGTGCAGGACTTGCTGCTCATTTACCTGGTGTAATAGCTTCAAAAACAATACTTCCTGTTATAGGAGTTCCTATTAGTGCAAGCAATCTTGACGGAATGGATGCTTTACTTTCTATAGTGCAGATGCCTAAACCTATTACTGTTGCTACTGTTGGTATTAATAATTCTTATAATGCAGGTATGCTTGCTGTAGAAATGCTTGCTTTAAAATATAGCGATATTAAAAATAAATTAATTGCTTACAGACAGAAAATGAAAGAAGATTTTATTGCTGATAATGAAAAGCCTATTGAATTTGATATTTAATGAGTTTTTATTTTTAAAATACTATATAGTAAAATAATTAAAAAAGATATATAATAAATAGAATATATATAAAAAGTTTAACTATAATAGGAGTTAATATATGTCTAAAGAAAAAAAAGAAATGATGTACGAGGGAAAAGCTAAAAAGATTTATGCTACAGATAATGCTGATGAAATAATCGTGTATTATAAAGATGATGCTACTGCTTTCAATGGAGAAAAAAAAGGCTCTATAAAAGATAAAGGGGTTATGAATAATGAAATAACAACTTTACTTTTCAAAATGCTTGAAAAAAATGGAATTAAAACACATTTTATAGAAAAATTAAGCGACAGAGAACAGCTTTGTCAGAAAGTTAAAATTTTCCCATTGGAAGTAATTGTTAGAAATTTAATAGCAGGTTCTATGGCTAAAAGACTTGGCATAGAAGAGGGTACAGTTCCTCCTAATACTATATTTGAAATTTGCTATAAAAATGATGAATACGGTGATCCTTTAATCAATGATCATCATGCTGTTGCTTTGAAGCTTGCTACTTATGATGAATTAAAATATATTTATGAAGTAACTGCAAAAGTTAATAATTTATTAAAAGATGCTTTAGATAAAATAGGTATTACTTTAGTTGACTTCAAAGTAGAATTTGGTAAAAACGATAAAGGTGAAATACTTTTAGCTGATGAAATTACTCCTGATACTTGCAGATTCTGGGATAAAGAAACTGGTAAAAAATTAGATAAAGACAGATTTAGAAGAGATTTAGGTTCTATTGAAGAGGCTTATATAGAAGTTTTAAATAGACTTAATAATCTATAATTTATAGTTTTAATAAAAATAAAGACTTTGCTTGATTTTAATATTCAGCAAAGTCTTTTTAATTATTATTAATTAAATTTTATTTTTCTTCTTTTGCTTTTTTAATCTCTGTTATTTTTACTTCTTTGACTTTTTCATCGGCAGTTTTTTTAAGTGTAAGTTTTTCTCTGTCTTTCTCAGCTATATAATAGTTATTTCTTAATTTTAATACTAAATCTTTAGCACCGTTAATACCGTCATTTTTCTTATATGCCTGAATAATTATTTGTATTAATGATATAGTAGACGGAAGTCCTATATATATAATTGCCACGCCTGCAGAAGGAATAGTAGCTATGGAAGAAGCTATTAATGCTTTATCTTTTCCGAATTTCTTTGATGATACTATAGCAGTAGCAGCAACTAAAACGCCTCCTATAAGAACGCCCCATGCTATTTTTCCTGTATTTTTTATGTTAGAAACTTTATTTCCAAGCTTATGTTCTATATAAATAACATCATCATCTGACATAAGAGCATTTACTAACTCTTCTTCATTCATACAAATTTTATAAGAAACTTCTTTCATAATAATTTCTAACCTCAACTTTATTATATGTTTTCATAATTATATAATAAATTTATTGATAAAAAAGTCAATTAGTACATAAATATTTTTATTATGTCAGCAAGTTTTTTCAGCTAAAGGTTTGTTTGGTATTTCAGTAGGATATTCTCCTGTGAAACAGCCTATACAGTAATTCTGATTTTGTAAAGCTTCAAGCATATCTTCTATAGTGAGATATTCTAAAGTATCAGCATTAATTTCTTTTCTGATTTCTTCTACAGAGAGTTTAGCTCCTATAAGCTCTTTTTTAGAAGATATATCAACTCCATAGTAGCAAGGACTTTTTATAACAGGTGAAGCAGATCTGAAATGCACCTCTTTAGCACCTGCTTTTCTAACAATATCTATTAATATTCTGCTTGTAGTTCCTCTAACCAATGAGTCATCTATAAGTATTACTCTTTTTCCATCTATTAAATGTCTTAAAGGATTGAATTTTAATTTAACTGTTTCTTCTCTTGAAGATTGTTCAGGCATTATGAAAGTTCTTCCTATATATCTATTTTTTACCAAACCTATGCTATATGGAATGCCGCTTTCTTTAGCAAATCCTAATGCTGCTATTGTACCAGAGTCCTGAACACCTATAACTATATCAGCATCTATTTTATTTTTCTTGGCAAGCAATACACCTGTTTGGAATCTTACATTATAAACATTAATGCCGTCTATATTGCTTTCAGGGCGTGCAAAATATATATGTTCAAAAGCACAAGGATAATGTTTAACCTTATCTTTAGCATATTTAAATGATTTTACGCCTTCTTCATCTATTATAACCATTTCTCCTGCTTCTATATCTCTTATAAATTTAGATCCTACAGCATCCAAAGCACAAGACTCAGAGGCTAGAAAATAATCGCCGTTAGCATTAGTACCCAAACATAAAGGTCTTATTCCATATGGGTCTCTTACACCTATAAGCTTACCATCTACTACTATAACAAGAGCAAAAGCACCTTTTATAATATTAACGCATTCTTTAATACCTTCTATAAAGTTACTAACTGTTTTTCTAGCTATAAGTTTTATAATAACTTCTGTATCGGAAGTGGCATTGAATGTTGCTCCTCCTTCTTCAAGTTCATATCTTAATTCTTCAGCATTAGTTAAATTTCCATTATGAGCTATGGCAATTTGTCCTAATCTGAAAAGGTTTTCAAGAGGCTGAGCATTTTCTATTTTACTAGCACCTGTAGTAGAGTATCTTACATGTCCTATAGCAATATTTCCTTCTGTATCTTTAGGTATATTGCTTGAAAATAGGTCTGATACAAGCCCCATAGATTTATAAGTAAATAAATGTTTGTAATTTGATACGGTAATACCTGCACTTTCCTGTCCTCTATGCTGTAAGGAATAAAGTGCATAATTTAATGTTTTTAATATATCTTTCTTTATTTCTTTAGAATAAATACCAAAAACTCCGCATTCTTCTCTAGGTTTATCATTAAATTCAATATTATTCATATATTATTATAACCAACTTTATTTTTATTTTTAACTTGTCAATATTATAATTAATTGCGTTTTTATACAATAGATTTATTGAATATTTTTTTTATTATTATGTTTGCCTCTACTAACAATAGATGCCAGCTAAAGCTGCTATCTGCTCCGTCTCGCTTTTATTAAATCAAACTTTATATAAAACTATTTAATCAAATTTTCCAAAATCAAAATGCTTCCGTACATAAATCTGTAAAATAAATGTTTATTATTCTCGTTTCTGCCTTGAATAGATATTTTTATATCAATTTCATCATTGTAATTTGAATTTCTATTAAAAGGAGCTTCTATATATAATGATAAGCCGCTGTAATTATCTAAGTATTCATAACCATTAACTTCTTCATAATATTCAGAAATTTCTTTAAATGCAAATTGAGAAGCGAAATTTTTTATATTTGATACTGTTGCTGTTATGTTATTATATTTATTGAACTCGTCTTCTAAATTATCTATTATTTGAATCTGTTTAATAGGCTGTGCTATTTCATAATCAGATAATTGATTGATGCACTTTATTATTGAATCTTTATTTATTTCAGTAGGGGAGGATAAACTTATTAAATTATTTTCATTCAATGTTATATAATCATCATTTATATCAATGAAACTTCCATCTCCTAAATATCTAAAAATATTTATAAAATTTTCATTCTCATCGTATAAGTTCCAAAATAAATTTACAGAATACTGACTCAAAAATGAATTATCAATATAAATCTTTTTCCAAAAATCATAACTCAATTTTCTTCCGTTCATAAGAAGCATTAATATTTTTTCTCTTTCTCTTTTTACAATATTTTTTATTTCTTTTTTCATGAAGTTTATTTCTGATTTTAATTCAGATGAAAAAGTTTTTGGAATAGTTTTTAATATTTTTTCTTTTTCTGTTATATCGTATATATCAACAGACATTTTTGAATTGACGGATATTTTATATTTTTTATCTTCTATATTTATTATTCTCTCTCCGTTTTTATTCAATGAAAAATCAGGAATTAATAAACCGCTTAACTCATCTCTATTTATTTTCATTCTATCGGCTATAACATCTAGTGCTGAATTAGAGGCATTTCTAACGCTTTCAATCTTTGATTTTCTAGCCATTTCATCTATTAAACTTAAAGCATATTTTCCGTCATTTAAAGCCAAAATATAAATATAATATGAACGCGGATAAAATTCTTTGCCTTGAATACTTTTAGCATAATCTTTTATAATATTTCCTTTTCCATATATTCCTACTATTATTCTTGAAGCGATTTTACTTCTGTCATTTTCAAATATTTTATATGCAGTATTCCTGAAACTTTCTATATCTATTAAATCTATGATATTGTCTATAGTTTTTAATCTAATTACATTGTCTTTAACTTTCAAATAATTTCCGTAAATGAATTTAATTATTTTAATATCAATCTTTTTAGTTTTATCTCTTGAGAGAATATCATATTCATCTTTAATAAATTTTAAATTTTTATCAAAATATTCTTCATAATTATTGTTAACATAATCCTGAACTTCTTCTATGCTATTAAACTTTACTTCATTTTGGGATTCTATTTTTTCTCTGTATTCTATAATGCTTTCAAGTTCATTATAATGTTCTTTTTCTAATTTTGTTCTAAAGGCTATAACTTTTCTGTTTTTAGAAGTAATAATAGTTTTGTATATATCTTTTATATCAATATCTTTTATTTTATCAAAATCTTCATAATATAGATTGATTCTAAGATTAAGAGGAAGTTTATTTATATCAATATCATTATTAAATACATCATAAGCTTCTTTTATATTATCAAGATTCCATTTATCAGGATATTTATTGAAAGCTGATGCATTAAAAAACATATATGAAATTTTTTTAAGGTTTGAAGTATCCCAATTATTCAAATCATTATTGAAGTAATGAGCATCTTTAAACATACCAATCATATCATAAACATTTGAAGTATTCCAATTTTCTATGCCTTCAAAATTCTTTCTTTTGCTTTCTTTGAATAAAAAGCTCATATCTTTTATAAGACTTGTATCTATATTGTATAGATTTATATTTTCATCATCAGTTAATTTTTTTAATTCTTCTTTGTTTTTAGGTTTATATATAATTAAATTTTCCATAAGTTATTTTTTTATGAAGATTAATGGCTTCAGAATCTGTGAGATGTGCAACATAATCTTTTACTAATTCTTCATCGCTGTTATAAGGTATATCTGCTTTTTTGAATAAAGTATCTTCTTCTATAATATCTTTATGCTTTAATAAATATTCAAATATTGTTGATATTATTCTGTTTACTCTTTCAACATCTTCAAGTATTGCTTTGCTTTCATAAACAGTTTTAAACATGAAAGCTCTTAAATCATTAATAGCCTTCAAAACTTTTTCATCAATATCAATTTCCATCTTTTCCATGCTGGCTTCTATAACACCCATAATCATAGTGTCAGCTCTCTCACCATAAGTAGTGCCAAGAACTTTAACTATATCTTTAGGTAAGTCTTCATATTTAAGAAGTCCGTATCTTATAGCATCATCAACATCATGGTTGGCATAAGCTATGGTGTCTGATATTCTTACTATCATACCCTCATTAGTTGAAGGTCCTGATGAGTCAGCAATAAGTTTTCCGTTTTTTCCTTTGGTATGCTTTATGATACCGTCGCGTACTTCAAAACTTAAATTTAATCCTTTGCCTTTTTCAAGATGCTCTACTACTCTTAAAGAATGTGAAGAATGATGAAAACCTTTGAAATATTTTGATATAGCCCTCTCTCCTGCATGTCCGAATGGGGAATGTCCTAAATCATGTCCGAATGCAATAGCCTCTGTTAAATCTTCATTTAGTCTTAAAGCTCTTGCTATGCTTCTTGCTATTTGCATAACTTCAAGAGTATGAGTTAGTCTTGTCCTGAAATCACCAACTGAAAGCATTATAACTTGGGCTTTATCTTTAAGGCGTCTAAAATATTCGCTATGTACTATTCTGTCTCTATCCTGCATATAAATAGTTCTTATATCGTCTTTTTCTCTAGGGTATACTGTACCTTTACTATCTGCTGAGAAAGATGCAGCAGGTGATAAAAATCCTTTTTCTCTAGTTTCTATATCAAGTCTTATAGTTCTCAAAATATTTTCCTTATATAATTAAGATATTAAATAATAAAATAAAAGTTCTAATATTCTAATAATTATGTTAATAATAAATCAATTAATAAAAAAATACAATTATAATAATTATTTATTTAGTTAAATAAAAAATCCTGTATTTTAATAAAATATAAATAAGCTGAAATAAATATTTAATAAAATACAAGATTTTTAATTTTTGTATTATTTATTCAACTGTAACACTTTTTGCTAAATTTCTAGGTTTATCAACATTGCATCCTCTTATTACAGATGTATGATAAGCTAATAATTGTAATGCCACAATGGAAACTATTGGCATAAACATATCCTCAACTTTAGGAAGATATACTATTTTTTTATATGAATCTTTATCTATATCAGCCCCTTCTTTAGCAAAAAGTAAAACATTGGCTCCTCTTGATACAACCTCTTTTGTATTGCTTATCATTTTAGTAAATATCTTTTCTTGTATAGCCAATGCCACTACAGGAGTATTATCTGTGATAAGAGATATAGCGCCATGTTTGAGTTCTCCTCCTGCATAAGCCTCGCAATGAATATAGCTTATCTCTTTCATTTTTAAAGCTCCTTCCATTACCTGATAATAATCTAAATCCCTTCCTATAAAAAATATGCTGTTAGCTTCTTTATAATCATAGCATAGTGATTTGATTTCATCATTCATAGTGAGAACTTTATTTACAGAATCAATAGTGTTGAGTAAATTTTTTATTAGAATTTTTATATAATCATTATCTTTGATTTTTCTTGCAGATATTATTTTAAAAGTTATCAAATACATTATAGCCATTTGTACAGAATAAGCCTTTGTAGAAGCCACAGATATTTCAGGGCCTGCATAAGTATATATAACATAATCTGCATTTCTAGCTATAGAAGAACTATTAACATTAACTATAGCTAAAGTTTTGTATCCTTTTTCTTTAACTAAATTTAAAGCCGCTAAAGTATCAGCAGTTTCTCCGGATTGTGATATGAATATTGAAAGAGTTTTTTCAGTTAGTATAGGATTTTTATATCTGAACTCAGAAGCTATTTCGCATTCTACAGGTATTCTGCAATTATCTTCTATAAGTCTTTTTCCTATCATAGCTGCATGCATAGCAGTACCGCATCCTATTATATAAACTCTGTCAAAGAATGTCCAAAAACTTTCATCTTCAATTCCGTCTCTTTTGAAATCTGGAATACCATGAACTATTCTAGGCTCTATGGTGTCAAGAAGAGCTTTAGGCTGCTCATTAATTTCTTTAAGCATAAAATGTTCATATCCGCATTTTTCAGCCTGTTCTACAGTCCAATTTGCCTCAAGTACTTTATAATCTTTTTCTTTTAAGTTTTCATCATATATAGTTATTTTATTTTTTTCTAAAATAGCTATATCTCCGTCATCTATCAAGACATATTTATTTGTATATTTCAATATTGCCGGTATATCTGAAGCTAAGAAATTTTCATCTTCCCCTAAAGCAACTATTAAAGGAGCAGATTTTCTAACAGCATATAATTTATTTACATCATCTTTAAAAATTATAGCAAATGCATATGAACCTTCTATGATTTCTAAAGCCTTTTTTATGGCAGTTAAAGGATCACCTTCATATAATGAATCTATTAAATTTGCAGCAGCTTCGGTATCCGTTTCTGATAAAAATTTATATCCTTTTTTTATTAAATCATTTTTTATATCTTTATAATTTTCTATAATACCATTATGTACAAGTGAAAGCCTTTCTGTGAAATGAGGGTGGGCATTAATATCCGATGGTGCTCCATGTGTTGCCCATCTTGTATGTCCTATTCCTACATTTGAGTTTATATTTTTTTCATTTTTTAAAATATTTTTCAAATTTTCAAGTTTTCCTTCGGCTTTGAAAGTAATAATATTATTATTAGAATCTGCTATGGATATGCCTGCAGAGTCATATCCTCTGTATTCCAAAGAAGTGAGTCCATGCATTAATATATCTGATGCATTATTATCCCCTATATATCCAACTATTCCGCACATAAAACAAAAGTCCTTAAAATAAAATTTTATCAGAAAAACGTCATTTTTTAAAAAATCAGTTTTTTTGATAATCGAACATGATAAATAAAAAAATCAAAAAGTCAATACTGCTTAAAGTAATACTATACATAAATAGGCACTTTACAAAAAGCCTTATTTATTATAGAATTATGTTAATTAATTTTTCTATTATTACGAAATTATAAGTAATAAATTTCAATAAAACAGGGCATTATCATGAAAACTATTAATTTAATATTGGGTAACCATAATCATCAGCCGGTTGGCAATTTTGACTTTGTATTTGAAAATACATATAAAAATGCTTATAAGCCTTTTTTAGATATATTAGAAAAATATAAAGATATAAAATTTAATTTCCATTATACAGGCTGTTTATTAGAATGGCTTGAAAAAAATCATCCTGAACATATTCAGGCTTTGAAAAAACTTGCAGAAGAGAAAAGAATAGAAATGCAAAGCGGCGGTTTTTATGAACCTATAATGCCTTCAATACCGGATAAAGATAAAGATATACAAATAAAAAAATTAAATTCATATATAGAAAAGAATTTTAATATTACTCCTCAAGGTGCTTGGATTGCTGAGAGAGTTTGGGAGCCTACATTAGTTAAAAATTTAGCTATGAATGGAATAAAATATATAATGCTCGATGATTCTCAGTTTTTAACTACAGGTGTAGATACTAAAAATATGTTCGGTTATTTTATAACTGATAATGAAAATTATAAATTGAATATATTTCCAATATCTCAGGAGCTTCGCTATTTGATACCATTCAGAGATGTTGAAAAGTCTATTGAATATTTAAAATCAATAGCTACAGAAGAAGGAGACAGAGTTGTAGTTCTTCATGATGACGGAGAAAAATACGGAGATTGGCCTGGTACTCAAAAATGGGTATATGAAGATAAATGGCTTGAAAAGTTTTTTGATGCCCTCACAAAAGAAAAAGATACTATTATCACTACTACATATAGTGAATATATGGAGAAGCATCCTCCTATATCTAGAATTTATATACCTACAGGCTCTTATGAAGAAATGCTTACTTGGGTTTTACCTGCTAAGGTACAAGATGAATTCCATACAAAACAGGAAGAACTAAAAAAATCTGAAGATAATGAGATTATAAGCAGATTTATGAGAGGCGGTTTCTGGAGAAATTATTTCAGTAAATATTCTGAAAGCAATAGAATGAATAAAAGAATGATATTCACCTCAAATATGATAGGAGAAATTACAGAATCTAATTATAAAGAAAAAGAAGAGGCTTTGAGTTATTTATTAAAAGGTCAATGTAATTGTCCTTATTGGCATGGTACATTCGGAGGACTTTATTTAAATAATTTGAGACATGCTACTTATGCTAATTTAATTAAAGCTACTTCTATATCTTTAGAAAAAGTTTATGGAAGAAAATATTTCTTAAGTCATAGTTTAGATTTTGATATGGACGGAAGAGAGGAGATTATGATTTCCTGTGAAAATGCAGGATTAGTTTTCCATACTTTAAGCGGATCTATAATAGAATGGGATTTGAAAAAAGGTAATCCTATCAATTTAATAGACTGTCTTAGAAGAAGAGAAGAAGCTTATCATATAGCTGCTGTAAGAAATTCTAATAATAAACAGGAAGATAATGAACATGTATCAATACATGAAATAGCAAAAAAAGTTGATGAAAAGATTGCTAAATATTTGGTATTCGATAAAAATGAAAAAGTATTCGGAGTTGACCACTTCCTAAATAAAATGCCTACTGCTGAAGAATTCCAATTATTAAAATATGAAGAAAATGCAGATTTTTATAATCTTCATTATGATGTTTTGGAAAATCTTATTAATAAAGATTATGCTACAGTATCTTTTGAAAAGACTTCAAAAGTTAATGGCAAAGATATACATTTAGTAAAAAGATATATAATAAATAATGATGGAAAATTTTCTGTTGAGTCTATCATAGAAAATAAATCTAATGAAGATATAGAATTTGTATATGCTTTAGAAAATAATATAACATTGCTTGCAGGACAGGAAACAGACAGATATTATATAGGCGGCAATGAGAAAATTTCTAATAATTTGTCTGACTGCGGAGAATATAAAGGCACAGCTTTTGGTATGGCTGATGAATCATATATAAAAATAAATGTATTAATGGAAGCTAGTGAAGAAACAGTATTCTTATATATGCCTAACTTTACTATATCTGATGCCGTTGATAAACTTGAAATGAATTATCAAAATTCTACTGTAGTATGCTGCAAAAATATATCATTAAAAGCCGGAGAAAAAGTTAAATATAAAGTAAAATTGGATGTTAAATACATTTAATTTAAAGGTAGTATAGATGAAGCTGTTTTGTATTATATCTGATAAAAGTCATGTTGGTAAGACTTATATTTCTTCTCATATAGTGTCATCATTAAAATTGCTTGATAAAAGTGTATGCTATTATAAACCTTTTGTGATGGAAGTAAGAGATAATAAACTATTTGACCCTGAGTATATAAAAAATACAACTTCTTTAAAAGCTTCAGAAATATTTGTATCATATGCTACCAATGGCAATATATCTCCCTTGCATAGTATCAATGCAAAAATAGATGAAAGAGATATTACTGATCTCATAGATGAAAATAATAATATTTATGATTATATGGTATTTGAATCATTATCTTTATATTCGCCTATAAAAGAGAATTATAACTTTATGGATTTAATGCTTGATATAGAAAAAGAAAATGAAATTCATATAATACCTATTGTAGAATATGATTATAATGTTATACATTCATCTTTAGAGCAGGTTGAATTATTCCATACTAGAGGATTTAAAATACCATTTATAATTATCAATGTAAAAAAAGATGTATTCGTTTCATCTAATGTTATAAAATATATTACAAGGCAAATAGACCCTATAAAAGTACATATAACTGAATTTGATAATGAGGCAGGAATATCAAAAATTAATGATATTAAATATCCTAATATGATTAAAGACTTATTCTGATTTTATATATAATAATCATTTTTAACTTTCATTAATTTGGTATATAATATATTTAATATTCTAAAAAATTAAAAATATTCATTAATATCAATAATTTTTATTAAATTTTATTAACATTAAAATATTATTTGTATATAATAGTAATTATAATGATTAATTATGTTTATAAGGAGTGTAAGGATGATTAAATTTGTTTTAGTGGGTGCAGGAAGTGCACAATTCGGATGCGATATGCTTGGAGATATTTTCTCTACTAAATCTTTGGAAGGTTCTCATATTACATTATTAGATATTAATACAAATGCTTTAAATAAAGTATATGATTATGTTAAAGAATTTATAGAATCAAATAAACTTAATTTTACAGTTGATGCTCTTACAGATAGAAAGAAAGCTTTTAAAGATGCTGACTTTATTATAAGTTCTATAGAGGTAGGGGATAGATTTCAGTTATGGGATGAAGATTGGAAAATACCTATGCAGTACGGTATTCATCAGGTTTATGGAGAAAATGGAGGACCTGGAGGAGTATTTCACTCTTTAAGAATCATTCCTCCTATTTTGGATATAGTAAAAGATGCTATGGATATATGTCCGAATGCTTATATATTTAATTTTTCTAATCCTATGACTGCTATATGTACAGCTGTAAAAAGAGCCTATCCTAATGCTAAATTTATAGGATTATGCCATGAAATAGGCTGGCTTCATAAATGGCTTCCTAAAATTCTTAGAATGAATTATGAGTCATTGGATATTAAAGCAGGAGGCCTCAATCATTTCAGCTGTCTATTAGAAATAAAAGATAAAAAAACAGGAAAGGATTTATATCCTGATGTATTAAAAAATGCACATGGTTATTTTGAGCATGAAGTAGGGTATAGTGATTTATTAAAGTATGCTAAAGCAAATAATGCATTTTCAAAGACAGAAAATTTTGACCATTCTATAGAAGAAAGATTGAAAGGTGAATTTATATGGGCTGACAGAAGATTATTGAAAGTGATATTAGAAAAATATAAATTATTGCCTATAACAGTTGATAGTCATTTCGGAGAATATATAGCTTGGGCTTGGGATGTTGTTGATCATAGAGGTATATTAGATTTTTATGAATTATATAGAACTGTACTTTCTAAAGCTGAGCCTAAAATAGAATTGATAGTAAAAGAAAGAGCTTCAAGCATAATAAATGCTATAGTTACAAATGAAAGTTATGTTGAAGAGGCTGTAAATATTTTAAATGACGGATTGATAGAAGATTTACCTAATTGGATAGCTGTTGAAGTACCTGCTGAAATAAGTAAAGACGGAGTTAAAGGCGTAAAATTAAATAATGTACCTAAAGGTTATTTATCACTTTTAAGAAATTATGTAAGTGTATACGATTTAACTGCTGAAGCTGCTATACATCATAAAAAAGAATATGCAGTTCAGGCTATACTTGCTAATCCTGTTGTAAATGTATGTAAGAATATTGAAGAAATGGTGGATAGAATGATAGAAAGTCAAAAACCATATTTGGATTATTTAAAATAGAAGAAGGCGGATGTACTATATTTAGAAATATGCCTTTATTTTTTGTTGACTTGTTAAATGGAAAATGCAATGCAAATAATACTAGGCTTATCAATTCTTCAAATAAAAGTTAAATTTTAAGAATTTCTAAAAACTAATGAATAGTGCTAAATTCAATATTTTTAATGCAGCAATAAAATAAAAAATATTTAGTTATATAAAATTATAATAGGGAAGGGAAAGTGTAATTCCTTTCCTTTATTATATACCTTATTAAAAGGAATAAATATTTATTACATATTTACGATATAATTGTTTTATAAAAAATTAATTGAGGAATAGTAATGAACATAATAAATGTATTCGATAAAACTATAATAGAATTTGCACATAGTTTACATAATAATTATCAGATATTAGATTTGTTTTTTTCATTAATAACAAATTTAGGAGAATCAATTCCTTTAATGGTATTTACAATTATATTAATATTTATAAAAAGAACCAGAATTTGCGGTATTAATATGGCTGTAAGTTTGTTTATATCTATATTAATAGGAGCTATTATATTAAAACCTTTAATAGCTAGAGAACGTCCTTTTACAGATCCTATTTATAATGAATATTGGATTGCTGTTGGTAAACATCTTGAAACTTCATTTTCATGTCCTTCTTCCCATACTACTGCATCATTTGCTGTGCTTTTTCCTGTTTTTTTGTATTTTAATAAACAATATAGTTTTATAGCTGTATTGATTGCTTTATTGATAGGTTTTTCAAGAGTTTATTTAGTAGTTCATTATCCTAGCGATGTGGTATTTGGGGCATTTATTGGAATTACTGTATCTTCTTTAACATATTTTGTTTTTAAAAAAATAAATATTGAATATAAATTAAGTCAAATTAAAATTATAAATAAATTTGATAATCAATAATATAATTAAAGCCCAAACCTATTACAAGGTGAGGGCTTTAATTATATTATCAACATTAACGATTTTATCAAATTTAGAAATTTAAGAAGTATAAATAATCATCAGAGAAATCTTCTTCCTCTTCTATCTCTGAAGCCAATATAAATTCTACAGTAACATTCTTCATTTTAGCTGTATTTAAATTTAAATCTAAATCAGCTCTTCCAATAACTTTAGCAGGTGCATCTGTAAGAACTATTACTAATCTTTTTTGATTAATATAATCAAATGTTTCTAATGCTTCCTGTAAAGCTTCATACATAGGTTCTGCTTTATCTCCGCCACCTGCAGCATAAAAATAGTTAACTTCTCTATTTATAAAATTAATATTGTCGCTGAAATCTATTTTTTTAGTGAGGTAAGTATCTTTTACATCTCTATAAAGCAAAAAGCCTACTCTTGAATATTTATGATTATCAAATAATTCTGTAATCATACCTCTTATATCTCTTTTTATGGTTTTCAAATAAGGATGCATACTTTCTGTTGTATCTAGTACTATAACTAGATCTATTGCACCTTCATTTTTATATCTTTCAATAATGCTTCTAAATTTATCACTTAATTCATCTGTATTGTTTACATAATTATTAGGCGTATTAAATGATTTGCTCGCATTATTCAAATTATTCATAGCTTCCAAATTATAATTAAAATTATTTTCTGCTATGTTGTTTTCTACTGCAGGTTTTTCTATCATAGGATTTTTAACTACAGGATTTTCAACAACATTAGCAGAGGATAAAATTTTTATCTCATTACTTTCTTTAACAGGAGGAGCAGCATCTTTTTTTACTATTATAGTATTTGTAGAAGTTTCTATCACTCTATCTCTAGGTCTTATTTGTACAGGGCCTTCATTTCCTCCGCTAGGCATTTGAGGAGGTACTGCTTCCTTTTGTACATTTGTAGTTTCTATAACATAATCTATAGGATAAGTAAAGCTTTCACCCTGAGTATTAAATACATTGAAAGATAAATATCTATCCTCAGGCAGCTGTTTAAAATATGCTTTTATATAAAGTTTTTTACCCAATGATCTATTAAAAGTATCTTCTAATACAATACCGCTGCTGTCATAATTTCCTGTATTGCCATAAGAAGTATCTATTAATTTATATGATGTATTTGTTCTTCCTTCTCTTACATAAAATGCATATTCTCCGTTATCGCCTCCGGAGTAGTATAGATAAAATGCATATAGATCGCCTTCTTTTTCAACATTTCTAAGGGTTATAGTAGGTGTTGAAATTTCAGCATTATTTGCCTTTAATATTATTTCATTATTTATTAAAGTC
Source organism: Brachyspira hyodysenteriae ATCC 27164 (assembly GCF_001676785.2). NCBI lineage: Bacteria > Pseudomonadati > Spirochaetota > Spirochaetia > Brachyspirales > Brachyspiraceae > Brachyspira > Brachyspira hyodysenteriae. Next base: position 2,292,857 of record NZ_CP015910.2, on the reverse strand, counting down.
TCATTGTTAATATTATAAGCCTCTAAAATTAGAGTAATATTATCCCTTAAAGTGAATGAAGAATTATTGTTTCTTCTATCTAAATATACATTTTGCGGAATGAATACTTTAAATACTTCCCCAAGTTTATAATGATAATCGCTTTCTCTTATTCTGACTATAGAGTTAGTATTGCCGCTATTATCAATATAAAGATAAGAATTAAGTCCGTCTTGTCTTTTTAATTGTATTCTGTATCCATATACGTTCGGCTTTTTCTTTAAATAGAGCTGATAACCATTTATAAACTTTACTATCTCTATATCGTTAGTATTAATTTCTAAAGAATAAGTATTTACGGCGATTTGGCTATATAAATTTTCTAAAGTAGAAATGAATACTACCGATAAAATAACAAATAAATATTTATATCTTATGTTTCTCATGTTGATACCCTCTTACAGATTATTATCGGTTAAGGATATTATAAATCTGCATTGTTATGTTAATTGAATAATAATATTTTTAATAATGAGTTTACATAATTCTGGATTATATATATATCATAAAATATTTTTTATTTCAACAACTTCGCTGGATTCCATAAAATTATTTATTGTTACTAATTTAATTGAATGGGTTCCGTCACTAAGTTCAGCATCAGCTATGAAATAATAATTAATTCCTTTTACAACTTGACTTGCTGTATAAAGTTCTTGAGTGTATTTTATATCTTTAATATCTTTAACTGCATTTTTGAATATTTTAATGATATCATCTGCTTCTTTAGAATTTAATATATTTATTTTTGCCTCATCAGATGATGTGCATACTATTCCTCCAACGCTGCTCTGACTGCTTTCTATGATTTTTTCTAATTTTGCTACGGATATTTCATTTGAAGGAGATACATTACATACTATAATTTCATAATAAGGCGATGCAGATGGATATGTTATTTCACTTCTGCAAATAAAAGCATAATTTATACCATTAAGTGTTTGATTGCCAAGATAAAGCATTAATTCCCTTTTTACTCCTAATAAATTTTTTACAGTGTCATCAAAAATTTTTTTAATATTTTCATCTATTTCATTTATTTGTTTAGGATTAATGTCCCATTCTCCTTCTTTTACTATTTTTTGACTGTTTTCATTTGAATTATTATTTTGTTTTTCTGATTGATTAGAGCATGATATTATTGATATAAAAGATATAATAATAAGTATTAATGTTTTTTTCATAGTGTTTTCCTTTAAAAATTATTGATATATAAAACAGTTTATACAATAAATAGAAATAAATGTATCATAAAAAGAATATGAAATAATGTATTTTTTTAAAATAATTTATTTTTACATAATTAAATATATGAAAATATTAATAAAAGTTTATTATTGATTTAATTATTTTAAATGTTAGAATATACTAACATTTTACGTACAAGGATAATATTTATGAAAGATTATGAAAAATTATCAAAAGAACATTTTAATAAGCAAGCTAGTATTTATGATGAAAAAGATACTATTTATTATTCTAAATACGGAAAAATTAGCTGTAATTATGTGTCAGAATATTTAAAAAATATAGATTATAATAAACTTTTAGATATAGGTTGTGGAACAGGGTATTTAATAAATATGCTAAAAAAATATAAAGCTACTGCAGAATTTTATGGACTTGATTTATCAGAAGAGATGATAAATATTTCAAAATCTAAAAATATAAAGGATGCTGAATTTATATTAGGTAGTGCCAATAAACTTCCTTTTAATGATAATACTTTTGATATAGTAACATGCATACAGAGTTTTCATCATTATCCGTATCCTGATGAGGCTATGAAAGAGGTTTATCGAGTTCTTATAAAAGGAGGAATTTATATATTATCAGATACAGGAGTGGGAGGAATTGCAGCTTGGATAGATAATAATATTTTATTTAAGATTATGAAAAGCGGAGATTGCCGCACAGAAAACAAAGAAGGTATATCTAAACGAATGCTAAAAAATGGATTTGATGTAATAGATAAAAAACAGATAAAAGGTTTTATATATTCTGTTGTAGGAAAAAAATAATAGATATATAAAATTAAAGCTGATAATAAATATTATTTATTATCAGCCTTATTAATAATATTTTTAATTCATTATTTGCCTAATCTTGCTCTCAAAGTTTTCCCCATTTCCTCATAACCTTTTTTACCAAGCATAGCAAACATATTTTTCTTGTATGCCTCTACGCCAGGCTGATCGAATGGATTAACTCCAAGTATATGTCCGGATATTCCGCATGCTTTTTCAAAGAAGTACAAAAGCTCTCCAATAGTGAATGGAGTTATTTTATCTAAATCTATTATAATATTTGGTACTCCTCCATCAACATGGGCAAGAACTGTAGCTTCTAATGCAGATTTATTTATTTCATGTAAAGTTTTTCCATCTAAATAATTAAGTCCGTCTAAATCAGAATCTTCTTTTTTCATTTTTAAGTCAATATCTTCTTTATCAACTCTTATAACAGTTTCAAATAATCCTCTTTTTCCGTCTTGTATGAATTGACCTAAAGAGTGTAAGTCAGTAGAGAAATCAACAGAAGCAGGGAATATACCTTTTTTATCTTTACCTTCGCTTTCTCCGTATAGTTGTTTCCACCATTCAGAGATATAATGCATTCTAGGTATATAGTTAACCATTATTTCAGTGCTGTAACCTTTTGCATAAAGAGCATTTCTAATCATAGCATATAACATAGAAGGATTTTTCTTATAATCCATTTCTTTAGTTATTTTTGCCATAGAATCGAATCCTTTAACAAACTCTTCTATATTTATTCCAGAAACAGCTATAGGTATAAGTCCTACAGGAGTAAGTACAGAATATCTTCCTCCTACATCATCAGGTATAACAAAAGTTCTATATTTATTTTCAGTAGATAAAGTTTTTAAAGCTCCTTTAGCCTTATCAGTAGTAGCTATTATTCTTTTAGCTGCTCCGTCTTTGCCGTATCTTTTTTCAGCATATTCTTTTAACATTCTGAAAGCTATAGCAGGCTCTGTTGTAGTACCGCTTTTTGATATAACATTAATATAGAAGTCTTTTCCCTCTAAATAGTCTAGCAAATGTTTGAAATATTCTCCGTTCATATTATGTCCGGCATATACAACCTGAGTATTTCCTTTTTTTGCTTGAGAGAAAGGATTTAAAAATGATTCAATTACTGCTTTTCCTCCTAAATATGAACCGCCTATACCAACAGATACTAAAACTTCAGCATTTTCTCTTATTTCTTTAGCTAATTCATCGATTTCTTTGACCATTTTTAAAGCTTCAGTTGGTAAATTAACCCAACCCAAAAAATCATTACCTGCACCTTTTTTGTTTTCAAGAAGTTCATTTGCATGTTTAGCATGTTCTGCGAGATATTCTAATTCATGCTCTTGTAAAAATCCTAATACATTTTTATAATTTATAGATAGCATTTAATAACTCCCATCATTTTATTTTACTCGATAAATTATACTATAATAATACCGAAAAATAAAGTGAAATAATTTAAAACTAAAATAAATTGCAGGAATAATAAATAAATGATTTTGTCAGGGCTTGAAATAGAAAAAAATCTAGGAAAAGATATAATAATAGAACCATTTAATAGAAAACAATTGAATTCTAATAGCTATAATGTAAAACTTCATAATAAACTTTTAGTATATAAAGATAAAATTCTTGATATGAAAAAACAAAATGAAGCAGAGGAAATAATAATACCTAAAAGCGGTTATGAATTAAAACCTAATGAATTATACTTAGGCAGAACTTTAGAGTATACAAGTACAAAAAAATATGTACCTATGATAGAGGGCAGATCATCTATAGGAAGACTTGGAATATTTATTCATATTACTGCTGGTTTTGGCGATGTTGGATTTTCTGGTTATTGGACTTTAGAAATTTTCTGTATAAAGCCTATAATAATATATCCTGAAGTAGAAATAGCTCAGCTTTATTATCATACAATAGACGGCGAATATGAAGAATATACAAGCAGCAAATACCAGAATAATACAGATGTTCAGCCTAGTATGCTTTATAAAGATTTCAAGTAATTTAGTATTTGTATTAAATTTTTTAATTAATACTTTTATATTAAAAATAATCCATTTCAATTTTTACATTTGAAATATATTTGGTATATACCAAAAATTTTTAAGTTTGTCAGCCGATGCACTTTATATAAATGTTATCTACTTTTTTGTCGGACTTCGTCAAAGTAGCTGCCACCACCGCAGGTGGACTTCGTCGGCACGCTTCGCGAAAACGCAATTGCTAGAACTTTATATTTGAAAAATACTTATTAAATATAGGATATATCCTAAATTTGGACTAAAAATGTAGTTATTTTGGTTCTCGCCTGCCGTAGGCACACTTCGTGAGGCGGGCTGTACCTTATACCAATAAAAGAACTGGGGGTTCGAGGACTAGTCCCCGAAAATAATAACAATATAAAAAATAAAATTGGCAAAATATAGTTGTTTAGGTATATACTGAAAATTTTTAGTGTAACATAATTTTAGATTATATTACACAAATTTATTTTTTACTATTAATTTATAAAAGATTAAATAAATACTAAAAGTAAATTAGATATTCCATTTTCAGAAATTCCTATCATGGAATGCACAGAATGCGGTCTTACTCTTATAATATCGCCTTCTTCTAAATCCACGATTTCTTCTTCTACTATATATCTTACTTTACCGCTTAATACTATTACCATTTCTTCGGAAGGATGTTCATGATATGGTATTAATTGATTAGATTTTTGTGCAATGGCATAAACAGTATAGCCTTTATCAGATAAAGTTTCTATCAACCTTTCATCATCTTTCACACAGTCAAATTCTCTTTCAGTTGTTGATTTGTAGTAATATTGTTCAGTCATTGTACACCTCATTATTATACTATAATTTCGGCTTGCAACCTCTTAAAATTAAATTTATATAAAAAATGGGTAAAATCAATATGATATTTTTATATCATGCTTTTCCATTTATTAATTAAATTCATAGCATCAAGAGGAGTTATTGTATTAATATTCAAATCTTTTATCTCTTTTTCTATTTCGCTTTCTTTTTCTATTATTTTAGGCTCATCATAAAGCGGAAGTATATCTTTTGATTTTTGAGTATTTAATTCTATATTTTCTACCTGAACACTCGCATCGGCTTCAAGTCTTTTTAATATTTCAGTGGCTCTTTTTATAACTTTATTAGGAGCACCTGCTATTTTTGCAGCATATATACCATAACTAGATTTAGCTGCTCCTTCAGTAACTTTTTTCATAAATATTATTTCATCTTTGTATTCTTCAACTAATACTTTATAGTTTTTTACACCTTCCAAATCTTCAAGCATAGTAAGTTCATGATAATGCGTAGCGAATAGAGTTTTAGCTTTTTTATTTTCTTCATGAACTAAATATTCTACTATAGCCCAAGCAATAGAAAGTCCGTCATAAGTTGAAGTACCTCTTCCTATCTCATCCATTATAACAAGACTTTTATCCGTACAATGATTTAGAATGTATGCTGTTTCATTCATTTCTACTAAGAATGTACTTTCGCCTCTTGCTATATTATCGCTAGCACCAACACGTGTAAAGATTCTATCAACTATAGAAATTTTTGCACTTGATGCTGGAACGAATGAACCTATTTGAGCAAGTAATACTATCAAAGCTGTTTGTCTTAAATATGTACTTTTACCGCTCATATTAGGGCCTGTGATTATAAGCATATGTTCATTTTTATTATCTAAATATGTGTCATTTGGAATGAAGCTTTCTGTTTTTAGATTAACTTCTACAACAGGGTGTCTTCCATCTTTTATATCTATTATGCCGTCATCTGTTATTATAGGTTTTATATAATTATCTTCTTTAGCTAGGCATGCAAGTGAAGAATAAACATCTATTATAGAAATTACTCTTGCCATTTTGAGTATTGAGTTTAAATATTCATTAGTTTTATTTCTTACTTCAATAAATATATCATATTCTAAAGCATAGCTTTTTTCATTAGCTTCATTTATAATAGTTTCATATTCCATCAATTTGCTTGTGGTATATCTTTCGCTTCCTATTAATGTCTGTCTTTTTATAAAATCACTAGGTACTGAAGAAACATTTGATTTTGTTACCTCTACATAATAACCTATAACATTATTATATCTTATTTTAAGATTATTTATTCCTGTATCTAATTTATAGTTATGTTCAAGCTCGGCTATCCAAGATCTGCCTTCTCTTCTAGCTTCATTATATTTTTTTAATGTTTCATCATAATCATCTTTTATAATATCGCCTTCATTTATAACAACCTTTGGGTCTTCTAATATTGCACGTTCTATTAAATCAGTTATTATTTTTATATCATTGACTTCTTCAAAGTTCACATCTTCAAAGTTATTCATAGCAAGTTCTGTTACAACTTCAAGAGAACCTACTAAAAATCTTTTTAATGATACTAATTCCTTCGGATTAATCCTTCCAAGTGCCAATTTTGATGCTAGTCTTTCTATATCACCAATATCTTGAAGCAAATCTCTTATTTTATACATAAACTTTTGATTTTTATAGAAAAACTCTACATTATTAAGTCTTTTATTTATTTCTTCTATATTTAATAATGGCTCTACGATTATTCTTTTTAAATATCTTGCTCCCATAGAAGTTTTTGTTCTGTCTATGGTGTCGAACAATGTCATTTTATTATTATCATTTCTTATAGTTTCTAATATTTCCAAACTTGCTATTGTAGCATAATCCAAAGTCATAGAATCTCTTCTATTATATAGCTTAATATTTGAAATATGCTCAAGAGAAGTTTTTGAAAGTTCCTGTATATAGAATATAGTTGATCCTAATAATGATATTAAAAGAGGCTTTTCTTCTATACCGAAACTTTTTAATGATACTGTTTTAAAATGATTTGTTAGAGTTTTATATGCATAAGAATATTCTGCCGTATAATTTGGAGTAGTGCTATAGAATATATTATTAAATTTATTTTGAATTTCTTTTATAATAATACTTTCAGAAACGGATTCTATAGTCATAATCTCTTTAGGAGAGAATCTTATAATTTCTTCTGTAAGTTCATTAATAATTTCTTTTAAAGCTTCATTATGATTTTCTAAATTAGAATTTATTTCTGTGGCATAAAGTTCGCCTGTAGAAATATCGCATATAGATAAAGCTGCATTTTTCTCACTTTTTGACACTATTACAGAAGCTAAATAATTATTACTTTTTGATTCAAGGTATTTATTTTCTGAAATTGTGCCCGGAGTTATAACCTGAGTAACCTCTCTTTTTACTATACCTTTTGCTGTTTTAGGATCTTCCATTTGATCGCATATAGCAATCTTCATTCCTGATTTAACTAATCTTGATAAATAATTATCTATAGTATGATAAGGAACTCCAGCCATAGGAACATTAGCTCTCTTTGTAAGTGTAAGCCCCAATATATCGGACACTATTTTTGCATCATCGAAAAATACCTCGTAAAAATCGCCCATTCTAAAAAGAAGAATACTGTCACTATATTTATCTTTTATTTCTTTGTACTGCCTCATCATAGGAGTGAGTTTTTGATTTTCTTCTTTTTCGCTTCCAAAAAATGTTTCCTGCATATAGTTATCCGTTTATAAATTTTAGGGTTAGTATAATATATTTTTGTTCTTTAATCAAATTTGAATTTTATAATGAAATCTATTTTTTACTAATTAAATAATCAAAATTTAACAATATTCCACATTTTTTATGAGTTTATGAACTATAATTGGTTTTTATTATATTTATTTAATATATACTATTAATATGGATAAGTTAACAGATATTATAGTATCATTTATGACTGCTAGTAATTTAAAACCATTTCATAAAATTGTAATCATATTATTTATAGTTTTAGTATCTATATTTGCATTGTTAATTTTAGATAGTACTTTTTATTTTTCAAAGTATATAAAAAATAGGAATAAATTAGAGAATCTAGAAAAGATTGATTCATTATTAAAAAATGATAATATTGGTTATGATGATAAAAAATATTTAATAGAATTAAAAAAATCTATAATAAATGATTATAATTTAATTGACGATATATATGTTACTTTAAATGAAATTAGTAATAAATTTTTTAATTCTAATAAAAAATCTGATAATAATATAATTTTTAGTTTTTTATCTCATTCTTGGTATATAATAATTCTGGACATTATTGTAATAATTGCATCAATAGCACAATTATATAATAAAGAAGTATCTATATTTGGGGCTTTATCTGTAACTTTATTTTTTATAACTATATCAGTCCCTATGATATTTGGTATGAATGCAATAACTGAATTGATAAATTTGGATTTTGATATTTATATCAAAAATATTATATTGTCTATTATTTTTTTTGATTTTTATTATCATTTTGATGTTTATATATAATAAAGATCTTGATAAACAAAAAAATAAAAAAAATAATCCATGATATTTAATTATGGTAAATTAATATTATTATGATTTTATTCTATATACTTTCTTATAAAAATAACATTATGTTTTGAATTTTAAATTAGTATGAAATATACTAAATTTATTTATAACTATTATAAATATGAATATGCTTTTATATAATGGGCTAATAAAAGAGAAATTATAAATGACAATAATATTATTATAGAAATTATAATAAAGATTTTTATTTTAAATGTAAAGAAAATCGTTATTATAATAGAAGATATTATTAAAGATAAAACAAAAGATATTATATAACTAGCATTTACAAATATAAACCTGCTCCAAGGATTCATAAACTTCGATAACATTATATTAAAAACTGATAGCATTGCAGATGATAGCAATGAGTTTGATATACTTAATAAAATAATAATGTATTTATATTCATAAAATAAATATAATGTTATAAAAATTGATGCATATACAAATGATATTAATAATATATTTGAAATGCATTTAATGTTAAATAAATGTTTATATTCATTTATAAAAAGTTTTTCTAATATAAAATATACTGTATTAGCTAGTATGATAGAGATAAAATTAATAATAAGAAGAAGAGCATATCTAAATACTACTGCTTTATTAAAAACAATTTTTGTAATCAATATATATAAAATTAATGATATAACAAAACCAATAAAAGAAAATATAGTTTTATTTTTTATTTCTTTCTTGTAATTTTTGAAAATATTAGAATAAACTGTACGGGAATTGATAAACATAAATACTGAAAAGAAACCGAATAAATATACCGCATTAAATGTTATTAAATTAAAATTGTTTATATTTAGTAATGCTGTTAAATTTATTAAAGCAGATATTAAAGAGATTATTAAATTAACTCTTCCTTTGTATTGATATATTGGAGATGCATATTTGTTCATAATATTATTATATACTTTTTTCAAAATTAAATACTAGAATATCCATAAACTAGATATATTTTTTAATATATGTTTAATTGATACTATTTGACAAAGTATAAATATTTCATTATAATAATTTTATGGAATTGAGATCAAATAATAATTTTAATGTTTTAAATGATTACTTTGTGAGATATCTTTTCTCTGATAAAGGCAGTGAAGCAATATTATTAGACTTTATTAATTCAATAATGCTTGATTCTGGAATGAAAACTTTTAGATCTGTAGAAATATTGACCCCATTTAACTATAAAGAGAATTACGAAGATAAAGAAACTATTACAGATGTAAAATGCATTACACAAAATGGAACAGTTGTTATTATAGAAATACAATTACAAGGTAATTCAAGATTTCCAGAAAGAATATTATATTATTGGGCTTCTAATTATAGTAAACTTTTGAAACAAGGCGAAAAATATGATGCTCTAACTCCAGTAATTAGTATCAATTTGCTTAATTTTAATTTAGATGATAATGATTCTATACATTCTTGTTATATGATTTATGACACCAATAATAAAAGATTACTTACTGACCATTTACAAATACATATAATAGAATTGAAAAAATTCAAATATGATTCATTAGAATATGATTTAAATTGTTGGCTTAAATTTTTTACTATGAAAGATAATGATAATAAGGAGGTTATAATGTCAGAATTAGTAAAAGAGAAACCTATAATGGAAGAAGTACAAAGAAGATATAATAACTTTATTAAAGATAGATTAATGATGAATGAATATGATAAAAGACAAGCATATCTTTATGGCAATCAAATAATGCTAGAAGAGGAAAGAAGATTAGGAAGAGTAGAAGGAAAAGAAGAAGGTATTAAAGAGGGTATAGAACAAGAAAAATATTCTCTAGCCAGAAATATGAAAAATAAAAATATGGATTTAAATCTTATAAGCGAATTAACAGGACTTAGTATAGAAAAAATAGAAAAATTATGATATAAAAAATTTATATCATAATTTTAGTTCTATTAAAAAATAATAATATATACTGAAAATTTTTAAGTTTGTCAATCGATGCACTTTATGTAAAATTATAAACTTTTTTGCCGCACAAAAAAGTTTTTATCTTTCGGATACGCTACGCGAAAAACGCAATTACTAGAACTTTATATTAAATATATACTTATTAAATATAGGATATAACCTAAATTTAGACCATAAATGCAGTTTTTTTGGTTCTCGCCGAAGGCGGGCTGTGCCTTATATCAATAAAAGAACTGGGGGTTCGGGGGCTAGTCCCCGAAAATAATAAAAATATAAAAACTATTTTTTGACAAAGTATATTTGTTTAGGTATATATAATTTTAATCAGCATAAAAATCAATTATCTGAAAAATCCAGCTATATTTTCAATAAATCCTGATATTACATCTAATATAAAATACGATATAGAAACTATAATTATAATTGCAATTAGAAAAATATAATATAGTATATTAAATATTTTACTAAAAATTAATTTTATATTATATATAAATTCTCCGGGATACGCTTTTTTCCCGTTATTATTTTTTATGTTTTTATCTGCATTATTTTCTATAAAAAGAGATATAACTTTTTTTTCCATATTAATATCTCTATAATCATTATTTTTTTTATATGAAATTTTATGAAGTGCAGTATCTCCATCATTATTTTGTAAATTAATATTGATTCCGTTTTTTATAAGCATTTCAAAAATATCATATTCTTCTGTTCCTATATTATCTCTAGAAAGTATATAGTGAAGTATACCATTTCCGTCATTATCTTGTATATTAATATTTGCTCCTAGATTTATAAGTGTTTCAATTTTATATTTACTATCTGGAACTCCTATAATTTCACTTGATCCGAATTTAGGTTTACGATGTGAATTGTAGGACTTACTTACATCAAGTATAAGATTTTTTCCAGATTCGTTAATATCCATTCCATTATCTAATAAAACTTTTACGAAATTAGAGAAACTATTAGTGCTTAAATTAGGTATATAGTTATACCATGTCCATGTTTCAATGTTTGTTATAGAGTAAGTTATATATTCTTTATTGTTTTCAATATTTTCAATTACATATTTAAATTCATCAATATTTTCTGATATTACTGATTTGTATAATGCTGATTCTTTATTTGTTGCCGCTAAATTTTTAAAATCATCACTCACTTGAGCATAAGAAATGCACGAACTAATAATAAATATAATAATACATAATACTTTCATCATAAACCTCTTTTTAACCCAATATTATTTTTTTGATTATACACTATAGCAGTATACTGTGTCAATATATTTTTTATTAATTTATAATATACGATATAGTGGTAATTAATGTTTTCTTTACTTTTATATTTAATTGTGATATTATAGCAAACAATAATGATTAAGGAGTGTTTTATGAAAAAATAATTATAATGGCTTTAATATTAATCAGTATAATAAGCTGTAATTCTAAAAAAACCGATAATGCAGAAGTAACTGCAAATACTAATGCCGTTAATACAAATAAATTAACTTCTGCAATTAATACCAATACACTAGAAACCAATACAAAAGAGTATGAAGGATATGCCACTAATATTTATTATAGTGCTTCATCAGCTGAAAAATATTCACAAGCTATTGCAGATTTTAATCTCATAAAAGATAAAGCCTCTTTAGATGAATGGCAGTCAAAATATACAGATCAAACACCTATAAAGTTTGCTATTGATTATTATCCTACAGAAGAAAAAGCTATTGAATTAATATCTTATGGTGCTGATGTCAATCAAAAAGATTTTATGGGTCTTACTCCTTTAATGAATGCCTCAATTAACGGATATGTAAAACTAGCTATAGAACTTATAAATCATAATGCTGATGTTAATGCAAGAGAATTAGATTCAAGAGGTAATATATCTGCAGATTCTTTATTTTATGCTGTTAATGCTAATAATAGTTTAGAATTAGTTAAAGTTCTATTAAATTCTGGAGCAAATCCCAATATTGTTTATTCAGATCCCGAGGAAGGAAATTTTACTATATTAGACAGAAGTTTATATTATAATAATTTTGAAATATTTAAAACACTTGTAGAAAATGGTGCTAATATAGACAAAGTTAATGATAGAGGAGAGCCTTTTATTGTTAATGCTATTAGACGTGAACGTTTTGATGTAGTGAAATATTTAGTTGAAAAAGGCATTGATCCTACAATGAAATATACAGATTATAGAAATATACCATTTTCTTTATTAGCTGCTACAGTTAATAATAATGATACAAAAATAGCAGAATATTTAATAGATAAAGGTGCTGATGTAAATACTAAAGCTATTATTGATAATTATATGGAAAATGATATGACTTCAAATGATAAAGATAATAGCAAAGAAGCTGTAAATTTAATATTGACTGCTATTGAAAATGGAAATACATCACTCGTAAAACTTTTAATAGAGAAAGGAGCAGACACTACAGTTGTAAATAAGAAAAAGAAGACCGTATTTGATATAGCTAGAGAAAAAGGCTATGATGATGTATTAGCTTTAGAAAAATAATATAAGTGAGTCGACAGAATTACATAGAAATAAATAATAAAGTGAGAAAAAGCCGCCTCGATAATTCCAAAGTCATTATTGATGGGCTTATAGGCTTTTTCGAGCATAACAACAATAAATGGCAGATTTAATTGTCAGTTGTTTTTTTATTAAGAACATATTTTTTATTTATTTCTTATATACGGTATAATGGTAATTAGTATTTTTTTTACTTTTATATTCATTTATGGTATCATTAAATAAAATATGCTATTTAAGGTTGAAATTATGAAAAACAAAATTATTATTATCTTTATAATAACTATAATGACTGCAATAGCTTTATATGCTAGTAGTGGAAGCAATAATGATGAAGTAAAAGACAGTATTATAAATAATGAAGAAAAAACAGATGATATACAAATAGAAGATAATACATTAATAGATCCTGATAAAGAAGCTGATGAATATACTGAAAATGAAGAGATAAAAGAAGAAACAAAAAATAATAACACTTTTAATGACAGTAATAATTATAAATTAAAAAATACAGTAACTAAAAATGAAATAATAATACCTAGCGAAGAATTATTAAAACTATTAGAAAAAAATAAAAATAAAACAGGCGTTGCTGAAATGATTGAATTGATAAATGATGGCGGTATAAATGCTGCTTTAAAATATCAGCTTACTATAGGCGATGTTACACACTATACTAATTCTACCCCTTTAATGATAGCTTCATCATATGGGCATTATGATATAGCAAAAGCTTTGATTGATAATGGGGCTTTGGTTAATTTAAGAGCAGACGATGGATTTAATGCTTTAATGGAAGCTGTAAGAACTGATAATATAGAGATGGCAAAATTATTAATAGAACATGGCTCTGATATAAATATAAAAAATAAAGACGGTAAAAACATGATTATGATTGCATGCGAAAAGGGAAATGAAGAAATGTTTAATTTATTACTAGAAAATAATGCAGATATAAATGAAAAATCATCTTGGGGAGCATCTGCACTTATTTATGCTTCTGAAAAAGGCAATATCAATATAATGAAATATTTAATAGATAATGGAATAGATGTTAATGGAAAAGCTGATGAAAATGGGGACACTCCATTACTTTGGGCTGTTACAGGAGAGAATCCTTATGAAGCTTCAAAACTTTTAATAGAAAATGGTGCCAATGTAAATGCTACAAATGATGGCGGAGTTGCTCCTGCTACTATACTTGCGGCATCTACTCCTAAAGTGGTAAAACTCTTAAAAGATAATGGTGCCGATTTAGATACAAAATTTTTAGATTATTATCCTCCTATAGCAATTGCTGCAGGTGAGGGTAATTTAGAAATAGTTAAGGCATTGGTTGAAAATGGTGCTGATGTGAACTATTATCCTAATGATATAAACTATACTGCGATATTTCATGCTATAGACCAACATAATTATGAAGTTGCTGAATATTTATTTAAAAATGGTGTTGATTTAAATATAAAAATGAAACCTGATAATGACTATGGCAGAAGTATAAAAGAAAGCTACAATGTTTTAGAATATGCTGAGGCTATTCAGGATAAAAAAATGATTAACATAGTAAGCAAATATTATAAAAAGAAAAAATAAATTATTATAATATAAGGGGAATTAAATGAAAAAAATAATTATAACAGCTTTAATGTTAATCGGTATAATAAGCTGTAATTCTAAAAAAACTGATAATGCAGAAGTAACTGCAAATACTAATGCCGTTAATACAAATAATGCAAAAAACAATACTAAATTAACTTCTGTAATTAATACCAATACACTAGAAATTAATACTAAAGAGTATGAAGGATATGCCACTAATATTTATTATAATGCTTCATCAGCTGAAGAATATGCACAAGCTATTGCAGATTTTAATCTTATAAAAGATAAAGCCTCTTTAGATGAATGGCAGTCTAAATATACAGATGAAACACCTATAATGTTTGCTATTAATTATTATCCTACAGAAGAAAAAGCTATTGAAATTATTAATTATGGTGCTGATGTTAATGAAAGAACAGCAGATTTTGTAAAAATGACTCCTTTAATGTCTGCATCTAGTAGTGGATATTTAAAACTTTTAAAAGAGCTTATAAAAAATAATGCTGATGTTAATGCTAAAGATTATGACGGACTTGATGCTTTATTACATGCTATTGACTGTGCCACTGATGATAATGAAGTTAGTATTTTAATATTTAAAGAATTAATTAATGCTGGTGCTGAAGTTAATAATATTTATATAGGAGATGAAGGAGAAGACTTTTCTATATTAGATATTTTGATGAATTCAAATAATATTATGGACAGTAAACTTAATTTTGAGATATTTAAATTGCTTACGGAAAATGGAGCTGATATAAAAAGAGTCAATGAAAACGGAACACCAGTAATTGCAAATGTTATTAGAAAAACGTATCGTATTGATATTGTAAAATATTTAGTTTCAAAGGGTATTGATCCTAAAATGAAATATACTGAAAATGGCATTTCATATTCTTTATTATCTGATACTGTTTATGATGAAAGTACAGAAATAGCTAAATATTTGATAGAACAAGGGGCAGATGTTAATGTACCAGCATATTCTAAAGAAAGAAGTTTAATGATTGAAGCTATAGACAATGATATATCAGTAGAAAATACAGAATTAGTAAAACTTCTTATAGAAAACGGGGCTGATACTTCTGTAGTTAATGAAGAAGGTAAAACAGTATTTGATATAGCTAGAGAAAAAGGTTATGATGATATATTAGCTTTAGAAAAATAATATAAATAATATTTAAAGTGATAAACTCGCTAGCAGCAATAAGAAATTAGTATTTTATTTACTTTTATATTTACTTATGATATTATAGTAAATAATAATTATTTATGGAGTATTTTATGAAAAAAATAATTATAACAGCTTTAATATTAATTACTATAATAAGCTGTAATTCTAAAAAAACTGATAATACAGAAGCAACTGCAGATACTAATGCTGTTAATAACAATAATACAGAAATATCTAAGAATAAAATATCTAATAATGATGATGAAAAAATCTATCAGGGATATGCTTCTAATGATATGTGGAGTATATATAAAACTACAATGTTAGAAAAGGAAAAAAAATTATTTAATGAAATTGATTCTATAAAAGATAAAAAATCTTTCGATGAATGGCAGTCAAAAAATCCTAGTAAATCTTCTTTAGTATTTGCTATTGATAAATTTCCTACAGAAAAAAAAGCTATTGAATTAATATCTTATGGTGCTGATGTAAATATGAAAGATGATAATGATGGCAGGACTCCTTTAGAATTAGCTTCAAAAATGGGATATTTGAAACTTGTAAAAAAACTTATCAAAAAAGGTGCTGATGTTAATTTTAGAGAAGAAGAAGAAGAAGGAGGAGATATAGATGCTTTATATTATGCAGTAGAGTCTGAAAAAAATTATCATTTTGAAGTAGTAAAGGAATTATTAAATGCAGGAGCAGATACAGATATTATTTATGGTACTAGAAATATATTAAATGTTGCTATAATAGGAAGATGCAATTTAGAAAAAGTTAAACTACTTACAGAACATGGAGCAGATATAAATTATTCAAATTTTGAGTATGGCCCCGTAATTGCTGTTGCTATTTCTCAAGGATGTATTGATATAGTAAAATATTTAGTTTCTCAAGGTGTTGACCCTGCTATGACATATACCAATGTTCATTCATACTCAGGTAAAAGTTATTCATTACTTAATGCTGCAGTAAGAAATAAAACTACAGAAATAGCAGAATATTTAATAGAACAAGGTGCTGATATTAATACTCAAACTGATAGTGTTTCTGGTTTACCTTTAATATTTGTTGCTCTTAGAGTTGAAAATATTGAACTTCTTAAACTTTTGATAGAGAAAGGTGCAGATACTTCTGTTGTTGATAAAGACGGAAAAACAATTTTTGATTTAGCTAGAGAACAAGGCTATGATGAGATTGCAGCTTTAGAAAAATAATATAAGTGAGCCGACAGAATTGCATATAAATAAAAAGCCACCTCGATAATTCATTATCGAGGGTCTTATAGGCTTTTTCGAGCATAACAACAATAAAAGAAGACTGTATTTTATATAGTTAGAGAAAAAAAATAAAAAGCGAGCCGACCAAGTAGGTACCCTTTGGGTAGCCAGCAAATAAATTTATTTATTTGCTGATTATAGGCGTAGCCAAGTAGGCACCCTTACAGGTGGCGAGCATAACAATAATAAATGGCAGATTTAATTGTCAGCTATTTTTTTATTAACAGTATATTTTTAATTGATTTATCATATACTGTATAATGGTAATTAATATTTTCTTTACTTTTGTATTTACTTATGATATTATAATAAACAATAATGATTAAGGAGTATTTAAATGAAAAAAATAATTATAACAGCTTTAATATTAATCAGTATAATAAGCTGTAATTCTAAAAAAACTGATAATACAGAAGTAACTACAGATACTAATGCCATTAATACCAATAATACAGAAATATCTAATAATAATGATGAATATGTTGAAGATAATAATATTGAAGAAATTAATACTGATACTGCAGAAATTAGTGAAGTACCAGAATGGGATTTGGAGGCTTTTAATGATCTTAAAAATGTAAAGGATGCTGAGTCTTTAAAAAGCTTTGAAGAGAAACATGGAGAAAGAAGTTTAATAATGGCATTACAATACGGTGATAAAAAAATGGTTACAGAATTACTTTCTTACGGTGCTAATGTTGATCAGACTTATGTTGATAATGATAGTCCATTAAAAACAGCTTCTGCAAAAGGATATTTAGAACTTGTAAAAGAGTTTATAAAAAGAGGGGCAGATGTTAATTTTATAGGAGAAGGAAATATTGATGCTTTACATTCAGCAGTAATGTCTACAAATGAAAATAGTTTAAAAATAATGAAAGAATTATTAGAAGCAGGTGCTGAAGTAGATCTTGAGTACGGCTGGGAAGAACCTGTTCCTATATTATTTGAAACAATTGGATATGTTGGAGAATCAAAATGTTATTTAGATAAATTTAAAATGCTTGCTGAATATGGAGCTGATATAAATTATGTTGATAGTTATGGCTATCCTTTAATTGATTATGCTGTTAAGTCAGGCTGTTTAGATATAGTAAAATATTTAGTTGAAAAAGGCATTGATCCTGCTATGAAATATGAACTTAAAGAATACTATCCAAATGTAAATATTTCATTATTGGCTAGTACTCTTTATAATAGTGATACAGAAATGGCAAAGTATTTAATAGAGCAAGGTGCTGATGTAAATACTCCTATACCTTCAGAAGATGGTTATCCTTTACTGCTTCAGGCTATTGACAATGGAAATACATCACTCGTAAAACTTTTAATAGAGAATGGAGCAGACACTACAGTTGTAAACAAAGAGAAAAAGACTGTATTTGATATAGCTAGAGAAAAAGGCTATAACGATATTGTGGCTTTAGAAAAATAATTACAATTAAAAAATCGAGCAGCTGATAACTGACGAAGGAAGTTATCAGCTCTTTATAAGCGAGATTTTTTAATATATAAATAAATAAAAAGCCGCCTCGATAATTCATTATTGAGGGCTTATAGGCTTTTTCGAGCATAACAACAATAAACAGCTGATAACTGATGATGAAGTTCTCAGCTGTTTTTTTATTAACAGCAATAATAAACTTGTTTCAAAAGTAATTGATATATAATGAAAATTTTTAAGTTTGTCAACTGATTCACTTTATATAAATGTTATCTATTTTTTGTAGCACGCTATGCATAAGGCAGCAACTTTGGCGAAGCTCACAGAGTGTAGCGGCGGGAAAAAGTTGATAGTACATTTACAAAATATAAAAAATTAAAAATTTCAGTATATAAGATAGGTTATCACTAGCAACAATAAAAAATAACATAATATAATATTGATAAAGTAGGAAACTTAATTATAATTAATTAAATTATATTTGGAGTTTTATATGAAGATATATGAAATTATTTTCAGCCCAACAGGCGGAACAAAAAAAGTTGCCGATGCAATTGCTTCAGAAATAAGCCAAAAAACTAACAGCAGTATAGAAAAAGTCGATTTAACTGATTATAGTATGGATTTCTCAAGCGTAAAAATATCTCAAGATGATATTGCTGTTATTGCAGTACCGTCTTATGCAGGCAGAGTTCCGGAAATATCATCAAAGCGTATATCTCAAATAAAAGGTAATGGAGCTAATACTGTTATTGTATCTGTTTATGGTAATAGAGATTATGAAGATACTTTAATTGAACTTTACGATATAGCAAAAGATTTAAATTTTAAAGTTACTTCTGCTATAGCGGCAATTACTAAACATTCTATAGCTTATAAATATGCTTCTAATAGACCAGATGAAAACGATATAGCAAAACTTAAAGAATTTGCAGGTAATATAATAAATGCTTCTGAAGTTTTAGATGAACATAAATTAAAAGGCAATCGTCCATATAGACAAATAAGTAAAGTATCCTTAGTGCCGAAAACTACAAATAAATGCAATGATTGTAAATTATGTGCTAAGAAATGTCCGGTTCAGGCAATAGATATTAATAATCCTAAAATAATTGATAAAAATAAATGTATATCATGTATGAGATGCGTTTCAATATGCAATTCATCAGCTAAAAATATTAGTAAGATTATGTTAGCTCTAGTTCATTTTGCTTTGAGAAAATCATGTTCTAAAGCAAAAGATTATGAATTTTATATTAACTAATTATTTATTATAGATTAAAACTATATTTTTATTTATCTAGTTTCGGTGATACATATATATTATTTTGCTTCAATTTAAAACCAAATACAATTACAACTATTGCTAATATTATAAATATGAATGCCATAACTAATGTATATATTCTAGGTTTTGTTACTATAGTATTGCTTATTTTATCATAAAGTATTTCAGTTTTTGAGTTTACTGAAAGATTATTATTTGAATATTCCAAATATGAATTTGTAAGTATTATTTTTTTCCCTTCATAAGTAAAACTGTAAATTACATTTGCAAATTTTTGTTTTTTTATAATACCATATTCATAATGTTCAATACTTTCTATATTTGCATTTACTTTAATTATATTTTCACTATTGAATCTAAAATTAAGATATATTATAATAAATGATGCAGATAAAAATATCAGCCCTATGAAAAATAGTATAGCTTTGTATTTTATAATTTTTAATTTACTATTCATATATTAATAATAATATATTTTTTAATATTGTAAAGTAATTAATAGTATTCATTAAATGAAATATTATAATTGGTTTATTTTTTCTTATTAAATATAATATATTCAAGATACTTATTTTTATATTATAAACACTAAATTAAAAATATTACATAATATACTTTATCAAATGTAAATTCAATTATATTTATTTGAAAGAATATCATATTTAATTTATTTATATTCAATAATATTAATTTTTTATAGAATTTTTTTTATTTTTAATATATATTTATAGCAATATTTTTCATGTTATTTCATTATAAATAACAAATAATTTAAGAGGGATAATTTAATGTCAGAAAATCAAAATAATTCTGAAAATACACAAAATGAAAAAAATACTAGTGTAGAAAAAAATGCAGAAAAAGAAAACAGAAGAGAGAAGTTAAATACATTGAGAGGTATGGGAATAAACCCATTTCCAAACAGTTATGATGTAACTTATAAGTCTCATGAGATAGCAGAGAAATTTGAAGAGTTGGAGAAGAATGAAACTGAAGTTGCAATTGCCGGAAGAATTATGCTTTATAGAGTAATGGGTAAATCTTCATTTTTAACTATAAAGGATGCTGAAGGAACTATTCAGGCTTATATACAAAGAGATAAGGTAGGCGATGAATTTTATAATACAGTATTTAAAAAATTAATAGATATAGGAGATATTGTTGGTGTAAAAGGTACTGTTTTTAAAACTAAAACAGGTGAAATAACTATATATGCAAATGAATTAAAATTATTAACAAAATCATTAAATCCTTTACCTGAGAAATTCCATGGCTTAACAGATACAGAACTCCGCTACAGACAAAGATATGTTGATTTGATAATGAATGATGATGTTAAAGAAGCATTTATTAAAAGATCAAAAATGATTTCTGCTATAAGAGAAGTAATGATAGAAAATAACTTTTTAGAAGTAGAAACTCCTATGATGCATCCTCTGATTGGAGGAGCTAAGGCTAAACCTTTCATCACACATCATAATACTTTGGATATGACATTATATTTGAGAATAGCTCCTGAACTTTATTTGAAAAGACTTGTAGTAGGCGGTTTTGACAGAGTATTTGAGCTTAATAGAAATTTCCGTAATGAAGGTATATCTACAAGACATAATCCAGAGTTCACTATGATGGAAGCATATATGGCTTATGCTAATTTCCACAAAGTTATGGAATTGGTAGAAGAAGTATTCTCAAAAGTATGTTTCAAATTAAATGGAAAATATACTTCTCAGTATAAAGATTATGAGATTAATTTTAAACCTCCATTTGCAAGAGTACCTATGGTTGATTTGGTTAAAGAGCATTCAGGACTTGATTTTAATGCTATACTGTCAGATGATGAGGCATTAGAGAAAGCTAAATCAGTAGGTGTAGAAATAGATACTTCAAAAACTAAACCTTCTAAATGGGAAGTAATGGTGGCAGTATTTGAAGAAAAAGTTGAAGAGAAATTGATACAGCCTACATTTGTTATTAATTATCCTAAAGCTGTTTCTCCTCTTTCAAAATCTTATCCTGATAATCCGGATATTACAGAAAGATACGAGTTATTTATAGGCGGAATGGAAATGTCTAACGGATTCAGCGAGCTTAATGACCCAATAGATCAAAAAGAACGTTTTGAGGAACAATTAAAAGCTAAAGCACGCGGTGAAGATGAAACTATGGATATGGATTTAGACTATATCAATGCTTTGGAATATGGACTTCCTCCTACAGGCGGACTTGGAATAGGTATTGACAGAATGGCTATATTATTCTTGAATGTTGCTAGCATTAGGGATACTATTCTTTTCCCTCAGATGAGAAAATTAGATTAATTGTTTAAATGTATAAAAAAATATAAAAAATTTATTACTAATTTCATACTATTTTGTTTTACATAAAACAAAATAATATAATTAAAGAGGGTAAAAATGAAAAGAA
The DNA here is from genome assembly GCF_001676785.2 of Brachyspira hyodysenteriae ATCC 27164. NCBI lineage: Bacteria > Pseudomonadati > Spirochaetota > Spirochaetia > Brachyspirales > Brachyspiraceae > Brachyspira > Brachyspira hyodysenteriae. The sequence continues at coordinate 2,270,585 of NZ_CP015910.2, read as the reverse complement.
TCTATTTACTATTTATCATTTTTGTGCTTGCAATTTCTTGTTCTAATAAAACAGAAAGCACTCAAAACGCTGATTTAAATGCTGCAGCAAATACTAATAATAATGAAGCAGCAGAAACTCAATTAACTTCAAATACTCAAACTTTTGAAGGTGATTTTGTTTATTATGCTGATTCTGCTAATTTCAGCAATTACACAGAAATGAAAACTTATCCTGTAGCTATGGAAGGCGAGTATCTTAATTTAGAGAGAGAATATACAGGATTTAATTTTGCTGAACCTACTAAAGTTAATCTTAAAGTTGAGGGTTATTTAGAAGAAAGACCTGGAATGGAAGAAGGTACTACTAATATGTTCTTAATAGTTACAAAAGTTATAGGTTTTGATACTAATAAAACAACTCCTTTATTCCAAGAATAATAAAGTTTAATTAGATTATATGATGCTGGCGTATAATTTCTTATATGTCAGCATTTTTATTTTTTAAATATATTAGTTTATAATTGCTTATCAAAAAATAATATTTACTATTTACAAAAATGACTATTAAGATATAATCTTTTTTTATATTATTATGATTATTTTTGTTTGGGATATTTATGAAAAAAATTAATATACTTGTTTGTTTAATATCTATAGTAATTACATTTACTGCATTATTTTCTTTAAGTTATTTAGCTAAAAATGATTCTGATACTTCTTTAAGCAATATCAATATAATGAATAGTACTTATAAAGAATCAAGAGATTATATATTAGATGATTATTATATATTTGATTATTCTAATAAAGAGCAGAAATTAAGAGAAATATTTAAATCTGGTCCTATAACCTCAAGACTAAAATACAGAGCTAGTTTAATATCTCATTTGGGAGAGGAAGAAATAGTAATAAATGGTATTGATATAAAAAATGATAATGAAGTTTTTGGTATTTTAAATAATAATATATTAGAAAATTTCAATACTGATAATTCAATTATTATAAGTAAATCAATAGCTTCAGTACTAGATGTTAATACTAATGACACTATAATATTAAAACTTATTACAAAAACAGGACATTATAATGCTGAGGAATATAATATAATAGAAGTATCTGATAAATTAAATTATAATTATGCTTTAATAGATATAAATAATTTAAATAATTTTGTAGGTTTAGAAAATGCTGCTACTGAAATATATGTTAAGAATAATATAAGTTATAAAAAAATAATTGATTATAATAATGATATAAAACAAATTTTCGGCGATGATTTTGGAGCATATAGCAAAAAAGATGTTTTGGCAGATGATTATAAATCTAATGAAAATTATTCTAAATATAAAATATATATAATATTAATATATTTATTTACTTTACTTTCTGTATTTATATTTATTAACTCATATACTATTTACAGTTATAAAGAATTACTTAAATCAAAATTATTATATAGTGTAATTGGATTTGTAATATCTTTTATTATATATATTTTTATATTATTTTATAAAGGTGAATTTGTATTTGATTATATATATCCATTACTTCTTATTGTAAATATATTATCTGTTATTTCATCAAATGTTAAATATCAAGTTTGGGAGAAAGTATTTTTACAAGATGAAGAGTACAAGAAAAACAAGAATATATTAATTATATTCGGACTTGTATGCACATATACAATAGTATTTTTGGTATTGTACGCATCATTTTTTGTGTTTGCAAATCAATCAAATCAGAATTCTGACAATAAATCATCTGAAAAAATTGTAAGGATAGTAAAGAATAACACATCAAGAAATACATTTTTATTCAATGGTTCAATAGATTTTTCTACAAATAATGCTGTAAGTAATGATATTAATAATAGTATAACTAATTTATTATTTAAAGAAATTAGTTCTTATGATGAGTATGCTGATATAGAAACAGTATTAACTTTTCCTGTGGGAGTTGTTATAAGAACAGGAAGCATATATTCTAGAGTTTATGCTTATGATAAAAATATATTAGAAAATGGAATGAGCGTATCAAATATCATTGTAGAAGGGGAGATGTTTGAAAGTCCTAAAAGAGAAATTATAATAGGTAAGGATTTAGCTAATTATTTGAATTTGAAGATAGGAGATGCTTTATCACTGATAGCAAAGGCATCAAGAGGCTGGCTTGAAACAGGATATTTTTATGTAAGCGGAATATATGATTTGAAAGATAAAAATTATGATATTATAGGCGATGTAACTGCTATGAATAGTTTTATATATCTTAAAGAAGGTGATAAATCCCCTTATAATGAAAGCATAATAGTTTTTTCTGATAATGATGATATATATTCTCTTTTAAATGGAAGTGAAATAATAAATAATAATGATTTAAAAATTGTTTCTGCTGATAAAGTATATTATATGGAAAATTCAAGTTCAATTAGAAACATTACTATTTTGCTTATAATAGTTTTAGCTTTTTCTCTTTCTTTATTATCAGCATCTGTATTATCTATTTTTCACAGAAGATTATCAAAGTTTATAAATACTTGGAATAAGAGTTTATTATTAAATGGTTTATATTCTTTATCTTTTATTATTTCTTTAATATTATCTATTTTAATGATATTTATTTTTATGATATTTAGTATTAAATTGGTATTATTTAGTATATGTATAGTATTGTTATCATTTGTACTATCTCTTTTAATATCTAATTATAATTATATATAGAGGTTAAGGATTAAAAATGAATTTTTTAAAGAAAGTATCAAAAAGAAATAAAATAATATTTTTAGTAGTGATTATATTTTTATTTGTAATGCATTTATATATGTATAAAACAGCTCATTCTATGAGGGTGAGATATATTACTTTAGAATTTGAAGATTTGCCTAAAAGTTTTGATAATATGAAATTGGCTTTAGCTGCAGATATGCATGCTGGGCTTTATATACCTGAAAGTCATGTAATAAGAATGTCTGATTTAATAATGAATGAAAAACCTGATATGATATTATTTGGAGGCGATTATATTTATAGTGCTCCTCATAAATTTAGTCATTATGATAAAAAGAATACTGAGAAATTCAATAATGGAATAAAAGGCTTGGAAGCTAAATATGGTAAATATGCTGTTTTAGGTAATCATGATAATTGGGAAAGTACTGAAGATGTTTCTAATGCTTTGTATTCTAATGGATTTAAAGTAATTGATAATGATATTTTATTTATAACAAATGAAAGCGGAGAATGCATATCTATAGGAGGGGTAGGGGATTTTTTAACAGATGATGTTAAATTTGATATTGCCACTAGTAATGTTAAAGCAGAAGATTTCCATATACTATTATCTCATGAACCTAATATACCTTTGAAAAGAGCAAAAGACGGAGGATATATGAAGTTTATAGATTTCTTTTTCTCAGGACATACTCATGGACTTCAGATAAGTTTTCTTCCTATGTGGGTATGGGAAGGAATAAACAAAAATAGAGAATATCCTCTTTTTCCTGCTGTTTACGGACTTATGAATTATGGTAATATGAAAGTTTATGTTACTTCAGGAATAGGTGCTGTTCTTATGCCGCTTAGATTATTTGCTTATCCTGAAGTAGTTATAATAACTTTCAAAAGCAGTAAGTAATAAATTAATAAAAAAGTAAAAATAAAAAATAGGCTTTAAATATTAAAAATTTAAAGCCTATTTTATTTTTTAATCATTATATTTTTAATTAAAATATTTTTGTATAGAAATGACAATAAGGCATAGATCCTTTTCTAGCATAATAGTTCTGATGATAATCTTCTGCCTCATAGAAATTTTTAAATGGTCTTATAGTTGTAGCAACATCATATTTTTTTTCTCTTAGCATAGCAACATATTTTTCTGCTGTTTCTTTTTCTTCATCATTCTGATAGAAAATTGCAGATAAATATTGCGATCCTATATCAGGACCTTGTCCATTTTTTTGAGTAAAATCATGAGTTTCAAAGAAAAGTTTTACCAATTCTTCATAAGTTGTTTTTTCAGGATCATAAGCAACTCTTACAGTTTCTAAATGTCCTGTAAGTCCTGTGCATACTTCCTGATATGTAGGGTTTACTTTATGTCCGCCTGCATATCCGCTTACAACAGATATAACACCCTTTGATTTTTCAAACCAATATTCTGTTCCCCAGAAACATCCTGAGGAAAAATAAGCATATTTTACATTTTCAGGCATAGCTGTATTATTGTTCATATTGTTACCTTTATCATTAATATTTTGGCTGTTAAGCTTTTGAGAGCATGAAATAATTGATAATAAAGATAAGATTGTTATTATTGTTTTTTTTATCATAGTATATTAAACTCCGTAATTTTAGATTTTAGTTTCTTTATTATCTTGGAATATTATTTATTTTCAGAATTTTCATTATTATTTTCATTTGTGAATTTATTAACGAAATTCAAAGAAACAGAATTAATACAATATCTGGTTTCTTTTTCTGTAAAACCTTCTCCATAAAATACATGTCCCATATGTCCTCCGCATTTTGCACATACAACCTCAATTCTGTCTCCATCCGGTACTAACTTTATGTTTTCTTTAATAGCATCATCAAAGCTAGGCCATCCTGTTCCAGAATTAAATTTGGCTTCAGAACGAAATAATGGTGTATCACAGATTTTGCATGTATATATTCCGTCTTCTTTTATATTTAAAAGATCTCCTGTGAAAGGAGTTTCTGTACCTTTATTAATTAATACATGATATTCTTTTGCTGAAAGAGTTTTTGTTTCATTACATACATTGCATACTTCTTTAGTATTATTTTCATCACATGAGATAGTGAATATCAATATTGAAATTAATATTATTGCATTTCTTAACATAATTATTATTATATAAATTTTTCTCAAAAAATCAATAGTATATCATTACCTATGAGTATTTAAAGGAAATGAATATGCAGTCCTGTCTTTTAAATCAAATATATTTCCTGCAGCATCTATTAATTTATAATCGAACATATGGGTAAATCTCTTATATTTTATTTTAGACGGCAATTGTATAGTTTCTATATTACCAGAATAAGCATCTATCCTATATAAAACCATAGCATCAATTTGATTATTAGACATTTTTTCTTGTATTATAGCAGGAGTATCTAAATATACTTTATTATCTTCTTTTAGATAGAAGAATCCTCCTATATAATGGTTAAGAAAAGAAAGAAACTGAATTTTCCAAAATATTTTTTTACCACTATATAAAGATACAGATTCGTCATTATCTACCAAAAGCAATTCTTTATTAGAAGCATTAAAAATTTTAGATACTCTAATATCTGAATATCCTATTGATTCTTTAGTTTCAGTTAAAGTATTAAAATTCAAATAATTTATAACTTTATTTTCTGATATAGAAGGGTATGTAAATATAATTCTCTGTTCATTAAAAGATCCGCTTCCAATATGTATATTTTCTTTTAATGTATGCATAGTTTTTCTAGTCTGTACATCATACACAAATACCTTCATTATATTTACTTCTCTTGCTCTTATAAATATATATCTAGGATTTCCTGTAAAAAAAGCCTCATATACATAAAGATCATTTATTTCAAGCAATACTTTATTTGTTCCTATTTCTATTATTTTGAATACATTATTTTGGGAATCATTGCTTGTAACAGAAATAGTCATAATTTTAGTACCATCTAATGACATATCAACTATAGAGTATGATCTGGCATTTTTATGGAATGTTCTGCATATATCCAATTTAAAATCATATAAAAAACTATTACAGCTTCCTTTGTAGTATGGTGTAAATATACCCTTATTAGTTTTCTGGTTTATATATATATAATAATCATCTTTTTCAATTTCATTATATAAAACATTTTGTTTAGATATCATTTATTATTCTCCTACTCTTTTATTTTTACTATCATCATCGGCTCTATTTTTACATTAGATTTATTCTCTAATACTGCATAATAATCATAAATTTCTATAACTTTTGCAGATGCCACTAGTGTTTCTTCATTTTTATAAAATCTGTATTTATATAGCATTTCACTTGTATACCATACGTCTCCTTTTTCATTGCTTCTTGCAGATATATATCCTTTAGTATTATCATTAGTTTCGATAGATATTTTTGGTATATTACTTATATTATTTGTTAACATATTTTCTGGAAGCTTCAAAATTTTATCTGTTTTATATATGTAAAATTCATCGCCCTTTTTAATATTATTATTTTTACCAATATTTATATATAATTTATTATCTTCTATTCTAGTTATTATTCCTGTTATAGGAGGATTTCCTAAATATTCTGTTATATTTTTAGCTATTTTATTTAATGCTATGGCTGATGCTGCTCCTAATGCTGTTTCTGTAAAAAGAGCATCTTCTGCTGAATATATAGGACTATTATTTGGTAAAGTATAGGTTCCTTTATCTGTAAAAGATTTTACGGTTTTTAATGAGTTTATATCTATAAGATTTACTTTAAACTCTACATTAGCCGTATCTTTTCCGCCTTTTTTCAGATTAAAATTTAATATTTCTCCTGTTATTATATAATCTGAATTAAATGTTTCTTTTATAAAATCGGCTGCTAATTGTATATTAGTTTGCATACTTTTATATGATGCTACAATATCATAGGAACTGAAATATGATATTAATAAATCATAATCTGTAACATTCAGCATTTTTGTATTTATTAATGAATCTTCTAGTACCCTAGGTATGCCGTCATCTGCTTTATATTCTTCTATCCAAGTTTCATCTGCACTTAAAAACGGCAGTATAGTTATTGTTATAGAGTATGCATTAATACTAAAGAGCAGTATTATTATAATTAATAGTATAAGTTTACTTTTTGTAAGAGTCATAAAATTAATAATCTTTGTCTATATCTTCTTCTTTTTTGGGATTTTTGCATGCCAATAATGCATTTATAGATATTAATGACAATAATAATCCAAAAATAAAAATAATTTTTCTAAAAAAATTCATTATAAAATCCATCATATTTATATAGTATATATTATATTAAAAACTCTAACAATTTCAATAATTAACATAAATATTTTTATATATAATCTTTTCTAAAAATATATTTGACAACTTAATTAACATAATATATCATATATTGATGAATAATAGAAATGAAAAAAAATTGAATGATAAAGCTTTAAAAACTATAAGTCAGGCTAATAAAAAAGCTGTTATGCTGATTATTTTTTCTATAATATTTTCAGTATCTTTTATTGGCATAATATTTTATTACTTTTTTATAAGTAAATTAGATATAGCTAAAAAGAATGATGAACCTTTATATTTTTCAGTTTTATTTATAGATGACAATAATGATATTTATGGTGCTTATGTAGGAATCATATCCAGCTTGAATAATAGAATAGGACTAATAGGTTTGCCTAGAAATATAGCATTATGGGAAAGTCCGGATTCATCTCCTATAGTTATAAATGAATTGTATAAAAATGGCGGAGAAAATGCGGTTTTCAGGGCAATAGAAAATTCAGTTAATAAAAAAATAACTTATAGAATAGCTATTGATAATAATCAAATATCTGATATCATAGATTTAATCGGCGGCGTTAAAATGTATGTTGAAGAGCCTATTAATTTTAAAGATGAGGAGAAAGGATACGAATTATTATTTGATATAGGCGAATGGATGTTTACAGGAAAAAAGATAATATCATATCTTCATTATTTGAATATGAAAGGATATGAGGATATAGAAACTTTATACAGACTTGAAGATGTTATAGTTAATTCTATGATAGCTTTAATACAAAGTCCTCAACTTAGAAGTATTATTCATTCTAAAGATATGAGAAATGCTTTGTTTTCTAAAATAAAAAGTAATTTAAGACCTCCTGATATTAATGCTATTATGAATATACTTGCAAACAGCAATGAAAGAACATTGGTTATAGAAAATATAGATGCAAGGGTAGATGATAATGGTATTTTGACTCCTATATTTGAAGGAAGTGCTTTTATTAAGCAGATGGACGATTTGACATTATATGTTGAGCTTAAAACACAGAAAAGTGAATTAAATAATGAAGATGTAAGTTTAACTGTTTTAAATGCTACAACAGTTGGAGGGCTTGCCGACAGAATAAATATTAGAATGCGTTACAGAGGTTTTGCTGCCGGAGAATACGGCAACTTTGGTACGAATCTCAATGAAAGTGTTGTTCTTATAAGGGACGGACAAATTGAGAAGGCTTTTATGGTTGCTAATGAAGGCAGAGTAACAAGAGTATATGCAAAAACAGATAGAAGAGTATTAAATAATGCAGTATTAATTTTGGGGAATGATTACTATGAAATTACACAATGATAAAAACAATGAAAATAAAGAATTAAATAATAATAATGAAGCAAATGAGGTTTTAGAAACAAAACTTAAAAAAAGAAAGAAAAAATTTATAGATAAAGAGAAAGCTAAAGAATTAACTTTAAAAGCTGCTAAGGCTTTATATGATAAGAAACTTGAAGATATTGTTATATTGGATTTAGAAGATGTAACAACTCTTTCAGACTTTTTTATATTGGCCACAGCTTCTTCTTCACCTCAGATGAAAGCAGGTTCCGATGCGGTTTATAAAGATTTAAAAGAAGACGGAGTTCTTCCTTATGCTGAAAATGATAATGATCCTGAGGGCGTTTGGTATTTGAGCGATTATGGTTTTTTAGTTGTTCATATATTCACTGAAGAAGGAAGAGAATATTATAATTTAGATAAATTATGGCATGAAGCTAAAAAAATAGATATGCCTGAAATATAATTTATATTTTACTATTTTGGAGTATTTTATGAAGAGAATTACTATCATACTATCAATTATTTTTATATTTGCTAAGATGTCATTTGCAGCAAGCGGCTGGCAATTTGGTTTTATGGTTCCTATAGGTATGAGTTTAGGTTTCTATAATATTGGATTTGATAATAATGTATCTGAAGAATATAAGAAGAATTATAAAAAAGACAGCGGTACAGTTGGATTTGATGCCGGAGTAAATATTTACGGAGGATATGCAGTATCAGACGGAGATATAGGTATCAGTTTATTATTAGATTTAGGATATGCTCATGATTCATTCGGATTATCTGGTTCTTATAAAGAGAATAATGTAGATAAGACTAAAAAAGAATATTATACTTTTGAAAGCTTATCTATAGGTATACTTCCTAAATTTCATTATCAAAATTTTGCTTTCGGCTTAGGAATAGGAGTAAAAATTCCATTATATTTAACACATTCAATGGAGCTTACTTCAGGAAATACCACAACAAAAACAGACGGATACTATGATGTTAATAATTTAAATAATGTAATGAAAAACTCTGTTATTACTTATGTTAAACTTACATTTGATTATTCTTTCTATGTTCATGATAAAGTTGCTCTTTTATTGGGTGCTTATATAGGAACAGATTTCGGTATAGATTTGAGAGGTACAGATGGTTATTATGATAGTGCTAATAAATGGGTTAAAGTAATTGACAGCAGAAATTTGGCTTCATTTGATTTAGGCATTCAATTAGGATTGAAGATTGGAGATAATCTATTTGATTAATAATAAAATAATATAATTTTAAAATCTCTAGCAGCTAACTATATATGAATTATAGTTGTTTCTAGAGATTTTTTATTATAGCGAGTTTATTCACTGAAAAATTCATTGTATTTTTAAGATATATTTTTATTATTATCAAATATTAAAAATAAGAATTTTATATTTGCAAAAAATATCATCTATGTTATAATTCTTAAACTAAAAACTTATGTGCCTGTAGCTCAATTGGATAGAGCATCAGATTGCGGTTCTGAAGGTTGGAAGTTCAAATCTTCTCAGGCACGTTTCTATAATTAGGAAAGATGTCCGAGCTGGTCGAAGGAGCACGATTGGAAGTCGTGTGTGCTTAACCGCACCGTGGGTTCGAATCCCACTCTTTCCGTATATATGTTCTTTTTATTTTTTTACATCTCTTATAACGGGGCTCTACGGCAGTTGATGATGAATCCGCCAGGTTCGGAAGGAAGCAACGGTAAGTCAACCCAACTGGGTGCTAGTTCTCCTGTTATAAGGGGCTTTTTATTTCCTTCTTAGCATTTCCCTTTTTATTATTTTTTTATATTTTTTATAAACAATTATCTTGACAAAAACAATGTATTTTTATACAATGTATTATTATATTGTTTTTAGGAGAATTTTTTAATATGGCTACTAAAAAGAAAGAAACTGCTGAAGTAAAAAAAGACGGTAAGAGTGAAGCTATTGAAGCAATTACCGATCAGATAAATAAAAAATATGGTCCTGGTTCTTTTATGAGATTAGGAAGTAATAAAACTGTTAATGTTGATGTTATCTCTACAGGAGCATTGACTTTAGACCATGCATTAGGAGTAGGGGGAGTTCCTCGCGGAAGAATTATAGAGATTTATGGACATGAGGCTTCTGGTAAAACTACATTAACTTTGCATATCATAGCTGAAGCTCAGAAGGCTGGAGGTTATGCTGCTTTTATAGATGCTGAACATGCTCTTGATCCTGTATATGCTAGTGCTTTGGGTGTTGATATTGATAATTTATACATTTCTCAGCCAAACAGCGGTGAAGAAGCTCTTGAAATATTAGAGAAAGTTGTTTCTTCTACTGCTTTTGATATTGTAGTTGTGGACTCTGTTGCGGCATTAGTTTCAAAGGCTGAACTTGCTGGTGATATAGGAGATGCTCATATAGCTTTACAGGCTAGACTTATGAGCCATGCTTTAAGAAAACTTACTGCTATAATAAGCAATACTAATACTGCTGTAATATTTATTAACCAATTAAGACAAAATATTGCTACTACTGGTTATGGTGCCGGTCCTACTGAAACTACTACAGGCGGTAAGGCTTTGAAATTCTATTCTTCTGTAAGACTTGATATAAGAAGAACTGAATGGATTAAAAAAGGCGATGATACTATAGGACATAAAGTAAAAATAAAAGTTGTTAAAAATAAATTATCATCACCATTTAAAGTGGTTAATTTAGAGATAATATTCGGTAAGGGTATATCATCTGAAGGACTTTTGATAGACTTAGCAATGGAAGCAAAAATCATTACAAGAAGCGGAGCTTGGTTCTATTATAATGGAGAGCAGATTGCACAGGGTAAAGAAAAAGTAAGAGAATTACTTGCATCAGATCCTAAAATGCGTATGGAACTTGAAATACAGATTAGAGAAACATTAAATATGGGCGGAGCTGATAAGGTAAAAGAAAAACTTGCTGAATATTTGGAAGAGCAGAAAAACGGAGGTGCTAAGGAAGCAGCAAAAGAAAACAATGATGATGAGAATAATGAGTCTGCATCTTCAAAGAAAAAATCTAAAAAAGCAGATGAAGATGATTCTAATCTTTTAATGAGTGCAGAAGAGGCTTATTCTGATGATGACGATGAAACTTATAGTGATAATGATTTTGAGGATACTATTGTAACACCTGTAAAAAATTAATTATTTTTTAGTATATGAATATAAAAGGGGCTTTTTTATATAAAATTAGCTCCTTTTTTATTTTTTTGTTAGTGATATAGTTTCTTAATAAGAAAGTATATACATATTTTAATAAAATGTTATAATATTAAAACTATAATATTGAATGTTTTGAATATTTTTGAATGAAGTTAATAAAATTTTTATTTATTTTTATAATTATATATACATTTATAATATTTGCTCCCCTAAAAGCTCAAACTAATCTTCAATCTGGACTTTATATAGGTGCTGATTTAAATGGACGTTTTAGCCCATACTTAGATGGCGGAGGAAAGATTATGCTTTTCTATAGATTTATTTCAGATGTTTTTCCAGGATATATTTGGGAAGGCATAAAAACTGATGTTGGAATAAGCGATCATATAAGTGCTGAAATGAATAGGCTTACATTATTTGTTAATAGTTCTATATCTGAATATTTTAATATAGATGTTAAAGTATCTATGCTTAATTACTATCTTTCTCCTGCTAATAGAGGATTTGTAAATTTTGACAGTCCTAAAGATGAATATGGTACTAATGGTATAGCTAATGCCCGTAAATCTGCTAATTTATCATTTGAAGCTGAAGCAACACCTACATTTAGAGTAAGTTTTTTCAAATCTTTATTTGAGGGAAGCGGATTAATTTTGCAGGCTGGACTTACTTTTAAATATGCCTACAATATGTTTGGAAAATATTATTTAGATTATGATTTGCTTTTAATGAGGGATCAGAATGATATATCATATAAGCTTGATTCTATGATTCTTTTTGATTTGATGCCATTAACTGTCGGTATTAATTATATGCTTGCTTATATGAATAATACCAAACAATTATGGCATTCAATAGGCGCTTATGCTCATTTCCAGTATGAATTCATAAATAGAATTTATACAGAAGTAAATTTGAGAATAGGGCAGTATTTAGGACATCCGGAATTTTCTGCAACTTTATATTTCGATATGAATGCTATGATTACATATAGAATAATATAAAATTATTTTCTTGATCTACAAACTTCTATAAACATATCGAATATATTCTGCATCTTTACTATTCTTGAACTCATTAATTCAGGGTGCCATTGTACACCTATAATGAAGGAGCCTTTCTTTTTATATTCTATAGCTTCTATTATTCCATCTTTAGCAGTAGCAGTTACTTTAAAATCTTTAGCTACTTTATCAATAGCCTGATGATGAAAACTATTTACCTCTGATGTTTCATCCAACATATCATATATTATACTGTCTTTCACTATTTGAATTTTATGTGTTGCAGTATGATACTCTGCTGTTTGACTATGAAGTATATTAGTATTTCTTTGACTTGGTATATCCTGTATTAAACTGCCTCCGAAATAAACATTTATAACTTGTATTCCTCTGCATATACCAAATATAGGCTTATTCATTTCAACTGCATATTTCATTAATGTAAAATCAAATTCATCTCTTTCAGCTGAAATTGTTCCTATTTTTTCTATAGGTTCTTCATCAAATCTGAATGGGTGAACATCTACTCCGCCTGTCATTATTATGCCATCAACATTTTCAACCATTTTTTTTATGATTTCTTCATCTTCTGTAATCGGCATTATGAACGGAGCTCCTTTAGATCTTATAACAGAATCAACATAAGAACGATTAACAAAAGCTTTTGGTATTGAAGTATTTTCATATAAAAGATTTCCAGATAAACCTATAACAGACATAAACATATCCTTTTTTATTTAAATAAAAATTTGCATATATATTACAAGTAAAATAATTTTTTTACAAGATATTAGTATTAAGTTAAAGGTTTATTAAATATATATTAACATAATATAGTTGACATAATTAATAAAGAATATTATTTTATTATTATGTATTTTATGGAGAAATAAAGTGAAAGATGATAAATTAACTAAAGAGGAAATTAAAATTAGTAAATTTGTTAGTTTAGTATTAAGACATAAACCTGAGTATATAGGATTAGAATTATCAAAAGACGGCTGGGCAAATGTTTATGAATTAATAGAAAAAATAAAGTCAAAAGGAAGGAATATAAATAAAGATATACTCGAAAGGGTAGTGTTATATAATGATAAAAAGAGATTCAGCTTCAATGAAAATCATACTTTAATAAGAGCAAATCAGGGACATAGCATAAATGTAGATTTACAATTTGAAGAAAAAGAGCCTCCAGAAATATTGTTTCATGGTACTTCAATTAATAATATAGATAGTATAAAACATGAAGGCATAAAGAAAATGAATAGACTTCATGTGCATTTATCATTAGCAGAAGAAACAGCCAAAAAAGTAGGTGAGCGTCATGGAAAGCCAACAATAATAAAAATTAATTCAAAACAGATGTATGAAGATGGTATTAAATTTTATTTATCTGAAAATAAAGTTTGGCTATGTGATTATGTTGATCCTAAGTATATTATAGAGGTGATTTAATAAGAATCCCCGCCTTTTATATTTTCTAGTTTTATTTAGACAATAAAATTATAATTATTTTTATAAGCATAATTAGAAATTTCAGCACCCGCCCAAGTTTTATTAAGTTTAAAAATTTTTTCTACGCACGATTTATTTTTATTGATTTTTGTATTTAAATATAAAGTTAATGTATTTATATTTTTTAATATATTCACCGTGCGGAAATTATATTAATATAATATAGTTGACATAATTATATATTTAGTTATCATATTTAAATATATAATCATCTTATAAAGAGAATACCTATTATGAAGAAACTAATTTTTATAATAATTTTGATTGCTAATATATTTTTATTGTCCTGTTCAAATAATAAATCATCTAATGAAGGCATAGTTGTATCAGTTGGAGGAATGCCTAGTAGTTTAGACCCGGCATTTGCTAAAGGCATTAATACAGCAGTTTACATAACACATGCTTTTGAAACTCTCACTCAAAGAGATGAAGATGGTACTATCATTCCTGCACTTGCTGAAAGCTGGGAGGCTATGAGTAATAATACTGTTTATATATTTCATTTGAGAGAGAACGCTAAATGGTCAGACGGTAAAGATTTAACGGCTAATGATTTTGTATACACTTTAAGAAGATTAATTGATCCTGAAGTGGCTTCTCCTTTTTCTTTGGGGTTTGACATAATAAAGAATGCACAAAGTATAATGAAAGGTGAAAAAAAATTGGAAGAACTTGGAGTGTATGCTTTAGATGATTATACATTAAAAATTGAACTTGATATACCTTTACCATATTTTGAAGAGGCTATGGCTAGTGATATTGCTTCTCCTGTAAGAGAAGATATTATCAATACTTATGGAGAAGATTGGGCTTTAACAAAAGATCATTATATTGGAAACGGACCTTATATAATGACTGAATATGATGAGGCTGTAAAAATAGTAATGGAGAAAAATCCTTATTATTGGGATAAAGATAATGTAAAAGCAGAGAAAATAACTTTCGAGTTTTTGGAAGATGTTAATACTGCAGTTGCTGCAATTTATGGAGATAGTATATTATTTTATCCTGAAGCACCAGAAAATGAGAGAGCATCTTTAATAGAGCAGGGTATAGGAAGAGAAGTTGACATAACATCTATTGCTTATTATATGGTTAATTTGAAGAGAAGACCTTTTAATAATCCTTTGGTAAGAAAAGCATTGGCACTTGGTATAGACAGAAACTATATAGTAAATAATGTTTTGGGTGGGGGTAGGGTAGCTGCTGACGGATTTGTGCCTGTTAATGTAAAAATAGGTACTAACAATTTTAGAGATAATGCTCCACAATATATTTCATTAGAAGAGAGCAATTATCAGAAAAATATTGAAGAGGCTAAAAAACTTCTTGCCGATGCAGGATATTCTGATATAAAAAAATTTCCTATAATAGAATTAATAACAACTACTAATCCTTCATCATTATTCGTTGCAGAGGCAATTCAAAATATGTATAAAAATAATTTGGGTATAGATTTAAAACTTAGATATGAAGAGCCTACAACATATTTGCAGTCAATAAAAGATGGAAGTTTTCAAATGATCAAGGCTGGAACTAGTGTTGCTTATAATCAGGCATCTGGTTATTTAAGACTTTTTCAGCTTGATGGTTTGGGCAATGACGGCGGATATACAAATGCTGTTTATGATTATTTGGTTGATATTGCTATGACAAATGAAAATGAAGATATAAGAATAAAAGCAGCTTATGATGCAGAACGTATACTCATACAAGAGGATATGGCTATAATACCTATATATTATGACAAAGCCACTATTATGCAGAGCAAAAAACTTCATGGTGTGAAATATGATATTTTTTCTATATATGATTTTAGGAATGCTTATATAGAATAATTAAAATAGGATTTTTATTTATGAAAAAATTTTTTGCTGGTTTATTTATTGGAGTTATAATTACAGTATTTAGTTATAATGTTATGCCTAAACTTTAACAGCAAGGATTTAAGTGCTTTAAATAGTATAGCTTATGAATTAAGAAATATAAGAAAGATTTTAGATGATATAAAAATGGGATTAAAAAATAGATATTTATATTTTTTAATAAATCAATTTTTTTCTAAGCATAACTAAAGTATAAATCAATTATATATTTCTATATATTGTTAAATATTTTTAAATTTTCATTTATACAGTTTTTATTATTTTTTATAGTAAAATAGTTTTGTCAAATATACATTTTCCATCTATTATTATATCAGTTTTATAAATGAAATTAAGATTTAAATGTATTTCATAAATTTTTAATTATATAATCAAGTGTATATTATAATAAATCACAACTATATTATAAATATATTTTTTATAATCAATAAAATAATTAATAAATTTACAAAAATCATTTACTAAAAATGCGTTTTATTGTATAATTGATGCAACGAATTTTTAATAAGGAGTAATTATTCATGAAGGTTGAAGAATTAAAACATGAGAAGCTTAAAGCTTGGATTAAAGAAATAGCAGATATGTGTCAGCCAAAAGATATATATGTATGTGATGGAACTAAAGAAGAATATGACAACTGCATGAACGGTTTGGTAGAATTAGGTTTAGCAAAACCTCTTAAAAAAAGACCTCACAGTCATTCTTTCAGAAGCGATCCTTCTGACGTAGCACGTGTTGAAGATAGAACTTTTATTAGTTATCCAGATAAAGAAGATGCTGGTCCTACTAATCACTGGATGGCTCCAGATGAATTAAAAGGCACTATGAAAGAATTATATAAAGGTTGTATGAAAAATAGAACTATGTATGTAATTCCTTTCTCTATGGGTCCTGTTGGTTCTCCTATAGCTAAAATCGGTGTAGAAATCACTGACAGCCCTTATGTTGTATGTAACATGCATATAATGACTAGAGTTGGTACTAAAGTATTAGATGTATTAGGTGCTAATGGTGAGTTCATACCTTGTTTACACTCTGTAGGTGCTCCTCTTGCTGACGGTCAAAAAGATACTAAATGGCCATGTGCTCCAATAGAGAAAAAATATATTTCTCATTTCCCAGATGAAAACTTAATCTGGTCTTATGGTTCAGGTTACGGCGGAAACGCTTTACTTGGTAAAAAATGTTTCGCTTTACGTATCGCTTCTGCTATGGCTAGAAGAGAAGGATGGATGGCAGAACACATGCTTATCTTACGCTTAACTAACCCAGAAGGTAAAAAATTCCATATAGCTGCTGCATTCCCAAGTGCTTGTGGTAAAACTAACCTTGCTATGTTACAGCCAACTATCCCAGGTTGGAAATGTGAAACTATAGGTGACGATATTGCTTGGATGAAAATAAATCCTGAAGACGGCAGACTTTATGCTATCAACCCAGAAGCTGGTTTCTTTGGTGTAGCTCCTGGAACTTCTTATGATTCTAACCCTATGGCTATGGATTCAATAAAAGAAAACACTATATTCACTAACTGTGTAGAAACAGATGACGGCGATGTATGGTGGGAAGGTATGGGAGAAGCTCCTAAACATGGTATAGACTGGAAAGGTAATGACTGGACTCCAGAAAGCGGTGAAAAAGGTGCACACCCTAATGCTAGATTCACAGCTCCTGCTAGACAATGTCCTGTAATTTGTCCTGACTGGGAAGATCCTAAAGGTGTACCTATAGATATCTTCATCTTCGGAGGAAGAAGAGCTTCAGTTATGCCATTAGTACATGAATCTTATAACTGGGATCATGGTGTATTTATGGGTTCTACTGCTGCTAGTGAAACTACTGCTGCTAATATCGGTGCTGTTGGTGCATTAAGATTTGACCCATTTGCTATGCTTCCATTTGCTGGTTACAATATGGGCGACTATATGAATCACTGGCTTGAAATGGGAGATAAATTAGGTGATAAAGCTCCTAGAATCTTCTATGTAAACTGGTTCAGAAAAGATGCTGACGGTAAATGGTTATGGCCTGGATTCGGTGATAACTCAAGAGTATTAAAATGGATGTGTGAAAGAGTTGAAGGTAAAATCGACGCTGTTGACACTCCTATAGGTAAAATGCCTAAAGAAGGTGATTTAGATCTTAAAGGTTTAGATATTCCTGAAGCTGATTTCAAAGAGCTTATGAGAGTAGATGTTGAAGCTTGGAAAGATCAAGCTAATCAAATTGAAGCTCATTATGCTAAATTTGGTTCAAGACTTCCAGCTAGACTTAAAAAACAATTAGAAGAATTAAGAGCTAGATTAAGCAAATAATTTATAAAGTAAAATTCCTTTAATTTGCCAATAGTTTAATTAATATTAAGCTATTGGCTTTTTATTTTTATAAATAAAATTATTAATCATCTATTTCTATTATTTGTCCGTAAGGTGTAACTTCAACTTCTAATCCATTATTAAGTTTTACTTTATATAGTCCGTCATCCATTTCTACCATCCAAATTTGAGCCTGAGGAAAATATTGTTTTACAGCATTAATAACTGATCTTGGAACTTGATTCATAGGAACGATCCAATCTGCAAACAAATTAGCAGATGCAAAAGTAGATAAAGCAAATACCAAACATATTAATTTTTTCATGAAATCTCCTTTATAATTAGTTATAATTATAGTATAGTCATATATAAATAATGTCAAGTTTTTTTTACAATATTTTAAATAAAATTTACAAAATAAATAATTAATTTCTGAATTCTATTAAATCTGATATTACAAGTATTTATTTATTTTTAAATTTAATATTTTTTATTGCTTCTATATTTAGGATATTTCTAATATAGTATGTTTTATAATGAATATATTAGTTGATTTTTTATTTATTTAGATAGATAATCTATAAAAAATAAATATCAAGAAAAAATTATTATGAATAATTTAATAAAAGAATTAAAAATACAATCACAAAAAAATATTATAATATTAGCATTAATTTCTATTTTGCCTTTTACTATATATTTTTTATTTTTCGCTTTAAATATTAATTCTGATTATGGAATTACTGAAATAACATCTCATTTTTTTGCTTTTAAGATTTTTTATTTATTTTGTTTTTCTTTGATATTTAACATGAATAATAAGAAAAATATATTTATAACTTTTTTAATATTTTTGTTTGTAGGAATTCTCAGTGTTTTTATACCTTCTTCAGAGTTTACATTTAAAGATATAATAGATATGGATAAAAAATTGATTTTCTTTGTTCATACAATTTTAAATAAAAATTTATTTTTGGATATAATATTTTTTATAATGTTTGCTTTGTCATTCAATCAGTATAAAAATTATAAAGATATTAATCAGGCATTTACTTTCAGTGCCAATATAATGATATTAACTTCTATCATACCTGCAATTATTTCTGTGATGTTTATGATGTTTTTTGCTGTATTAATTAATTTATTGAAGGTATTTATTATAAATATATTTAATGATACACTTATTATTTTTAATGTTTTTGTATTGTCTGTATTTTATATATTTGCTTTTACTCCTTTTATAATTTATTTTCTTTATAAAAAAGATGTAAAAAATATATCGATATACTTTTCAAGAATAATAATGTATATGAGTTTATATAATATAATTAAGCATTTATTTTCTATATTAGTGCCAATTATTCCTTACAGCAGTCCTTATGATATAAGAATCAATTTTATAATTTATAATGTTGCTCTTGCCATAGGGGCAGTAAATTTATTTTTTGTAAGAATGGATTATAAATCAAGCATATTTACGAAATTAGTTTATATTGTATTTCCTATTATAGCATTTATTTTTAATATAATAATTTTAACTTCTACAATATACAGAATAAAAGAATATGGAATAAGTCCAAATAAATTAACTTTGATTTTTACAAATATAGTAATGCTTATTCATTTTATTTTGATAATTTTTGATAATATAAAATCATTAAGAAAATTAGATAGTATAAAAAATATAAAAGACATTATACTAACAAACAATAGAAGCTATTATGTATATGTTTATGGAATCATAGCTTTTATAGTATGTTTTATAATGCCTTTATTTTATAATGTTTTTTAATTTTTATTTAATTCTCTCATTATCATTTTTGCTGTAGTTTCTGTAGTGAAAGCAACAACATCTTTGCAGGATTTTTTTCTTTCTTCTGAGTTTTGCTCCATACCTTTAGTTATAACTCTGCAGCAAGTTGATTTGAACTCTTTTTTGAAACTGTCATGAAATTCATTACTTAATCTAAGACAATTATCTACTTTTTGATGTGGTTCTCTTCTTCCAAATAAAAAGCCCAAACACATAGAGCTGGCAGCAACAGCACCGCATAAGCATCCGCTTCCTCCAACTCCTCTCAAAAATGATGAACTCATAGCTATAGCATCATCGCTTAAATTAAATTCAAAATGTTTGTTTAAAGCATATATTATAGCTTCAGAACATCCGAATCCTTTACCAAAAACATTTTTTGCATCATTAATGCATTCTTCAATATTGATATTTCTTTTCATAAATTAACTTCCTTAAAAAATATTTGTAATAATATATCTAAACAACTATATTTTGTTAATTTTTTTGTTGTTCTTTTTCCCGCCTCACACCACAGGCGGACTTCGTCAAGAACCATACGAAGTACGCCTACGGCGAAAGTGCAAATGTAAAATTAGTACTAAATCATACCAATTTTGTTTTGCATGTAATATAAACTATTAATTTAAGTTAAAATATAGCCTTTTTGCTTCTCGCCGTAGGCGGGCTTCGCCTGTGGCACTCCAAAGGCGGACGTCGTCCAAAAGAAGTGGGGTGCGGGGCAAAGCCCTGCAGATATTTAAAATTTTAAAAAATTATTTTTGACAAAATATAGTTGTTTAGGTATATATAATAAAATTATAATTATTTTTTCTTATAATATTTTTTTACTATGTCAATCATTTTCTTATCCTGCATAGCTTCGGCATATTCCAAAAGATTATATCTTTCTTTTATAGCACCTCCATAAACATCAGAAGGTTTTAATTCTATATTTAAATCCACTCCGTTTTTAAATAAATATTCAGCAACTTCATAACAGCCTTGATCTATAGCATGATATATTGCAGTATAGTTCATATCATTAGGATAATAGTTCACATCAGCACCATTTTCAACTAATGCCTTAACTATTTCTAAATTACCAACGCTTGCAGCAATTGCTATAGGAGGATCATCATCTGCAAATTTTGTATCTAAATCGGCACCATTATCTTTTAAGAGTTTTACCACTTTAGGAGTAGATGCCGCAAGTATAGTAGCAGGAGCAACTCCTCCATCATTTGTAGCATTTACATCGGCACCATTTTCTATTAAAAGTTTTGAAGCTTCATAAGGATTTTCTCCTGTAACAGCCCAAAGTAATGGAGTATCCCCATTATCATCAGCTTTTCCATTAACATCTATTCCATTATCTATTAAATATTGCATTATATTAATATTGCCTTTTTCAGAAGCATAAATAAGTGCAGATGCTCCCCATGATGATTTTTCATTTATATCTGCATTATTTTCTACTAATAAATTAAACATTTCTTCATTGCCGTTTTCGCATGCAATCATAATCATATTTTTACCGTCTTTATTTTTTATATTTATATCAGAGTCATGTTCTATTAATAATTTTGCCATCTCTATATTATCAGTTCTTACAGCTTCCATTAAAGCATTAAATCCATCGCCTGCTCTTAAATTAACTAAAGCTCCATTATCAATCAATGCTTTTGCTATATCATAATGACCAAATGATGATGCTAACATTAAAGATGTTGTATTAGTGTGGCATATTATATCTTCTATATCAATTTTATCTTTTGAAGCACCATTTATACCGCCCTCATTTATCAATTCAATCATTTCAGGAACGCCTGTTTTATTTTTATTTTTTTCTAATAGTTTTAATAATTCTTCACTAGGCATTATTATTTCATTTGTAGTTACTGTATTTTTTAATTTATCATTATTACTTTCATTAAAAGTACTATTGTCTTTTGTTTCTTCTTTTATTTCTTCATTTTCAGTATATTCATCAGCTTCTTTGTCAGGCTCTATTAATGTATTATCTTCTATCTGTACATCATCTGTTGTTTCTGTATTATTTATAGTGCTGTCTTTTACTTTATCATTATTGCTTTCATTATTTTTTATTTGTATATCATTTGTTCCTTCATTGTTAAGAATAGTTTCTTTTATTTTATCATTATTAGTTTCATCATTTGCATATAAAGCTATTACTACTGTTAGAGTTATCATCAAAATGAGAATGATTTTATTTTTCATAATACGATCCTTAATATTAATTGTTTCAATAATATCATATAATATATTTTTAGTAAATATTTTATAAGGATTAAATTATATTTGTTAATTAAAGATTAGAATATTTTATTGTTAAATAAAAAAAGGCTATTATATTTTTATAACAGCCTTTTATCATTAAAAATTATTTATTTAAATTTTTAATTAGAATCTTTTTTTACCATGTTTTTTTTCTTTTTTATTATATTCTTCTTCAACATAATCAGCAGGTTTTTCAAGCAATGCTTTTCTGCTTAAAGAATATTTACCGCCCTTAACATCTAATATTTTTACTTTTACTTCATCACCGATTTTTAGAACTTCCTCTACATTCATAACATGTTTATAAGCAAGTTCTGATATATGGCAAAGTCCTTCTACTCCCGGAAGTATCTCAACGAAAGCACCGAAATCTTTGATGTCTTTGACTATTCCGTCATAAACTTCGCCAACTTCAGGATCTTTAACATAAGAGTTGATAAGTTTTATAGTTTTATCTAAAGTAGGAGTATCAGGAGCAAATATATTAACTACACCGCTGTCTTGTATTTCTACATCGCTTCCAGTTTCTTCTATTATAGCTTTTATATTTTTTCCGCCAGGTCCTATTAATACTCTTATTTTTTCAGGATTAACATCCATAGTTTTGTATTTAGGAGCAAAATCAGAAATCTCTCCAGCATTAGCTATGGTAGCATCTATTTTATCAAGTATAAAATATCTTGCTTTTTTAGCCTGCTCTAATGCTTCTTTTAATATTTGAGCAGAGATTCCTGTAAGTTTAATATCCAATTGGAAAGCAGTAATACCTTTACGAGTTCCTGCCACTTTGAAATCCATATCTCCTAAATGATCTTCTACCCCTTGTATATCTGTAAGTATTTTATAGCCGTCTTTGTATGTAGCAAGTCCCATAGCAATACCTGCAACGCTTGCATTAAGAGGAACACCTGCTGAAAGTAATGACATAGTAGATGCACATATTGTAGCCATTGATGAAGAACCATTACTTTCTAGTATTTCAGCAACTACTCTTATAGTGTACGGAAATTTATCTTTTGGAGGAAGTACAGCATTGAAAGAACGTTCTGCTAAATTACCATGTCCTATTTCTCTTCTTCCAGGAGCACCATATCTTCCAACTTCTCCTACAGAGAATGGAGGGAAATTATAATGAAGCATAAAAGTTTTATTTTCTTTGCCGTATATATCGTCCATTAACTGAGCATCTTTCTCACTTCCTAATGTAACTATAGATAAACATTGAGTTTGTCCTCTTGTGAAAAGGGCAGAACCATGTACTCTAGGAATAAGATTTGTCATAGTAGTTATAGGACGAATTTCATCTAATGCTCTTCCGTCAGGGCGCATACATTTTTCTACTATAGCCTCTCTAACTATTTCTTCTTCTATAGAATGACAAATACCTTTAACTTGAGATATCAATTTTTCATCTTCTACTTTAGTTTTGATATATTCTTCTATCTCATTGAAGGCATTATCCATACTTTCATTTCTTTTAGTTTTATCAGGATTATAATTAGCAGATTCTATTTTATCTCTGCCGTATTCTGTAACCATTTTTACTAAATCAGCATCGAATTCAAATAATTCCTGTTCTATTTTTTGAGTTCCGCATAGACTAGCCATTTCATTTTGCATATCAATATATTTCTGCATTTCTTTATGAGCTAATTCTATTGCTCCAATAAACACTTCTTCAGAAACTTCTTTAGCTTCTCCTTCAATCATCAAAATAGCATCTTTACTTCCAGCTACAATAATATCTAATTCACTAGTAGAAAGCTCGCTATTTTTAGGATTGATTATATATTCTCCGTTTTTATACCCTATTCTTACAGCTGCAACTGGTCCTCCGAAAGGTATCCAAGAAATGGTAAGTGCTGCAGATGAAGCTATTAAAGCCAAAGCATCTGTAGGCATATCAGTATCTACTGAGAGTACTGTAGGTATTATTTGAACTTCATTTCTAAAACCTTCAGGAAAAAGAGGTCTCAAAGGTCTGTCTATGATACGAGATATAAGTATTTCTTTATCTCTTGGCTTTGCTTCTCTTTTAAAGAAACCGCCTGGAATTTTACCGCCTGCATAATATTTTTCATTATAATTTACTGTTAAAGGGAAAAAGTCAGATTCTAAATTAGGTTCTTTAGCCGCTACAACAGTTGCTAATATAGTTGTATTTCCAAGTCTCAAAGTTACAGAACCATGAGCTTGTTTTGCTAAAAGTCCGGTTTCTAAAATTAACTCCTCTCCACAAAATACACTTTTAACTGTTACCATATTTTACTCCTTATACTAGGTACAAAACACCGAGAGGGTATTGAAATCATTAAATTTGATTGAGCAAATTTATTTTCTTAATTTTAATCTTTGTATAAGATTTTTATAAGCTTCTATATCAGTTTTTCTTAAATAGTTAAGAAGTTTTCTTCTTTTAGCAACCATTTTAAGAAGTCCCATTCTTGAATGATTATCTTTAGTATGAGTTTGAAAGTGACCTTTTAAATAAGTTATGCGATTAGTTAAAAGTGCTACTTGTACTTCTGTAGAGCCTGTATCCTTTTCATTTTTACCAAATTCTTTTATTATTTTTGCTTTTTCGTCTGCTGTGATAGACATTTTTTTGTTCTCCTTTTGAAATATTTTCTTATCTTTTTTTCATCATTTTCTAATAATTTTTTTACTTCATCTATAGAGTTTACTTTTATATTATCTCTGATATATTTGAGTAATACAATAGTTATTTTTTTACCATATATCATTTTAGAAAAATCCAATATATGGCTTTCTACTCTTAGTTCTTTATTGATATTACTGATACCTATAAAAGTAAGAGCTTTATATATAGTATCAGAATTACCTATTTGTACTGTAGAACTATATACACCCATTTTAGGTATAAAAATATTTTTAGGTATTTCTAAATTAGCAGTAGGGTATCCTATTTTTCTTCCTAGAGCATTACCATGAACTACTAATCCGCTCATAGAATATTCTCTTCCAAGCATTTTATTAACGCTAACCATATCTCCGTTTGAAAGAGCTTCACGAATATTGGAGCTTGATATTTTATCTTTTTTGTAATTTAAGAAATTGATAAAACTTACTCCAATGCCGCATTCTTTTGAATATTTCTTTAAGAATTCGCTGTCTCCCATTCTGTCTTTACCGAATGCAAAATCATTTCCTACAGCAATATGTTTCATGCGATAATATTCTATGAGTTTATCAAAGAACTCTTTAGCTTCCATTGTATAAAATTCTGGTAAAAAGTCAATAACTATTATATAATTAATACCCATAGACTTTATTAAAGCATTATTATCTTCAGTATTATATATTGATACATTTTTCTTTTTGATAACTATTGCTATTGATATTAGATTATTTTTATTTGCGTATTCAACTGTGTATTTAATCAGCTTTTGATGTCCTTTATGTACGCTGTCAAATTTTCCTATTGTTACTATACTATCTTTTTTTATAGGAAGTTTACAAAAATCATATATAATGCGGTTCATTTTAGTATTCTTTATCCGTTTCTTTAATTATTAATTGTTTTTTTATCGTTATTTAGAATTTTTTTCAAAGCTAATGATATTATTATGGTGATTAATGATGCTATGAACATATATAGATTCATAGTCCAATAATTTACATTTCTTACTATTAATTCTAATAAATTATATTGTTCTATAGATACAGCAAATATTATTTTTATTATACCATATAATAAAAGAGCATTTAGTATATTATGATATATATACTGTCTTGAATTTAGAGATAATCCCAACATATAGAAAGCAAATAACATAAGCCATAGATTAATAAACAATAAAGCTATAGCATAGATTGGCATTTCAGTCAAAGTGATTATTTTTAGTAATGCAACTATTATTGGAAATACTTCAAATCCGAAAATTATATCTGCTGTAAAGCTTGATAAATAATTTCCTATAGAATTTCTGCTAAATATACTTGATGTTTTTTCTATTACTGAAGTACCGTTAATTTCTTTTACTTCATGTAAAGATATTTCTTTATCAGTAATATATATATAATCTCCTATATATAATTTACCCATAACTGTAGGATCTACTAATATTACATTTTTGTATGTATTATCTAATAATTTATATCCTACTTTTATTAAGTAATTATCAACTTTAGTAAAATATCTTCCTGTATCATCTATAAATAATGAAGTTTTATCATTAAGTTCGTTTCTAAGATAGTCTATGTTTTTATTAAATGCTACTGTATAAGCCGGATATAATGTAATAAATAAGGCAAGAATACCTATTGCTATAATTGTTGATAAGCTTCCTGAAAATTTATTTAAAGCTCCTATTATTACTACAGAGGAAATACCGGCAACTATAACTATTGCAAGGAAATAATGTTCCATCAAATTTTTTACTAAATCAATATTCATGTTTTGGTAAATATTATTTGTATCCAAAACTTTAAATAAATAAATTCCAAAATATATTATAAAAAACGCTACAAAGAAAAGCGTAAGAGTAACAAGATTTTTAATAGTTTTCATGATTATATATTATATCTAGAGAAAGAAAAATTCAAGTATAAAAATCAAATTAAGCTGATTTAATATCGTTTAATATGCCGAAATTATAAAAAGCATTATTTATGTCATTGAAAGACTCTAAATAATTTGATAATTCCATAATATTATAATCATTTTTAACAACACCATACATATTTGTCAAAACTAGATCACCTTTTTTATGTAATAATTCTTTTTTTAATTCTACAAGATATTCCCATATTTCTTTTTCTATAAAAAGACAATCGGATAAATCTAATATGATATTGTTTATATCTTTTGTGATAAATTCTGAGAATAAATCTTTTATTTGAGGAAGATGTTCATCATATATGTTATTATATAAAGATATAATGATAACAGAATCATCTTTTAAATAATAGCTGCTTTCTAGTGAAATACCTATCATAAGATTACTTTAACAAATTTTTAATTTTTAGTCAATAAATTTATTTGAAATTTGATTTAATTATTAGATTTTTTTAATTTATCTCTAGTGCTTCTATATATTATTATAGGTTTATCTCCTGGTATTAATTTTTCTTCTTTCATTCCCAAATATGACTCTTTGCTTGACTGAGTTTTTACTACATTTTTATCTTGTTTTAATACCTTATCTGAATATTTTTTTCCTATAAGATTCACTATAGATTTTATAAAAGGAATATTTACTATTTTCTGATAAAACCTCATATATATAACTGTATTTTCATCATCAACAGGGGCAAATACTCCAAATACACGCATCTTTTCAAATATGTAATTCTGCCAAGTATTTGGGAAATAAAAATATAAAAAGTATTTAAAATATTCTTTTTTCATTTCAGATTCTCTTAATGCCTTCTGTCCGCTGTCAATAACATTATTTACATAGAATTTTAATATATTATTATCATCATCTAACTCTACTAAAGGGCCATTAACTACAGTTTTGTTTCCTTTACCTATAGTATTATAATGAACAAAAGCGATATGAACTACATCAAGCTGATTTTCTATACATCTTGTATAATGATTATGCCACTGATCCCTTATTGTAGAATATGAGAATTTTTTATCTTTCAAATCATCAGGAAACATTATTCTGTCATTAATTTTATCTTTATCTCCATACCATAACCATATAAATCCATATAATTCTCTAACTTCATAACCTTCAACAAAGAAATTTTTATTAACTTCAGTATTTTTTCCATTAGCAGGAATCATTACTGTTTTTCCTGTTTTATCAAATTGAAAACCATGAAATGGGCATGCTATATTGTTTCCGCATATTTTCCCATGAGATAATGAAGCTCCTCTATGGCAGCATTTATCATCTATGCAGCATATATTATTGTTTGAATCTCTCCAAAATACTAGATTTTTATTTAATCTTTTTGCAAAAAGAGGTTTATTTCTTTTTACTTCTTTAGAATCTAGTACAGCATACCACATATTATATATCATAATTATATCCTAAATATTTTATATTATAATTATATATTGTTATTTTAATAAATAAACATTTTATAAGATGATTTTTTTTAGATATACAATATTAAGAATAATATAAATTCAAATATTTTTTATTATTCACTTTAATATACTTGTTATTAATATTTTTTGATATATAATATTACCGAAAATAATTCAGTTTTTCAATTTAATGTTAAATACAAATTAAGGAAATAAATATGGCTTTATCTATAGGAATAGTAGGACTTCCTAATGTTGGAAAATCTACACTTTTTAATGCACTTACAAATGCCCATGCAGAGGCAGCTAATTACCCATTTTGTACTATAGATAAAAATGAAGCTACTGCCATAATAAAAGATGAAAGGGTTGATAAATTAGCAGCGCTTTTTAAATCAAAAAAGAAAGTTTATAATACAACAACATTTGTAGATATTGCAGGACTTGTTAAAGGAGCTTCAAAAGGTGAGGGGTTAGGTAATAAATTTCTTTCTCATATTAGAGAAGTTAACGCAGTTTTGCATGTTGTAAGAGTGTTTGAGGATGGAAATATTACCCATATAGGAGAAGTTGATCCTCTAAGAGATTTAGACATTATATTAACAGAGCTTATGCTTGCAGATATTGAAACTATTAATGCAAGAATGGAAAAGCAGAAAAAAGCAGCAAAAGGTGCTAAGGTAAAATCTGCTGAAGAAGAAGTAGCTTTATTAGAAAAAATACTGCCTGAATTAAATAATTTTAAGCCTGTATTCAGTCTTGATTTAACAGATACAGAAAAAGAAATATTAAGACCTTTATTCTTATTAACAGCAAAAAGTATGATGATAGGTGCTAATTTATCAGAAAATGAACTTGCTAATCCTGAGAAAAATTCTAATTATGTAACATTACAAAAATATGCAAATGAAAGAAATATTGAATTGATACCTTTCAGTGCTAAAATAGAGGCAGATTTGCAGGATTTAGATGAAGAAGAAAGATTAAGCTATTTAGAAGATTTAGGAGTTAAAGAATCAGGAGTGGCAAGACTTACAAAAGCAGGACATAGATTATTGAAGCTTTTAACATTCCTTACTTCAGGGGAAGATGAGACAAGGGCTTGGACTGTAAGAGAAGGTGCTTATGCTCCGGAGGCAGCAGGAGTTATACATAGCGATTTCGAGAGAGGATTTATAAGTGCTGAGGTTATAAACTGCGATAAGCTTTTAGAGCTTGGCAGTTTTGTTAAAGCTAAAGAGGCTGGTGCTATAAGACTTGAGGGTAAGCAATATCTTATGCAAGAAGGCGATGTTGTAACATTCAGATTTAATGTATGATTAACACTATTATATTTTTTATATATAATAATGATTGATAAAAAATAAAAAACATTGATTAGAAAACTAAATTATGAAGATAAATTTTGAAGTTAAATACATAAAACTTTTTATACTGTCTGCTTGTATAGGAGCAGTTGTAGGGTTCATAATATCTATATATAGAATTATATTATATAAGTTAAGTGTTAATGTATTCTATGTATCAAATTTCATATTTGAAAAATGGTATTACCCAGTTCTTTTATTTGCATTTCTTATAGCTATGGGCTGTCTTATAGGTTATATTCTTATACATTATCCGCAGATAAGAGGTGCAGGAGTTCCTCAGATAAAATATTATATATCTCTGCATGAACCTAAAAATATATTTTTTGAAATTTTATTTAAGCTTTTCGGAAGTATGATATCATTTGCAAGCGGTATTTCTCTAGGAAGGGCAGGTCCTTCAATGCATGTAGGTATGCTTGTTGGACTTTTTTTTCATAAATATTTTTCTAAATTGGCTAAATATAGAAGATATTTACTTGTTTCCGGAGCTTGTGCCGGAATGACTGCTACTTTCAGTGCTCCTTTTACAGGAATTGCTTTTTCTTTTGAAGAGCTTGGAGAGCATAAAAATCATATAGTTTTTGTATGTATAGTTTTTTCTTCCATAGCTTCAATACTTGTAATAGAGCATATTGTAGGGCAGGGATTCATACTTAATTTCAATTTACCTAAAATTCTTGAGGTAAGACATTATATATCTTTACTTCCTTTTGGTATAATATGCGGAATACTTGCTTCTATGTTAAATTTTCTTATGAATTTCTTTTCTAAGATGTATCAAAAGATTAATAATGATATAATTCGTCCAGTTCCTGCATTTTTGCTTGCTGGATTTATGATAATGTTTTTCCCTTATGTACTTGGAAGCGGTGATTTGCTTATAGGAAGTATAGTAAAAGATAAGTTTTCTGTATCTATGCTTTTTATATTGATATTTGTGAAATTATTTTATACTTCTGTATGTGCTACTTCCGGAGCAGTTGGAGGAATATTCTTTCCTACATTTATATTAGGTGCTTCAATAGGTTCTTTATATGATATATTTTTAGTTAAATATTTTCCTGATTATGCAGTATATGGAGATTTGTTTATACTTCTTGGAATAACTTCATTAATGTCAGGAATTACAAGAACTCCTATAATGGTATGTATATTGATACTTGAAATATCCAACTCTATTTCTAATTTCTCGGCACTTGTTATAGTCGCGATAATATCGTATATGGTTGCTAAGGTATTGGGAGTAACTTCTATATATGATCATCAAGATTAATAATAATTTTTATTTTAGATTATAAAAGAATTATTATTTAGTATAAAGATTTAAAAATGTAAAATCAATTATAGTTTGTCTGTTTTTATTTTATGACAAACTATATTGTTTTTTACTTGTATTATCCTGCGATATCGCCGTATTCTATGTTTTTATCTCCGTCAATATAAACTATTAATGAATGATGTTTAAAATAATCAGGTTCAAAAAGTATATGCAATGCTGTATCGGGTCTTGTTTCATCTTCATCAAAGTCTATTAATATTGTATCTATATATAGCATTAAAAAAATCTTCATCTTTTATAGGTATAGTGATTAATTCTCCAGATTGATTTTTATATGTATTTTCATCTACTTCTTCGCAAGTTATTACCCATTCTTCTGCTAATTCTAAACATTGTTTTTCTATAAGGAAATCTGTAACATTTTTTTTATGCTCATCAATCCATTTTAATATTTCATTGATTTTATCTATATATTTCATAAGCATTTCAGACTTATTTGATACTTCGCCAAAATCTATTAATAATGATATTTTTTCATCATCCCATAAATCGCAGTCAGATTCATAAGAAAAGTAATCATTTTCATAAAAATCTTTTATAATCTTATCCTTCATAATATCCTCTTATTTCATATCATTTTTATATTTGCAGATCTTTATATTTAAATATAGTAATATATTATCAATTTTCAAGTATTTATATTCTTTTTTTGGCAGCTTCTATAATAATATTGCATACATTTTCATCATCAAAACATCCGCTGTCTATAGTTAAATTGTAATTAACCATATTTCCCCATTCCATACCTGTGTAGTATTTGTAGTAATTAGACCTGTATTTATCCGTATTTCTTAATTGTGTTTCTGCATTTTCTATCTGTACACCATATTCTTTTGTTATTCTTTCTATTCTATTTTTATCAGGGGCATGTATAAAAACATTAAAGCATTGATGTTGAGTATTTTTAAGTATAAAATTAGCACATCTTCCTATTATTACACAGTTTCCTTTGTTTGCTATATCCTTTATTACTTCGCTTTGTATTTCAAACATTTTGTCTAGGGTTGAATATTTGATTTCACCTGAGAAAGGGCTTGAAAAATGTTCTTTATGAAATGCACTAAAGAAAAGATTATCATTAGTGAATTTTTCTTCTACATTTTCTAAATAATCTCTATTAATACCAGTTCTTTTTGCTACTATTTCTACAAATTCTTTATCATAGAAATTTATATTTAATTTGTTTGCTATTAATTTTCCAATATTTCTTCCGCCGCTTCCATATTGTCTGCTTATAGTTATAATAATACTGTCCATATTTTAGCCATTTTTTGAATTTAATAATTTTTTTATTATAATACAAAAAAAATTTAAATCTACATTAATGCTATGTAATTTTTTTTCTATTTTTAAAAAAATGGTTTGATTTTTTTTTAACTAATTGATATCATGTACATAGGAATATTATAATAAAAACAATTATTCTTTTTTAAGATAAATATATAATTTGGAGGAAATAAATATGGCTGCTAAAACATTAGAAGAAG
Source organism: Brachyspira hyodysenteriae ATCC 27164 (assembly GCF_001676785.2). Taxonomy (NCBI): domain Bacteria; kingdom Pseudomonadati; phylum Spirochaetota; class Spirochaetia; order Brachyspirales; family Brachyspiraceae; genus Brachyspira; species Brachyspira hyodysenteriae. Next base: position 2,238,030 of record NZ_CP015910.2, on the reverse strand, counting down.
TTTTATATCAAATATTTCAAGGCGAATCAAACGCTGCAAATAGATATAGTTCATTTGGTAAAGCATCTAGCAATAAAGCTATTCAAAAAGTTTTTTCAACAACATCATTGGCAGAGAAAATTCATGCTGAAAAAATGAGAAAATTAGCTCTAAGAAGCGGATTAGATATGAGTAAATTCGTTCCTCAGCTTAACCCTGTAGAACCTTTAAGCGATAAAGAAAATTTAGAGGCAGGAATAAAAGGTGAGGTTTATGAATCTACTATACTTTATCCTCAATTAGCACAGGTTGCAATAGAGCAGAAAAATAAATTAGCTAGCGATACTGTAAATTCATTAGGTAAAGTTGAAACAGAACATGCTAAACTTTTCCAAGATATTATAGATAATTTCTTGAATAAAGACGGAGATGTTACTTTCTATCTTTGCCCAAGCTGCGGTAATATATATAGAGATAAAGCACCTGAAACTTGCGAAACTTGCGGAGGCTCAGGAAAGATGTTCCAAAAATATTAATAGCAACATTTTTTGTTATTTTTATAATTAATATATTATTGACAATATAATAAATCTATGTTAAATAATACTATATTGTAAAAAATAATATAAAACATAAAAAAGAGGTGAAATATGAATCCAGTAATAATTATCACCTCTGTTGTAGTTGCGTTTGTTTTTGGATATACAACCCGTTTTATTATAGCTAAAATCAAGCTTAATTCTACGGAAATAATAACACATAAATTGCTCCAAAGTGCAAGAGAGCAAGCAGAAAATGAGAGAAAGACTATACTTTCTGAAGCTAATTCTGAAATACAGAAAGAACGTAATAGACTAGAAAGCGAAAATAGAGATAGAAAAGCTGAAATTCAGAAATTAGAAAATAGAGTGCTACAACGAGAGGCTAATATTGATAAAAAGTCTCAATATTTGGAAAATAAAGAGCATAATATTGAGAATAAAATGAAAAAAATAAAAGAACAGGAGGATAAATTAACTTCTGTTATACAAGATGCGGAAAAAGAACTTGAAAGAATAGCGGGACTTACTAAGGAAGAAGCTAAGGCTGACTTGATAAGAAGCATAGAAGAAGATGCTAAAAAATCTGCTACTAAAATAGTTGACAATATAGAAAAAAATGCTATAGAAACAGGAGAAAAAAAAGCAAGGGAAATTATCGTACAAACTATACAAAGACTTTCAAGCGAAGTGGCTCAGGAAACTTCTGTAACATCTGTATCTTTACCTAGTGAAGAAATGAAAGGAAGAATCATAGGAAGAGAAGGAAGAAATATCAGAATGCTTGAGACACTTACTGGTGTTGATATTATTATAGATGATACTCCTGAAGCTGTTGTAATATCATGTTTCGATCCTGTAAGAAAGCATATTGCTAAAGTTTCATTAGAAAAGCTTATCCTAGATGGAAGAATTCACCCTGCCAGAATAGAAGAAGTTGTTGAGAGAACTAAAAGAGAAGTTGAAGATTCTATAATGGAAGCTGGTGAAAATGCTATTGTAGATTTGAATCTTACCACTATGCACCATGAATTAATAAGGCATATGGGAAGACTTCAGTATAGAACAAGTTATGGACAAAATATGCTTTTCCATAGTAAAGAAGTTGCTAATATTGCTGCTATGATAGCTGCTGAAATAGGTGCCAATGTGGAAATGGCTAAGAGAAGTGCATTTTTGCATGATATAGGAAAGGCTATAGAAACAGAAGGCGAGGGTTCTCATGCTATGAGTGGTGCCGATTTAGCTAAAAGATGCGGAGAAAAAGAAGAAGTAGTTAATGCTATAAGAGCGCATCATAATGATGTTGATACTCAAACTGTTGAGGCTGTAATAGTAAAGGCTGCAGATGCTATTAGTGCTGCAAGACCTGGAGCAAGAAGAGAATCTTTTGAAAGTTACATAAAACGTTTAGATAATTTAGAAAAGATTGCTGATAGTATAGAGGGTGTTGAAAAATCATTTGCTATACAGGCAGGCCGTGAACTTAGAGTTATGGCTAAAAGCGATATAGTAGATGATATTCAAGCTAAACAAATAGCAAGAGATATTGCTAAGAGAATAGAAGATGAATTGAAATACCCAGGTATAATTAGAGTTACTGTTATTAGAGAAACTAGAGCAGTTGAAGTTGCAAGGTAAATAAAATGTCTGTGAAGAATATACTATGTCTTGGCGATATTATAGGCGTTACAGGACGTTATGCTATAAGAAGGCATTTAGAAGAAATAAAATTAGAGAATAATATAGACTTTATAATAGCAAATGGTGAAAATGCTGCCAATGGAATAGGGATCACTAGAGATACAGCGGCTGAACTTTTTAATTCCGGTATAGATGTACTAACTTCTGGTAATCATATTTGGAATAATAGAGATGTTTTTGCTTTAATAGGAAATGAACATCGTCTGCTTCGTCCGTATAATTATCCTAGTGATGCTCCTGGGCTTGGCTATTATATATATGATATGTTGGATTGTAAGATTGGGGTAATTAATCTTATGGGAAGGACTTTTATGGATACATTGGATTGTCCTTTCAAGAAAGCCAATCTTGCAATTAAGCATATAAAAGAAAAAACAAATATCATATTCATAGATTTCCATGCTGAAGCTACAGCGGAAAAAATAGCTTTTTCATATTATCTTGAAAGTCAGGTTTCATGCATATTTGGTACACATACGCATGTTCAAACTGCAGATGAAAAGATATTATCATCGTATACAGCTTATATATCTGATGTAGGTATGTGCGGAAGTTATAATTCTGTTATAGGAATGAAAAAAGAGCCTGCTATTGCCAGATTTGTTACTAAAATGCCTCATAGATTTGAGGTTGAAACTACTAGTCCTATGATTAATGGTATTGTAGTTCAAATTGATACTGTAACAGGTAAAGCTATTTCTATTAAGCGTATAAATTTGGTTTATCATAATGATATTGTAGAAAGACAAGAAAAATAATTAGAGAGAACTTTATGGAAGAAAATGATAATAGTCCGAAAATTTTTATTAGGCATTTTTTTATTTTTTATATAAAAGTTGCTGTTATTCATACTTTAACTTATATAGTTTTTGGAATATTATTTTCTAATATGTTCGATTATAGTTCAGTATATAACAATGATATAGTATCTAATTTTATGCGAGGCTTTGAATCGCCTCTTACAGTTATAGGACCATTTTTACAGCCTATAAGGGCAATATTTATAGCTATTGCATTATTTCCTCTAAGAAGAATTATAGCAACTAAATTCGGCTGGTTTATACTATGGCTTGTATTTGCATGTATAGGTATTATTGCATCTCCTTCATCAGCACCTAGTTCTATAGAAGGTTTAATATATACTCAGCTTCCTATTGAATTTCATCTAACTAATTTACCTGAACTTCTTATTCAAACTTTTTCTTTTTCTATAATACTTTGGGTTGTTGAAATGCTCCCTCATACTGAAAAAGAGTTTTCAAGCAGAGTATTTTTATTAAAATTATTATTTGCTATATTGTATACTATGATAGGTATATTTTTGACTTCTATATGCGGAATAATTATAATGAATTTCTTAGAATTAGATTATAATAATGCTAAATTAGATAGAGGTACTGTTTCATATTTATCTACAATATCTATATTAACTATTATTATATCATATTCTTTTGCAGATAAAGTTTATAAAAATAAATTATGGCTTTTTCTTACCATTCCATTAATATTATTATTATATATACTTTTCCCTTATGGTTATAATTATTTGTTTAAAACAGTATACAATAATAATATGTCATTAATTCCTTATAGTTTATCTGCCGTTTTAATGTCTATTATTTATTATGTTATTTTTGTAATTATTTATGGAAAATTAAAAAACATCAATAAAAAGCCTGCAGCAGAAGAAGAAAAAAATGATGATACTAATAAAGATGATTTGAAATTTATAGAAATTAATGCTGATAATAATGGCGATGATAATAAAGATGATATCAAATATATAGAACTTAATTCAGATAACGATAACCAAGATAATAATTAATATCTTTATAAGACATAAAATAAAAAATGTTCACTAATTTATCAACAATAAATATAAAATGTAGTATTTTTTGTATAAAACGTATTATATTTATACTATAAATTCTTTTTTTTCTTTAATTTTAAGTAAATTTATATTATATACTATATTTTTAACATTTACTTATATAATTTTTAGTGTATTATAAATTTAATAAAAAAGAGATTATTAGTATAATTTTGAGATGATTTTATGAAAAAAATATTTTTTTGTTTATTTTTAATATTTATAAATAGTTTATTTTTATTTTCTAAAGAAACTATAGAAAGAGATTTATCATATAATCCAAACTTTAGTTCTTCAAAATTCAATAATTGGCTTTTAGTTGCTGCTTTTAATGGTGATAATGTACCTACATTACAATTCATAGAAAAAACAGAAGATAAGTATTGGCAAATAAATAACGAAGATACAAAAGAATATATGTATAAGGGCAAAAATTCAAAAGCAGGTATGTTTTTTATATCTTCTATGACATACTATCAATACAGAGGATATAATCCTTTATATACAGAGAAAAGAAATAGAGATAATGCTGATATGATGAAACGTTTTTATTTCTATAGATTTACAGGAAAAGGCGGCGGAATAATATCTTTAGACAATACTTTAATAGCTATAGATATTTACACAAAATATGTTTATATATATGGAGTACCTGTAGAAGAGGATAAGGTATTCGGTGTTGATGTACCTCAAAAATGGGGTCCTTCAGATACAGTAAAATATAAAGGTTCTATTTTGCCTTTTTATAAATATGATCCTGTAGGACATGTTCAGGAAGATGGAACCATTGTTTTATATGATTTTTATCTTAATTCATTTTTAGATAAAGAAAATAGATATCAGCCTCTATATAACAGTAAATATATTTACAAATAATTATATATACGAAAAAGTTTTATTATCAAAAGGGCTATTAACTTAGTTTACTGAGTTAATAGCTCATTTGTTTCTGAAATAGATTTTAAATATATCTTTGATATTTGCCAATCTTCATAACTAATAAATTTCAATTTGTATTTTAATTTATCAGTAAATTCAGCTATTTTATTTTTTGGACATATCTTAAAGCCATCACCTTTGAAATATTCCCCTGTTATCCATTTCTGTTCTTTTCTTGTGTATAAACAATAAAAGGCATCTTCTCCGAATGGAGGCCTTATTTTTATATTGAATTTAGAGTTAGAAGGAGGAATTATATAGTTTTTTCTAGCATATATTTTATTCTCATATTTATCATTTGTGAAGTTATTGAAATCATTTGGATACATCAATATTACATTTCCGTCATTTTGAAAAGCAAAAATGTATAGATAACCTTCCATATTTGATCTGAAATTCAAAGTGAAAGATTCTCCTTCTATTATTTCGCCTATATTATTTATTATATTTGTTTTATTTTCTAATGTAATTCTTTCTATTCTAAAGTTTAAATATATTCCATTTATAGGATATTCAATGTATTTAAATATGCGGTTGGATAAATGAAATTCTAGATAAGTGCATATTTCTTGCATAGCAGATATGGTTTCATAATTATTTTTTAATTTATATTCTTTAAGTGTATATCCTGTTGCCATATCCATAACTTTTAAATTATATCTTATTTCATAAAGTTCTTCATCGCTTTTTTCTTCTCCGTCTTTATCTATGTTTTCTTTTTTTTCTCCTATTCCATATTCTATCAAGTCGCCTAAATCTTTTATCTCATTTGTAAGCACTATATCATTACTAAACATTGTATTTGTAATATTATAATTGCTTAATATTGTATTTATATCGTTTGAATTGATTGTGATTTTATTGTTGTTATTATTATTTGTATTTTTTAATACTTTTTCGCTGTCCATTATAATAACAGCCTGTACTTTTAGATTTGATGCAACAGTTAAGCCTTCTTGTAAAGTAAGTACATTTGTAGAAAATAATTTTTTCTTTTCTCTGTCTACAGAAATAGAAGTTTTTTGTTTTAGATAATGAAATCTATTTATTGCTTTTACGAGCTCTTTTCTTAAAGGCTCATTAGCTCTTAAACTATGATCTAAATCTACAGTAGCTATAAGCAGTGTTTCTCTTGAATAAAGATTTAATGATATTATAGTTATAATTAAAATATATTTTAATGCAGTTTTCAAAATTGCTCCTAATATTCAAGAGTAGGTTTTATTCCGGTTTCTCTTTCATATATTTTTTCAAGCATATCCATAATTCTTGATAGATCATCAGAACTGTAATATTCTATCACTATTTTACCTTCTTTGCCATTTTTATCTATTACATTTACTTTAGTAGAGAATATTTTTTCTAAATCATTTTCTAGCTTTTTTATATTAGGGTCTTTCTTATTTTCTTTTTTCGCTTCATTTTGATTTTCTGTATTTTCTTCATTACTACCGCTTAAATCATTTGATATATTGTTTTTTCTTTCTTTTACTATTCTTTCGCATTCTCTTACAGAGTATCCTTTCTCTATTATTTCTTTAGCAAATTCTTCTCTTTCATTTTCATCGCTTAATGATAATATTGCTCTTGCATGTCCTTCAGTTATTTTTGATTCTAATATTAGATTTTGTATATTTTCACTTAAATCTAATATACGCATAGAATTTGATATTGTACTTCTGCTTTTTCCCACTCTTAAAGCCAATTCTTCTTGTTTGATATTCAAATCATATATTAATTTTTTATAGCTTCTTGCAACTTCTATGGCATTTAAATCAGCCCTTTGTATATTTTCAACTAAAGTAAGCTCAAGCATTTTAGAATCTGCTATATTTTGGAGAACTAATGCCGGAACTTTGTTTCTGTTTAAGAATTTGAAAGCTCTGAATCTTCTTTCTCCGGATATTATTTGGTATTTTCCGTCTTTTTCTCTTAAAGTAATAGGATTTATAAGTCCATTTTCTTTTATTGATTCAGCAAGACCTTGTATTTCTTCTTCATTGAATACTTTTCTAGGCTGATCCGGATTAACATCTATAAGAGATACATCTATCTCTAGTACTCCGTTTTTTTCTGCTTCTTCAGCTGCTGTTCTTATTTCATTGTCAGCAGATTTTATTAATGCACTTAACCCCTGACCACCAAGTCCGCCTTTTCTACTCATATAAATCCTCTTAATTTTATTTAATTAACATAATTATATTTTTATAAGCTTTTTTAATACAAAATATTTTATTTTCTTAATATTTTATAACAATACTAATTATTTAGACTTTTCAACAAATTCCTTAGCAAATTCTTTGTAGCTTCTAGCCCCTACGCAGTCTTTATCATAGTCTCCTATAGCTTTACCGTATGAAGGAGCCTCACTTAATCTTACATTTCTAGGTATCATAGTTTTATAAGTTTTCTCTTTAAAGAAATTTACAACTTCTTTTACTACATCTGAAGCTAATTTTGTTCTAGCATCATACATAGTAAGAAGAACACCCTCTATTTTTAACTCTTTATTAAGATTTTCTTTTACAAGTGCTATTGTATTATTAAGTTCAGCAACTCCGTCTAATGCATAAAACTCGCATTGTATAGGTATAAGCACAGAGTCCGCTGCCGTTAATGCATTAAGTGTTAATATACCCAAAGTAGGTGGACAGTCTATAATAATATATTCATAGTCATTTTTTATAGCTTCTACAGCCTTTTTTAATTTATATTCTCTAGCTATTTCATTAACAAGTTCTATCTGAGCACCTACCAAATCAGAATCTGCTGGTATAAGGAATAAATTTTCCTGATAAGTAGGCATTATAACTTCTTTTGCATCAGCCTGTCCTATCAATATATCATATACACTTTTTTGCATTTGATCTCTTGTAATTCCTATACCTAGACAAGCATTTGCCTGAGGGTCTATATCTATAAGAAGTGTTTTATGACCCATTTTTGCTATGTTGGCACTTAAATTAACAGCTGTAGTAGTTTTTCCTACTCCGCCTTTTTGATTAACTATAGCTATAACTTTAGACATAAATATATCCTTAAACTAAAAACTATCATGAAATTATATTATTATATCAAAATCGGGCATTTTATCAAGTTTTATATATAACTATTTTATTCTATATATATGATTTTATGCTTAAAATCTTAAATTTTATTATTGTATATTTGTTATATGTTATTGACAAAATATTTTGGTGTTATACTATAGACTAGTAATGCATATCATATTAATTATTATTTATACTATGATATTGCATTTGAGGAGGTTTATATGATAAAAAATAAAAAAATTGTGAGAGCATTTATATTTATTAGTTTGATTTCTATAATATCTATGTTTTCTGTAAGCTGTTCATCATTTTTTGAGCCTGATTATAGAGTAAGATTCAGGCCTTATGATTTGAGAGGTACTTGGAGAAACATAGATAATTATAATGAAAGATTTACTATTTCTTATGATGGAATATTAACTTTTTATAATTCTGATGGTACATACAGCAGGCATTATATTGATAATTGGAATTATTATAAATATGATGAAGGAAGTTATTATGAATTGGTTATACCTAATATTCCTATTTTAGGCAGCATTGTATTTTATTTTATAAGTGAGAATGAATGTGAAATAAGTTATGGAAGCAAACCCAATATGATTTTCTATTATGAAAAAATATAATTAATAAATAACTTAATTGAATAAAGATATTTAAGTACATATTATTAGCTTTAATATAGTTTTTAGTATGTACTTATTATTTAATTAAATTATTTGTATTTGAATATGGATATTCCTATATTATTCCAAACTTCTATATCTTTATCATCAAATTTATTATCAGTTATGATATTAGAAATCTTTTCTATTGGAAAAACAGTCCATGGATATGCTATATTGAATTTTGTGCTGTCTGCCAATATGAATGATTCTTTACTTTTTTCAAACATTATAAACTCTGTTTGCTGCTGCATTTGAGTATTTTGAGTAACACCTCTGTTTATATCTATTCCCATAGCGCCTACAAAACTTATGTCAGGATACAAATCTTCAAGTTGTTTTATATCATTTGATTCAAAAGATTCTGTTCTGTCATTCCATTTTCCGCCTATAACTATTAAATTTATTTCAGGATGCTGTATTACAAATGTTATTATAGGCACTGAATTAGTTACTATTGTTATATTTTTATAGTTTAGTATATTTTCTAATATATAAAATGAAGTTGATCCTCCTCCTATAAATATGGTTTTATTATTACTGATAAAAGAAGAAGCATATTCTCCTATTTGTTTTTTTAAATCCTGATTTTCATTTATCTTTCTTGAAAAATTTGAATAATAAAATGATGATGTAATAACAGCTTTTCCTCTTTTGAAAGAAATTAAATTTTCATTTGAAAGTTCATTTAAATATTTTCTTGCTGTTGGTATAGTTATAGAGCATAGTTCCACAATATCATGTATGCTTGCTTCTTTATTTTCCTTTATATAATTTAATATTACATTTCTATATTTAAAATCCATATTACCAACCCCTTATAATTTAATTATAATTTGTTTTATTATTAATATCAATCATGAAAAAGAAAATATTTTTTCTTTTTATTTCTTTTAAAATATTAAAAGAAAAATAATTTTCTTATTGACATAAAATATTTTTCTTTTATAATATCTCATTATGTATAGAGAGGTTATTGCTTATGAATAATTCTTTTCCTAATAATTTTTTATGGGGCGGTGCTATATCAGCAAATCAGTCTGAAGGAGCTTATAATGCAGATGGTAAGGGGCTTTCTACAGCAGATGTATCTCCAAATGGTGTAGTATTTCCTCCAAAACTGCCTTTTGATAGTAATATTTATAATCCTTTTCATTATGGTATAGATTTTTATCATACTTATAAAGAAGATATAAAGTTATTAGCTGAACTTGGTATAAATTGTTTAAGAACATCTATAGCTTGGACAAGAATTTTTCCTACAAGTGTAGAAGATACAGCAAATGAAAAGGGATTAGAATTTTATGACAGATTATTTGATGAGCTTTTGAAATATAATATAAGGCCTTTTATAACTATATCGCATTATGAAATGCCTTTATATTTAGTAGAAAAGTTTGGCGGATGGAAAAATAGAAAATTAATAGATTTTTTCTGTAAATTTGCAGAAACTATATTCAACAGATATAAAGATAAAGTAAAGTATTGGCTTACATTCAACGAACTTAATTTTACTTTATCAATACCTTTTACAGGTGCGGGCATATTAGAAGAAGATGATAAAACAAAATATCAGGCACTTCATCATCAATTAGTAGCCAGTGCAAAAGCAGTGAAGCTTTGTCATGATATTATAAAAGATTCAAAAATAGGATGTATGATTTCATATTCTCCTATATATCCTGATACTCCTAATCCTGAAGATGTTTTTGCTTGTTTGAAAGAACAGAGAAAATTAACATTATGTCCTGATGTTCAGGTAAAAGGTGAGTATCCTTTTTATATAAAAAAATTATTTAAAGAGCTTGGAATATATATTGATAAAAATGATTATGAGATAATAAAAAATACTGTTGACTTTATAGGCTTTAGTTATTATTCAAGCAAAGTTATTAGTGCTGATACATCTAAAAAACAATTAGTTTCAGGCAATATGCAAAAGGGTGTAAGGAATAATTATCTTAAAACTAGCGAATGGGGGTGGCAGATAGATCCTTTGGGATTAAGAATTACTTTGAATAATTTATATGACAGATATAAAAAGCCATTATTTATAGTAGAGAATGGGCTTGGGGCTTTGGATAATCTTACAGATGACATGAAAGTTCATGATAATTATAGAATAGAGTATATAAAACAGCATCTTTTAGAAGTATACAATGCTATAGAAGATGGAGTTGATTTGCTTGGTTATTTGAGTTGGGGACCTATAGATATTATCAGTGCATCTACAGCTGAAATGTCAAAGAGGTACGGATATATTTATGTTGATAAAGATAATGAAGGAAAAGGTTCTTTAAAAAGAATTAAGAAAGATAGTTTTTATTGGTATTCAAAAGTTATAAAAACTAATGGTGTTAGTTTACATAATAAATAATTAAATTAAAGGAGATAGTTATGGCTAAAAATAAAATTAATTATGAAGAATTAGGCGGCATTATATTGCCTTATATAGTAGGTAAGGAAAATATTCATAAACTTACTCATTGTGCTACAAGATTAAGATTTGAATTAAAAAATAGAGATATAGTTGATGTAGATTCTATAAAGGCTATAGATGGTGTAATAGATGTAGTAGAAGGAGGCGGACAGTTTCAAATTATAATAGGAATGAATGTACAGACTGTATATAAGTCTTTAAATAGAGTATTAGGCGTATCTAATGATAGTGTTAATACTTCTTCATCAGAAAAACCGGCTAAAAAATCATTATTAGAAAGATTTATGAATACAATATCTACTATATTTACTCCTATGATTCCTGCCATAACAGGAGCTGGTATGATAAAAGCCATACTTGCAATATTAGTTTTAACTAAGGCAATAGATACTAATGGTCATACTTATTATATTTTAAATATGATATCCGATGCTGCTTTTTATTTTCTTCCAATGTTATTAGCTTATGGCGCTGCTTTAAAATTTGAATGCAATCCTATATTATCTATAACATTAGCCGGAGTATTGCTCCATCCTAGTTGGATAGCTTTGGTTAATGGCAATGAAGCTGCTTCTTTATTTGCCATAAAACTTACATTAGTTGATTATTCCGGAAGTGTTTTGCCTATAATAATTACAGTATGGATACAGAGTTTTATAGAAAAATATGCTGATAAATATTCTCCTGAAATGATAAAATTTTTTACTAAGCCATTAATAACAATATTGCTTACTGGTATATTAGCTTTATTATTTATAGGTCCTTTAGGTTCAAAATTAAATGATATTGTTGCTTCTTTTGCTAATATATTGAATGATAAAGTAAGCTGGCTTATACCATTATTGATGGGAGCTTTACAGCCGGTTATGCTTTTGACAGGAACAGCTTGGAGTTTAACACCTATAGCAACTATGCAAATAGCTAAAAACGGATATGAACAGGTTAATGGTCCTGGAATGTTAGCTTCTAATATAGCACAAGGCGGTGCAACTTTAGCTGTGGCATTAAAGGCAAAAGACAAAGAGTTAAAACAATTAGCTGCTTCTACAGGTTTTACAGCTCTTCTTGGAATTACAGAACCTTCTTTATTTGGTGTTACTGTAAAATTAAAAACTCCTTTAATTGCTGCTATGATAGGAGGCGGAGTAGGCGGTATATATGCAGGTTTATCAGGACTTGTTAGATATGCTTTTGTATCTCCTGGATTAACTGCATTGCCTGTATTTATAGGCGAAAATCCTATGAATATAGTTCATGCCATAATAACATGTGTTATTTCTTTTGCTGTAGGTTTTATAGTGAGTTTCTTTATTACTAAAATAGAATAGTATTATTATAAATATTAAAAAACTATCCATTATATAAAAGGCAAGAGCTTTAATAAAAAGTCCTTGCCTTTTATAATTTTATAGAAATTGTTTTATGATTTACTCACATTTTAAAAGCAATATTATTTTATCCTTTTATGTTTGAAACTAGCTCTATGGTTAACATAATCATCTACTACTTGATAGTTACCAAAAATTTTGTATTTGTATATTGTTAATCCTTCCAAACCTACAGGACCTCTTGCATGAGTTTTGTTTGTTGAAATTCCTACCTCAGCACCAAAACCATATCTGAATCCGTCTGAAAATCTTGTTGAAGCATTGCAGTATACATTGGCAGAATCAACGAATGTCATGAACTTTTCTATATTATCTTTGTTTTCTGATATTATAGAGTCTGTATGATGAGAACCGTATTTGTTGATATGATTGTATGCTTCTTCTGTATCTGATACTATTTTTAATGATACTTCTTTATCTCCATATTCAAAATGCCATTCTTTTACTTCGCCTATATCAGATGAAGTTAATATTTTTTTTACTTCAGCGTCAGCGTTCATTGTTATTTCATTTTCTTTGAATAAATTATAAAGTTTTGGTAAGTATTCTGAAGCGATATTCTTATTTACAAGTATAGTTTCAACAGCATTGCATGCACTTGGATACTGAGCCTTTGAATCCAAACATATTTTTAATGCTTTTTCCTGATCGGCAGATTCATCTATATATAAATGACATATACCGTCAGCATGTCCTAGTACAGGTATATTTGTATTTGATTTTATATACTGTACTAAACTGTTTCCGCCTCTTGGTATTATTAAATCGATATATTTATCCATTGATAATAATTCTTTTATATCCTCTCTAGTGAATACCAAATTAACAGAATTTTTTGGAAATTCTTTTATATTATTTAGAGTTTCTTCTATTATATTGTATATTGCTTTATTAGTGTTTTCCCCTTCGCTTCCTCCTTTAAGTATAACGGCATTAGATGATTTTATACATAAAGAAGATATTTGAGATATAACATCAGGACGAGCCTCAAATATTACAGCTATAAGTCCAATAGGGCAGGATATTTTTTTTAATAATAAATTATCATCAAGTTCTGTTTCTAATAATACTTTATTAATAGGGTCTTCTAATTTTACAACATCTCTAATTCCTGAAACAACATCTATTAATTTATTTTCATCTAATTTTAATCTGTTAAACATAGATTTAGAAATTTTATTTTCATCAAGAAGTTTTTGAGCATATTCCAAATCTTTTTTATTAGCTTCAAATATTTTATCTTTATTTTCTTCAATTTTTTTTGCTATTTCAAGAAGAGCATTATTTTTTATATCTGTATTCAATGATTGTAATTTATATGTGGCTTCTTTTGCATTTTTTACTAAATCTATTAATTGCATATTATTCTCCTTAAATATATTTTAAGTAAACATAATTATTTTTATTATAGATTAAGCATTAAAGATACCCAATCATTTTTTCTTTTTCTTAAAAAGGTATTGAGTTTATTTTCTCTAATGGCATTAATCATATAAGATTCTTTTTCTAGTAAAATTCCTGATAATATTAAAGTAGAACTAGGTTTTAATAATTCTTTTAAATCCGGAAGAATATCTATTAAAATATCAGTTTCAATATTAGCTATTACCAAATCGAATTTTAAATTCATATTGATTAAATCTCTAGAATTTCCAAGTATAACATTATCAAGTTTTATACTATTGTAATCAGCATTATCGAGAGTGCAATGAACAGCATCATTATCAATATCTATAGAGGTAATATTTCTTGCACCTAGTTTATAAGCGAATAATGATAATATACCGCTTCCGCATCCTATATCAGCTATACTTTTTGAAACGATATCATTATTATTTGAATATTCATAAATCATTTCAAGTGCAAGAGATGTAGTTTCATGGGTTCCAGAACCGAATGCATATTGCTTTGCTATATAAAGAGGATTCTCACATTCTTCATTATAAAAATCTTTTAAATTCGGTACTATAGTAACATCTCCTATATTGAAAGGTTTAAGAAAATCCATATATGAAGTTAAATATTCTTCAGATTTTAATTCTTCTGTTTTGTATGTGTATTCAGCTATACCTTTAATATTTTCTTCTATTATATTTAAATTATTTTTTAATATTTCTTCATTTTCATTGTATATATTAACTATTGAAATACTTTCTTCTTTTATAGGAAACTCTGTATTAAAACCTAATATATTTAATTTACCGCTTTCTATAACAGCCTCAATTATATCTTCAAAACCTCTTTCTATTTTTATTGATAATGAATATATTAACATAATGACTCCAATAATAATTTTCTATATATTACAATATATTAATAATATTGTTAATAGATTCGATTTTATTTTCCATATCTTTTTTATATTTTATTACGAAAGTGTTATCATTAACAGTACCTCTTACAGCCTCAAAATCTTTTTCCATAACGCTTTTATCATCAATGCCTGAGCTTACCATTTTTGATGCATCATATTCTTTTTCAACATCTTTATAAAATATATTATATGCTTCTTCTAATAATGATTTATGATTATTTAACAATTTTTTTATAGTTTCTTTATCTATATCTTTTATATTATATCTTGATTTTATAGTATTCATTACCCAAGATTTTTCATCTTCTGAATATAAGTTATATATATCTTCAAATCTTTCAGTCAATGATTTTACATCGCTTATTTTATCATTTTCTAAATCTTTTATAATATTATCAATTCTTTGTTTTGCACATATAAGTCCGCCTATATCAACCCATTTTTCAAAAATACTATTCTCATCATAATTAAGGTTTTTTATAATTTCATCAATATTTTTAGAGTTCTCTATATATGAAAGTATTTTATTATGAAGATATAAGTCTATTGCTATGGAATATCTTTTTGAATATTTATCTAAAGAAGATATTTTTATAATCATATTTTTGTATGTTAAAAAATCTCCATTATTGTTATTTCTTTCATTCTTTATTTCTTCCAATATTTTTTCTGAGTTAATCATTTTAGATACAGTGTAAGGACTAAATACATTAAATATTATTAAATCTTTTTTATCACCTTTTCTTCTGTCTCTTTCTCTCCATTTGTTTTCATCTCTTGATAAACCTACTCCGAATAAATTTAAAGCAGGTATTAGTCTTGTCTGATGATATCCATGTTCAGTTATATAAGAGAAAGGAAAATCAGAAGTATCAACATTATCATAATGAGCGCCTATAACAGTTGAGAAAGCTCCTATATGAGAAGGCCATAATATATAAGAATTACTTCCGGTTTTGCATCCTCTTTCCATAAAACCATGGTGATATGGCCCTAGTTTGTACATATGATTGCTTTGATTAGTTCCGCTTCCGGCATTAAAGAAAGAAAAATGACTTGCTATTAGAAGAGTTGCTTTATGATGCGTAACTGTATAAGGACCTGCAAATATTGAAAACATTTCTCCATGTTCTCCTTCGCAGTTTGCAAAAAGAAGAGAATCCTCGCATGAAAATTGTCTTCCAAGTTTAACACCTTCGCCTATGAATGCCTTTTTAATAACTGTACCATCAACTATATGGGCTCCTTTAAGCACTATTGAATCTGTTAATATAACAGAAGTTCCTATATATGATGGGCATTCTTTTGTACTTATTACTGTTGTATTATTAATTTCATCAGTATTTTCTATTGTGGCATAAGGATCTATTAAGGAATTTTTTATTAGTCTTGCATTTATTATTTTTGCATATTTTTTTATTTTTCCGAATCTTCTAGTTTTTTGTTTTGTATACTCATCTATCATAGAATTAATTTTTTCACGCATTATTTTTTCATGTCTATACATTGATACTAAATACGCTATATGAGAATTAAGTCTATAAAATATTTTCACACTTCTTCCATTGCCTTCCATAATAGGTGAAGTTTCAACACCATTTCCAAAACTGCTTTTTCCTTCCATATATATAGATCCGGCATTTTCTATTATAACACCGTTTTCTATTTTGTAATTTTCTATAAATCTTCCTACATTATTTATATAAACATTTCCATTAATATATACATTTATTAAAGTTGCTCTGTTTATAGAAGCTAATAATTTAACTTTTTTGTGATATTTTACCATTCCATTAAGAGAATTGATTTTTATTTTGCCATGAAACTGAACATCTTTTATCCTGCTTAAATCTACATTTTTAATCAATATTTTTTCCCAAGACTGAGAAGAGCAGCCTTGAGATTTAAGAAAGTTTATTTCTTCGCTTGTTAGATTTCTAAAATCTTTATCTTGTTTTTTGAAAATATACATAATTAAAAGTTTTCCTTTTTTTATTATTTATTAATCATTATGTTAACTTTAAAAAATTGTGTAAATTTTTTGTAAAAATGAAAATTCGTTAAAAAATGAAAAATATTACAGATTATATATCAAAATAAAATAATTTTCTATTATTATATGGAATAAATTTAGATTTTTTATATTGACTTTTTTTAATATGAATATATGATAATCTTAATTCAATTTTTTGTATGGCAGGGATATTATATCCCCGCCAGTCAAATAATCTTTTAATTAGAAAGATAAATAAAATATTTTTTGAATAATAGTTATATATAGTTTGTGTTTTAGGTGCAATTATAATTATATATATTCACACCATTTTTTAATTCAATTTTTTGTATGACAAGCATATTTTACAATATGTCAATTTTAATTAAGCTCCCCAATTTTCTTTAGGAGTTAATTTTATTTCTACTTCTTTTACAGAAGATTTTAATTTTTCTTCAAAATTTGATGTTCCAAGAGCTTTAGGAGTAAATTTGAAAGATACAGATGTTTTATCTGAAGAACTTGCTCCACCTTTATCAAAAGTTATATTTCCAGTATCAATTCCTTTAGCTGCTAAAGCTGATTTTAATGCATTTCCAAATCCCTTTTCTACACCTGCTAATGAATCAGAACCAGATGTAGCCTCTACAGTTATAGGACTTCCGAAATTAAATGATTTTCCTTTTCCAGTAAATGCCCAAGTTTTGTAAGTTAAACCTTCTATAGCATTTTTAAAATCTTCTTCTGTAACAATCTTTTTTTCTGAGCTGTTTGAAGTAGGATTTGTTGTTTTGTTGTTACAGCTTACTGCAAATATTGCAGATGCGGCAACTACTAAAAATAGTGTGAAAATTTTTTTGTTCATATTTTGAACTCCTTTAAATGAAATTTATAATAAACATTATTTCTAATGCTTATTTGAAAAATTGTTTTAGAAACATTTATATTTTTTGATTATGGTATTATTTAAGAACAATTTGATCTTTATTGTAAAGAGTAATTTTTAGTTTATGTAATCTAACTTTACAACCATATTGCCTTATTTTTTTATCAATGTTTCTAATTTCTTTATACTAAAATGCTAGAGGTCTTTATATTTTATGTCAATACTCAGAAAATATTTTTTTTCTGAAAATATTATTTTTTATTTGTTTTTTTTATTTTTTTTCTGAATATGATTGATTTATGTTCATTTTAATTAAAACTAAATAATTTATATATCTATTTTTTTCAAAAAATAAAAAAAATAATATTTTTTAATTGTAAATTGAAATATTAAAAAAAATTATTATATGTAATATTTATTTGTAAAGAAATAAAAAATCTAATTTATTGTTAAATAATGTTTACTTTATACTTTACATAGTATTTTTTAAAATTTTAGTAAAATTAAAAAAATTATATTTTTATCATTGACTTAATTGTTATATAAGTATATTATTATATTATAATATACTTATATAAAGATGAGGTAATATGAAAAAGAATATAAATAAAGATATTGAATCTTCTGATGAAGAATATTTGAATAATGATGATGATTGTGAAATAAGCACAAAAGATTCAAACATATCATCATTAATACCAAAACTTCCCAATGATGAAGAGTTTTCACTTTTAGCAGGTTTTTTTTCTGTGTTTTCAGATCCTACAAGATTAAAAATAATATCTGCCCTGAGTGAGAAGGAATTATGTGTGCATGAATTGTCATCTTTGCTAGATATGAAGCAGCCTTCCATATCACAGCATTTAAAGATGCTTTGGCAGGCTAGGGTAGTAAAAAAGAGAAAAGTAGGACTTCATGTTTTCTATAGATTAGATGATGAGCATATAGAAAAAATTTATACTTGGGGGTATGAACATGTTAAAGAATAAAGAGAGACTTTTATTTTTATCAGAAATTTTTTTAGGACTTATAGTATTAGTATTATTATATACTTTGCATAACAATATACATGGTACTATAGAATATATTATTTTCTTTATACCATATTTTATTTTGGGAAGAGATGTATTTAAAAATGCTGCTTTAGATTTCATTAAAGGAAAGTTTATGCGTGAAAGTTTCCTTATGAGTATAGCTACAGTTGGAGCTATTATACTTCATGAACTTCCTGAGGCTTTAGCAGTACTTATGTTTTATAGGGTAGGTGAGTACTTTGAAGATATGGCAGTGGATAAATCTAAACGCACAATAGCAGCATTAATGGCAATAAGACCTGATTCAGCAAACATTATAAGAGAAAATGGAAATGTTGAAAAAGTTGATATATCAGAAGTTCATATCAATGATAGTATAATAATAAATCCATTTGAGAAAGTGCCTCTTGACTCTATTATATATGAAGGAGAAAGCTGGATTGATACTAAGGCTTTAACTGGTGAGAGTATGCCTAGAAGTGTTAAAGTTAATGATGAAATTTTAGCTGGTACTATTAATGGCGATAACACTATAAAGGCAAAAGTTATAAGAGCATATGGAGAATCATCTATAGCTAAAATATTAAAATTAGTTCAGGATTCACAAAACAGAAAAGCTAATATTGAGCAGTTTATAAGCAGATTTGCAGGTATATATACTCCTATAGTGGTATTCGGTGCAATTTTTCTTACTGTAATACCTACTATAATATACGGTACTGAGGTTTTTGATAATTGGTTCAAGCGTTCTTTAACTCTATTAGTTGTATCTTGTCCTTGTGCTTTTATGGTTGGTATTCCATTAACATATTTTGCTTCTATAGGAAGAGCATCTAAATTTGGTATAATGGTTAAAGGCGGAGTATTTTTAGATTTGCTTGCTAAAGTTGATAAAGTTATTTTTGATAAAACAGGAACTCTTACAAAAGGTGAGTTTTCTATAAGAGATATATACAATACTGGTGTATATGATAATGAAACTTTACTAAAATATGCTGCCTATGCTGAGACAGGTTCTTCTCATCCTATAGCAGTATCAATAGTTGAGCATTATAAAAATCATCATAAAGGCATTATAAATGATAGCTTAATTTCAAATCATAAAGACATAAGCGGAAAAGGTGCTTCATCAATAGTTGAAAATAAAAATATATTAATAGGCGGAATTGATTTATTAAAACAGAATAATGTTGAAATATCAGAAATTAAAGAAAATATCAATGTTCATATTGCTGTAGACAATAAATATGCCGGCGGATTTTTCATTGATGATAGTGTGAAAGATGATACCAAAGAAGCTATTGATTTGTTAAATTCAATGAATATAAAAACTGCATTGATAAGCGGCGATAATGTGTGTAGGGTAGAAGCATTTGCAAAAGAGATGAATATACAATCATTCAAAGGCGGCTGTTTACCTGAAGATAAAGTAAGCGTATTAGAAGAAATGATGAAAGATTCTAAGGCTTCAATATTTGTAGGAGATGGTATAAATGATGCTCCTTCTCTAGCAAGAGCTGATATAGGTATAGCTATGGGAGGACTTGGTTCTGATGCTGCCATAGAAAATGCTGATGTTGTTATTATGGATGATAAGCCTTCTAAAGTTTCACTTGCTATAAAACTTGCTAAGAAAAATCATGCTGTAGTATTGCAGAATATACTTTTAGCATTAGCTATTAAATTTGGAGCTATTATATTAGGAGCTTTAGGACTTGCTTCTATGTGGCTTGCTATTTTCGCTGATACAGGCGTTACTATGATAGTGGTATTAAATGCATTAAGACTTCTTTATCCTTTAGGTGAAAAAGGAGAGGCTGTTAATATAGATACTAAAACTTGTGATATAAAAGTTACTGACTGTGGCTGCGGACATTGATTATTGATAATTATATTTTTTATAGATGCATGATTATTATTCATGCATCTATTTTTTATTTATTTTTTATAGTTTTTCTTATCATTAATCTATGCATAATAAACATCAATATTAAAATTATTACTAAATAAAATGGTAATAAATATATTGATATATGATTGGCAATATATCCGAATAATGGCGGCATTATAGATGTACCTACATATGCACTAGCCATTTGTACTCCTATTATAGCCTGAGAATTTTCTGCTCCGAAATTATATGGAGTTGAATGTATGATAGAAGGGTATATTGGTGCACAGCCTAAACCTATAATGATAAATCCTATTAAAGATAAAATATTTACTGTAGGAATAATCATCAATATTATACCTATTAAAATTAATGATTCGCCTAAAACTATCATTTGATTATCATTTAATTTCATTGTAATGAATCCGGATATTGCTCTTCCTACAGTTATTCCTATATAAAATAAACTTCCGAATGAAGCTGCTGTTTTTATGTCCGCTCCTTTATATAGATTTAAATAACTGCTTGCCCATAATCCAGTGGTTGATTCTATAGCACAGTAGCAAAAAAAGCATATCATAATTTCTTTAGTACCTGGTATATTTATTATTTCTTTTAAGCTTAAAACTTTTGTACTGATTTTTTCTTTATTTTTTTCATCATTTTTATTCCATAAAGAAAGACTAAAAAATAAAATGGCAGTAAGTACAATCTGTATTATTGATATATATCTGTATCCTGCATTCCAATTATTATTAGTAATAGCATACCCCATTATATATGGTCCAATGGTAGCACCTATTCCCCACATACAATGAAGCCAGCTCATATGTTTGCTTTCATAATGAAGAGCCACATAATTATTTAAAGAAGCATCAACACTTCCAGCGCCTAATCCATAAGGTATTGCCCAAATACAAAGCATCCAGTATGAATGAGCAATTGAAAATCCAATTAATGCTATAGCTGTTGCGGCAACGCTGAATGCTGTTATTTTTCCAGCTCCAAATTTTTTAGTTAATCTGTCGCTTTGTAAACTTGAAATTATGGTTCCTATAGATATAATCATTGAAATTATACCTGCATAAGAAATAGCTACATTGAATTCTTTATACATACTAGGCCAAGCTGAACCTAAAAGTGCATCCGGAAGTCCTAAACTTATAAAAGATAAATATATAATAGCTAGAAGTAAATTAACCATATTAAGTATCCATAAATTTATTTGAATATTATAATACAAATAATTTTTTATTGAATACTTATTATATAAATAATTTTTGTTGCTAAATATGTTACTGACAATAATAATAAAATTGACAAAACTTTTGTATTTGACATTAAATAAAAAGTATAATATTATAATTTAAATAATATGATTAGGAGAATAAATATGGTGGTAACCGCACCGCACCGCACCGCACCGCACCGCACCGCACCGCACCGCACCGCACCGCACCGCACCGCACTAAACTATCCTTTTATAAAATTACATATAATCTTTATAACATGGGGCTATACTAATGCTTTTTAGTTCCATGATTTTTTTGTGGCTTTTTTTGCCTGTAGTATTCTGTATTTATTATTTAGTAAAAAAAGAATATAGAAATGTGTTATTACTAATATCCAGCATTATATTCTATGCTTGGGGCGGAGTAAGCTACACTTTAATAATGTTCTCTTCTATAATAATTAATTATATATTTGCATTATTGATTGATAAAGCAATTGAAGATAACGATAAGAGAAAAAAGAAAATATATTTATTGTTTTGTATAGTACTTAATTTATTAATATTAGGTTATTTCAAATATACTGATTTTGCTATATCAATAATCAACTCCATATCAGGTAAAGAATTAATTTCATTAAAAAATATAGTTCTTCCTATAGGTATATCATTTTATACTTTTCAGGCTTTATCTTATGTTATAGATGTTTACAGAGAACAAAATAAAGCACAGAAAAATATTATTAATTTAGCATTATATATATCTTTCTTTCCTCAATTAATAGCAGGCCCAATAGTAAAGTATCATGATATAGAAAATCAGATAATAAATAGAACAGAAACTTTAGAAAATATAAGCTACGGAATAAAAAGGTTCATTTACGGACTATCAAAAAAAGTGATACTAGCTAATATGTTTGCTTTATCCTGTGATGAAATATTAAAACAGCCAGTAAGTGAGCTTTCTACGATTTTAGTATGGATTGCTGCTATTCTTTATACGCTTCAGATATATTATGATTTTTCAGGTTATTCGGATATGGCTATAGGCTTAGGTCATATGTTCGGATTCAAGTTTTTAGAGAATTTTAATTATCCTTATATATCGAAGTCAGTACAGGAGTTTTGGAGGAGATGGCATATATCTTTATCTACTTGGTTTAAGGAGTATTTATACATACCATTAGGCGGAAATAGAAAAGGAAAATATTTTACTTATTTGAATTTGTTTATTGTATTTTTTGCTACAGGTTTATGGCATGGAGCTAGTTTTAATTTTGTATTATGGGGTTTATGGCATGGATTGTTTTTAGTTATAGAGAGAATCTTTTTAGCTAATTTACTAGAGAAAAATAAATTCAAGTTTATAAATCATATTTATGTAATATTAGTATTTGTATTAGGCTGGGTACTTTTCAGAGCTAATGATTTAACACATGCTTTAGAATTGTATAAAGTAATGTTTAGTTATCAGGAAAGTATTTTTACAGTTAGGTACTTCTTTTATCCTCAGACTTTAGTTTGTTTCATATTTGGTATTTTATTTAGCGGATTATTTCAAAGTATATTTCCAAAGATTAAAGAAGCAGTATTTTCAACAAAAGTTTATGTATTAGAAAGCATAATTCAATTCATACTTTTATTTATTTGTATTATGTATTTAGTTAATGGTACTTACAATCCATTTATTTATTTCAGATTTTAAGAGAGTAGTTTATGAAATTAAAAAAAGTATTAATTAGTATTTATATATGTATATTAGTTTTAGGTTTTATAAGTTTAATAGTTTTTAGTATTTTAGGTGGAAAAGAGAGGATAGGATATTTAAATAATTTATTACTTACTAATATTATTAATAATAGTTATGAATATACTTTTACTATAAGATATTATGATAAAGTATTTAGAAATAGTGATATATATGGAGTTTATATAGTAGAAGATAGTTTGCCTGATTATATAAAAAATATAAACTATAAAAGTAAAGGAAGTCCTTTTGGTACTTTAGTCAGTGCAAAAAAAATAAAAGAAGAAAAAATAGATAATATTAAATATAGATTGAAAGTAAAAAGTAATATTTTTTTATTATTTATATTATTAATTATTTTATTCATTATATTTGTTTATATTTTAGATGACTTATGTATCGTAGTAGCAAATTTTTTTAATAAAATTGATTTTTTCTTTATATTAAAAAAATATATAATCCCAATTGTTTTATTTATATTTGCTTTTTTTATATTGTTCAATATTTCTGTAAATAATATATTTATAGTTTTTATATTATTAGCTTTATTATTAACTGTAAAAAAATTGAAAAAATTATCCAATATAAAAGGGCATTATATTATAACAGTATTTTTAAGTTTTCTTGTATTACCTATTATAATTTATACTATATTTGGTAATTATTTTGATAAAAATAATTATGAGAATAGGACAAAATCAGAAAAACCGTATATATTTTCTATTAAGCTAGAAAATTATCCTAAATCATATGAAAATTATTTTAATGATTTTTTAGCTTTTAGAAATGAACTTATACAGTTGAAAAATATTATTGATGTGAATTTATTTAAAAATATTATTCACAATGTTTTGCTTGGTAAAAATGATTGGTTATTTTATAGATATGATAATTTGATAGAAAACTATATTGGTCTGGATGGTTTTACAGATGAACAATTAGAAATTGCTAAAAATAATTTGATACATTTAAGAGATGAACTTAAAAAAAGAAATATTGATTTTGTATTGATGATATGCCCAAATAAAAATTTAATTTATGAAGAGAATATGCCATCTTATATAAAAAGAAAGAGTAAAATAAATTCTACAGATAAATTTGTTGAATATATGAATAATAATACTGATATAAAAGTAGTTTATCCTAAGAAAGAATTATTGAGTTATAAACATAAATATCAATTATATTATAAATACGATACACATTGGAATGCATTAGGAGGTTATATAGGATATTTTGAACTTATGAAAAAAATCAATATAAATGCTGAGCCTTTAGATAATTTAAAAATTTCATCTTCTGGTAAAATTTCTGGAGATTTAGCTGGACATATAAATTTTATAAAGTTTTACTCAAATGATAATAATTATATTATAAATTCCTTTAGTTCAAATGATTATAAAATGTTAAATAATGTAGATAAACATTATTATAGCTATGAATCATATTCTAATAATACAAATAATATATTAATGATTAGAGATTCATTTACAATAGCAATGTTTGATTATATAGCATCTTCTTTTTATAAATCTAGTTTTGTAGGTATTTCTGATTTTAAGTTTAATGATGTGATAGATATAAATCCTAATATAGTAGTTTTTCAAACAGTTGAAAGATTTTTAAAATATCGTTTATTATATGTGATACCAATTTACGAAATAGAGGAAATAAATAATAAAAATTTAGAAACTAATTCTATAGCAACTAACAATTAAATTGACAAAACTTTTATATTTAGTATTATATAACAGTAATATTAAATTTTGGAGATAAAAATATTGAAAATAAAAGATATTGGCTTTGATGAATATTTTGAGAAGTTAGCATTAGAGAGTTTGAATATTAATTCTTTAAAAGAAATTAATAATGAAGAACTTGTTCCAGCAAGAGTGATAAGGATTAATAAAAGATATTATACTTTGTTTTCTGATGAAGGCGAGTTTTTAGCTAGAATAAAAGGAAAGATTAGATATAATTCTGAAATACAAAGCGAGCTTCCTGTAGTAGGCGATTGGGTTCTAATGAAAAAGTCAGATAATAACGCCTTTATTGATACAATACTTACTAGAAAAAATATTTTATATAGAAAAGCTAATGTTAAAAAAAATGATATTCAAGCTATAGTAAGTAATATTGATTATGCTTTTATTATAGTAGGAATCGATAATGAAATGCCAATGTCAGCCATAGCAAGATATTTATCAGTAGTTCATACTTCAGGTATAAAACCAATAATTGCAATAAGTAAAATTGATTTGTATGAAGATGCTGAATACAAAGAATTATTGGCAGCAATAAAAGAAACTTATCCTAATGAAACAGCTTTTGCATATAGTTCAAAAACAGGAAAGAATGCAGATACATTTTTGAAATATATTAAGAAAGATACTTCATCTGTTTTTATCGGAGCTTCAGGTGCAGGAAAATCTACTATTATTAATTATCTTTTGAAAGATGAAAAGATGAAAACTCAGGAAGTGAGAGAGTATGATTTCAAAGGAATGCATACCACAACACATAGAGAACTTTTAGTACTAGATAGCGGCGGAGTTGTAATAGATACTCCTGGTTTAAGGAATTTAGGTTTGTGGGAAGATGATAAAGGTATAAAGAAAACTTTTGAAGATTTGGAAGAGTATGCTAAAAAATGTAAGTTTAAAGATTGTACACATCAGCATGAGCCAGATTGTTATATATTGGAACTTCTTGAAAATGATGAGATACCTTATGAAAGATATGATGCTTATGTAACTTTACTTAATGAAAATAGAGAACTTCAAAAAACTTCTATAGAGATAAAAAAAGACAGAAAAATGGCATTAAAGAAAATCACAAAGCATAGAAATAATTATAAGAAAATGAATGTTAAAAATAAGAAATAGTTTAAAGTGATAAACGAGCAGCTGATAACTGACGAAGGAAGTTGTCAGCTAATAATCGGCGAGTTTATCACTAGCAATAATAAAAAAATGGCATTAAAGAAAATCACAAAGCATAGAAATAATTATAAGAAAATGAATGTTAAAAATAAGAAATAGTTTAAAGTGATAAACGAGCAGCTGATAACTGACGAAGGAAGTTGTCAGCTAATAATCGGCGAGTTTATCACTAGCAATAATAAAAAAATGGCATTAAAGAAAATCACAAAGCATAGAAATAATTATAAGAAAATGAATGTTAAAAATAAGAAATAGTTTAAAGTGATAAACGAGCAGCTGATAACTGACGAAGGAAGTTGTCAGCTAATAATCGGCGAGTTTATCACTAGCAATAATAAAAAAATGGCATTAAAGAAAATCACAAAGCATAGAAATAATTATAAGAAAATGAATGTTAAAAATAAGAAATAGTTTAAAGTGATAAACGAGCAGCTGATAACTGACGAAGGAAGTTGTCAGCTAATAATCGGCGAGTTTATCACTAGCAATAATAAAAAAATGGCATTAAAGAAAATTACAAAACATAGAAATAATTATAAAAAAATGAATGTCAAGAATAAGAAATAATTATATATGAATATAATTACTTGTTATGAATATGAATTATATTTTACAAAGATTATAAATTGTTTAAATATTATTTTATTTTGTTTATTTAAATATAAATATTATTCTAAAATGTCTATTATGTATAAATTTAGTTTACATATTATCTAAAATATTATTAAAAATGTAAAGTTTTAATAAATTTTATTTACATAAAATTGACAAATCCTTTTTGATCTATTATACTATTTTTTATATAGATTATACGGAGATTTTTTATGGAAAATTTTAATTATAAAATATTAATATTTTCATTTGTTTTGTTATTAATATTTTGCCTTAATGCATTTTCAAAAAGTAATATAGCTATTATTGATGCTGCCGGCAGAGGAGATATTAATCAAGTAAAATCACTTATAAACAATGGAGCTAATATCAATCAGCAGGATAGAGTAGGAGAGAATGCATTGATAGAGGCAGCTGAAGGCGGACATATAGAAATTGTTAAATTATTGATAGATAATAAAGTAAATTTGAATCTCAAAAGTAAATGGGGTAGAACTGCATTAATGAGAGCTTCTTCTAAGGGTTATGCTAATATAGTAAAGGTTCTTGTTGAAGCAGGTGCCGATTTGAATATTAAAGATAATAATAGAGGAAGAACTGCATTAACTTATGCTAATCAAAGAGGACATCAGAATATAGTAAAAATATTAAAATCTGCTGGTGCTAAATAAAGTTAACATATTTAAATAATTAAGGAGATATATTTATGAAAAAAATTTTAGCTTTAATTTTTATAATTAGTATTAGTGTTTTTGCTCAAAGGAAGATGACACCTTTAATGGAGGCTTTGGAGAGAAAAGATACTAAAAGAGCTATAGAATTAATAAACTCAGGTGTTGATCTTAATACAAGAGACAGACGAGGAGAAACTCCATTAATAGAGGCTGCAGAAGAGGGACTTCCTGAAGTAGTAAAGTTGTTGGTAAGTAAAAAGGTTAATTTGAATGATGTAAATAATAATAAGAGAACAGCTTTAATGAGAGCTGCCAGCAGAGGTTATGCAGATATAGTTTCAATTCTTGTAGATGCCGGAGCTAATATAAATCTTAAAGATAAATATGGTAAAACAGCATTAAGTTATGCTACCCAAAGAGGTCATCAAAGTATAATAAAAATATTAAAAGATGCAGGTGCTAAATAAAATTATAAAATTAAGGAATATGTTATATATGAAGAAAATCATTTTTTTATTAATATTTATTAGTGCAGTTTCATTTGCTGCTCAAAAAAGAAGTCCTTTAATGGATGCTTTGGAAAAAAGAGATACTAAAACAGCAATAGCACTTATAAATTCAGGGGTTGATATAAATACTAAAGATAGAATGGGAGAAACTCCATTAATAGAGGCATCAGAAGAAGGTCTTACAGAAGTTGTTAAAGTATTGATAGAAAAGAAAGCTAATTTAAACTTAGGAAATGTTAGAAATAGAACAGCTTTAAGCAGAGCCTCATATAAAGGTCATACTGAAATAGTACGTATGTTAGTGAATGCCGGAGCGGATAAAAGTATTAAAGATAAATATGGAAAAACTGCTTTGGATTATGCAATGGAGAGAGGGCATAAAGATATTGTTTCCATATTAAAAAAGTAGTTTATATTTCATTAAATTAACTTATAAAATTTATTTAATTTTTTTAAAAAATATTTGTATTAAAAATAAAAAATGACGATTTAATAATTGTAAGATCTTTATGTAAATTTGTTTATTTATTTGATATAGGAGTTTTTTATGAAATTAAATAATAAAATATTTTTATTTTTTATAATTCTATCATTATTTATTTGTAATAGTGCATTTCCTAAAAGCAATGTAGATTTAGTAAATGCTGCAGAAAATGGAGATATTAAAAAGGTAAGAGAGCTTCTAAGAGGCGGTGCTAATATTAATGAACAAGACTCTAAAGGAGATAATGCCTTAATAAAAGCATCAGAAAATGGACATTTAAAAATTATTGAATTATTGGTTCAGTATAGATGCAGTTTGAATCTTCAAAACAAAGATGGAAGAACAGCAATAAGCAAAGCATCAGAAAACGGACATATTAATGTTGTAAGGCTTTTAATTGATGCAGGTGCTAAAGTTAATGTTAAAGATAGAAAAGACAAAACAGCTTTGAGTTATGCTTCAGAAGAGAATCATAAAAATGTAGTTAGCCTTTTAAGAGCTGCAGGCGGTAAATAATTTTAAAGTTTTAATTATAAAATATAAAAAAAATAGCAATTTTTATTAAAATTACTATATATAACATTGATAATAAATTTTAATCATAATATAATTCTTTGCAAATTTAAAAAAATTTTGTAAAGGAAAAAAGAAAACATGAGAAAAATATTGCCATTAGTTCTTATTGTTATGGGAACACTATTTGCAGTATCATGCGGCGGTAATACTTCTAATACTACTGCAGAAAACACAACTACCGCTATAGAAGCTCCAGCAGCTACTGCTACAGTAATTACAGTTGATGATTTATTAGGAAAAGAGTATTCTCTTACTAATATGTATGAAGGTAAAGAAGTTACAATAGCTTTTTCTGATACTAATATGTTAGGCGGAAAATCAGCTGTTAATAACTATTTTACTGAGTTCTCATTAGACGGTAATAAATTAAAATTGAATGCTTTAGGTTCTACTAAAATGGCAGGTCCTGAAGAAGATATGGCTGTAGAAACAGAATATCTACAAATATTAAATGGTGCTGATACTATTTCTTTAGATGGAGATGTATTAACTATTACTACAACTTCAGGTACTAATTTAATTTATACTTTCAAAGGTAATGTAGAAGTAGCAAGTGAAAATGCCAATTAATTAACACTATCTATATTATTAGAGCAAGATAATATTTTATATTATCTTGCTTTTTTATTTTAAATTTTTAATAAACTATTGACTTTTATATTGAGTAGTATAATATAAATGTATATTTCTGTTTTTTAGATAAAATATTTGGAGTGATTATGAAATTAAAGAAATATATTTTTATACCGCTAGTATTTTGTTTGATTATCGTTATATCCTGTTCAGAGAGTATGCCTTTAAAGGAATATAAAGATGCAACTACTTTAAGAGATAAAGCTATAAAGTATGATTTGCAAAACTATTCTAAAGAGGAATTTGATATAGCTGAAGCAAATTATTCTGAAGCTATGATACTTATAGATGAGAATAAAGATTCAGCAAAAGTAAAAGAGCTTCTTACAACTGCATCAAATTCATATCAGACAGTATTGAATGACGGACTTCCTCAGTATGCTGAAGTTTTAAAAAATGAAATATCTCTAGAGAGAGTATATTCTAAAGAAGTAAAAGCATATAGAGTAGATAAAGAAAATTATGAATTTGCAGAACTTAATTATATAAATGCATTGTCAGCTTTAAGCACAAACAATTATGAAGAAGCTGTAAGTTGTTTTTTAAATGCTAAGAAATATCATCATAAAGCTTATTTTACAACTAAAATAAGATACGATGAAAGCACAAGAGGAATAAAAGAAGCTGAAGATAAAATTAGACAGATTGAAGAATTAGAAAGATCATCTTCCAAGTAAATAACCTTACTTTAATTATAAAAAATTAATGGAGAAAAAATATGAAAAAGGGATTATTTTTATTTATCTTATTAACATTTTCTTGTTTTTTGTATGCACAAGAAACAAATGAGTTAGTTTTACCTCCTGAATTGCCAGCAGATTTGCCTGCTAGTATAAAGGAAAGCGATGATTATAAATTGGCACAAAGATATAGAGAAATGGCTATAGATGCTCATAGTGTAGGTGATTATAATCAAAGTATAGAGTATTCAAGACAGAGTAAAGAATATTCTGATAAAATCATATTAAGATATGGTGTTTATGAATATGTTTTAAATAGTCAGAGAGATGCAGAAAGAAAACTTAGCTTATTCAAAGGAGTTGGCGGAGATACTAATGAATTGACAACTTCTTTATATGAAGAATCTGTTACTGATATTAATTCAGCACATAGCATGCTTGAAGCATCAACTAACAGCACTGATTATACTAATACTATGCTCGAATATAATAAGTCAGCTGAAAAATCTGAATTGGGCTATAATGTTCTTGCTATAGATTTAAGAAGAGAATATTTAATGAGTGAATCAGTATTAACTAATGGAGATAATAATGATACACAAATTACAAATTTAAGAGATGAATCTAAAAATGCATTAAGCAGCGGAGATTATACTAATTCTTTAACAAAATCAAGAGAGGCTATGAATATACTTGATATGTTAGAAGCTCCGTTAGCTTATGCTAAAGCTCAGGATTCTATGGATAAAGCTAAACAAGATGGTTTCAATAATAGTAAACCTAATTTATATACAGAAGCTTTAAAATCATTATCTTCAGCAGGTGAAACTTTGATAGCTAATAATTACACTGATTCTTTAATGCATTCTAAAAATGTTATCAGCTTAGTTAATTCAATGGAAAGTACATCTGGAGATATAGGTACTACTGAAGAAGTAATAGTAACAGATGGAACAGTATTCCCTCAATATTATATAGTTCAGTCTAGAAGAGCTAATACAGATTCTTTATGGCGTATAGCTTCTTATGATTTCATTTACGGTAATGGTAATTTATGGAGAAGAATATATGAAGCTAATAGAGATACTATAAAAGATCCTAATGTTATAAGAGCTGGACAAAGATTGGTTATACCTAGTCTTAAAGGTGAAACAAGACAGGGAACTTACAGCACTAACCAAACTTACGGAAATATAACTACTTTCTCTACTAACCAAATAGAAGGTAATATAATTATAGAAGATGAAGAAGCTATGGAAGCACAAGCAGAGCAGACAGAAGAAACTGTTATAGATGAACAAACTGATACTGCTGATGAAAATGCAGAAATGACAGAAGATACAACAACTGCTGACGAAAATGCAGAAATGACTGAAGACACAGCATCTACTGATGAGAATACAGAAATGACTGAAGATACAGCAGCTACTGATGAGAATACAGAAATGACTGAAGATGATACAACAGTTACTGATGAGACAGCAGCAGAAGAAGGAAATCAATAATATAAAAATTGATATAAATTTATAAAAAATAATTACGAATATTATTGAAGAATTATAATTAAGAGGTAGATATTTTGGGTAAAAAATTAAAAATCATTATTATTTCATTGTTGGGTGTGATTATATTCGGAACTGTACTTATAGCACAAAAGCCGAAAGCTTCAAAAGAACATTTATTTATAGAAACAAATTTTGGTACTATAGAAATAGCTTTCTTTCCTGAAAAAGCACCAAAACATGTTGAGGCTATAAAAAAGCTTGCTAATGAAGGTTTTTATAATGGAACACTTTTCCATAGAGTAATACCTGGTTTTATGATTCAGGGCGGAGATCCTCTAAGTAAGCAGCCTAACAGATCTTTGCATGGTACAGGCGGTCCTAATTTTGTTATACCTGCAGAGTTTAATGATGTTTCTCATAAAAGAGGAATATGTTCTATGGCTAGAGGAGCTAGTATAAATAGTGCTGGTTCTCAATTCTTTATCTGTGTAGCTGACAGCCCTTTCTTAGACGGACAATATACAGTATGGGGAGAAGTTGTTAGCGGTATGGATGTTGCTGATAAAATAGTGGCATTAAAAAGAGATGCTAATGATAACCCTTTAGAGCCTGCTAAAATGAATAGAGTTTATGTTAAAACAGTTAATTAATTTATTTTTTATAAAGGAAAATAGGAAATTAAAATGAAAGAACATTTATTTATTGAAACAGATTATGGTACTATAGAAATAGAATTCTATCCTGAAATAGCACCAAAACATGTTGAGGCTATAAAAAAACTTGCTAATGAAGGTTTTTATGATGGAATAAGATTTCATAGAGTAATACCTAGATTTATGATACAAGGCGGAGATCCTGTAAGTAAAGACGCAACAAAAAGACATTTGCATGGTACAGGCGGTCCTGGATTTAATATTCCTGCTGAATTTAGCGATAAGCCTCATAAAAGAGGTATATGTTCTATGGCTAGAAGTCAGCATCCTGACAGTGCCGGTTCTCAGTTCTTTATCTGTGTAGCTGATGCTCCTCATTTGGACGGACAGTATACAGTTTGGGGAAATGTTGTTAATGGTATGGATGTTGCTGATAAAATTGTTTCTTTAAAAAGAGATCATAACGACAACCCTATGGAAAATTCTACTATGAACAAAGTTTATGTTAAAGAAGTAGAATAATATTTAATAACTTAAAAATAATAAAGACGAAGCCCAATATTGAGTTTCGTCTTTATTATTTTATAATTTTTTAATTATTTTATTATTGCTTAACCGACTTTTTATGAACGAAGTAAACAGCAAATGCTATAATCAAATAAATGGCTGAAGTTATTAATGCGGTTATAAGATTATCCCAAGTTGAACCTACAGCCAAAACCGTATTAAGTATAGGCACTACTAATAAACCTGTAACAGACATCAAAGAAAATCCTAGAGAAAACTCTGTAAGTGCTGGGCTTTTATATTCAGGATCGCATATTTTTAAAAGAGTCATTCCTGTTATTAAAACTCCTGTCAAAGTACCCCAAGAAATTATAGCTCTTTCAAAAGCATAATCATCTTTAAATAACATGTTATTAAATATAAATACTATCAAATAAGTAAATACAAATCCAGCTACACACATAACTATTATAGGTGCTATATAATGTATTATTGCTTTTATTGGAAGACTTGTTATTGCTGATACTATAGCAAAGTCGCTTAATGTACCTATGATTTTTGCTTTTACTTTAGCATCTACCATCCAAGATAATTTCAATTTTTTTATTATCATATTTAAAGCAAACATTATAATCATAGAATAAGTCCAAACAGGAAGAACATCTAATCCATGCACTTTTAATTTTTTAATGAAGTTTAAAACTATAAAAGCAAGTCCGCATACTGCAAATATAACAGCCAAATGAAAAGTTATAGTTTCTATAGAGCTGCTTAAAAAAGTTTCTCTTCCTAAACTAGCCTGCTTGCTTATATCATTATTGTATCCTACTTCCATATTTTTATCTATTTTATTTATATTTTGATTGTCTTCATTTTCATTAACTACTTTTTTTATAACATTGGTTTTATTTCTTCTTACAGCAATATTAATGAATATTATTCCAAATATCATTCCTCCAACAAGTCCTATTGTAGCGGTAGTTAGAGCAACTCCCTGAGCTATTTCCCATTGAGGTATTCCAAAACCTTCAAGTAATTTTCCTGTAGCAGCGGCAAGTCCATGTCCTCCTGCAAATCCGGCTGAAAGTTCATATCCGAAAGTTCTATACATATTTATATCAGGATTTATTTTTGTAAATAGTATATTAGTGGCATATCCTATTGCAGATTGAAACATGCTTGCACATTGAAATATACCAAATGCTATTAAAACTTTTGTGGGGTAAAGTGATTTTATACTTTTTGTTTCGTTTAAAAACATACCCAAAGGAATAGCAGCAAATATAGGTATTGATAATATTCCAGGAAGAAGCGAATAGGTTTTTATCCATTCAGAAGATATTGAATAGTTTGAAAATTTACCCAATATTTCAGGAGATATTAGAAGACCTATGAATCCTCCTATTACGGAAGCCGGCAGATATAATTTTTGAAACAGCTTTATTTTTGCTCTTAAAAACACACCTATAAGCAGCAGTACCGATAATAGAGATAATGATTGCAGCAATTCTGTTAATAATTTAGATGTCATATTTCTTTCCTTAAAAATGAATGTTTTTATTTTTTAGTATTTTATAATTGTTTAATTTTTGATTTATCGAGTTTATTGCTTTTATCTATTATAGTATCTTCTCTTTCTTCTATTTTAATAATATCTCCATAGAATTTAGGCGGTCTGTTCAATAATATATCAACAAACATTAAAGCTCTTGCTCCTAATTCTCTTGGAAATTGTCTTACTCTATAAAGTTTTCTAACATTATTGGCATTATATGCTATTGCATTAATATTTTTTTGTCTTGCTATTAGTATTGCTCTTTCATTATGAAAAGGCTGGGAAACTATTGTGAAATTTGTAAGTTCAAAAACTTTATTAGCTCTTATAATAGAATCTCTTGTTCTAAATCCGGCAAAGTCTAAAAATATATGTTTTTTATTTACACCTAATTTTATTAAATCAAGACGCATTTGTCTTGGTTCATTATATGATTTATATCTATTATCTCCACTTACAAGTATATATTTTACCTTTCCGCTTTTATATAATTCATAAGCTGCTTCCATTCTGAATTGAAAATACATATTAACCTGTCCGTTATGCAGATATTTGCTTGTTCCTAATACCAATGCAACATCATTATATGGTATTTCTTCTATTGATGAATATATATATCTTTTTGAATATAATGAAACAGATGAATACAATATTACTGCAGATATAAGAGATAGAATAATAATTTCAGGAAGAAAAGTAAAAAGAGAAATAAAAATAAGAAGTATATAATTTATAATTTTATATATACTGCTTTTATTTTCTATTCTATTTTCAATTATTCTTTTATTATTTTTAATATTTAATATTTTATTTTTGTATCTATTTTTTAATATCTTCATAAAACCTGCAATGTCATTGTTTTGATAGTATACTAAATTAATTTATATTGTCAATTACTATTAATGATAAAAGTTAAGAAAAAATTGATTTTAAGTATTGCAATATTACTCAAAAATATTATAATATTTAGCAAATATAATAAGGAGAATAAAGATGAATACATCATCTGCTAATGGTATGAATGCTGTTTTTGATGATACAGCTCCTGCTTCTAATTTTTATAAACAAAATAAATCTTCAAAAACTATTATTTTCCTAAATATTCTCCTCTCAATTCTTCTCATTATCCTGTAATATTATAATCTATTTTTTATAAAATACATTATTTGATTGAATACATTTAAAAATATAATTTCTATAAGTAGAAATACTAATAAGAAAATTAAAAAGGCTATAAAATATAAGGAGTTATTTAATGAAGTTAAACGGTTCTGATATAATAATGGAAGTTCTAATAGAGGAAGGTGTTGATACAGTATTTGGTTATCCGGGAGGTGCGGCTTTATTTATATATGATGCTATCTATAAATATAGAGATAAAATTAAACATATAATGCCTGCAGATGAAACAGGAGCTTGTCATGCAGCAGACGGTTATGCAAGAGCAAGCGGAAAAACAGGAGTAGTAATCGCAACAAGCGGACCAGGGGCTACTAATTTAGTAACACCTTTGGCAACAGCATATATGGATAGTGTTCCTTTGATTGCTATAACTGCTAATGTACCTGAAAGTTTGATCGGTAAAGATTCATTTCAAGAGGTTTATATTGCAGGTATTACAATGCCTATTACAAAACATAATTTTGTAGTTAGGGATATTAATGATTTGGCAGATATAATAAGAAAATCATTTGTTATAGCAAATACAGGAAGAAAAGGACCTGTTTTAATAGATATACCTAAAAATTTTACATTCACTGAAACAGAATTTACAAGAAAAGAAAAATTTGTTCCCAAGCATGTAAAAATAAGTGCTGAAGATGAAAAAACTATAGAAGAAGTAGCAAAATTAATAAATGAATCAAAAAGACCTATCATATATTTTGGAGGCGGTGCTAAAGATTCAAGCGATAAATTAAGAAAGTTTATGATTAACTCTAATATACCTTCAGTGCATACATTAATGGGAGCAGGAGTATTAGGATATAATGAAAAATTAAATATAGGACTTTTGGGAATGCATGGTTCTGCCACAGCAAATAAGGTTATGAATGAAGCTGATTTGATACTTGCTGTTGGAACTAGATTCAGCGATAGAGTTGCTTTGAATACTTCAAAGTTCGGAGGTGTTGCTAAAAAAGTTCATATAGATATTGATAGAAGTGAAATTAATAAAAATGTTCATGTTGATTATAGTATAATAGGCGATTTGAATGATGTATTGGATAGATTTAATAAACTTGTAAAAAGGGTACAAGATGATGAATGGGTAAAATATTTATCTGATTTAAGAGCCAAAGAAATTAAAGAAGATTCAGACAGAAACACAAATAAAGATGGTATTTATCCAAGTAAAGTTATGGATATAATAGGTGAAAAAACTAAAGACGATGCAATTTATGTTACAGATGTAGGACAGCATCAAATGTGGGCTGTTCAATATATAAGACATACCAAACCAAGAAGTTTTATAACAAGCGGAGGTTTGGGAACTATGGGATTCGGATATGGTGCTGCTTTAGGTGTTCAGGTGGCTAAGCCAAATAGAAGAGTAATACATATAACAGGAGACGGATCTTTTTATATGAATTTAAATGAAGTAGCAACAGCAGTTGAATACAATTTGCCTGTTATAACAATTATACTTAATAACAGTACATTAGGTATGGTTAGACAATGGCAGACTATATTTTATGATAAAAGATATTCAAGTACAGATATAAATAAAAAAATGGATTATGTTAAAGTTGCTGAAGGTTTCGGTGCTAAGGGATTTAGATGCGAAACTATAAAAGAATTTGAAACAGCTTTTGAAGAGGCTTTAAAATGCAAATGTCCTGTTTGGATAGAATGTGTTATAGATAAAGATTTGAAAGTTTTACCTATGATTCCAGCCGGCGGTACTATAGATGATATAATAGTAGATTAAAAACAGTAGGAGTAAAAAATGAATAAGAAACAAAGAAGAGTTTTAGTTTTATTTGTAGATAATAGTTCAGGTGTATTAAATAGAATAACTTTATTATTCAGTCAAAAAGGTTTTAATATAGAAACAATCACTTGTTCTGTAACTTGTGTGCCTAGTATATCAAGAATGACTATAGTAACAGAAGGCGATGATACTCAGATATCTCATATTATGAAACAGACTTCAAAACTTATAGAAGTTCATTCAGTACATTTAATAGATCATTCTAATAGTATAATAAGAGATTTATTATTGGTAAAAATAGAAATTAATGATAAAAATAAGCGTGAAGCTTGTAATATAACAAATGCTCATAACGGACTTATACTTGATATAGGAAGTAAAAGTATGATAGTTGAACTTAATGCTTCTGTATCTGTGATAGACGGATATTTAGAGTCATTAAAGAATTTCAATATTTTAGAGCTTTCAAGAACAGGCGTAACTTCAATACAGCTTGGAGATGAAGTTCCTGATATGAATATAATCAACAATTTTGAATTTTAATAAAT
This sequence comes from Brachyspira hyodysenteriae ATCC 27164, assembly GCF_001676785.2. Classification (NCBI taxonomy): domain Bacteria; kingdom Pseudomonadati; phylum Spirochaetota; class Spirochaetia; order Brachyspirales; family Brachyspiraceae; genus Brachyspira; species Brachyspira hyodysenteriae. Next base: position 2,199,547 of record NZ_CP015910.2, on the reverse strand, counting down.
AATAATATAAGTTAAAGGAGAAATTAAAATGATAAAAAAATATTATGATGCTGATTGTAATCTAGGTTTGTTAGATGGTAAAACTATAGCTATAATGGGATACGGCAGCCAAGGACATGCTCATGCTCAGAACTTAAAAGACAGCGGAATGAATGTAATTGTAGGACTTAGAAAAGACAGTGCAAACTGCAAAAAAGCAGAAGAAGCTGGATTTAAAGTAATGGAAGTAGAAGAAGCTGCTAAGCTTGCTGATATAGTAATGATGCTTGTTCCTGATGAGGTTTCAGCTGATATATACAATACTCAAGTTGCACCTCATATGAAAGAAGGAAATGTATTAATGTATGCACACGGATTTAATATTCATTTCCAATTTGTAGTTCCTGCTAAAAATATAGACGTTATTATGGTAGCACCTAAAGGACCAGGACATACTGTAAGAAGTCAGTATTTAGAAGGAAGAGGGGTACCTAGCTTGATTGCTGTTTATCAGGATTTCAGCGGAAGAGCAAAAGATTATGCTTTAGCTTATGCTTCAGGAATAGGTGCAGGACGTGCCGGTATATTAGAAACTACATTCAGAGAAGAAACTGAAACTGATTTATTTGGTGAACAAGCTGTATTATGCGGCGGTGTTACTGAATTAATGAAAGCAGGATTCGATACTTTAGTAGAAGCAGGTTATGAACCAGAAATGGCTTATTTTGAATGTATACATGAAATGAAATTGATTGTTGATTTAATATATTCTGGCGGATTTGCTATGATGAGATATTCTATTTCAAATACTGCTGAATATGGTGATTACAGAACAGGCAGAAGAATGATCACTGAAGAAACTAGAAAAGAAATGAAAAAAGTATTAAGAGAGATACAAGACGGTACTTTTGCTAGTGAATTTATTCAAGAGTTTAGTGCAGGCCGCAAAGCTAAATTTAATGCTACTAAAAAATTAGAAAGCGAGCATAAATTAGAGAAAGTCGGTGCTGAATTAAGAAAGATGATGAGTTGGATTAAAAAGTAATTTTTATTCATACTCTATGTATAATTAAATATTTTTTAATAAAGTATTTAATTATACAAGTGTTTATTTTATAAGGGTTTTAACAATGAGAAAGATTAAGATTTTTGATACTACTTTAAGAGATGGAGAACAATCTCCTGGTTGTACTATGAATTTGGCTGAAAAATTAGAAATGGCAGCTGAATTGGATAAATTAGGCGTTGATGTTATAGAAGCAGGATTTGCTATATGTTCTGATGATGACTTCAATGCTATAAGAGAAGTTAGCAAAGTTGTAGAGAATGCTAAATTGGCTAGTTTGGCAAGATGCAATAAGAAGGATATAGACAGAGCTTATGAATCTCTTGCTGATGCAAAACATCCTATGCTTCATACATTTATAGCTACTAGCGATATACATTTAAAGCATAAACTAGAGATGACCAGAGAGCAGGTATTAGAAACCATAAAAGAATCTGTTTCTTATGCTAAAACTAAATTTGAGTTTATAGAATTTTCTGCTGAAGATGCATCAAGAAGCGATAGGGAATTTTTAGCTCAGGCTTATTCTACTGCAATAGAAAACGGTGCTACTACAATAAATGTTCCTGATACTGTTGGTTATACTACTCCATTAGAAATGGCTGATTTGATAAAGTATTTAAAAGAGAATGTTAAAGGTATAGAAAATGTTGATATATCTGTGCATTGTCATGATGATTTAGGACTTGGTACTGCTAATTCTTTATCTGCTGTTTTAGCTGGAGCTACTCAGGTAGAATGTACTATTAATGGTATAGGGGAACGTGCTGGTAATGCTAGTTTGGAAGAAATTGTAATGGGCATTAAAACTAGAAAAGATTTTTATAATGCTTATACTGATATTAATACTAAAAGAATTTATAAAATTTCAAAATTATTATCTACAATTTCAGGTATGGTAGTTGCTCCTAATAAGGCTATAGTTGGTGCTAATGCTTTTGCTCATGAGGCAGGTATACATCAGCATGGAGTTTTGAAAGAGCGCTCTACTTATGAGATTATGAATGTTGAAGATATAGGAATACCTCAGAATAAAATGGTATTAGGAAAACATTCTGGAAAACATGCTTTTAAAGACAGAATTGAATCTTTAGGTTATGATATTGATGATAAGGCTTTAGAGGATAAATTTATAGAGTTTAAGGCTTTAGCTGATAAGAAAAAAATAGTGACAGATTCTGATATAGAAGCATTATTGATAGGTAATAATGATTCAGATAATCCTATTTATACATTAAATGGTTTTGTTGTTAATGACGGTAATTCAATATCTTCTTTGGCTACAGTATCAATTATGGATAATCAAAATAATGTTGTTGAAGGAATAGGAAAAGGAAACGGACCTATTGATGCTGCATTCGGTGCTATAGACTCTATTACTTCCAATAAAGCTAAATTGGTTAATTATAGTATTAATGCTATTACAGAAGGCGAAGATGCTTTGGGAGAGGTTATTGTAAAATTAGCTTCTGATGATAAAACTGTTATTGGAAGAGCAGTAAGTACAGATATTATTGAAGCTAGTTTGAGAGCTTATGTTAATGGGTTAAATAAATTATAATAAATTTTATAGGGCTATACAATTAAAAGATTGTAAAAGCCCTTTTTATGATATAATTATATCCCATTTTTTATTAAAAAATAAGCATAAATATTTATGTTTTTTATCTGCAAATTAATTTAAGGATACGAATATGACTATTACTCAGAAAATTTTAGCTGCACATGCCGGCGTAGAAAAAGTAGAGGCAGGCGAACTTATTATGGTTAAAACTGATTTAGTTTTAGGAAATGATATTACAAGTCCTGTTGCTATCAATGAATTTGAAAAGTATGGTTTTGATAAAGTTTTTGATAAAGAAAAGATAGCTTTGGTTATGGATCACTTTGCTCCGAATAAAGATATCAAAGCTGCAGAGCAATGCAAACAATGCAGAGATTTTGCTAATAAATATGATATTTCAAATTATTATGATGTTGGAGATATGGGAGTTGAGCATGCTCTTTTACCTGAAAAAGGATTAGTTGCACCTGGTGAAGTTATAATAGGAGCTGACTCTCATACTTGTACTTATGGAGCTTTCGGAGCTTTTTCTACAGGAGTAGGAAGTACAGATATGGCTGCTGCTATGGCTACAGGACAGGTTTGGTTCAAAGTTCCTTCTGCTATTAAATTTAATCTTAAAGGAAAATTAAAACCAAATGTATCTGGTAAAGATGTGATACTTCATATTATAGGTATGATAGGAGTTGACGGAGCTTTATATAAATCTATGGAGTTTAGAGGTGAAGGAGTTTCATCTCTTACTATGGACGATAGAGCTTGTATTGCTAATATGGCTATTGAAGCAGGTGCTAAAAACGGAATATTTGAAGTTGATGATCAAACTATAGAATACTTAAAAGATATAGTAAAAAGAGATTATACTGTTTTCAAAGCTGATGATGATGCAGTTTATGATAAAGAATATGATATTGATTTATCTTTAATAGAGCCTACAGTGGCATGTCCTAATTTACCAGAGAATACAAAAGAAGCTAAAGAACTAAAAAATATAAAAGTTGATCAGGTAGTTATAGGTTCTTGTACTAATGGAAGATTATCTGATATGGCTACAGCTGCTAATATTTTAAAAGGAAAGAAAGTGGCTAAGGGTGTAAGATGTATAGTTATTCCTGCTACTCAGAAAGTTTATAAAGAATGTATAAAATTAGGTTATATGGATATATTTATTGATGCAGGATGTGCAGTATCCACTCCTACATGTGGACCTTGTTTAGGCGGATATATGGGAATACTTGCTCATGATGAAGTTGCTGTTACTACAACTAATAGAAACTTTGTTGGAAGAATGGGTGATAAAACTTCAAAGGTATATTTAGCTAGTCCTGCCACTGCTGCATATAGTGCAATAACAGGTTATATAACAGAGCCTAAATAATAAATCACTGTTTTTTATATATATATTAAATATTATATTTTTAATTAGGAGATAATATGAAAGCTAAAGGTTTCGTTCATAAATACGGAGACAATGTTGATACAGATGTTATAATTCCTGCAAGATATTTAAATACTGCAAATCATAAAGAATTAGCAGCACATTGTATGGAAGATATTGATAAAGATTTTGTAAAGAAGGTAAAAACAGGAGATATAATGGTAGGAGGGGATAATTTCGGATGCGGTTCTTCAAGAGAGCATGCTCCTATTGCTATTAAAGAATCCGGAATATCTTGTGTTATAGCATCTTCTTTTGCTAGAATATTTTATAGAAATTCGATTAATATAGGACTTGCTATATTAGAATGTGATGAGGCAAGCAAAAAAATAAGCGACAATGATGAAGTTGAAGTTGATTTTGATAATGGTTTGATAAAGAATATTACTAAAAATGAAACTTATAAAGCAGAGCCTTTTCCTGAGTTTATAAAAAAGATTATTAACTCTAATGGGCTTTTAAATTCTATAAAAAATTCTAAGGGGTAATTAATGGAAAAGAATATTGTTGTTATTAAGGGTGATGGAGTAGGTCCTGAAGTAGTAGATAAGGCTATTGATGTACTTAATAGAATAGCTGAAAAATATTCTCATAAATTTAATTTGGAATATGTTGATATGGGTGGATGTTCTATAGATAAATATGGAGTTCCGCTTACAGAAGAAAATTTAGAAAAATGTATAAAATCCGATTCTGTACTTCTTGGTTCTGTAGGAGGCCCTAAATGGGATAATGTTGCTCCTGAAAATAGACCTGAAAGAGGATTATTAAAACTTCGCAAGGGAATGGGATTATATGCCAATATAAGACCTACAAAAATATTAAAATCTTTAGAATATGCTTCTCCTCTTAAAGAAACTATATGTAAGGATATGGTTGATTTTATCATGGTTAGAGAGCTTACTGGAGGAGTATATTTTGGCGAGCATAAATTTGAAGTAGTTGATGGAGTAAGACAAGCTACAGATCTTATGCTTTATACAGAAACAGAAATTAAAAGAATAGGAAAGGTTGCTTTTGAATTAGCTAGAAATTTAAAAAGACCTTTAACTTCTGTTGATAAAGCTAATGTACTTCATACTTCTAAATTATGGCGTGAGGTTATGAATAATTTAGCTAAAGAGTACAGTGATGTAAAATATAATGATATGTATGTTGATAATGCTTCTATGCAGATTGCTTCAAATCCTTCTCAGTTTGGAGTTATAGTAACAGAAAATATGTTTGGAGATATACTTTCTGATGAAGCTAGTGTTATTACAGGATCTATAGGTATGGCTCCTTCTGCTAGTTTATCTGATGGAAGTGTTGGTATGTATGAGCCTATACATGGTTCTGCTCCGGATATAGCAGGTAAGGATTTAGTTAATCCTATAGGTACAATACTTTCTCTTGCTATGATGTTTAGATATTCTTTTAAAATGGAAAATGAGGCTGAAGATATAGAAAAAGCTGTTTATAAGGCTATAGATGACGGTTATAGAACTGCAGATATAATGCCTAAGCATAATATGATGACTTATTTATACAAACAGGTAAAATGTTCTGAAATGGGTGATATAATAGTATCTAATATATGATTATAATCTTATTAACAAGGGGTATAAAACATTTTAAACCTCTTGTTAATTAAGACTTCATAATATTGTTCAATTTATACTTGACAATTCATTTATAATGTACATAATAAATATTATATATTAAATAAATAGAGGGTTTGTAGAAGTGGAATATACTGATAAAGAGATCATTTTGGAATTGCAGGAAGATAATAAACTGCTTTCTTCTAAAATAGATATCTATAAAGAAGAGATAAATGAATTGAAGCAGAAATTAGAGTACGCAAAGAAATTTTTTACTTTATACGAAAATATAATGGAGCAGTCTAGAAACGAAACTAAAGAATTAACTATAAAAGTAAAAGAATTAGAAGAAGAAATTAGAAGATTGAAGAATGAATAATATTTTTTATCCGTCTGAAAATGATAATAAAAAAATATATATAGCTATACTATCTAAAGGAAATATTAATGCTCATGATATTACTTTAGAATATAGAGAAAATGCTGAAAAAGATTTTTTTAAATATATTAATTTTGATATAAACAAAGCTGTCTTTATGCATCAAGTTCATAAAGATAATATAGTAAAAATAGATGAATCTAATATCAATTTATTTGGAAGCAGAGAAAAATTAGTTAAAGATACTGATGCTTTGATAACCAATCTTAAAAACATTCCTTTAATAGTTCAGACAGCAGATTGTGTTCCTATAATACTTTATTGTGATGAAAGTAAATCTATGGCAGCTATACATTCTGGCTGGAGAGGAACTGTTCAGAATATTACTGCAAAAACTATAGATTTAATGAAAAAAGAATATAATGCCAATCCTTCAAAAATGTATGCTTATATAGGGCCTTATATAGCTCAAAAAGATTATGAAGTAGGTGATGAAGTAGCAGAGCATTTCAAAAATAAAGGTATGATTAATGATAAATGGCATATTGATAATGGTTTAGAAATAAAAGATCAGATTATTGAATGCGGTATCTTAGAAAATAATATTGAGATTTCTAAAATAAATACTTATGATGATATTTGTTATTCTTACAGACGAGATGGTGTTCAGGTGGGAAGAATGCTTACTCTTGGTGTAATTTTATAAATTCTTTTTTAATTTCTAAATCGCACGTTGAATAAATCTAATAATTTAAAATAGTTCATTTTTAAAATTTCATTAATTAGAAAAATTATATTAATCGTGCGGTAAATTCAGTATTTAATCTAATCAAAACTTGGGCGGGATTTCTTTTTTCTTTGTAAATTAATAAAGATAAATATAGTTAAAATATTAAATGAATCTATGAATTTAAAGGGCGGGATATGTAAGTAGATTTTAAATTTTACTTTCATTCCCCACCCTTAATATTTAATGATTTATTTTGAATTTATAGTTTTATTTATTTTTATAACTTAAATATGAATTATAGATGCCCACCCTAGAGTTTTTTAAATTTAAAGCACTATCAACGCACGATTAAATTTTTATATATAAAATTAGCGTATTAAATAATAGAGTTTTCATTATATAAGAAATAAACTAACCGTGCGGTATATATGAAATTACCATTATTTAATAGCTTTGACAATTATAATTTTAGTATTATAATATTTGAATTATATTAATTAAATTTAAGAAAAGGTATTATTTATGTATGAAATGAAAACAATTGTAGGAACAAGTCAGATTGATAAAGATGGACTTTTAAAAACATCATCAATATTTGATCTTATGCAGGACTGTTCTTTTTTTCAATTAGATTCAGAAGAGGATCTTACAAAATATTTTAATGAAAACAATGTGAGTATGTTTTTGGTATCTAGGCAAGTTGATATATATAAACTTCCAAAGTATAGCGATAAAGTTATAGTGCGTACTTATGTTTATGAATGTAATGAGGCTTATGGTTATAGAAATACTGTTATATATGATGAAAATTATAATGAACTTGCTATTTGCTATGCTATAGGCGGATTTGTAGATTTATCTAATGGTAATTTGATTAGAGTGCCTTCATCATTTATAGAAAATTTTAAATTTGATAATAAGCAGGAAATGAATTATTTACCTAGAAAAATAAAAGTTGACAATAATTTATTAGAAGAAGTTGACAGATTCAAAGTAAAAAAATATTTTATAGATGATAATAATCATGTGAATAATGCAAGATATATTGATATGGCAATAGATTATGTTGATGATTATTATAAAAGAATAAGAATAGAATACAGAGTGCCTGCCGCTTTAGGAGATACTATTGTTGTAAAGAAAGCTGTAATTGACGATAAGGTTTTATTAAAGTTTGACAGTGAGGATAATAAAACTTATGCTATATTAGAGTTTTCTTATAGTTTATAATTAATTTTACTTTGTTGCTTTTAATTGATTATTATAATAATAAAATATATATGAAGGAAATAAAAACTATGAAAATTGCTATAGGCTGTGATCATTCAGCTGTTGATTTGAAAAAAGAGATAATAAAATATTTAGAAGAATTAGGACATACTGTTACTGATTTTGGTACGCATACTACAGAAAGTGTTGACTATCCTATATATGGAAAAAAAGTTGCAGATGCTATTGTAAGCAAAGAATGCGAATGCGGTGTTTTAATATGCGGAACTGGTATAGGCATTTCACTTGCTGCTAATAAAGTAAAAGGTATAAGAGCTGCAGTTTGCAGTGAGCCTTATTCTGCTAAACTTTCCAAACAGCATAATAATTCTAATATTATAGCTTTCGGTGCTAGGGTAGTGGGTGTTGATTTGGCTAAGATGATAGTAAAAGAATGGCTTGATGCTGAATATGAAGGCGGAAGGCATGCCAGAAGAGTTGACTTGCTTACAAAAATAGAGAACGGCGAGGAAATTTAATTTTTTTATTAGGTAACATAATATAAAGGGCTTTGAATTTTTAATTGACTTAAAGCCCTTTATTGTTTTTTATTTATTGTATTCTTCTATTAAATTATTAAAGAAACCTCTTTCTAAATCAATAGCTTTTATTCTGCTTGTGTGATTAAATTTAGCAGCATCTATCTTATAATAATGCTTTTCTTCGTTCTCATCTGACAGATCATACTTAGAAGAAAATTTATCAAAATAAAAATCATTATTTTCTATTATAAATGTATAATAATATACACTGTCATCATTGATTGCTTCTATTGTAATGTAATTTCCTGATGAAGCAATATCATAAATTTGTGAGTAATAATCATTTTGTATTGGATAAAATCCTGTTATAAACTGTGCTTTATTTTCATCGTTTTTATCTCTTTTCCATATAGTTGCATAATTAAAATATTTATCGTTTACTTCAAAATCATGTACATATTTTTCCATTGATATAAGATTTTGTACATATTCTTCATTTAATATACGACTTTGTATTAAAATATATTTTTCATTATTGTTTGTAAATTCAGTTTGTGAGGCAGGTGAATAAATATAGCTAGTATCTGCATATTTAAAAGTTTGAGATATTTTATTTAATATTCTTATCATCAAATCTTCATTATTATTTCCAGTGATAACAGTATTAATTAAATTTGTAGGACTTAAAACAGGAAAATTTTCCATCAATACAAAAGATATATGAGGATCATCAGTATGAATACTTTCTAATTCTTCTGTATCTTGAAAGCAGTGAATAGTAATATCAGCATTTTTCTCTTTTAAATAATCCATAATATCATACTTTTCATAATAGGCACTATACATTAGAGGAGTTCCCACATAACCATCACTCATTCTGTTTATGGAATTGATATCAGCACCAAGTTTTAAAAATAATCTTACTAAATCTAAATTATCATTTAAAATAGCTTTAAATAATAAGTCGCTTTGCAATTTATAATCTATATCAGAAAAATAATAACCTGCAGATTCTAATTTTCTAATTAATTTTGATATTAAATTATAATTATTATTTTCTGAGTTAATCTTATTATGTACTGTTTGATAATCAAAATTAACTCCGCTATCTAATAAATAATCTATAATCTCATCAGTATAATTATAATTTAGTATTTCAGTATCATCTAAACTAATGCCATGTTCAACAAGCCATTTCACTAAATCATTATAAGCATAATTTTTATAATCAAGTTTCTGCATTAAAGTCAATATACTGTTTCCATCTTCATCTTCGCTATTTATATCTTCCAAAAGTAAATCTTTAATATTCTGCATTTTTTGTTTTTCTTCTTCTCTTCTTTCTTTTTTGGAATTATCGGATATTCCATAATCTGCTAATTCTGCATCAATAGTTTTGTATAATATCTCATCAATTTCTGCTTCTGTATATGCTTTGATAGGATATATATTTTTAAATTCTATTTTTTTCTTTCTTGTTGGAGTTGTTTGCTGACTTATAATTTGATTTGTATTTTGAGTGGTATTGTTAGTGATTGTTATGTTTGCTGTTGTATTGTTTTGTGTGTTATTAGATTTGTTACTACAGCTTATTAAAATGCTTAAAGCTGTAATTAATATAATTTTTTTCATAAACTTTCCTTTAACTTTCTTTGTATTAAAATATTTTAGGCATTATACTAATAATTTTTAAATTGTCAATTTTTATGTTGTTCTTTTGCCAATCTCATGAATTATGGACTTTGTTTATTCACTTCTAGGCTGACTAACTCATATTAAATTTATAACGTTTTTTATTAGTAGTTGTTTACCCAATTAGGGTATATATAGTGGGTTGATAATTTTTTATGTGAATTTATAATTGTAATGTAATGATATTAAATTGATTTTTAGGTTTTATGGGTTGAGTGATGAAGAGATAAAAATTATAGAAAATAAATAATATTTAGGAAGATATAATGCATAATTTCTATATATGTAAAGCAATATCTAATTATAATAATTATTCCGAAGCTTTACCATATTTTAATAAAGCTTTAGAATATCTTGATTCTATATATGATAAATCTGATATTGTTTATAAAAAACTTTATATTAGAACATTATTTGAAAGAGGAAAATTTTATTCATTTCATTATAAATTTAAAATGGCATTAAAAGATTTTTTTCAAGCTATTAATATTTTTGAAACTAATAACATTATTGATACAAATTTGTTATATAATATATATTGTAGTATAGGGTTAGAATATTCATCTATAAATAAAATTAATAAAGCTAATAAATATTATAATAAGGCAATAAATTTAGCAGAGGATTTTTCTAAAGCCTATGCTTTAAAAGGAAATTTATACTATAAGAAAAAATTATATGAAAAGGCTTTAAAATACTATAATATATCAATTAGAAAAGGTTATTTTAAATCATATTATGATAAATCTCTTATATATTTTTTGAAAAAAAATTATAAAAAAGCTTTAGAAATGATAGAAATATATTTTACGAATCAAATTGATAATGATAAAATGAATTGTATATGTTATTATCATAGAGGATTATATAAATGTTTTCTTAATAACTATCAAGATGGATATAATGATTTTTTAGAAGGTTTAAAGATGTATAATTCATCTACAAAAATACTATTTGATATTATTATGATAATTTATAAGAACAGTAATGAAGAATTTAAAAATATATTTGATGAATTGTTGAAAATAATATTTATAGAAGATTTTAAACTAAAAAATAATAATTACATCATTGATAATAACTTATTATACAAATACAAAAAAATAGATATTAATTTATTAAAACTAATATCAAATAATAATAATAAAGTTAATAATATTAGATTAAGTAATTTTAATTATTTTAATGACCCAGCTGACCCTTTAATAAAATTGAATAAAGAAGCTTTTGAAGCTATAGAAGAATATACGAATGATATTAAGATATACTCTTTAAGTAGTGAATATAATAATTTTCTTATGTGGAGTCATTATGCTAATGAACATAAAGGAATTTGTGTAGCTTACGATATTAGCAATATTAATGAATATAATAATATGATTTTGAAAAAAGTTAGATATACTAATAGTGTTGTATTAGGTGAGTATGAACATATATTTGATAATTACGCATTAAATTTGGAAAGTTATTTTATATCATTATTTTATTTAAAGCATAAAAATTGGCAGTATGAAAATGAATATAGGATTATTGCTAATACAAAAGAGGAATATATTTATTTACCAATTAAGGCTATTTATTTTGGAATGAATTCAAGTGATGATGATATTAAGTTAATAAAAAGTTTAGTTAAAGATGATACTATAAAATTTTATAAAATGAAGTCTGATGAAAATAATTTGTTTAATTTAATAGCTGAAAAAATATAAAAAGGATTTTATTATGGAAGATAATAAAAAAGATGTAAGTAAAATTGTATGGAGTGATATTGCAAACATTTTGCTATCAAAATTACCTTGTGGAGATATTTTATCATACTTTTTGAATTTAAATGATAGATTGAAGAGAAAACAATTGGAAGATTTTATTGAGTTATTTATTGAAAGGTTGAAAGAATTAAATATTCCAGTTGATAATATAGAAGCAGGAGAAGATTTTTTATATTCTATGGATTTAGTATTGCAAAATGTTGTAAAAAATAAATCTGAATATAAAATGAAAATATTTAGAGATATTCTTGTTAATCAAGTTTATAATGAAAATTTATTGGATACCGAATTGTTAAATACATTTCTTGATATAATATCCAAAACTTCAGATATAGAGATAGCTATTTTAAATGAATTTTATTTATTTTATAAAAATATAAAACCTGATAGAAATTATATACATTCTAAAATTAGAGATAAATTTACTCAATTAACTAATGAACAATATATTTTTTATTTGCAAAATTTAACATATAAATGTTTGTTATATGATGATGGTATGAATAAATATGATACTAGGCCATTTGAAATTATGAAAATAACAGATTTTGGTAAAAGTTTTATTGATTTTATAATGGCTAGTAATAAGTAAATATTTAATGTGTTCAGCCGCACTTATAGATGGTGTTTGATAATGTTTTTCAATACCGTTCGGAATGCCACTACAACCAGAACCTATATCCTCAATAAACTCGTATACGCTTCGCGAACAACTGCCTTTTTAACCTAAAACTAGTGGATTACACCATATTTAATACATATTCTTAAAATATTAAGCTGTAGTATGTGCGTTTTCGCGAAGCGTGCCTGCGGCAGCAACTTTGACGAAGTCCGCAGAGCGTGTGCGGCAAAAAAGTTGATAATTATATATAAAGTGCATCAGTTGACAAACTTAAAAATTTTTAGTACATATGGCAAAGTAATAAATTTTCTATATCATTTAGTTTTACATAAATATAATCATTATATAAAATTATTTATTAATTACTTTCTCTAAATCTTCTTTTATACTCAAAGCCATTTTGTCATCGAAACTTGAAAATGAATTTTTTGTGTATAATATGTTCTTGTTGCTGTCAATAACTATTATCCAAGGAAGCCATTTAACATTATACTCATCAGAAATATTTTTGTATTTATCAACATCAACTTCAGTGAAAATCAAATTATCATCTATGAATTTTTTTAGTTCTTCATTTACGAATACTTTCTCTTTAAGCTCATAACAATTCGCACACCAAACAGCAGAGAAATCTATTAGTATAGGTTTGTTGTTTTGTTTTGAAAGCTCTAATGCTTCATTGTATGATATCATATTTGAAACTTCATTCTTTTGTTTTATAAATCCATAAGTACAGCCTAATGCTATTGATATAATTACTACAGAAACGAATATTTTTATCTCTAATGCACTTAACATAGCAGATTTGTTTTTAATTATGTAAACTAATACGGCAAATACTAATATTGTAACTGAGGCAAGTATATAACTTATTTTATTAAATCCTAAAACTCCAAAAAGTATATTAGCATAATAGAAACTTATTATCATCATTAGGAAAGTGAAAATATATTTAACATATACCATCCAAGTTCCAGCCTTAGGCATTTTTGTAAGTATTGAAGCAAATGTACCAAGAATGAATAATACAGAAGCGAACCCCAAAGCATAAACGGCCATGTATAGAGTAGCAAATACAGGATTAAGAAAACCTATTTCTAATATAACCGCTATTATAGGAGCAGCACAAGGAGTGGCAACTATTCCAGCAAGAAGTCCCATTATATATTTATGGAATATTGATTGATTTTTTTTAGCGTACGCATTTGTTTTTGCAGACTGTAAAAATGAAGGAGCTTTAATCTCATAAAATCCAGCCATTGAAAATGTAAAGTATAAGAATAATAATACTAATATGGTTAAAACAATAGGATTATATCCAATACTTCCAAATAGAATAGTTTTATGAAAAGCAAATCCAGCCACAGAAACTACAGCACCTAAAAGAGTATAAGTTGTGATTACACCTAATGCAAATAAAAGTGAAGCTAATACACTTGATTTTTTATTGTTTTTTTCATCTGTTGTAGTTCCTAAAATAGATACCGTAATTGATAGTAGGGGATAGGTACAAGGCAAAAGTACAGATGCAAGTCCAGCAGCAAATATTAAAATTAAAGTTATAAATATATTGTCGCTTCCTTTTATATAGTTTTCTATAGAAGTAGCATTCTCTGGTTTTTCATCTGTTATAATATTATTTGGTATATCAATTTCTTCTCCATATATCACTTTACTTTGAGGCTGTAAGCATACATTATCTTTTGCTGAACATAATTGATATGTTGCTTTTATAAAGTTAATTTTATTTATATCAATATCATTTAATATAAACTCTTGTTCTCCTTTTATTATAGTATCATCATGATATTTTTCGCCTTTTGGGTAAGTTGTATTTATTTGTTTGTTGTCTGCAAAGAATAAAATTTTATTTGCTATTTTTGACTCTAAATATGCATAATAATTATTTGGTATGATTGCTTTTACTATTAATTTGTTATTGTTTGTATCTAAACTAAAATTAATTTCAGGGTTTTTATTTAATGAATCAAATTGGTTTAAATTTAGTAGATTATTATTTTGAGCAAAAGATATATATGCTGTAATGAAAATTGTAATTATTATGTATCTTAATATTTTTATATTCATTGATTATCCTTTTTTATCATATATATTTATCATAGTTTTGTTCTTAATTAAATATAACAAATATATTTTATTTTTGTAAATACAGTATATATGTATATTGTAAAAAATAAAAAAACAGCCGCTATAATTTATATTATAACGGCTGTAAATATTTTTAATTATTTAAAAATTAATATCTAGTTTCATAAGGTAAAAGTGCTATATTTCTAGCTCTTTTAATAGCTTTAGTAACTAATCTCTGATGTTTAGAGCAAGTACCATTTAAACGTTTAGGTATGATTTTACCACTATCTTTAACATATCTTTTTAATAATTTAATATCTTTATAATCTAAAACATCAATATTGTTTTTGCAGAAGTAGCATACTTTTTTCTTAAAGAATTTTTTTCTTCCGTCTTTTTCATTTAATTCTTTATTGAAATGAGCTTTTCTTTCACCTTTAGCTTTAACTTCTTCTTCATTGTTATTATTATTTTCTACATTTTCTGTATTTTCTAAATCCATTGTTTTATCTCCTAAAAAATTATACATTGGTTAATCATTAAAATGGCACTTCATCATCATCTTCAAAACTGCCCAAATCTACACTTCCGCTTGAAGCAGAAGGAGAATAGGCTGTATCCATACCAGCAGCAGCATTACCGGAAGTACCAAGCATTTGCATAGACTGCATAATGATTCTTACTTTAGATCTTGCTGCATTAGTATCTTTATCCTGCCATCTTTCTTGTCTTAAAGTACCCATTATAGCAACTTGCTTACCTTTTGTAAGATATTTGCTTACAGTTTCAGCTATTTTACCAAAAGCAACTACATCAAAGTAATTAACTTCAGTAGTATTTTTACTGCTTACATAATAGTTATTTGCTATAGAAAACTCTACAACAGCACTTCCGCTAGGTAAATATTTAGATACAGGATCTGCTGTAAGTCTTCCTATTAAAGTTACGCTGTTAAAATCTGTTGCCATAATAAAACCTGCTTAAGCCTCTTTAGAAGCTTCTTCATTGTTAACATTTTCTTTATTATTTTCTTTTTTATTTTTCTGAATTATTTCATCTAGACGAACTATTATAAATCTTAATATGCTAAGTTCATAACGTAATTCTTTTTCAATTCCAGCTAAGCTGTTTCCGTCGCATCTAAAATGATAATAGTAGAATTTACCCTGATTAACTTTACGTATAGGGTAGCTTAGATTATGAATACCATAATCAGCTTCATTAAATATTTCAGCATGATAATTTTGAAGAATAGTTTTTACATGATCTTTTGCATTTTGATGCACAGCGTCATTGATTTCTGTTACGAATAATATTTCATATTCTCTCATTGTTTTTAACTCCTTGGACAAAGCTTCTCTGAATTATTCTATCATAGAAGCGAAGTATGTATTTTTAATCAAAGTATGATAAATTATTTTTTACAAAAAGTCAATATATATAACTTTATTATTAAGTTATGTTTAATAAAAGCATAAAAAAATATCTATAAGTAAACATAATGCATTTGATTTTATTATTCAATAATAGTATAATAATGAATAATAAAAATCTTGGAGAACAAAATGAAAAAATTACTAGTTATGTTTTTGTTTGTAGCTGTAAGTATCTCTGCTTTTGCTTATGAAACAGTTCCATACATGTTCCACAATATGGTTCCTTATGGAATTACTCCAGATGAAGTTAATGAGATATTAATGGCTTCTAATTTCTCTTCAGCTGCTGCTGAGCCTATAAGCGGTACATTTTATGTTAGTAAGTATCCAGATCCTGATTTAGTATGGTATAATACTCATACTATGAATTGGATAAATGTTAAATTCACTACTAATGATGTTTCAGAACTTTTCACAAGAGATTCTGGCATATTATATTTTAATTATGTGCTTACTAATGAATTTAAATGTATGATAGTTAGAGCTGATAACATCAATGATGATGCTACTTTAGCAGGAAAACAAACTAAATGGGCTTATAAATTCTTCTTCCATGAGGATAAATTATTTGCTGTAAGTGCTGTTTATGAAGGCGATTACACTTTAGAACAGTATAAATCAAGAAACGAAGGCAAAGAATATGCTCACCCTGGTTATGTAATGTCTAGAGGTTTATTCAGCAGAACTTTAGGCGGATTCCATACTAAATACGGCGGATTCCATAACAGCAGATATTCTACTTTTGATGATTTTACTTCTATGAGATATGGTAACTATATCAATAAAGCTGCTAATACTTCTTTAGCTGTTTACTACGCTACTTATGGCGGTAAAAACATTAACTTTGTAGCTTCTTATGTAGATAATTTCAGAATGCAGCCTATAGCTAATAGATTCCAAAAATCATATTATGAAAATTATTTTGATTTTGCTGATGTTCCTGTAGGAATAACACCTGAAATTAATCCTCCTAAAGATGAAAATGCAGATGAGAATAATACTCAAGCTACTGATAATGCTCAGTAATTATAATTGATTTTAATAAATAGAGAGTCTGTATTTTGCAGGCTCTCTATTTTTTTATTATATAATTTAAAAAATATATTTATTTTTTGCAAAAAACGTACATATATGATATAATCTTTCAAATTAATAACTTTTATTATATTTCTATTTAATATGAGAGGTTTTTTACTATGGAGTTAAATGAATTGACTATAATTCAAATAAGAGAAAAATTAAAGAATAAAGAAATAGACGCTCCTACATTAGTTGATTCTATTATTAAAAATATAGAAGAAGACAATAAAAGAGATGATAAAATATATGCATATCTTGAAATTTTCAAAGAAGAAGCATTAGAACAAGCTAAAAAAGCACAGGAAAGAATAAATAATGGTGAAGATTTGCCTTTATTAGGTGTGCCTTTAGCTATTAAAGATAATTTATGCTATAAAGATCATTTAATGACAGCTTCTTCAAAAATGCTAGAAGGTTATAAAGCTCCTTATACAGCTCCAACAGTTCAGAGATTAATAGATAATGGTGCTATTATTATAGGAAGAACTAATATGGATGAGTTCGCTATGGGCGGTACTACAGAAACTTCTAACTATGGAGTTACTAGAAACCCTAAAAATAGAGCTCATGTTCCTGGCGGTTCTTCAGGCGGTTCTGCTGCTGCAGTTGCTGCTAATTTTGCTTTCGGTGCTTTGGGTAGTGATACAGGCGGTTCTATAAGACAGCCTGCTTCTTTCTGCGGTATAGTTGGTGTTAAGCCTACTTATGGAAGAGTTCCTAGATTAGGATGTATTGCTATGGCAAGCAGCTTAGACCAAGTTGGACCATTGACTAAAGATGTTAAAGATGCTGCTTTAATGACTAAAATTATAGCTGGTTTTGACCCTAAAGAATCTACTACTTTAAATATACCTGTACCTGATTATGTTGCCGCTTTAGATGGAAATATTAAAGGAATGAAAATAGGACTTGCTAAAGAGTATTATGATACAGATTTAATAGCTGCTGATGTAAAAGAAAATGTTATGGATGCTATAGGTAAATTAAAAGATCAGGGTGCTGAAATAGTTGATATTAGCTTACCTAATGCAAAATATGGTTCAAGAGTTTATACAGCAGTTATGGATGTTGAGGTAGCTTCTAATATGGGAAGATATGACGGTATAAGATACGGGTATCACCCTAAAGGCGATTTCAATTTAGATGAATATTACTATACTTCAAGAAGTGTAGGACTTGCTTTTGAAACTAGAGCTAGAATATTATTCGGTACTTTAATGACTGGTAAAAGATTTTTCTATAGCCATTATCAGCATGCATTAAAAGTAAGAAAGTTAATGCAAATGGACTTCGATAATGCATTCAAAAATGTTGATGTTATTGTTTCTCCTACTTCTCCTGTAACAGCAGGTCTTTTAGGTACAAGAGATCAAACTGACAGTGCTTTAAGTTTCTTGGCTGATAGTTATGTTTCTAATATTAACTTGGTAGGACTTCCTGCTATGAGCGTACCTTGCGGTGTAGATAAAAACAATATGCCTATAGGTATACAATTTATTACTAAACAGTTTAATGAAGTTGATATGTTTAGAATGGCTTATGCTCATGAATTGGCTAATAAATAATTGAATTGGCTTTTTGAATATAAAGGGGGCTTTAATGCCTCCTTTTTTATTTAACTTATTTTTTATTATAATAATGACAGTAAATAGAATAATGATGTTTTATAAAATTTATATGTATATACCTAAACAATTATATTTTGTCAAAAATAAATTTATATTTTTGTTTTGTATCTGGTTATTTGCCCACTGCGAAGCGTACCCGAATGAAGCCCACCTACGGTGAGGGTAAGCCCCCACTTCTTTTGCGACCGAAGGAAGTGCCTGCAACTGAAATGAGTACCTTTAGGTATGGTATAGCCCAAAGAAGCATACACAGCCCGCTTCACGAAGTGTGCCTACGGCAAGGCGAATGGCTATGTTTTAGCTTAAACTGATAATTTATATTACATGTAAGACAAAACTAGTATTATTTAGTATAAATTTTACACTTGCATTTTTTGCAACTTTTTGCGGCGGGAAAAAGTTGAATAAAAAAATTGACAGACTTAAAAAATTTTAGTGTTTATAATTAAAATATCATTTTACCTTTGTTAAGGTTACAAGTATATCTTCATTTTCTATATTTTTGAAAGTACCTTCATAACCGTATTTTTTACATCCTCTTATGACACTTTCACAGCTTGAATGTCCGCTTACCAAAACTTCTATAATAGTATTTAATTCTGTAGTATTAATAGCGGCACATTTGGCCTGAAAAGAGGCTTGAGAACATGACATTCCTCTAGTATCTACTTTTATAGTATCCGGCATAGCAATTTCCTTTTTATATTAAAATTAGTTAAAAGATGAGTAATTTATAGTATTTTTTTAAAATTATGGAAGTTTTATTTAGAAAAATTCTTATTATTATAATAAGCATTATATTTTTTATCTAAATTTTTTTTATAATCTCTGCCTCTGCCTTGTATTATCATAACTTTTATTAAGTTTTAAGAATACAAAGCAGAGGCAAAGCTTATTATATTACTTCCAAAAATTTGTTGCGGTATATTTCCTTTTATATTACGGCAGCACACGGCTGTACAAGAAATATATCAATTAGCGGTATTTTCTTTCATTGTAAAACCAATTATTATACAAAATACCAAACCTAAAATAACAGCTCCCATTCCATAAGCAGTAGGACCGGCAGTTGAACTTGCTAAATTAAAGTTATGAGCAAATCCTGCACCAACTAACATACCTATAACGAATATGAAACTGTCCATATTACCTTCCGCAGATTGTATCATTTGTCTTCCAGGGCATCCTGTACCTAAAGTAAATGCTAAACCTGTAAGAATCATTGATACAGTATTCCATAAAATATTTGTATGGGCTATTGGCTGATTCTCCATAGAAAAACTAAATCTGTTAGTTATTATGTTTACTATAAAAGCAGCAACGATAAAAGCTATAACACCTTTAGTCATATGGAAATCTTTCATAAATATTCCGTCTCTAAGTCCGCCTACAGTACAGAATCTTGATTTTTGAGCTATGAAACCTATAACTATTGAAGCTATTAAACCTATAATTATAGGAGCCTTCATACTTCCAGGTCCTGATTCAGAGAAGAATATTGGTCCGCCTTCAGAAAATTTAGTTTGTTTCAATAATAGAACTAAAAGCATTATTGATATAACTAATGGTAAGAAACCTACTAACTTATTTTTATAAGCTTTTGGCTGACCTAAAGAGAAATTTTGTTTCCAGAAGAAAACTCCTATTCCTCCGCCTATAATGATGCCTATTAAACCGAATATTCCGTTAATATCTCCTCCTGCCACTCTAAGCAAAGTTCTCCAAGGACATCCAAGAAAAACTAAAGCTCCTATCATAGCAAAGAAGCCTAAACAGAATCTTATAATAGGCGAACTTCCTCCCTTAGGAACGAATTCTTTAGAGAGAATTGCTGAAACTGATGCACCTATAACAAGACCTATTAATTCAGGTCTTATATATTGTACAGCAGCTGCTCTATGCAATCCGACAGCTCCGGCTAAATCTCGGGTAAAGCATGCAATACATATACCCATATTAGCAGGATTGCCCATCACAGAGAGCCAAGCAGCTATAGCACCTATAATAGCACCGGCTATTATAACTCCTATAGAGCTCGTGAAAATGTCTTTCTTCATTTTCAACTCCTTTAATATATTTTTGCGTAATTTTATAATAAAAAATGTTTATTATCAATATATGATATTTTTTTTTGACAATTATTGTTATTTGTTTTAAAATAAAAAGTCAGTTTATAATACAATTATGGGTTTTTATTATGTTTTATTTGCAAAAGGAAAGCGAGTTTTTAGAAGAATACAAAGATGCCGCATTTATAATAGGGTCTCCTGATTTTTTTGGAGCAAGAACGGAAGATGATGATAAAATTAATGTTCTTATTATGTGTATTGCCTATAAGGATATAGAAACAGGCTATATAGAAAAGAATAAAAAGATAGTTGTAAGAATGAAGATTTATGAAAAGGAATTGGAGTACTATAAGAAGATAATAAAGAGAGAATCTGTTGTAAAATTAAAAGTCAGATACGAAAAAGAGCAGGGTGATGAGGTTGCTGAGTTTTTACTTGCTGATATTATAGATAATAATTACAAAGATGAGGATTTAAATAAAATACTTAAAGAATATTTAAAGCCTATTTATTATAATGATGAAGTTCTTGGAAGCTTCTTATATAATAGAATGATAGGTTCTTTTGATAAAGAAATTGAATGGCTTGATAATAAAAAAGTTCTTGCTGCTTTTGATGATTCTAATGAAAGTGATAAAAATAAGGCTGCTTTATTTTTAAGAGATGTATTTTTAAATAAAAAAGAGTTCGATGATAAAGTAAAAACTTATTCTGCAAGAAAAATTATAAGAGAGGGTAATAATATTTCTTCTAAGAATGGAGGAAATACTATTGATAAGGAAGTTTTTATTAAAGAGTTTATGGGTAAAATGGATTTTTTGGAGATTATAGTTCATGAAAAAGATGATTATGTTAATTATAGATTAGGAAATAAAAATGTTTTTAAGATGGATATAATTGTAGAAGGAAACTTGAATGGAAATTTATTTAATGCTTTTATAAGTCCTTTTTGATTATATGTATAATATGTGTTGTTGTTATAAAAATAGTTATGGTATATAATAACTATTATTAATAAATATTTAAAATTGTAATATTGACATTTTCTAATATAATAAGTAAAATATTTGTAAAAAAATATACGATATGGATTTAATATATGATGAGGAGTGTCATAAAATCCAAGATAAATAGACTCACAGTTACAAGGACGGATTTAAATTTCAGAGATTCAATAACAATAGATGAAGCCTTACTCGATAAATCAGATATAATGGATGGAGAGAGAGTATCTGTTATTAATTTAAGTAATGATATTCGTTTTGAAACTGAAGTCATTAAAGGTATAAGGGGTACTGGTATTATAGGCATAAATGGAGATAATGTTCATTATGCAAAAAAAGATGATACTATAATAGTTCTTTCTTACGGTCATATACCGGAAGAAAATATAAAAAATCATAAAACTAAGATAGTATTTGTTAATATGTACAATATGATACTGGAATAAATAGTTTACTTTTAGGAGAGATATTATGGAAAAAATTTTCAAAGCAGGTATTGACATTGGTTCAACTACCGCAAAAATGGTTGTGTATGATAATGACAATATGATATTTAAAACTTATGTCAGACATAATGCTGATGTAAAAGATACATTATTGTCTATACTTGATAATTTACAGGCTATGCATGGGGATTTAAAACTTTCTCTTGCTATGACAGGTACAGCAGGAATGGGAGTTTGTGAAAAAACAGGCATTAGCTTTATTCAAGAGGTAATCGCTTCTTCAACAGCTATCAGAAAGATTTATCCTTATGGAAGAACATTGATAGATATAGGAGGAGAAGACGCTAAAATCATAGTATTTGATGATAACTTCAAAGCCGATATAAGAATGAATGGTAACTGTGCAGGCGGTACAGGAGCATTCATAGATCAGATGGCTACTCTTCTTAATGTTCATCCATCTGAACTTTCTGTATTGGCTGAAAAATCTACTTCTATATATCCTATGGCAAGCAGATGCGGAGTATTCGCTAAAACAGATGTACAGACTCTTATAAGCCGTGATATACCTAAGGCTGATATTGCTAAAAGTATATTCCAAGCTGTTGCTGTTCAAACTGTTAATACTCTTGCAAAAGGTTTCGAGATTAAGCCTAAAATATTATTTACAGGCGGTCCTTTAACATTCCTTCCAGAATTAAGAAAAACATTCTTGGCACTTCTTGATGCTTCAGAAGATGATATGTATACAGTTGATCACCCAGAATTAACTGCTGCAATAGGTGCTGCTTTCGGTGAAAAAGAAGAACAAACTACAATAAAAGTTTCTGAATTATACAAATTAGTAGAAAATATTTCAGCGGAAGTAAAAATCACTAATTCAAAAACAAGAGAAGCTTTATTTAATAGTCAGGAAGAATATAAAGAATGGTCAGAAGAGCATAGCAAAGATAAAGTAAGAGCTGCTGATGTATCCACTGTTAATGGAAAAAATACATTCTTAGGTATAGACTCCGGTTCTACTACTACAAAAATAGTTATTATTGATGAGGACGGACAAGTAGTATTAAGACATTATAGAAATAACAATGGTAATCCTGTTGGTGCTGTTACTGAAGGACTTACAGAAATTAAAAAAGAATTAGATGAGAAAAATATAAAAATTAATATAGCAAGAACTGCCGTTACAGGTTACGGAGAAGATTTAATAAAAGCTGCTTTCAATATGGACGAAGGTATCGTTGAAACTATGGCGCATTACAGAGGTGCTAAGGCTTTCGATAAAGATGTCAGCTTCATACTTGATATAGGCGGACAGGATATGAAAGCTATATTTATTAAAGACGGTATTATAGAAAATATTGAAATTAATGAGGCTTGTTCTTCAGGATGCGGTTCGTTTATAGAAACATTTGCACGCGGTATGGGTTATAAAGTTGCTGACTTTGCTAATATTGCATGCGAATCTGCAAGACCTTGCGATTTGGGAAGCCGCTGTACAGTGTTTATGAATAGTAAAGTAAAACAGTCTTTGAGAGAGGGTTCTTCAGTTGCTGATATTTCTGCAGGACTTGCTAAGAGTGTTACTTTAAACTGTTTTACTAAAGTATTAAAAATTACTGATACTTCTATTTTGGGCGATCATATAGTTGTTCAGGGCGGTACTTTCAAAAATGCTGCAGTTCTTCGTTCTGTAGAAAAGTTTTTAGATAAAAAAGTTATTCGTCCTGATATATCCGAACTTATGGGAGCTTATGGTTGTGCATTGCTAGCTTTAGATACATACAATACTAAAGAAGAAGATACTACATTTATAGGTTTGGATAATTTACAGGAAGCTAATGATTATGAAAGAAAACAGCTTACTTGTAAAGGATGCGAAAACCTTTGTACTGTTACTAGATTAAAATTCAAAGATAATAAATCATTCTATACAGGAAATAAATGCGAAAGAATATTTTCTAATAAAGGAAATAAAGAAAGAAATTACGGAATGGATATCACTCAGAAAAAACTTTCTTTATTATTCGACAGACCTTTAGCACCTGCTTCAGATGAA
Organism: Brachyspira hyodysenteriae ATCC 27164; assembly: GCF_001676785.2. Lineage (NCBI taxonomy): Bacteria > Pseudomonadati > Spirochaetota > Spirochaetia > Brachyspirales > Brachyspiraceae > Brachyspira > Brachyspira hyodysenteriae. The sequence continues at coordinate 2,175,161 of NZ_CP015910.2, read as the reverse complement.
ATAAAAGGTACTATAGGTATACCTCGCGTACTTAATATGTATCAAAACTTTCCATTCTGGGCTACTATACTTGTAGAATGCGGATACAGAGTTCAGTTATCATCACCATCAAGTATGGCTATAGCTGAAAAAGGTTCTGGTACTGTTATGAGCGATAATATATGTTTCCCTGCTAAAATAGCTAACGGACATATATATGATTTGATAGAATCTAAAGTTGACAGAATATTCTATCCATCTGTAGTATTGGAAAAAGCTGAAGATGATGGAAGTGTTAATAGTTATAACTGTCCGGTAGTTACAGGATATCCTGACGTAATAGACAGTTCTATAAGTCCATTAACTAAATACGGAATTCCTTTCGATGCTCCGACAATTTCTTTCTTGAATGAAGATTTATTATATAAAGGCTGTAAAGCTTATTTTGTAAAAGGGCTTGGAATAGATAAAAAAGATTTCGACAGAGCTTTCAAAATGGCTTTAAAAGAGCAGGTAAGAATTAAAGAGGAATTAAGAGCTGAGGGCAAAAAAATAATAGAACATGCAAAAGAAACTCAGACTCCTACTATACTTATAGTAAGCAGACCTTATCATATTGACCCATTAATCAACCATAAGATACCTGAAACTATTGCTTCATTTGGTATTAATGTTATTACTGAAGATGGTTTGGATATAGATGAATCTCTTGCTGATGTTCAAGTATTGACTCAATGGTCTTACCCTAATAAAATGTTTAAAGCTGCTTTATGGGCTTGCAAACAAAAAGATATGAAGCTTGAGGTAGTTCAAATTAACAGTTTCGGATGCGGTCCTGATGCTACTACTTCAGATGAAATAAAATCTATACTTAATGCTTATGGAAAGAGCCCTACTTTAGTAAAAGTAGATGAGATATCAAGTCCTGGAAGTATAAGACTTAGAATACGTTCTATGATAGAAAGTATGAAGATGAAAGGTGACTTTGCACCAAGTGAAGAGTCTAATAGAACTATCATTAAAAGATATGAAAAAAATGACAGACGTGCAATACTCGTACCTAAATTCGGACAATTCTATGATCCTATGATTTTAACTTTACTTCAAAGAAGCGGATATGATACAATAGCTCTTCCTGAACCTGATGTTGAATCTGTGGAATTAGGTTTAAGATATGCTAACCAAGATATATGTTATCCTGCAACAATAGTAATAGGAGATATTATAAGAGCCGTTCAAAGCGGAAAATATGATCCTAAAAATATAGCTGCTGGTATCACTCAGACAGGCGGACAATGTAGAGCTAGTAATTATGCTTCTCTTATAAAGAGAGGATTAATAAATGCAGGTTATCCTGATGTTCCGGTTGTTACAGTTGGTTTAACAGTTATCAATGACCAACCTGGATTCGAACTTTCAAAAATTGATTTGATGAAAGAGGGTATTATAGCTATGCCTTATGCTGATGCTATATCTACAATGTATTATTATTGTGCTGCTAGAGAAGTTAAAAAAGGTGAGTCTTTAGCTCTTGCCAATAAATATATAGCATTACACCCTAAAGATTTCGCTCTTAAAGCTACTGATAAATTATTAAAACAGGCTATAGCAGAGTTTAATGCTATTGAAACTAATGATGATTTAATGCTTCCTAAAGCAGGATTAGTAGGCGAGATTTATGTAAAATATAATAACTTTGCTAATGGCGATGTTTGCGATTGGCTTATGGCTAAAGGTGTTGAGGTTATAGTTCCTCCTGTATTTGACTTCTTTGTACAGAAAGTTATAAGCGAACAGGTTAATAAAGAAACTAATGCCAGAGATGTATCATTCTTAGGTTATTACGGCTCTAAAATATCTGAAAAAGTTATTGATATGAGAATAGATTCTATAAATCAGATGATGTCTAAATTCAAAGGCTTCAGACCAGCACATCATATAAGACAAATAGCTGAAAATGCTGCTAAAGTTACTGCTATGACTAACCAATTCGGAGAGGCTTGGCTTTTACCTGGTGAAATAGCAACTTTCGCTGAAGAGGGTGTAAACAATGTACTTTGTCTTCAGCCTTTCGGTTGTATTGCTAACCATATCATAGCTAGAGGTATTGAAACTAGACTTAAAACTAGATATCCTCAATTGAATCTTCTTTATTTGGATATGGATGCAGGAGCAAGCGAAGTTAATACTGTAAATCGTTTAGAGTTCTTCGTTCGTTCTGCTAAAGACAGTATGAATACTGCTGCAAGTATGGATTATGTTAAAGAGTCAGTTGGAGAATATGCTAAATAATTTTTAGTGATTAATAAAAAATAATATAAAAGGTTTGCAATTAGTTTTATACTTATTGCGAACCTTTTTTGTTTTTATACTTTTTATATATTGTTATTTTACATTATTTGTAAATATATAATTGACATTTTATGTAAATGGTTTATATTATAGATATATTATTGATTTTATAAGCACGCTATATTTTATCTATTAGAAAAATTGTATTATGTCTATGGAATATTAATTTTTAATTTAATAAAAGAGAAAATAAAAATGGAAAACAAATTATTAAGAGAAAAAATAAGAGATTTAGATTTGAGAATATCTGATCTGGCAGAATATCTTAAAATATCAAGGCCTACTTTATATAAATATATAGATATGTACGAAGAGGGCAACAGAAGTACAATAGACACAAAAATATTAAATCTATTTGATTATATACAAAACACTAAAAACATAGGAAGTAATAATGTTATTTATTATATAATGAATAATATCGTTGAGAACATCAATACAAGTAATACTGAGGAGGATAAAAGGATGAAGATAAAATCATTATTAAAAACAGAAAATAAAACAAAAGAGGATTTTATATATATGCTTACAGAAGATAATTTTTTTGATCCTATATTAGATTATTTGATGAAATGCAAAAAACTTTCTACTGATCCGGACAAAAAATTATCTGAAGAAGATTATGAATTTATATCTCCGCTTATGAGTTTATATAAATCTCAAGGTTTTAGAATGAGATTATCAAATAAAGATAAGTAATAAAAATTTAGGGAAAAACTTATGAAAAGATATTTAACAATTAAAAACTTTAGAAACATTAATCCTGTAATTGTAGGCAAGGAGGCAGAATATAATTCAGAAAAGAAAGAAGATGAAGTAAAATACGGCAGATTATATCTTAATGGTGATATAGAGCAAGGAGCATTAATAAGCATAATAGGAGCAAACGGCACTGGTAAAAGTAATATACTATCAGCAATAGAAAAATCATTTAAAGGTGGCATAAACGGTAGAAAAGATAATCCTAAAATAGATGGTTTTATAGGGTGTAAACCAGAGTTAGAAATATTTATTGAAGCAGACAGCGGACTTGTATATAAAGGCAAATGTAAAACTATTAGGATAAAAAAAACTGGATATAGCGAAAAAGATGAATATAAAGATAAACTTGTATGGGAATTAGAAGAAAATAAAATTAATGCAGATATTATTTTAAGTAAAAATTATTTATTAAAAATACTGGATTATATATATAATGCTACAAATAATGTTAGTTCAAAATACGGCAGCAGTATATACTTTGTTTATGAATATAATTATAAATATGATAATAAATCAAAGACAGAATATGCTTATGAAGATATATTAAATTATACCGTATCAAAAATAATGGATATAATTTCTAAATATAAAGAAAATGAAAATATAGATAAATTAAAATTATTAATAAGTTTGCTTGATGATGAATCTTATGAACAAAATAAAAATACTGGGTATCGTGAATTCAATATTGATGAAAATCAGATTAATAAAAATGATGTAAAATACCTATTAGAAATTTTAGCAGAAATCGAGTCTGTAAATATAAATGTATATGTTCATAGAGAAAATATAAAAAACAGCGAACTTACTGTAGGATGTTATGCTAGTAATGGACATTATCATGATAAAACCAGAAATATTATAACCCAATCGCATTTTTTGCGTTCATTATTCAAAGCCGCAGATAATATGGAGATGTATAATAATTTAATAAAAAACTATACTAATATATTATCTGATGTTGCTTTTGCCAAACAGACAGAAAATGAAATAAATAAACTTTTTGACAATACTGTATCAAAGAAATTCAATGAACTATATAAATCAAATAATGAATATAAATTTAAAATAGCATTGGACGAATACTTTATAAAAATATATTTTGAAACTAAAAATGGTATTACAAATTTAGAAAATGAATCAGAAGGCTTTAATTGGTTTTTCAGTTTATTTTTCAATACAATAAATCCTAATGAATTAAAGAAAGGTGATATAATAATAATTGATGAGCCTGAACAGCATTTATCAGTCCCTTTAATAAAAGAATTAAGAAAATTTTTGAAAGAGTTTGCAAAAGATAATGGTGTTACTATAATCACATCTACTCAGATTCCTTATTTTGCAGATATTCATTATTTAGATGAATTAAAAATAGTAGAGCCAAAACAAGACGGAATAGGAGTAAAAATAGAAAATGACTTCTCTGCTACTTATGGTAAAGTGGATACATTAGAAAAAATTATAAATGCATTTGGTGTTAAGCATATAGATATTATGAGAGATACCAAAATAGTATATGTTGAAGGTATTACAGATTATAATTATCTTACAGCTTTTAAATTGTTAATGGAGCATATAGAAAATAGAGAAATAAACACAGCATTCATGCCTATTAATGGCGTTGGAAGACCTAATGATGAAAGAAAGAAAAATGATATAATAGATTCATTATGTAAACTTTCTGATAAGCCTATACTATTAATTGACAGCGATATTTCAGCAGATCAATTTACAGAGTTAGCAGAAGGAACAAATTTAAGAATAACTCAGCTTGAAGATATAAGTTCTAATTTTGTTACAATAGAAGATTTATTCGATGATAATGATAAACAAATTCATAAAATAGATAAAAATAATAAAGATGCCCTAGATTCTGCTTTGTTTAAAAATAATATAATAGACTATTATGAAAAAAAGCTTATATCTCAGTCAACTATTGATAATTTCTTCAAGGTTATTAGAGAAATAGATTAATAAAAAATGATGCCGTAATAAAAAAGGGACTGTTCATTACAGCCCCTTTTTTTTATTATAAAACCAATTAAAATATTTAAATTTATTGCCTCAAATCATTAAATAACTATGAAAAATACAAAAAAAATTAAATTTTTCCTAAAAAAATAATAAAAAATTATATTGTAAGGAACTTTTATATGTTGTATTCGTCTAATATAATAAATACTATACGGGGGTAAACCTTATGAAAAGGAATCTTTTTATTATTATCGCATTATTATTAACAACAATAGTATGTAATGCACAAACAGCAAAAACTAATGAGGCTGTATACGAACTTGACAATGTAAAAGTTGTTAATAAAAACGGCCTAGCTCTTAATGATTTTATATCATCATGGAAAGCTGATCCTAATATAATATTAGTTGATGTCAGAACACCTCAGGAAATTAAAGAAACAGGAACTATAAAAGGTGCTATGAATATTGACTATAGAGCTAAAGGCTACAGCAAAAAAATATTATCATTAGATAAAACTAAAAAATATTTCTTCTATTGTAAGAGCGGCGGACGTTCAGGAAAAACAGTTCAGTATTTGCTTGATAATGGATTTAAAAATGTAAACTATCTTAAAGATGCAGGATATAGTGAATTAAATGCTGCTTTAAAAAAATAATTATTAATTAAAACCAAAAAAAGAGGGACTGTTTATTACAGCCCCTCTTTTATTATAAAAAATCATTTAAATATTATACGTTCTGTATTGTCAATAGCATTTTCAGGAACATTTTTATATTCTTTTAAAGTTTTTATTATTAAATCTCTTATATCGAGTCCTGTATGTATAACATTTTCACCATATTGAAATAAAGGCTTTCCGCTTTCATCGATATATTTTTCGCCTCCGTTAAATATATAGTCAGCAACAGCAACCACATATTTTTCATTGTCATTTATAGTTCTTCCTTTTATAGATGATTCTAAAAGTTTTCCATTACTGTCAAAATTAATAATGCAGTCTTTTGAAACTTGTAAAAATGCACCTTCTCCTTTTCTTGAGGCTGATAATTCTAATATATTTTTTAAATCTTTTCCGTTTAAAGTTGTAAGTATTATTAAATTATCGAATGGGAAAAACTCATACATATTTCCTAATGTTACTTTTCCGCTTGGAAGCTGTCCTCTCAAAGAACCTGAATTTATTAATGCTATATCAATACCATTTTGAGATGAAGCTACTATATCAGAAACAAAATTTCCTAAAGCAGTGGATTTATTTCTAACATTTTCATCAGTTAATTCATAAGGAAGTTTTGCTATTTCAATATTAAACTCTTTATCAACTTCAAGCTGCATTTCTTCTATTTTTGCCAATATAGTTTCATCTTCCTTTATATTTTCATCTAATCTAGTAAGTGTATATTTAGGATAAGCATATTTACCATTTTTGAATATTACATCAATAGTGCCTATATACTCTCCATATTGTCCTGCCTGAACTATTGTTGTTTTTCCTATAATAACAGGGTTCTTTAATAGAGTATGAGTATGTCCTCCTATTATAATATTAAAAGTATCTGGTATTTCCTGTGCTATTCTTTTATCAGTATCAAATCCTGCATGACTTAATAAAATTGTTATATCATTTGTGGTATTTAATGGTATTTCTTCTAAAAGTTTTTTTAAAGATGATACTTCTTCTTCTATATCTATATAATCAAGTCCCTGAATTATATTCATTTTTTCGCTTTGCAAAACACCTATTATAGCAACATGTACGCCTTTAATATTTGTTATTATATATGGCGGAACATAATTTTCTCCTGTTGCTTTTACTTTAACATTGCAGGCTATTGTAGGGAAATTTCTATTACTCATAATATTATTTAATTGTTCTATTCCAAAATCAAATTCATGATTGCCTAATGTTGATACATTAACTCCAATATCATTCATAAGTTCTGTTTCATCCATACCCTGATAAACTATAGAAAATACGCTTCCTGTAATAGTATCTCCTGCATGCATTACTATGACATTTTCATTTTCTTTTTTTACATTGTCAATAAAAGTTTTTCTTCTGGCAGCACCGCCGTATCTGTTTGTACTTCCATCTTCTTTTGATACAGTAATAAATTCTTTATCTTTTGAATGCGTATCATTCATATGAACTATTGTAAATACTTTTTGATCGTTAGCTTTATTAGAACATGATAAAATTAAAATTGAAATAATTAATATATATAAGTTTTTCATTTTTTATATCCTAACATATAATAATTTAATGATATAACATTAACTTTTAAAGTCAATAATTTAAAGTTTGACTAAAATATAAATAGGTTTATGATATATAAGTTGTATGATATATTATAAAAAAATAATAATGGAATAATTATGAGTAATGAAGCAGTTCTAAATAATAATTCAAAATCAAATGATCTTGCTAATAAACCTGTAGGAAAATTGCTTTTTCAATTAGCACTTCCTGCCATAGCAGCTCAAATAATAAATGTGCTATATAATGTTGTAGACAGAATGTATATAGGACATATTCCTGATATAGGGGCAATGGCTTTAACAGGTGTAGGAGTAACGATGCCTGTTATAATGGCTGTATCTGCATTTGCATATCTTATCAGTATGGGAGGTTCTCCACGTGCTTCTATTATGATGGGAAAGCAGGATTATGATAAAGCAGAAGAAATAGTCGGTAACTGTGCTATGACATTGATAATTATTTCAATAACTTTAACTATAATATTATTATTATTTTCAAAGCCTCTCCTTATGGTTTTTGGTGCGAGTGAAAATACTATCATATATGCATTAAGATATTTAAGAATATATTCTATGGGTACTATATTTGTTCAATTAGCTTTAGGACTCAATGCTTTTATCACTGCTCAGGGAAAAGCAAAAACAAGTATGTTTACAGTTTTAATAGGGGCAGTTACCAATATAATATTAGATCCTATATTTATATTTGTATTTGATATGGATGTTAGAGGAGCAGCACTTGCCACTATTATATCTCAGGCTATATCATGTATATGGATACTTTCTTTTATGACATCTAAGAGAACGATATTAAAATTGAAATTAAAAAATTTCAAAATATCTCCTAATATAATACTGCCATGCTTAGCTTTAGGGTTTTCTCCGTTTATAATGCAGTTTACAGAAAGTATTTTATTTGTATCTTTCAATACTTCGCTTTTAAAATATGGCGGTGATTTAGCTGTTGGTGCTATGACAATATTAAGCAGTATTATGCAATTTTCTTTTCTTCCGATAATGGGACTTACTCAAGGAGCTCAGCCTATTATAAGTTATAATTACGGAGCAAATAATTTAAATAGGGTTAAGTCAGCTTTTAAAATACTTTTAATAAGCTGTCTTTCATTTTCTTTTTTAATGTGGTTTATATCAGAATTTTTTCCTTATCTTTTCGTTAGAATATTTACAAGCGATGAGGAATTAATTAATTATGCTATTTGGGCTTTAAAAATATATATGGCAGCTTCACTAATATTTGGGGCGCAAACTGCATGCCAGCAAACATTTGTCGCTTTGGGAAATGCTAAAATATCCGCATTCTTAGCTATATTAAGAAAAGTAATATTATTGATACCGCTTATATTTATATTGCCTATATTTATGGAAAATAAAGTAATGTCAGTACTTTTAGCAGAGCCTATAGCTGATTTTTTGGCTGTTTGTACAACTGTAACATTATTCACTATTTCATTCAAAAGATTACTTAAAAGCAGTTCTTTATAATAATTATTATTTATAAATATTGAATATATTTTATTATTAATAAATATTATAGCATAATTAATTTAATATTGAAAAATGGTATTATTTATACTATACTATATTTTGATAATTGTTTTAGGATTATTTATTATGTTAAAAAAATTAAATTTAAATATAAAAATTAGTTTAGTTATATTATTGCCTTTAATAATAATGCTTATAATATCAAATATTGTCAATATTATCTATGTAAGAAAATCAACTATAAAACTTATATATAGTGTACTTGACAATAAAGCTAAATATGAAGTAGTGATGTTAAAGTCTTTTATGTATAAAGATGCTGAACATATAATGGGTTTAGCTAATACTTTATCTGGATTTTATAATGATAATATTTTAGATAGAAATTTTTATGAAAAAACATCATACAATTTTTTGAATAATTTACCTAATAGAGTAAATGGATTATTAATAGCATTCGAACCTAATATAATTGGAAATGATAATGATTATATAAACTCTGAGAAATATGGTGTTTCAGGCGGACGATTCAATTATTATTTATCAAGAGATAATGATACTATTAAAGGTAATTATTTTGATAATAAAATATTTCAGGAAAAGCATTATACAGAAACTTTAAAAAGCGGAGAATTATATATTACAGATGTATATAGTTCTCCTTTGCATAATAATGCTATGATTTATACTTGGTCTGTACCGATAAAATCAGGAAATAGAACTATAGGTGTAATTTCTATAGATGTTCTTATAGAATCTATTTACGATATATTAGAAAATATAAAATTATTTAAAGGTACAACAACAACACTTTTTGATAATTCTGGATTTATTGTTTATGATAGTGATAAAAAAGAATATATATTTAAAGAACTTCATGATATATATCCTTATTATAGGGTTCACAATGTATTTGAAAATATTATAAATGGAAAGAATGTATTATTCCAAAATTTCAGCGGTACATTGAAAAAATATTATACATATTCATTTACTCCTATGGAAATAACAAAAAATAAATATTGGGGATTAAAAGTAACAGCTCCTGATGATGAAGTATTAAGAGAAAGTAATATTATAAGAAATGTTATGATTTCAATATCTTTAATGATAATTATTATAATTTCTATAATAGTTCCTATAATAATTAAAACAAAAGTATCAAATTTAATAAAGGTTTTAGCTAATGATATTACTTCTATGTCTCAAGGAGATTTAACTGTTGAGATACCTAAGGGATTTGAAAAAAGATATGATGAATGGGGAGATATAGCAAGAGGCTGGACTAAAGCTATGTATAACTTTAATAATATAATAAATACGGTAAAGCATTCAGCAGAGCAAGTTTCTACAGCAGCAAATCAAGTTTTAGTAGGAAATAATGACTTATCCCAGAGAACAGAAACTCAAGCTTCTAGTTTGGAAGAAACAGCAGCATCTATGAATGAGATGGCTAGTGCCATAAAGGAATCTGCAGAAAGTGTTTCTCAAAGTACTTCTATGGTATCAGATGCCAAAGAATCTTTGAATAAGGCTGGAGTAATAATTGAAGATAGCGTAAACAAAATGAATGATGTATATGAAGCTAGCGCTAAAATAATGGATATTACCAAACTTATAGAAGGAATAGCTTTTCAAACTAATATACTTGCACTTAATGCTTCAGTAGAGGCAGCTCGTGCTGGAGATCAGGGACGAGGTTTTGCTGTAGTAGCTAGTGAGGTAAGAAATTTAGCACAGAATACTCAGGAATCAGTAAAGAGTATTACTTCATTAATTACAGATAGTAATGATAAGATAAAATTAGCTGCAAGCAGTGTACAGGAATCTCAAACTATATTCAATGAAATATTAGAAAAAATGGATAGAGATTCATCTATAATGGATAGAATTAATATTGCAGCTCAGGAACAGGAAAAAGGTATTGATCAAGTTAATGCAGCTATCAGTAATATGGATGCTTCTGTTCAGAAAAATGCTGCTTTAGTATCTGAAGCTGCTTCAGCTTCAGAGTCTTTATTAGGCGAGGCTAATGATTTATTAAAAGCTATAGCATATTTTAATTTAAAAAATGATTAAAATAGAATTTTCAGTTCATTATTAATTTCTAGATAAATAATGTGCTGAAATTAATTAATTAATATTTAATGTGTTTTATTTTATAAATCAATATAATCGACTATTCTACATAAAATAGAGAATAAAATTAATAATTTATTAAAATAATGATATCTATAGCTATATTTTGAACAATGATAAATAAAATTTTTTTGTTATTGAAATTGCAAATATAAAATGTATAATAATTATTATGAAGATAAAAAATAAGTTTTATAGGGTTGATTATGGTTAAGAAATTTAGTCTTCAAATAAAAATTAGTTTGGCTATATTAGTTCCTTTACTAATTATGCTTATTATTTCAAATTCTATAAATATTGTATATGTAAAATCTGCCAGTAAGAATTTATCACACAGAGTATTAGAAGAGAGCTCAAAAGGAGAAGCTGCTCAATTATTATCATATATGAATGAGGATTTATATTCTCTTGTTGGATTAGAAAGGGTTATAAGAGGATTATATAATGATGGTACCTTAAGCAGACCATTTTATGAAAGACTTTTATATAGTTTTTTTGATGAACTTCCTCAAAAAGTTAATGGCTTGCTTATAGCATTTGAGCCTAATATGATAGGCAATGATGCAGATTATACTAATTCAGAAAAATATGGTCCTGCAAATGGACGTTTTAATTATTATTTATCAAGAAACAACAACTTTAAAATTCAAGCTTCATATTTTGATATGAAGATTTTTCAAAATGAGTCATATACAAAAGCTTTAAGTACAGGAGAAACATATATATCCGATGTATATAAATCACCTGTTAATGATAAAGATTTATTCTATACTTGGTCTTTGCCAATAAAAGTGTCAAATAAAGTAATAGGTGTAATATGTTTGGAAGTATTTGCGAATTCTCTTTATGATTCATTATCTAAAATAAAACCTTTTGAAGGAACAACAATTACATTATTTGATAATGCAGGAACTATAGTATATGATAGTGATAAAGCCGATTATATATCTAAAACACTTGATGAAATATACCCATACTACAATAAACATAATGTATTCAATAAAATAATAAGCGGAGAAAATTTACTATTTGAGAATTTCAGCGGAACATTAAAAAAATTCTACACTTATTCATTTACTCCAGTAGAAATATCAAAAGGAAAATATTGGGGATTAAAAATAACTGCTCCTAATGATGTTATATTGAGAGAGTCAAATATAATAAAAAATATAATGTTTATAATATCAGCATTAATAGTTATAATAAGTGCTGTAATAGTTCCTTTTATAATAAAGAGAAAAGTAACAAAATTAATAGGATATACAGCTAGAGATATTACTAAAATATCTAACGGCGATATATCTTTTCATATTTCAAAGGACTTTTTACAATTGAATGATGAATGGGGTGATATTGCAAGAGGATTAGAAAACACCTTAAAAAATTTAGGAAATGTAGTTTCTACTGTAAAAAAATCAGCAGAACAAGTTTCAAATGCAGCAAATGAAGTTTTAGTAGGAAATAATGATTTATCTCAGAGAACAGAAACTCAGGCTTCTAGTTTGGAAGAAACTGCAGCATCTATGAATCAAATGGCTAGTGCTATAAAAGAATCAGCTGAAGGTGTATCGCAAAGTACATCTATGGTAATGGATGTAAAAGAATGCGTAAATAAAGCTGGTGTTATAATAGAAGATAGTGTAAACAAAATGGATGCTGTTTATGAATCAAGCTCTAAAATAATGGATATTACCAAACTTATAGAAGGAATAGCTTTTCAAACTAATATACTTGCACTTAATGCTTCAGTAGAGGCGGCTCGTGCTGGAGATCAGGGACGAGGTTTTGCTGTAGTAGCTAGTGAAGTAAGAAATTTGGCACAGAATACTCAGGAATCAGTAAAAAATATTACTTCTTTGATAACAGACAGTAATAATAAGATAAAATTAGCGGCAAGCAGTGTACAAGAATCACAGACTATATTCAATGAAATATTAGAAAAGATGGATAATGTTTCCAATATAATGGATAAGATTAATACTGCATCACAGGAACAAGAAAAAGGTATTGATCAAGTTAATATGGCTATTGATAATATGGATTCATCTGTACAGAAAAATGCTTCTTTAGTGTCAGAGGCTACTTCTGCTTCTGAATCTCTTCTCAGTGAGGCTAATGATTTAATTAAAGCTATAGAATATTTTAAGCTGAAATCTTAATTCAAATAAGATTTTAATTATAAAAAAATTATTTAATTTATTTTTTATAATTGAAATATATATCTGAATTATGTATAATATTCGCATAAAAATATTATGGTTATTTTTTATTAATATAAAATTTGTTTAACTGTATCAATACTATTTTAATAAATTATATAATTAATAATTATATTTTATGAATTAAAAATTAATTTGATATAGAGGTTTATTTATGTTTAAAAGAGTAAGTCTTCAAATAAAAATTAGTTTAATTATATTAATACCATTATTGATAATGATAGCAATATCAAATATAGTTAATATTATCTATGTACAGAATGCTAGTACTAAATTATCATATAAAATATTAGAAGAGGTTGCAAAGGGAGAAGGGAATCAATTAACTGCTGTAGTGAAAGAAGATCTCTATCAAATAACTGGATTAAAATATACAATAGAAAATATGTATAATTCAGGTGTTATGGATAGAAATGCTTATGAGATTGTAACTAAAAATTTTTTTGGAATACTTCCTCAAACAGTAGTTGGTGTTATGCTTGCTTTTGAGCCTAATATAGTTGGTAATGATGCGGCATACAGCAATGTTTATCCTTTAACAAAAGGACAGCAAACTTATTATATATCAAGATCATCTGGAAATAATATTGAGGAGAGGGCTTTATCTGCTAATGATATAAATGCTGATTATTATACAGAGCCTATATCAAAAATGAAAGAGTATTTATCAGGTATATATGATTTTGATTTAGGAAATAATGATGTAGTAAAAATGTATACTTGGGCTATACCTATAATGTATCAAAATAAACCTATAGGTGTTATAACTGCCGACATAAAAATAGAAACATTAAATCCTACTATGAATAATATAAAACCTTTTGAAAATTCAGAAGGATTATTGTATGATCATTATGGCAATGTATTGTATGATGCTGGGGAAACTGAAAATTTGGGTAAGAATATGTATGATTTATATTCTCAATATAAAAATTATAATGTATTTGAGAAATTGTCCAGCGGAGGTACAGTATCATTTGAAAATTATACTAGTTATTATAAAGGAAAAGCAACATATTTTTTTGTACCATTAGAAGTATCAACCGGACAATATTGGATACTTGAAATAATGGCTTCTAATAAAGATATTTTCAAAGACAGTAATATTATAAGAAATGTTATGATAATTATATCTCTTCTTATTATTATAATAGCATCTATAATGATACCTATTATAATTAGAAATAAGGTTGTAAGAATAATAGTATTCTTATCAGAAGATATGCAGAAAATTTCTAATGGAGATATATCATTCAGAATATCACCTACATTTATTAATATGAATGATGAATGGGGAGATATAGCTAAGAGTTTAGATAATATAGTTAATAATTTGAATAAAGTTGTAAGAACAGTAAAAAGTGCTGCTGAAAGGGTTTCTACCGAAGCAAATCAAGTTTTAGAAGGTAATAATGATTTAGCACAGAGAACAGAATCTCAGGCTTCAAGTCTGGAAGAAACAGCAGCATCTATGAATCAAATGGCTAGTACTATAAAGGAATCTGCAGAGAGTGTTGCAGAAAGTACTTCTATGGTATCAGATGCCAAAGAATCTTTGAATAAGGCTGGTGCTATAGTAGAGGATAGTGTTAATAAAATGAATGATGTATATGAAGCCAGCACTAAAATAATGGATATTACTAAACTTATAGAAGATATCGCTTTTCAAACTAATATACTTGCACTTAATGCTTCAGTAGAGGCGGCTCGTGCTGGAGATCAGGGACGAGGTTTTGCTGTAGTAGCTAGTGAAGTAAGAAATTTAGCACAGAATACTCAGGAATCAGTAAAAAGTATTACAGCTTTAATAACTGACAGTAATGAAAAAACTAATTTAGCTTCTAAAAGTGTAAAAGAATCTAAGGAAATATTTGAAGATATATCTGTAAAAATGGATAGTGCTTCTAATATAATGGATAGAATTAATGTAGCTTCTCAAGAGCAGCAGAAGGGAATAGAGCAGGTGGATTTTGCAATTACAAATATGGATTCTTCTGTACAAAAGAATGCAGCTTTAGTAGAGGAGGCCACAGCAGCTTCTCAGGCACTACTCAAGGAGGCTAATGAACTTATAGATGTTATTGAATACTTTAAATTGCAGTAATGAGGAAAAATACAGTATATTATGAATAATAAAGTGAGTTTAAATATAAAAATAAGTTTATTTATTTTAATACCTATTACAATAATAATATTAGTATTTGGTGTTATAAATACAATATATACATATAAAATGACAAAACAAATGACATTATTTATAATATCTCAAATGGCTGAAAAAGAAGTATATGAAATAGAAAGTATTATTAACTTGGAATTAAATTATCTTAATAATGTAAAATATTCTGTAGAAAATCTATATAATTATAATGTAAGACAAAGAAGTTTATATGAATATCTAATGAATAGTCTTGCAAATGAAATGAGTACTAATGCTGTTTCTGTATCTTTAATCTTTTCGGATAATGCTGTTGATAACGATAATATGTATATTAATAATCCTCTTTATAAAGATATTGAAGGCAGATTGGGAATATCTTTTTTTAAAGATAAAAATAATATAGATAGAATCAATATGGATATGTCAGATTTGCAGTTCACTTATTTTGATACCATTGTAGAAACTAGAAAACCTTATATTACAAAATTGAATTATTATCCTATACTTGGAAAATATATGCCTATGTATACATACTCAATACCAATATTTTCCAAAGATGGTAATGTTGCGGCTGTATCCTCATTAAAAATATCTTTAGAGAATATAATTTTTTATGAAGATACAAACGGATTTACAATATCGCTATTTAATGAAAATGGTGATATTATGTACTGTACAACAGATATATATAGTATAGGAGAAAACATTACTAATTTATCAGATGTATATAAAAGCAGTGATTTAGAAAATACAATATATTCTAATAATACTATTTTGAAGGAATCATATAATAAAAAAAATTCAAGTAAATATTTCAATTTTTATAAGCCTCTTCATATTTTTGATGATTTATATTGGGGAATAGAATTAGCTGTTGATAGTAAGGCAGAATTCTTTAATCATTATGAAATTATAATAATGATATGGATTATTATAGCGGTAACAATTATTTTAATATTTATTACTGTACCATTTATTATTAATAAAAGGGTATTATCAATAATGAATAATTTAAATGATAATATTACAAAAATAAAGGAAGGCGATATATCTTGGAGCGTTTCTGAAAACTATTTAAATATGAATGATGAAATTGGAGATATGAGCAGAGAAATTGATAATACAGTAGTATATTTAAATGATTTGATTACTGCTGTAAAAGGAAGTGCTAATAAAATTTCTGAAAACTCAAATAATATATCTGAGTTTGTATATAAAATTAATGACTTAAGCAATAACAATGAAATGGAACAAAATCAAAATTCAAGGATTGTAAGTAATGTAAATGAAAATTTAAAGTCTCTTTTAGAAGAGTCAAGGGATTTACAAAAAATAATAAAATATTTTAGACTAAGAGAATAAAAATATAAAAAATATTTTTGGGATTAAATTTTATAATATTATGAATAGCAAAAATAGTTTAAATATAAAAGCAAGTTTATTTGTTATAATACCTACAATAATAATAATAGTTATATCAGGCATTGTGGCCATTATACATACTTTTAATATTTCTAAAAAAGATTCATTAGTAACGGTAGAGCATATATCTGAAGTTGAATTATTAAATATGAGAGATTTAATTAATAATGAATTAAATTATATGAAAAGTATAAAACTTGTTGCTGAAGAATTATACAGCAGTAATATAAAAAATAGAAATATATACGAAAATTTTATGTATAAATTCTCTAAAAAAATAAGTAAAAATGTTGAGGCAGTTTTTTTAATATTTCTTCCAAATGTTATTGATAATGACAGTATGTATAAAAATAATAGTCTATATAAAAATATAAACGGACAATTTGGAATATACATGGCCAAAGATGAAAATGGTAATATATCAAGATTCAGCGCTGAAAATTTATATTTAAAATTATCATTTATAGATGATACAATAGAAAAAAAAGAGATGTGTATAACTCCTATATATACTATTCAGACACAAAACGGATACAAGCAAGTACAAACTTGTTTGATGCCTATATTTTCAAATGATGATGAAATTATAGGAGTAATTGGTTTGGATGTAAGTTCAGATAGTATGAATTTCAATAAAGGAGAAAATATTACAACTACTTTATTCGATGAAAGAGGAAATATTATTTACTGCAATAATGATATTGAAATTATAGGTGAAAATTTTACTAATTTATATCATCCTTATAATAATTACAATGTACTAGATATAATTAATTCTAATGAAAGTTTAATAGTAGAAAAATATAATTTTAAAAATTTAAATAGATATTTTCATGTTATAAAACCTATTAATCTATTTGATAATGTATATTGGGGAATTGAAGTAGCGATACCGTCAATTATGGTATTAAAAAATAATTATAAAATTGCTATAATGATTGGAATTATGGTTTCTATAATGATTATTTTAATAATAATTATAGTACCTAATATCATAAATAAGAAAGTAATACCTGTAATAAATTTTTTTAATAAAACTAAAGTTAAATCAGATTATATATTTACTGATGATAAAATTATAGATATGAATACAGATGAAGGCAAGACTATAAAATATTTAAATGATATTATTGAAGCAGTAAAAGGAAAAATTTATTATTCTAAATCAGAAGTGCTACATGAACAACATAAATCAAACAGCAATTATAAATTTGTAAATGAGGCTTCTGAAAACTCTAAATCACTTTCTGAGGAATCAGAAGAATTAAAAAATATTATAGAATATTTCAAACTAATAAAATAATATTGTTTGACATTAAATGTTATAAAATATATACTTAGTTTAAATAAAATACTGTTTGGATAATAGAATGTTTAAAAAATATTATATTTTCATAATTATTTTGATGTCTGTAACTATATCTTGTACAAAAATAGAAGAAACTATTAATCATAGTGCTCCTTCAGGCAAGTATTTTTCATTGCTCATAAATATAGGACAAGAACCATATACTATGGATCCTAGTAAAAATGTAACAGGTGACAGTTTAATATATTTGAATCATATATTTGAAGGTTTAGTAAGTAAAGATAAAGACGGTAAAATCATACCGGCAGCTGCTCAAAGTTGGAATATAAGTTCTGATGGTCTTGTATATACATTTAATCTTAGACAAGATGCTTATTGGTCTGACGGCAATCCTGTTTTAGCAAAAGATTTTGTTTATTCTTTCAGAAGACTATTTGATCCTAATACTAAAAGTAAATTTGCATATCAATATAATTTTATTAATAATTCTAAAAATATTCTTAATGGTGAAATGGAAACTAAATATTTAGGTGTAGAAGCTATAGATGACTATACATTAGAAATAGTTTTGGATATGCCATTAACTTATTTTCTTGAAATTTTATCCTATCCTACATTTTATCCTTTGAGAGAGGATATAATAAATCTATATAAAGATAATTGGACTGAAAATCCTGATACTTTTATAGGAAACGGTCCATTTAAAGTTGTAGATAGAAAAATAGGTGAAGTTATTATAATGGAAAAAAATGAATTTTATTGGAATAATAAAGAAGTTATACCAAGCAGATTAGAGTTTATATTGAAAAATGATCCGCAATATTCTTTAAATTCTATGAAAAACGGATTGCTCCATTTCTCAAGAAACTTTCCTATAGAGCATATAATATCATTGCAAAGAGCCGGATATATACATAGTGTTCCTAGAATATCAACATATTTTTACTTTTTAAATACAACTAATAAAGCATTATCTGATATAAATGTAAGAAAGGCATTATCACTTGCAATTGATAGAAATTATATAGTTGAAAATATTACTAAAAATGGAGAAAGGCCGGCTGCTGCTTTTGTACCTTATGGTATACCTGGATTTTTTGGAGATTTTAGAGAAAATGGCGGAGACTATATAGACATAGATCAAAAAAATTATGAGAATAATATCAAAGAAGCAAAAAGATTTATGATACTTGCTGGGTATCCAAATGGAAATGGTTTTCCTGTAATGACTTTAAAAACTACTTATGGAGTACATAAAAATATATTTGAAGCAATACAAAAAATGTGGAAAGAAAATTTAGGTATTGAAGTAAATATAGAAGAATTAGAATTATCAGATTTATTTAATCAAAGATTCGATAAAAATTTTGAAATTGCAAGCGGAGGCTGGAATGGAGATTTTAATGATCCTATAAATTTCCTTTCTGTATTTTTAAGTACATCTCCTAATAATAATAGTCTTTATAGTAATAAAAGGTATGATGATTTGATAAAGACAGCTACATTAATTACTGATTTATCTCATAGAATGATGACTATGCATAAGGCTGAAGAATTATTAATTAATGATATGGCAATAATACCTATATATTTCTCTACTGAACCTATATTAGTATCACCGAAATTGAAGGGTGTTTTGTATGATTCTATGGGACAGCATAGTTTTGTGAAAGCATATTTAGAAGATTGATTTACATTTAATATAATTGTTAGGAGTTAATCACAATGAAAAAAATATTTATTTTATTTATGATTTTTATATCATTTATAATATCATGTTCTAATAATAAATCAGAAGATGGTATATCTATATTTATTAATACAGGACCTGAACCAAACACTATAGATCCTAGTATAAATGTAACTTCAGATGCAATATTTTATTTGATGCATACATTTGAGGGATTGCTAGAGAAGGATATGAATGGAAAATTGATTCCAGGAGTTGCTGAGAGTTGGGAGATAAGCGAAGACGGACTTACTTATACATTCAAGCTTAGAACTAATTCTAAATGGACAGACGGAAAAACAGTTGTTGCTGGTGATTTTGTATATTCTTGGCAAAGAGTTGTTGATCCTGCTACAGGCAGTCAATATGGATATCAGCATGAGCCTGTAAAAAATGCTAAAGCAATAACTGCAGGAGATATGCCTAAAGAAAGTTTAGGTATAAAAGCAATAGATGATTATACTTTGGAAGTTCAGTTAGAAGCTCCTACAGCATATTTTTTAGAACTTTTAACTTTCCCTACATTTTATCCGCTTAGAAAGGATATTATAGAACAATACGGAGATGAATGGACTTTAAATGCTGATACTTATATAGGAAACGGAGCTTTCAAACTTATAGAAAGAAACAGAGATGAAAGCCTTGTAATGGTAAAAAATACTAATTATTGGAATATAGAAGATATAGTTCCTGATAAAATAACATTTGTTCTTATGGAAAATGAAACTGCTTCTGTTGCAGGTGTCAAAGCTGGTTCTTTGCATTTTGCAAGATCTTTCCCAAGACAGGATATAAAGACACTTCAAAATGAAGGACTTATAGTAATAAAGCCTAGAATATCATCATATTATTACTGCTTAAATTTAACTAATGAAATATTAAAAGATGTAAGAGTAAGAAGAGCATTATCTCTTGCTATTGACAGAAATTATATAGTAGAGCAGATTACAAGAGGCGGAGAGAAACCTGCGGGGGCTTTAGTTCCTTTCGGAATATCAGACTATGAAGGAGATTTCAGAGAAAACGGAGGAGAATATATAGATATAACTAAAGACGGATATGTTAAGAATGTAGAAGAAGCCAAAAAATTGATGGCTGAGGCAGGATATCCTAATGGAGAAGGTTTTCCTGTTATGGAGTTTAAAGCAGATCCTGGATTACATGTAAAAATATTTGAAGCTGTTCAGCAGATGTGGAAAGAAAATCTTGGTATTGATGTAACTTTAACTCAGGAAGAATGGGCTGTATTTTTGCAGACAAGATATGATAGAAATATAACTATGGCTAGGGGAGCTTGGAATGGAGATTTTGATGATCCTGTAAACTTTATGGCTTTATGTTTGAGTTATTCTCCTAATAATTACAGTGTTTATAGTAATAAGGCTTATGATGATATGATAAATGAGGTTATGCTTTCAGGAGATCAGAAATTCAGGATGCAGACTATGCATAAAGCAGAGGAAATGCTAATGAGAGAAGAAGCTATAATACCCATATATTATTATACAGAACCTTTACTTGTATCTCCTAAATTAAAAGATGTTTATTATGATTCTCTAGGATTTCATAAATTCCATCATTGTTATTTAGAATAGTTTTATTTTATTAAAATATAAAAATAGGCTGTATCTTTATTTAAGGATACAGCCTTTTTTAAGAAGATATATGTTAATTTTCTACAGGTTTCTTAATAAATCCAAGTAAAACAGCAGTGATTACAGAACCTATCACAATAGCAAGTAAGTACATTATAGGATTATTAACTATAGGAAGAACAAATATTCCTCCATGAGGAGCTCTAAGTTCTATATGAAAAGCCATAGTCAAAGCACCAGAGATTGCAGCACCTATTATACAAGAAGGAATTACTCTTATAGGATCTGATGCAGCAAATGGTATCGCTCCTTCAGTTATAAATGAAAGTCCCATAACATAGCAAGTTTTTCCAGCATCTCTTTCATCGGCTGTGAATTTATTTTTAAATATTGTAGTAGCCAATGCTATTCCTAAAGGAGGAACCATTCCGCCAGCCATAACTGCAGCATGAGGAGCATATTGTCCTGAAGCTATCATAGCTATACCGAAAGTGAAAGCAGCTTTATTTATAGGGCCTCCCATATCAGTTGACATCATAGCACCAAGTAAAGCACCTAAGAATATTAAATTTCCTGTTCCTAAATTCTTTAAGAAATCAGAAAGTCCTGAATTAATAGCAGCTATTGGATCAACAATGAATAAATACATTATTGCACCAGTAAAGAATATACCGAATAAAGGATATAGTAAAACAGGCTTAATTCCTTCCAAACTTTCAGGCAATTTGCTGAATATTTTCTTAAATAAAAGAGTTATATATCCGCCTAAAAAACCTCCTATTAAACCGCCTAAAAATCCGCCGCCGCTATTTAATGATATTAATCCTCCAACCATAGCAGGAGCAAATCCTGGTCTGTCAGCTATACTCATACCAATGAATGCAGCCATTACAGGAACCATTAGGAAGAATGCATTTCCGCCGCCTATATCATTTAAAAGTTTGGCAAATGCATTGTATGAAGGATCATTTGGATTGCTTGCATTAATACCGAACATAAATGAAAATGCTATTAATATACCTCCGCCTACAACAAATGGAAGCATATTTGATACCCCTGACATCAAATGTTTATATACACCTGTTTTTGGTTTCTTAGCAAATTTATTTGAAGCCTGACTGTTGTCTTCATTGCTATGATATATAGGAGCAGTTTGATTTACAGCATTGTTTATTAATCTTTCAGGATCTTTTATAGCCTCTTTTACTCCTACTATATCAACATTCTTTCCTGCAAATCTTTCCATAGCAACATTTTTATCAGCAGCTACTATTATACCTTTTGCATTTTTTATTTCATCTTTTGTAAGTTCATTTTTAACACCGCTTGAACCGTTAGTTTCTACTTTGATAGTGATGCCGAGTTCTTTACCTTTTTTAAGCAAGGCATCAGCAGCCATATAAGTATGTGCTATTCCTGTAGGGCAAGCTGTTACTGCTAATACTTGATATGAATTATTACTGCTGCTGCTTTCCTGATTTAATGATGAGTTTTCATTATCTTTTTCAGCATTTTTTATTAATATATCCAAAACTTCTTCTTTGCTTTTTACATTTAGAAGTGCCTCTCTTATATCATCTTCAAGAAGCATAGTAGTTATTTTTGATAATAATTCTATATGAGAATCATTTGAATTTTCAGGAGCTGCTATCATAAAAAATAAATGAGAAGGCTTTCCGTCTAATGATTCATAATCAACACCCTGTTTTGAAATACCTATTGCAACAGTAGGAATTTTTACTGCATTAGTTTTACCATGCGGTATTGCTATTCCTTCTTCCATACCTGTTGAGCTTTGAGATTCTCTTTTTAGTATTTCTTGTTTATACTTTTCTCTGTCATTTAATTTACCATTATTATAGAGAATATCTACCATTTCATCTATAATTTCCATTTTAGTTTTTCCCTTTAGATCAATATTAATACAATCTAAAGTTATAACATCTTTTAGCATTTTTTAGCCTCCATTTATATAAACTTTAATTAATTTTTTTTATTTCTACTTTTTCTAGAAATTTTTTCATGTTTTCAAATGTACTCAATCCTTCAGAGCATGCAGTAGAACTTCCGCTTGCTATAGCATATTTATAAGCATCTATTATATTTAAATTATTGCTTATGCCGTAAACTATACCTGCAACCATAGAATCCCCCGCACCTACAGAACTTATTAATTTTCCTTCAGGAGCATTTCCAATATATGCTTCATCTTTTGTTATAAGTACGGAACCATCTTTGCCTAGAGAAACTATAACATTTTCACTTCCTTCTTTTATTAATTCTCTAGCATATTTTATGATATCTTCTGTAGATTCTATTTTCTTATTGAAATATTCTCCTAACTCTTTTTTATTAGGTTTTGTGAGAAATACTTTTTCTTTTAATCCGAATTTGAATGCCTCATCTCTTGCATCAAGTATTACCTTCATATTTTTATTTGCACTTGATATTATATCTTTATATATACTGCTTTCTATAGAATTAGGAACACTTCCTGATAATACTAATATATCATTTTCTTTTATATTATTTTTTATATAATTTAAAAGTTCATTAACTTTTTCTTTTGAAATATTAGGCGATTTTCCTGCTATTTCACTTTCTGTTTTACTTGTTTTTAATTTTATATTGATTCTTGTATCTTCTTCTAAATAAATAAAGTTTTCTTTAATTCCGTATTCTTTAATATGCTTTTTTATATAATCTCCTGTAAAGCCTCCGCAGAATCCTAAAGCAACAGAATCAATATTAAAATTTTTTAAAACTTTAGAAACATTTATTCCTTTTCCTCCGGCTAATGTATAGGCATTATTAACTTTGTTTAATTCTCCTTCTTCAAAGTTATTCATGTCTATATAATAGTCTATAGCCGGGTTTAATGTTAAAGTATATATCATAAATAATCCCTCACTTTTTATTAATTAACAATATATAAGTATTTTAATTTATTTTTTATATTTTCATTTATTTCTTTAGCATTTGTTATTAAATATGAATCCTCTAAATTACAAAAATTTACAAAACTTTTTTTGTTGAATTTAGATTCATCGCATAGAAAATATGTTTTATTTGCTTTAGTGCATGCCTCATTTTTTATTAATGCTTCTTCACTATCAGGAGTAGAGTAGCCGTTAATATCTATTCCATTTGCTCCCATAAATGCTAAATCAAAATTAAAATTCTTTATTGATAAAACAGCACTAGATCCAACTAAAGCACCTGTAAGCATTTTCATTTTTCCGCCTATTAAGTATGTTTCTATTTTTTTGTTATAAAGCTCTTCTATATGGCTTAGTCCGTTAGTTACTACTTTTATATTTTCTATTCCAGCTAAATATTTAATCATAGCAAAAACACTTGTTCCCGCATCTAAATATATTGTACTACCGCTTTCAACTAATGAAGCAGCAAACTTTCCTATTTTTTCTTTTTCTTCTGAGTATATTTCTTTTTTGTATATTAAACTTTCTTCCTGTGTATCAACTAATATAGCACCGCCATGAACTCTTCTTATCTTTCCTGCTTTTTCAAGAAATGTTAAATCTCTTCTAATTGTTGCCTCTGAAACATTAAGCCTTTCAATCAATTCTTCAATTTTGATATTCTTTTTTTCTTTTATAACTTCAAAAATTAATTCATATCTGCTTACTTTCAGCACTTTTATTATCCCTTTCTTTTATCCTTATGCTAATAATTATAGCAAAAAAACGATAAAAATCAATCAAAATCAATCAAAAATAATCAATTTCAATCAAAAAATATAAAAAAAATCTATATTAAGTATAATTTGTAGCATATTATTATACTTAATATAGATTAAATAAATTAAATAACTATATTATTTTTTATTTACTTTTATTAATTTGGGAGATTTTCTTGATATTGTTCTTTTTTTATTTGTTTTATTATTTTTTAGATTAGCTTCTGCTATGCTCATTTTAGAGTTTTCTTTTTTATTATCTTCTTTATTTGTATTGCTTTCATTATTTTCATTTTTAGAATCAGTATCTGCTGTATAATTTTCACTTTCTATTGCCAGAATAACATTTCTTATTTTTTCTAATTTCCATTCAATATCATTTTCTTTTTCATGTATAACCGGTATTATTAATTGATTAAGATTATCCTTATCAAAATAAACTCCTGAATTTTTTGTATTGATTAAATTTATAAGTTTATCAGTATCTATTTTTGAAAGTTTATCAAGTTTAAGATATATATTGTAATGCCCTTCTATAACAGATAATATTCTCATTCTTTTTAATATGATTTTTACTTTTGCTATATCAAAAATATCTTCCAATTCTTTCGGAAGTTTTCCATATTTATCAATCATAAACTCTTTAGAATATTCAATATCTTCATCGCTTTGAGAACGCATTATTAATTTATAAGCGGATATTTTTTCTTTTGAATCTGCTATATAAGAATCAGGAATAAATAAATTATGTTTTAAGTCTATAACTGTATCGAATGTTACTTCTTTTATTTCACCTTTATATTCATTTGCAGCTTCTTCAAGCATTTGAGTATATAATTCATAGCCAACCTGATATATCATACCGGATTGCTCTTTGCCTAAAATATTTCCAGCTCCTCTTATTTCTAAATCACGCATAGCTATTTTGAATCCTGCCCCTAAATCAGTATGCTCGGATATAGCTTCAAGTCTTTTATATGCAACTTCTGTTAATGCTAAATCACTAGGATAGAACATATAAGCATAAGCCTCTCTGTCGCTTCTTCCAACTCTTCCTCTTAATTGATAAAGTTCGGATAATCCTAATTTATTTGCATTATCTATTAGTATGGTATTGGCATTAGGTATATCTATTCCATTTTCTATTATTGTAGTTGATACTAATATATCATATTTATGGTTAATAAAATCGCCCATTATTTTTTCAAGCTGATGTCCTGTCATTCTTCCATGGGCAACGCATATTCTTGCTTTAGGACAAAGTTTTTTTATCATAAGTGCGAATGATTCTATAGTATCTATTCTGTTATAAAGATAGAATACTTGTCCTTCTCTTTTCAATTCTCTCTCTATAGCATTTACAACAGCATCTTCGCTGAACTCAGTAACGAAAGTTTTTACAGGTATTCTATTTAATGGAGGAGTTTCTATTATGCTTATATCTCTTATTCCTGTTAAAGCCATATTTAAAGTTCTAGGTATAGGAGTAGCTGAAAGAGTAAGAACATCAGTTTCTAATCTTAATTTTTTTAATGCCTCTTTATGCTTAACTCCGAATCTTTGCTCTTCGTCTATAACTATAAGTCCTAGATTTTTAAACTCTATATCTTTTGATAAAAGCATATGAGTTCCTACTATCAAATCGCATGAACCTTCTTTTAATAATTCTTTATTTCTTTTTGCTTGTTTGCTTGTAACGAATCTATTTAAAACTTCTATTTTTATAGGAAAATCTTCAAATCTTTTTTTAGCGTTATTATAATGCTGTTGTGATAATATTGTAGTAGGGCATAATATAGCACATTGCTTTCCTGCCATTATAGCTTTAAATACAGCTCTGAATGCCACTTCTGTTTTTCCAAATCCAACATCACCGCATACAAGTCTATCCATCATCTTTCCGCTTTCCATATCATCTTTTATATCATTAATAGCCCTTAACTGATCAACAGTTTCCTCATAACGAAACGAAGCTTCAAAATCGTCCTGCCATTGAGTGTCAGGCCCATAAACATTTCCTCTGATATTAGATCTTATAGCATAAAGTTTTATTAATTCCCTTGCAGTAGCTAATGCATCTTCTCTTGCCTTGCTCTTTATTTTATCCCAAGCACTTCCGCCTAACTGAGTTAATTTAGGAGCTTCACCATGCCCTGATATATATTTCTGCACGAAGTTCATCTGTTCTACAGGTATATAAAGTTTATCTCCTTTGGCATATTCCAATGTTATATAGTCTTTTTCTTTTCCATTGGACATTTTTCTTGTAAGACCTAAATACTTTCCTATACCATAATTGACATGAACAGCATAATCTCCTACATTCAAATCTACAAATGTTTCTATTAAGTTTTTATTGACTTTAGGTATCTTTCTTACCTTTTTTCTTTTTCTTCCGAATACTTCCCAGTCTGCTATGAATATTGTTTTTATATCATCTTTTATGAAGCCAGATGATGATTGTGCTGTTATTATATAAAAATTATTTTCATTTTTTGAATAATCTTTTTTTATTTCTTCTTTTTTATTAGTATCTTCAAGAATTATCTCTTTATTATCTTCATTATTATCATCGTTTTCTTTAATATCATTGTTTATTTCTTTATTATCAGAATTTTCTTCCTTATCTTTAATATCTTCTGTATCTTCAATATCATTTTCAGTTATAATAGTAGGAGATAAATCCTGCATTATCTTATAAAATCTCAATGCCTGATCATTATGTCCTGTAGATAGAATGATTAAATAATCTTTTTCTCTATATTCTTTAACATAATCAAGAAAATCTGTTAATCTGGATTTAAAAGAAATACCTTCTTCAAAATGAAATTTATATATATCTATATCTGTTATGAAAGGGGAAATATTTATTGCTTTTTTTACTATTTCAGAAAAATAATTATTGTCTATATATAGTTTATAAATATCTTCTATTATAGTAAACATATTATCTATATCATTGAAATTTTCTTTTATAGTGTCTATTATACTAATAAATTTATTTTTTAATTTTAAAGCATCATCAATGAATACATAACCATAATCAAAATAATCAAATATAGTTTCTAAATCTTTATAAAAAATAGGCAGTAAATTTTCACTTCCGGCGAAATACTTTCTTTTTATTATATTGTCTTTAAGTTCATCTTCGATTTCATTATTATTTAGAAATTCACTCACCGCCGAATCACTGTAAATAGTTTCTCTTACAGGATAAATGATTATATTTTCTACACTTTTAAAAGATCTTCCGTCTTCTATATTAAATAATCTTATGCTTTCTATTTCATCATCAAATAATTCTATTCTAATAGGGTTATTATATTCAACAGAAAATATATCTACTATACTTCCTCTAACAGAAGCCGTACCTTTTTCAGCAACTTCTCTTTCTATAACATATCCCAAATCGTATAATGTTAATCTTAAATTATCCAAATCCAATTTATCGCCTACATTTAAATGTATAGGCAGTTTTTTCAAATCATCTCTATTAGGTAATTTTCTAGTTACAGCATTTACAGTTGTTATTATTATACATTTTTCTTTATTTATTAATTTATATAAAATATTTATTCTATCCTGTGCTATATCACTAACAGGCGACATTTTGGTAAAAGGAACTGTATCATAATCAGGAAAATAGTAATTAGGTATATTATAAAAATTTAAAGACTGGCTTAGAAGCATAGCATCGCTTTCATTTTCTTTAATTATTAAAATACTTTCATTTTTATTGAAAAGAGAAGCAAAAAATAAAGAATCACTTCCGCCTTTTAGTCCTGTTAAACTTTTAACTGTTTTAATATCGAAATTTAAAAATTCTTCGCTTTTTGAAAATCTTTCTATTAATTCACTATATATTGATTCATTATTATGCATATTACTTTTACCGTTTATATAAGGTATTAAAAATGTTAATATATAATAAATATTATTTTATTAAATAGCAATAGTTTATAATGCAAAGACTATGAAAAATATCATAAATATAATTTTATATGGTAATTAATTTTTATGCCGAGAATATAGAAAATATTTTATCAAGGACTTTTATTTTGAAATTCTATAGTATAGTAGTTTTGTTGTTTATAATAACATCTTGTGCATCTAATGTTAAGGTTTCCGAAAGCAAATATAATAGCGTGTGGATAAAAGCGGTTAAGGGTAAAAGTGTATTAGCTCCTAACGGATATTTATATACATTCAAAGAAAATGGAAATGTAGAATATAAGATAAATGGTATGAAAAGAGGTACTGGAATATTTTTATATGCAGAAAGTCCGACTAATGCTTATTATTATGAAAAAATGCCGTTAAATTATGTCGCTTATGATGTAAAAGGTTCTATACCTGATGATAAAGTAAATATGCTTGTAGGCTTTATTTTGAATAATGGTAAATTGGAAATGACCGCAGGATATACTAAAGCATACAAACAAAGATTATCTGATTGGAAAAAAAGCAATTTAACTATATACAATACTTTAAGAGAAGGAAAAGATATGTCTGAATATCCTATACCTTTGATAGAAGAAGTAGATAATTTTAACACAATAAAATTTGGAACATTAAGATAATTACTAATTAATACCAAAAAATAAATTTGCTTAAGTAATTGTAAATAATATCGATATTGAATTCAGAAGTACCTGTATTATATTTTACAAAGATACTACTAATAGGTTAAAAAAAATAAAAGGTTTTTATTGTGTATAATTCGACTATAGGATATGCTTCAAAACTTATTAAAGGAAGTATTGTTTTTTCAATAATCATATTTATTTCATTATCTCAGCTTATGGCTGTAACTTCTATATTCAGCTTGGTATGGAAATATGAAATATTATTAAATGAAAATATACCTTTTTTTAGAGAGTTTTCTATATATGCTTTATTTATAGGAATATTAATAATAGGAGTATTATATTCTGCAATATCTAGTTCATATATATTTTCAAAGAACAGCAGAATGTTTTCTACTTTGCGTATATTTGGAGCTACTAAATTAGCTATAAGAAAATTAGCTATATTGATAAGCCTTTTGTATCCTTTAGTATCATTTTTAATTTGTATTATAGAAATGCTTATCTTATATTTAAGATACAGTTCATACATATTAACTTTAATAGAATTTTCCGATGTAATCAATGGGGCTTATGTAGTATTATTGGCAAATGCTGCATTAATAATAGGATTTATGATCGGAGCTTTTATTTCTAATTCTATACTTTTACACAAAGATCCTTATGACGATTTGAGGGGAACACTATGAATATAAAAATAATCAATGTATCAAAGGTTTTCCCTTTGGGAGTTAATCAATGCAATGCCTGTGAAGATATTAGTTTAGATATTAATCAAGGCGATTTTATAAGTTTTGTAGGGCATACAGGAAGCGGAAAAAGTACGCTCCTTAGTATAATAGGCGGCATACTTAAACCTACAAGCGGAACTATATATTATGACTCTTTCAAATTGAATGGAGCTAATGAAGATGTTCTTGCAAGTTTTAGAAGAGAATATTTTTCATATATATTTCAATATCCTGTTATTATACCAACAATAAGTGTTATAGATAATATATTAATGCCTTTGGCTTTTAAACATAAAATTACAGAAGAAAAAATAAATCAAACTAAAGAAAATATAGAATTATTTTCTCTTAAAGATAAGATATATTCTAAAGCATCTAATTTGTCAGGCGGTGAAATGAAAAAAGTTGCTATATTAAGGGCTTTGGCTTATGGATGTAAATGCTTAATAGCAGATGAGCCTACAAGTGATCTTGATCCTGCAACTACAAAAACTTTGATGGAGATACTTACAACCATTAATAAACAAGGAACTAGTATAGTTATGGTTACACATGCTCATAATATAGCAGCTTATGCTAATAATGTTTATGAGATGTCTAATGGCAAAATAGTTCGTTGTTTGAAATAATTAATTGCTGTATATATGCATTTCCAAATAATGATCTAATATTACTCTATACGAATTAATGATTTTCCTTATTTCATTAATATCTAAATTTTCGTATTTATATTTTGTTTCAAATCTTTTTAATTTACTTATTTTATTCTGAACTACATCAGGAATGACATCTTCCGGAAGCCTTGTTTGGCTGTTAATAGATATCCAATTGCCATTCTCATCGAATGTGATGAATACTTCATTATCAAGTTCTACTTTGAAGATATTATCTTCTTTTTCGATTTCTACTATTTGCGCTTTAAGAAATTTACTCTTTATAAATATTTCTGCCTCATAGGGAAGTTCTAGTGTAGTATCCATAATTTAACCCCAAAAAATAACATATTAATATTATCTATATTTTTATATATTTAATAAGTAATTTTTTTCTTTAACATAAAAAATTGTAATTAATTAAAATTAAAGATTTAAGAAATAAAATATCTTTTATTCCAAATTTTTCTGAATACATATTCACTTATACTACTAATATAACAAAAATTTAGAAAATTACAAATTTTTTAAAAAAATTAAGCCTGTATATATAAATACATACAGGCTTAAAATATACAGTAATAAAAATTATTTTTTATTTCTTTTCTTCATTATCAGCAGGAACAACAGCTAAATCGCTAACTCTAGCACCATCAGAAATATTAACGATTTTTACACCCTTAGCATTTCTTCCAAGTTCAGGTATAGAATCTGCTTTGATTTTTATAGTCATATCATCAGTAGTAACAACCATTATTTCATCTTTGTCTCCTACAGTTTTTACGCTGACAACATTTCCTGTTTTATTATCAGGTTTGATATATATCTGTCCTTTACCGCCTCTTCCTTTAACATTAAATTGTTTTGAAGAAAGTCTCTTTCCTATACCATTTTCTGTAATAACTATTAATGATTCTCCTTTATGTATAGCATTTCCTGATACACAAATATCATCATCATCTAGAGATATTCCTTTAACTCCGGCAGCAGCTCTTCCCATTTTTCTGATTTTCTCTTCAGTGATTCTCAAAGCAAGTCCTGCAGCAGTAGTCATGATGAAATCATCTCCAGTTTGTACAGGTGAAACGGCAACTAATTCATCATTATTTTCTAATGTTAAAGCAAGTATTCCTCTCTTTTTAGCGTTTTCAAGATGCTTTAATTCCATTTTCTTTATAGTACCCATTTTAGTAACCATAATTATTGATTGTTTAGGATCGAATTCGGATACTGTAAAGTAGCTTGTAATCTTTTCTTCAGGGGCTAAATTAAGTATAAATTTAATACTTTTTCCCTGAGATATCTTACTTAAAGCAGGTATTTCATGCACCTTCATCCAGAAAGCCTTACCTCTGTCTGTAAATATGAATAAATAGTCTTTAGTAGAAGCAACGAATAAATGTTCTATATAATGTTCTCCTTGGGATTTTCCACCCTGAACACCTACGCCGCCTCTTCCCTGAGTACGATAACTTGAAGCAGGTACTCTTTTAATGAATCCCTGAGTAGTTATAGATACAGCAACATCTTCATCATGTATCAAATCTTCTTCATCTATTTCAGTATCATTTGTTTTACCTATTATTTCGCTTCTTCTGTCATCGCCGTATTTTTCAGATATCTTTTTAAGTTCATCTTTAATAACTGCAAGTATTTTTTCAGGATGAGCAAGCAAATCTTCACAATAAGCTATAAATTCTCTTAATTGCTGTAATTCTTGTTCTATTTTTAATTTTTCTAAAGCAGTTAAGCGTTTAAGAGGCATATCTAATATAGCCTGAGCTTGTTTCTCAGAAAGTTTAAATCTATTCATAAGAGTAGTTCTAGCAGCATCGGTATTTTCGCTTTCTCTTATTATTCTTATAACTTCCTCAATATTAGCCTGTGCTATTAATAAGCCTTCTAATATATGTGCTTTAGCTTTGGCTTGATTCAAATCATATTCTGTTCTTTTTGTGATTACTTCAACTCTGTGATCAACAAAATATTTGATAAGTTCTTTTAAATTTAATACTTTAGGCTCTCCATTTACCAAAGCAAGATTTATTATACCAAAAGTTGTTTCTAAATCAGTATGCTTCCATAATTGGTTAAGTACTATTTGTGTAGCAACGCCTTTTTTAAGCTCTATTATAAGGCGAATACCTGCTCTGTTGCTTGATTCATCTCTTATATCTGCTACACCTTCAATTTTTCCCTGTTTAACTAAATCTGCTATTTTTTCATGCAAAGTAGTTTTTACAACTCCGTAAGGAAGTTCTTTTACTACTATAGCTTCTCTGTCTCTTTTAGTTTCTTCTACTTCAAGTCTGGCTCTTAATTTAATTCTGCCTTTTCCTGTGGTATAAGCCTCTTTTATTCCTTCTTTACCGTATATAATTCCAGCAGTAGGGAAGTCAGGACCTTGTACATAACGCATTAAATCTTTAATTTCTGCATCCTGATGATCTATATAATAAACTATAGCATTTACAACTTCTTTTAAATTATGAGGAGGCATATTAGTAGCCATACCTATAGCAATACCCATACTTCCATTAACTAAAAGCTGAGGTACTGTTGCTGGTAATACAGAAGGTTCAGTTCTGGAATCATCGAAGTTTGGTACAAATTTTACAGTTTCTTTTTCTATATCATTAAGCATTTCTTCAGCAAAACGCGTCATTCTAGCTTCAGTATAACGCATTGCTGCAGGCGGGTCATCATCTATAGAACCGAAGTTTCCCTGTCCGTCTACAAGCAAGTAACGCATAGAGAAATCCTGAGCCATTCTTACCATAGTACCATAAACAGCAGCATCTCCATGCGGGTGATAACGTGCTAAAACTTCACCTACAGTGGCTGCAGACTTCTTATATGGTTTATCATGAGTAAGATTAGCATCATACATAGCATATAGGATTCTTCTATGAACAGGTTTTAAACCGTCTCTAACATCAGGCAATGCCCTAGATACAATAACGCTCATAGCATAAGTTAAATAAGATTCTCTTAATTCATTTTCTATTGAAATATGATCTACTCTTTTCAAGATATCTTTTGTCAGTGTGGAATATTGTCTTTCTTCCGAATTATCTTCTTTATTCTTTTTTACTGCCATATATTTATATCCTTAAAAAAATATTCCTACAATTATAACATTTTATCGTAAAATTATCAATATATCAATATACTATAATAAAGAAGAAAATATATAATTATATTTGAATTACTGCAGTTTTTTATTTCTGAAAATAGATTTCGGATACTATTATAAAAATAAATTAAAGATTTAAATAGATGAATATTATCTTAAATAATCTTCTCTTCCTATTACCTTAGCTAAATGATGCATTACCGTTTGTCGCTGAACTGGTTTTACAATATATCCGTCTACTTTTAATTTCAAGAATTCCATTAATACGCCTTTATTGGCATAAGAAGTAACAACTATTATCTTTGCATCTATATTTAATGCTCTTATTCTTTTAAGCAAATCAATTCCGTTCATCTGCGGCATCTCAAAATCCATCATTATTATATCCGGTTTATCTACTGCTTCTCTAAGCTTTGTTAAAGCATCCATAGCACCGTCAGCTTCCAATATTACATCAAAATTTTCTGATAATAATATCTTTCTTTCAGCTATTCTTATAGTACTAGAATCATCTATAACCATTACTTTATATGATTTACCTGTTTTTGTATTATATCCTAATGGTGAAGTTGACATAAAAATACCCCATAAATGTTATACCCCTATAATTTATAATAATTATCAATATTGTCAATTATTTTTTTATTATATATTTTGCTATATATTTGATTTTTATATTTTTTTTGTTATTATAATTAAATGAATATATCTGTGAAACTGCATAATTTGTTAAAAGAAGAAAAAAGCGAACTAGACGCTTCATACAAAATAGAGAAAAATAAAGATAATATTACAATAATTTCTAAAAATGGAAGAGCTTTACATAGTAAATATAATATAAATAATGAATGTAAAAGAGCATTAGAAAATATAAATAAAAATAAAAATCTTTTAATAATATATGGATATGGCTTAGGATATATTTTAAAATATTTGCTTGAAAATATTGATAACTATTTCAGTAAAGAAATCATAAAGACTCTTAAAATAATAGTTGTTATAGAAGATGTGGCAGTTTTTAAATACTCATATTATAATATATATAATACTGATAATAATAATATATTTTTTGTATATAAAGAGGACAGTATTAATTATATAAACAAAATCATTGATTATAAAAGTATAAATGGTATTAATTTAGTTCTTCTTCCATCGCTTACCAAAGATGAAAAGGATAATGCTAATATATTTTATACCAATATATTAAATATAATGGAGAAGGAAATATCCAATATATTTACTAATATGTATTTTGAAAATATATGGACTAAAAATATAATATTTAATAGTGAATATATAAAAAAATCATTGGATATAATTCATTTTAAAAATGCATTTAAAGGTTTTAAGGCTTTACTTATATGTCCTGGTCCTACATTAAAGCATAGCATAGAATATATAAAAAAAGAAAGAGAAAACTTTTTTATTATATGTGTGGATACTAGTTATAGTGTATTATGTAAACATGGTATAATTCCTGATTTTGTAATTACTGTAGACGGAGGATT
This sequence comes from Brachyspira hyodysenteriae ATCC 27164, assembly GCF_001676785.2. Taxonomy (NCBI): domain Bacteria; kingdom Pseudomonadati; phylum Spirochaetota; class Spirochaetia; order Brachyspirales; family Brachyspiraceae; genus Brachyspira; species Brachyspira hyodysenteriae. The sequence goes on along the minus strand of NZ_CP015910.2, from coordinate 2,139,435 downwards.
TTTTAATTCTTTGGATTTTGTTTATGAAAATAAAGAATTCCCATATTTAGTTATGGATATAGCTGCAAATAAAATAATACCTAGAAATATAAATGCTGATATTATAAGATTTACTTCTTCTGAAGATTTAGGAATAATAAAATATATTCAAGGTTTCACTGAATTATCATGCCTTACCACTTCAAGCACTGTAGCAACTACTATGATAGATTTTGCTAATTATATTGGTTTAGATGAAGTATTATTAATGGGATTTGATAATAGCTATCCTTTTTATGAAAGACATATTAAACATGCTCTTTCTTATGAATATATGGTGAATAAAACTAATAAATTAAAAACTTATGAATCATATTATTTCAATGCTATAAAAAATAATACTAATATAGATAATTATCCTCCTACAGAATTTGTATTTGAAAGTCAGATGGAATATTTCAATGAATTTAAAGATAAATATTCAAATATGAAAATAAAGAGAATAACTAAGGAAGCTGTAAAAATAGATTCAATAGAAGAGGGAAGTATTGAAAATTTTTCTATTGATAATATAAGAGAAAAAGCATTGAATATTGCTAATAGCATATATAAAAAAGATAATGATACTGATATAAAAAAAGCATATATAGAATTAAAAAGTACATTAGAAGAGTTTAGAAATATTTTATCAAACACATATAATAACATAAATAATAATTTGAATAATATAGATGATTTGTATAATGAAACTATGAATCTTGTAAAAGAGTATCAAAAAAAGGCTAGCATACTTCAAACCATTTTATCGGCAACTATACTTATGTGCGAAAGGGGAGAAAGAGAAACTAGAGAAAAATTGATATTTCTTATTGCTGAAAGTTTGAGGAATGTAAATTATTTTTTTACTAGAATATCTTTGATTATAGAAAAATTATAAAAACTATGAAGTGAATATAAAATGAAAATTATTTATGAAGATAATTATTTTATCGCTATTGATAAAGAAGCAGGAATTGAAGTTGATGATAATTTAATCAATATTATAAAAAAAGAATATAGTCATATTGATAATTTATATTTAGTTCATAGAATAGATAAATTTACTTCAGGAATAGTTATTCTTGCAAGAGATGAAGAAACAAAAAAATACTTTGAAGATGCATTTAAAAATAAAACCATTAATAAAGTATATCATGCTATAGTTAATGGAAAAGTAAAAAAAGAAAATGGTACAATAGATATATCCATAGGTATTGACAAAAAAAATCCTAATAGGAGAATTCCATTGTCTATAAAAGAAGGCGGAGAATCAGCAATAACTCATTACAAGGTTTTAAAAAGATTGAATGAACATACTTTGCTTGAATTAAAACCTTTAACAGGCAGAACTCATCAAATAAGAGTGCATCTTTCATATATTGGACATCCTATTATAGGAGATAAAATATATTCAAAAAATGCTGATATTTACAAAATGAAAGGTTTTGCTTTAATAGCTAAGGAGATTCATTTTGTTCATCCTTTCACAAAAAAAGATATTGATATAAATATAAAATACAATAAAGAATTTTTAATAAGACTAAAATTACTAGAATCCTCAAAAAGAATATAATTGTAATATTTTTTTATTGACTTTTTTTTTAATAATTATATATTTTCTTTAAATAATTAAATTAATAATTATTTTCATTTTAACATAATAAATAATTGTTTAAGGAGTTAAATATGACAGTTACATTTCAAGGTGCAACACAAAATTTAGAAGGTTCTCAATTAACAGTTGGAGCTAAAGCTTTAGATTTCACAGTATTAAAAACAGATTTAAGTCCATGGTCTTTAAAAGATGCAGGTGATACAGTAAAAATCATTTCTTCTGTACCATCTTTGGATACACCAGTATGTGATGTACAAACTAAAAGATTTAATAAAGAAGCTGCTTCTCTTAAAGGAGTAACAGTTGTAACAGTATCAGTTGACTTACCATTCGCTCAAGCTAGATGGTGTGCTGCTGCTAATGCTGATTCTCATATCGTAGCTTCTGACTACAATCAAAAAGATTTCGGAAGAAAATTTGGTACTTTATTAAAAGAATTACAGCTTCTTACTCGTGCTGTATTCGTACTTGACAAAGACAATGTTGTTAAATATGTTCAGTATGTTCCTGAAATCACTAATGAACCAGATTATGATGCTGCTTTAAATGCTGCTAAAGCTCTTTTATAATTTTTGATTAAGTTATAATTGAAATATATAAGGCATGGTAATTAATATTTAATTAATGTACTATGCCTTTTTATTTTCCATAAAATATTATTATAAACGGAGGATAAGATGAGCATATATGATTACACAGTGAAAGATGCTGAAGGTAAAGATGTTAAATTAAAAAAGTATGAGGGAAAGGTATTACTTATAATTAATACTGCTACTAAATGAGGATTCACAAAACAATATTCTGCGTTGCAGGATTTATACAAAAAATACAAAAAGGAAGGTTTTGAAATATTAGACTTCCCTTGTAATCAATTCGGCGGACAGGCTAAAGAACCTATTGAAGAAATTGCTGAGTTTAGAAAGGAGAAATACGGCATTACTTTCAAGCTATTTGACAAAGTTAAAGTTAATAGCAAGAATGCTGATCCTTTATTTACTTATTTAAGAACAGAAAAGCCTACTGAAGAAGGCGTTGATAAAATAAGATGGAATTTCGGTAAGTTTTTAATAGACAGGCAAGGAAATATAGTTGGACGCTATGATCCTAGAGTAAAGCCTGAAGAACTTGATGAGATAGTAGCCGAATTATTAAAAAAAGAATAAAAAATTAAGAGCTTTTATATATGATTTTTTATATATAAAAGCTCTTTTATAATTTAAATGTTTTTTGATTTATAAAAATTATTTTATGTTTATGTCTGGCAAATGACTTGTACGCATTCTGCTAATTTATTATACACTCATAATTTTTTTATTTCTTCTATACTTAGTCCTGTGTTTTCGCTTATGAAGTTTATATCTAAACCAGATTTTTTTAAATTTCTAGCTATTATAATTTGATTTTCTTTAATACCTTCTTTAATACCTTCTTCTTTAGCCTTTTTTATATCTAATTCCATACTCTTATTAAAGAAATATGTATCTACTTCTCGTTTTTTATACTTATCCATTACAGGACTATCATTAACAAAAATACGGCATTTCTTTTCTACTTCTTCAAATATAGTATTTTCTTTCATTAAAATAGACATGTCTTCCCCCTTAAAAAATTTTACCCAAGAAATGAATTCTTTATGTATATTATCTAAATTTTCTATTGCAGAAATATTTTTTAAATTGAATTTAGGAAGTTCAACAAAGTGAAGCTGACAATGATCAGTTAGAATTTTATTGTTATTTAATTCTTTTAATATATAACAGCTATGTACTTTATCCTCATCAGTTAAAACGAAATTTGTAATATTAATACTTACAGCAGGTTTTAACTCATCATAAAAAGAACCTCTATTTAAACTAGAACTATAATTATAAGCCCAATAATATAAAGCTCTTTTTATAAAATCCTCATTTCCTTTAGATTGTATTTCTATTAAAACAGTTATACCTGTTTCTGTAGTAGCCTTGATATCAACAATACTTTCTTTTTCATCATAATTTTCTGCAATATTGAAAGGATTAAGTATTTCTATTTTATTAAAAATTTCAAAGTTTAAATCTTTAAATACGGCATTAATGAAATTTAAAGCTATATTTTCATTGCCTTCATGTGAAAATAAATAGCGTACAAAATAATCATTAATTCTATTTAAATTTTCAATGGTAACTGGTTCATTTAATATTTGTTTTAATTTGTCTAAATCTTTCATATAATTTTATTATACAAAAAATAACTATAAAAGTAAAGTTTTGATTATTTATTATTAAAGCGGTAAATAATTAATAAATATTCTTTTTTAAATAAGGTTTTAATTTTTCAAAAGATATTTCAAAATCATCAAGTGCTCTAACAACATGAGGAAGCTCAAACCTTATATGCAAACTGATGCCGTCAGAATATCTGTTAATTGCAACATTTCTTGACATTAAAGTTTCAGCATAAAAACTATCAGATTTATTTATTACATCAATAGTAAAATCATCTTCTCCAATTTCTTTATAATGTTTATCAATTTCGCTTTGCAAAGTTTTTCTAAATTTATCGCTGTCATTTACGAAATCTGATAAAGTTAATATTTTTGTTTCTAATTTATTAATATCTAATGTCAAATGTGATATTGCAGTATCAGGATATGCTCCTCCATAATAGTATTCTGTACTGCTTGTAAAACATAAAATATTATCATTAAAAAATTTGTTATAAAAATTATAAAAATTAACTTCGTGAAAAATTTCTTCTTCATTAAGATTTACTTTAGCAATATCATCATTAATCTTTTTAATCATTTCATTGGTATTGTTTATTTTGTTTATGATTTCACCTTCATATATAGATGATTTTAAATTTTCTATATAAAGTGCAGATAAACCATAAGTATTATCTTTATATTCTTTAGAAACAGATATATCATAAACAGTATGTATTTTATCCCCTAAAGGTTTTATAGTATCTATATTACAGCTTAATTTTTTATTATTATTTTTCCAGCTTCCTTTTAAATCAATACTCTTTTTTCCGTTTCCTAAATTAATAATATTATTTAACTGACTATTATTTATTTTAAAGCTGAATTCTTCTTTTTTATTAGAATTATCATAATCAAAGGCAGTAAATTTAATAGTATTTTTATCCATTTCTCCGTTTATAGGTATTGGAGTATTAAAATTATTGTATTTATAATATCCGTCTATATAAGACTTCTTATTTTCTGTAATATTATCAGGATTTTCAATATGTATATTTATTGTAATAGGGTATTTATCAATGCTTCCTTCAAGAGTAAAAAATAAATGCTTCGTTATATTGATGGTGTCGGCAAAAGCAGATATGTACATTATATTGAGCAGTAACATTATAAATAATTTTTTCATAAACCTAGTCCTTATTATAAATAGATGAGGCGGGTATTATATAGTATATTTTGACAATTGGCAAATTTCTAGTATAATCTATATGTTTTAATTAATTTATAAAAGGCATTATTATGAATACAAAAATAGAAATATGTGTTGATTCTGTTCAGTCTTGCATAAATGCTGAAAAAGGCGGAGCTGACAGACTTGAGCTTTGCGGCAATATGTTTGAGGGAGGCACTACTCCTAGTTATGGCGTTTTAGAATTAGCAAGAGAAAAAGTAAATGCTGCAATATATGCAATGGTTCGTCCTAGGGGCGGAGATTTTTGCTATGATGATATTGAATTTGAAATAATGAAAAAAGAAATAAAACTCATGAAAGAATTAAAAATTGATGGAATAGTATTCGGCATACTTACAAAAGAGGGCAGGGTTGATAAAGAAAGATGTTCTAAATTATTAGATTTATGGGGAAGCAGTAAGGCTACTTTTCATAGGGCAATAGATGTAAGCCGTGATTTAAATGAAGCATGCGAAGATATTATATCGCTTGGTTTTGAGAGAATACTCACTTCCGGAGGCGAGGCTAATGTTATGAGTGGCATAATAAAATTAAAAGAATTGGTTGAAAAATACAATGATAAAATAATAATAATGCCAGGAAGCGGAATAAATGAAAGAAATATTGAATATATAAAAGACAATGTAAAAGCTAATGAATATCATATGACATCAAATAAAACAGTTAATAGTTTAATGGAATACAGAAATGAAAATGTATTTATGGGTGCTGCTTTAAGACCTCCTGAGTTTAGCATTAAATATACTGATGAAAACAAAGTAAAGAATATAAAATCAAAGTTATAATATGAATACTAAAAAACATGATTTGATTTCAGCATTAAAATATGCATTTCCTTATACTATACCTGTTCTTGTAGGGTATATATTTTTGGGTATGGCTTATGGAGTACTTATGAAAGCTAAAGGGCTTGATACTTGGCTTGCTGTTTTTTTAAGTTTATTTGCCTATTGCGGAAGCATGCAGTATACGGCTATTAATTATTTATTTTTAGCACCTTTTAATCCTCTATACGCTTTTATACTTACATTAATAGTTAATTCAAGAGTAGGGTTTTATGGAATATCTCTTGTGTCAAAATTTCAAAATACAGGAATTATAAAGCCTTATTTGATGTTTGCTCTAAGCGATGAAACTTTTTCAATACTATGCTCTGCCGATATACCAGAAAATATAAATAAAAATGCATTTCTTTTCTTTGTGTCTTTCATAAATCATATGTATTGGAATATAGGTACATTATTAGGCTGTTTAATAGGCTCTTTTATAACTTTCAATACTAAAGGGCTTGATTTTGTTTTAACTGCTTTATTCGTTGTGATATTTACAGAACAATGGCTTGAAAGTAAGGATCATAGAGGTGCTTTGATTGGGCTTTTATGCTCAATACCGATTTTAATATTTAAAACTAATATATTTATAATACTTGCTATGGTGTTAATTTTTATATCTATAAGCATAGTTTATAAATATAATAATAATGAAGATGGAAAAATATATGAATAATACAGAAATGTTAATAACTGCTTTGATGATTGTAATTGGAACTGCTTTTCTTAGGTTTCTTCCTTTTCTTATAATAAATAAATCATTATCTGAAAATAAATATGTTCAGTTTCTAGGTAAAGTACTTCCTTATTCTATGATAGCACTTCTTGTAGTGTATTGTCTTAAAGATATTAATATTATAAAATTTCCTTATGCCATACCTGAATTAATATCTATAGCAGTTATAGTAGTTTTGCATATAATAAAAAGAAATGTACTTATAAGTATAGGGGCAGGTACTGTAATTTATATGTTTTTAGTTCAGGTGATATTTGTATAATAAATTTATTCAGAAATATTATTATCATTATGATGAAAAATATTATTAAATAGCTGAAATCTTTTTTTGGGGCTAAATATAAGTATAACTTGTCCTTTTATATCTTCTTCATCTATAAGACCAAAATACCTGCTGTCCTCGCTAACCTTTATATTATCACCCAAAACAAAATACTGATTATTTCCTAAAATATAAAGTCCGTTATCTTCATTTGAAAATATATAATATTTATGTTCTATTAGTTCATCATTTAAATAAAGTCCGCCGTCTCTTATTTCTACTTTATCGCCTTCTATTCCTATAACTCTTTTAACAAGATTTGTATCATTATAATTGAATACTATAACATCGAAATTTTTAACTCTATTAAAGATAAAATTCTTTTTTAAAAGAAGTATTTGATCACCCTCAAAAAATGTAGGCTCCATAGATTTATTAGTAACAATATAAGTATCAAAGAAAAATATTCTAATAAATCCTGCTATTAAAACAGCACTTAAAGAAGCTAATATTATTTCTATAATTTGTTTTTTATTATTCGTCATAATCAAAATATTTAAATCTTATTGTTAATAAAAAAAATTAAAAATTATTTATATAATAAGAAAGAGCTTCTTTTGCAGATTCAAAAGCTATTTTTTCTAAATCAATATTTTCTCTTTTTATAAAAAGAACTTTTGAAGCATCATCATTTGCAGCTGTCTCTGGGATATAATCTAGATTTGAATAAAAGAATATATCTGTTGTAATATACATTATACCATCATATATATATTCATTATATCCGCTAATAAGAAAATTTACTTTATTTAATTTTATATTAGTTTCTTCAAAAACTTCTCTGACAGCACTATCTTCAGCTCTTTCATAAGGCTCGCAAAAACCCCCAGGCATATCTATATATCCCTTTTTAGGTTCAAATTTTCTTTCTACAAATACTATTCCATTTGGAGTTTCTATAACAACTCCTACAGCAGATGCAGGATTCGTAAAATAAGTTCTTTTACATTTTGAGCATTGAAAAATTTTTATATCGTTAAAAATAAAAGAATCTTTTTCACCGCAGTAAGGACAATATTTAAATTGATATTTAATATGTTCTTTTATTTTTAAAGCATTTTTGAAATTGTAATCAGTATGTTCTTGCATAATTCTTATTAATATAATACGAAGCTATATTTTTAGCTTTGCATATAAATACATCAGATTGTCCCCATATACCAAAAGGTGCTTTCTCAAAAGATATATTATGAATATTAGATACATTTACGCTTTCATAATTATAATCATTAGGATCAACATTATAGAAATCGTATATATAATAATAATCAACATTCATATTGTTCATTTTTTCATCTATTAGAGTTTCCATTTCTTCTATTGTATTTGCCACTATGTAATATGTAGATATAAAAGTTCTCTTCTGACATTTACCCAAACCCTTAACTGTAACATTCCACCATTTCGGCGTTTTTATTATATTATTATTGTCATTTAAATTAATAGTTGTAAACCCATAAGTAGATTTAAGATTATTTATAATATCATAATAATCAAAAACATATTCATCTGCTTCAGAGCAGCCTTCATCTGCAACTATAGATGATAGGGAATAATGCATATGCTCATAGTCGCTTATAAAAGAAACTTTATCATTAAGAAGTTTATATGAATGTAGTATACGATTAATTTTTTTCATATTTTTATATGAAGTGTTTATTTCTATTTCTTTATCTAAATTAATAAATATTTCAAACTCTGTAAGTTCATCTATTACACCGAATCCTACAAATCCGCACTCAACCCATAATTCATTATATCTTTTAAATACTTTCCTTATCTCATTTAATGAAACATCCGGATCACTCATAAGAACATCGAAATCTCTGTTTACATCTTCGCTAATTCTTTCTATGATCATAGTTCCATAAGATGGAAATAATTTTAATAATTTCATATATAATGAAAATATTTTTTCAGCTGAAACGGATATTTTGTATGAATACATATCTCCGTTATCAGTATTTTTTAATTCTATTTTTGTACCCTCTATAGGGTAAACATATTCGCTAGGTACTATACCCAATGGAATATTAAATTTATCTATTATAATCCTTCTTGATTTTATGTTATTTAAGATCCTTCTTCTTCTCTGACTTTTTTGAAAATAACTAAACACGATAAGTCTCCGCAAAACATATTCACACTATAATAATAAAAAACAGAATTTTGTCAAGTGATAAATATATAAAATAAATTGATTTTGAATCATATTATTTTTATCAATAATCATTAAAAATACTTGACTTTTTTTAAAATATTTTTATATTTATGGATATTTATTTATGGGGATAATTGTAATTTTTAATATTTTTATATCCGATTAATATACGGATATTTAATGTTTGAGCTTATTTATTGTGGATAATTTATTTATTGAAAAATTAAATAATCTATTGTCTAGAGTATCTCTTATTGATATATTAAGGGATAGATATAAAGTAATACATAGAGGCGGAAGTCAATATACCGTTCAATGTCCTTTTCATAAAGACGGACAGGAAACAAATCCTTCTATGTCTGTTGATGATGCTAAAGGTATATATAAATGCTTTACATGCGGTGCTAAAGGCAATGTTATTACATATCTTAAAGAAAAAGAAAACAAGTCATTTAAAGAGGCTGTACAGTATTTAGGCAATAGGTTTTCAGTTGATGTAAGCGGTTTCTTTTCTGCTAAAACTACCCAAAAAGATAAAATATATTTAGAAAGCAGAAGAATTAACAGAATAGCATGCAACTTTTTTGGAAAAAGCCTGTTTTTAAAAGATAAAAATGGTGATTATTTTTATAAAGATGCTGAAAAATACTTAAAATCAAGGAAAATACCATTCAGCATTATAAAAGAATTTAGAATAGGGTATGCGCCTCCTAGTTGGAATGCTTTAATGAATGCATTAGCCGAGAACAAAATTACAGTAAATAATATGAATATATTAGGTTTAGTAAGCGTAAGCAAGAATAATCCTAATCATTATTATGATACTTTTGTTAATAGAATAATGTTTCCTATAATAAATGAAAGAGAGGAAATAGTAGGTTTCGGAGGCAGAAGTATAGACGGTAAAGAACCTAAATATTTAAATTCCAAAGAAAGCCTCATATTTAAAAAGAAATCTTCATTATATGGTATAAATATTGCTAAATCATACATAATGAAGCAAGATGAAATAATGTTGGTTGAAGGCTATATGGATACTATAGCATGCCATAAAATGGGTATAAAGAATGTTGTCGGCACTTTAGGTACTGCAATCACAGAAGAGCATGCAAAAGAGATAAAAAAATACACTAAAAATGTAGTATTAGCATTAGATAGCGATGAAGCAGGCATAAAAGCTGCTAAAATGGCTGTAATTACACTGTTGAAGTTTGATTTAAAACTTACTATACTTTCTATACAAGAAACTAAAGATTTAGATGAATTTTTTACAGTTTATGGTAGAAGCCGGTTTGATATATTGTATAATAATAAACTTAATTGGTATGATTTTGTTATAGATACTGAAATAAAAAAAGATATTTCTTCTTTATCTATAGCAGAAAAATTAAATGTTATTAATAGTTTTTATAAATATTTAGACGCTGTGAAAAGTGAAACAGAGAAACAGATGATAATTTCATACGTAGCTTCTAAACTTAATGTTGATAGGGAAGCTTTTAACAAAGACTATTTAAATACATATAATGCAAATCAGTATGCTTCCGGTATAAAATATGATAAAAAAGTAAAAAATATAGATAATAAATTTCACTATGAAAATAGTTTGATATATTTACTTGCTTTGAATCCTTCTTTAATTAAAGAGGCTGAAAGAGAAATTAGTGTTGATCTTATTAAGAAAGATATAACAAGAGAATTTTATATAAGGCTCTTAACTCTTAATAAAGAAGCAAGTGTTGAAGATGCTCTTAATATATTAGGTAATGAGTATATAGCTAATCAGATTTTAAGCAAGAAGAAACTATATAGTGAAAATATATATGAAAAATTGGAGGAGCTTATTATTAAAATTAAAAGCGGCTGCATAGACTCCGAAAAAAAAGAATTACAAAATAATATAAATTTGGATAATTTAGATAATATTTATGAAGCAGCACGTAAAATTAGTTTACTTAATAAGCAAAAAGAAAAATTACATCAAGGAAGTGATTTATGATGACAGAAGAAGATTGCGATCTTTTGATTAAAAATAATGAAAAGATTAGAAAATTACTTGAAAAAGGAAATACTAATAAATATCTTACATTTAAAGAGATCAACGGTGCCATTGATAATATGGATACTGATGTAATGGATATACTTTTTCAATTATTAGCTGCAAGAAAAATTGTTATCGTTGAAGACAAAAGAGAGTTTGAAAGCCTTTCTAAAAACCAAAATAAAATTGATGATGCTGCTAAATTTATACATGTAGAAGATAAAGTTGGAAATAATGATGATCCTATAAGACTTTATCTTAAAGAAATTGGAAAGGTTAGTCTGCTTACTCATGATGATGAGGTAGATTATTCAAAGAAGATTGAATCCGGAGAATCTGAAATTGAAAATATAATATTAAATACTCATCTTGTAGTAGGGGAAGTATTAAATACAATCAAAAATGTACAGATAGGTAAAGTTTCTATACATGAAATACTAGAACCTCCTAGAATATATAATGTTTCTACTCAGGAAAAAAGAAAATTAGAAAGAAAATATAAAAACTTTGAAAAAGAGTATGTAGCATTAGCTGAAAAATATTTATCTTTGGATAAGAGAATAAAAAAGATTACTACTCAAAAAACAATAAAAGCTCTTACTAAAGAACAAGAGGAAGTTAAAGACAGTATAGTTAAACTTTTAAGCAAAGTAAGATTAAACAGAATGGAAATAGACAGAATAGCTGAAAAGTTAAAGTTCTATTTACACAGAATAAATCAGATAGAAGAGTATTTTGAAAAGCTTAAAAAAAGATACTATAAAGAAATATCAGATTTTGAAAATTATTATAAAGAGATAGAATCTGGAAACAAGGACATATATATAAGACTTGTAGATGAGTTTAATATTACTCCTGAAGCTATAGAGGCTGTTATAACTAGCTTCCATAAAGCACAGGTTCGTATGGCTGATATTTATGATGAAGTTCGTATTGATAAAGAAACTTTGGTAGAATGGGTGCGTAAAATAGACTCATCAAGAAGAAAAATTGCTCAGGCTAAAGATCATATTGTTAAGGCTAATTTAAGACTTGTTATTGCTATAGCCAAAAAGTATGTTAATAGAGGTCTTCATTTCTTCGATTTAGTTCAGGAAGGAAATATAGGGCTTATCAAGGCTGTAGATAAATTTGAATATAAAAAAGGATATAAATTTTCTACATATGCTACTTGGTGGATTCGTCAGGCAATTACTCGTTCTATAAGCGATCAGGCTAGAACTATAAGGGTTCCTGTTCATATGATAGAGCAGATTAATAAAGTTCAGAGGGTATTAAGACAGTATATGCAGCAGCATGGAAGAGAGCCTTCTATTCAGGAGATTGCAAAAGCATTAAGCTGGCCTGAAAGTAGGGTAAAAAGCGTAAGAAATGTTGCTAAAGACCCTGTATCTTTGAATGCTCCTATAGGCGATGAAGAGGATACTATCTTAGGTGAACTTATAGAAGATAAAGAATTTGAAAGTCCTCAGAATATTACTACTTTCAAAATTTTAAGAAAGCAAATCGATTCTATACTTGACAGTTTGCCGGACAGAGAACAGAAAGTTATCAGAATGCGTTTTGGGCTTGTTGATGGTTATTCTCATACTCTTGAAGAGGTTGGATATGTATTCAAGGTTACTAGAGAACGTATTCGTCAGATAGAGGCAAAAGCTATAAGAAGATTAAGAGCTCAGTCTAAGAAAAAAGAGTTAAAAGATTTTCTTGACTCTTAATATCGATTAGAAAATTGAAATCTATAAGGAAGCAGGAATATCTGCTTCCTTTTTTTGTGCAAAGTCTTAAATTTAAATAAAGCTTGGGCGGGCATGCTTTTTCTATGTAAGTATCAAATATAAATAAAATTAAAAATTCAAATTTATATAAAAAAGTATAGAGGGCGGGGTATGTAAATAGTTTTTTAAATTTTATTTTTTCTAGATGTACTTTGAGTTATATAAATAATATTCAATATAAAAATATTATTACAAACATGTATCGATAATCTGGTATAAATCCTGATTTAAGTGCTAAAGAAAGAGGACTTTATGTAGCATGAGAGGTTACATGCGGTATACATGGTGCTAATAGACTTGGTGGAAATACAATAGCTGATATTATTATTTTTGGAAGACAGGCAGGTAAAAAATGCTGCTATTTATTCTCAATCAGCTAATTAAAATTTTTATTGATTTATAAAATATTTGGCTTGCAGTATATAATTTTGCAGGCTTTTTTATTTATATTGTCTTATTATTTTATTCTATTTTATAATTATATTATTAAATTAAAAGCTTATTCTTATATAGATAAAATCATATAATTATCTATTTATTTTTAAGAATGCAAATAAATTTTATATTTTTCGTATAAAATGTATAGTATTTATATTATAATCTTATAATATGTTAATATAATATACAAATATATACTATAATTGGTTGAAATAAATTCGTTTTGGATATATAAGATATTTATACAGTATTTAGATATACTGTATAAAGGGGAAGTTAATGAGAAAATTTCAAAACAGAATCTATTACAAAAAACTTATAAAAAACATATTAGATAATATAAAGGAGGATGATTATTTTTATAACAAAAAAACTAATTGGGAGGAATGGGTTATAATGCGTGTTGATATTAATAATGCAATAAGCAAATTAGATGATATTGATATAAGCAATTATAAACCAGAAGTTTTAGAGAGAATATTATATATTTTAAAGGAGTATTGATATAATGTGTCATTTATGTTCTAAATATGATACTTGTAAAAAACTTTGTAATGATGTTTTGAAAGAAATTAATAAGAGTTTAGGTACTAGGAAAATTAACTCTGATAGAACTGACAGCAGAGAAAGTATATTAACGAATGATGATTTAGATAATATACTATATGCAAATGCTTTGACAGAGAGTGAGTACAGCAGAGTTTCAAATTTAATAATAGCCATACTTACGCCTAAACAAAAAATGATAATGAAATTATTTTCAGAAGGAAAAAGTCAGGAGGAATTAGCCAAAATGCTTAATGTAACTCAGTCGGCAGTGTCTCAGTATTTAAGTGCCATAAAACGTGAGATATCAAAGCAGTTTAATATGGTAATAAATATATGATTAATATTATTATTGAAATTTTATAAGAAGTTTAAAAATAAAAAGGGGAGGCATTCAATTAAGAATGTCCCCCTTTATAATATGGTTAATATTACAAAACTAATTGAATATTAATTATTGTAATAATCTAAGAGCACCTTGTGGTAACTGATTAGCTTGAGCAAGCATAGACAAGTTAGCTTGGTTAAGAATTTGATCTTTAGCAAGTTTAACTGATGCTTCAGCCATATCTGTATCACGAATTCTGCTTTCAGAAGCCTGCATATTTTCGAATCCAACCATTAAGCCTTGAGCTGTCATTTCTAATCTGTTCTGATAAGCACCTAAGTCAGATCTTTGTTTTAATACTTTAAGAAGAGCTTCGTCTACCATACCGATAACAGAGTTAGCTTTAGCTGGGCTAGAAACACTGATAAATGTAGCTGTAACAGCAGGTCCTACTGGGTTTTTAAGTCCAAGAGCTTGGCTGTTCATAGTACCGATATAAACACGTTTTCTTTCGTCCATATTAGCACCGATGTGTAACCACATAGAAGCTGTAGGAGTGTTTTCACCTGTAGATCTAGCGAATCTTCCTGTTAACATGTTAAGTTTGTTGAATTGAGCTTGTGAAGCAACTCTGTCGATTTCGTCTACTAACTGAGAAACTTCGATTTGTACATAAAGTCTATCTTCGTCAGTATAGATACCGTTAGCAGCTTGTATAGCTAATTCACGAATTCTTTGAAGAATGTTAGTAGTTTCTTCTAAGTATCCTTCAGTAGTTTGAATGAAAGATATACCGTCTTGAGTATTTCTTTCAGCCATACGTAAACCACGAATCTGAGTTCTCATTTTCTCAGAAACTGCTAAACCAGAAGCATCATCTCCAGCTTGATTGATTCTCATACCGCTAGAAATCATAGCAGAATCTTTTTTAAGATCTACTTGGCGGAATTTTAAAGTGCGTTGTGCGTTTATAGCACTTATATTATTGTTGATAACCATATGGTTCCTCCATGAATTATTTGTATGTATTCTTCCCTGAACACACATTTATTATCGGTTATCGCTTTTTAATTATTAATTTTTTTTTAGTTAAATAAAAATTTTTTTCTTCAGTTTTATAAAAAAATATACCCTAATATTATGTTAATACTATTATGTTAATCTAAAATAACTTAGCTTCTTATATATATTATCTATTATAAATTTATTTTAATTACGCATCCAGAGTATTACTATGTAAATAAAAAATTATATTTTTTTATTTATTCCCTCTTTAATGATGTATTCACCGTGCGCTTAATAAATTTATATTTATAATAAAAACTTGGGCGGGGATGCTTTTTCTAATTTATTTATAAAACAAATAAAAGTTATGATTAAAAAATAAAGTAATAAAGATAAAAGAGTGGGGTGTGTAAATAGGTTTTAAATCTATTTTAATTCCCCGCCATTTATATCTTTTATCTGCTTTGAGATTTTTGATAAATTTTTTTTGATGCTTTATTAAGAAATTATAGATGTCCACCCAAGCTTTAATTAAATATATTATGTTTATTATATTTTTAATTGAATTGACTAAAATTATTAATTTTACTATACTATAGTGAGGTAATATATATTAGAGGTTTATGATGTTTACAAATAAAGAAAAAATTGAATTTTTCAATGCTGTAGAAGATGGAGATATTCAGCAAATAAAATATTTATTGGATAAAAATAATTATATAAATATAGATGTATTTGGAATAGCAAAAATATTAATTGAGCATGAAAATAATAAAAATGTTATTGAAAAAAAAGATATTGAAATTGATTTTAAGAATAAAGATGGATATACTCCTTTAATGATTGCCTCTTATAAAGGAAATACTGATATAGTAAAACTTTTATTAGAATATAATGCCTCTGTAGATATAACTAACAAAGATAATTATACAGCTTTGATATATGCATGTATTTATGGCAGAGCAGATGTGGTAAAAATTCTTCTTAAACACAAAGCAGATATGTATATAGAGACTAAATTAGAAAATAATCATTTAACTGCATTGATGATAGCCTGCAGTCAAAATTATGCTGAAATAGTAAGAATATTACTTGAAAATGGCTATGACCCTAATTATAAAAATCAAAAAGGAGAAACAGCTTTAATATATTCTGCCTTTATAAAAAATGATAAACCTAGTACAGAAATAATAAAAATATTATTAGAGTATGGAGCAGATATAAATGCAAAGGACAATAAAGGTTCTACAGCATTAATATATGCTTCTTATTCTAGAAAAATTGATTTTGTAAGAGCTTTATTAGAGCATAATGCTGATACAGAAATAAGTAATAATGAAAAAAATACTGCCTTATTATATGCATGTGAAGGCAGAAATATTGATATGCTTAAAACTTTACTTGAATATAATGCAAGTCCAAATGTACAAAATAAATTGGATAAAACTCCTTTGATAATTGCCTGTGATTATGATTCTTATGATATGGTAAAAATATTGTTAGAGCATAATGCTGATGTTAATTTGTCAGATCACAGAAAAGAAACTCCTTTAATGTATGCTGTATATGAAAGTAATGTGAAAATGGTTGAGCTTCTTTTAAAGTATAATCCTGATTTAACATTAAAAAATAAATATGGAGAAACTGCATTAGATATGGCATACAATCAAAATCATTATAAAGAGAAAATAGGAAAATTGATACTAGATGCTTCGTCTAAAGAAATAAAATTTTTATATGCAGTTATTGAAAATAAAATACATGATGTTTTGCAATATATTTCTGAAGGAGTTGACATTAATAATACCATATATGGGACAGACGGATTTAATGCATTGCTTTTAGCTTCACGTAATCATTATAAAGAAATAATAAAAATATTATTAGAACATAATGCTGATGTTAATTTCAAAAGTTGTTCAAATAATACCGCTTTAGAATATATTTCTAATAATGATAATAATTTTGATATAGCTTTAGAGTTTATAAAAAGAGGGGCTGATGTAAATGCTATTGATAATGATGGCATTACACCTTTAATGTATGCTGCTTCTTATAATGCTGAAAAAATATTAAATTTATTAATAGAAAATAATGCTGATATCAATATTCAAAGTAAATCTGGTTTTAATGCTTTAATTCTTGCTGCTATGCATAATCATATTAATATAGTAAAAATTTTAATAAAAAATAAAGCTGATGTATTTGCAAGAGATGCTTATGGAAGAAGAGTCTTATATTATGTTAGCAGAAATGAAAATTATGATATGTTTGACATTTTTACAATCTATCATGATAAAGAATATAAGAGAAATTCTAGATTTCTTGATTTTGTTTCAGATGGAGAAATCAATAAGGTAGCTAAATATATATCAAAAGGAATAGATGTTAACTTTCAAGATGATTTTGGAGATACGCCTTTAACTCTTGTTGAAAAGAGAAAAATTGCAAAAATGTTATTGGATAATAATGCAGATATTAATAAAAGAGGAAAATATGGATATACTCCTCTAATGGTTGCTATTAAGAAAAACCATATGAAACTTGCCGAATTCTTTATAAAAAATAATGCTGATATTAATATTACAGACCCTGAAGGAAATACTGCATTAGTTATAGCCGCCCAAAAGAAAAATGCCTACATATTTGAGCTTCTATTAAAAAATGGGGCAGATCTATCTATAAGTAAAGATATAGAGTTGATGATAGTTTGCAATGATGAAATGGAAAGCATATTCAAAAAATACAGTAAATAAGTTTTTTAATTTTTTCTCATTCCCCGCCCTTTAGGTTTGTCATATATTTTAACATTTTTACTTACAATTTTTTTAATGTTTTATTTAGAGATTATAGCTGCCCACCCTAGATTTTTTAAATTAAAAAATGCTATCTACGCACGGTTAGTAAAATTTCAAATATAATAAAAATTAGAATTGATAATTAGCATATATTTATAGCCTTACTCTGCGTGCGGTGTGGAAATTGTTAATTTAAATAAAATTTGGGTGGGTGTGCTTTTTCTAAGTTGATATATAAAAAGATAATGCATTTTACTATTCTAAATAGATTTTAAAGTTTATGGGGTGGGGTATGTAAATAAGTTTTAAATATACTTTCATTCTAAACCTGTATGTTTACAAATTCTTTCTTAAAATTTTATATTATTTTTCTGAATTACATATTTAAGTAATCAAATTTTAATTTTAATTTATTATTTGTGATTTTTATTTACGTTAAGTATCTATTTTGTATATAAGTTATTACTGATAGTGTTGTTTATGTATTATAATTAAATTATTTAAATTTGGAATTTGATTTTTTTCCATTTTTCGATTATATTATAGCATATAAAAATTAATTAGTTTTTTGAAAAATATCTAAATTTTTTTTAGCATGGTTTTATTATTATGAGAATAAATAATCTTTCTTTTAGGATACCTTTTATAATTTCTATTATGTTTATATTATGTATGTCAATTATTGTATTAATAATTACAATAATAAGTTCCAATTCTATAGAAGATACTGCTATAAAGGGATTAAGAGTTGCGGCAAAATCATATTCAGATATGATAGATTTGTATCTTACTGAAAAAAGATTAGTTATGGATTTATATTCTAAAGACCCTAATCTATCAAGATATCTTGTTAATCCCACCGAAGAGAATAAATTGGCAGCAGAAGAATCATTGAAAGAATTTACGAGAGAGGTTGCTGATACTCAAGTTTTTTATAATTATTCCCTTGTTAATTTTAATGCTAACATAATACTTGATTCTATAGGCGGAAAATTACTTCATATAAATTATGGTAAAGATTCTCCGGATTGGATTAGATTCAGAGATACAGGATTCGATTTTGCGGGAAGAGATTTAATTCAGCCTTCTTCGGCTAATCCTCTTAATGCTATATGTGTTATATGGAAAGGTGTTAAAGATGAAAATGGAAGGGTTGTAGGAGTTTTAAATAGTTCTATTAATTGGATGAAATTTATAGCAGATTACATTATGCCTAGTCAATTGGGGGAAACAGGCTCTATAATGATAATAGATAAAAATAGAAATATAATAGCCCATAATGATACTAATAAATTATACATCTATGAAAGTAATATAATAGGCACATCAGCTTATGAAAGAAAACCTGAAACTATAAGAGAAAAAGAGGATAAATTCTTTCAATATGTATTGGATACTAAAGAAGGTATTTTGGAATATGTAGATGATGATAATGTATCTGAAATAGCATTATTTAATCCTATAAATAATACTCCTTGGTATTTAATAGTGAGCTATAGTCAGAATGAAATTTATGGTGATAAAAACAAACTTACAAAGATAGTTATAATTATAGCTGTAATTATGTCTGTTATAATTTGTTGTATTGGTAAATTGATAGCAAGATCTATAATTTTACCTTTAAATATGGTTGTAAATGAGGCTGATAATATATCTAAAGGATATATAGACAATAATAATACTAATATTTCATGCAATGTTAGAAAAGATGAAATAGGCAGTTTAATGTGTAGTTTTTATAATATGAAAGCTGCATTAATAGAGGCCGTTAAGGTAGCTAATAGTATAGCCGTTGATGCCAAGGATAAAGCCGGCGAGATATCATCAAAAAATAGTAAGCTTCATGCGGAAACAGAGAGCAATTCTTATAAAATGCAGGAAACTTCAAGTATAACTAATAATATAGGAAATTCTGTATTAGAAACTACTAATTATGCCAATGAACTTATTGATATAATGAAAGAAGCCAATAATTCTATAGATATGGCAGACAGCAGTATTACAGAGGCCGCTGATAATGCTAATTCTGTTAGTGAGGCTAGTAATAAAATAAAAGATATTACAAATGTTATAGAAAATATTGCATTTCAAACAAATATATTAGCTTTGAATGCCTCTGTTGAAGCGGCGCGTGCCGGAGAAAATGGAAGAGGTTTTTCTGTTGTAGCAAATGAAGTTAGAAATTTAGCTCAAAGTACATCCGGATCGGTTAAAGATATATCTTCTCTTATCGAAGAAAGTCAAAAACGTATAGAACTTGCAGCAAAATCTACTAATCAGTCTAAAGAATTATTTAATGATATGAAAGGAAAAATAGAAAAAGCATATTCTTTGCTTTCCAGCTTCAGCAGTGCTTTAAAATTACAAAAAGATGGTATAGATTCTATTAATTCTCATATCATAAATATAGAAGATAGTTCTAAAAATAACACTAAATTAGCAGAAGATGTAAGCGAAATTTCTGAAGAATTAGAGGAATTATCCATCAAATTAGAAGATGCTATGTCCTTCTTTAAGATAAAAAATGACAATAAGCAGTAATATATATATAATAAAATATGAGTATAGTACATAATTTTATGTATGTTAAAATAATAATTAAAACGCTGTAAATCATAATTTCACTTGAAAAAATTATAATTTATGGTAGAATTATTAAGTGTAATCTTAATTAAATCAAGGTTAAATTATTATGAAAAATTCTCAAGTATTTATGGAAGGTGTTTGGAAAAATAATCCTACCTTCGTTCAGGTTCTTGGTATGTGTCCTAGCTTAGCAGTTACAAGCAGCGTAATGAATGCTATAGGTATGTCAGTAGCTACTATATTCGTTTTGGTTTGCTCGTCTGCTTTAATATCTCTTATTAAGAAGATTTATGCTAATGAAGTTAGAATCATGGGATACATAGTGGTTATAGCAGCTTTCGTTACTTTGACAGACATTGTTATGAAAGCTAAGTTTTATACATTATCTTTGGCATTAGGTCCATATATACCGCTTATAGTTGTAAACTGTATTATATTGGGAAGAGCAGAGGCTTTTGCTAATAAAAATGGTATTATACCTAGTATTTTTGATGCTTTAGGTAATGGCGTAGGTTTCTTTATTGCTTTAACATTACTTGCTTCTATTAGAGAAGTTTTGGGTAATGGTACTTGGCTAGGTTTTGATATAGTAGGTACTTTAAGAGGTTTCTTTGAGTCTGCTATGCCTTTCGCTTTGAATGCATATAATGAAATTACTACTCCTTGGGTTGTTATGATTATGGCTCCTGGTGCGTTCTTTACTTTAGGAACATTAATTGCAATTAAAAGAGCTATAGATGCTAGAGGAGGAAAAGCTAATGGTTAATTTAATTTTATTATTTATAGCTACTGTTTTAGTTAATAATTTCGTTTTAACTAAATTTTTGGGTATATGTCCGTTCTTAGGTGTATCCAATAAGTTAGATTCAGCAATTAGTATGGGTATTGCTGTTACTTTCGTATTAGTTTTAACTGCTGCTGTTAGCTGGATGATACAGTATTATATATTAGTTCCTTTTAAAATCGAATTTTTACAAACTATACTTTTCATCATAGTAATTGCAGCTTTAGTGCAGTTTGTTGAGATGGTAGTAAGAAAGACTAGTGAAAGTTTATATTTGGCTTTAGGTATTTTCCTTCCATTAATTACTACTAACTGCTGCGTATTGGGATTAGCTTTATTCGGTGTTTTATATAAATACAATTTTATACAGAACATAGTATTTGCTTTAGGTGCAGGCGTTGGTTTTACATTAGCTTTAGTTATAATGGCTAGTATAAGAGAACGTTTGATGACTGCAGATATACCGGAAGCTTTTAAAGGACCTGCTATGCCTTTCATTACAGCAGGTATACTTGCACTTATTTTCTATGGTTTTTCCGGAATAATAAAAATATGATTATTAAGTGTTAGAAGTATTTAATAAGGATAATAAAAATGATGACATCTGTTTTAGTAGCTTCAATATCTTCAGGCTTAATTGCTTTGATATTGGCTGTTTTATTGATATTTTCTTCAAAAATTTTCAAAGTTGAAGTTGATGAAAGAGTTACAACACTTACTGAAATGCTTCCAGGTGCTAACTGCGGAGGATGCGGTTTCCCAGGTTGTGCTCAGTTTGCTAAGGCTTTAGTTGATGATAAAGCTCCTGTAGACGGCTGTTCTGTAGGAGGTGCTAATACTGCTTCTAAAGTTGCTGATTTTTTAGGTAAAGTAGCTCCTGAACAAAAAGAAAGAACAAGAGCATATATTTTCTGCCATGGACATAATGGAATAGCTAAATCTAATAGAGTTTATAAAGGTGCTCCTACTTGTGTTTCTGCTGTTATGGCTGGCGGAAATAAAGAATGTTCTTATGGATGTGTTGGCTTTTATGATTGTATGAAAGCTTGCGATTTTGGTGCAATTATTAAAGATGAAGAAACAGGAATGCCTGTTATAGTTGAAGATAAATGTGTTTCTTGCAGTGCTTGTGTTAAAGCTTGTCCTCAGAAACTTATCGAAATTCACCCTGTTTCTCAAGATATACATGTTTACTGTAAATCTAAAGATAAAGGTCCTATTGCTAAAAAAGCTTGCGACAAAGCATGTATAGGTTGTAATATATGTGTTAAAAATACTAAAGAAGGCGGTATGAAAGTTGATAATTATCTTGCTATAGTTAATTATGAGGATTATGCTGTTACAAATGAAAGTATAGCTAAATGTCCTACTAAAGCTATTACTGATGAAAAAGTAAATTCAGTAAAAAGCCTTCCTGTACCTTTAAAAAAAGCGTAAGACTATTTAATTGAAAATTATAAACAAGGATAGTAATTAATAATTATTATCCTTGTTTTTTTATATCATTAATAATATTTAATTACAAATCTATATAATAGAGTACAATATCTTTATATTCATTGTTTTTATTCATATATCCATTTTTTACAATGCCTATTTTATTAAATCCGATTTTTTCATATAATTTATGAGCATTTGTATTTGATATTACTACAGCATTAAATTGAAGTATTTTATATCCTAATTTAGCTGCCTGTTTAATAGAATCTCTTACCAATATTTCTCCAATTCCTCTTCCTCTATATTCTTTACTTACAGCATAGGAGGCATTTGATATATGTCCGCATCTTCCTATATTATTTGGATGAAGTATATACACTCCTAGAACTTTTTCATTGTATATAGAAATTCCTGTATAGTCTTGTGAGCTGAAATATTTATGAGCTTCTTCTTCATTGTTTAATGTTTCTATTTGTGGAAAATATATACCTTCTTTTATAGTATCATTCCATATATTCATAACTTCTTTAATATATTTTTCATTATATTTTATTGTTTCCATTTTGATTTCCTTTAATAATATAGAATTATTATATATTATTATTAATTAATTATAAATATAGTATTATATATTATCAGCTTGACATAAAATAATAATATGAATATAATATATTTAGTCAAAAAACATACTATTAATAATTTGTTGTTTATTTTATATCTTAATAATTTTCTTTAGTATATGTTTTTATAATCCTTATAATATTTTTTCTTTTTATTTTAAAGGAATAATTAATGGAACTTAATAATAAAACTTTAATAGAAAACAGCAGTATTAATTTATTTTCAAAATTTGCAATACCCAGCATATTAGGTATGATAATGGGAAGTGCTGCCGTATTTGTAGACGGTTTTTTTGTAGCACATTTTATATCGGCAGAGGCTTTTACTGCAATAAATATAGTATGGCCTATAACTGCTTTGTCTTTCGGTATTTATGTAATGCTTACTATAGGTTCTGTTGCTCTTGCCGGAAAATGTATAGGTGAGAATAATATAAGACGTGCCAATTTAATATTTACTCAAACTTTGATTGTAGTTCTTACTATAGCTAGTTTTCCTTTGATTATAGCGTATATATTTAGGGAAAGTCTTCTTCCTTTTTTTGGTGCCCATGGTGAGGTTTATGAATTATCATTGGATTATGTAGAGGGTGTACTATTTGCAACATTTTTTTGGGGAATGGCTTATGTTTTAAGTCAGTTTGTAAGGCTTAATGGTTCCCCTAAATTTGCTTCTGCAATGTTTATAGTATCATCTTTAGCTAATATGGTTTTAGATCCTCTTTTTATTATAGTTTTTAATTTTGGAATTGCCGGAGCTGCTTGGGCTACCGCAATATCTCAGATGATAGCTTTTTTAATGGGATTATTATATTTCTTCAAACCTAATTGCAGATTAAAGATAATAAAAATTTATGGAGGCTGGATATATATACTAAAAGCTGCATTTAATGGATTTTCTGAGTTTTTAAGCAATTTTTCATCAGGACTCATTCCTTGGCTTTTTAATATAACAGCATATAATATTTCAGGAAACAGAGGCATACTAGTATATTCAGTTGCTAATTATGCAATAATGTTTTTTATAATGCTTGCATATTCAATAGGCGAGGCATTAGAGCCTTTAGTAAGTGTTTCTTATGGTGCTAAAAATAAAAACAGAATGAAAGATTTTTTAAAGATATCTGTATTTTTAATTACTTTTATATCGGTATTAAGTTCTATTATACTTTTAATTAATCCTAGTCTTCTTGTTAATACGCTTTTAAAAGATGTTGATAATCAAACTTTTGATGATGCTTTATTTTTTGTAAGAACCTCTATACCTACATTCATAGGGGTTGGAATAAATATCATAATGAGTGCATATTATACTTCAGTTCAAAAGGCTGGGGCTTCTGCAATTGTTGCTGCTTTAAGGAGTATGATTCTTCCTGTTGTATTGGTATTAACTCTTCCAAATATTTTCGGATTTATAGGTTTGGTTTTGGTTCTGCCTATAAGCGAGATAGCTACTTTGATAGTATCTTTTGCATTATATAAAAATAGAAGTGCTGATATATTACTTACAGAATGATTATTTTATAAAATTATTCTAATATTGTAATGATATAATGAAATGTTAATATATACCAAACAACTATATTTTTTCAAAATAATTTTTTAATTTAATAAATTATCTTATATGTAAGACAACTTTAGTATTATTTAGTACTAATTTTATCCTTGCACTTTTTGGTTCTTTGACGAAGTCCGCCTGTGGCGTGCGGTGGGAAAAAGAACAACAAAAAATTGACAAACTTAAAAATTTTTAGTATATTCAATTATAAAAATTATCTAAGAGTGATAATATGAATATAAACAAAGAATTTTATTGTGATGTATTGATTGTAGGCGGAGGAATAGCTGGACTTATTGCTGCTGAAAGAGCATTGAAAGTTTTTAAAAGAGTATGCATTGCTGATTCTTCTAAGATTTGTTTTGGAGCTTCTTATTTTCCTTTAAAGGCTACATTAGGCATACAGGCAACAAAAGATGAAAATGATTATGATAAATATTATGAAGATATAACTAATATGGGTAAAGGTGTTGAAAATCCAGAGCTTATAAAAACTTATATTAAGAATATTAAAAGAGATGTTTATCTTCTAAAAAGAATCGGTTTTAAACCTTGGCTTAGAAAAGATTCAAGACCTGCTTGTTTTGCTAAATACTCAAGAAATATTTTTTTGATTAATGATTGGAATGGGGCTAGAAAAAGAGCTAATAAAATTTTCAGAAAAAATAAAAGACTTAAAATATTTGAAGGAAGTTCTTTAATAAGAATCATAAAAAATAATGATAAAGTTTATGGAGCTATATTTCAAAATAAAGATAAATTTTTCTTTATAAAATCTAAAGTGATAATTTTAGCTGCAGGAGGAATTGCAGGAAATTATAAAAATAGCTTGTATCCCAAAAAAATTAATGGTACTTGTCATATAACTGCATTAGATGCTGGAGCTTATGCACAAAATATGGAGTTTATTCAATTTATACCTGCATATTTAAAACCTAAATATAATGTTTTGTTTGGAGAGCATACTTTAAAATATTGTATTGGCATGTATGATGAAGATAATAAATTAATTTTTGACGGAATAAACAATGATAACAATAAAAAATTATGGATTGAAAGAAGTGCTTATGCTCCTTTCAGCATAGATTTTGAAAGCAGTGAAATAGATTTAAAAATACCTTACAGCGGAGTAAAATTAAAATATTCTGAAGATTTGTATAAAGACAAAGAAGAATTTTATACTGTTTATTTGGATTGGCTTAAGAAAGAAATGAATATTGATTTACTTAAAGATGAAACTTTAATAACCCATTTTGCTCATAGCTGTAATGGAGGCATAAAAATAGACAGCAATGGATTTACCGGTGTTAATGGACTTTATGCTATTGGAGAATTATCATCTGGTATAGAAGGGGCTAATAGGCTAGGCGGAAATTCTGTGGGCGGAGCTTTGGTATTTGGAAACAATGCTGTTAAAGATGCTTATAAATATATTAAAAATAATAAATTTCATAATAATAAAAAATTAAATAGTATAGAAAAAGAGTTTAATGATTGGATAGATGATATTTCAAAAGATGATAAAGAAAATACGCTTACAAAAAATGAAGTACTTGATAAAATAAGAGAATTAGTAAGTGAAAATTTATCAGTTGTGAGAAGCAAAGAAAAAATAGAAATTTTTTTAAGAAATATTTATGAGATTAGAAGCAATTACAGTATAAAAGAAAATATTAAAGATGGTTCTATAGAAATTTATTTGATTCTTGAAAGTGTTAAGATGATTGCTTTAAGTATGCTTGAAAGAGATGAGAGCAGAGGGGCTCATTACAGAGAGGATTTCAAATATTCTTCGGATAAAATTTATAAAGTTCAGCTAAAAAGAGAAAATAATAAAACAATAGCTGAGAGAATTTATAATTAATTAGAATAAAGAATTTTTATTATAATTTGTTATATTAGTTATATTTTTGGCTAATTCTTTTACGGTGATTTTTTTATTATATAGCATTAAGCTCTGAATCGGTTACTCCTAAAAGTTTAACGAAAATTGCTTTTTATTATTAGTATTTATTTTTTAATTATTGTTTTACTTGAAAAATTATTAAAATATTCTAATATACAAATTAGAACTTTTTATTCAGGATAAATAAATGATAAAAGAAGAAATACAGCAGTTATTTGAATTAGGAAAAAATGCTTTTATAGAAAAAAGATATGAAGAAGCTATTTATAACTTAGAAAAAATAATTGATATTTATAATAAAGATTTAGTTTTTTATTCTGATAATGAATTTATTATTTACAGCAGTGATGATGATGAAACAAGCGATGAAGAAATTGATAATATGCATAATATTTTAATAAGTGCTTATTATAATATAGGTACTTCTAAATGCAATTTAAAAATGTATAAAGAGTCTTTAAAATATTTTGATAAAACTTTAGAGCTTAATGATAAATATGGAAATGCTTATCATAGCAGGGGAGTTTCTAAATATAATTTAGGATTATATGAAGAGGCTATAAAAGATTTTAATAAAACTTTAGAATTAGATCCTGATTTTAAAGATGCTTATTTTATTAGGGCTTTATCTTATGCTAAAATTAATAGTCATAATGAAGCTATTGATGATTTTAATAAACTATTAATAGAGTATGATGAAATTAATTATATATATTATTATTATAGAGGTTTGTCAAAATTTAATTTGAATTTATTTGAAGAGGCTATTAAAGACTTTAGTATTGCATTAGATGATTTGCCTAATGAGAGTTATATATATTATGATAGGGCTTTAGCTTATTCTAATTTAAATATGTTTGAAAATGCTATAAATGATTATAATAGAGTTATAGAGTTAAATAAAAATGATATTGATTCTTATTATAATAGGGCTTTAACATACTCTAAGTTGGAAGAATATGATAAAGCTATAGAAGATTACAATAAAGTTTTAGAGTTAAATCCTAATGATAAAGAAGCTGTTTATAATATGGCTTTATGCAAACAGAATTTAGAGTTATTTGAAGAAGCTATAAAAGATTTTAATAATATTATTGATTCTGATAATATATTTGTTTATTATAGTTTAGGTATATGTTATTTAGAATTAGAAAGATATGAAGAAGCTATTGATAACTTTGATGCATTTATAAAACTCAATCCTGATTATCCTGATGCGTATTTTTACAGAGGAAATGCTAAGTATGATTTAAAACATTATGAAGAGGCTATTGATGATTATAATAAAACTTTGGAATTGGATAAACTTTATATAGATGCTTATTATGAAAGGGCTATGGTAAAGATTAATTTGAATTTATATGATGATGCAATTAAAGATTTTGATGAAGCTTTATATAATATAGATTCAGATTCTGATAGAGCTTATTTATTTTATTTAAAAGCTATTGTATATGAAATATTAAAAAAATATGATGAGGCTATAGAAAATTATACTAATGCTATAGAACTTGGAAATGATTGTTATTATAAGATAGCCATTGCCAAACATAATGCAGGATTAGTAAAAGAATCTATTGATGATTATAATAAGGCTATAGATTTAGAGCCTGATAATTATGAAATATATAGTTATAAGGGAAATGCTGAACTTGATTTATGTTTGTATGAAGAAGCTATTAAGGATTTTGACAAAGCTATAGAGTTAAATCCCAATTTTGATGAGGCATATTATAATAGGGGCATTGCTAATGATGCTTTGAAAAATTATGAAGAATCTTTTAAAGATTATAAAATGACTGTAAAATTAAATGAACAACATGATTATGCTTTTAATAATTTGGGAAGCTATTATGTGAGATTAAAGGAATATGATAAAGCATTGGAAAATTTTTATAAGGCATTGGAAATAAATTCTGAACTTTCTTTGCCTTATAATAATATAGGCGAAGTAAAATCAAGATTGGCTTTAAAAGAAAAAAACAATATAGAAAATTATAATAAATTAAACAGCGAAGCATTAGAGTATTTTAATAAATCTTATCAAACAGCTTTAAAAAATAATGATGAATATGAAATAAATGCAATTATGGATAATATGAAAGAATTAGCAGCTGAAAATATAGAACCTGCAATAGAGTTTTTAAAAAATAATAATATTGATTATTAATTTATAAGATAATGCCAAAAATAATTATTTTTATATAGAAGTTTGAATTCATACTTATTTATATTAGTATTCAATTTATATTTATAATTTTCTGATGCTAATTGTTTGAACTTTTATCTGTTTCTTTGCATTTATTTAGGAGATTTAAAATATTTTGTTTTCTTTCATTATTAAGTTCTTTATTTATTATCATATTCTATGTAATTTCTAATTTGTAATTATTGTGTTTTATTATTTTATAGCATAAAAATATCTTTTATAAATTTTATTTACTATAATTGTAGTATTGTGTACTATATATTGTTTATTTTTATTAATATCATTTATAATTGTTATTAATTAAATTAGGATTGTTATATGGAAAAAAAATATATTTGTTATATTTATAACTTAATTTTAGGTAATGATAAAATATTTCTTTTTGGATTTGTAATAAAGTGTGATAATTTTTGTTTTTTAGATAAATTACCTGTTTTTAATGATTCTGAAATAGAAATATCTTTTAGTATTTTAGATAAAAATGAATATAATGAATTCATTAATAAATATATCAATGATAATATTTTTTCATTTGATTTACTTAAACAAAATGGTAATGATATGGATATAAAATATATATCAGAGGCTAAATTAAATAAATCAAAAAATTTATATTCTTTTATTAGTTTACATAAATTTAAAAAATTATTTATTAATGATTATGACTTTGGTAATATTGATATGAGTAATATTGTAGAAAAATTAAAAAAATATGCTGCTCCATTTTTTTATAATGATTCTATACCTATTGGAACTTTTTATATTATGGAGAATAATATTTTATTTTATAATACTCCTATTAAAATAAATATAGATATATATTCATCTGAAGTCCATTTATCATTTGATGATAGTGTGTTGGGTAATATAGCAAGGCTTATCATTTATTCTTATGATGAAATAATTTTTGATAGTATTATTAACATTGTTAATATTGATTATTTAAAAAATATTACTGTATCAATGCTGCCAACTGGGTATAGTTTAGAAATATTTGATGAAACTGGAGAATCTATATATTATGAAAATTATCACCTATTATTAGAGATAGATTTAAAAATGCATATTATGCAAAATATATTGAGTATAACTGATATTCTAAGTAAAAAAAATAAAGATTTAAGAAATATATCATTAAAAGATAATACTATACATTCAAAAATAAGTTATATTGATAAAATAAATAATACTGAATTAAAAGATTATATCATTTATAATCAATACATAAAAGATAAATTTATAAATGATAGATGTGATTATACAAAGTTTAATGCATCAGAAAGTTATTGGTTTGAAAAGATAAATAGTACAGAATGTGTGAATAAGATGATAGAACTTGTTAAAGAATCAGATGAGGCAATTTTTATAGATCCGTATTTTGATGCATTTGATGATTTAAATAATAAAGATAATAATATGAATTCTACTCAAAATATGATGGTATTGATTAATAGACTTGTTGGAAATATTACAATAATTACTACTTCAAAAAATAGTGATTATTTATCATCTCAATTGTCAAATATTTATAAATTATTTGAATTAACAAATACTAATGTAATATTAAAAACGATAAACAATGTAAAAATGCATGATAGGTATTTATTATTAAAAAGAGGAAATAATGTATTATTATATTCTCTTACAAATAGTATTAACTCTGTTATGGTAGAATATCCTCTTGGAGTATTATATATTGATATATTAAAAAATGATAAATTAAGAGAATATATTTATAATATATTAAATAATTCAATTGAGTTTTTCAATATGAAAGATGTTATTAAAAATAATAAAAATAAATACAAAAATAA
Organism: Brachyspira hyodysenteriae ATCC 27164; assembly: GCF_001676785.2. Classification (NCBI taxonomy): domain Bacteria; kingdom Pseudomonadati; phylum Spirochaetota; class Spirochaetia; order Brachyspirales; family Brachyspiraceae; genus Brachyspira; species Brachyspira hyodysenteriae. The sequence goes on along the minus strand of NZ_CP015910.2, from coordinate 2,108,468 downwards.
ATATATTAAATATTTAGTAGATGATATAGAAAATAATAGTATAGATTATGTATTAAAAAATAATATAAATGGTTTTATTGAAAAATATAATAAATTAAAAAATGATGATGAAATAATCGCTTTTTTAGCTTTATCTGATACTTTATCTCATATAAATCAAAATAATTATACAATATTGGCAGATATTTTTAATAAGGATATTGAATTAATTTCAGATAAAACAGAATTGCTTATAAAAATGGAAAAATATTTATTTAATAATCATTATGAAAAATCAGGATTGACATTAACTTATTCTAATAGTTTACTAGATATTATAAAAAAAGATGAATTATCTATAGAAAATTATATTGAAATTTCAAATGCATTAGATTATTCTGGAAGAGAAATATTTGGTATATATGTTTGGACAATATTTATAAAAAATATATATAAAATAGATCCTGATTCTATAGTTAATTATATTAAAAAATCTAGTTTAAATGGTGGAGAATTGCAAATACTAGCATTAGATATAATTATAAATAAATATTTTTATTTAAATGAAAATAGTAATGTAAATACTAATATTATGAAAATGATTTTTATGTATAAAGTTATTGATTCAATATATAAAGTAAATTGTGTAGATATAAACTTAATTGAAAATAAAATAGATATATTAAAAAAATTAAATATTCCTAATTCTATCATTTTTTCAGCATTTATTTATTCATATATATTTTTTGAAAATGGCAGAACAGAGTTAAATGCAATCATAGATGATTTTATTAAATTAAATATTTTTAAGAATATAATTAATAAGTCTAATATTTCAGATATTGTTAAAGTTTTGAAAAACCATAATATTGTAGATTTTTATATCTTAAATAAAATCATTAATTCTGATTTAATAGAAAATAATGATGTAGATACAAAAATAAAATTATTAAATATGTATTTTGAACATAATACTAATATATGGAATACTATTTTTAATGATTGGAATTATATATATCATATTAATATATTGTTATATTCTTTATATGATTCTAAAGCAGTTTTTAAAGTATTAAATAATTTACTTAAAATAAATAATATATCTAGTATAGATGATGAATTATTATGTGTACCAATTTTTGATAAAATATATAATCAATATTTCTATAAGAATAATTTAAAAAATGTATGTATTATTTTATATTTATTTACTGAAATTATTGAAGACAGCAAGTATTTTATTGATAAGGTAATTACTATATACTTGAATATTCATTCAGGTTTTATATATGTTTCAGAATTAATAGAATTTATTATGCTTAAAGGTGTTTTTAATTGTTATTATTGTGATGAAATAAATAATATTAATAATAATGGTTTTAAACAATTTTTAGAAGAGTTACAAAAAGATAATAATTTAAAAGTGATATATGATATTTTTAATGATTATAGTAATTATTCATATGATTCATTAAAATTATTATTTGGATGTACAGATTGTATATATAAAAAATCAAATATGGGTTATTTTTTAATTGATATAATAATAGAAATTATTCATTCAATTTTTAAAAATCAAATAGAAGATGAAAATAAATTAAAAATAGAATTTGATAAATTAACAGATATTATTAATAATATATTAAACGATATGTAATAATATAGATATTATTATTAATTAAATGTAATTATTAATATAAAATTCTGCTTTTAAATTATTTTTTATTAAATGAAAAACTTAAAAGCAGGATTATTTATTAATATTAGATTTACTCGCAAATCATAATACCTTTTTCATATTTCAATGCCTTTGCTGATACAAGATCCTTTTTGCTTAAAGCATTTTCGCTATGAATTTTGCATTTTAAATATTCAGCACTCGTTCCAATATAGTTGTTATCTTGTAAGGCTTTTTCTATTACTATTTTTAAATCTCTTCCTTCAGCATTTTTGTAATATGAATCTTTAAGTTTGTTATTTAAATTATTCAATGTTTTAGCTCTTTTTAATTTAGTTCTGTACCCAACTTGATTATCCATCTTTGATGAAGGAGTATTTTCTCTGTTGGAATACCTGAATATATGAATCTTTATAAATTTTGATTTTTCGCATAAATCATAAGTATCATTAAAGTCATTATTATCTTCATGAGGAAAGCCCACCATTACATCACTGCTTATAGACATATTTGAATTAGTTTTATACAGTTTTTCTGTGATATTTAGATAATCTTCTCTTGTGTATCTTCTGTTCATAAGCTGTAATATTTTATTGCTTCCAGACTGTAAAGGTATATGTGCATGCGGACATAGTATATCATCATTTTTAAATAGACTTATAAGCCCATCATCAAAATAAATAGGCTCAATAGATGAAAGTCTTATTCTTATTCCATATTTAGATGAATACTCTAATATATTTTGAAGTATTTTTGTGAAGTTTATTTCATTATTATAGTTGTATGAACCAAGATTTAAACCTGTTAAAACTATTTCTTTATAATTAAAATCATTAGCCATTTTTACAGCATCGTATATTTTTGAAGGTTCAACACTTCTATGACTTCCGCGTACTCTTGATACTATACAATAAGTACAAAAAACATTGCATCCATCCTGTATTTTTAAATAGGCTCTGCTTTGTTCCTGAGGAAAGAATATAGGATTATCTATTTTATTGTTGGAATTATTATGTAAAGTATTGAATATTATTTCAGAAGCCTCTTCTTTTTTTTCATTTGGTATAAGAACGATATTGTCTTTAAATATAGAAGAATCTTTATCTTTTTTTGAAACATAGCATCCTATTAGAAATACTTTTTTATTTTGTATATCTCCCAATTTTTCTAAATATGACATAAGCTTTTTATCACTGTCATTAGTAACAGTGCATGTATTTATAGCTATAGCCTCAGCATTATCTAATTCTGTTATGTTAGCACCTAAATTTTTTAACTCATATGAAATTTTTTCGCTTTCATATTGATTTAGGCGGCATCCAAAAGTATGTATATGTATATTCATAAATATTCTCTTTTATTATTTTTGTTTTTTATCATTATTATTTTTTATAAGTAATATTAGTTATCTATTAGTATATATTTAAAATAAGAATAATACAAACAATAAAAATATAATTAACATAATATTTTTTATAATTAAAAGTTAAAAAAATCCGATTAACATAATAACATATTTTTTTATTTTTACTACTTGCAGAATTTGGCAATTATGTTAATATAATTATGTTTATTGAAATATGTTTATTATAAATTTATTTTTAATTTAAATGAATTTAAATTAGAAATTTATTATATAGCAAGGGGAGCTGCAATGAATCCTAACTATCGCATACAATTGGCAGATAATATGAAAGGGAGCGAAAAAATGGCATTTAAGAATGATTCTTCATCATTGGATACAGTAATAAAAGTAATAGGAGTCGGCAACGGCGGATGTAATGCTGTAAACAGAATGATAGAAGAAGGTTTAAAAGATGTAGATTTTATTGCCATGAATACAGATGCTCAGGCATTATCCCGTTCTAATGCTCCTACAAGAATAGTTTTGGGCGATAGAGTAACTCAAGGACTAGGAGCCGGTACTGATCCTGAAAAAGGTGCTGAAGCTGCAAGAGAAGATATAGCTAATATAGAAGAAGTTGTAAGCGGAGCTAATTTAGTATTTATTGCAAGCAGTTTCGGAGGCGGTACAGGAACTGGAGCAAGCCCTGTAGTTGCTGAGGCTGCTAAAAAAGCTGGAGCTTTGACTATAGGTGTTGTTACAAAACCTTTTGAATATGAAGGTAAATTAAAAATGAGCCGTGCTGAGTCTGGTATAGATAAAATGCTTTCAGTTGTTGACTCTCTTATCATAATACCTAATGAAAACCTTTATGATATGGTTGATATGGACGATTACAGCTATGAAGAAGCTTTATCTGTTGTAGATGATATACTTCGTCAAGGAGTACAAGGAATTTCTGATATAATTACTCAAACAGGATTCATAAATGTTGACTTTGCCGATGTAAAAACTATGATTTCTCTATCTAATGGAAGAGCTCATTTGGGTATAGGAGTAGGTAAAGGAGATGACAGACTTCAAAAAGCTATAACTAATGCATTTGAAAATCCTCTTCTAGATGTTTCAAGCATCAAAAATGCTAGAGGTATACTTGCTAATATAGTTTGTCCTAAAGATTTTGCTATGAAAGAGTATAGAGAAGCTAGTAAAATTATCAATAATTATGCTAATGATAATGCTAATATAAAAATTGGTGTTTGTCCTAAAGAAGATATAAAAGATGAAATTATTGTTACAATAGTTGCTACAGGATTTGATGCTAATTCAAAAAATGATTCTGAAAATAAAGATGTAGATTCACATGCAAATGATATAATAAACAAGTCTGTAACAGATAATAAAAAAGATGAAGTTATAAATAATAATTCTAATTCTTCTAATGATGCTGTTACTAATAAAGTTGAATCTCCTGCTGTAGAAAACAAAGTTGAAGAAAAAAATAACGATAAAAAAGAAGAAAATATACAAAACAATAAATCAGAAATAAATAAAGTAGAAATTAATGAAAAGATTATTGCTGAAAGTAAAACTGTATCAAAAAATGCAGCTGAAAATATTAGTGAAATAGATAATATAAATACTATAGTAAAAGAACCTGAAGAAGAGAAAGAAGTTGAACTTGAAAGTGTTCAGTCTAAAGTAGAAGTTAATGAAATTAGTAAATCTGAGGCAGAAAATATTAAGACAGCTGAGAAAGCGGTAGAAAAAGAAACAATAGCAGTAGAAGAAGAAAAAGAAGAGGTTAAAGAAAATGTATTAACTTCAAATAAGAATGATGTTCAGGAAACTAAAGAATATAAATTTGAAAATAATATTAGAAATCTTAAGAAACCTTTAATAGCTAAAGCAAATAGATTTATTGAGGAAGAAGATAAAGCTAATATTACTAATGAGGAAAATAATAACTATAATGCCAATGTTATGGAAACATTTAACAGAACTATAGTTAATAATAATTCAGAATATACTCATAGATATGAAACAAAAAATTCTACTATTAATAGTAGAGCAGTAGAAAAAATATCAGAAGAGATGCGTTTTGAAGATGAGGAAAAGCATAATAATCCTCATTCTGATTATCATAAAAGACCATTTGATATAGTATCAGATGATTATATGGATAAACATAATAAAATGGGTTCTAAAATGTCTATATTTGGTGAAACTTCTACAGTTGACAATGATTTAGAAAAACCTGCTTTTTTGAGACGTCAAATACAGGCAAGAAATACTATGAGATAAGGTGTAATTTAAAATATGAAGAAAAATATTTTTAAAAAAAGATTATTATTAAGTCTTTTTATTTTTCAAATATTTACTTTTCATGCATTTTCTCAAAATACTTTAGAAAATGCTTTGAAATTGTATAATGAAAGAAATTATGAAAGTTCTATAAGAATATTAGAATCTCTTAATGTTAAGCCTAGTGATTTAGATTCATATCTTTTATTGATAGATAATTATATAAAGCTTAACAATTTTGCTATGGTTGAAACTTTAATAGCTGATGCAGAGCGTTATCATTCAAGAAATTATAGACTGCTCGAAAGAAAGCTAACTATGGAGCTTATTAATAATAGAAATTCAGAAGCTAGAACAACAGTAAGTGATATAAAAAAATTAGATAGTAAAAATTATATAGCTAATTATGGTGAAGGCGTTTTAAGTGAGAGAGCCGGATATTATCAAACAGCTATGAATATGTATGAAAGAGCCAGAGTTCTTGACAGAGTAAGACCTGAAGCTACTGTTGCTTTGGCATACTTGCATCTTGCTAATGGAAATAATGCTGCAGCTTTGAGTTTATTTAATGAGAATATGACTAATAATCCTAGAATGGCTGAATCTTATTACCATTTAGCAAATTATTATTATTTAAATAAAGAATATAATAGATCTTTAGATGAAATTAATAATGCCTTATTTTATTATACAAATTATAATGATGCTAAAATATTGAAGGCTAATGTATTTATTTCTTTGGGCAGATATGATGAAGCAATAGCTATGTTGGAATATATGCCTGATACAGGATTTAAAAATAATTCTAAATACTATTATATAGGTAATGTTTATGAGGGAGCTAATAATTATGTTAGAGCCAAAAATGCATATATAAATTACCTTAGAACTAAGCCTGAAGATGAACTCGGCAGACTTGCTTATGAAAGAGTATTACTACATACTAATCCTACTGTGGATTATGAGAGGGATAGGGCTGCTTTATATTATGGAAATTTAGCATCTTATTATACAAGACTTGCAGATAATATAAGATCTCAGGCATATTTAAAACATATGCTTAAATTAAATCCTGCTAATACTTATGCAAGATTGATGCTTTCTGATGTTTATAGAAGAATGGGATTGGAAGAGAAATCTTTAGAGGAATTAGAAATAGCAAGAAATGTTAACCCTGAAGAGAAATCTATTATATATAAATATGATAGTTATAAAAGAAAATTAGATAAAAATATAGTTTCAAAATCATGGGGAATAGAACAGTATAATCTTGAAACTCCTGGATTCACAGTTGCTATAACAGATACTATTACAGCACAAAAAGATAGTCCTTTATTTTTGAATACATCTTTATATCAGACATTGGCTTATGTACTTCCTCAATTTGGAAGATTTAAAGTATTAGAGATGTATACAAATTATTATGATACAATAGATTTATATAAACAACTTAATAATAGAAAAGTTGATTATTTTTTAAGAGGTTCTGCTTTTCAGAATAATGATACTTTTACTATCATGCTTGATTTAGTTGATGTTAAGAGTGAGAAAGTTGTTACTAATTTCACTGTTATGACTAGAGGCAGAGAAAAAATAATGGGGGCAGCTGTTATGGCAGGAAGAGTTATAAATAATAGCGTTCCTTTCTATTCTAAAGTTATAAAAATTCATAATGATAATATATACATAAATGCTGGAAGAATGCAGGGTATAACTAATAATATGAATTTGATTCTTTATGATACATCAGCAGCTAGAACTGATTTATCTACTAGAGGTTATAATAGTGCTATAGGTATGATAAAGGTTATAACAGCAGATGAAAATGTTTCTTTGGCTAAACTTATAGACGGAAGACTTTTGAATAAAGTAAATTTAAATCAAATAGTAATGCCTTATATAACAAACACAGTTCAAAGTACTAATACAAATGCTAATGCTGTTAATTAATTATAAATAGTAAAAATATTATGGAAAGAAATATTGTAGGAGTATATGGACTTATATGCTCCGGAAAAAGTTCATTTTCTAAGATGCTTGCTGAGGAAATGAATGCATTATATATTGATGCCGATTTGATAGGGCATGAGGCTTTAATTAATAATAAAGATAATATAGTAAAAGAATTTTCATCATCTATATTAGATGAAAATAATAATATAGACAGAAAAAAGTTAGGATCCATAGTATTTTGCAATGCTAAAAAGTTAAAAAAACTTCAGGAACTTAATTATCCATATATAGAAAATAAAGTAAAAGAAATTGTAGAAAGTACAGATAAAGATGTTGTAATAGAAGCTGCTCTTATTATGAGAAGTAAAATTCGTTTTATGTGCAGCAGTTTAATATATGTCAATTCAAAAACTTCTGATATTATCAAAAGAATGAAAAAAACTAGAAATATTTCAGAAACTGAAGCAAGAAAAAGATTAAAAATGCAAAGAGATGTTAAAAATAATAGACTCAATGCCGATATTCTAATAAACAACATGAAAGATTATAATAATTTAATTATAATCTCTAAAAAATTAGGAAGGTATTATGGAGTTAAATCAAAATCCAAACACAGAAGAAAAAGGATCTTCTATTAATTACAATATTGGCAGAAGAAAAACTCTTTATATAGTTAATTTTACCCCTATAAGATTATTAATATTTTCTATTAGTTCTGTTGCTTTAATTTTATTTATATTTGTATTAGGGTTTCATTTAGGCGGTTCAAAACCTGTTCATGCAAATAATACTGATGATTCTATTGCAGCTTTAATGAGAAATGCTCAGGACGGCGAAAATATGGCAGCAACAGAAACAAGTACAGCTGATATGCCTAATGATGATATTACAGCATTAAGCGAATATGATGCTGCAGTTAATAATAACAGCATTATCAGAGAAGGTAATACTTCAGCAGACAGATATAATGAATATACTCAGAATTTGGCTTCTGAATTAGATGCAATCAATGAAAATATTAAAGAAAAAGATACAGCTGGATTAGCACCTAACACTACATACACTCCTCCTCAGCAAATGGTTAGTATACCTCCTGTTAAGCAGACAACTACTGAAAAAAGCACTGTGCCTTATAGCAGAAGTTCTTCAGCAGATTCTATATACTTCATACAAGTTGCTGTAGGTTATGACAAAGATAATACTTATTCTGCTAGAGATAGTTTAAAAGCTAAATTCCCAAAAGCTTTTATCAAAGAAGAAACTATGTCTGATGGAAAAATGATGTATAAATTAAAAATAGGCAGATATGAAACTAGAGAAGAAGCTCAAAAGGCTTTAGCTGAAATAAAAAAGATTCCAGCATATAAAGATAGTTACATTTATTCCGATAAGAAAGTAAGTTAAATAAAAATATCCTAAAAGTTATAGTGATGCCCTTTTAAATGAATAATTTGAAAGGGTATTATTATTTTAAACTATCTGTTCAAATTTTGTGTTTTTAGATTCTTTATTGTTTATTTCTATTATCTCACTTTTATATTCTTTATCATCGCAGTCATTATAATATGATGCTGTTATAGATAAAGTTTCATTTTCTTCTTTTGAAAAATATCCCATTATCATAGCAGATTTATATATTGTATCTGCATCAATATTTTCTGCATTATCATCGTATATTTCTAAATAGCCTAAAGGTCCTCTATTATAATTAGGTCTTAATACTATGCAGTTTATTCTTTTTCTTTTTTCTAAGGCATCATTTTCTTTTTCATTTCTTCCAAGTAAAAGCTTAACATTTTTATTCATTCTTACATGTCTGCCTATAGCCAAATACTGCATAAGCTCTATGTTAAGTATATCTTTTCCATTATTAGCTATTAGATCATTATATCGTCTTGCATATCCTTTATCTACTATAGCACAGCCTGCACCAGCTGGAATAGGGTAGTCTGTTATTCCAAACTCTTCTGCTAGTTTCATTTGTACATTTCTGCTTCTACCGTATATATCATAAAGATTTTCCCTGTTTATCAATCCTTCTTCTTCAGCTTTTGTTATAGGCAGAAGTTTTGCAGATAATGGTCTTAATAATCTTCCATCAAGTCCGCTTTCTTTTATAGCATTGATTAAGTCTTGCGATTTCTGACTCATAGGTCTTTGTCCTTTAACTTCTCCTGTAGCTATAAAGTCAAAACCTTCCTCTTCCATTATTTTTTTAGCAGTTTTAAGCATTAATATATGACAGTCCAAACATGGATTAATAGCACTTCCGTATCCGTATTTAGGATTTAAAAACATATCTAAATAAACATCTTTTAATGATACAAATCTTATTGGTATATTAAGAAAATCAGCAGCCTTTTTAGCAGGGTCTTCACTGTATATTTCAAGTAATTCTTCTTTTATAACAGCATATTCCAATCCTGTAACAAATCTCAAAGCAAGAACATCAATATTTTCTCTTTTTAGTATAGCTCCTACAAGCATACTGTCTAATCCGCCTGATAATAGTAAAATAGCTTTTGCTTTTTTATCGCTCATCAAATTTTCCTTTTATTATGAATTCAATTTTTATAATATACTGAAAATTTTTAAGTTTGTCAAATATTCGCCTATACTCTGGTACACTTCGTGCAGGCTTTCCGCACGGTACTACAAATTATTATGGATATCCAACTATACGTGCGGCTGATTACTTGTTATTGTACAAAATTAACAATTTATATTACAGATAAAACATATTTTACTACTATGTCTTAATATTTTATATTATTTATAAATTATAATTACATTCAAAAATAATAAAAAATTGAGAAAATGTAGTTGTTTAGGTATATACCCAAACAACTATATTCTGTCAAAAATTATTTTCTTAGTTTTATTATTTGTGGGGACTAGCCCCCACACCCCACTTCTTTTGTTGCCACAAAGAAGCAAAAGGGCTATATTTTATCTTAAATTAATAATTTATATTACATGTAAAACAAAGTTTATATGATTTAGTACTAATTTTACATTTGCACTTTCGCCGCAGGCACGCTTCGCGAAAGTGCAAATATTATAATATTTTTATATATACGAAATAAAGTATAAATAAATGACTATATTATAATACTATATAGTAAAATTTTATTTACAAACACTTGAAGTTTTATATAAATTATATTATAATGAATATCACAAAAATTAATTATTATTAAGGATAATACTTTCAGTACTTACTCTTTTTATATAAATATTTTAATACTTACCTCTGTAAAATCGTATTATTTTCTTTTTCAATTTTTTTAATCTAATAAATATTTTTTTATTTTTAAGGATAAATCAAAATGGATATAATTATAATAATAGTGTTAATACTTTTAAATGGTATTTTTGCCATGTCGGAAATTGCAGTAATTTCTGCTAGAAAATCTTCTCTTATGAAAGACAGCAAAGAAGGAAATAAAGGTGCAAAGACTGCATTAGCTTTAGCAGATAATCCTGACAAATTTTTATCTACAATACAAATAGGTATAACTTTAATAGGTATATTAACAGGTATTTACTCAGGCGATACAGTTGCCAAAGAAGTTTCAAATTTACTTGTAAAAATAAATGTACCATTAAATTATGCTTCTTTAATAGCTCAGGTATTGGTGGTAGCATTGGTAACATATCTTACATTGATATTCGGAGAGCTTGTGCCTAAAAGAATAGGAATGGTAATGCCTGAAAGAATAGCAAAAGTGGTTGCAGCTCCTATGACAATACTTGCAAAGATAGGTGCTCCTTTTGTGTGGATATTATCAAATAGCGCATTGCTTGTTTCAAGAGTTTTGGGTATAAAAGATGATAAAAGTCCTGTTACTGAAGAGGAAATAAAATCTATGATAGAAGAGGGCAGACAAGGGGGAGAAGTTAAGGAGATAGAACAGAATATTATAGAGAGGGCTTTCTTTTTGGGAGATAGAAAAATAGAATCTATAATGACACATAGAAATGATATGGTATTTTTAGATATAAATATGAGTAATGATGAGATAAAAAAGATAGTATCAAAACATTCTTTTTCTGCTTATCCTGTTGTTGATAAAAATTTGGATAATATTGTAGGAGTTGTAAGAGTAACTGATATATTCGATAAATTAAATACTTCAAAGGCTAAAATAGAAAAGTTTGTGAAGAAAGCTAATTACTTTCATAATAACATGGAAGTTTATTTAGTTCTTGAAGAGATGAAAAAGAATAATACTAAAATAGGTCTTGTATCTGATGAGTTTGGTAATATAGACGGAATGATTACTCAAAGCGATATATTTGAGGCTTTAGTTGGTTCTGTAACAGAAGGAAAAGACAGTAAGGATATTAGAAAGAGAAAGAGCGGAGGCTGGTTTGTAGACGGGCAATGTCCTATGTATGATTTCTTAGAGTATTTTGAAATAGAAGATGAAAATGCTTCAAATAATTATAATACTATAAGCGGTTTGATTTTAGAATTACTTCAGCATGTACCTAGTGAAGGCGAATCTTTAGAATGGAAGAATTTAAATTTGGAAGTTGTTGATATGGACGGTGCTAGAATAGATAAGGTTATAGTAAATAAAATAGAAAAAACTGATGAAAAGAATGATTCAGACACTGAATAGTTATTAGATGATATTAAAAGTGGATTTGCTCGAGACTGGACTTGAACCAGCACGGTGTTACCCGACAGCACCTCAAGCTGTTGTGTCTACCTATTCCACCACCCGAGCTTAGATATTAACGAAGACAATTATATATTAAATTATTATTTTGTCAAATATTTTAATTTTTGTATTTAAAAATATATTTTTTAATATATATTTTTATTATTGTTTATTTTATATATTATAAGGAAATATAAATGAAATATATATCTAATTTGCATACACATACTAAATATTGTGATGGTAAAAATACAGTTGAAGAAAATATACAATATGCTATAGATAAAGAATTAATAAGCTTAGGTTTTTCAGGACATTCTCATTTTTATATAGATGATACTTCTATGTCTGAAGAAAATACTATTAAATATTTAGAGAATATAAAAAAGGCAAAGGATATTTATAAAGATAAAATACAGGTATATTTAGGTATAGAAGGTGATTATTATTCAAATTTAAATAAAGATACTGATAAAGAAATGGGGCTTGATTATAGAATAGGTTCAGTACATTATATTGATGATGGTAATAATTCTTATTTTCCTATAGATATGTCTAGAGATAGTTTTAATGAAACTATAAAGCATTTTGGTGATATTAAAGAAGTTATTTTTAGATATTATGATAATGTTATAAAAATGATAGAAACTCAAAAACCTGATATTATAGGACATTTGGATTTGGTTAGAAAATATAATTTAAATAAAGAATATTTTACAGAAGAAGAAGATTGGTATACAAAAAAAGTAGATGAGGTTATAGATATTATTGAAAAAAATGGCTCTATAGTTGAAATAAATACTAAACTTATGAACAAAAATAATTTGAATGCTCATTATCCTAATAAAAATACTATAAAAAAATTGTTAGAAAAAAATGTATCTTTTACAATAAATTCAGATGCTCATCAATGTAATAATATAGATAATTGTTATTTTGAAACAGTTGATGAATTAAAGAAACTTGGTGTTAAATCTGTAAAAATGTTAATAGACAATAGTTTTAAAGATATTGATATAAATAAATTAGGACTAAGTGTATAATAATTTTTATATAAAAAATTTATTTACATACCCCGCCCTTTATTATTTAAGGCCGATTTTTAATATTATAATTTTATTTATATTTATTGTTTTTATAAGAAAAAGCACACCCGCCCAAGTGTTTTTTTATTATGTTAATTTCCAATACCAAGCCTTTTTACGGCTTCTGAAATATGATCTATGCCTATTATTTTTATGTCGCCTGGATTTTTAATTTCTTTTACAGCTCTTTTAGATATGTATACTTCTTTAAGAGAGAATTTCTGCATCTCTTTTATTCTTCTTTCAATGAATCTTACAGGTCTTACCTCTCCTGAAAGCCCCAATTCTCCAATATAAGCAGTAGTCCTTTGAATAGATATTCCTGACATACTTGAAGCTATTGCCATTGCTATTGCTAAATCGCTTGCAGTCTCTTTTACATTAAGCCCATTAGCTACGTTTATGTATACATCTTGATTTGAAAGATTGAGATGTGCTCTTTTTTCCAGTATTGCTATTATAATAAGAAGTCTGTATTGATCATAACCTATAGTAAGCCTTCTAGGATATCCGAATGCACTGCTTCCTACTAATGCCTCTTGTTCTACGCAAAATACTCGGCTTCCTTCTATTACAGGAGTTACAACATTTCCAGCAAATACAGTTTCATTAACTCCTCTAGTAAATACTCTTGAAGGGTCTTTTACTTCCATTAAGCCCTTTTCTGCCATTTCAAATATACCAACTTCATCAACAGCACCATAACGATTTTTTACGGCTCTTAATATCCTGTATATCCCTTTATCATCGCCCTCAAAATATAATACGCAGTCAACAATATGCTCTAATATTTTAGGGCCTGCTATAGTACCTTCTTTAGTTATATGTCCTACTAAAAAGATTGTTATGTTTTTTAATTTGGCAGTTTGCATCAAAGCCCAAGCACAGTTCTTTATTTGTGCCGGCGATCCTGCTATACTGTTTGTAGACGGACTGTATATAGTTTGTATGGAGTCTATTATAGCAAGAGAGGGAGTATCATCTAATAAAGTGTTTATTATATTATCGCAGTTAGATTCTGAAGATATTAAAAAGTCAGAATCTTCTAATGTGAGTCTGTCTGCTCTTAATTTTATTTGTTCAAGAGATTCTTCTCCTGTGAAATAATAAACTTTTTCATTTTTAGCAATGTTTGAGGCAGTTTGTAATAGTAGGGTAGATTTACCGATTCCAGGTTCTCCTCCTATTAATATAACGCTTCCCTGTACTATTCCGCCGCCTAATACTCTGTTAAGTTCATCTATATTAGTTGATATTCTAGTTCTATCATTAGTTTTTATTTTTTTTAGCGGAGTTAATGAAGCCTTGTCAGAACTTGATGATGTTGAAGTTCTTTCTCTTATGGATTTATTAGTATCCTGAGAAGGTTCTGTGAAAGGTTTTAAACTATTCCAAGAACCGCATGAAGGACATTTGCCCATCCAATTAATAGTGCTTTCTCCGCAATTATCACATACGAATATAGTATTATTTTTCTTAGCCATATTTTTATTAATTCTATAGTTTATTTTATTATAATTTTTCTATTTCTTATATTTACTAAAAAACTTGTTTGCCATTTATAGTTTAGTAAATAAATTTACTAAACGCTCACAAGTTTTTTATTTCTTTAATTTATTTATAAAAAATTATTCGCTTAAAATATATAACAAATGACTCTGTCCGCCTTCGGCGAATTGGTTATATGCTCATAATTTTTTTATTTCTTCTATACTTAAATTTGTTAATTCACTAATAAGGTTTAAATCCATATTCTTATTTTTCATATTTTTAGCCATAGATATTTTAGTTTCTTTTATACCTTCTTCCCTGCCTTTTATTCTTTCTTCATTTAAAGCTAAAATATCAAAATAATTCTTTTCATATTCTGCATAATTATCAAATAAATCTTTTGTATTTACAAATTTGTTATACTCATCATAAACTTCTTTCATTATAGGATTTTTTTTAACTAATATTTCCATAATATCCTCCATTTTTTCTTTACTTGTTAAAAAATAAAACCAAGCATCTAATTCATCTTTGAGATTTGAATTACTAGATAAATATTTCTGTAATTCAAGGAAATGCATCTCAAGATGATTAGTAAGTATATGATTAGTTTCAAGTTCTTTTATAACATAACAGCTATGTTCTTTATTGATATCTTTTAACAGATTAAAGTCTAAAATATTAATCACTATAACCTGTTTTAAATCATTATATTTTTCATTATTTCTCAAATTGGCAACATAAGCTTTAGACCAATAGTATAAACTTCTATAAACAAATGACTGATTTCCTATTCTTTGTATTTCTATTAAAACAGTTTCACCGGTTTTAGTAACAGCTCTTACATCAACTATAGATTGTTTATCATTAATTGTTTCTTTTAGATTAAAAGTATTTAAAACTTTTACTTCTTCAAATGGCTCTTGATTATAGTCCAATCTTACAGAATTAATGAGATTTTTTAAAATACCTTCATGTCCTTCTTTTGCAAACATATAACGCATAAAATAATCGTTAAGTACATTAATATCTTTTGTTTTGCTCATAATTTTATTATAACAAAAGAATTTAAATTGTCAAAGTTACAAATAATTATAAAGCTTTACAATTATTCTGCCTTTCTGTTAAACTTCTCAAATATATTCTGTCTTCTTTTCTTGTCGGAACTCCATAACATAAGTCCGAATACTATAACAGCAACAGGAAGCATAACTATATTTATTACTCTTACAAAAAGCTTAACTGTTTCAGGTACTTGATAAGGAGGATTAAATACAGCTCCTTTTCTTCTTATGCTCATAAGTCCGCTGTCGCCTGCCATATAATCAACTAAATTCATTAAGAATATTTTATTAGCCTCATATGCACTGTTTTTAGCCATTTCATAAGAACCAACAACTATCACTTTTCCGCTTGTTGTAGAATTAATTCTGTTTATACCGCTGTTAATATTATTCTGGGCATTTGTTGATGAAGGTATATCTTTTCCGGCAAATGCACTATTCATTTTTCCTTCAAATGAAGCAGCCAAAAGCCTTTTTGATAATCTGCTTGAATCCTGAGGCATTCCTGTCATAGAAGAAGTAAAGTTATCTGTTTCAACCCAGCTTTTATCACTAGTATAAATAAGAGGTGTTACTTTTATATCTGTATTATTCATATTTGTTACGATTTCTGATGATATAGGTGTGAGAAGTAAATTAATACTCTTAGTTATATCATTTTTAGCATTTATATTTTCAGAAGCTATCAAAGGTATATAGTACATTTTCTGTTCAGGCATACCCTGCTGTAATTGAGCCTTATATGCATTATCATCAAATATCATATTTTCTGCTACAGTGAATCCATAATTAGTAAGTATTTCATTAAGTCTGTTTGTAACAGGTATAAGTTTAGGTCCGTACATTTGAGCATTAGGATCATCTTGATTAATTTGTACTCCATTAAGCATGAATAATACAGGTTTTCCGCTCATAATAAACTGATCCAATTTATATAATTCATAATCGCTGAATGCAGTTTTACTTCCTGCTATTATTAAAGCATCTATACTTGAAGGTATATCATTTAATGCAATATCAACAGCTTCAAAATTATAATTTCCTTGTATTTCTGTAACATATTGGCTTACGCTGTCATAAGCATCATTAGGATTTCCTCCGAATTGAGGCGGTATAGTTATGTAATTAGCCTCTTCATGTCCTTGAACATATCCTATAGTTGCTTTAAGTCCAAGCATACTGTCTATGTTTTTTGATATTTCATTTTTTATTTCGTCGAAAGCTCCATACAATATATATGATGTTGAAAGCTGTCTTATATCGTCTCCGTTTTCTAAAATCAATGAAAAATAAGCACTTCCTTTATTCGCTACTATATTTCCATTAGGATCTTTTATATCGTCCCATTCAATTTTTTTAACATTAAGCTTTTTTAATAATTCTTCATTTTCAGCAGTAGGATTAGACATATCTACATTTATAAATCTTACTTTATTCATTAAATCCTTATTAGCATCGGCAACAGCCTGCATAATAGAATCTGGTATAAGCTCCATTGCTCCTATAGGAAGAAGATCGTATATTTCTTTTGATGACACATAATAAACATTCAAATTATTTTCTAATCTTGCTAATCTGTCATTTTTATCCATCATCTTTCTTATTATGGTGTCTATATTATACTCTAAACCTTCAGTTGATTGTACGAATGGTATTGTTTCTATAGAATCTCCGTATATAAAAGAAAGTCCCATATATGCCACTTTAGTTTGAGTCTGATCTTTTTCTAATACGCTTATTTGAGTAGGATTTATTCTGTACTGACTAGCTAAATCTCCATGTTTTGAAGCATCTATCACTTCAAAGCTGATATTTTTTCCGCCTGCTGCTTTATATCCTTCAAATAAATCTTTTATATATTTCTCATAAGTAGAAAATGGGGGAGGAAGATTAGGTGTAACAAAAAATTTTACACTCATAGGCTCTTTTAAATTTTTAACTAAATTTTTGCTTTCTTTGCTTAGAGAGTAAACTTTATCTTTAGTTAAATCTATCATAGGGGTAAATTGATTTGCTATTGCATTTATTAGTATTATAATTACAACTATTAGTGAAAATGTTATTATTCTGTCTTTTTTCTTTGTCATATATTACCTGCATATAAAAAATGATAAAATTATAATATTCTGACTGCATATATAATCAGAAATAATGAAAATTTGCTGTACATTATATATTTAATAATGCTATTTGTCAAAATATATAATTTATAAACCAAAAAAAATATTTTTTGTAATAATTTTTGCATTAGTGCTTGACATTTCTTATTTGTGTGCTATAATAATTTTCACTTGCCGAGTTAGCTCAGTAGGTAGAGCAAAGGACTGAAAATCCTTGTGTCTAGGGTTCGATTCCCTGACTCGGCACATTCCCCCCTTTATTAAATCATAATAAATCTAATTAAACACTATATAATAATATATAACTTCTTATGAATTAAAATTATAATGGTAAATAATATGGATATAGAAAAAGAAATGAGTAATTATATTAATCCTATTTATGAGGATAATCATATAATAGTGGCGGTAAAGCCTCCTAATATACCTACACAGGGCGATATAACAGGAGATGTTTCTTTTTTTGAGAATATTAAAGATTATATAAAGATAAAGTACAATAAAAAAGGTAATGTATTTTTGGGGCTTGTTCATAGATTAGATAGACCTGTATCCGGAATTATAGTTTTTGCTAAGACTTCAAAGGCAGCATCAAGATTAAGCGAAGCTATAAGAGATAGAAAATTTGAAAAAACTTATTATGCTGTTGTTAATGGAATACTTTTAGAAAAAGAAGCTAAGCTTGAAAATTATCTTATAAAAAAAACAAATAAATTGGGTAATATAGCTCAGGTTGTTTTTGAAAATACAAAGAATGCTAAAATAGCTAAGTTAAAATATAATGTTATAAAAGAAGATGTAATAAAAAATCTTAGCTTATTAAGGGTAGAATTAGAAACAGGCAGATTTCATCAAATAAGAGTACAGCTAGCTAATATAGGGCATGTTATATATGGTGATAGGAAATACGGAAGTTATATAAAGTATGATAGAAATGATGTGCCTTTAGCTTTATTTGCTAAAAGTCTTAGATTTCCGCATCCCACAAGAGATGAAGAAATATATGTTGAGGCTGATCTTCCTTCTTATAATCCTTGGAATATATTTAATTAGTTATGAAAAAAAATATAATTAGGGCTTGACAAAAAATTAATAATATTGTATTATATACAAACATTTGAATGAATGTGAAAACAAACGGGCCAATAGCTCAGTCGGTAGAGCATCGCCCTTTTAAGGCGGTTGTCGAAGGTTCGAACCCTTCTTGGCTCACATCAATCAAAAGTTCTTTAATATATGCCGGTGTGGTGAAGAGGTTTAACACACAGGATTTTCATTCCTGCACTCGCGGGTTCGAAACCCGTCACCGGTTCATTGTTGCCGTACTGATAATTAGTACGGCTTTTTTTATTCTTATAAAATTCTTCACATTCAATCTATAGCAAACTAATTTGCAGTATATTCACAATTTTTATATTAAAAGATTATTTTTTTATTTATGAATTTTAAATAAATAGATTACAACTAAAGTTATTATCTGATAGTTTATTTTTTATTATTGCTAGCGAGTTTATCACTTTAAAACTTAATAATATTTTTAATAAAAAGCGATCTGAAGCCCTCCTCACAGGGACACAAGCGTGTAACTTAATTTATTAAGTTAAGTCTTTAGCGAATTAAGTGCAGATGGGCGAGCATAACAATAATAATAAATAATAATTTTTAAATATTAGAATAAAAATATAAAAGCGAGTCGTAGCCAGCTAGTGAGTTTACTCACTAGCTCATTGTAGTCGTAGACGAGCATAACAATAATAAAAAAAGCAGAATATTTTTTGAATATCCTGCTTTCTTTTTTATTCTATTTAATTTTTGATATTAATTATTATACATAAGCTCTTTCTTTGTAAGCACCTGTCTTAAACCATCTTTTGCCTGAGAATCACCGCTGTTGTAGCTTAAAGCGTTTCTATAACTTTCTTCAGCATTATCAAGTTCATTCATTCTGTAGTAGCATTTGCCTAAAACTAAATTAATATCAAACATATCTTTTTTTGTTGTTGCCAAATTTAAAGCTTCATTATAAGCATATATAGCCTCATTATATTGAAGTCTTCTATAAGAGAATGCTCCATAAAGCATGTAATTTTCAACACTAGGCGACATTTCTACTAATTGTCTGTAATAAGAAGAAGCATCATTATAAGAACGTATTTCTTCCATCATTGTAGCTAATGTTATCCAAGCATTTTCCCTTACTAATGTGGTATTATTTTCATCATTAGCTGCTATAAGCAAAGACTCTTTTGATTTTTCATAATTTTTTGTTTTGTAATAAAGCATTCCTGCTCTGTATATACTTTCTCTATCTTTAGGATATTTTGAAAGTGTATAATTATAATAATTTAATGCCTCATTATTATTACCTATACTCTCATAATAAATAGCTAATGTTCTGCTAGGGAAGGCATTTCCTACATCTTCAGCAATGGATTCCTTTAATAATTTTATTCCTTTGTCTGAATTTCCATAGTATAATTCCAATTCTCCAAGTCTAGGCATGAATATAGTATTATTAGTTTCTAGCTTGTATATTTCCTGATAGTATCTCAAAGAAGGCATAAAATCTTTTTGTCTGTATGTTATATCTCCAAGTCTTTCTAAAGCTGTTTTGTATAAATCATCTTTATTGTTAGCCATAATTATTTTTTTATAATTTGCTTCAGCTTCTTTTAACATACTTCCTTTGTAGTATGCATTAGCAAGCAAACCTGTAGCACCATAAGTATTGGTATAATCTTTCATTTTTACCAATTTTAGATAATATTTTATTGCTCTGTCATAAGCATTTTCTTTTTCATATAATTCACCTAATGCAAGTATTGTATCAACATCATTAGGATTTTGCTCTAATATTTGCTCATATACTTTTTTTATACCATCATAATCTTCAACCTGCTCATATATTTTTACAAGTCTTTTTATAGAGTCAGGTTTTGTATCCGAATTAACTAAACTTTTCAAATACATCTCTATAGCACTGTCTGTATCTCCTGAGATTACATATATATCTCCCAATATTGTAGCAGCTTTATCAGCATATTCTCCTTTGCTTCTTCTTACTAATTTAGTTAAAGTATCATAAGCTACACTTTGGAAACCTTCATTAAGTGCTATTAATCCAACATAAAATAAAGCTTCATCATTTTCTTCTAAAGTTAAAACTCTTTCATAATATCCCTTAGCCAATCTAGGCAAATCTCTTTCCATATAAAATCTTCCCAATGTTAGAAGGCTAGGTATATAATTGCTGTTTATTGATAATGAAGTTTCTAATGATACTAAAGCTTCATCATACATTTCTTTTTTTAGATATGATATAGCTAAATTATGTTTTAACTGTTCATCTAGATACAATGAATTTGTCATAGTATTAAAAACTTTTATTGCATTATCATAATCTTTTGTTTCATTGTATATTTTTCCTAGAAGTATATTAGCTTCATATTCTTTTTTAGGATCTATGGTATTTCTTATTTCTTTTTTCAATATAGATTTAGCTTTATTATAATCTTTGTTATTATAATATTCTTTAGCCAATGTATAATCATCTACAATTTGGGAATTTAATTTTACCTTTCCCTGTATTATTGCTACATTCAATGATATTATAGCTATTAAACCTAATGCGCCTACAGATAATATAAAAACTATCATTTGTATGTTTTTATATTTGGCCAATCTTTTATTGTATGTCTTTTTCTTGTATACCATCTAAAATCCCATTTACAAATTTATAAGAATCTTTATCACTAAAAATTTTTGAAATTTCTACTGCTTCATCTATAACTACAGATTTTGGTATATCTTTCAAAAATATTAGCGAATATATTGACATTCTAATAATTGATTTATCTACATATTGTATCCTTTTTATATCCCAATTATTAGAATATTTTTCTATTAAATTATCTATTCTTTCTAAATTATTTATAGTTCCTTCTACTAGAGTTCTAGTGAATTCAGATATATTTTCAGGTATTTTTTTGTCATAATCAAAGCTGAGAATTTCATTAATTGTTTCTTTTCTATCATTAATCTCATATGAATATAAAGACATAACGGCATATATTCTGGCCTGTCTTCTTGCTCCATAAGATGATAAATCTAAGTCTTTGATATTTTCTTTATTTTTAGACTTTATTATCATTTTTTTCTTAACAGCTTTTCTAGGTACAGCATCAGTATTTTCAGTTTCATTGTTATTATTTATATCTTTTTCTTCAGACATATATAAACCCGTAAATAATAATTTTGATAATATTGCTTTTTTATATTGTCGGAATATATATCATAAAAATAATTTACATATAAAAAAGGCTATGATTTATAATCATAGCCCTGTAAAAATATAATAATTGTAAATTATAATACATCTAACTCTTTTTTTATTTTAGCATATACTTCTTCAGGAGTTCCGATACTCTCTATTTTTATTATTTTTGCTTTGTCGCTATAATAATCTAATACAGGCTTGCTTTGATTTTCAAATACTTTTAATCTGTTTTTGATTGTTTCTTCATTATCATCAGCACGTCCTCTTTTTAATAATCTGTCTATTATTATTTCTTCTGAAGCAAATATATCTATAACCGCACTTATTTTATAATTAAGACTTTCTAATATATTTGATAATTCTTTAGCCTGTTCTATAGTTCTAGGGAAACCATCAAGCATAAAACCATTTTTACAGTCATCTTTTTTTATTCTGTCTTTAAGCATATCAATAACCAAGCTGTCAGGTACCAATTCACCTTTGTCCATATATGATTTAGCTGTTTTTCCAAGCTCAGTACCATTAGCAATGTTTTCTCTTAACATATCACCTGTAGCAATATGTGATATAGAATAATCTTTTTCAATTAAAGCAGATTGAGTTCCCTTTCCAACTCCGGGAGCTCCTATAAAAATTATATTAAGCATATTATAACTCCTAAAATTATATTATTATAAGTAGTATAGTAAATAATAATGTTTTGTCAAATATAATTGAAAATTTTATTAATTATTATTAAGTTATTATTGCAGCTACCACCGCCATGAGTACATCAGATTAACTCCGCTGTATCCTGCATTAAATGAAAGCTCTTCAACAGCAAAATTATTTTCATTTATCCAAAGCATATAATATACGCCTGCAGTTAAAGCGAATGCTCCTGTTAGAACCATTCCAGCTATATATACGTTTACCGCTGTATTATAATTATTTAGATTTAAAGGAGGTCTGTCGCTAGGGGCAAGATCTTTATATTGATTATAGTGATTAACTACTGCTGAATCTAATACTTCATTTGCATATATATAAGTTCCTACTGTAAATATTGCACTTGCTATAGTTAATCCTAAAAATATTTTTGTGTTTCTTTCATAATTTTTAAATATTTTATCGGCTAATGTTGGTTCTTTAAATTTCTTCATATTAGGTGTAAGAATTAAAGAATTAGTGCTGTTTACTGTAAAAGTACCATAATAATCTAAATAATTTTTATTTGTTATTTTTAAAGAATATGTACCAAATCCAAAATATCTATTTATTACATTTGTAGGTGTTTCTTTTACTCCATTGATTACAACAGAGCTTTCTTCTTCACCTGGTATATTAATCTGTACTCTGGCACTTTTACTTAATTCTTTTAATTTAAAATTAAGCATTATATTTTCATTTGGTTTTTCAAAGGAAAGCATAGTATCTATAGTGTCATAAGCCTCTTTTTTTATTGTAAATCTATGGCTATTCGTTGTTAATGCTGGTACATATAGAGTTTGTCCGCTTTTACCTATAAATACATCATCTACATAAACAAATGCATCTTCTGGAGAAACATCTATTGCTATGACGCCTGTTTTATCCAAATAACTTATTCTATTAGCTATCTCTAATGCATAATTTGGTATTTGCTCATCAATTTTTGCTTCCGGTATTGTTATAGAATATGAAGTTATTTTTCTTTCTTTTATATATGCTATATATGTTACTACACTTATATTAGGTCTGTTATATTCTACAGTTCCAAATATAGCAATATCCGAATTTCTAGTGAATACATATTTTTTTATATCATCTCCGAAATATTCATAATAATTTCTTCCTATATCAACTTTTTGAATAAAATCATTAGTACCTCTTAATATTACATTAGTTCCATTATAATCAAATAACATTTCATTTGTTTCTAGGAAAAAACCTTCTGTTTGAGGTGTAATTAACTGAACATTACTCCTTACATTTCCCCAATTAGTATAAGTTGTATATTCATAATTTGTTGATATTATTATATTAGTTCCTTCAGTTCTGCTTGTGTATGTTATATTAGTAAATTGAAATACTTTATAATTATATGCTCTTTCAAAATTTACAGGTGTTATTGTATAATTTGTTTCTGATTGAAGTCTCAAGGTTTTGTTATATTCTATCTGACTAGCAACTGCATCTGCTATTGCAAAACATAAATAATTGTAATTTGTATTATTACCTAAATTTGTATATATAAATACATCTATTTTAGCAGTATCCTTAATAGTATAATAAGGTTTAACTTTTTCTATTGGAATAGGCTTTCCGCCAAAAGGATATAACGGAATATATAATAAAATAGCTGCTATTATTATTGTTACAATTTTTTTTATATGCATATTTAAATTTCATTTTTTATTTTGTCATTCATTCTATATCAAAAAACATCTTTTATCAATATTTGGTAATATTTTATTATTTATGATTAAAAAATAATTAATGGTTTTTATAATTCTATAATTATGATACCAAATTTCACTTTATAAACTATTTTATATATATAATAGTGTAATTTTTATTTATAAATAATGTTTATTTTATGATTTTTTTTATTTATTTATTAATAATTAAATAAAATATATTGACAATTTTTATTGTTTCATATATATTTAATTAGCTAAAAAATTACTATTTAGAATAATTAATGGAGAGTCATTATGGATATATCTAGAAGAATTCAGAGATTAAAGGTTTCGCCGGTTAGAAAATTGAATCCTTATGCTGAAGATGCTGTTAAAAGAGGTATAAAAATATATCATCTTAATGTTGGTCAGCCTGATATTGAAACACCAAAAATATTTTTTGAAGCAATTTCTAAATTTCATGAAAAAACGCTTAAATATGAACATTCAAGGGGTATTAAACCTCTTATTAATAAAATTCAAGCATATTATGATAAATTAGGCATTCATTATGAAGAAGAAGATATAGTTATCACTAGTGGAGGTTCTGAGGCAATATCTTTTGCTATGCTTGCTATATTCGATGAAGAAGATGAAATATTAGTATCTGAGCCTTTATATGCTAATTATAAAAGTTTTTATGATCTTTATAATATTAAATATAATGCTGTTAGAACTTATGCAGAGGATGGATTCCATCTTCCTAGCAGAGAAGAAATAGAAAAACATATTACTCCAAAAACAAAAGCATTTATGCTTGCAAATCCTTCAAATCCTACAGGTGTTGTATATACTAAAAAAGAGTTAGATGATATTGCTTATATTGCTAAGAAATATGATTTATTTATTATAAGCGATGAGGTTTATAGAGAATTTGTTTATGGTGATAGAAAAGCAATAAGTTTCGGTACTTATAAAGATTTAGCAGATCATGTTATTATTATAGACTCTATATCAAAAAGATTTTCTGCATGCGGAGCTAGAGTAGGATGTCTTATAAGTAAAAATAAAAAATTAATGACAGCTGTATTCAGAGAATGTCAGGCTAGATTATCACTTCCTACTTTAGATATGGTTGGAGCTGCTGCTTTATATGATTTACCAGACAACTATTTTGATGAAGCTTTAAAAGAATATGATTATAGAAGAAAAATTATATTTGAAGAACTTGCTACTATGGAAGGAGTAGTTACTCATGAACCTGAGGGAGCTTTCTATGTTCTTGCTAAACTTCCTGTTAAAAATGCAGAAAACTTTATCATATGGCTTTTAAAAGATTTCAATATAAATAATGAAACAGTTATGTTCGCACCCGCGGAAGGTTTCTACGCCACTGAAGGATTAGGAAAAAATGAGGTTAGAATTTCATATGCTTTAGATTCTGAAGATTTGAAAAAATCAATGCATATACTTAGAGAGGCCTTAATTAAATATAGGGAAATAGATAAATAATAGTCTTAGAAAGATTAAGAGAATGAAAAAGGGGCTGTAATTTATCTTATAGCTCCTTTATTTTTTATATAGAATATAGTTAAAATTTTATTATATACAACAATGAATTGGAGTTTATCATGTATCTATCTAGAAGAGTACAGCAGCTTAAAGCTTCTCCTATAAGAAGATTAAATATTTATGCTGAAGAAGCTGCTAAGAGAGGAATAAAAATACATCACCTTAATATAGGTCAGCCTGATATAGAAACACCTAGGGTATTTTTTGATGCTATTGCTAACTGCGATATAAAAACTGTAAAATATGAGCATTCAAGAGGTACTAAAGAACTTATTAGCAAAATTCAGAAATATTATGAAAGATTAGGTATTCATTATAATGAAGATGAAATAATAATAACTAGCGGAGGAAGTGAGGCTATACTTCTTAGTTTAATTGCAATATTTGATGAAGGCGATGAAATGTTAGTGTCAGAACCTTATTATGCTAATTATAATAGTTTTTATGATATACTTAATATTAAAAGAAATGTGGTAAGGACTTATGCAGAAGACGGATTTCATTTACCGAGCCGCGAAATAATAGAAAAAAGCATTACTAAAAAAACTAAGGGATATTTATTTTCAAATCCTTCTAATCCTACAGGAGTTGTATCTACAAAAAGGGAATTGGATGATATAGCATATTTAGCTAAAAAGCATGATTTTTTCATTATAAGTGATGAAGTATATAGAGAGTTTGTTTATGGTGATAGAAAAGCAATAAGTTTTGGTAGTTATAATGACATAGCGGAGAATGTTATTATAATAGATTCTATTTCAAAGAGGTTTTCTGCATGCGGTGCTAGAATAGGTTGTATAATAAGTAAGAATAAGGAATTTATGGAAGCTATTTTTAAAGAATGTCAGGCTAGATTATCAGTTCCTACTCTTGAAATGATAGGTGCATCTGCTTTATATGATTTGCCTTCTGATTATTTTGAGGCTACTAGAAATGAGTATGATAATAGAAGAAAGATTCTTTTTGAAGAACTTACAAAAATGGATGGAGTATTTATGAGAGAACCTGAGGGGGCTTTTTATGTTCTAGCTCAGCTTCCTGTTAAAGATGCTGAAGATTTTGCTATTTGGCTTCTTAAGGATTTCAATATTGATAATGAAACTGTTATGTTTGCTCCTGCTGAAGGTTTTTATGCTACTGAAGGTTTAGGAAGAAATGAGATAAGAATGTGCTATGTACTTAATTCAGATGATCTTAAAAAAGCTATGAGAATTTTGAAAGAAGGTTTGATTAAATACAAAAAAGAAGTAGAAAAGTAAGTATTGATTTTTTATGGGTTATAATTAATTTTATAGCCCATTTTATAATAATTAAATTTTTTATTAAGATATTTATTTGCTATATAGATATTTTATAAATTTAAGTATTTTCAAATGCTGAGTATTAAAATTTTTAATTGTATATGAAAACAATATTTTATATGATATTATATACTAAAATCTTTAGGATCATCAAAATATTTTATTAAACTGAACATCATTAAGCTTTTTATAGTAGGCTTTATAGAGTCATCCACATTAATCATAAATAGTTTAACTTTAAGTGATTGTAGGTTTTTATAAAGTTTAAGTATTTTAGCTATTCCTGCACTGTTAATTTCTTTTACATTTTTCATATCAAGAACAACAACAGGCATTCTTATATTACATGCTTCATCAGAATCTTCTACAAAAGTTTTTATTTCTTCGGGAGCAGATAGGTTAGCTTCCATAACTATAGATATATATTCATTATTAAATTCTATAGCCAAAGCGATACCTCTTTTTAAGATAAATATTCGTAAAAAAAGAATGTGGGCAGGGAGGGATTCGCACCCCCGTAGACTCACGTCGGCAGATTTACAGTCTGCTGCCATTGACTGCTCGGCCACCTACCCATATTAATTTGAAAACGTAAAAAAATAATACCATACATAAATAAAAATGTCAATAGCTATTTCTATTTTTATTTTATTTTTTTTGAAATATATAAAAATATTAAGTATCTTTTTATTATAGAATAATGTATAATTTTGTATATTGTTTTTTATAACGGAGATAAAATGAGAAAAATTGGTTTTGTAATTATTATTAATATTGCAATGATTATTATAGCATCATGCAGTTCTTCACAATATAAATTAGAAAAAAAAGCAGGCGGTAATAATACTTTTGAAACAGCCCAGAAAATTAATAAAGACGGTATAATTGGGCAATTGGAAGGGGATAATACAGATTATTATTATTTTACTTTTGATGGTAAAGCAAGCATCATAGATTTTTATGTTTCCAATTCTACATATTCTCCTGTTATAATGACTTTATATGATTATAAGAATAATATAATAAAAGTGATAAATGAACCGGATGAAGTGCCATATACTGAAACAAATCCAATTACAAATGATAGTAATACTAATGAAGCAGTAAGCAGCAATAACAATAATCAAAATAAAAAAGAAGAAGAAATGATATATACAACTCAGATAATGAAGAATATATATTTTGAAGCTTCTGAAAATAATATAGATGAAAATAAATATTATATATCAATAGCTCCAAAAGATAATGTAAAAGAAAATATTGATTATATGTTTATAATTAAAAAAAGAGACTATAAAGAAACCGACGAAAAAGAGCCTAATGATAAAATTTCTGCAGCTCAGATTATAGATGTTAATAGCGATAACAGACTATATACAATAGATGGATACTATAGCCAAACTTATAATCCTACTTTGAAAACTGGGGATTTAAAAAATCTTGAAACAGATGCATATAAAATAACTAATAGTTCTTTTAATACATATTCTATTTCTATAGAGCTTTCAGGAGTTCCTGCTATAGATGCAAGCATAAGACTTTATGATCAAAAGGGTAATTGGATAACTATGAAAGATATTAACAATACAGGAGACGGAGAGACTGTTGATAAGCTTATACTTTATCCTTATATGTCATATTATTTTATATTGGCTTCTACTAATGCAGTTAATAATATACCATATAGAGTAAGCATTATAGCTAAGCCTTATGATAAATATATTGAACATGAACCTAATAATAAACCTCAGGAAGCTCAAACTATAGAGTTTAATCAAACATATAAAGGTGCTATAGATTATTCTTATGACAGAGATTATTACAATTTCAGCATACCTATTAAATCAAGTGTTAAGCTTTCTTATTTTTTAATAGATTCACAGGCTATTAATATAAGTATTTCTAATGATATATTGGGTAAAATTATTACTATGCCTCAGACTGATGATGAGCAGGAAATAAGTTTGTCTCAAGGCAGATATTATCTCATATTTGAAAGAGATTTAACTAAAGAGGGATGGAAAAAAGGTATTTCAAAGGCTAGAAATTATGAGTTTAATATGAGCATATCAAATGAAATAAGCGGCGATTATAATTATGGATATGATTTATACAATAATACTAATACCTATGAAATGGATTATTATAATTACAGCAATAATTATTTAAATAATAATAATATACCGGAAGAACAATTTGAAGAAAATTTAGAAAGTAATTTCAATAATACTAATAATGTTATAATTATAAGACCTGAAGATTATAATTCTGAATATTATTATTATAGTAATGAAGAAGATACAAATAACAATGAAAATATGTACAATGATTATTATTATCAGGATAATACTTATGAAAATGATACATATTATCATAATGATGAAGATAACACTTATGAAGATAATGGATATTATGAATAATTAATGACTTTTAAATATTTATTTGCTATTGATAAAGAATATGTTTTATAATATACTACCTTTTAAGTGTAAAATTGTTTTATAAATATGTAAAATATATTGTTATAGAAGATTTATTATGAAGAATTTTTTTAAGAAAAAAGAAAAAACTGAAATATCATCAGAACAAGAGAATAAAGATAACAATAAGAAAAAAAGAAGATTCAAAAAAAGATATATACCTTTGATACTTCTTTTTTTAATTGTTGTAGGCATTGCCGGAGCTAGAATATATTTCAATAATGAAAGAATGAAAAATCTTATTGAAAATATAGTATATTCTGCTACTAATAGAAAATTGGAAATAGGCGATTTTAAATACGGATTATTATTTCCAAAAGTAGAAATGAGCAATGTTGTGCTTTATAATTCTGATAACTTTAATAATGAAGAAAATATAAAGATAGATAATTTTAGATTAAAATTTTCACTTTTTTCTTTATTCTTTTTAAAGCTTCATGTTCAGGATTTGAGTATAGATAATTTATATGTCTATATGTTTACAGACGAAAGCGGAAATTGGAATTTGCCGGATATGCCTCCGTCAGAGCCTAAAGAAGAAGATACTAATAAAGAGCCTTTTGATTTCAGCAAACTTGATTTTCTTAAATTAAAAGCTGATGTGGAAAATATTAGAATAAATAATTTAGCATTAAAAGCAGACAGCAAATCATTTTTAACTAATGTACCTAATAACGGACTTATAGCTAGTTTAAGTAATTATAATCTTCATTTGGACTTGCATACAAAAAGATTTTCATTATCTCAGGTGATGGGTATATCTGCTCCTGAGGTTTTGAAAGATATTTATTTGAAAAGTTTTATAAGTAATAGCTTAGCGTATAATGACAGCAGTATTTTCTTTAATGATAATCCTTTATTTAATTTGGATGTATCATATCCTAAAAATCCTGATGGTACAGAAAATAAAGATGAGATAATAATAACATTCGATTTTGAAATAGACGATCCTAATTTTAGTTATAATGGTAAAAAACGTGATGATATGCAGTTTGCGGCACATTTTCTTGCCAGATATAATATAAGAACTCAAAGCGTATCTATAGAAAATTTATCTTCAGAACTTTTGAATGATGAAATATTAAAGGTTATAGCTTCTGCAAATCAAATATTCAGCGGAAATATAGGGGTTAATTTAGATACATTATATGCAAGACTTAATTTAGATAAAATAAATGGTTTAGCGGCTATGTTTGTACCTTCTTTAGGTATAAATATGAGCGGTATGGTCAATGTGGATGCAGATAAAAGCAGCGGCACTATAAATAATTTAACTAATACAATTAATGTTGTGCTTGATAAAATAAATTTCTCTATGGGAGATACTATAGCTGTAAATAATCTTAATTCAAGAACAAAATTGAATTTTACTTTTAATCCTAATAATATTTCAAGAGAAGATATAAAATTAGATCATAATACAACTATTGATAGAGTAACAGCATTAAAATTATATAGATTTAGCAATACAGATGTATCATTTAGAGTTTTATCATCTTTGGATGGGGCATTAGGAGTTCTTCCTGCTATTAATGATCCTAATAAGAAAAGCGATACTGTTCTTTATATTGATAATGTATCTTCAAAATATATTAATTCTGATATAAAAGTTAATGGTGCAGTAAAGTTTGATGATCCTACAGATTTAAATATAAATGTAACATCATTGCCTATTGCTAATTTCTCAGGAGGACTTGCAAGAGGTTCTCTTAATTTAGATGTTCATGTTTTCGGACAGATGATAAATGATATTAATACAACAGTAAATGGAATAATAAGAAATTTCTCTTATAATTTAAATGGCGAAGTTTCTTCTACTGCTACTGCTAAACTTAATGTGCTTGCTAATGCTGATTTGCTTAGTCAGGATGTAAAAGTTACTGAACTTAATTTTGATTTAGATAATTTCCTTAATTTTAGATCCAATCTTGATTTAGAAGGTTTAGGATTAAAGGGAGGTTTTGTTAATATATCAACTTTAAGAATAGCTCCTTATGCTATGAAGAATTGGCTTTCTACTAAATTGTCAGAGATTCTTGATAGTTTGCCTTTTGAAGATGATATAAAAATGACTAGTGCTTTAGGATATAATTTGTCATTAGATGATAAATTTGCAACAGTTACAAATTTCAGTACTTTTTATGTAACAGAAAAACAGTACAAACTTCAAGATGTTACTATGAAGGTTGATGCGGATGTTAATTTCGGAGAAAATTTATATGCTGATATTAGAGAATTTAATTTACAAAGTCCTACTAATAAATTGTTAGTACATGTTAATGGTTATTTTACTCCTATTATAAAAAATGCTGACTTGAATTATAATGTAGGATTGGATACAGATAATTTATATTTACCTTTTGGAATTGAAATAGGCGGATTATTCAATGTTAATGGTAATTTGAAAAATAATATAGCAGACGGTGTTTTTAAAACTGATAAGTTCTTTGCTAATATGGATTCTCCAGATAAGATGTCTATAGTATTAAAAGGTCTTACTTCTAATATAGACTATCATTTTGATTTGACTCCTACAGATAATGAAGTTACTGCTACAGCTACAAGATATACTCCTCTTATAGAACAGATTCCGAATGTATTTTTTGAACAATTAAGAGTATATTTAAAAGTTACTCCTTTTATAGATGATAGTATAAGATTAAGAGATTTTTCTTCTTATGTTAAAGTTCAAGGGCATGGACTTACAATACAGGATTTGAAATCATCTATATATATAGGCGGAGAAAAGTTTGATGATAATTTATTTTTAACATCTATCTCAAATAATACAGCACCAAGAAGAGGAGCTATACATTTACCTTGGCTCAATGTTGATTTGGGAAGCTTTAATACAAGTACTATAAAATATGATATGCGTGTTTTAGCAAGTGATATAAACTTTAAATATTTGCTTGCTCCTGAAAATAGAGAAAAGATTAATGATGAAAAATTATTGGTTAATCTTACAGCAGATATTGCCGGAGTTGGTGTAAGTCCTTTGAATAATATAAGACCTACTACATTCTTTGTGGGTATAAGTAAAATGTCCACAGAATTTTCTAAGTTCTTAATAGAGATGATAAGACCTATTAACCCAGGTATATCTACTGTTGAAAATATTGTACAATTCGGTTATGATCCTAATTCGGTAGAGTTTAGTATATCTGCTAATAAAGTATTTACTACATTCTATTTTAGAGATCAAAACTTGGATAAACCTAATCAGCAGAAACAGCAGCTCATAGCATTTGAAGGAGATAAATTCGGACTTGAGCCTATGCCTTTCTCTGATGTTATATCATATTTAGAAGGCGGAAATTAATACAGTAAAAATAGGAGATATTTGTTTTATGAAATGTTATAATATGATATTTATTTTACTCATTTTATTATTTGTTACAAGCTGTTCAAAGCTTATATTGGTACAGGAGCCTGAGATGAGGGTGCTTGGAGGAAAGACTTTGATAGAAGCTCAGGTTTTAGGAAGATACAGACAGATAGATGAAAGTGCATATCAAATATCTACTCTTTCAAGTGAGGAAGATTTAAATCTTATTATGGTGAGCACAAATGTTTCTGATGAATTAGCTCAAGGATATAAAGAGGCACTTATAAGAAGCATGTTCAATCAAGATGAAATAAATTTGTATAAAACTAACTACTATATAGGTGAAAATAACGGAGGATACTTATCATATATAGCATTCGATGTTTCAAAACCAAAAACAACATACAGTGAAGAGAGAATAAAATATATAAAAGAAATAATGGAAAAAGAAAATACTGACAGAAGAACTATAGCCGAATATTTGATATTATCTGATCCTAAACTTAGTATGGCTAATATAAAAGAAGTAGAAAGTGCTTTATATAGAAGGAATGTACAAAAACTTATAGAGAATTCTTATTATCAATTACCTGATAGTACTTGGATGGTTTATACTAATAATACTAATAGTTAAATAAAAAATTTATAATATAAAAAAGAGCAGGGTAAAAATAAACCTGCTCTTTTTTTGTATTAAAATTATTTTATTTTTTATTTTTTTCTGTTTCTATATAAGATGAAAAATTAAGTAATATAGATTTTATATTTTTGTATATTTTTGCATCTTCTTGATATTGAAGAAGTTCTTTAGTTTTAGTATCTGTTTCTTTTAAATTAGCCAAGTAATTATTGAAATATTCATCTATTGTTTTATTATATTTAGATACCACATTTTCTTCTTCATAAGCTTTAATAACTTTTTTAGAAAGTGTTTTTTTCCAATTTCCAGAAAAAGACATAAACCCTGATAATATAAATACAACACTAGGAAGGAATGATAAAGATACTCCTACTATATTTATTATTTTCATTGTGCTGTTTTTTAATAAATTGAATGAAGGTATAATACCTATAGAAAGATTTATCAAATTTGTTTTTATTTTATTTGGTTCTTTAATATCAAAATCTTCTTTTGTAATAGCAAGTATATTATATAATTGTGTATCTAAATTAGAATTTATACTGTTGCATAATACCTTTATATCATCTTTTTTTCTGTATACATTATTATTATCAATTGATTGAATTATGCTGTCTATATTAAGAGTATTTTTATAAATTTCATTAAATGTTTCTTTAACTGATATTTTTATTTTATTTAAATTAACTTCTAATTTATCATTTTCTTGGAAGTTATTTTTATTATCTATTATTTCTGTAATAAAATTAATATTTGTTAATATTCTATTATAGTAAGCATATTTTATATTTTCAGCAAAATCATCTTTTATCTGCTTAACTAGATTATTATTATTTATCGAAAATGGGAAGAATCTCTTTCTCAATAGGCTATAATCTATCTTTTTAATATTGTTTGAAGATTCTATAAAGTTTTTTAATATTTCGAATTTTTTATCAATAACACTGTCTAATTCGTTTTCATCAAAAATATTAGCTTTTGAGAATATTATAGATATATTGCTGAAATCATCTATAAAATTTGCTAAAGCATTTATATTAGTAATATCTTCCTGAGAAAAAGCAT
The DNA here is from genome assembly GCF_001676785.2 of Brachyspira hyodysenteriae ATCC 27164. Taxonomy (NCBI): domain Bacteria; kingdom Pseudomonadati; phylum Spirochaetota; class Spirochaetia; order Brachyspirales; family Brachyspiraceae; genus Brachyspira; species Brachyspira hyodysenteriae. The sequence goes on along the minus strand of NZ_CP015910.2, from coordinate 2,073,757 downwards.
TTATATCACATAAATATATAAACATATTTTGATTATTGTACTTTCTAGTATCAAGAAGATTTTCTTTATATTCAATTATTCTAAATAGTTTGGAATCATCATTCAAATAATATTCATCATTGCTGGTTTCTTCAGAATAAGGATTTGTATCTATATTTTTATCGAATATTGCATTTATAAATGAAGTTTTTCCAGAACTATATCTTCCATAAACCACAATATCAAAAGTATCGCTAATTTTATTGTAAACATCAGCCGTTATTTCTGATATTTTTTCATTATTCTTTTTATCTACTGTACTTATTTCTTCATTAATTTTATCTATGATGACTTGTACATTAATAAGATTCTCATAAAGATATGGATTTTCACTTTCAAAAGAATTCTTTTTATACTTTGTAAGTTCATCAATAGTAAGTCCAGTATTTTCTGCAAGCTTATCCAATAAGTCAAGAGTTATATTATTAGCATTTCGTTCCAATCTAGAAATATAATCTTGACGCACGCCTAACATTTTAGCAAATTGGCTTTGTGTTAGTTTCAAAATTTTTTCTCTAATATCTTTTAAATTAAAATCAATCATATTTTTCTGTTTTTACTCTGTTATTTTTTATTTTTTATTATTATAAACAATATTATTTAGAATTTCAAGGGTTTTTATGTTTGATTTGTACGATATAAATACTTATATATGTTTTTAAAATAAATAAAGCATTTTTAATTAAATTTTTAATTTTAAAAATATTAAAAAATAGCACTTTTTAAAGGTATTTTATTTATGTTGTCTATAATTAATTAAATTATTTTATCTTTATATAGATATTTTATATATCCTATATAGGTATATATATAGTAATGCTATATAGTTTTTAATATGTTTTTATACATAACTAATTGATTTGTCTGTATATTTGTATATAATTATAGTTATAGAAGAAAAAAATATATAGGATATTGTATGGAAAATAATGATTTTATATCCAAAGAGTTTGAATGTAGAAATTCTATTGTAAGCGATAATAAAACAGTTAATTCCATTGTTGATTTTTTTAGGACTATTGAGGATAAAATAGAGATAGAGAACAAGAATGGAAAGAGGGTTAATGCCAAATCTTTTATAAAGATGATGGGGCTTGATATAAAATACGGATATAAATTTACATTATATGTTTATGGTGCTGATAGAGAAAATAACTTAAAAAGAATAGAAGAGGTATTGGAGAAAAAGGAATTTTATACTTTAGAAAAAATAGAAGAGCTGGAAAAAGAGCAGGAATCAGAAGGTAATAAATATATAGAAGAAGAAATATTATTTTTAACCCCTAATGATAAAAAAGATATTATAAAAGAAGATATAGAAAATAAAATAAAAATATTGAAAGAAAAAAGAGATTCTCTTCATTTACCTTCTTTAAATTTGGATAATAATATTATATATGTAAAAAATGATGATAAAACAGAAATTGTTGATGTTATTAATAATAATATATCAGATGTTATAAGAAAGTTATCCTCTCATTATGAAGTAAATATAAATGAAAATGATTTAAGCAATTTCTTATACAAGTTGATAGATATTGTAAAAGACAGAGAAATGAAATATTTTTATATACATTTATTCTTTAATAATGTGAAAAAATATTTTTATAATCAATTTGATTCACTATTTATAAAGAAAATTATAGGTATAGAGCCTTTAAATGTTCAGTATGATATAGAAACTAATAGGAATTTTATAGACGAATCCATTAAAACTTTGGATTTTATATTAGAAGACAAGAGAAAATCTTCGGATTATTCTATAAATATATATATGATTTCAAATACATCTAATTTTAGTTTGGATCTTTATAGAACAATAAATATAGTTCAGAATATAGGTAAAATTTATGAGATAGAAGAGAAGATTATTGATAATATAGCATATAAAATAAAAGATAACTTTGAACATAAAAATAAAATTAATACTTCTCATAATAATGAAGAATATTGGGAAACAATAAGAGAGTTTAAAGAATATTTACAGAATAAATTTGAAACTATTTATATTAATAAAGTTCTTGAAAAGGATTCTGAAGATTCTGTTATTGATTATCAGCATATAAATATAATGGTAAGGAGACTTTAATGAAAACTGCTGTTATAGGTGATTTACATGGAAAAAGCTGCTGGAAAAAACTTATTGAAGGAAGGTTTGATAAGTTTGATAGAGTGATTTTTATGGGAGATTATAGTGATGACAGCTGGGTTACTTTTACTGATGAGCAGATAATTAATAATTTAAAAGATGTAATAGAGTTTAAAAAGAATCATGATGATAAAGTTATTCTTCTTATAGGCAATCATGATTTTCAGTATATAGTGGGGTATCCTACAGCAAGCAGATACAGAAAAACTTATGCTAAAGAAATGCATGAAATATTTAATGATAATTCTGATATTTTTAAAACAATACATATGGAAAATAATTATATATTTACTCATGCCGGAATTACAAATGGTTGGATTGAATATATAAAGCAGAAATACGATTTAAAAGATATTAATATTGATAATATTTATGATATTGTAAATATAGTTTATAATAATGATAAAGATGACTGCAATATAGCTTCATTTAGGAGGGGAGGAAGAAGTAAGTTTGCCGGTATATTATGGGCTGATGCCATGGATTTATCGGAAGATGCATGGATAGGATATAATCAAGTTGTGGGGCATAATAGAGTAAAACAAGGAAGTGTTATAAAAAAAGATAGTTATGCTATTTATATGGCAGATCATTTTGATACAGAGCAGGATAAATTATTGGTATTAGATATATAATTTTGTTAATATAAAAAGGATTATAGTATGTTTGAAGATAAACCTCCTTTTCATTACAGATGCAGAAATTGCGGATATTTTTTTACTACTGATAAGAAATTAAATGTTCCTTCAGAACTTTCTTTTATTTCTTTAGATTCTAAAGAAGCAGAAAAAGATGAAAATGGAAATATAATAGTAAAAATTGATTCTAAAAAAGAATCTTTTATACAGAAAATTTTAAAAAAATTATCTCCAAAATGTCCCAAATGCAAAGAACATGCTGTTGTGAGTGCAGAATATATGGTGCATAAATAATTGACTTTTATTACTATTTAAGATATCATTAATGAATTATTTTTTACATTAATAATTTTATGAAAAATATATTTATATTTGTACTTTCAATTATTATACTTTGTATATTTGCCTTTACTTTTATAAAGGTTAAAGAAAATTATAATATTAGTTTTGAATATGCAGATTATATTTCTAACATTTCAAATAATAATACAATTCTTCAAAAAAATATAACAGAGAAGCCCTCAAGTGATATATTTCATTTGGCTGATGTAAACTCACCGGATACCGCAAAGCCTATTTTAAATAAAATAAATGAACATAGTAATTGTATAAGTATTATAATAGATGACAGCGGAAATACTTTAGATAATTCTGACAGATATTTTTATTTAGCTAATGAATACAATATAACTTTTGCAGTTCTTCCTGATTCCTATCATAGCACAGATTTTTCTTATGCCGCATATAGCAATAATGTTAATATTATTTTGCATATACCCATGGAAGGCAGTGATTATTTCGGAGAGCAGACTTTAATAAGAAAAGGAATGAATGAAGATGAAGTATTCAGATTATTGGATTATTCATTTTCAAAGGTACCTTATGCAAATGGAATGAATAATCATACCGGCTCTGTTGCAAGCTCTGATGAAAGTGTGGTTTCATATATGCTTGATTATGCTAAAAATAACGATAAATATTTTGTAGATTCTTATACTGTGTCTGATAGTTTAATATATGATATGGCTATTGAATATGGAGTAAAAACTGCTAGGAGATCTGTGTTCTTAGATAATGAAAGGGATTACTCTTCTATAATGAAGCAGTGGAGGGAGTTAATAAAATTATCTAAAGAGTATGGCATAGCAGTTGGTATAGGGCATTACCAAAGCGAAGAAACATTAAAAATTTTAGAAGATAATTTACCTCTTTTAGCAGATGAGGGAATTATATCTGTGAATATAACAGAAATTTTAAATTAAAAAATAAATAAACAATTAGGAGAAAATGAATAATGATTGCTTATGAAAATAATATATTGATGTGTGAAAACGTTGATATTAGAGAGATTGCTGAAATTTACGGCACGCCTTTTTATATTTATTCAAAGAATGATATACTTAATAAGATAAGATTTTTGAAAGAAGTATTTTCACCTTTGAATGATGTATTAATAGTTTATGCAATTAAAGCAGAAAATAATTTATCTATATTAAAGATGATGGCTGAAGAGGGTATAGGTGCTGATGTTGTATCTATAGGAGAGACTTTAAAATATATAAAGGCAGGCGGAAAGGCTGAGAATGTAGTATTTTCTGGAGTTGCAAAAACAGAGGAAGAAATAAGAAAATCAATAGAACTTAATATAAAACGTTTTAATATAGAATCTATTCCTGAGGCTATAAGAATTAATAATATAGCTAAAGAACTCAAAAAGAAAGTTAAATGTTCAATAAGAGTTAATCCGAATGTTGATGCCCATACTCATGAAAAGATTACTACAGGAGTTAATGGAAACAAATTCGGTATAAGCATAAAAACTATCAGAGAGAATTCTGAATTGCTTAAATCATTAAGTAATATAGAAATAGAATCTTTATCAATGCATATAGGCTCTCAAATGACAGATGCAGAACCTTTTTATAAAGCTATTTTAGTTATGAGAGATTTGATTGGTGAAATTAATAGTATGGGATTTAATATTACAGATATTGATATAGGCGGAGGTTACGGAGTAAGATATAATAGAAACCATTCAGGATTTGACTTTAATAAATTTAAAGCTGAAAGCATTAACTTATTAAAAGAAATGAATTTGAGAGTTACTACAGAACCAGGAAGATATTTTGTGGCAGAATCCGGTGCTTTGATAATGAGGGTAGAGTATATTAAAGAAGAACTTGGAAGAAAATATGTTATACTAAACGGCGGTATGAATGATTATGTCAGAGTTGCTATGTATGATGCTTATAATGAAATATATCCTTTAGTTAAAAAAGATAATGTTTCAAATTATGATTTTGTAGGACCTATATGTGAAAGCTCAGATTTTTTTGCATATGACAGGGAAAGCAGTGTATTAGAGCAGGGCGATTATGTGGCTTTACTTGATGCTGGTGCTTATGGATTTAGTATGTCAAGCAATTATAATTCAAGACTATTTATACCTCAGGTTATGATTGATGATAAAAAACATTATATTATAAGAAAAAGACAGACTTTCGAGGATATGATAAGAGACGAGATTTTATAATAAATGAGATGTTAATAAATAAAGACTAAATAGATAAACATATCTATTTAGTCTTTATTATTTTTATTTCATATTATAAATTTATCCTGTATTATTTTATAATATAGTTTATTAATTGTATACTGCACTAGTTTGTAATTTTTAATATTTTAATTTTCTTTATTAAATATATTTTCTTTTTTGCAGTATCCGCAAAGAAACTCTTTAAATTTATGTACGGTATCTTTGCTCATAGCATGTTCTATTAAACAAGCTTCTTCATCAGCTATTTTTTCATCCACATTTAATACTTTTGTGAGGAAATAATAGAATATAGCATGTCTTTCAGCAATATCTTTTCCTATAGCTCTTCCGCTGTCAGTAAGTTCTATATCGCCGTAATGTTCATGTTTGATATGCCCTAATTTTGACAATGTTTTTATTGCCGTATTAACGCTGGCTTTAGAACGTCCTACTAAATCTGCTATATCTGTTATTCTAATAGCTTCTTTAAAATTTTTCTCTACTTCTAGATTGTAGATAGTTTCTAAATAATTTTCTAATATAGGTGTTATTTCTTGTTTCATATATAAATGATTTTAATATAAAAATATTATAAGTCAATATTTAAATGTTTATTTTTTTACATAATGTAAAATATAGAAGTTATTATATTTAATAATAAATTAGTTATTTTAGTCTGAATAAAATATTTTGACAAAATGTATTTTTTTATTATATTTATGATATAAAAAGTATTTAATTTGACAATAAAATAATTTTAATTTTGGTAGTATTTTATGAATAAAGAACTTATTTACTCAGTAGAAGATGATGATAATATCAGAGATCTTATTAAATATACCGTTGAAGAGGCCGGATATACTATAGAATGTTTCTCAAATGGTAATGATATGCTTGAAGCGTTAAAAAAACAAACTCCTAATTTAGTATTGCTCGATATAATGCTTCCTGATATAGAAGGTACAGAAATATTAAAAATTATTAGAACAGATTATGCCCATCTTCCTATTAAGGTAATAATGCTTACAGCTAAAACTAGCGAGATAAATATTGTTACAGGGCTTAATTTAGGTGCGGATGATTATATGCCTAAACCTTTTTCTGTATTGGAACTTCTTGCCAGGATAAAAGCAAATTTAAGAAAGAAAGATGTTAGATTAGATGCTGAAGAGCTTACTTTTGGGGATATAAAACTTGTTGTTAAAAAGAGAAATGTATTTGTAGGAGAAAGACAGGTTATTTTGACTCAAAAGGAATTTGATTTGCTTAAACTCTTAATGGAAAATGCTAATAATGTAGTTGACAGAGAAACTATGCTTGAAGAAGTATGGGGTGTTGATCATACTATGGAAACAAGAACTATTGATATGCATATAAAATCCATAAGACAAAAGCTTGATTTAACTAAAGAAAACATTATAACCGTTAGAGGTATGGGATATAAATTAACAGATGTACAATAATTTTGATTAAAGATGATTAAGAACATATTTTATAAATCATTACTCATTTTGATATTATCAAGTGCTTTAATGTTTATAGGTATACTGTTTACTGTGCAATATAATAATATTATGTACAGTCAGGTTATGATAGTAAATATTATGGAAATGCTTGAAAAAGAGATTGATTTATATGATGTGCAAACTGAAGATGCTTTTAGAAAATTTGTACTGCAGTCAGATAAAGAAGAATTAAGAATCAGCATAATATCTACAAATGGGGTTGTAGTAGCTGATACGATGACAGATACCTCTAAAAATCCTATGGGGAATCATACAAATAGAAGCGATGTTATAGAGGCATTGCATAGTATGGAAAATAAGCCGGCTTTTTCTATAAATACCTCTATTAGTCAGAAAACTCCTTATATGTATGTATCCAAAAAAATTAAAGCTGATGATAAAAGAGATTATATACTTAGAGTTTCAATTCCTATAGAGTCAGTTAATAAATATTTGATAAGCTTCTTATTTACAGCCGTAATGGTTATAGGTATAGTTATTATAATTATGGCTTTGGTTCTTCCTTTGATGAGCCGTAATATTATGATTCCTTTCTATATGATAAAAGAAACCCTGGATAATATATATAATAATAAATCTCCAACACCTAAAAATTTAACGGGATACAATGATATAAATACTATTCTTTATGATATAAATGAACTTGCTGTTAGTTTGAATGAAAATATCACAGGTTATCAGACTGAAAGAGAAAAGCTTAATTATGTACTTGAGAATATAGCACAGGGTATTATAGCTGTTAATAAAAATAAGGAGATATTTTTTATTAATCAGTATGCTTTAGATTTGCTTGAAATTTCTGACAGCAATATAAGAAAACTCAATGAAATAATAAAAGATGATGATGTAATAGAAAAAATAGATAATGCCATAGAGTTCAGCAGATTTTCAAAATTTGATGTTAAAGAACATACTATGGATATAGAAATAAGCATCATACCTATAAGAAATAATGAAAATATATCTGCATTAATAAAATTTGAAGATGTTACAGATATAAGAAAGGTTGAGATAGAAAAGCAGGACTTCTTTATAAATGCTTCCCATGAATTAAAAACTCCTCTCACTTCTATAATAGGATATTCTGAACTTCTTATTGCTACAGGAGGCGGAAAGAATCAGGCAGATTTTATAAAAAGAATAAATAATGAAGCTTTAAGAATGAAAGATTTAGTTATTGATATGCTTACATTGAGCAGAATAGAAGCTAATTGGAAAGAAACTGTTGATGAAGAAATAGACATAAAAGATATTGTTCTTGATGTATTTGAAAGCAATAGAATAAAATCCGAGCAGAGAAATATAGATGTAGAATTAGATATAGAATCTGCTGTTATAATGGCTAATAAAGAGAAAATTACTGAAGTAGTTAATAATTTAGTTGATAATGCTATAAAATATACTGATGATGACGGTAAAGTAAAGATATATTTAAAGAATAATTCTGATAAAGCTATATTTTCAGTAAAAGATACAGGATGCGGTATCGCACCTCAGTATTTGAATAGGGTTTTTGAAAGATTTTTCAGAGTTAAAAATAATAAATATTTGAAAGTTCATGGTACAGGTCTTGGACTTACAATAGTAAAAAATATATGTAATTATTATAATGCTGACATTCATATTAAAAGTGAAGAGAATGTCGGTACAGAAATGACTGTTGTATTTAATTTGTATAAAGAAGAAGAATCTAAAAATATTGAAAAAATAGAAAAAAATAATTGAAAAATACCCTTATGTAGTATATAATTGTTAGATAATTATAACAAAGGAGTACTAAAATGAAAAATATTACTATAAAAATAAAAGGTATGGGCTGTCAAAATTGTGTTAAAGCAGTTACTGAAGAATTAAGTGCTTTAGACGGTATAAGCAAAGTTAATGTAAGTTTAGAAAATGCTTGTGCTGAAGTAGAATATGATGAATCTAAAGTAACTACAGATAAAATGCTTGAAACTATAAAAGAATTAGAATACGAGCCTAGTTTATAATGTTTGCTTTTATAGAAGGTAAAGTTCAAATAATATCAGAAGGTGTCATTGCTCTTCTTTGTAATGGTGTTGGCTATGAGATTATAGTATCAAAAAAATTAGATGTAAAAAATGATGATAATATAAGGCTTTATACCAAACTTATACACAGAGAAGATGCTATGATACTTTATGGTTTTTTAACTAGAGAAGAAAAAAATATGTTCACTACTCTGATGTCTGCTTCAGGGGTAGGTCCTAAATTGGCTATGGAAGTTCTTTCTACTTATTCTATAAATGATTTGATGCATATACTTTTTAATAAGGATATAAATTTACTAAAAAAAGTATCCGGTATGGGAGTTAAAAAGGCAGAAAAACTTTTATTTGAGTTAAGGGATAAGATAGAAAAGATAGATATCAATATTTCACCGTCTGTTATTAGTAATGATAATGAAAGCGATGTTATAAAAGCTTTGATATCATTAGGTTTTTCAAATAATGAAGCTGTTAAGGCTTTGTCTGCAATAGAAAATAAAGATAATATGACTACAGAAGATTTGATAAGCAATGCTTTAAGAAATCTCAGCACTTTGTAATTTTTTATCAAAAATAAAAATAAATAATTGAAAATAACTTATTATAGATATATAATTTATTTAATAGTAATGATTATTATTAAAATGCAGAGGTATAATTAAATGGATATAACTATAAAAAAAGCAGGATTAGAAGATGTTTTTGATATAAGCAAACTTCATGCTATATGCTGGAAAGATGCTTATAAAAATATTATACCTGATTCATATCTTAAAAGAATATATTTAGATGATTGGTGCGAGGAGTTTGAGGAGGGTATTAATAATAAGACAAGAGAGGCACATTTAGCTTATATTGATGGAAAGCCTATAGCTGTTATATCTCATGGAAAAAGCAGATGCAATATGGAAGGATATGGAGAGATTATATCATTATATGTTCACCCTATATATCAAGGTTCTGGAATAGGTAAATTGTTGTTGGAACAGGCTGTAAAATACATGAAAGAGTCTGGATATACCAATATATGTCTTTGTGTTTTTGAGAAAAATGAAGATGCTAAAAAATTTTATGAGAAAAACGGATTTAAAGATTCCGGTACAAAAAATACTTTGAAAATAGATGATGAAGATATAGAAGAAAGTATATATGTTTATGATATTAATTAAAAAATATATATAAATAAAAAAGCCGTTAATATAAAAAATATTAGCGGCTTTTATTTTATTAATGTATTAAATAAAATTATTTTTCAAAAGGATATTTTATTTTCCAGCTTCTTCTCAAAGTATCCATTATATTCATTACTCTCAAAATATCTTCATGAGGCATTTCTTCGCATTCTAATTTGCCGTTATTAATAGCATTGATGCATGAAATTATTTGATATTCATAACCGCTTATTTGTTTAGGTACTTTTATTGTTTTTACAATTTTTCTGTCTAATGAATAAACAGTTATGCTTTCAGGATTATTTATATTTTTTACAACCATATAACCTTTATCGCCATTTATAACGCCTTCTCTGTTAGTTAATGCTGACATTGTAGAATTTAATATAGCCATTTTATTGTCTTCAAAAGTTAATGTAATAGAGTTCTGTTCATCTACGCCTTTACTAGTTTTTACACAGCTAGAATCTATTTTTTTTATTTTGTTACCAAATACCATTAAAGCAAAATTTATAGTATAAACTCCAACATCAAGTAAAGCTCCTCCGGCAAGTTCTGGTTCTATTAATCTAGGTACTTTATTTATAACATAGCCTAAATTAGCAGTTAATGAAGTAACTTTTCCTATTATACCGCTTTTTATAGTATCATTGATTATTTGTCTGCTAGGCATATATCTAGTCCAAATAGCTTCAGCAAGTAAAAGTTTTTTCTTTTTAGCAAGTATTAAAACTTCTCTAGCTTGTTTTGTATTAACAGTAAAAGCCTTTTCACATATAACATTTTTATTATTTTCTAAACATAATTTTATATGTTCATAATGATGTGAATGCGGAGTTGCTATATATACTAAATCAACATTTTCATCTTTTAGCATTTCTTCATAAGAGCCGTAAAATTTTTTGAATCCGTATTTTTTAGCAAATGCCTTGCTTCTTTTTATATCTCTTGCACTTACTGCATAAGATTGTGCTTCTTTTATTTTTGAAATAGTTTGTGCCATTTTTTCTGCTATTTTACCTGCACCTATAAAACCTATATTTATTTTTTTCATATATTACCCCTTATTAAATATTTTATTTTTTATATTGTTTCATTGTTTAAATAATATTAGAATTTCATTTATTGTCAATATTAATTGAAAATTATATACTTGAATTTTTATATTTTTATAATATATTATAATCCATTATGGAAGAGAATATAAACGAAACACAGCAAGAAAATAATAATGCTATAAATGCAGACACTTCAGCCAAAGAAGAAACAGAAAACAGTAAACCAGATTATAAGGAGTTTACAGTTTCATTATCTAGTATAGATTATGAAGGGCCATTATCTATACTTTTTGATATGCTTAAAAGAAGTGAGAAAAGTATATATGAAGTATCTATACTTGAAATTATAGATCAGTTTGTAGAATATTTGAAGGCTCAGGCTGCTTTAAATTTGGATTCCACAGGAGACTTTTTAGTTGTTGCTTCAGAGTTTCATCTTTATAAGTCTAAAATGCTTCTTCCTCATGATATGGATGATGATAAATTTACAGATAAGCTTAAATTTGAAATAGTTGAGCAGATGCTTGAATTTCAAAGATATAAAATGGTTTCTGAAGAGCTTGATAAACTTCAGGATACATCAGATACTATATTTGAAAGAAAGGATACTGAAAGAGTAAAATTCTTCAAAACTGTAAATACAGATGATAATGAGGTAGCTTGGAAGGATATTACGCTTTATGATTTGGTTTATGCATTCACTAAGGTGCAGTTTGTTCCGGAAACAGATTTGGCGGTTCTTTCTGGAATGTCTAATTTCCATATAGATAATGCTATTGATATGATAAGAATAAAATTATCCGAAACAGCATTCTTTCCTTTTATTACTTTATTTAAAGACGGAGTTACTAAAAGGCAGCTTGTTACATTCTTTTTAGCTATGCTTGAACTTGTTAAAGAAAAAGAAATTCTTCTTAAACAAGAGATGAAGTTCAAAGAGATTTATGTATTTAAAAGAGATGAAAAGTTTATGCCTAAAGTAGAAGAAACAGATCAGGAAGAACAAGAAAATCATGATGCAAAAGAAGTTTCTAATAATGAAGCGCCTATAGCTGAAAGTAATGAAAATACTGAAAATAATTCTTCAGAAGAAAATAATCAAAGTAATTAAAAATTATGAGTAAATATAAACCTACAAACAAAATTGAATTAAGAAGTTTAATAGAAAATAATAATATATATTTAGGAGATATAGACACTTCATTGATAACAGATATGTCTATGCTTTTTGATAAGCCTAATTTTGCATGTTTTGAAGGCTCCTATAGTGAATATGAGAGCTATAATGTGAGGATAGATTTTTCTGGCATAGAGAAATGGGATACTTCTAATGTCATTAATATGAGATCTATGTTTCATAATATAAAGAATTTTAATATAGATATTAATAATTGGAATGTTTCTAATGTTACTGATATGGCTTATATGTTTTTTGGAGCGGAAAATTTTAATCATCCATTGAATAAATGGAACGTTAGTAATGTAAAATCTATGACTTGTATGTTTAAGAATGCTTATAATTTTAATCAGGATTTGAATGATTGGAAAATAAATAAAGATGCGGATATTAAAGATATGTTTGTAAATACTTCTTTGATAGAAAAACCTCATTGGTATAATTTATAAAATTACTTTAATAGTTTTTATTAGTTTTATTTATATAAATATTTTATTAGGAATTATTGAAATGGTTAAATCTTTTAATGGTGTTTTAAGTAAAGAGAATGTTTCTTTAAAAAAATTTAATACTTTTAGAGTTAGTGCTAAGGCTTTGGAATTTTATATGCCTGAGACTATTAATGGTTTTATAGATTTGATTAAATATCTTAATGATAATAATAAAAGGTATATGATTTTAGGAGGTGGAAGCAATGTATTATTTTTGGATAAAGTTATAGAATTTCCAATTATTCATATGGGATTTTTTTCTCGTATAGAGCATACATCTCATAATATTTTAGCATATTCAGGAGCCAAAGTTTCTGATGTTGTTAAATATGCTTATAAAAATGCTTTCACAGGTTTAGAGTTTTTATCAGGACTTCCTGGTACTATAGGAGGTGCTGCTTATATGAATGCGAGATGTTATGAACATTCTGTATCCGAGTTTATAGATAAAGTTGGTATAATAGATGATAATTTTGAATATATGCATATAAATGTTGAAGATTGTGAGTACGCATATAAAAGAAGTATTTTTCAGGATAAGAAATATGTAATTGTAGATGTTAGATTTAAACTAAATAAGGGCTCAAAAAAATTGATTAAGCCTGAGATGAAAAAGTTTTATAAAGACAGAAAGAATAAAAATCAATTTAAATATCCTTCTGCCGGAAGTACTTTTTTGAATGATTATGAAACTAATATGATAGCAGGTAAGGTTATAGATTCAATTAATATGAGAGGAACTAGGTTAGGAGGTGCTATGGTTTCTCCTTATCATGCAAATTTTATAGTCAATTATAATAATGCTACAGGAAGAGATATTTTAAATCTTATGAGAAAAGTAAGGGAAGAAGTTTATAATCAGAAAGGCATAACTTTAAATGCTGAAGTTAGAATAATATCTAATGATGAAAATGAAAAATTTTAAATTCATGCATTATTTTCTTTATGCAATAGTTTTTTTATATACGGTATAAATTCTATTTTTTTATCTAGAAGTTTGCCTATAAAAGAAATAGATTTACCCATCGTGAAAGCGGCAAGTACAGTACCTATTCCAAGTCCTTTTATATGACCTAAGAAAACAAATGTAAGTATTGCTGTTGTTAAGAGGCAAATTACATCGAATGTTATTTTTACTTTTGCATAAGGTATTTTTATTATATCTGATAATTCTCTTGGGAATAAATCTGTTGGTATTATAGGAAGTCCGCATCTGTTTGATAAAGCTATTCCGAATGCCAATATAAAATAACTTATTATGAAATATATTATTCTGCTTGTTATTGTTAATGGTAGATGATTTATCCAAGCAGCATGTATATCCACGAACTTACCGAAACAAAATCCTACAACGAAACTAAATAAATATTCTCCTACAAATTTTTTTCTTAATATCATAAGTACTAATACAAGTAAGGTTTGAAAAATATATGTAAAAGTTCCAAGCGATATATTTTTTATAACTTCAGAAAAAGCATAAGGCACACTTGATATAGCAGATATTCCAGAACCTGAGTAGAGCATTAATACAACTCCAAAACTATTCATAACCACAACTAAAATTAATGCTAATTCACCGCTTATTATAATATGCTTATTTTCTGTTTTCATTTTTGAACCTTTATACAAAACCGATTTTTTATTGCAAATATTATATAGCTAATTATATATTAATCAAGAAATTTTTTATTATATATAAAAAATTAATTTAAATTTAAAGTATATTTTATTTAATAAAATAATTAAAATAGTTTACAATTACATCATAATCATTATAATTTTTTAATGTATCGTTTCCAAATATTTTATAAAATAATTTGATATTTTCTGTATCTTCATTAATTATTATTAAATTATTAATATTATTTTTAATAAATTCAAAAAAATATTTTATATTATTATCAATATGTTTATTTTCTATAAAATTTCTATATACTCTATAAGTAAAACCACACAATAAATCTGACAATTGTATTAAAATTTCATTTTTTGAATCCATTGGTTTTATTGATTTCAAATTTTCAAATCCTAAAGATATAGTAGTATTAGGATCTATTTTTATAGATTTTATTTCACTAATGTTCCAGTAATTCTCTTCAACATATTTAAAAAAATTTTCATATTTTGAAAGACTATCATAATAAATATATAATTCATCTTTTATATTTTTTTTATGTAAGTAATCTGTTAAATTCATAAATAAAGAACTCATAACTGGTAAAAGTATGCTATTAAAAAATTGTACATGTTTTTCTTTATTAAAAGATTCTAACATATCTTCTAAATTTAGATTACTAAAATTAGTTAAAGAATTATAGACAATTTTTATATCATAAAATAATTCCATCAATTTATCTT
Source organism: Brachyspira hyodysenteriae ATCC 27164 (assembly GCF_001676785.2). Lineage (NCBI taxonomy): Bacteria > Pseudomonadati > Spirochaetota > Spirochaetia > Brachyspirales > Brachyspiraceae > Brachyspira > Brachyspira hyodysenteriae. The sequence goes on along the minus strand of NZ_CP015910.2, from coordinate 2,058,604 downwards.
TAATATTTATCATTTTATTTAAATCAATATTATTTTTATTTTGTATAACCTCAGAAAAATCATCAATTATATTATATTTATCATTTAATAATATATATGAAGCTAATGATTGTTTAAATTGAGATATCATATAAATATTTGAGCTTAAAATTTCATAATTTAAAGATGAATTGTAATATGGGTCAAAAAATGTTTCTACGATGTAAGATGAGACTAGATATCTTTTATTACATATATTAAAAAATGGTATAGCATTATATTTACAAATCATATCACTAAATATTTTTATAAATATTGAATAATTTTTATTATGTTTAAATATACTAGAAGATTTTAATTCTCCTTTTGATTTTGATATATTTAAATTATTACAATAAGATTCTATTTCATACTTTTTTGAAGATTCAATTAACCATCCGCCATAAATAAAATATGGTTGACTATTATCTGCCCAATTAGTATGTGTATTTCCTGATTCATCAATATATAATTCTAATGACATATTTATATATCCTCAAAATAAATATATAATACAATATTATAAAAAAAACATTTTATAGTACTAAATTTTTAATATTTTATAATACTATGTTTCTCTTTAATAAAAAAGGCGATACCTCATAGAAAGATACCGCCTTTAATTTTATAAAATTATTGTTTAGATTTATTTAGCTTCTATAACAACTTTATGCTGTCCGTCATAACCAAATACTTCAGGGTTATACATCTCTTCAGCTTTAGTAGCAGGAAGTAAATATTCACCAGGAGTAACAGCACGAACTACATATCTATACTCATGTTCGCCGTCACTAAGCATATCAGCAAATAATAACACTTTGTCATTATAGTTTTCAGTGTGATTGAATCCGCCCCACCACCAAGTAGGTTTGCCGGCATTTCCAGTTAAGTTTTTAACTTCACTGCTTTCTGTAGCAAAGCTTGCATTCAATATTCTCATACCTGCCGCAATAGGAGTATCAACTACAACAAAATGTCTTTCATAAGGAGCTGTAACTTTAACTACTACAACATATTCTTCGCCTTGCTTGAATTTATCTTTAGTTAAGTCTAATACTCTGCCGTCTTTAGTTTCGTATCTTCTTTCTACTTTTATACCCATATCTCTATTAACGGCTAACTCACGAGGTGCATAAGTAAGTCTAACACCATAATAAAGTCTTCCGTCTCCATTGCGTTTTATGTTAGCTAAAGCAGATCTAGTATTTGAATTACTTAATCTTTCATTCATAAACTCATCTAAAGTATATTTTTTAGTTAGGCTAGGCTGAGTTCTTACAGTAAATGTTTCTTCAAGTAAAGTTTTACCTTGATATATAAACTCTGCTTTGAAATTAGGTTTAACATTTTCGTATTTTTTATAATACATATTCATAGCAGCAAATACTGAAACATTGTCCTGAGTATTTAAATATCTGCCGTTTTTTCTTGATTGAACTAACCAGCGAACTACTTTTTCATTAATAGCATTGTCATATCCTGTTTCTATTAAAGCATATAAAGCAACAGATGTATCTCTTACTGAAGAAGAGTGTATCCAATAAAGATTAGAATAATATGCTTCAAGCTCATAATGTGCTGTGTTAGGATCTTCTTTAATAGTGTTAAGTATATACTGTCTAACTTCAGTTAATGCCTTATTATCATATTTGTTATAGTACATAGCTCTCATTAATTGAACCTGTCCATAGAAAGGTATATTATTAACTTGAGGATATATTCTGTCTATTATAGCTTTTACATCATTAGCATTGTATCCACCTTCAGAAAGAACTGCAGCAATATAAGCTATAGATGAAAGATTGATATATTCATCCTGCCAGAAGCTAGGTTTTTCAGCATTTCCGCTCTTAGCATAATTATTGATGTATTCTAATGCTAGTTTTAAAGAGTTTTCATCAACTGTATATCCTTCTTTTTTAGCCTTAATCATAGCATCAGCAGCATAAGCAGTAAGCCATGGAGATACCCAAGTTTTGCTAGGCCAGTAAGAGAATCCTCCGTCAGGACTCTGATATGTAGGCATCATTTTTAAGAAATCCTGAACTGTTTTATCTAGATTTTCTTCAGATATATCAGTAAGCTTCATGTCTACTAATAATCTCTTACTTGTTATTATAGGATAAACTCTTGATAACTGCTGTTCCAAACAAAGATAAGGATAATTTATAAGATAATTTATACCGCCTGTAAGTTCGCTGAATGCACTAGGAGACATATAAACTTCTAAATCTCCGGCACCTTTATATGCTTCTGTTATATTAGGTATTCTAAGCATTAAATCAGTATTGTTATTTGTAGTGCTTGAGAATAGAGCAACAGATTCTGTAGTCATAGGAATATTAACTTCAAATGCTTTTTCTACAGCATCAGTATATTCTCCGCCTTTAGCAAGTATTGTAACTTTAGCCTCTCCTCTGTTTGTAGCTATAATATCGAATCTTACATCAGCATTACCGCCTTTAGGGACAGTAATTATTTGAGATGCGTTTTCTATTGTAGCATTAGAAGCAACAGCCTGAACTTCTATTTCTAAATCCTGATCAGAATAATTGTATACTATACTTCCAGCTTTGAATTTATCTTCAACATAAGCAAATTCAGGTAGGGTAGGCATAAGCATGATATTTTTCTTAACTACAACAACATCATCAGAAGCACCGAAATAACCATCTTTATTTATAGCAGAAGCCATTATTCTAAATGATGTAATATTATCAGGTAAATTGAATGTAACTGTAGCTTTACCATTAGCATCAGTTTTTACTCTTCCTTGATAGAATGCAGTTGTCAAGAAATTCTTTCTTATGCTGAATACATCCATACCCATAGCTTCAGCTTTAGCCATCATATCATTAGCAGCTCTCATACCATCGCCGCCAGGAGTATCTCCTTTCTCTCCGTAGTTTCTCTGTCCTATTAAGTGTATTCTTGTGTCGGCACTTGCTACACTCAAAGGTCTTTGTCCATAGAAAGTATTGAACCAGTTAGGAGTTTTATAACCTATTAAATTTAATACTCCAACATCAACCACGCTTAACATAATTTCTGTTTCCATAGGTTGGCTTTCTTTAGTTTCTACATATAAATCTACTGTCATTTCATCGCGAGGCTCTAAAGTATCAGCAGATTTTGTTATTTTTACATTAAGTTCTTTTTCACGAGGCGATACTGAAAGTCCTGCATAACCTATTTTAAATGAAGGTTTTCCCTCATCAGTAGCATAATTAGTATATGCTTCATTTTCAACTCTTCCCTTAACAAGTGAAACACCTACATAAATATTAGGTAAATATTCAGGTTTTATAGGTACTTCTATTAAAGCAGTAGAACCTTCAATATTTGTAACATAAGAATCTATTACATATTCCCTTTCAACTGTTACTAAAGCAGTAGCAGATTCATAAGGAGATTTTATCATTATCTTAGCTGTTTCGCCAGGCTGATATTCTTCTTTTTCAGTGATAAGCTCTAACAAATCATCATCGAACATAGCCCAAGGAGCATAATCTTTACCTATAACATACATATATTCATCAGAAGCAACTTCTCTGTTTTTAGAGTCTTTTGCTCTTGCTAATATTATGTAAAGTCCTGAATTTGTAGGAGTAAAGCTGTAGGCAACAGGATCTTTTTTTGTTGTAACTGTAGTAGTTTCAACAACATCGTCTATTTGTTTAGATTCCCATTCAAATCTTCCGCCTGTTATAGCTTTTCTTACAGATTCCCAATGTCTTCTTATAACTTGAATTTCTATTTTTTTGCCTTCAAGTCTGTTTCCTTCAGGATCAACAGCAATGAATTCTAATTGTGTAGGCTTATCTGTTTCTAAGAAATAGCCTTGTCTTTTTATACCTATATAATAATCGCTTCCATGAACTAATACGCTTTTAGTTGTGCTTACTCTTTGAGAATCTTCACCTGATACAGTTGATTCTATAGTAACATAAGCAGCATGTATTGAACGGCTTGCATCTATAGTAGGAGCATAAGCATATTCACCGTTTTCATCTAATGCACCTGTACCATTTGCTATCATAGAATAATAATTATTATAATACTCATCTTCAAACCAGCTCAATTTAGTGAATCTGAATCCTGCATTATTAGGAGGAGTGAAGAAAGTTTCATTCATAGATATATTATAATCTACTTGATTAGATATCATAGGCTCGCCGAATAAATACCAGCCTGACATCTTAATAGGCATAGTGTCGCCTAAATAATAATTCTTATCTTCAACCCAAAGTCTGCTTTCATATTCTAAAGGTTTAAATTCTTCTACTCTGAAGCTTTGAGATAAACTATATGTTTGATCTTTTACGCCTTCTTGTTTTTCTTCATCGCTTTGTTTATTTGAATCGCTTTTGAATTCAACATTTACACTGTAATATCCTGTAGGAGCATCAGCAGGAAGAGTGAAGTCAATTAAATAAGAACCATATTCATTTAAAGTAACTGTTCCTTTATGTATTTCTTCTCCTCTTGAATTATTAACAGTGTATAATCCTGTTTTGAAATCTCTAGCTATTTTCCAGTTTCCTAATATATTTTCTCTTATAACACCTTTTATATGTACTTCTTCACCAGGTTTATAAAGTCCTCTTTCTGTGAACATAGAACCATTATAATCTCTATCAGCAGGTGAATAATCATAACTTATATCCATTCTCCAAGGTGAAACACCAGTACCCCAATCACTATTTATGAATGATACATCATCGCCTTTTGTAACTATAGCCCATTGTCTTGGTGTATCCCATCTGCTTGCTCTTTTTATTCCTAATTCTCTGAAGCCTTTAGTAGTTGCTATTCCATTTTCATCTGTAGTAGCTCTTGCTAAAACTCTGTTGAAATCATCTCTTATTTCTACTTCAGCTCCTTCAACAGGCATTCCTGTTTTTAAATCAGTTACAAATATAGTGTTTGAATCGCCTGAGAATTTACCTGTTAATCCCATAGATGTTATTTGTATCTGTGAAGATGTAGAATAATCGTACTGACTTTGATATCCTGTTTTACTATCAAACTTTATAGATAAAAGTCCATACTGTTTATTGTCCATATAATTAGTTAAATATAATGCTGTTGTAATATATCTGTTTCTTTCAACGTCCGGAGTATATTCTGAAGTATTATTGTATCCGAATAAATTTTTATACTGATTTGTATATCTTCTAAATTCAGGAGTTTCATCATATCTGTATACCTGCTTATTTACAAATAGGAAAGGTATGATATTTTCTTTGTCAATATATCTGCTTTGTATATTAATAGTATTAGGGTTCATTACCTGTACAGGAAGTTTTATTCCTTCATAAGATTCAACAACTCCCATTCCTGAAGGTATAGAAACGCTTGGGTTATAATCAGTAACATTTAAAGTGATATTTTGTTCTTGAGCCAAAGTCTGTCCGTAAGAGTCTTTTAAACTTCCGTTGATTTTTATATTGTATGTAACATTTGGATTGAATCTTAATTGATAAAGTGAAAAACTTTTAGATGACCAAGAGTTCTGCTGAATTTCTTCTTCTGTAGGAAGTTGAATTTCAGGAGTGATTTCCATATTTCTTATTAAGTCAGCCCATTCAACTCTTGTACTAAACTCTAATTTAGGAGCTTCAGGAGAATATGATGCTGTTACTGTTTGTTCACTGTTTCCTTTAAAATAGAATTCATCATGTATAGAAAAATTAAAACTTGAACTATTTGCTGTGCCTAAATTACCATTAACAGCAGCAAGTCCCTCTTCTATATATACTGTTATCTCATCGTTTTTAGCTAAAGCTTTTTTAGGTTTTATAACTAATACTTGTTCCAACTCATATGAATTAGTTTCCCATTCTCTTAAATCTTCTATTTTTGCATATCTTACATCAAAATCTATAGCAGTATTATTATTGCTTGCTATTAATTGTATTTTTTCTTTTGCACTTTGAAGATATATAGGCATATTGTAATAAACAACTATATTAACATCTGTAGGAAGTTCTGATTGTCTGTCATAAGGAGAACTTTTTTGCATTATAGGTCTTAAAGTATTAAAAGTCCAAGTATAATCATTTTCTAATATATCGCCTGTAAGTTCGCTTTTTATTCCTTTTTTAAGTGTAACTTCAATAGCTGTATTATCTGGTAAAGGTTCGCTAGGATAGAATGCTAAAGTATTAATAGATAGCCATTTATATGTACCTTTAACATCTACATTAAAATTGAAGTATTGATTAGTTACTTCTTTAATAGCCTGCAAAGCGACCATCTGCTGATTGAATGTAACTGTTATTGCTTCATAATTTGCTCTGCTTGTATTTTCCCCTATTGGAGTAGTTCTATCTATAGCTACCGCTGCAAACATACTAACTCCTGTTATCATTGTTAAAATTAATGACATTATTATAATACAATAAATAGTTTTTAGTTTTACAATAAGTTTTCCCATAAAAGCTCCAGAAACGATATTTTTATCTTGTAATGTTATATCATAAATAATTTTAAAGTAAATAATGAAAGTAAAAATATTTTAATTATAAAATATTTTATTACAACATAATTTACTTTAAAATTTATTCTTATTATAAAACTTAATGAATATAAAAAGGTTATATGTATTTTTTAAACTATTTTTTTATTATAATGAATATTTAAATTCTGTTTGTTATAACTGTTTGATATTTCTATTATACTTTCAGCAAAATCTGTATTGTCATTTAAGCATGGACATAATATAAAATCTTTAATATTATATTTGTTAATAGCTTCTTCTCTATATTCAATATCTATTTCATAAATTGTTTCAGAATTATCTATTGTGAATGCTAAAGGATATATTATTAATTTTTCGCCGCTATATTTTTTTATTGTATCTATAGTTGATGGTTCCAGCCATTCAATTTTTCCTATTTTTGACTGATAAGAAAGAACAATATCTTTGAAATTTAATCCTGCATTATTGAGTTTTTCTCTTAATACTTGAACATTATAATTGCATTCATATTCATAAGGATCGCCTTTATCAGCATACATTTTAGGTATTGAATGAGCAGAAAATATTAATATGTATTCTTCTGCATTTTTATCAGCTATACTATTCTTTATTAAGTTTACAACTGAATTATTATAATATTCATTGTCATAGTATCTATCTATTATATTTATTTTAGGATTATATTTTAATTTTTTCATAGCTTTATAAACATTTTCTAAAGATGATTTTACTGTAACTTCTGAATATTGAGGATACATACTGAATAATGTAATATTATCTATATTATTTTCTTTTAACTCTTTTAATACATCATAAGAATAAGGCGGAGTATAGTTCATTATGTATTTATAATCTTTTGATTTGTCTAACTCATTTAATTTATTTATAAGTTTTTCAGTATATTCATTTATTGGTGATTTTCCTCCTATAGCTTCATAATGCTTTATTACATCAGGTTTTATTTTGTTTACTATCTTTTTGGCTATCATACCTCTTATAAAACTATTTTTTATATTGAGTATATAATAATCATTAAACATATTTACTAAAAAAGTATTTATTTCATCAAAATTTCTAGGTCCTCCCATATTTAGAAGTATAGTTGTCTCTTTTCTGTTACTCATAATATATAATCCTTATTAGTAATATTTATTATTAAATATATATTTTTTTTAATTATTAGTCAATACTTATTTTGATTTTTTATTATTTAATATTTTTTATTAATAATTTATTAATATTTTATAATAATTTTTATCAATAGGCTTGAAATAAAATATTTATTTAGTATAATATATTTATTGATAATAAATACTATTAAGGAGTTTTTAATATGTCAGATAAAAAATTAACAACTGAATTCGGTGCTCCGGTTGAAAATAATCAGCATTCTATGACAGCAGGTGCCAGAGGACCTATGCTTTTACAAGATGTATGGTTTATGGAAAAGATGGCACATTTTGATAGAGAAGTTATACCTGAAAGAAGAATGCATGCTAAAGGTTCAGGTGCTTATGGTACATTTACAGTAACTCATGATATTACACAATATACTAAGGCAAAAATATTCTCTGAAGTTGGAAAGAAAACTGATTTATTTGTAAGATTTTCTACAGTGGCAGGTGAGAGAGGTGCGGCAGATGCTGAAAGAGATATAAGAGGTTTTGCTATTAAATTCTATACTGAAGAAGGAAACTGGGATTTAGTTGGAAATAACACTCCTGTATTTTATTTCAGAGATCCTTTAAAATTCCCAGATTTGAACCATGCTGTAAAGAGAGATCCTAAAACTAATATGAGAAGTGCTCAAAATAAATGGGACTTTCTTACTTCTTTACCAGAAGCTATTCACCAAATAACTATAGATATGAGCGACAGAGGAATACCTTACAGTTACAGACATATGCATGGTTTCAGCAGTCATGCTTATAGTTTTATAAATAAAGAAGGAAAAAGATATTGGGTAAAATTCCATTTCAAAACTCAGCAAGGAATTAAAAATTTAACAGACCAGGAAGCTGAAGCAATCATAGCAAAAGACAGAGAAAGTTCTCAAAAAGATTTATTTGAAGCTATAGAGAGAGGAGATTTCCCTAGATGGAATATGAAGATTCAAATAATGACTGAAGAACAGGCTAATGCAAGCAAGAGAAATCCTTTTGACTTAACAAAAACATGGTCTCAAAAAGAATATCCATTAATTGATGTAGGTGTATTAGAATTAAATAGAAACCCTGAAAACTATTTTGCAGAAGTAGAACAATCAGCATTCAGTCCTTCTACAATAGTTCCTGGTATAGGATTCTCACCAGACAGAATGCTTCAGGGAAGATTATTCTCATATACTGATACACAAAGATATAGATTAGGTGTTAACTATTCAAGCATACCTGTAAATGCTCCAAAATTTAAACCTAATACTTATCATAGAGACGGATATATGAGAGTAGAGTCTAATGGTTCTAAAGTAGAATATGAACCAAACTCTCAGGGAGAATGGAAAGAGCAGAAAGAATATGCTGAACCGCCTCTAAAAATTTACGGCGATGCTTACAGATATGATCATAGAGAAGATGATGATGATTATTACACAGATGCAAGAGCTTTATTCAATCTTATGACAGATGCACAAAAACAAGTATTATTTGAAAATACAGCAAGAGATATGAATGGTGTTACTAAAGAAGTACAATTAAGACATATAAAAAATTGTATGAATGTTGATAAAGCTTATGGACTTGGGGTTGCTAAAGCATTGGGCTTTGATGAGAAAGACATAAAATAATTAATAAAACTTGGATATATATAAATAAATATTAAATAAATTATCAAATTTTAATCTCTAAGGCTAATACCTTTTATAAAGTTAAAAGGTATTAGCTGTATTTTTATAAAATATTTACTTAATTTCTATTATATTATAAAATATATAAACTATAGAATATAAAAAATATTTAAGGGTTTATTATGGATTTATCATTTACTAAAATGCATGGCACAGGAAACGATTATATATACATAAATTGTTTCAAAGAAAAATTTACAGTTGAAGATGCTATTAAATATTCTCCTATATTAAGTCATAGGCATTACTCTATAGGTGCAGATGGTATAATACTTATAATGCCGAGTGATAAAGCTGATGTACAGATGAGAATGTTTAATTATGACGGAAGCGAATCTGAAATGTGCGGTAATGGTATAAGATGCGTTGCTAAATATGCTTATGATAGGGGGATTAGTAAAAATAATCCTATGAAAATAGAAACTTTAAGAGGTATATTGGAGGCAGAATTATTTTTAAAAGATGAAGAGGTTGATACTGTAGAGATTAGTATGAGTTCTCCGATATTAGAAGGGCTTAAAATACCTACTACCATAGATAAAACCCCTATTATTAATGAGCCTATAATATTTAATGATAAAACTTATTATTTTACAGCAGTATCTATGGGTAATCCGCATGCTGTAATATTTGTAAATGATCTTCATAATATGGATATTAGTTCTATAGGAAGTTATATGGAAAATAATAGCATATTTCCAAATAGAACTAATGTAGAATTTGTAGAGATAATAAATAGGGGAGAGGTGAAGCAAAGAACTTGGGAGAGAGGAAGCGGAGAAACTCTAGCCTGCGGTACAGGTGCTTCGGCTGTATGTGTTGCTGGTTTTATAAGCGGAAGAACTGATAATATTATACTTAATCATCTTTTAGGCGGTGATTTGATTTTAAGATATGAAAATGATAATGTTTTTATGAAGGGTGAAGCAAGATATTGTTTTGAAGGAACTATTACATTATAGATGTTTTTATACACTATATCTTTATTGTAAAAAAAATATATTTTTTAACTGACATTTTAAAAAAAAATGTTAATTTTTAAATATAATTTTATATTGATTTTATTTATAGGTAATTTATACTACAACTATAGGATATTAAAATTTAACAGGAAGTTTATGAAAAGAATAGTTATAATATTAGTTTTATTTCTTTGCAATCTCAATCTTGAGACGCATAGTTTGAACATCAATGATTACTCCTTTCCATCTAATGATTGGGTAACATTAATTAAGGATGTATCTAATCATTATAGTCAGGATTTTTGGTTCATAAAAGATGTTTTCGATGTTTGCAGTAATTATGATGTTGATCCGCTATTAATGGTGGCTCTAATTAAAGTTGAAAGCAGCTTCATACCTACAGCACTTTCAAGAAAAAATGCTTACGGATACTGCCAAATAACACCTATTGCAAATAAGGATGTTGATCCTAAATTAAATAGGTATGATCCTAGAGATAATATTGTGCTTGGTGTAAGATTCATAGATAAAATTTTGGATAAATTCGACGGTGATATTGTGAAGTCTCTTAGATATTATAATGCAGGCAATGCTTATGATATATACGGCGAATCTTATGCAGAGAAAATAAAATATGAATATGATACTATGGTAAGTCTTTATGTGAAAGAAAATAGTTCATATGGTGCTATATATAGAAAAGAAATATTTTAAAATATTATTTATTTTATAAACAATATAAAAGGAGGCCTTTAAAGCCTCCTTTTATATTTACTAGTTATATTATTTTTTTAATTATCTTTTCAAGTTTACAACAGTAGCAAGTAAGTTATCGCTAGTTTGAACTGCTTTTGAGTTCATTTCATAAGCTCTTTGAGCCACTATCATATCAACCATTTCATCAACAACTTTAACATTTGACATCTCAACGAAACCTTGGTGAATTCTTGGGAATCCATTAGCACCTGGTTCGCCTTCAAAAGCCGGTCCGCTTGCTATAGTTTCTTTATATAAGTTATCACCTATAGATAAAAGTCCAGGCTGATTTATGAATCTATGAAGTGTAATTTGTCCTATTTCTACAGGATCATTTTCATCACCTATTTTCACAGAAACAACACCCTCTCTTGATATGCTTATCTGCTCTACCAAGAAATTTTCAGGAAATACTATTTCAGGAACTAATCTGTATCCATTAGAAGTAACTAATTGACCGTTAGCATCAATTTTGAAAGAACCGTCTCTAGTATAAGAAACACTTCCGTCAGGCATTAATACTTGGAAGAATCCTTCTCCCTCTAATGCTAAATCAAGTTTATTTCCTGTTGCCTGTAAAGAACCTTGATCAAACATTTTTTGAGTAGCAGCACTTTTTACACCGAGTCCTGTTTGAAGTCCTACAGGTGTTACAGTGTCTTCTGTAGCAGGAGTTCCTTGTATTTTTAAGTTTTGATATATTAAATCTTCAAAATCAGCTCTAACTTTTTTATATCCTATAGTATTAACATTTGCAAGGTTATTGGCTATAGTATCAGTTTTGAACTGCATACCATTCATACCGCTTGCAGCTGTCCATAAAGAACGTACCATATAATACACTCCATTATCTTATAAATTTATTATATTATATCTTCGGTAATTACAAAAATTGCTTTATTAGAATTTATATAAAAAATATTATGTTAAGTTATTTAAATGCTTTTTTACATTAAAACTATTTCAAAACTATATAAATATATTAATATTATCTACTTTTTTTACACGCTTCGCGAAAATGCACATATTACAGCTTAATTTTTAAGAATATGTATTTAATAATGATAATACCATAATTTTAGGTCAAAAATGCAGTCTTTTTGCTTCTTTGTGACAACAAAAGAAGTGGGGTATGGGGCAAAGCCCCATATATTAAAAATATAATTTTATTTTTGATAAAATATATTTACTTATGTATATATTAAAATACTTGTTAAAGATAAAATTCTATTATAAAATAATACAAATTAAAAAAGGTATTTTGAAAATGTCATATTCCAAGCTAATAATTAAAAATTTCGGTAAGATTAAAGAGGCAGAAATAGAACTTTCTAATCTTATATTGTTTATAGGTGATAATAACAGCGGAAAAAGTTATTTAATGACATTAATATACGGCTTGATGAAATATAGTGATGATATTGTAAATATTATCTTTCAGGATAAAGAATTTATTTACAGCTTGGAAGAATATAAAGAAATGCAAAATATAGTTACTAAATATATAAAAATAAATGAGAATATAAATCATGGTAAAAATATATTGAATTTTTTTTCAGATTCTGATAATAAACATTTACTGTCAAAAAATGAGCTTAATATATTTTATAATTTTCTAAATCAATTATTAAATAAATATAAAACAGAAATTTTACAAATTATTTTTAATGATGAGGATAATGTAATAAATTTAGAAAGTATATATTTTGATTATTCAAATTGTTTATTTGATGTTCTAATTATTCAAAATTATGTAGCTATTAACAAAAAAAATGATTTTATGACTGGTTTTAAATATGAAAATATTGATTATATATTCCTAATTAAAAATATTATTAGTAATATATTACAAAATACTTTCTATGATTTAAAATTTTTACCTACATCAAGAACTGGTTTTTTATTAACATATAAAGAATTATCAAAAATATCAAATATGCATCAATTTAGTATTAAAGATAAAAAAGAAAAAACTATATTTCAAAAACCTATTATAGATTTTATTAATAGTTTAATAGATTTATCTTATAATTTTAGAGAAAATGATAATTATAAAGATATAATAGAAATATTTGAAAATAACATACTAAAAGGTAAAATAAATCTTAATAGAGAAACAAATGCTATGTACTATCAGCCTAATAACAAAGATTTAAAAGTACCTATGCATTTATGCTCTGCTGTTATAACGGAAGTTGCTCCATTATATTTACTTTTAAAATATTATCCTATTTTAGGCGATTTATTTATAGAGGAGCCTGAATTATCATTGCATTTGAAATTGCAGAAACAATTAGCTCGTGTATTAATAAATCTAGTTAATAAAAAAAGAAATATAATAATATCTACTCACAGCGACACTATATTAGAACATATAAATAATATGGCTGTTCTTCATAGCATGAAAGATGAGGATAAAAAAAATCAAATATTAAAAGAGTATTCATATACTGAAAATGACACCATATATATAGACAAAATTAGAATATATCAATTTGATACTGATGACAATGATATTACAACCGTAAAAGAATTGAAAGGCGATAGAGAAACAGGATTTTATATAGAAACATTTCATAAATATATAAATAATGCCTCTATAGAATATGATGCAATAAATTAAGATTAATGATTATGGACGATTTTAATAAACTTTATAATTCTGATTTTATAGTTAATAAAAAAGGTGAAAAAAAATATCTATTTAATAATACAATGTGTAAAATTGATGTAATAAAAGATATTTTTATTATAAAAGATGAAAAATCAAATATGGAATGCCATGTAAAATTAAGCTCTGAATCTATTTGTAGTTCAGATATAGAAGGAGAGAGAAAGTTCAGCCATTTAAATATGAAAAAATGTGCTGATGCTGTGATCATAAATAAAAATAATAATGATAAATTTGATTTACATATAATAGAATTAAAAAATGATATTCATGATGATGATTTAAAATGGATTCATCAACAGTTTTTAGGTGCATATTTGAGAATAAGAGCTATTTTTCTTGCTTATTCTAATGATATAGAAAATATAAACTTTCATTTAGTGTATAAAAATAATATTGATTCTAAAAGTTGTTCTGAAACAGATAATAGTACAAATAAGAAGAAAGATGAAATAAATGAGAGACGTTTGTTTAAGAAAAAAAAGATAATCAATAATGTACGTTTAAAAATATACCCTTTTAATTCTGATACTTTAGATATTATAAAGCATGATATAACTGACAATAATGAAATTTTGATTTAATAAAAATTTTTATAATAAAAAAGCCCGATTACTTAATAACCAGGCTTTATAATCAATCATATTTTATAAATTAAAATTATTAAGGCACATTGATATTCGCGAGCAAGTTTTCTATAATCATATCGCTATTAACATTTTCAGCCTGTGCTTCATAGCTTACGCTTATTCTATGTCTTAATACCTCATAAGCAACAGCTCTTATATCTTCAGGCATTACAAATCCTCTGCCCTGCATCATAGCATTTGCTTTTGCTGCTTTAGTTAAATATATTCCTGCTCTTGGAGAAGCTCCGTATTCTATGTATTCGCTTTGAAGTTTATAATCTTTTGGATTTCTTGTGGCATCTATAATGTTTACTATATAATCAATCAATCTTTCTTCTATATGTATTTGATTGGCTAATTTTCTTAATTTTTCTATAGTTTCTATTGTAGTTATAGGCTTTAATTCTGCAGGTTTTGAAGATGACATATTTTTTATTATAGTTTTTTCTTCACTTTTAGTAGGGTATTTTACTATAACTTTAAGCATAAATCTGTCAACCTGAGCTTCTGGAAGAGGGTAGGTTCCTTCTTGTTCTATAGGGTTTTGAGTTGCTAATACTAAGAATACATCAGGAAGTCTGTATGTTTTATCTCCTATAGTAACCTGATGTTCTCCCATTGCCTCTAAAAGTGCTGACTGTACTTTAGCAGGCGAACGGTTTATCTCATCCGCCAATATTATATTAGAAAATATAGGTCCTTGTTTAGGAAGAAATACTGAATTTTTTATGTCATAAATTTCAGTACCAACTATATCAGCAGGAAGCAAATCTGGTGTAAACTGTATTCTTTTGTAACTTGCATCTATTGTGCTTGCCAATGATTTTACAGTTAATGTTTTTGCAAGTCCAGGTACTCCTTCTAACAATACATGCCCATCACATATAATTCCTAATAGAAGTTTATCGAGCATGTTTTCCTGTCCGATAATTACTTTTTTTATTTCATTTTTTATAGCATTTACAACATCAAGAGCCATTTTTGAAGCTTCTGATATGGCTTGTAAATCCTTGCTGGCATTAGCTATTTCACTGCTTATTTCATTTGAATTTTCACTGTTATTGATATTATCTGTCATATGTTATTCCTCATAGTTCTTTGTATATATATTAAAATTATGATGTTTGTTTATTTGCAAAGTTCTTTTTATTTAATTTATGCTGATCTTTTATGAACTTATAAATTAAAAGTGCTATAAGTATTATTACAATCCACTGTCCTATCATTATTAATAGGAACCATGAACTGAATACTCTTATATTATGTTCATCTATCATCTGTTCTTTAGGTACTAAACTGTTTCCTCTTTCTACATTATAATATCTTGCTTCCAACTCAGGTATTTTTAATTTGCCATTTCTTAAAGGCTTCATAGTATATATTATTTTATAATTCATAGTTGGAATTTCATTGTCTTTATGAATAGTTTCTATTTCTACTCTTTCATTAAGCACTTCAAAATCGCTTATAGCATTTGTATTAATACCTTCAGGTTTGAATTTATCAGCATCTCCTGTATATGTTAGAGTGTACTCTAAATTCTGCCAAAGGTACATACTCTTCTTATTTAATTTCTCTTCTACTATAACTAAGGGGTATAGAGTATTTACTGTTATCATTATTAAAAAAATATAGTATTTAATCATTGAAGTAGATTATATAAAAATATAAAAAAAGTCAATATATAAAATCATTCAGCATATATTTTATGTTCTAAAAATATTTTTTTATTTCATATTTGCATAGACTATAATAAAATATAGATATTAAATTTTATAAATAAACTAATTGAGTATGTATTTTATTCTAGACTTATTATTTTCTAATATATTTATTATTTTGTAAAACTAAATTATATTAAAATATAAAATAGTTTTATAGAGTTCTATATTTTTAATTATATCAATTGATTATCTAAGGAATTTGCTGAAATCAAATGTATATGATATAGAAGCACCTATTCCAAAATAGAATCCTGTTGATAATTGCTCCAAATACGGTGTAAAGTTTAGAGACAGGCTTGCATCGCTGTTTAATACTAAATAGAGACCTATTCCTAAATGATTAAGATATAGCAAAGCACTATTATAAAAGTCATAAGCGAAATGATATTCTAAATATATACCAGCTAAAGAGAATCCGAACAATGCTCCGGGATAAACACCGAAAGCAGTTTTCAATCTTATAGATTCAACAACTCCTCTTGGATCATCGAAATACATAGGAAGTTCAAAATTAAAGAAAGCTGTAAAAAAGTCTCCTAAACCTATTAAATAATGAAGCTGAGGATTAAGCCCAAATTTCTGTTTAGACGATCCAGGAAATAATACTTCAACTGCCCCTATAAACCCATTAAAAAATTGAAATCTAGGCATTATAGAGAATTGAGGCTGTCCTTCTACACCTACGCCTATTTCAGGTACATAAGTTATAGGTACTACTCTTGCAAATATATCCAAGTTTCTTAGTATTCCGAAATTTATCATTAATGGACTTGATAAAGTATATTTTGATGTACCTATTCTGTCATTGTTAAGATAAAGAGTTCCACCAAGACGTAATGCACCAGTCATACCTGTGTACATTTTGTATGGGAAAGAATAGGCTAATGCTGATAATATTAACATTAAAATAAATGTAAATAAAAACTTTTTCATAAATTTAATCTTCTTAATTTATTTATATTTTTTACAATAATACACTTTATACTATACTAATATAATATATTATACAAAAAATATCAATAAATAAATATGAGAAGTACTGAAATAAAATTTAGTATTTGTAAAAAAAGATTAGTCCAAAATTTGACTTGTAAATTGTATATGATATAATACATGCCAAGTTCATCGGAGGACTTATTGGAGAGAAAAATACCAAAGGTTGGATAAGATGTCTAATTATTAGATTTCTTATTCAGCCTTTTTTGTTTTTAAACTTTAATATTGGAGTTTATTTATGGATATGCTAAAAACAGATGTAAAAAAAATATTTTTTAAATATTTATCTGCTAGTTTTGGAAGTGCATTGATAGCCGCTATTTATTCTATAGTTGATGTTGCTATGGTTGGACAATATGAGGGGGATAATGGAGCTGCTGCTTTGGCTGTATTTGCTCCTATATGGAATGTAATATATGGTATAGGACTCCTTTTTGGTATAGGAGGCTCTGTACTTTTCAGTAAAGCAAAAGGCTCCGGAGAGTATGATAAACAAAATAATTTCTTTACTGCTTCTTTTATAGCTTTATCTGCTGTCATATTCATAGTTTGGATATTATCATTAATATTTGAAGATAATATACTTTATTTTTTCGGTGCTGATGAAGTTCTTTTAAATTTAGCTAAAAGATACTTTCTTCCTATAAAAATTATTCTTCCTTTATTTGCTTACAGTCAGTTTTTTGCTGCATTTCTTAGAAACGATAATGCACCTATGAAAGCCACTTTAGGAGTTATGGCAGGAGGTATTTTCAATGTATTCGGTGATTATTTCTTTGTATTTATATGCGATATGGGTATATTTGGTGCAGGGCTTGCAACAGCTATAGGACAAGTGATTACTGCTTCTATATTGATATCTCATTTATTCACTAAAAAAAATACTTTGAAATTTCAAAAAGTTAATGGAGTATTTTCATTATCAAAGAATATTGCCTCTATTGGTTTTTCTACATTCTTTATAGATATAGCGATGGGAATATTAGCTTTAATGTTTAATAGGCAGATAATGAAATATTTCGGAACATCAGCTTTGGCAGTTTATTCTGTAATAATAAATATTAATATATTAGTTCAGTCATCGGCTTATGCAATAGGGCAGGCAGCTCAGCCTATAATATCAACAAATCTAGGTGCTGGTAAAATGGAGAGAATAAAATCAGCAGTAAAATGCAGTATATTTTCAGCTTTGGTTCTTAGCATAGTATATACTTTGTTTACATACTTTAATACAGATTTTTTAATGAAAGCATTTATGAAGCCTTCAGAAGAAGCTTTGTCTATATCAAAAAATATTATGAGAGCCTATTTTATATCATTTTTAATACTGCCTTTCAATGTATATGCTACTTACTATTTTCAGGCAATAATGAAGCCTTCATCTTCTTTTATAATTGCTGTATTAAGAGGACTTATAGTAAGTGGTATTTTAATATTTATAATGCCTTTAATATTTGTAAAAGATAGCATTTGGTATGTCATGCCTATTACAGAAGTTATAACTTTTATTATTGCTATGGTATTTTTTATGAAATACAGAACTATATATTCAAAATAGTTATATTAATTATAAAAATATTTATTAGATTTAATGTAATTACAAAATATAAAGGAGATATATGGTTATGAAACTTTTAGATAAAAAAATAGCATTAGTAACATCATCTACAAGGGGTATAGGTTTAGCATGCTCAAAGAAGCTTGCAGAAAATGGTGCAAAAGTTTATTTAGCTGTAAGAAGACTTGATGCAGGAAAAGAAGTGGCAAATGATATAATAAAAAACGGAGGAGAAGCTGATGTTGTATATTTTGATGCCACTAAAGAAGAAACATTTACTTCTATGATTGAAGATGTTATAAAAAAAGAAAATAGAATAGATATACTTGTAAATAATTTCGGTACTACTGATACTAGCAAAGATTTTGATTTGGTTAATGGTGACACTGAAGCCTTTTTTAAAATAGTTAACGAAAACTTAAAGAGTGTTTATCTTCCTTCAAAGGCTGCTGTTAAGCAAATGATTAAAACAGGAGGCGGAAGCATAATAAATATATCATCAGTAGGAGGCATTTTTCCTGATATGTCAAGATTGGCTTATGGCATATCAAAGTCAGCAATAAATTTCCTCACAAAAAACATTGCAGTACAGTATGCTAGAAACAATATAAGATGCAATGCTGTGTTACCCGGCTTTGTGGCAACAGATGCAGCAATGGAAAGTATGTCAGAAGAATTTTTAAAATCATTTTTGAAGAATGTACCATTAAACAGACCTGCATCACCTGAAGATATAGCTAATGCAGTACTGTTTTTTGCAAGCGATAATTCATCTTTTATAACAGGTGAAACTATGCCTGTAGCAGGAGGTTTTGGACTTCCTTCACCTATGTACAGTCAGTATATGGATATGGGAGGAAAAAAAGGTTAATTAATTTTAAATAATTATTTTCATTTCAAAAAGTTAAAAAGGCATGCTTTTTTGGCATGTCTTTTTTATTGACATTTTTTATATGAGAAATATATATGTAATAAATATGTTAACCAAAACTTATAATGAAAAAAGATATCAGGTAATAGTGTATTATTAAATTATATTATTGAAACAATGTTTAATAATTCTATATATAAAGAATATTTATTGGATAAACTCATTAATCATATTAATATATTCCATATAGCATTTGAAAGAGGCTTTATATTTTCTTAATTGCGCTTTGATAATAGTAAGCCATAATAGAAATTTTATAAAAAATGCAGTAAATACTTTATGTAGTATAAAATAGAATATAATTACAGTATTTTAGATATTAAAAATACTGTATAAATATACATTGTGAAATAATATTTATTTATAAGACTATTAACTTTAATAAATTACTTCCGATAATAAGTTGTATATTTAATAAGGTTAATAATTGTATGTATTTCAATGTGAGAATCAGCTCTAAAATATTCTATGGTATCATATTAGTTGGAATAGCTTTTATGGTATATGTATTTGTTTTTAGTCCTAAAGGTTTTCTTACATTAGATGCTAAAAAAGTTATTATAGAAAGTAAAAAAAAGAAAGTTGAAGAATTAAATAGAAGAAAAATTCAAATATCAAATAATATAGAAAGACTCAAAACAGATAAAGAATATATACTATCTTATGCAAAGACATTCGGATATTTAGACGGCAGTAAAAATGAGAAAATTATAAAGATTATAAAAAATGATGAGGAAACAAAAAATACTCAATCCGTATTATCATCATCAATAAAAGAAAATGACAATTACCTTAATATAAGGGGAGCTTTAATATTAGCATTGATGATAGCTCTATGTTTCATAACTTATTTACTTCTTATAAATAAAAATTTACTTCCAAAATTAAAAAAGAAAAAGATAATCACTTCCAAAGGTTAAGTTTATACAAATATATTGTAAAATTAAATATTAATGATATATCTTTAATATTTAATTTTATATTAAAAAAATAATATATTTTGAAGTTTCAATTATAGAGGATGATTCAAAGAAAATACAAATCCTGCATCTTGATTTATAGGCTCATAAAAAGGTACAAAACTGAAACTAAATCCATCATTTTTCTTTTTACCGTAAACTCTTTGATAACTATCATAAGCAACAGCAGCACCGCAGAATATTCCAGCAGTAATTTCAAATAGCATAGATGATATCCATAAACTTTTATACCTATTTCTTCCCGTTGTTGTAACTACATTCGCATTTTCTATAGACTGTAAACCTAATGTCAAATAAGTAGCATAAGTATATGAAAAAAATGCTGTTAAAATAAATGTTACTTCTGTATATCTGAATGGGTTGCTTTTATAAGAATCTTCTAATATAACAGGAGAACTTACAACACCATTTTGCTTTATAATATTTGTTCCTTCCATACTGAAGAATGATTCAATACTGTTTGTATTTATATTATAATCAGTCTTTAATTGTTCATTTGTTTCTATTATAGTTTTTTCTTCTGTATTTTTGTTTTCATTTGTGCCGTATTCTTTAGCTATATCTGAAAAATAAAAAGCACCGAAGAATGTGTTTGATATGATAAATAATATTAATATAATTTTTGTACTCATTATAATATAAAAAATGCTCCAAATGTAAATTCTAATCCTGTAAGATTAACCGTTTTAATCTTTTCAGGTAAAGAAACTTCCTTACCATCACTAAAAACGCCTAAATTAATAGGATTAGTATAAAATCTGTATCCAATTCCTAAATTTAATCCTATAGTATCTGTAACATTATACTGCAGAGAAGCTATAGCACCTATACCAAACATAATATCTCTAGAATCTATTTTAGAGCCATTTGGTAAATATCCGTAATTATCAGTATAGTAATTTCCTCCATATACTTCTCCTATGGTTGTAAATGCTAATCCCATACCTATATAGGGTGAAATTACTAATCTTAAAACTTCCTGATATAAATTTATATTAATATCGAAATTAAATCTAGTATCTACAGCATAACTTGATTTTAAAAAGTCTCCAAATAATATACCTATACTTAAATTTGGAGAGAATAATACACCATTATATCCTATTTTTAAATGCAGTCCTAAAGCATATTCATTTTTATTTAATGAGATTTTTATTTTTCCAGCATCCGGCCTGAAACTGCTTTGGTATATTCTTTCTGTAGCCTGTATATTATAAGATGCATAATTTAAGAATAGTCCAAATCCAAAATCTCCTATCACTGTTTCTCTAGCAATATCTCCCGGCTGTATATTATTTCCCCTAGATATTTTTGCTATTAAATATTCATTATTAAGTTCTTTTACTCTCAAAGTACCTTTATAATTATATCCTCCGGTTATTACATTTCCAGATGGAAGTATTATATCATCTTTTTTAGAATAAACTTTAAATCTAGTTTTTGAACTTACTCCATGATTTTTTCCAGCAAGAAGTATTACATTTCCTCCATCTACATCTGCTATTGTTAATGTTATCTTGAATATACTCCTCATTTTATTTTCTACTTTGTATGCTAAATTATTGCAGGCATTATCTATAAGACTTTGCCTTAAAGAATAAGAAGGATAACTACTAGTAGTGTAATAGTCATAACCCTGTAATTGTGAAGAGTAAAGTATTTTAGTAGTTTCTACATCAACTATTTGAAGCACCATATCAACAGTAGAATATAAACTGAAACTGCCGTCATCATTATATTCTACTGTAACATTAGCAGATACTATTTTACCTGTTACTGCTTTTGAATATCCATATATTTTACCAACTTCAATTACTTGTTTTTCAGTTATGCCAGTTAATTGAAGCTCCATTTCTTTTAAATATTTATCTAAATTTTTCCTATCTACTATATTAAACCTATTCATTCTTGTTAATGAATTTTCTATTAATGCTGTCATTTTAGGGCCTAATTCTTCGCCATATCCTGATGATGTGCTTTGTATTTCAAAGACAGCTATATTTTCTTTTTCGTAAGTTTCGCCTATTTCTTTTTTTATTTGCTGAGGCAGCAATATAGATGGAAATAATAATATCAAAAATATAATTATTCTTGTAAACATTCTTATCTATAGTTTTCTTTTAAGGTTAATTAAATATAATATTTTATATGTTATATTTTTAGAATAAAAAAGTCAAATTTATATAATTTTATTATTATTGATAAATTATTAAAAAGAATATATATTATAGCATATTAATAAATAAGGAGTATAAAATTATGAGTGAAAATAGTATAAAATATAGTTCGGCAGGAAATCTAGTATCTTTGACTATGAATAAATCATATAATATAACTAGTTTTAGTATAGATGAAACTCTTTTAGCAAAGGATCAGAAAGAATTATTAGAAGAAATGATAAGCTCTAGTATTAATGAAGCTGTTTCTAAAGTAAATGAATTAAGAAAAAAATTAGAGGAAGAGGATTCTGATAATGAAAGAGAACAAGCTAAGCCTCAGCCTAATTTATTTAATATGAATTTTAAAGATATGAATCAAATGTTTAATGATATAAGTAAAATGACTTCTGTGGAGTATAAAGACGGAAAAATAAATATATCTTTAGATTCTATAACTCCTGATATGATATCAAAGATGAATGATATGATGAATAACATGAATAATAAAAATGATGATGACAATAAAAAGGAATAATCATTTTGAATAATATACAATCTTTGGATAAACTCACACAAATAATATCAAGACTTCCAGGAATAGGTACAAGGACAGCAATGAGGCTTGCCTTGTATTTATTTGACTGTGATGATGAATATTTAAAAGAATTTTCAGATGTTTTGTCTTCTTTACATGAAAATATTAAATTATGCCAAGTATGCTACAGTTTGAGCGATAATGATATTTGCGATATATGCAGTAATGATAAAAGAGAGCATAATAAAATATGTATTGTGGAATCATATCCTGATATGCTTGCCATAGAAAAGACAGAAGAATATAATGGAGTTTATCATATATTAGGAGGCCTTATATCTCCTCTAAAAGGTATAGGTATAAGCGACATAAGAATAAAAGAACTTATAGAAAGAGTTAATAACAATAGTATAGAAGAAATAATGATAGCATTCAGTGCATCTTTGGAAGCTGATACAACAGCATCATATATTTATAAAACATTAAAAGATAATAATTTTAATGGCAGAGTAACACGCATCACTT
This sequence comes from Brachyspira hyodysenteriae ATCC 27164, assembly GCF_001676785.2. Classification (NCBI taxonomy): domain Bacteria; kingdom Pseudomonadati; phylum Spirochaetota; class Spirochaetia; order Brachyspirales; family Brachyspiraceae; genus Brachyspira; species Brachyspira hyodysenteriae. Next base: position 2,034,831 of record NZ_CP015910.2, on the reverse strand, counting down.
ACGGAATATCTTTAGCAAGCGATATAGAAAATGCAGATTCCAGATCTTTAGCCAGAAGTATTTTAGACAGAGTAGATATGAATTAATTTTTTATTATTTTATTAATTTATTGTTATAATTATTGTAGTTTTATAAAAGGCGTTAAATGAAAAATTATATATTATCTATTGGCGGTTCAAATATAGATATACAAGGATTCTCAAAAAGCAGAATACTTTTAAAAGAATCTAATCCCGGAAAAATAAAAGTATGTACAGGCGGAGTAGAAAGAAATATTATTAATAACTTATCAAATATAGGATTAAAAAACATAAAATTTATTACTTCTATAGGAAATGATATTTTTGGAGATATACTTTTCAATAATATTAAATCATTAGGTGTTGATGTTTCTTATATAGTAAGGAATGGAAGCAGCACTTCATATATAGCTATTATGAATAATGACAGAGATATGGAAATAGCCATGTCCGATATGGATACTTTAGATGAGAATATAAATATTGAGTATTTAGAGAGTATAAGAGATATTATAGAAGATTCAAGTTTTATTACTATAGATGCCGTTATGAATAGGGATATATTTGAATACATTATAAAAAACTTTCCAAATAAAAAACTTCTTACCGATGCCGTTTCAATAAAAAAATCAGAACATATAAAAGGATTAGAAAAATATATTTATGCTTTGAAGCTTAATTCTAATGAAGCATCTTTTCTTCTTGACAGAGATATAAATACTATAGAAGAAGGAAAAGAGGCTGTAAAAATATTTTTAGAAAAAGGCGTCAAAGAAATTTATATAACATTCGGTGCTTTAGGTATATGTTACGGCACTTATAATAATATTAATGAAGCATATTATCTTAAAGCTCCAAAGGTGAATATTGTAAATGCTACAGGGGCAGGAGATGCTTTTATGGCTGGAATTGTATATTCTATATTTCATGATTATGATTTGGATTATAAAGTGAAGTTTGCTGCTGTTATGGCTATGTTTGCTTTGGAGAGTGAAGAAACTGTAAATGATAATACTAATTTTGATAAGGTTGCCAAAAGAGTAGAAGATATTTTCAAGATTAAAAGATAATAAAAAATTAATATAGTTAATTAAATATTGGAGAATAAATATGAATAATTTAGAAGAATTTTTGGATATAAGCGAAGAAGTTAAAGAGGCTTTGCATGAGAAAAAAGCTGTTGTGGCATTAGAAAGTACAATAATATCACATGGTATGCCTTATCCAGAAAATGTGGAAAGTGCTTTAAACTCTGAAAAAAATATACGTGAAAATAATGCAGTACCAGCCACTATTGCAATAATAAAAGGAAGAATAAAAGTAGGTTTAAATAAAGAGGAACTTGAATATATGGGCTCCAATAAAAATATAGCTAAATCAAGCAGAAGAGATTTGCCTGTTATGCTTGCATTAAAAAAAGACGGAGCTACTACTGTAACAACTACTATGATAGGTGCTTCTCTTGCAGGAATAAAAGTATTTGCTACAGGAGGAATAGGAGGAGTTCATAGATATGCTCAGGAAACTTTTGATATATCAGCAGATTTGCAGGAGTTAAGCAAAACAAATGTTGCCGTTGTATGTGCGGGAGCAAAATCAATACTTGATATAGGGCTTACTATAGAATATCTTGAAACTTTCGGTATACCTGTTCTTGGTTATAAAACAGAAAATTTTCCAGCATTCTATACAAGAGAGAGCGGATACAAAGTTGATTATAAAATAGATACTACAAAAGATATAGCTAATATACTTGATACAAAATGGAAATTAGGATTAAACGGAGGAGTTTTAGTTTGTAATCCTATACCTGAAGAATATGAAATGGATAAAGATTATATAAATAAAATAATAGATGAAACAGTAAAAGAGGCTAGAGATAAAAACATATCAGGAAAAGATGTTACTCCTTATATATTGGCTAAGCTTCATAGTGTAACAGAAAATAAGAGTCTTAAAGCCAATAAAGAGCTAGTTTATAATAATTGCCGTGTTGCTGCTAACATTGCTTATGATTATTCAAATTTGAGTAGGTAATATAATTTTTAATAATGTTAACTCCGATATTGATAATGGAGTATTTTAATATGTATGTAGAAAATGTTCGTATAAATAATTTCACAGTATTTAAGGATTGCTATACAGACTTCAGTAAAGGAGTTAACATATTTATTGGCAAGAATGGAACAGGCAAAACTCATTTACTTAAAGCTATTTATTGTTTAAATGAATCTTTCTATGATGTAAAAAATCCAACATATTATTCTGCATTATCTGGCAGTCATTTTCCATTAGATAATATAGATTCTGTATCTGGTAATTATCTTCCTTTAAAAATCTGGGAAATTATTTTTAATAAACATATATTTTTTAAACCTTTTTCAATGTTAGTTGATGAATATGCTAATAATTTAGATGAGGCTTCTACTATTGACTCGTTTAATCTTTATTTAAAAGAAATGAATATTTTTCCATTTAATAAAAAAATTACATACATACCATGCAAAGATATTTTAACTAATTCAAAAGGTTTTATTTCATTATACAATAAAAGGGAAGTATCTTTTGAATCTGTCTACTATGATATTTTAAATAAGGCTTTTGTGCCTCAATTAAGAGAATTAGATCCGTATTTAGAAGATATTACAAAAAAAATAGAAAATGCAATAGGCGGAATCGTTATCCAAAAAGATGAAGTATTTTTTATTAAGTATAAAGATTTTGGTGAAGTTCAGTTTACAATGGTGGCAGAAGGGCATAAAAAACTTGCTTTGCTTTGGCTTCTTATAAAAAATGGTGAGATAGATAAAGATACTATACTTCTTTTTGATGAACCTGAATCAAATTTAAATCCTAAACTTACAAGAGTTTTAGTTGAAATATTACTAAGTTTATCAAGATTAGGCGTTCAAATATTTTTAGCTACACATAATAATTTTATTATAGAAGATTTTGAATTACAAAGAAAAGAAAATGATAAAATAAAGTTTCATTCTTTTTATTTTGATGAAGATAAAAAGAATGGTGTATTAATTGAAAGCAGTGAATATTTAAATAATATACAGCATAATTCAATAGAAGATAAATTTGAAGAACAGCATCTACAATCTATAGAAAAAGCATTTAAAAATTGATTATGGAAATATTTGAAGAAAAAAGTAATTTTAAAATGATTTATGATAATAATTCTAATATCACTGTAAGAAAAATAGATGATGAGAATTCTAATTATACTCATTTTATGAAGAATGTTGATTTTATTGTATATGTTAATAATATAATTGTTTTTATTGAAGTAAAAAATTATAATAAAAAATATTTATCACTTCAAACAGAAGAAGAAAGAAAAGATTTCTTTTCAAAATTTGTATATAGAAAACCAGAAAATGGACATTCATACATCTATGATTGTATACAAAAAGCAAGAGATACATTTATAAGAGAATATTCATCAAATAAATTAGAAAGCAATATACATTATTATGTTATTGTTTCTATGCCTGATAAAATATCTAATGCGATATTAAGAAATATGCGTAAAGATTTGGAACATTATTTACCTATTTTTTCAAAAGTTGATGATAAATTATATACTAATCAATTTATACATACTTCTAATGTTTTATCAGAAAATTCTTGGAATAATTATATGAAAAATATATTAGGTATTGAAGTTAATTTTTATTAATATGTTTTTATAAATAATTTTAATAATGGATTTATATATGGAAAATTTAAATATTAAGGACTTTTTGAAATTCAATTTTTTATCTAATATAGAGCTTTCAAAAGATAATAAAAATTTACTGTTTGTTAAAAGCAATCAGGATTATGAGAATAATAATTATATTTCAGATGCTTTTATTTATAATATTGATAAAAATAAAATTTATAAACTCACTTCTGTAAAAGATGCTTCTCTAGTTTCTTGGCTTGATAATGATACTGTGATATTTAAATCATCATTAAGAGATGAAGAATTGAAAAGCAAAAAAGATGAAGACTTTATTGATTATTCTTTAATTTATTCTATTAATATAAACGGAGGAGAAGCTGAAAGTTTATTTAATATTGAACTTGAAATAATAGATTTGTATTCTATAGATGAAAATAATTTTTTATTAAAAGCCGTTTATGATATTAATAGAAATAAAAAAAGAAAAGAAGATGATTATTTAGAATGGGCTAAAGAAGAAATTGATTATGAAGTATTTGATGAAATTCCTTTTTGGGTTAATAATGTTGGAGTAACAAATAAGAAAAGAGACAGACTTTATCATTATAATAAAAAAGAAAATAAATTAACTGCTATTACAGATGAATACAGTAATGTTAATTCTTTTAAATATAAAGACGGCAAAGTATTATGTATTATAAATTCTTTTAAAGATAAAGCTCCTACCACTTCAGAACTTCGCTTATATGATATAAAAGACATTAATAATATAAAAGAAAAAATTATTATAGATTCTAATAAATATGCAATATACTTTGCTGATTTTATAATCGATGATGATAATAAAGAAAAAATTATCTCTGTTATGACAGACATGAAAAAATACGGACTCAATGAAAATTGCAGTTTTTATTTTATAGATGAAAATATTAATCTTATATATCATTATGATAATGGACTTGGAAATATGATAGGAACTGATTGTTCTTTCGGAGGCGGCAAGGATATTAGAGTTTATAAAAATCAAATATATTTCGTAGGCACAGAAAATGAAAATGCTCATATAAAATGCTTGGATTTAAAAGGAAATGTAAAAAATATAACTAATAAACAAGAAGCGGTTAATTATTTTGATATTTCTAATGATGATAATATATATTTTATAGCTTTTAGAGATTTGAAACTTGAAGAAATATATTGTATTAATAATGAAACAGAAATACAATTAACTCATTTCAATGAAGATATATTAAAAGAAAAAAGTTTATCAATACCGGAAAAAATCTCATTCAAAACTACTAATAATTTTGAAATAGACGGCTGGGTATTAAAGCCAATAAATTATGATGAAAATAAAAAATATCCTGCAATACTTGATATACATGGCGGACCAAAAACTGCTTATGGAGAAATATTCTTTAATGAAATGCAGGTTTGGGCTAATATGGGTTATTTTGTATTTTTCTGCAATCCTAGAGGAAGTGAAGGAAAAGGAAATGCATTCGCTGATATAAGAGGAATATACGGAACTATAGATTATGAAGATATAATGAAGTTTACTGATATTGTTCTTGAAAAATATACTAATATAGATAAAGATAGAATAGGAGTAACAGGCGGATCTTACGGCGGATTTATGGTTAATTGGATAATAGGCCATACTGACAGATTTAAATGTGCAGCCTCTCAGCGTTCTATATCAAATTGGATAGATGATTTTGGAACTACTGATATAGGTTATTATTTCAATCCTGATGAGTTAGGCGGAGATGTATGCAGCGGTTTTGATAAGTTATGGGAACAGTCACCGTTAAAATATGCTAATAATGCAAAGACTCCTACCTTATTCATACATAGCGAAGAAGATTACAGATGCTATCAGAGTCAGGCATTTCAAATGTTTACTGCTTTGAAATATTATGGTATTGAATCTAAGATATGTTTGTTTAAAGGTGAGAATCATGAACTTTCAAGAAGCGGAAAACCTAAGCATAGAGTAAGAAGATTGAAAGAAATTACCGATTGGTTTGAAAAATATTTAAAATAGATTGAATTAAAAATTAATAATTACTTGATTTAATAATAATTTATGATAATGTTAAAAGGTTTGATAATAATAAATAAAAATAAAAAAATTAATTGAGGATTATATGAATACTAAATACATATTTGTAACAGGTGGAGTTGTATCTGGTTTAGGAAAGGGAATAACAGCATCTTCATTAGGAAGACTTTTAAAGGCTAGAGGATTAAGTGTAACTATACAAAAATTTGATCCTTATATAAATCTTGACCCTGGTACTATGAGCCCATTTCAGCATGGTGAGGTTTTTGTTACTGACGACGGGGCAGAAACAGATTTGGATATAGGGCATTATGAAAGATTTATAGATGAAAATTTAAATAAATTCAGTAATGTAACAACAGGCAAAATATATCAGCATGTTATAAATATGGAGAGAGAGGGTAAATATTTAGGTGAAACTGTTCAGGTTATACCTCATATTACTAATGAAATAAAAAGAAGAATATACAGAGAAAATGATACAAAAAAGACTGATATAGTAATAACAGAAATAGGCGGAACTATAGGTGATATAGAATCATTACCTTATATTGAAGCTATAAGACAGATAAAAACAGAATTAGGTCAGGATAATGTTTTATATATACATGTAACATTGATTCCTTTTATTAGTTCATCTGAAGAAATAAAGACAAAACCTACTCAGCATAGTGTAAAAGAGCTTATGCAAAGCGGTATTATACCGGATATATTAGTATGCAGAACTAGTAAGCATTTACAGGAATCGCATAAATCTAAAATAGCATTATTCTGCAATCTTCCAAAAGAAAATGTATTTGAAAATTTTGATGAGCCTAATATTTATAATGTGCCTATAATGCTTGAAGCACAAGGACTTTCAGATGTTGTATGCAAACATTTTAAATTGCAGACTGCAAAAATAGATTTGACAGATTGGACAGAGTTAATAATCAGGCAAAAAAAGATTTCTACAACAAATGAAAGAGTAAAAATAGCTATAGTTGGAAAATATATATCTATGAAAGATGCATATATATCTTTGATAGAGGCTTTGAATCATGGCGGAATATATAATGATATTAATGTTGATATGGAATGGATTTCAGCTGAAGAATTAGAAAATAAAGATAATATAGCAGAGTATTTTAAAAATATTCATGGGCTTATAATACCTGGAGGATTCGGAGAGAGAGGAATAGAGGGTAAAATACAGGCTATCAAATATGCTAGAGAAAATAAAATACCTTATTTAGGAATATGTTTAGGTATGCAGCTTATGAGCGTTGAGTTTGCAAGGAATGTATTAAAATTAGAAGACGCCAACACAATAGAAGTTAAAGAAAATGCTAAAAATCCTATAATTACTATTATGGAAGAACAGAAAAAAAGCATATTGAAAGGCGGTACTATGAGACTTGGTGCTTTTGATTGTGATATAAAAGAGGGAAGTTTGGCTAATAAACTATATGGTAAAACTGAAATTAGTGAAAGACATAGACATAGATATGAATTTAATAATGAATATATAGATGTAATGGAAAAAGCTGGATTTATTGTAACAGGAAGAATGAAAAATGCTGATTTGGTTGAGATTGTAGAAATAAAAGATCATCCTTTTATGATAGCAGTTCAGTTTCATCCTGAATTAAAATCAAGAATTACTAATCCTCATCCTTTATTTGTAGGATTTATAGAAGCTGCTAAAAAATTAAAAGCATGATTATTTATTGTTAGTTAATAGTGAATATTTTTATAAAAAAATCTTTTTTGTTGCTGCAGCAACAGATTTTTATATATATAAGTTAGATAATAATAATAAATGAGTCAAGGTTTTTATATATGGGGAATTATATTAACAATATAGATTATAAAAAAGTAGTTGCTTTAAAAGATTTAGTAGCGATTAAAGATATATCTATGCTTTCATTAGTTGATAGAAAAAGTCTGGCTATGACAATAATATCAGCTGATAAAAGTAAAGAAATTCCTACACATACAAGCACAGGAGATGTTTTAGTTACAGTGATTGAAGGAAAGGCAGAAATAATGATTGATGGAAATTCATTTGAAACTTCATTAGGACAATCTATTTTAATTCCTGCCAATGCTCCTCATTCATTGAAAGCTATAGAAGCATTTAAAATATTAGTTATACAAGTGAAATCAGAGTAACCCTAAATAAATTCATAATTGTGGTATGGGATTATTTATTGCCCCATACCATCTTTATTTAAAGTAAAAATATTATAAATACTTATTTAAAATTTAATGAAAATAATATATATTATTATATATATTTTTTATAGGATTTATATTATGGGAAAAGTGAAAAATGTTTTTACTATGGCAACTTTATATCTTATTAAGAATTTATTAAATTTTTCTTCAAGATTACTGCCTGTATTTATAATTATTTTATCATTATTAAAATTATCAAAAGTATTAGTTGATTTAAACTGGTATTTTATATTGAGTATATTATTAATAGAAGTTATACTTGTAATATTTGCCTTGGCATTCGATTCTATGTTTTTCAAAAACAAGAAAGCTTCTGATAATGCTTCAAGCAGTTCATCACAAGATAATTCCGATACATCAGAAATAGCTGTAGCTAATAAATTTTCAATATTAAATATAGCTGTTATATTTTTTGCTTTTTTGGGAATAATATTTGTAATATTAAAATTATTCAATGCCGTTACTTGGAGCTGGATATGGGTTCTTTCTCCATTATGGCTTTCTACAGCATTGGTTCTTGTTATATTATTAATATTTATAATAGTATTTATAGTATCAGCATTAAATAAAAAAGATAAAAATAAAATAGAAGATAATAATTCTGAAGCATCTTCATCAGAAAATTCTGAAAATAATATAGAAAAAACAGAAAATACAAATAATACAGAAAACACAAGTAATGCAGAAAATACAGAAAATAAAACTGAATAATTAAATTAAAGGAATATAATTAGATGGAAAATATTGTATTGAATGTAGTTTTTACGGTAGCAGGTGTGCTGCTATTATATTTGGGCGGAACATATATTGTAGACGGAAGTGTTATGATCGCTAATAAGCTTAAAATTCCGCCTATAGTTATAGGTCTTACAGTTGTTGCTATGGGTACATCTATGCCGGAGCTTTTTGTAAGTTTATTTGGAGCTTTAAGAGGTGAGAGTGCTATTGCAGTAGGTAATGTAATAGGAAGCAATATATTTAATGTGGTTTTTGTACTTGGAGTATCTGCTTTATTTATGAGTATGTCTGCCGGTAAAAAATCGTATTATGTTTCTATGATTTCTATGTTTATAATGTATGCTGCTTTAGGAATTATGCTTTTTAATATGGAAACTAAAAGTTTAACAGGTGATAAGATATCTATAATTGAAGGAGTAATACTTCTTATTTTATTATGTATATATGTCTATTATTTATATAGCGTAATATCAAAAGATAAAGATGAATTAGCTGCTTTTGAAAAGGAAGTATCATCATCAACTAAAACACATTCTATATTTAGAGCTATATTTAAAATAATAGTAGCTATATTGGCTTTAGCATTTGGTTCTGATATATTTATTAAAGGTGTTACAGGAATATTTAGAAATTTCTTAAGCGAGCATATAATAGGTTTTATAGTTGTTGCTGTGGGAACCAGCATACCTGAACTTGTTACAAGTGTAATAGCCGCTATCAAAAAAGAAGCTGATATATCTATAGGAAATATAGTAGGAAGTAATATATTCAATGTTGGAGGAGTTCTTGGAATATCATCTATGGCTTCATTCAAATTTGGAGGAATTGTATTAAGTAAAACACAAAATTATTTAATGGATTTCTCTATTATGGTGTTTGCAGGTTTATTACTTTTGGCTTTCACTGCAAAAGGAAAGACTTTAGGTAAATTAAAGGGCTGTATATTCTTAATTGTTTATATAGCTTATGTTGTTTATTTACTTAAAACTACATCAGTAGCATAATTAATTATTTATAAGTATGTCTGTCAGTTTTGCTTGCTGAGATTGATGATACTGTAATTGATTTTCTGTATTATCATTTTCAATATATGTTTCAAATATTAATTGAGTAAAGTTATTTTTATTTGATAATATATATATATAATCTCCAAGCATAACTGCTTCATATACATCATGAGTAACATAGAAAAAAGTTTTATTTGTTTGTGACTGTATATTTTTTATTATATCAATAAGTTCTTTTTTTCTTTTTATATCCTGTCCTTGTAATGGCTCGTCCATAAATATGAAATTTGAATCATAAGCTAAAGCCCTTGCTAAGGATAATCTCTGCTTCATTCCTCCGCTAAGTTCATTAGGTTTTGAGTATATATTATTTATTAACCCTGTAATTTCCAAAGCATTTTTTATTTTTTTCTCCATATCATCTTTATTTTTTATTTTGTCTTTTAATACATATTCTATATTTTTATATGAAGTCAAAAAATCTAATAGTCTTGGCTCCTGATATACGAATGCTTTATCATCTTTATTTATTTTAGATGATATTATATTCAATAGAGAAGTTTTTCCAGAGCCTGAAGCACCTAATATTATATTGATTTTATTTAAATGGAAATCTATATTAAAGTTTTTAAATATTATCAAATTATTATAAGAAAGATTTATATTTTCTAATCTGAATATATAGTCATTTTTTTTATTTGTCATTATTTATCCTTATAATGATTTCAAATATACCATTAAATATTATTGCAATAAGACAATAAGCAAATAAACTCACACTATCTAAATATAAATGAGATTCATAAAGTTTTGTACCTATTCCTAAAGCAGGTAAAGCCAATATTTCTGCGGCTAATATACTTTTCCAAGTAATTCCCATAGATTGAGATATTCCGGTAAATATGTATGGTTTTATATACGGTATATAGAGATTTATTATCTGTGTTTTTATAGATACATTATATGATATAGACATCTCTATTAATTTTTTATCTACATTGATTATTCCATTAGTTATAGAATCATATATTATAGGAAAAATTACAAGCATAGAAACGAATATAGGTACTGTATTATTATCGAACCATATTATAGCAACTAATATTAATGGTATAGTAGGTATTGTTCTTATGAAATTTATTATTGGTATTAATGTATATCTAAGAGGTAAAAATATTCCTGCTGATATTCCTATTATAAATGCCGACAAAAAAGATAAAGCAAATGTTATTAATACTCTAAGCAAACTTGATAATAAATCTTTATAAAATGATTTTTCAGATATTATTTCTATTAACTTTGCTAATATATTTTGTATATTTGGAAACAATATTTCAGAATTGATTTTTAAAGCGGTAAAATACCATAAGCTTATGAATATAATAATACCTAATATTAAATATATAAGTTTTTTATTTTTCATTTATTTTATTCTTTTAAATATGAGAGTATCATTATCTAAAGTATTTATTGTAAGTGTATTGCTTGTAAGTTCTATTGAAGATGCTTTGCTTAGCAATTCTATATATTTTTTTTCTTCTTCTACAGCTTCTGATGTTCCGCCCATTTTTGTAACAACCATATCTGTGAATATTATCATATTGCCTCTTCGCATTTCATATTTTCCTAGATATGTATTGAATCCGCTGTAACCGTAAAACTCTTCATTATAAAATGATATTGTAATTCCTCTTCCTTCAAACATATTTGTAAGCTGAAAAGTTTTTCCATTTAATGTGCTTGTGGATACATTGATTGATTGAGATGTTGTAGCACAGGAAGTTATAAACATTATTATAGTAAAACTTAATATTAAAATAAAATTTCTTATCATTAAAATATCCTATATACATTATACAATATAACTTAAAATTCTTCAAAAACCAAATTTTCACTGGATAATAAAGTATATATTATTAATTGTCTTCCATTAATTTTATAAGAAGTAGCATTTTGCAGCATATTAAGATATTCAATTTCAGCGGCAATTTTATCGCTTGTACCTGCTCTTTTAGTCATTGAAATAGACAATATATTAAATATATCTCCGTCAATAGTGTATGAAGACGAATAATTATTAACAGCAGAAAAACCATATATTGTATCTTGTGTAAATTCTATGGTAATATCCATATCAGGATATATACTCACCAATTTAAATTTTCTTCCAAAAAGAGAGTCATTTTTTGGTTCTTCTATATGAGTAACTTTTGCTGTAGAACATGATAATATAAATAATGCTGCTATTAAAATATGTACAATATATTTCATAATTATCCTAGATTTAATTTATAATATTATTAATATTCTCGGTAAAAAGTTCTTATATTTGATAATGTAATTTTATATATTATTTTATAATGTTAGTACTATAAAACATATTGAAATTTGATGATTCTCATATATAATTACAGAATATTATATAATAATTTGAATGTAAGGATATGAAAATTAATGAAAAAAATTTTAACAATCATTTTTATATTATCATTATTAATAGGATGCAGTAATAGTTCAGGAAATAATCAAAATCAAGATTCTTCAAATAAGTTAAAGGTTTATGCTAGTATTTATCCGATGTATGATTTTGCCAAAAAAATATGCGGAGATAAAGCTGATGTATATAATATGACTTCTACAGGATCAGAGCCTCATGATTTTGAAATAACTTCAAAAGATATGGCTAATTTAACAAAGGCGAATTTGTTTATTTATAATGGCGGCGGTATGGAGCATTGGGTTGATACAGTTAAAGACAGTATAAAAGAATTAAAATATGTGGAAACTGCTTTTAATATAAATAATGACGGATTGGATCCTCATTTTTGGCTTTCGCCTATTAAGGCTAAGAAACAAATGGAGAATATAAAAAATGCATTAATAGAGATAGATTCTGTTAATGCGGATTATTATAATTCTAATTATAATTTTTATGCTGATAGATTGGATGAATTAGATAATCATTTTAAATATGTTTTATCAAATATGAAAAGTACTAATTTAGTGGTAACTCATCCTGCTTTCGGACATTTTTGCGAAGAATATTCATTGAATCAAGTTGCTATTGCAAGAGATGAAGCTGATCCTAAGGCTATGTCTGATACTATAGCTTTTATAAAAAATAATAATGTTAAAGCTATATTCTATGAAGATTTTTCAAGTTCTAAGCTAGTAGATTCTATAGCAAAAGAGACAGGCGTAAAAATACTTACATTAAATCCTATAGAATCTTTAAGCGAAGAATATATTAATGCTGGAGAAGATTATTTTTCTGTAATGGAAGAAAATCTTATCTCTTTAACTAATGGACTTAATTAAAATAATATTATGAGTAAGATTATAGAATTTAAAAATGTGCATTTCGGATACACTTCTGATGATATACTTAAATGTATAAGTTTTGATGTAAATAAAGGAGATTTTGTATCTATAATAGGTTCCAATGGAGTTGGAAAAAGCACTATATTAAAACTTATTTTAGGAGAGATAAGTCAATTTAGAGGAAGCATAAAACTTTATGAAGAAGATATAAATAAATTCAGAGATTGGAAAAGAATAGGGTATTTAGAACAGAATGCATATTCAAAGATTATAAATTTTCCTGCTACTGTTTATGAAATAGTGATGTCCAATAATTTTGCTGATATAGGTTTATTTAAATTTCCAAATAAAAGTCATCATGTTAAGGTTATTAAAGCATTAGAGCTTTTGGGTATGGAAAAATATAAAAACAGAATGATATCTAAGCTTTCCGGCGGACAAATTCAGAGAGTTTTTTTAGCCAGAACATTAATATCTGAACCTGACTTACTTGTACTTGATGAACCAACTAATGGAGTTGATAGAGAAACTATTGATTTGATATATAAAATTTTACAGGATTTAAATAAAGAAAAAAAAGTAACTATAATAATGGTTACTCATGATGTAGAGAAAACATCTAATATATCTAATAGAATATTTTGTTTTGAAGAAGGTTCTTTAGTTGAACTTGAAAAGAAACAAATATATGATGAACTTTCTCATAAGCATAAACATCCTAATAGCGATCATATTTGTTCATGTTAATTTTATTAAAATAAATTGTAAAATAAATTTGATTTTTTTGTCAATAAAATATATAATTCTCCCAATTTTTTTAGGAGAATGAAATATGAAAAAGATTTTATTAATGATGATTGCTTTATTATCAATTACAAATTCTTTAGTATTTGGTATGTACGGCAACAACAATGATTGGATTGATTTTCTTACAGACGGAAATCAATTCAGAGCAAGAATGGATCAATTAGGTTTTGTATTAGGAAATGACAGTATTAAAGGTACTGTTGGTTTCAGAGCTAATACAGGATATTGGGGATCTATTTTAACTTCTTCAGCAGAGACTAAATTAGATGCTACAGTTTCAGCAGGTATAGGTTATACTTCTGATGTAATAGGTATAGGACTTGGTTATAATTATACTTATTCTGAAGTATATAAATTAGATGTACATACTCCTGTTTTAGCTGTTAATGCTTTAGCTAATAATTTAAGAATAGTAGTTCCTGTTCAAGTAGCTGTAAAAGATAAATTAGATAATACTTATGGTAATTATATGGGTATTAGTTTAGATCCTCAAATCAGATACTATACAGGAATAGATTTGCTCAATCAAGTAAGATTAATAGTTAAATATGGTATGAATCAAACTAAAACTGCATCAGAAACATATACAGCTTCTTCTTTTGGTTTTGATTTCAGATTATATTTCGGAGCTATGGTTGGAAATGTTACTCTTAATCCTTTCATCAAAGTAACTTATGATACTTCTTTAGGTGCTAAAGGTAAATCTACTGGAAGTTATGAAGTATTATCAGACAGTGTTGTTATTCCTACAACAACTGCAGCTGATTTACTTGATAGAGAAACTTATACTTTATCTATACTTCCTACTTTAGCTTTAGAGGCAAGCAGTGATGTAGTTTCTCTTTATTTAGAGCCTGGATTAGGTTATTCTATTTATGATGATGGTAGAAAAGGTTCTAAACTTAATCATTCTTTAGCTTGGTCAGCTTATGCAGAACTTTATATTACTCCTGTTGAAGATTTAGAATGGTATTTTGAGATGGATGTAAATAATGAGGGAGGAGTTCCTATTAGCTTTGCATCTACTACAGGTATTACTTGGTACTTGCCTTCTTTCGGAGCAGCAGAGTAATAATATAAATTAGAAATAATGAAAGGGCTTGAATATTATTAATATTTAAGCCTTTTTTATTTAATTTTATTTTAATTCCCCGCCCTTTATTTTTTACTGCTTTATTTTGTATTTTTATCTTCATTATATTTTTTGTCTAATTAGAATTTCCAGCACCCGCCCAAGTGTTGATTAAATTTAGAATTTTATTAAACGCACGGTTTATGCGTTTTTTGATATAATTTAAATTCTATTTTTAATCAATCTATATTTTAAATTTCATTTTGCGTGCGCTTAGATGATTTTAAATTTAAATAAAGCTTAGGGTGGGTGTTACAATTACGGAAAAAGCAAAAAAGAAATGTAATGTGTTATTAGAAATTAGACTATAAATTTATAGGGTGGGCATATGTAATTAAAATTCAATATTTAATAAATAATTATGCCGCACTATTTTTTGATGATAGTATTGATTTTAATAAAATTATAATTATAAAAGTAGCAATGCTTATTAGTACTATAGTTGCTCCTGGTTTTAAGCCTTGATAATATGAAATAAATATTCCTAATATAGTAAAAAATAGATTGAATATCACAGCAAAAATAATGGTTTTTTTATAACTATTAGCTACCTGCATAGAACATGCAACAGGAACAACCATCATTGATGAAACTATTAATGCCCCAACTGCTCTTGCTGATATTGATACAGTAATAGCAGTTAATATTGTAAAAATGAAGTTAATCCTATTTACAGGCACACCAGATAATTTTGCTAATCTTTCATTAAAAGTTATATAAAAAATTTCTTTGTATAGGAAGATGAAAATTAGTATTGATATTGAGCTTATCAATATTACCAATTTCAATTCAAAATCGCTTATAGCAACAATACTTCCAAATAAAAAGCTGTTAAAGTTTGAATTGTTAGCTACAAATCCTGAAAGAAGCCCTGCCACTCCTATAGACAAAGACATTATAATTGATATAGACATCTCACCATATTTAGCTATTTTCTTTCTTATGAACTCTATTGATAATGCAGACAATATGCAGAATATGATTGATGCGACTATAGGGTTTATATTAAAAACTAAACCGAATGTAACCCCAGCAAGCGAAGTATGTGAAATAGCATCTCCTATCATAGAAAGTCTTTTTAATACTACAACAACTCCTATGCAAGGTATTATCACAGCAAGCATAATACCTACTAGGAAAGCTTTACGCATAAAATCATATTCAAATATTTCCATAGGATTTTCCCATATAATCGCTAAAAAGTATATTATACATCATCTTATCTGTTTTATAAGTTTGCAAATTAGCTCAGCTTCATTTTTTTGCAAAGTAGGGTATATAGGCAATGATATGCTTTTTAAATATGCATTCTCAGTATTAGGATAATTTTCATTAGGTAAATTAAGATACTGATGCAGAGGTTTAAATATAGGTCTTGCCGCTTCTACATTATGTCTTTCAAACATTTTTATAGCATCGTATATATTCATACTGCCGTTAAGCATACATACATATCTATAATGAGAAGGGCTTTCACTATCATGAGTAGATAATTTCATTAAATTGCTTTCAAGTATAGCATTATCATAAAACGAAGCTATATCACTTCTTACTTCAACCATTCTTTCAAGATGTTTAAGTTCTTCTATACCTATTGAAGCCTGAAGATCAGTTGCGCAATAATTGAATCTTCTTATAAAATTTTCTTTTTTATCATAGTGAATTATATCTCTTATAGCATCCATTCCTTTTTTCTTTGTAAGTATCATTCCTCCTGCACCGCCTGAAGTTATCATTCTAGTTGCAGAAAGAGAGAAGTATGCAAAATCTCCGAAACTTCCAAGTAAAGTATCTCTGTATTTGCCTCCCAAACTATGAGAAGCATCTTCTATAACAGGCACTTTTATATCAGCAAGCTCATCAATTAACGCACAATTTCCAAACATATGAGAAACTATAATTGCTTTAGTTTTTTCATTGATAGCCTCTATAACATTATCCATAGATATTTGAAAACTGTCTTCGTCTATATCTATTAAAACAGGAGTAGCTTTTAAACTTGTAACTACTTGAAGAGGTGAGGCATTAAGAAAAGATGACATTATAACTTCATCGCCTTCACCAACTTTTAAATGTCTTAATATAAGTTCTAATGCAGCAGTTCCGCTATTAACAAATATTGCTGTAAAACCCTTGCCGAAATAATTAGCAAAACTTCTTTCAAATTCTTGTATAACATCTCCTGTAGCAAGATTATCGCTAATCATTACTTTTAAAGCGGATTCTAAATCTTTTTTTCTTATAGTAGGTCTGGAATGTCTAATCAATTTTTATTCCCCATATTAAATTAAAATATTATAAATGATGATATCATAAAATATATTATTTTCAATAAAATTCAATTATGATGAATATATATTTGTAAATTTTATTTGACTTTATTACTTCTGTATTATATTATACTAATAATAGTAATTATATGATTTTTAAAGGAGATATAATAATGAAAAAGTTATTTATTGCTTTATCTATTGTAATATTATTTATTGCATCATGTTCGTCAAAAAAAGATAATGAAAATATTTCACTTTTGAATAGTGAAGTAAAAAAAATAGGAATACTTCAGCTTGTTGAACATTATGCATTAGATCAGGCCAATAAAGGTTTTGTTGATGGTTTGAAAGAAGCCGGATATGAAGATGGTAAAAATGTTATCATAGATTATCAAAATGCTCAGGGTGAACAGGCAAATTGTGTTACAATATCTCAGAAATTTATTAATGATAAAGTAGATTTGATATTAGCAATAGCAACACCTGCAGCACAGGCTGTAGCTAATTTAACTAAAGATATACCTATACTTATAACAGCAGTTACTGATCCTGCAGATTCAAAATTGGTTGCAGATAATAAAATGCCTGGCGGAAATGTTACAGGTACTTCTGATTTAACACCTGTAAAAGAACAAATGGAATTATTGAAGAAGTTAATTCCAAATGCTAAAAATGTAGGTTTCTTGTATAGTTCCAGTGAGCAGAATTCTAAATTTCAAATAGATATTGCCAAAGCAAAAGCAAATGAATTAGGTTTATCATATGTAGATGCTACAGTAACAACTCCTAATGATTTACAGCAGGTAGTTCAGAGTTTAGTAGGTAAAGTAGATGTTATATATGTACCTACAGATAATATGGTATCAGCTGGTATGGCAAATGTTATAGGTGTTACAGGACCTGCTAATATACCTGTAATATGCGGAGAGGCTGCTATGCTTAATGCGGGTGGACTTGCTACTTATGGTATAGATTATTATGAATTAGGAAAATTAACAGCTACTCAGGCAGTAAAAATATTAAAAGGTGAATCTAACCCTGCTGACATGCCTATAGAATATATGCAAAATCCTGTATTAGAAATTAATACTAATGCAGCAAATAAACTAGGTGTTACAATACCAGCAGATTTATAATAATTAAAATTTTATTAGTATATGAAAGCCTGTATAAAATATTATATAGGCTTTTATTTTTTAGAAAATATGAATAATATAAAGATAACAATACAATATGACGGTACAGATTTTTACGGTTGGCAGATACAGCCTAATTTAAGAACGGTTCAGGGTGAAATATATAAGGCCGTTCAGAAAGTATATGGTGAAAAAATTACTATATATGGATGCGGAAGGACGGATGCAGGAGTTCATGCTTTAGGACAGGTGGCTAATTTTAGAGTACCTAAAATGCTGGTTCCTATTAATAAGGTTCATATAGCTTTGAATTCATATTTAGATAGAGATTTAAGAATAATAAAAGCTGAAGAGATGCCGGATAGTTTTAATGCTAGGGCTTCAGCTACTTTTAGGGAATATTTATATATAGTTCATAACAGCAGTACTTCTTTTCCTTTTTATGAGAGATATGCTTGGTTCTATAGAAAAAATGTTATAGATGAGAAGTTAATTAATGAATATGCAAGATATTTAATAGGGGAGCATAATTTTACATCATTTTGTTCTACAGAAGATGAGAATGATTCTAAATTTAGATATTTAGAGAGAGTTAAAGCTATAAGAAAAGGAGATACTATATATTTTATTATTAGAGGCAATGCTTTCCTTCATAATATGGTTAGAATAATCGTTGGTACTTTAGTAGAGGGGCAGAAGAAAAAAAAGCCTATTAACTTTATAGAAGATATACTGAAAAGTGAGGACAGAGCAAAAGCATTTGTAACAGCACCAGCCCATGGTCTTTATTTTCGAAGGGCATTTTTTAAAGATGAATGAAATTTAAAAAAAAAACTTGAAATAAATTTTATATATGTTATAATACAATCCATATCTATTTGGAGAGTTCGTTCAATTGGTAGAGCAGCGGTCTTGAAAACCGCCGGGCTAACACCCATGTGGGTTCGAGTCCCACACTCTCCGATTTTTATAAAACTAAATAGCTTCTTTATATAAGGGGCTTTAGCTCATCAGGATAGAGCACTGGTTTCCTAAACCGGGTGGGCAGGTTCGAGTCCTGTAAGCCCCAAAATGTTTTATCCAATACCTTAATAAAAGTTTCTTAAAATGAATATCAGAGATTATATTTCATATCTATTTAATAAAAATAAGTTAAAGAAAGTTAAGCTTCTAGTATCCGATATAGACGGAGTTATGACTGACGGAAGATTAATATTTGATGATAATGGTGTTGAAAGTAAATTTTTTAATACTCAAGATGGTATGGGGGTAGTTTTAGCATTAAAAGCTGGTATTAAAGTTGCCGTTATTTCCGGAAGTAATTCTAATGCCATAAAAACAAGATTTGATAAGTTTAGAAAACATGGATTCGAAGATCTAATACTTGGTAAAGAAAATAAAATGCCTATTATTTTAACTTTAATTGAAAAATATGGTTTAAAGAAAGAAGAGATAGCTTATATAGGCGATGATTTAATAGATTTAAGTGTTATGAAATATGTGGGAATATCTTTTTCTCCTAAAGATGCCCATCATGAAGCTTTGAAAGTTGCTGATGTTATAATTCATAAAAGAGGGGGATATGGTGCTGTTAGAGTAGTAATAGATATGATACTTAAATCTAAGGGTATTTATAATGAAATTATTAGTCAAATTTAATATATTATTCTTACTCTTATGTGTTTCATGCACTAATTTTAATGATCTTGGTAAAGAATTTAAACAAGAAGATGATTTTGTACCTCCTCCAGATATGGAATTTTATGGTTTCAGAAGAGAAAACTATGATACTAATTTTAAACAATTAGATTCTTTTGCTACTAATGCCAAATTTTATAATAAAAAGAAAGTTGTAGAACTTTATGAAAGCAGAACTTATACATATGATTCTAATAATACTGTAGCTGCCAGCGTATCAGGTGAATTTATTACAGTAAATCAGGAAACATTATTCACTCAAATATATACAAATGTTATCGTTAAAGCATCAAATAATACAATACTTTATACTGAGTATCTTCAATGGGATAATGAGAAACAGCAATTTAAAAGCCCTGTTCCTATTCGAGTAGAACAAGAAAATGGCAGTTGGCTTACAGGAAGCAGTATGGAAGGTGATATGAGTTTAGAACATATTACTATATATAATGAAGTTGATGAAGGTGATGCTATAGGAGTTCCAGTTGCTGAAGGTCAATAAAGTTTTTGTTACTGTTATATTATTTATATTGGCATTGTCATTAATTGCTCAATCTAGAAGAAGTGCTGATAAGTTTACATACAATAACAAGAAAAAGGTTTTTCAATATACTGGTAATTCCAAAATGGAAGATTCATCCGCTGTAATTACAAGCCATGTTATGACATTTTATCAAGAAACAGAATTAGCTACATTCAGCGGAGGAGTTAAACTTTTAAGTAAAACTAATGGTTCTACAATAACAGGCGGATATGCAAGCTATAATGGAAAAACTAGATATGCTTATGTTAAAAATAATCCTGTTTTAAGATCTCCTACAAATAATATGACTATAAGAAGCTCATTTATGGAAAGAGACTTTAATACGCCAATAGCCAAGGCTAGCAGTAATGTACATTTAACACATGTTGATAGAGAAACTAAAAGAAAAACAGACGGATATGCTGATAATTTAATTTATGATATGGATGCTGAAACTGCCGTTCTTACAGGAAATCCTAGGCTTTATCAAGGGGCTGATAGATTAGAAGGTGAAATATTGGAGTATAATGCTAAAAAATCGGCTGCTAATGTTATGGGAAGAGGAAAGATATATGTGCTTCAAACTAATAATTATATAAACTCTTCTGAAACAAATAAAAAAAATGGTAATGTAAGTAATTATAATATCATAGTGGCAGACAGATTATTTTTGAATGAGTACGGCGGAAAGGATAATAATACACGTACTTTATATGCCTATGGAAATGTTACAGCCTACTTTTATGAAGAAAATATGATACTTAAAGGCGGATATATAGAATATGAAATAGAGAATGAGCATATTTATATGTATCAGGATCCTTCTGTTAGAATACCAGACAGAGGAATTATAGCTTTTGGGGAATGGATAGAATATAAAAAAGATGAAAAGTTTAAAGATGTTATATTTCATAATGATGTTGTTATGATTGATTATGATGAAAGTTTATCATTAGAAGGAGATTTGCTTCATCTTGACCCTGATACTAAAGTAGCAACAGTAAGCGGAAATCCTAAAGCTTATGTAGAGGATAGAAGTATTAAGATTACCTCTGTAACTATGCAGATGTTTAATGATGAAGAAAAACTCAGAGCTAATGGAAATGTACATGTAGAAGGTAAAGATATGAATTCTCAAAGTGCTTGGGCTACATATTTTGATGAAGATAAATATTTAAGGCTTTGGGGTGAAAGTCCTTATTTGAAACAAAAAGACAGTGTTGTAAGGGCTAGAGAAATAAAGTATTATATAGATACTGAAAAAGTTGAAGCTATGGGTGTTAGCGGTGAAATACCTGAGTAATATAGTATTTTTATTTTTGATATTCTTTTTATCATGTCAAAAAAGTAATGAACCTCTAAATAAAGATAAAGTATATAATGTTAACATCACTTATATTAAAGATGACAGTATTGTCGGTTTTACTCCTGGTGATTTTCTTGATATTTTTGATGATGATTTGTCAAAACTTACCTATGATATATTAGAATATAAAATAAAATATAATTTGAAAAATGGTATAGATGATAATAAATTCTATGAAGATAATAGAAAAATAATAACAGAAAATGCAGATATATTCAAAAGAGATTTTATAGATATAAAAAATATAGATTATTCTCAATTGGAGAAAGATATATTATATTCTCTTTCAAATGAAACTAGTTTTAATATAAAAAAATTATTCGGATATGAATATGGAACACCTTTAAAACAGATAGCTGAAAACATTGCACCTTCTTATGAACAAAGCATATTAAATGTTTGGAATACTCCTGTAAAAGGCAGAAATGAGCTTCTTGATGCAAAAAGATTATTTATATTTACGTCTTTATATTGGAGAATAATTGCCAATGAATTTAAAGATAGCTCTATAGTGATAGTGAATATGCCATTAACTTCGAATTATAGAGGAATGAGTGCTAAATCTATTGCAGACGGAGGATTTGTAGATAGAATAGTCGTTGAAAATAATAATATAAAACCTTGCAAATCAATTTCTATAATAAGTACTTATCAGTTTTTAAATTCATCTTTAGATAACGAAACATTAAAAAATATATTTTCTTATTACATTGTTCAGACTATAGCGATGATGTTTCCAAAATATGATATACATTCAGATGAGAAACATTCAATAATGGCTGAAGTTAATAGATTTGATTATGTTAACTGGTATAGTAACATAATAAATTTTCAATTGAAGCCTCCTTATAAAACAATCAAATCTTATAAAGACACCATTAAAAAATAAATATACTCAAATAGTATGAATTAACTATGTTAAAATAAACATTCTTACAAAAATGTCTAAAAAAACTAATACAAAAATTATTAAATGTCTAATTTTTATGTTCAATATGTAGTATTTTTTAAAAATAAAGAAACATAATAGTAAATTTTTTGTAAAACCATAGGAAAACAGTATTTACTAAAAACTAAAAGATAGTACAATTCAATATAAACATTTTGAATATTATGTCGATTTTTTATATAGGAGAAAATTATTTTATTATGAAAAAGGTATTTATTAACATTTTACTACTGGCTAGTTTTTCATTAGCTTATACTTTTGATGAAGGATTTATTTGGGCATTAAAGGCAAACTTCAATGGTTCTGCTACATTGCCTTCTATAAGTGCTGAAGATTTGGATAAATTGGGTGCAGCATATATGAAGGGTTCAGTAGGTTACACTATGGACGGAGAGGCTGAACTTGGATATTTATTTGGCGCTGAAAGATGGTTTAGTATGAGTCCTGATAAATTCAGCGGAATGAGCGTATTTGCTTCTATAGGAGTTGGAAACGGATTTGCAGGACAGGTTGCTGGTAATACCATTGAAGGTGTTACAGTTAATATGTTTATTAATGTAAGCTATGCTCCTGTGATAAGTTTCGGAGTAGGTACAAAAGCATATTTTTTTAACAGCAGACTTGCATTAGGCTTGCATTTAGGAGGAAAATTAATAGCTGATTTATCACCTGAATATTTGGCTTATGCTGATGATAATAGTGCTTTGGCTCCTGAAATAGGTGAAATAATAGTAACTGATTTCATGATAAAAAATATGAATCCTGTAATGTTTAGTATAAAATTTATGCTTGAATATAATCAGCCTGTAAATGACAGAGTTGAGGTAATATTGGGAGCTTACACTAGATTTAATGTATATTCTCCAGGTTACATAACTATGCCTCAGAGCTTGCTTGATTTGATGCATCAGGTAAGACCTAATTTTACTACTGATACACCTTTACCATCATATTTTATCAATTCATTAGATTTCGGATTAACTTTAGGTTTAGCATTTAAAGGATAAATTAGGAGTAAATTATGAAGAAAATATATTATTTACTATTTATTTCTATAATATCAATATTTTTAATGTCTTGCGGAAATTATTTCAATCCAAGATATTATTATAATAGCAGAGGATCATCAAGTGAGGGTAATGTTCCTGATAACCCTGATATAGGCGGAGGAGGAGAGGGGTTATCTCCTGAAGACGATCCTTTTAATAATGATAATGGAGATAAACCATGGAATGATCCTAATTACGGCGGATTTACTTTAAACCTTGATGAGCTTGTAATAAGAGCAGATTTTGATGGTAATAACAGACCTACTTACAGATTAGAAAAGGGTACTTGGACTTCACATAATCCTGCCAAAAACAGCTATAAAAATGGCGGTAATTTATCATCTGCTGCTGGAAGTTTTACTATAGGTAATGTTACTTATTATATGTATAAAGGGAAAAATCCTACATATGATCCTAATAGTTCATATAATCAGAGCAGCAGAATGGAAAGATTTTATTTCTATCATTTAGTTGGAAGTTCTGCAGGAAAACCTGTTGATAACTATTTAATATGTATAGATAGCTACTCAAAATTGGTATTTGCTTTCGGCGTTCCTACAAAATGGGAATGGGCTGTTATAAAATGGATGCCTATAGCTTGGGGGGCAGTTGAGTTAGGTTGGGAAACTGATAGTGAAACAGGTAAGCCTATATATTTCAATAATACAGATGGCGTACAATATTTTTATGAATATGACCCTGTAGGTATAGTTCTTCCTGATAACACTATAAAAATATATGATTGGTGTTTGAATTCAATAGCTGGAAATAGATATGGTCCTAGAGTAGAAGGTAATGTAATAAATCTAGACAGACCTATAGCTTCAAAAGATGTTGCAGGACGTTCTCCTTATATGCCTATTAAAGTAGAAGCTGGTACTAAAGACAATGTAACAATAATGGCTAAAAGCTTGAAAAATGTGAGTGTAAAAAGTAGAGTATATTGGGCAGGAATTTTTGGAGGCGATATTCAAAATAATGCTTGGTTTACATATACAATAGCAGGAACCGCTTATAATAATGAAATGGGAAGCGGAGTTTTACAGAATATAGAAAACTTAGACCCTAGATCTGAATCTACTACAGGTATGATATACTTAAGTGAAACAAAAGATATATCTGTTGGAGGTCAAGTTAACTTCTCTTCTCAAATAGTAGCTGAGGTAAGGAGTATAGAAAAAGGTGCTACTATAGAATTAGCTTCTCGTGTTGATAAATACAATAAAGAAACATCCTTTGCCGATACTGCTAAATTTGGACAACGAGGCAGCGGAAATATGGCAGCTGTTTCAGCACCTATTTTGAAATTAAAGTATGATGTTGATAATGAACAGTTTGTTGTGGATACTGAAAATTCTGTTATGAGTAATAATGATCTTTCTACAACTATAAGTTCTTATCCTGCAGATTTTACTCTTAAGAGAGGTGAAACTAAGGATATTACTATAAGATACAAATGGATGAAAGGTAATGATACTTCAAATGGTGAAGAGTTTGAAATTACTTATACTTTGAAATTTGAATCTGTACAGTAAAGATAAATAAATATAGGCATTGGATAATACTCTGATGCCTATATTTTTAATGTATATATAACCAAATTAAAATTTGGAGATTTTTATGAAAAAGATAATTTTTTTATTAATTATATTATTTGTATCATTTACATTTATTATTTCATGCGGAAACTATTTCAATCCAAGATATTATTATAATAATAGAGGATCATCAAGTGAGGGTAATGTTCCTGATAATCCAGATTTAGGTGGAGGTGGAGAGGGATTAGCACCTGAAGACGATCCATTTCAAACCGGAGATTGGAATAGACCTGATTATGGTGGATTTACTTTAGACCTAGATAATCTTGTAATAAGAGCAGATTTTGACGGTAATAACAGACCTACTTACAGATTAGAAAAAGGTACTTGGGATCCTTATCCTGCTAGTAATGCTTATAAAAACGGCGGAAATTTATCATGTGAAGCAGGAAATTTTAGTATAGGAAGTGTTACTTACTATTTATATAAAGGAAAAAATCCAAATTATAGTATTGATAGTAAATATAATCAAAGCAGCAGATTGGAGAGATTTTATTTCTATAGACTAAAAGGAAGTTCTGCTGGAAAGGATGTAAATAATTATTTAATATGTATAGATAAATATTCAAAATTGGTATTTGCTTTTGCTGTACCTATGGCATGGGAGAATGTTTTGATAAAATACATGCCTATATCTTGGGGAGCTGTTGAATCAGGTTATGAAATTTATGAAACCGGAGGCGAAGTATATTTCAATAAAACAGACGGCATACAATATTTCTATGAATATGATCCTGTTGGTATAGTTCATGAAGATGGTACTATAGAAATTTATCAATGGTGTTCTGATTCAATAGGAAATAATAAATTATACGGACCAAGAGTAGAAGGAAATAAAATAGATTTAAGCAGACCTATAGCTTCAAAAGGTGTTGCTGGAAGATCTCCTTATATGCCTATTAAAGTTGAAGCAACTGTAAAAGATAATGTAACAATAATGGCTAAAAGCTTTAAAAATATAAGTGCTAGAAGTGCTGAAGGATATTTAAGTTGGTCATTAAAACCTCAATATGATGATATTAGAGATTACGGATACTTTACATATACTATATCTGCTTCTGCTTATAATAGTGAAATTTCTGACGGTACTTTAACTGATATAGAACATTTAGATCCTAGAGATAGCAGTCTTACAGGTATGATATATGTAAATGAAGTTAAGAAAATAGATAAAAATAACTATATTAATTTTAATTCAAGTAAATCTTTTGAGATTAAAAATATAAATGAAAATGTATGTATAGATTTAGCTTCGCGTATATTTAAATATAATACACTTAAAGCTATTGGTATAACTTGCATAGATACTGATAACTTTGGAAAAGGAGGAAGCGGAGAGGTTGCTTCTAAAGATATGCCTAAATTAAAGTTAAAGTATGATGCTGATAATGAGCAGTTTGTTGTGGATATTGCAAACTCTGTTATGAATAATGACGGACTTTCTACAACTATAAGTTATTATACACCTGATTTTACTCTTAAGAGAGGTGAAACTAAAGATCTTACTATAAGATACAAATGGATGAAAGGTAATGATGCTTCAAACGGAGAAGAGGTTGAGGTTACTTATAGTTTGAAATTTGAATCTGTAGAGTAAAGATAAATAAATATAGGCATTGGATAATATCCTGATGCCTATATCTTATATATAATAAAAATTAAAATGGTTTGTAAATTTATGAAAAAGATAATTTTTTTATTAATCATATTTTTTGTATTAATTACATTTATTATTTCATGCGGAAATTATTTTAACCCAAGATACTATTATAATAATAGAGGTTCATCAGTTTCTGGTGATATTCCTGATAATCCTGATATAGGCGGCGGCGGTGAAAATTTATCACCTGAAGACGATCCTTTTGACCCTTCCGGCGGTAAGGACTGGAATGATCCTAATTACGGCGGATTTAATTTAAATCTTGATAATTTGGTTATAAGAGCAGATTTTGACGGTAATAATAGGCCTAGTTATAGATTTGAAGAAGGATCATGGGCGGTAAATGATCCTGCCAAAAATAGTTATAAAAATGGCGGAAAATTATCATGTAAGGCAGGAAGTTTTTCTATTAATGATGTTACTTATTATTTATATAAAGGAAAAAATCCTGCATTCGATCCTAATAGTTCATACAATAAAAGTGATAGATTAAAAAGATTTTATTTTTATCATCTAATAGGATCTTCAGCTGGAAATGTTGTTGATAATTATTTAATATGTATAGACAGCTATTCTAAACTTGTATTTGCATTCGGTGTTCCTATAAAATGGAAAAGTGTTATTATAAAAGATATGCCTATAGCTTGGGGATCTGTTGAATTGGGTTGGGAGGCTGATTCTAGTTCAAATAATCCTATATACTTTAATAATACATATGGTGTAAAATATTTTTATGAATATGACCCTGTAGGTGTAGTTCTTTCTGATAAAACTATTAAAATATTTGATTGGTGTTTAGATTCTATAGCTAAAAACAGATATGCACCAAGAGTTAAAAATAATGTTATAGATTTGAAAAGACCAATAGCTTCAGCAACAGAAACAGAAGGACGCTCTCCTTATATGCCTATTAAAGTAGATGAAAAATTAAGTATGACTGTAACAGCAGAACAAATTCAGATACAGAATGTTGATGTTGTAAGCGCTAATTATTTCTTTGGAGGTATAGATTATAAAAAAGGTTTAGCCGGCATATCTTATGATATAAGATTTGGATACAATACTTCTTCCGGAGTTATGGATAATTTTGAAACTATAAATAAATTTGATAAAACTACTTTGTTTTCTAGTTTATTCAGTGTCAAAGTTGGGGAAACTAAAACTATAACTTCAACGCCTAAAGAATTGAAAATAGAATATACTGAAAAAGAAGATATTTATTTATTGCTTGATGCTAATGTTACAGTTTACTCAAGCGGAAATGTCTGGACTTCTGAATGGCCTAGTGCTATGATAGATACTCAAAAACCTATAGTAAAACTGAAGTATGATAAATCAAAAGATGCCTTTGTGTTTGACAGTATATATGGTGATAATGCTGATAGAATTATAGAATATACAACAGGATTTGAACTTACTAAAGGAAGCAGTAAAGATTTTACTATAACATTTAAATCAACTGAAATAGGTGAAGAGAAAAAAACAGGAACAATGAAATTAATATATAGATTAAAATACTAATATATTCAATATAATAGGAAATGAACTTTATCTTTGTGATATAGTTCATTTACCTAATTATTAATTTATAATAATAAAGCAGATTATATTAAAAATCTGATTTTATTAATAACACTTTACAATATTTTATTTTGATATATAATATTTTATATAAAATAATATGGATTAAAACTATGATAAAAAAACTTTCTATAATACTGATTTCTATTTTTATAATTTCATGTAATTCTCCCTTTGCTGGAGCAGGAATAAAGTTTTCCAATAGGGCTGGAAGTTATCAAAATAAAGATAAAAGTATTACAGTTACAATTACCGACAAATCTAAAGACAATTTAATTATAGATGCAGTATCTTCCGAAACTATAAATGAAACTATAACAATTAATTCTTCTTCTTCAAGTCAGTACTTGAAAGTTAATTCTGAAAAATATAATGGATATATTTATATTTTGAATTTAGGTAATAACGTTCAAAATTTATTTTTAACTGTTAGAAATGATAAAGGTCAAAATGTTATTTTTAATGAAAAGCTTACTATATTAAAATAATATTTTTTATATCTCTTATTTTAAACTATATATTGTTTACTTATATTTCTTTTGATATATACTTTTATTATTAATTTAATAAAGAGAAATTATTTATGAAAAATATAATAAAAAAAGTTCAGAAGAAAACTATTATTCTATCCATATTAACTATTATTATGGTTCTTGTTATATCAAGAGCATGTTCAAGCAAATTCGATCCTAGATATTATTATCAGCAAATGCAAAATAAAGAAAATGGCACAGGTACTGAAGAACCAGATATTGGGGGAGAGGGAAATTTGAATCCTGAAGATGACCCTTTTAAAACCGGTGAATGGAATGATCCTAATTATAGAGGCTTTACTCTTAATCTTGATAATGATTATGTTATAGCCGCTTCTTTCGGACTTAAAAATGAACCTAGATATATGCTTATAAAAGATGATACTTGGAAATTAAATGATTCTTTAAGAAATGAATATTATTATAACGGTACTAATACAAAAGCTGCTGGTTTTCCTGTTAGAAGAGTAAAATATTTTATGTATAAAAACATGAATCCTACTTTCAATGCAACTAATAGCTATAATAAAAGTTCTAGACTAAAAAGGTTTTGGTTTTACCGTTTTACAGGAAATGCAGGTGTAAATACGGATAATTATTTAATCGCTATAGATAGTTATTCTAAACTTGTATTTGCTTTTGCTGTTCCTACTAAATGGAAAGCTATTCTTGGAATACCAGCTCCTGAAGAATGGGGAGCAGTTGAGCTTGGATGGGAGGCTAATGCTGATACTGATAATTTAAATAGTCATGTGAAATTCGCTGTTGATGGACTAAAATATTTTTATGAATATGATCCTGTAGGTATAGTTAAGCCTAACGGAGATATAGAGATATATCAATGGTGTTTGGATTCTATAGGAAATAATAACAGATATGCCCCTAGACTCAATGGAAGCGTTTCTGATTTGACTAGAAAAATTGCTGATTATGGTTTTGCAGGACGTTCGCCTTATTTACCTATGAAATAAAAATTATATAAGCATAAATATAAAAAAGGTATATATAAAATCAATTATATATACCTTTTGTTTTATATTAATTTATTTGTTTTTATTTACTGAGGATTATCCTTTCCATGGCAATGCTTATATTTCTTTCCGCTTCCGCAAGGACAAGGATCATTTCTTCCTATTTTCTGAGCCATTTTAACATTAGGCTGTGCATTTTTTACTTTGCTTTGAATAGCTTGAGCATTTCCTCCATTCATAGCACTAGCACTGCTTTTTTCTTCAACGCCTCCGTCAAATGCACTTTCTCTTTCAATAGTATCAAATGAATTAGGTATTATTCTTACTCTCATTATCAAGTTTACAAGCTCATTATGTATAACATTCATAGTAGCCATAAACATCTTATATCCTTCGAGTTTGTATTCTGTAAGAGGGTTTTTCTCAGCATATCCTCTAAGTCCTATACCTTCTCTTAAACTATCCATAGCAAATAAATGATCCTTCCATCTGTTATCTATTATTGAAAGGAATATGTTTTTCTCTACTTCTCTGAATATTTTTTCATCTATTTCAGATGCTTTTTTTCTGTATGCTTCTAATAATAGGTTAGTAAGATTTTTCACAGCATTATCAACTCCGCCTTCTACAGCTTTATTTGCCGCATCTTCATCTATACCTATCAAATAACTGTTAAGCCATTTAGTTACTTCTAAAGCATCAACATTCTTTTTATTTCCGCTTATATCTTCAATAGTCTCTTCAGTAACTTCAGATATAATTTCTTCTACTCTAGGAGATATATCATCAGAGTAAAGTATATAATCTCTCTCGCCGTAAACAGCCATACGCTGCTGATTCATAACATCATCATACTCAAGCAAATGCTTTCTTATATCAAAGTTTCTGCCTTCAACTTTTCTCTGAGCATTTTCTATTGATTTATTAAGCCATTTATGTCCTAGCTCTTCTTCTTCGCCCATTCCCATAGCAAGCATCATTTTAGAAACTCTCTCACCTCCGAATAAACGCATTAAATCATCTTCAAGAGATAAGAAAAATACGCTTAGTCCAGGGTCTCCCTGTCTTCCGCTTCTACCTCTAAGCTGATTATCAATACGTCTTGCCTCATGTCTTTCACTTCCTATAACATGCAAACCGCCTGCAGCAAGTACTCTTTCCTTATCAACTTTAGCTTTTTCATTTATCTGAATTATTCTGTCAATCTTTTCTATCATTTCATCGGCATTATTTTTTTGAGCTAATTCTTTAGCTTCTTCTATTTTTCCAGATATTACGCTTCTTACAAAAGCCTCTTTATAAAGGTCTATTGATTTTATTTTCTTTGTTAATTCCTCTTTTTTGTAAGGGTCTCTCTCTTTGAAAGCTTTATCTCTCATAAGTACAAGTATTTGCTCTATTTCAGCAACACCTTTAGCAACAGGGTTTCCTCCAAGCACAATATCTGTACCACGGCCTGCCATGTTTGTAGCAAGTGTAACAGCTCCAGGCTCTCCTGCCTGTGCTATTATTGCAGCCTCTCTTGAGTGGTTTTTAGCATTCAATACTTCATGATTAATTTTATGTCTTTTGAATACTTTTGATAATTCTTCGTTCATTTCAACTGATACAGTACCTACAAGAGCAGGTTTTCCGGCATCCTGAAGTTCTTTAATATATTTTGCCAAAGCCTCAAATTTAGCTTTTCTTGTTCTGTATATTCTGTCTGATAAATCCTGTCTTGCTATAGGCTTATTAGTAGGTATAACAGCAACGTCTAATTTATATATTTTATAAAACTCTTCAGCCTCTGTTTCAGCAGTACCTGTCATACCAGAAAGTTTAGGATACATTCTGAAATAGTTCTGGAATGTAATTGTAGCATAAGTTTGAGATTCATTTTGTATAGCAACTTTTTCTTTAGCTTCTATTGCTTGGTGAAGTCCGTCGCTGTAACGTCTTCCCTCAAGTACACGTCCTGTAAACTCATCTACAATCAAAACTTCTCCGTCGGTAACCATATAATCAACGTCTTTTTTGAATACTTTATGTGCTTTCAATGCCTGATTAACATGGTGAACTATAGTACTGCTTTGAGCTCCGTACAAGTTTTCAACATTAAGGAGTTTTTCTACTTTGTGTACGCCTTCTTCTGTAAGGTATACGTTTTTATCTTTTTCATCAAGTACATAATCACCAGTGCCTGCTACCTCACGCATTCTCTCATCAACTTCAGCCTGTTTAAGCATAGGTATGATTCTATCAATTTCATAGTACATTTTTATGTTTTTTTCCGCAGGTCCTGATATGATAAGAGGAGTTCTAGCTTCATCTATCAAAATACTGTCTACCTCATCGACTATGGCAAAGTAGAATTTTCTTTGAACTTTATCCTCTTTTCTAGTTACCATATTATCTCTTAAATAGTCGAATCCAAACTCATTGTTAGTACCATAAACAACATCGCAGTTATAAACGGCTCTTCTTTCAGGTGAATGGGGTCTTGTATTATCAAGTATTCCTACGCTTATACCAAGCATAGAATATATAGGAGTCATCCATTCAGCGTCCCTTTTAGCGAGGTAATCGTTTACTGTAACAACATGCACTCCTAATCCTGTTAAAGCATTAAGATAAACAGCAAGGGTAGCAACAAGTGTTTTACCTTCACCTGTTTTCATCTCGGCAATTCTTCCCTGATGAAGTACTGCTCCTCCCATAACCTGAACATCAAAGTGTCTCATTCCTGTAGTTCTTATACTAGCCTCACGAACCACAGCAAATGCCTCTGGAAGTATTTCATCTAATATATTCTGAAGTTTTTTCTTATTTTCTTCTTTGCTTAAATCTAATTCTTCTGTTTTGCATCCTATGTATTTTTCTACTCTTTCCCTGAATTCTTTTGTTTTATTTGTAAGTTCTTCATTGCTTAATTTTTTTATCTCTTCTTCAAAGGTTAATGTTTTTTCTGCTATAGGTTTTAATATTTTAGCGTCATTTTGTTCTTTAGAGCCGAATATTAATTTGAATACTAAGTCCATTGCTCCCATTAGTAATAAACTCCTTAAAAATCTAATATAGGTAAAATATTTTTTTATTAAAACTTAATAATAACATAAAATGTAAATATAATAAAGTAGAAAATTATAATTTTAGATAATATAAAAAATGGGATCATAAGATATTTATCCTATGATCCCATATAGATTGTTAATTGTATATTATAAACTTACTTCTTTTTTACCAGTTAATTTGAAGAATATTAAAAGAGATATTATAGTTGACAAGGTTAATATTGTAGATAAAGCAGCAGCAGTTCCATAACTAGCCCTTATAACCTCTTGGTAAATAGAAACAGCCATTGTTCTTGACTTTCCTGTATACAATATTACAGAAGAACTCAATTCATTAATTACTGTTATCCAGCTTAATATAGCTCCTGAAATAACACCGGGAAGCATCATCATAGCAGTTATCTTGAAGAAAGTTTTTACTTGAGAAGCTCCTAAACTTATAGAGGCTTCTTCCATACTCGTGCTTATTTGATATAGTATGGCAGAGCTTGATCTTAAAGTATAAGGCATTCTTCTTATAACCAATGACATTATTATTATCATAGATGTTCCGCTTAATATTATAGGAGGTTTGTTAAAAGCTAAAAGAAGTGTTATACCCAAAACAGATCCAGGTATTATATATGGAAACATAGTTATTGTATCTATAACACTTGTTAAAATATTTTTTCTTCTTATTGAAATATATGCTATAAACATACCCATTATAACAATAATAAATATAGTTATAATTCCGTATAGGTAAGTATTTTTTATAGAAGTTCCAAGAGAAGAGAATATTGAAATATAACTATTTAAAGAGAATCCTTTAACAAATATTGCTCTGTTTGTTTTTAAGAATGAAGTATATATAACAGTTATTTGAGGTATTATAGATAAAAATACTATGAAATAAATGAATATATGTACTAATACAGACATAACTCCCTTAATTTCTTTAGGTTTTATAGGATTCATAGAACTCATAGTAAATGATTTTTTATTAACAAAGTATTTTTGAGCTATAAACATCATAGCAGTTATAAATACCATAATACTAGCCATTGAAGCAGAAAAGTTAGCATTTCCTCCTACTTCGCTTACGAATTCAGAGTAAATCATAGTAGGCATAGTTCTGTATCCTTCACCTATAAGCATAGGAGTACCAAAATCAGCCAATGCATTCATAAATACTAATAATGAACCAGCCAATATAGTAGGTGTTATTAAAGGCATAGCTATTGTAACGACCTTTTTAAAAGGAGAACAGCCCAAACTTTCTGCAGCTTCCATTAAAGAAACATCTATTTTACTTAAAGCACCTGAAACATACATAAATATGAATGGATATAATTTCAAAGTAAATACTAATAATATTCCTCCGAAACCATATATTGTAGGAGTGGAAATTCCAAATCCAGCAAAAAATTTAGTTACTACTCCGCTTCTTCCTAGCAAAAGTATCCAAGAATAAGCACCTATAAATGCAGGGGACATCATAGATATTATTATAAGTATTTCTAAAAAAGTTTTACCTTTTATTTTATAAACACTCATAAAATATGCCATAGGAGTTCCTATTACTATAGCCAATATAGTTACGCATATAGTTACAGAAAAACTATTTACAAGAGCCTGATAATAGTATTTTCTGCTGAAGAAACGTAAAAAGTTATCTAAAGTCCAAGCTCCTGTTTCAGGATCTTTAAAACTACTTATAAACAAAGAGAATAATGGATATACTAAAAATAAAGCAAAAATTACAGCTATTATTAAAGTAATATAAGTCCAAAAATCTATTTTTAAACGTTTATTCATATTTTTTTACTCCTTTAATAAGACTTTTTTCCATATCTGGAGTAAATACATTTATTTTATTAGCATTAGGTTTTAAAGTTATAACTTCATCTTTCTCATACATTCTATCTGTGTATGATGAGTCTTGTGAATATTCTATGCTAGGCTGATCAGGAATAACTTCATTATCATTGAAATGTAAGAAATAATTAGTATATTTTCCAAGGAAAGTTTTAGATAAAATTTTTGCTTTGATTCCTTCATCATTTTCAGAATTAACAAAAAATTCTTCAGGCCTTATTCCAACAACAACTTCATCTCCGTCTTTAACATCTAATAAATTATCCATTTTCAATTTATATCCGCATCTAAATAAAATATATGTATCGTTTCCTTCCATTTTTATGCTTGCATAGAATAAATTTGAATGTCCTATGAAAGTAGCAACAAATACATTATAAGGTCTTGTATAAATACTTACAGGGCTTCCAACCTGCTGTATAACTCCATTTTTCATTACAGCTATTCTATCAGATACTGCAAGTGCTTCTTCCTGATCATGTGTAACATAAACAGTTGTAATACCTACATGTCTTTGTATATCTTTTATTGCACTTCTCATTTCTATTCTTAATTTAGCATCTAAGTTAGAAAGAGGCTCATCCATAAGTAAAACACTTGGAGTGATAACTATTGCTCTTGCTAAAGCTACTCTCTGCTGCTGTCCTCCGGATAATCTTTCAGGAAGTCTGTCCTGATATTCTTCTATTTTTACAACATGAAGCATTTCATCTACTTTTTTCTTCATAGATTCTTTATTTTCTTTTCTGAGTTTTAATCCGTATTCAACATTTTCTCTAACAGTCATATGCGGAAATATTGCATAGTTTTGAAATACCATACCAATATTTCTTTTATGTGCAGGAATATTGTTGATTACATCTTTATCAAATTTTATTTCTCCGCCTTCTATTGTATTAAATCCGGCAATCATACGTAAGAGAGTTGTTTTACCGCATCCTGATGGTCCAAGAAGAGTAAAAAATTCTCCATTTTTTATCTCTAATGAAAGATCAGGTATTATTGTCAACTTTTCATAACGTTTTACTACATTTTCAATAGATATAGATACACTCATTATAACCTCTCTTTTTTATTTATTAATTTATAAACACAAAGAGTATAAAACTATTTATACTCTTTGCATAGTTTTTATTTATTAGATACTAGTGAAAATATCTTTAAATTTGTTTAGCCAATTTTGTTTGTTTTGATCAACTACAGCTTCATCGTCTGTAATAACATTAATAGTATCTACAGACTGAAGTATAGCAGAAGGAGGTAAATCACCTCTTACAGATCTTCTATTTAATTTATCAGTTATTGTTTTTTGAGCATCATAGCTTGTAGCATAGTCTACAAACTTTTTAGCATTTTCTAAGTTTTTAGCATTCTTTATTATATATATTCCATCTGGTTTGATTATAACACCTTCTTTCATATATACTAATTTAACAGGAGAACCAGCAGATACATAATTAGCACCGCCTTCTTCGAAAGTCAAACCAACAGTATATTCACCGTCAGCTACACCTTTATAAACAGCAGAAGAACCGCTTAATAATTTACCGTCTAAATTAGCACATAATTTTTGTACATAATCCCATCCTTTTTCAGGATCGCCTTTACCTATAGCATAAAGCATATTTACCAAATGTTCAAAAGAAGATGAAGAGGCAGAAGGATCAGCAAATGCTATTTTTCCTTTTAATGCCGGATTAAGTAAATCTTCATAGCCTTCTATTTTTATATCGCCTGCCAAGTTAGTATTTACCATTAATATACTAGGAACAGCAGTACATCTAGTTAAAGCACCTTCAGTATTTTTATATATTTCTGCTATGTTCTCTTCATTTGTAGATGTATAGCTTTCAAACAAATCAATTTTAGGTTTTGCCATACTTATAGTTCCGCCCCAAAGTATATCGCCTAAAGGATTATCTTTTTCAGATTCAACTCTTTTAAGAAGTTCTCCTGTTCCAGCTGCTATAATATCAACATTTATTCCAGGGTTTTTAGCTTTGAAATCATCTACTAATGGGTTTATGAATTCTAATGGGTGAGGGCAATATATTACAAGTGAATTACCGCTTTTGGCACCTGATTCGCTTGAAGAACAAGAATAAAATAGAAATACTGATAATAATAATGATGTGAATATTAGAACAATTTTTTTCATAAATATAATTCCTTCCTTTTTTTATTAATATAATACAAAGAGTGTAAAACTATTTATACTCTTTGTGTGGTTTTTATTTATTAGATACTAGTAAAAATATCTTTAAATTTGTTTAGCCAATTTTGTTTGTTTTGATCAACTACAGCTTCATCGTCTGTAATAACATTAATAGTATCTACAGACTGAAGTATAGCAGAAGGAGGCAAGTCATTTCTTACAGATCTTCTATTTAATTTATCATTTATTGTTTTTTGAGCATCATAGCTTGTAGCATAGTCTACAAACTTTTTAGCATTTTCTAAGTTTTTAGCATTCTTTATTATGTATATTCCATCTGGTTTGATTATAACACCTTCTTTCATATATACTAATTTAACAGGAGAACCAGCAGATACATAATTAGCACCGCCTTCTTCAAAAGTTAAACCAACAGTATATTCACCGTCAGCTACACCTTTATAAACAGCAGAAGAACCGCTTAATAATTTACCGTCTAAATTAGCACATAATTTGCTTATATAATCCCATCCTTTTTCAGGATCACCGTTTCCCATAGCATAAAGCATATTTACCAAATGTTCAAAAGAAGATGAAGAAGCAGAAGGATCAGCAAATGCTATTTTTCCTTTCAATTCAGGATTAAGTAAATCTTCATAGCCTTCTATTTTTATATTGCCTGCTAGATTTGTATTAACCATTATAACACTTGGTATAGCAGTGAATCTAGTAATAGCACCTTCAACATTTTTATATGCATCTGCTATGCTTGCTTCATTAGTAGTAGTGTAATTTTCAAATAATTCTACCTTAGGTTTTACAGTATTTAAACTTCCACCCCAAAGTATATCTCCTAAAGGATTATCTTTTTCAGATTCAACTCTTTTAAGAAGTTCTCCAACTCCGGCTGCTATAATATCAACATTTATTCCAGGGTTTTTAGCTTTGAAATCATCTACTAATGGGTTTATGAATTCTAATGGTTGAGGGCAATATATTACAAGTGAATTACCAGCTTGTCCGCCTTGAGTTTCAGATTCTTTTGAAGAACAAGAATAGAATAGTGCAAGTGATAGAAATAGTACACTGCATATTAGAATAATTTTTTTCATGATATCAATCCTTTTTTATTTTTATTTATAAATATTAGATACTAGTAAAAATATCTTTAAATTTATCCAACCATTTTTGACGGCTTTCCTCTACAACATCAGCATTATCAGTAATAGAATATATTTCAGACATAGGTTTTACCATATCTGTAACAACAGCATCGCTTCTTATTGATCTTCTGCTAAGTTTTTCAACAAGCATATTTTGAGCATCTAAGCTTACACAGTAGTCTATGAATTTTTTAGCGTTTTCTAAATTTTTACCTCCTTTTATAATATATACTCCGTCAGGTTTAGATATAACACCTTCTTTCATATATATTACTTTCACAGGAGATCCTGAAGACATATAGCTTATTCCTGGTTCTTCATAAGTTAAACCAACAGTATATTCACCGTCAGCTACACCTTTATAAACAGCAGAAGAACCGCTTAATAATTTACCATCTAAATTAGCACATAATTTTTGTACATAATCCCATCCTTTTTCAGGATCGCCTTTTCCCATAGCATAAAGCATATTTACCAAATGCTCAAAAGCAGATGAAGAAGCAGAAGGATCAGCAGCAGCTATTTTTCCTTTTAATTCAGGATTAAGTAAATCTTCGTAGCCTTCTATTTTTATATTGCCTGCTAGATTTGTATTAACCATTAATATGCTAGGTATTGCTGAAAATCTAGTAAAAGGTCCTTCTGTATTTTTAAATTCATCTAAAATATTTGCTTCATTAGTAGAAGTGTAATTTTCAAATAAATCTGTTTTTGATTTAACACTGTTTAATGTTCCTCCCCATAGAACATCTCCTAATGGATTCATCTTTTCAGCTTCTACTCTTTTTAATAATTCTCCTGTACCAGCAGTAACCACTTCAACATTAATATCAGGATTTTTAGCTTTAAAATCATCCAAAATAGTATTCATTAAATCTAATGGATGAGAACAATATATTACTAATGAATTAGCATTTTTTGAATCTCCTGAAGAGCATGAATAAAATAAAGTCATTGACAGCATTAACATACAGAAAATAATAAAATTTTTCATGATGAACTCCTTTGAATTGTTAATTTGAAAATATTAGATATTTTTAATAAAAGATGCATAAAAATATTGTACATCTTTTATTAAAAATGAAGAATCTTTTAAAGAACAAAATATAAATATTATATTAAATAATTATATACTAGTAAAAATATCTTTAAATTTGTTTAGCCAATTTTGTTTGTTTTGATCAACTACAGTTTCATCATCTTTGATTATATTAATAGTATCTACAGACTGAAGTATAGTTGAAGAAGGTAAATCAACTCTTACAGATCTTCTGTTTAAGTTATCGTTAATTGTTTTTTGTGCATCATAACTTGTAGCATAGTCTACAAATTTTTTAGCATTTTCCAAGTTTTTAGCATTCTTTATTATATATATTCCGTCTGCTTTAAATACTACACCTTCTTTCATATATACTAATTTAACAGGAGAACCTGATGACACATAATTAGCTCCTCCTTCTTCGAAAGTTAAACCAACAGTATATTCACCGTCAGCTACACCTTTATAAACAGCAGAAGAACCGCTTAATAATTTTCCGTCTAAATTAGCACATAATTTGCTTACATAATCCCATCCTTTTTCAGGATCTCCTTTTCCCATAGCATAAAGCATATTTACCAAATGCTCAAAAGCAGATGAAGAAGCAGAAGGATCAGCAGCAGCTATTTTTCCTTTTAATTCAGGATTAAGTAAATCTTCATAGCCTTCTATTTTTATATTGCCTGCTAGATTTGTATTAACCATTATAACACTAGGCATAGTTGTAAATCTAGTTAAAGCTCCTTCAGTGTTTTTGTATGCTTCAGCGATATTTTCTTCATTAGTGGAAGTGTAATTTTCAAATAGTTCTATTTTATTTCTTATAAGATTTAAACTTCCTCCCCAAAGTATATCTCCTAAAGGATTATTTTTTTCAGATTCAACTCTTTTTATAAGTTCCCCTGTTCCAGCTGCTATAACATCAACATTTATACCTGGATTTTTAGCTTTAAAATCATCAATAAGTGGATTTATAAAGTCTAAAGGATGCGGACAATATATTACAAGTGAATTATCATTTGAAATATTTGATTCTTTTGAAGAACATGAATAGAAAAACATAGCACAAAATAATATGGTTAGTATATATTTTTTCACAATAAAAATCCTTAATTTATTATTATATATTTATTATAATAGATATTTTTATGCAAATCAATACTAAATATAAAATACTTCTTTTAAATATGTAAATTATTAAAATAAGTATTTAAAATATATTGAGAAATATTTTATATACTTATAAATTTATTAAAATGATTAATTTTTTTATTTATGTATTTATATATTTTTTTTGTTGTTTTATTGATTTATTATTATTTTTTTATATAATATGCTTAATGGAGAAATAATATGCTATATGATAATGAAGATAAAAAAGATAAAAAAGATAAAAACTACAAAGAAAAATCTTTTGATAATGTTATTTTAGGAAATGCTGCTTCTGAAGTAGTTGATAGATATGGCTCTGCTGTAAAAGAACATTTTGTTGCCTATAGTGGTGTTGATAATGAAGCTGGTAAACAATTAACTAAGGGATTAAAAGATATTTCTCAATATAAAGTAAATCCTGAAAATGAATATTCTAATTTAAAACAGCAGGCTGGATTTTCTGCTGAAGTTAAACATGTAGCAAGAAAAAATGCTGAAAATATCATAAATAAAAATGGTCAAAGAGTTGTAAGAACAGATGATGTAGGAAGGGTAAATGATCAATTATACGATCATGTTACTTATGATGAACATGGTAATATTATTGAACAATCTCAAATGAAATTTGTAGGGCATGATTCATCTAGTGCATTGCAAAAATTAGCTTCCAAAGACTATCAAAAATATTTAGATAATGATGTTCCTATGGATGTGCCTTCAGAACAATATGAAGGTATAAAAATAGAAGCAGAAGCAAAAGCAAAATCATGCTATGAACAGGCTGAAAGATTAAAACAAGATGGAAAATTTGACATAGCAGAAAAAAGATTGAAGAAGCTAAAAAATATGAAAAAATAAGTAAAAATATTCGGAAAAGTACAGTATCTAGCGATGAATCTATGGAAGCTAGAGTAAACCCAGAAGTTTCCACAGCAAAGGATATTGTAAAATTAGGACATAGAGCTGGTTTAGAACAGGCAAAAATGGGTGCTGCCATTGGAGGCGGTATATCTATAATAAGAAATTGTGTGGCTTGTTTTAATGGAGATAAGGAGCCTGAAGATGCTATAAAAGATGTGGCGCTTGATACAGGTAAAGCTGCAGCTGTAAGCTATGGTACAGCTTTTACAGGAAGTGTTATAAAAGGAGCTATGCAGAATTCTAAAAATGCTATGCTTCAAAATGTATCAAAAACATCTTTGCCTGCTATGTTAGTTACTACAACTTTGGAGGTAGGAAAAACTTTCAAAAGATATTTCAGCGGAGAAATAGATGGAGTTCAATGTTTTGAGGAGCTTGGAGAAAAAGGTGTTGGAATGATGTCATCAAGTATGTTTGCTGTTGCATTTCAGGCAGCTATTCCTATACCTGTTGTAGGAGCTTTAGTTGGAAGTATGGTTGGATATGCTTTCAGCAGTGCATATTATAAAGAAGTATTGAATGTTTTTAAAGAAGCAAAACTTGCTCATGAAAGAAGATTAAGAATAGAAGCTGAATGTGCTGAAGCAATAAAAATGATTAGAGAATATAGAGAAAGATTAGAGAGTATTATATCTGAATATTTAATAGATCATATTACTGTTTTTAACGATGCCATAAATCAGATGAATAGTGCTTTAGAACTTGGAGATATAGACTCATTTATAGAAGGCAATAATAAAATAATAAATAAACTTGGTAAAAAATCACAATTCAATTCATTTAAAGAAATAGATGATTTTATGAATAGCGATATTGATACATTAACAATTTAAATAATAAAAAATATATAAAAAAGGAGATTATATGTTTCTTTCTGAATTATGTGAAAATATATATGATGAAGATGAAAAAAAGAAAGTGGCAAGAAGTTTAGCTGCTTTTATGGCTGTTGATAATGAGATAGATGAAGATGAGAGAAAGCAAATAGATTTAATATATTTTGAAATGCTCGGCAGACCTTGTCCTGAAAGCACTTTAAATAAAATATTAGGTGTAGAAAAAGAAAAAATAATAACCCGTTTTAAAAAAATAATAGATGATAATTTTGATCCTGATTATAGGCAAGAAGAAGCTAAAAAATTTCTTTTTGAAATCATATCCTGTGCTTTATGCAATAACCAATATGATGATTATGAAAAAGAAGTTGTGAATGCAGTAGCTAAAAAATGTAAGGTTGATAATTCAGTAGTAGAAGAAATGAAAGATATGATTAATACCGTATTAGTTTTAAATGAAAGAACTAATGAATTTATTTTTAATGAAAGGATATAATTATGTATTTAAGTTACATTGAAAATATTGAAATAAAAAAATCATTTATAGCTCAGTTGTATGTTATTTCAAAAATATATAATAACTATTTTACTTTGCAAGATTATGATTATTATAATAAAGATGATATAGATTCTGTATTATCTTTTAATATAAAAAAATCTATTGCTGAAATATCAAATTTGAATGAATATGAGATATCTGAATTATTGTCTTTTATTAGCGAATTGGAAGAGTATATATCTGAGATAGTAAGAAATAATGATTATGATTTTAAAGAGAAAATAGTTGTAAAAAAAGTTTGGAGCAGGTATTCTCAATGTTTGGAAAATATAAATGATAATATATTAAAAAAAATTATATATTTTGAACTATTAACTTTAACAACATCCACTGATAAAAAATTTAATTCTTATTTTAAATATTTAAAAAATAAACTTGGAATCAGTGATATTGTAGGTAAAGAAATAGATAACCTTGTATATGCTAATGCAAGTGTTTATAAAAGTATAAGAGATTTAGTAGAGATAGGTTAATTTCAAAAGGAGTAATAATATGCCAATACCATTTATTTTAGGAGCAATAGCAATAGGTACTGCAGCAGCAGGAGTTGGTGCAGGAGTAAAAGGTTTTATGAATAATAGTGAAGCTAATGATATTAATGCTTTAGCTAATTCAACTATAGATACAGCAAAAGATAATTTGGATAAATCTAGAGAGGCTACATTCTATTCTTTAGAGGCTTTGGGAAGAGAAAAAATTTAT
Organism: Brachyspira hyodysenteriae ATCC 27164; assembly: GCF_001676785.2. Taxonomy (NCBI): domain Bacteria; kingdom Pseudomonadati; phylum Spirochaetota; class Spirochaetia; order Brachyspirales; family Brachyspiraceae; genus Brachyspira; species Brachyspira hyodysenteriae. The sequence goes on along the minus strand of NZ_CP015910.2, from coordinate 1,991,071 downwards.
GTATTTGATGTTTCTATTAAAAGATTTATTGATTCTTTTGAAAAACTAAAAAATGTTGATATATCAGATTCTGTAGGTATTGATGAGATAAATAAATTAAAATTTGATAAAGCATATTTTGATGAATTAAAAGAATCTTCTTTACAGGTAACATCCATGTTAGCTGGAGGAATAGGTGGAGTTGGTGCTGGTGCTTTGGCTGCTTTTGGTGCTTATAGTGCAACTATGGCATTTGGAGCTGCTTCAACAGGTACTGCTATTGCTAGTTTATCTGGAGTTGCTGCTACTAATGCTACTTTAGCATTTTTAGGTGGAGGATCTTTGGCAGCAGGAGGATTAGGAATGGCTGGAGGAATGGCTGTTTTAGGAGGACTTGTTGCTGGTCCTGCTCTTGCTGTTATGGGATTTGTTACTTTGGGGGCTTCTTCTAAAAAACTTGATGATGCATATTCTAATTTAGCTGAAGCAAATAAAATATCAGAAGAGCTTGAAACTTTAAGAGTATCTACTAATTTTATAAGAAGAAGAGCTCAAATGTTTGAAAGACTTCTTATAAGAGTTGATTCATTATACAGTAAAGCTATTGATAATTTAGAAGAAGTTATTGATGAGTTTGGAACTGATTATAGCTCATATAGTGAAGATGCTAAAAAAGTTGTGGCAAGCAATATAAAATTGACTCAGACTATTAAAGCTATATTAGATACTCCTATATTAACAGATAATGGCTCTATTAGTGAAGAGTCTACAAGATTATTAGAGACTTGCAAATTATAATGAAATTTGATTGTGATTGCTGCGGTATATGCTGTAAAAATATTAAACATGTACCGCAGCTTCAAAAATATGATAATGGCAATGGGGAATGTATATATTTAACAGAAGATAATAAATGCTCTATATATGACAATAGACCCGATATTTGTAATGTGGATTTAATGTATCAAAAAAAATATTCTAATTTTTATTCAAAAGAAGAATTTTATAAATTAAATTATGAAGTATGTATTAAGCTCAAAAAAAATTATAAAAAATAATGCTATTATTTATATTGATTTATTAAAAATATAATATATTATTAAACAACTATAATTATTTTAGGGTTATCATATGCAGTTATAATTTTCTTTTTCATTTATTTAAATGATTTTTTATTCTTATTTTTATTCTAAATATTTATTTTATTACATTTATTATTATAGAGGACTTCAATGTTAAATATTTTATTAGTTATAATAGGCTCTATTGCTTATGGATTTCTTCCTATTTTTGTTAAGAATATTATTGCCTATAATTACTCTTCGCTTTCTATAGTTTTTTACAGATATTTTCTAACAGCAATTTTTTTATTTATAATTATTCTTGTTACTAAAAAAAGTTTTAAAATAACAAAAAGACAGTTTATAGAATTATTTATATTTAGTATAATAGGGCTTGGTCTTACATTCTTCTTTTTATCTCAATCATTATTATATATATCTGCCGGACTAAGCAATATGATACATTTTGGATATCCTGTTATAGTTCTGCTTGTGATGATATTTATGTTTAAAGAAAAAGCTAATATATTAAAAATTCTTTCTATAATATTTGCTGTTGTTGGAATAGTACTTCTTACTCAGGTTGTAGAAGTAGAGTCATTTTTAGGGGTAATATATGCATTAATAACTACTATTACTTACGGATCTTATATAATAGCTAACAAAAAATGCAGCTTTTCTGAAGTTGATACCATGGTTTCGCTTTTCTATATGTCTTTATTTGTATCTATTGCTTTTTTTATAGCTGGAATGTTTACAGGTTCTTTACAAGTTCTTAATAATTTATATGTGTTTTGGAATTTTGCTGTAATATCTTTAGTATGTACAATATTTTCTCTTGGACTTTTACTTTACGGAGTTAAGAGATTGGGTTCTTCTTTAGCATCTATACTTAACATGTTTGAACCTGCTACTACAGTTGTTGCATCTATTTTTATATATAAAGAGTCTCTGACAATTAATATTATTATAGGTTCTATTTTAATAATACTTTCTACTATAAGTATGGTTATAGGAAGTAAAAAATAATTGATGATTTGTTACTTTTTGTGTAATAAAATAACAAAAATATATTTTACTCTATTGACAATTTTATTTTAAATGTTAGAATATACAAACACTTTGTAAGTGTCTATTAATTTCTGTTGTAAAATATATAAAGGAGATAGTTATTTATGAAACTAACAGAATTAGATATTGAAGAAGGTTTTGTTGTTGATAAAGTGGCCACTGATGGTGAGATTAGACAAAGAATTATAGAAATGGGATTCACTCCTGGAGCAAAAGGCTGGGTAGTTAGAAAAGCACCTTTAGGTGATCCTATACAAGTTCATATTATGGACTATGAAATTTCTCTTAGAAAATCAGAGGCTAATGGAATAGAAGTTGCTAAATCAAATGTAGAAATAAAAAAGGAAAGAGTATTAAAGCCTATAGAACATAAAGATGTGAAAGATGAAGATGATACTTTAATTGAAAGTAAATCTGATATAGCAAAGAAAATAAAAGTTCCTTCTAATAATACTAAATTCAAGATAGCTTTAGCAGGAAATCCGAATTCTGGAAAAACAACTATATTCAATGCTTTAACAGGTGCTAATTATAAAGTTGCTAATTATCCGGGTGTAACAGTAGAAAAAAGACAGGCTAATATGCTTTATAATGGATACACTTATGATTTAATAGATTTGCCTGGTGTTTATAGTTTAAGTGCTTATTCTCAAGATGAGGTAGTGGCATGCGATGTTCTTCTTAATGAGAAGCCTGATTTTATAATAAATGTTATAGACTCTACAAATTTAGAAAGAAATCTTTATCTTACATTACAGCTTGTAGAGTTGGGTATTCCTATTGTATGCGTACTTAATATGTATGAGCATGCTGAAAAGAATGGTATTAAAATAGATGAAAAGAATTTAAGTGAACTTTTTAAATTCCCTGTGATGAAAGTTCATGGAAATAAATATGAAAGCGTTGTAAGAATATTAGATGAAATAGAAAAGATGCATACTTCCGGAAATAAGCTTCATAGAGATTCTGCTATAAGATACGGAGAGGAAGTAGAAAACTCTATCAAGAATATTGTAGATACTATGCATGGAGATATAAGCGAGCTTCATAAGAGATGGCTTGCTATTAAAACTTTAGAAAAAGATGAAAGGGCAATTCACTCTATAAGAAGAGAATGTAATAATGGCGGCGAGGTAATAGAAGTATTAAATAAAGAGATAATAAAATTAGAAACTTCTATGAATGCAAAAACAGATTCTATAATGGCTGATAAAAGATACTCATATATAAGAGGAGCTTTACAGGAAGCTGTTCATAAAGATAATATACAGGCATTCAATTTTACAGAGGCTGCCGATGTAATATTTTTGAATAAATGGCTTGGACTTCCAATATTTTTAGTTGTATTATGGCTGATATTTAAAGTAACATTTACTGTAGGAGCTTATCCTCAGGGCTGGCTTGAAACAGGAATAGGGGCATTATCTGGTTTTGTAGGCAGCTTGCTTCCTGAAGGCAGTTTGATACAGTCTGTTGTTGTTGACGGTGTTATAGGCGGTGTAGGGGCAGTACTATCATTCTTACCATTAGTATTGATATTATTCACAGGAATTTCATTCTTAGAAGACTGCGGTTATATGGCTAGAGCTGCTTTCCTAATGGATAAGATAATGCATAAATTAGGCTTGCATGGTCAGTCATTCATACCTCTTTTCTTAGGTTTCGGATGTACAATACCTGCAGTTATGGCAGCTAGAACATTGAGAAGTAAAAAGGATAGGGTAGTTACAATATTGATTACAACATTTATGAGCTGCGGTGCAAGACTTCCTGTTTATATATTGTTTATAGGTGCTTTTTTTGCTCCTAAAATGGCTGCTTCTGTGATGTTTAGTATATATATGATTGGTGTATTGATGGCATTTATAATGGCATTCATATTCAGAAAAGCATTCTTCAAAGGTGAGGAAACTCCTTTCGTAATGGAACTTCCTCCATATAGAATACCAAGAGCTAAGGCTGTATTAAGACATATGTTTGACAGAGGCTGGATGTATATTAAGAAAGCCGGTACTTATGTATTTGCTGCTTCTGTTATAATATGGGCTTTAATGACATTCCCTCAATATAAGCCTACTGATGAGGATAATGCAAGACTTATGCAGGAAGCTAAATCATTGGCTGTTAGTCAAGGATTGGATGCTAATGATGAAGAAGTTATCACTGCTGAATATGACAGATTAGTTGCTTCTGAAGGTTTAAGAAATAGTTATGCTGGTAAGATAGGTACATTTATAGAACCAGTATTAAAGCCTTTAGGTTTCGATTGGAGAATAGGTATTGGGCTTGTTGCTGGAGGTGCTGCTAAAGAGGTATTAGTTTCTACTATAGCACAGATTAAATCTATAGAAGATGGAGATGAAACAGTTCTTACTGAATCATTACAGAATGACCCTGTATTTAATCCTGTAGTGGCATATACATTACTTCTTTTTGTACTGCTTTATTTCCCTTGTTTTGCTTCTATTGGCGTTATAGGTTCTGAGATAGGTAATAAATGGATACCTTTCTTAATGATTTATACACTGACAGTTGCTTGGGTAGTAAGTTTTGCTTTCTATCAGATTGCTGGAAGAATAGCAGGTATTATATAGTTTTGATCCATAGGATAGTTTTTTAATATAGTGTTTAGTCCAAGGCTTTGTTTAGGCAAGGTCTTGGGCGTTTTTATATTCAATGATCAATAGAATAATAGTCTGTAAATTTCAAATATTATAAAATATAAATAGTACTATTAAAAACAACATGTTAATAAAACTAAAAAATAAAATTATAATTTTTTTATATTAATGATAATTTTTTTAAAAAAGTTATAAAAGTTAAATATATACTGTTTATTTTCTTTAACAAATGGCTTATTTTTAAAAAATAATTTGTTTAACTAAGGCTATACTATAATTTATTAAGGAAATGCGTATGTATAATGATTTTTATAATGATAATACAAAATTTAGTAATGCCTTAGAAAATCCCAATGCCGATATAACAAATGAAAAGCAAATATTAGCCTCAATTATATCCAATGGCATATCTTTAGATAAGGCGAATACTATAGTAGAAAAGCTTTATTATAATTTCTACAATCTGCATAATATAGTCAATGCTTCAGAAGAGGAACTGTCAAAAGTTAAAGGTCTTAATTCAAAAAAGATTAATCTGATAAAAAGTATTCCTTCTATTTTGGAATATTATTTACTCAGCAGTTTAAAAATTGCTTCTCCTCATATAAAGAAAAAAGATTTAATTAATTATCTTATTATAAAATTAGGAAAATTAAAATTCGAAACTTTTTCTATTATATGTTTAGATGTAATAAAAGATTCATATCTATGGATCATATATTCAGAGGCACAATAGATTCTGCCACTATATATCCAAGAGATTTAGTAGAAAAATCATTATCACTAGGAGCAAGTTATGTTATAATATCTCATAATCACCCATCTGGTATATCCAAACCTTCAAAAGAAGATATTGAAATTACAAAGGTTTTATATAAAGCATTTTTAATGGTGGATATAAAAATGCTTGATCATATTATAGTTGCTGGCAATTCTTTTTATAGTTTTAGAGAAGATGGTATGTTTGATAAATACAGACATAATGCGGAGGTTTGAGTATGCTTACTACGAATTTGAAGAAACCTTTTTATAATAATATTCTAAGTGATAGTAAAGAAGAAAATAATGCTAATAAAGAGAGACTGAGAGATGATGATGAACTTATATCTTCTGTAGGAAATAATATAAGAGCTATAAGAAAATCACAGACTAAAACAATATCTGAAATAGCAGAAATGTCAGGAATATCAGCTAAATATCTTCAAAGTGTTGAGGTAGGAAAAAGAAATATATCTATAACAAATTTAAATAAAATAGCTAATGCTTTAAATGTACCTATAGGCATATTATTTAGTTATGATCATATAGAGAAAACTAAGAAGCTTTTATATATAGCAAATAAATTGAAGAATTATTCTGCTTTGCAGTTATCGAATATAGATACTATAATAAAGGATTTGAAAAATATAATAGATTGAATTTTTTTATATATTTTAGCATAATTAATCCCTTATATTATTAATATAGTTTAATATTAAAATATAAGGGATTGATTTATTTTATTGTATGTTCAAAATCTTAAGCATTTCAGCTTCTATTGCTTTAATATCGCCTTTTGCTTCCTGAATAGTTTTTATTTCTGCTCTTCTTTGCTCCAATAATTCTTCCTGACCTTGTTTATCCAAAGTAGACTTTTTAGCAAAATATGCATCGCTTATAAGTTTATCAGCCATTCTTAAAGTTCTATCGGACACTATTGCTTTGTCTGATGCATTTTCTGCTTTAGACATGTCAAAGCTCGCATCAGTTTTTAAAGCTCCTTCAGGTACTCCGTCAAGTATACTTCCTTTCCATTCCAATTTGGGCTGATAACTATACGTGATATAATTAAAATAATCTGCATTCTTTATTTCATTATTATCAATGAATATATCCAAAGCCTCACTAGAAGCTTCATTTAACAAAAACATTTTATTTTTACCGTCTTCAGTATATATTTTTTGAATTCTATTTAAATCCTGAAAATCCTTATTATTAATAAGCTGTCCTATTTCTGAATCAAAATCTACTTCCAAATTCTCTTTCAAAAGTAAAGTAAAATTCACTGTACCGCCTCTTCCTCCGCCATAATCATAATCCCCTGAAAGCATTAATTCTTCTTTACCGTCATTATTGATATCGCATAAAAAGAAAGATGGAAAATATATACGCCAACCCATTGTTTCATCTATATACTCCAAATATTTTTCTCCATCAAATTTACCGAAACTTATAAATTTGGAGCCTTTAGTATAATCTTTCAAATCATTTGTAGAAATTGAATTAATTTCAGCAGATTCTACTTTATTTATATCTCCAAGTCTGAAATTATAAGTTTTTATTTCTTCAAATGAAGCATATATATGATCATTCATAAACTCAGGATTATAATAATGTATATTTACTGGTCCATTCATAGTGCTTTCAATTAAGAATGTATTTTTCTTAAACTGAAGAAAACTAAGTCTATTCCATCCGTCATAATACTCCATCAAATCAATTCCATAATAATTTCTAAAATACTCCGCATCATCAAAATATAATTTATCATTGCTGAGTATGTTTGTAACATATGTTTTTAAATATTTATTTATTATATTTGTATTAAGTATTTCCGGTACTATATTTACTGAAGCTATATGAGCTGTACCTCCAAATTCAATTGAACTTAAAGAATAATTATTTTCATTAAATAAATCTATATATCCATTATTTTTTGCAATATATCTAGAGAAACCATTGTTATAAGCATCAGCAACTAATTTTTCCGCCCTTAAAGAATCAGGAGCTTCTATTATATAATCAACTAATTTCATTTTATTGCTGTAAGCATTATCACCATCATACTTTGCTATTATCATAGATATATTAGTTCCGCCTGCTTTTTTCCATTCTGTTAAATACTTTTTTTCTTCTTCAAAATAATAAAGCGAATCGCAAGCAAAATGCGATAAGAACAAAGCTAAATAAACATCAGCATCTTTTTTATTTAATTTTAATAATTCTTCTCTTGCCTTTTTTAATGCTAAATTCTGATCTACATATAAATATTCATCAGCATAATAATCTGTCAAATCTTCATTATATATCTCCCAACTGCTGAATGTTTCACTAAATGGATAATAATTAAAATTAACATTTGATATAAACTCTATAGAATATTTTTTTCTTTCATCATCATTTGCAAATTTCCTATTAAGAAAATCGAAATTTCTTTTTGCCTTTTCATTATTTTCTCTTAAATTTTTAAGCTCTTCATCAAATTTAGCTTTATCTACTCTAACACCTTTATAAACATATTTCATATCAAAGAATTCTTTTTGATTATTTGTTTGTGAAGTATTGGTTTGAGTATTTTGTGCATTGTTGTTTTGTGATGTTTGATTAGTTTGAGTATTTTGTTCTGATTGATTTGTTTCTTTGTTTCCGCCTCCGCATGAAATTATAGCAATCATTAAAATAAATGCTGTAATTATAGAAATAACATTTTTCATATAGTACCCCATGTATGTATTATTGTTTTCGCATTATAAATTAGAATAATTAAAATTTCAATTAGAAATATTTTTAACAATAAAAAAAGTGCATACATATAAAAAATATGCATGCACTTTTATTAAAACTATTAAAAATTATTGTATGTTTAAAATTTTAAGCATCTCAGCTTCTATTGTTTTAATATCTCCTTTTGCTTCCTGAATAGTTTTTATTTCTGCTCTTCTTTGCTCCAATAATTCTTCCTGACCTTGTTTATCCAAAGTAGCCTTTTTAGCAAAATATGCATCGCTTATAAGTTTATCAGCCATTCTCAAACTTCTGTCTGATACTATAGCTTTGTCTGATGCATTTTCTGCTTTAGACATATCAAAGCTGGCATCAGTTTTTAAAGCTCCTTCAGGTACTCCGTCAAGTATACTTCCTTTCCATTCTAATTTAGGCTGATAACTATACGTGATATAATTAAAATAATCTGCGTTCTTTATTTCATTATTATCAATGAATATATCCAAAGCCTCACTAGAAGCTTCATTTAACAAAAACATTTTATTTTTACCGTCTTCAGTATATATTTTTTGAATTCTATTTAAATCCTGAAAATCCTTATTATTAATAAGCTGTCCTATTTCTGAATCAAAATCTACTTCCAAATTCTCTTTCAAAAGTAAAGTAAAATTCACTGTACCGCCTCTTCCTCCGCCATAATCATAATCCCCTGAAAGCATTAATTCTTCTTTACCGTCATTATTGATATCGCATAAAAAGAAAGATGGAAAATATATACGCCAACCCATTGTTTCATCTATATACTCCAAATATTTTTCTCCATCAAATTTACCGAAACTTATAAATTTGGAGCCTTTAGTATAATCTTTCAAATCATTTGTAGAAATTGAATTAATTTTAGCAGATTCTACTTCATCTATATCTCCAAGTCTGAAATTATAAGTTGTTACCTCTTCAAATGAAGCATATATATGATCATTCATAAACTCAGGATTATAATAATGCATATTTACTCTTGATTCAATTAAGAATGTATTTTTTTTAAACTGAAGAAAACTAAGTCCATTCCATCCGTCATAAGCATCTTCATTATTATGATCATAATAATTTCTAAAATACTCCGCATCATCAAAATATAATTTATCATCGCTGAGTCTATTTGTAACATAAGTTTTTAAATATTTATTTATTATATTTGTATTAAGTATTTCCGGTACTATATTTACTGAAGCTACTTTAGCTGTACCTTCCAATTCAATTGAACTTAAAGAATAATTATTTTCATTAAATAAATCTATATATCCATTATTTTTTGCAATATATCTAGAGAAACCATTGTTATAAGCATCAGCAACTAATTTTTCTGCTCTTAAAGAATCAGGAGCTTCTATTATATAATCAACTAATTTCATTTTATTGCTGTAAGCATTATCATCATCATACTTTGCTATCATCATAGATATATTAGTACCGCCTGCTTTTTTCCATTCTGTTAAATACTTTTTTTCTTCTTCAAAATAATAAAGCGAATCGCAAGCAAAATGAGATAAGAACAAAGCTAAATAAACATCAGCATCTTTTTTATTTAATTTTAATAATTCTTCTCTTGCCTTTTTTAATGCTAAATTTTGATCAACATATAAATGTTCATCAGCATAATAATCTGTCAAATCTTCATTATATTTATCCCAAGTGCTGAATGTTTCACTAAATGGATCATAATTAACATTTGATATAAACTCTATAGAATATTTTTTTCTTTCATCATCATTTGCAAATTTCTTATTAAGAAAATCAAAATTCCTTTTTGCATATTCATCATTTTCTCTTAAATTTTTAAGCTCTTCGTCAAATTTAGCTTTATCTACTCTAACACCTTTATAAACATATTTCATATCAAAGAATTCTTTTTGATTATCTGTTTGTTTAGTTTGATTGTCTGATGAAGTTTGAGAGTTGGTATTTTGTGATGTTTGATTTGCTTCTTTGTTTCCGCCTCCGCATGAAATTATAGCAATCATTAAAATAAATGCTGTAATTATAGAAATAACATTTTTCATAGTAAACCGTCCATATGTATTTTGATTTTTGTATAATAAATTAAAATTATCAAAATTTCAATTATAAAATATTAATAAAAAAGTGCATACATATAAAAAATATGCAAGCACTTTTATTGAAACTATTAAAAATTATTGTATACCCAAAATTTTAAGCATTTCAGCTTCTATTGCTTTAATATCTCCTTTTGCTTCCTGAATGGCTTTTATTTCTGCTCTTCTTCGCTCCAATAATTCTTCCTGACCTTGTTTATCTAAAGTAGCCCTTTTAGCAAAATACGCATCGCTTATAAGTTTATCAGCTACTCTCAAAGTTCTGTCAGACACTATTGCTTTGTCTGATGCATTCTCTGCTTTAGACATATCAAAACTTGCATCAGTTTTTAAAGCTCCTTCAGGTACTCCATTAAGTATACTTCCTTTCCATTCCAATTTTGGCTGATAACTATATGTAATATAATCAAAAACTTCTGCATTCTTTATTTCATTATTATCAATAAATATATCATATGCTTCATTATTAAGAGTATCCAATAAAATCATTTTATTTTTACCATTTTCTGTGTATATTTTTTGAGTACATCCCAAATCTTGAAAACTGCGATAATTAATAAACTGTCCTATTTCTGAATCAAAATCTATTTCCAAATTATCTTTTAAAAGTAAAGTATAATGTGCTATACCGCCTCTTCCTGCAGAACTCGTATATTCTCCTGAAAGCATTAATTCTTCTTTGCCGTCATTATTGATATCACATAAGAAGAAAGATACGCTATGCAAAGGGTAATACATGTTGCTAGCTACATGAGATGAATATTGTTTTATATCAAAGCTGCCTGAATCTATAAATTTGGAGTATTTAGTATAATCTTTCAAATCATTTGTAGAAATTGAATTAATTTCAGCAGATTTTACTTTATCTATATCTCCAAGTCTGAAATTATAATTTTTTATTTCTTTAAATGAAGCATATAAATTATCTTTTATAAACTCAGGATTATAATAATGCATATTTACTAATCCTTTCATAGTGCTTTCAATTAAAAATGTATTCTTTTTAAACTCAAGTAAATTAAGGTTATTCCAACCGTCATAACAATAAACGGCATTAATATTGTAATAATTTTGATAATATTCTAAATAGTCTTGTATATCATCATTAGCTAATCTATTATTTATATAAGTTTTTATATATTTGTTTATTATATTTGTATTGCCTATTTCTTCTGCTATTTTTACTGAAGATAAACGGGCTGTACCTTCCAATTCAATTGAAGTTAAAGAATAATTATTTTCATTGAATAAATCTATATATCCATTATCTTTTACAATGTATCTATAGAAATTATCTTTATAAGCATCAGCAACTAATTTTTCTGCTCTTAAAGAATCAGGAGCTTCTATTATATAATTAACTAATTTCATTTTATTGCTGTAAGCATTATCATCATCATACTTTGCTATCATCATAGATATATTAGTACCGCCTGCTTTTTTCCATTCTGTTAAATATTTTTTCTCTTTTTCAAAATAATAAAGCGAATCGCAAGCAAAATGAGATAAGAATAAAGCTAAATAAACATCAGCATCTTTTTTATTTAATTTTAATAATTCTTCTCTTGCTTTTTTTAATGCTAAATTTTGATCAACATATAAATATCCAACAGCATAATAATCTTCAACTTCACTATATATCCCCCAGCTTCCCCAGCTTATTAAGAATTCTAGATCTAATGCAGCATAATTAACATTTGATATAAACTCTATAGAATATTTTTTTCTTTCATCATCATTTGAAAATTTCCTATTAAGAAAATCAAAATTCCTTTTTGCATATTCATTATTTTCTCTTAATTTTTTAAGCTTTTCATCAAATTTAGCTTTATCTGCTCTAATACCTTTATAAACATATTTCATATCAAAGAATTCTTTTTGATTATTTGTTTGTGAAGTATTAGTTTGAATATTTTGAGATTGTGTATTGTTGTTTTGTGATGTTTGATCCGTTTCTTTGTTTCCGCCTCCGCATGAAATTACAGCAGTAATTAAAATAAATGCTGCAATTATAGAAATAACATTTTTCATATAGTACCCTCTGTATGTATTGTCGTTTTCGCATTATAGATTAGAATAATTAAAATTTCAATTAAAAAATATTTTTAACAATAAAAAAAGTGCATACATATATAATGCATGCACTTTTTTATTTTATTATTTTTTATATAGTAAGATAGTATTCTAAATCATCAGGATTATTTAAATGATGAAGTGTTGCTTTGTCATCTTTTTCTATAACAATATCCATAGCTGTTTTTCCTTCTTTGTTTTTAATGTTATAATCAGCACCCATATTTATAAGAACTCCTAACATACCATAACTTAAAATAAAATTTTGTACGGAAACTATTAATGGAGTATCTCCGTTATTATTTTTTTTATTTACATCAGCACCATTTTTTATCAAATAATAACAAATATCTGATCCAAATTTCACTTTATCTACTAAATATGTTAAAGGAGTATCTCCTGTTGCTGAACATATAGCATTTAAATCCGGCTTCAAATCAATAATATCTTTAGCTAAACCAATATTACGATACTTCATTGCTATTATTAAAGGAGTATATCCGTATCCGTCTTCTAAATTTATATCAGCACCTTTCTCTACTAGGAATTTAACCATCTCTTTATCATTTCTAGCAGCAGCTAAACCAAGAGGCGTAATCTTATCATATTGTTTATTCAAATCAGTATCATCTTTTACAAGTTTTTCTAATGCTTTCATATCACCTTTAGATATAGCATTCATTAATTCATCATATCCGTCTATATTATTTGAATCTTCACTTAATAATAATTTTTCTATTTCATAATATTTGCCGTCTTTTACTAATTTTATAGCTTCTTCTCTAGTTGTATTAGTATTAAGATTAAAAACATCATTATCTACTAATAATTTAGTTATATCATAATTATTATATGCATAAAGCATATAATCATCAGCTGAGTTTAAATTTGCTCCTTCATCAATTAAAAATTTAGCCATTTCTATATATCCGTTTTCAGCTGCTACTTTCAAAGGAGAATCAACCCAAAAACCGTCAAAAAATCTTTGTGCATCTATATCTTGTCCTATAGATAATAAATATTTAACCATTTCTATATTATTTTCTTGTACTGCTTTTGGAATTAAAGTTTCTTTTGAATCTCCTCTTTTTACAAGAAGTTTAAGTATATCAAGATTGTTGTTGCCAATAGCAATATCTGTCAAATAAGTAGAATATTCATAACCATAATCTCTGTTTTTATCAAGTCCTTTATCAATTAAGATTTTAGTCATTTCAGGATTATTATTTATAACAGCATAGTAAAGCATATCAATACCGCCTTCTGTTTCCATATTATCTACTCTGGCATTAACATCAGCACCTTCTTTTATAAGCTCTTTTGCTAAATCATTATATCCGAATTGTACTGCTAAAAACAAAGGAGTAGAATCTTTAAATATATATTTATCACCAAAATTTGTCATTTCAGTAATTTTTCCTTCTAGTCCTTCCTCTGCTAATAATTCTGATATTTCGTATATTGGTGCTTTATATTTATGTTCATTGAGTATTTCATCTATTTTTTTATATCCTGTAGGCATAGGATCCATTTCTGTACCTTGAATATATTCATTGGTATATTTAGTTGTATCAAAGTTAATATCAATATCTGTATTATGATTTTCATTTGTACTTGTTGGATTGACATATACTTTATTAGTTTCTGTTTGATTAGTTTGAGTATTTTCTGTTTGTTCTGTCTCTTTGTTTCCGCCTCCGCAGGAAATTATTGAAACCATTAAAACAAAAATAGAGATAATGGAAATAATATTTTTCATGTTTTTACCCTCTGCATGTATTGTTATTTTTTATAATAAATTAAAATAATTAAAATTTCAATTATAAAATATTTTCGCAATAAAAAAAGTGCATACGTATATAATGCATGCACTTTTTTATTATAACTTTTATATTTATTATAATTTTTCTATTTCTTTAATCTATTCATCAAAAATTATTTGCTCACTATATGTACCTTCGGTAAAATATATAACAAATGACTCTGTCCGACTTCTGTGAATTTGTTATATGCTCATAATTTTTTTATTTCTTCTATACTCAATCCTGTATATTTAGAAATAATATTAAAATCTACTTTGTCTTTCTTCATATTTTTTGCCATAGATATTTGATTTTCTTTAATACCTTCTTTAATACCTTCTTTAATACCTTCTTCTTTAGCCTTCCTTATATCTAACTCCATACTCTTATTCAAGAAATATGTATCTACTTCTCGTTTTTTATATTTATCCATTACAGGACTATCATTAACAAAAGTACGGCATTTCCTTTCTACTTCTTCAAATATAGTATTTTCTTTCATTAAAATAGACATATCTTCCCCCTTAAAAAACTTAACCCAAGAAATGAATTCTTTATGTGTATTATCTAAACTTTCTATTTCAGAAATATTTTTTAAATTGGATTTAGGTAATTCTACAAAATGTAACTGACAATGATCTGTTAAGATTTTATTATTATTTAATTCTTTTAATATATAGCAGCTATGTACTTTATCTTCATCTGTTAGTATAAAGTTTGTAATATTTATACTTACAGTTGGCTTTAATTCATCATAAAAAGAACCTCTATTTAAACTAGAACTATAATTATAAGCCCAATAATATAAAGCTCTTTTTATAAAATCTTCATTGCCTCTGGATTGTATTTCTATTAAAACCGTTATTCCTGATTCTGTAGTAGCTTTTATATCAACTATAGATTCTTTTTCATCATAATTTTCTGCTATGTTAAATGGATTAAGTATTTCTATTTTTTGAAAAGTTTCAAAATTTAAATCTTTAAATACAGCATTAATAAAATTTAAAGCTATATTTTCATTACCCGTATGTGAAAATAAATAGCGTACAAAATAATCATTAATTCTATTTAAATTTTCGATTGTAACAGGTTCATTTAATATTTGTTTTAATTTATCTAAATCTTTCATAATATTATTATACAAAAAATAATTATAAAAGTAAAGTTTATTAAATTTGGATATTTTTACAATAAAAAAAGTGCATACATATAATGCTTGCCTTTTATTAAAACTATTAAAATTATTGTATATTTTTAAGCATATCAGCTTCTATTGCTTTAATATCTCCTTTTGCTTCCTGAATAGCTTTTATTTCTGATCTTCTTTGCTCCAATAATTCTTCCTGACCTTGTTTATCCAAAGTAGCTTTTTTAGCAAAATATGTATCGCTTATAAGTTTATCAGCCATTCTCAAAGTTCTGTCTGACACTATTGCTTTATCTGATGCATTTTCTGCTTTAGACATATCAAAACTTGCATCAGTTTTTAAAGCTCCTTCAGGTACTCCATCAAGTATACTTCCTTTCCATTCCAATTTAGGATGATAACTATATGTAATATAATTAAAATGTTCAGCATTCTTTATTTCATTATTATCAACGAATATATCCAAAGCCTCATTAGCAGTTTCATTTAATAAAAACATTTTATTTTTACCGTATTCAGTATATATTTTTTGAATACATTCTAAATTTTGAAAATCATTATTATTGATGAGCTTTCCCATTTCTGAATCAAAATCTACTTCCAAATTATCTTTCAAAAGTAAAGTATAATGTACTACACCGCCTCTTCCTCCTGTATAGTGATACTCGCTTGAAACCATTAATTCTTCTTTTCCGTCATTATTGATATCACATAAGAAGAAAGATGGAGAATACAAAGACCAACGCGAATACATTGCTTCTCTTACATAATCTGAATATTCTTCTTCATTAAATTTACCAAAACTTATAAATTTAGAGTCTTTGGTATAATCTTTCAAATCATTTGTAGAAATTAAATTAATTTTGGCAGATTCTATATTATTTATATTGCCAAGTCTGAAATTATAATTTTTTATCTCTTCAAATGAAGCATATAAATTATCTTTTATGAACTCAGGATTATAATAATGTATATTTACTGGTCCGTTCATAGTGCTTTCAATTAAAAATGTATTTTTCTTAAACTCAAGTAAATTAAGATCGTTCCATCCATTATAGGCATCATAGGTATCAAGATCATAATATGCTAAATACTCATTTATATTATCATCTGTTAACCTATTTTTTATATAAGTTCTTATATATTTGTTTATTATATTTGTATTAACTATTTCTGGTACTATCATTAATGAAGCTATATTTGCTGTACCATCATATACAATTGAAGTTAAAGAATAATTATTTTCATTAAATACATCTATATAGCCTTCATTTTTTACAATATATTTATAAAAACCATTATTATAGGCATCAATAACTAATTTCTCTGCCCTTAAAGAACTAGGGGCTTCTATTATATAATCAACTAATTTCATTTTATTGCTGTAAGCATTATCATCATCATAACTTGTTATTATCATAGCTATATTAGTTCCGCCTGCCTTTTTCCATTCTGTTAAATACTTTTTTTCTTCTTCAAAATAGTAAAGCGAATCTATAGCAAAATGTGATAAGAACAAAGCTAAATAAACATCAGCATCTTTTTTATTTAATTTTAATAATTCCTCTCTTGCTTTTTTTAATGCTAAATTTTGATCAACATATAAATATTCAGATACATAATATTCTGTCAAGTCTTCATTATATCTATCATAGCTATATAATGGTATTACAAAAGGTTCATAATTAACATTTGATATATACTCTATAGAATATTTTTTTCTTTCATCATCATTTGCAAATTTACTATTAAGAAAATCAAAATTCCTTTTTGCATATTCATCATTTTCTCTTTCATTTTTAAGATATTCATCAAATTTAGCTTTATCTACTCTAATGCCTTTATAAACATATTTCATATCAAAGAATTCTTTTTGATTATTTGTTTGTGAAGTATTAGTTTGAATATTTTGAGATTGTGATGTTTGATTAGTTTGAGCATTTTTTTCTGATTGACTTGTTTCTTTGTTACCGCTGTTATCGCCTCCGCATGAAATTACAGCAGTCATTAAAATAAATGCTGCAATTATAGAAATAATATTTTTCATATAGTACTCTATATATGTATTGTTATTTTTTATGGAATGATAAATTATAACAAACAAAAAATCAATTGTAAATCAATTAGTTTTTTGTAAATAAAATTGAAATAATATATTCAATTATATTTTTATTACTAATTAAAAAATAATATTTGTATTTTTTTAAAAACCATATATATTTATATACTTTATATAAATATATTTTTTAATAATAGGTTTTTATGAATTCATCTATATTGTTATCTTCTATAATAATTATACTATGCATAATAGTAAGCAAAATTTCGGTTAAAGTAGGTGTACCATCTCTTTTACTCTTTTTAGTTTTGGGAATGGTTTTTGGTACAGATGGTATTTTAAAAATAGAGTTTAATGATTATAAAATTGCTGAAGAACTATGTACTATAACATTGATATTCATTATGTTTTACGGAGGATTCGGCACTAATTGGAAAGCTGCAAAACCTGTAGCAAAGCAGGCATTTCTTCTTTCATTTGTAGGTACTTTTATAACATCTATGATTACAGGATTATTATGCCATTATTTGCTTAAATTAAATTTTTTTGAAAGTTTTTTAATAGGTTCTGTTGTAGGATCAACTGATGCTGCTTCAGTGTTCTCAATACTTCGTTCTAGGAGTTTAAACCTTAAAGACGGACTTGCTTCATTGCTTGAGCTTGAAAGCGGAAGTAATGACCCCATGTCTTATATGCTTACAGTTATATTTTTAGGGCTTATAGGAAAGACTCTTACATCTCCTTTAGCTATTGCCTATATGGTTTTTTCTCAAATAGTTTTTGCTTTGGCAGTTGCAGCAGCTGTATCTTTTATGGCTTATAATATGTTAAAAAGGTTCAGATTTCCTATTAATGGACTTGATACTATATTTGTACTTGCTGTGGCATTGCTTTCATATTCTCTTTCTTCTGTTATAGGAGGAAACGGATATTTAACTGTTTATGTAGTTGGTATAGTTTTGGGAAATACAAAGATTAAAAATAAAGTTGCTTTAGTTCATTTCTTTGACGGTGTCACTGGGCTTATGCAAATGGTTCTGTTTTTCTTACTTGGACTTTTATCTTTTCCTTCAAGAATATTAAGTGTAGCACCAACTTCTATTTATGTGGCATTATTTGTAACATTAGCAGCAAGACCTATAGCTGTATTTGCCATATTAACACCATTTAAAATATCATTTAAAAAACAGATTCTTGTTATGGCAGCAGGACTTAGAGGAGCAGCTTCAATAGTATTTGCTATATTTGTAATAGTTAATAATAATTCTATAAGTTATGATATATTTCATGTGGTATTTTTCCTAGCTATAATATCTGTATTGCTTCAGGGTACATTGCTTCCTATAATAGCTAAAAAGCTTGATTTGGTAGACTCTGATGAAGATGTACTTAAAACTTTCAACGACTATGTTGATGATTCAGATATGGAGCTTATACAGGTAAAAATACCTCCTACACATCATTGGGTGGGAAGACCTATTATGGAAATAGAACTTCCTGAAGAATCTATTATAGTAACAGTAGAAAGGGGAGATAGTACTATTATTCCTCATGGTAAAACTGTAATAGAGCAGGGGGATGTTGTTATACTTAATGCTAAAAAAACTAAATATTATGATATTAGTCTTAGAGAGATACATATTAATAATCGTCATCCTTGGAAAGATAAGCAATTAAAAGATTTAAATTTGCCTAAAAATAATTTAATAGTTATGATAAAGAGGGAAGGCGGAACTGTTATACCTAGAGGAAATACAACTATTAAATATAAAGATATAGTGCTCCTTAGAGATGTTTAATTTTTTATATTTATTTTTTACTATAGTTTCTATGAATGGTTATATTATATAGTATTTTTCATAAATAATCTCCCACTTTTATTTAGCTTTAATTTAATAAAGCTAAATAAAAGTGACTATTATTTCTAGTTTACAATAAAAATTAATTTAAAAATCTAATATAACGGATTTATTTCTTCCTGTTTCTTTAGCATTATATAATGATTGATCTGCTTTATTTATAAAAGTTCTTAAAGTTGTATTTTCCTCTTTTATAGCACCTCCTAAAGATGCTGTTGCTTTTAGAGAATATTCTTCTGTAGATAAATCAGTTTCTATTATTGAGTTTCTTATTTCTTCCATAGCATTAAAAAGATCATTTTTATTATTAATATCAATTACTATAATAAATTCTTCTCCTCCATATCTTGCCAATACAGATTTATATTTTATATTTTTTAAAGAATCTTTCATTACCTTTGAAATTAATTTTAATACATGATCTCCTATATTATGTCCGTAAGTATCATTATAATGTTTGAATTTATCTAAATCTACTATTACTATAGAATATATTTCATTTGTAGTTTCTTTTTCCTGCAAATATTTTATTATATATCCGCGATTGTATAAACCTGTAAGTTTGTCTCTATTTGCCAAAAATGAGAGCTTTTCACTATATAATATTATTGACAGATAATTTATAAGTACTTCCATTTCATCTTTATTTTTATCTGCATTAACTATTATATAACCAAATTTATTACCTCTGGCAAATAAAGTATATTCTCTATTATTTTTTTTATCATTAATAACTAATTTATTTTTAGATGTATACCATAATCTGGCTTCTTCACTGCCTTCCTTATAAAAATAAACAGCAAAACTTTTTATAAAATCTTTAGAGCTTGCTTCAAAAGTTTTTATTATTCCATCTACAGAAAAAGGTTCTGGTATATCATTTAATATATTTATTACTTTAATAATATCATTCATAGCAAAACATTATACAAAAATAAAAATTTATTTCAAATACTAATATTTATAAAATATAAAAATAAGGGACTCTCATATAAGAATCCCTTAATTTTATTAACTATTAAATATTTATTATCTTCTTCCTCTTAAGAATTTCTTTATAGGTATAAAATCAGCAGGATTTAATGCCACACCATTTCTTCTAACTTCAAAATGTAAATGGCTTCCTGTAGATCTTCCTGTGCTTCCCATTCTTCCTATCATTACACCAACACCTACAGTAGCACCTGCTCTTGTAGTTATAGAATTAAGGTGTCCGTAATATGTAGTATAACCTTTATCATGACGAACTATTACTAAATTACCATAACCGCCGCTGTATCCTGCAAATATTACTTTTCCTTTTCTAGCAGCATATACAGGAGTATTAAGTCTTCCAGGTATATCAACCCCCATATGTTTAGTTCTAACACCTGTTATAGGGTGTACTCTGTATCCGAATACACTGCTTATTCTAGTTATAGTTGTAGGAATACTGAACATCTGTCCAAATTTATCTATTCTTTCATCTAAAGTATATTTAGCTCCTGGTAAGAATATATCATCTCCAACTTCAATATCATTAGGATCACTTATTTTATTGAAAGAAAGAACTCTGTTTAATGATACATCATATCTTTCAGCTATTTCTTCTATAGATTCATCTTTTTTTATTGTATATAATAATCCGTTACGATTTGGTATTACAATTTTTTGTCCTGGTCTTAATCTATTAGCATTAGTGATTTTATTAACACTAACCAAAGTATCTAAGTTAGCACCTATTTTCCTTGATATTGTAGTAAGATTATCTCCTTCTTCTATAATATATTCATCATATTTCATACCTATAGTACCGTCTCCTACTAAAGTATTATCAGAAGTTATAGAATTATAAAATATATCTGTGGCATTTTCTAAAGTTACTGCTGATGTTACTGTAGGTACTTCAGATATGCTTGAAGTATTATAACTTACTTGCTCAGGAGATATTTCATCTAATATTTTAGAATATGCATTATTAGCAAGCATTTTATCTTCTACAACCACTTCTTTGGAAGTATGACGCATATTTATTATTAAAAAATTAGCTAAAATCATAAATAGTGATAATGACACTACAGCTAATGAAAACTTTTTAATTATTGTTAAGAATATATTATTTTTTTTATCATTTCCTGTATATCTTGTAGAATGAACATAAGTTGTTCTTATTCTTTGAATATTATTTGATTTTATAAATTTAGACTTGATTTTGAATAATATATCTTCCATATAAGAGATAATATTATTGTTATTACGTATTTTGGTGTACTTAAATTTGTTATTTTTCATATTGTTACTGTTAAATTAATACTTGTTTATTACTAATAAATAATTTATTCTAATATACAAATATTTTATAGTATTGTCAAGTATATAATTTTTTTTAATTAAAATTTTTTCTTAGTTATATAATCGGCAATCTCATTGAATGAATTTAAATAATAATTGTTATTTAATTCTAACAAAATGTTTTTATCAGTTATTCCATATAGAACTAACAAACATTTTATACTTGAATTGCATGCAAATTCATAATCAGGTATTCCGTCTCCAACCATAATAGTTTCATCTTCTATTAAACCATAATCTTTTTTTAAGCTATGCCATATATTAACATCAGGCTTCCTGTATGGATAAACACCATCTCCTATAACTGCTTTAAAATATTTTGTTATATTTAATTTTTCTACTGTTTTTATAGCCATTTTGTTAGGTTTATTACTTATTACAAACATATTTATATTGTTATTATATAATAGTTCTAAAGTTTCATAAACTCCGTCATAAGCTTTAGTGTTGTCTACACAATGTTCTTCATAGTATTTTATATAGAATTTATATACTTCTTCTTCAATTTCTTCATTATTACTATATTTATTAACAGCTTTTTTTATAAGAAGTTTTGCTCCATTTCCAACGAATTTATGAGTATCTTCAATGGATATAGCTTGTAAATTGAAATGTTTTAATGAAGTATTTACACAATTATATATGTCTGATATAGAATCAGCTAAAGTTCCGTCTAAATCGAATATTATATTTTTTATCATAATTAATCAGCTATTTTTTAACATTTCTCTGTTATTAACTTTTTTTATGCCTCTAACGGTATTGTTTCTAAGTTCTTTCAATTCTCTTTTTAATCTTCTTTTCTGATATGATTCCAATCTGTCTATAAAAGATATTCCATTTGTATGATCTATTTCATGCTGAAGCACTTTAGCTATATAATTTTCAGCTTCAAGTATCTGTTCATTACCGTCTCTGTCTAAATATTTTACTTTAATTTGAGTATATCTGGCAACATCATCTCTTATTTCAGGGAAAGAAAGACATCCTTCTTCTAAACTTTCAGTTTCATCATTATGCCATATTATCTCTGGATTTATTAAGGCTAATTTGAAATCAGGTTTTTCTTCATCATCAAAATCAGGAACAGATATAACTACGAGTCTCTTTAATACTCCTATCTGAACAGCAGCAAGTCCTACTCCTCTCTCTTTATACATAGTTTCAAACATATCATCTATTAAAGTAAGTATTTCATCATCTATCTTTTCTATCTTTTCAGATACTTTCTGTAATCTTTCATCTCCGTATATAACTAATTCTCTTAGCATATTATCTCCTAAATTATATATCTATAAAAGTTATTTACAATTATTATTAATTAATATTAAATCTAATATATAATATTAAATTTTTTATTTATAGTCAAGCGATTTTTTAGTTTACATAATTTTTTTGTTAATTATAAGTTAAAATCTTAAAATTCCTTTGACAAATGATTTTTTTGTAGTAGAATACATTTTATGATGAGAGTTGCATATTTCGATTTGGATAAAACTATATTAAATAAAGATTCCATATTTCCATTTATGATGTTCTATTTAAAAAAGAATCCTTCAAGTATAATGCATTATATAGCCTTGATACCTTATTTTTTATTGTTTTGTTTAAAAATAATAGATAATCAAAGCATAAAATACCAAATAGCGCATATATTCAAAAATATAGATATAGAATTCGGTGATAAAATAGGTAAAGAATTTGCTGATGAAATTGTTCCTAAATTATATTATAAAGATGCCTTAGATGAAATAAAGAAATTAAAAAATCAAGGCTATACATTGATTTTAGTAACTGCTAGTTTTGAGATTTATGCAAAATATATAGCAGAGAATTTAGGTTTTGACAGATGTATGGGCACTGAATTATGGACTTTCAGAGGAAAATACACAGGATATATGTATGGAAAGAATTGTTATGGCAAGGCTAAAAGATACAGATTATTTACTGAACATTTTTTTCCTCATCATAGCGATAAAAATATAGCTTATAGTGATTCTATAAGTGATTTACCTCTTTTTGATTTTGCCGACACTAAAGTATGCGTTAATCCTGATAATAGATTAAAAGAGCATGCTTTAAAAAATAAAGATAAAGGTTTTACTATAGTTAATTGGAGATAATATGACTGAAAATATTAATAATATCTATGATAATGCAGCAATAGATGAAGATATTAAAGATATAATAAAAGAAAATAATGATATTATTGCAGAAAAAATTAACAAACTTATAGATATAAATAATATTTCTTATGCCAAAAAATTAGCTTTAGAACTTATAAAAAAAGATAATCAATATAAATATGGATATTTAGTTTTAATAGATATATATTATGAAGAAAATGATTTCAAATCAGTAATAGAATTGATTGATAATGCTCTTAATTTTATAAAAGATGATAAGGATTTACTTGAAAATAAGATAGAGGCACTTATAAGCACTTATGAATATGAAGAAGCAAAGAATGTAATAGAAAAGCTAATATCTTTCGGAAATGCTGATTCTAGTGTTTACGGACAGTATGGAATTCTTCTTTCTATAGAAGGAAAACATAATGAGGCTATAGAAAAATATAAAAAAGCAATATCTATAGATAATGAAGATGTTTTATCTATGATTAATATGTCTGTAGCTTATAGGGCATTATATAAATATGATGATGCTTTAAATATTTTAGACAGAGCATTAACTATAAATAAAAATGATTCAAACATAATAAACAGAATAAATAATATAAAATATTTAATAGATAATTCAAAATTTGATACAGGAAGATTAACAGCAATACAGGCTAATCCTGACAGATTTAATTTATTAGTTCCGGAAAATTTCGATGCCTCTATAGAAGGATCTTTATTAAAAATAGAAAGTCCTGATAAGAGAATATCAATAATCATCAGCTATAGCGATAAAAAATATGATGAAGCTGCTATAAAAGAGCTTTTTGACGGATTTAGAAGCAGAAGAGGGGAGCTTTACTCTATAATTACACCTATATCCATAAGACAAAGAGAAAAATATAATGATCTATTTGCAGAGTATATATTCATTTCAAAGATAAATAAAAATGATTTCTTTAATGCCATAACTGTAGTGGGTAAGGGTGAAGAATCTATCATACTTACAATATCATCAACTGTTATAGTAAGCAGTAATTTAATATCATTCGCTAAAGAAGTTATGAATAGTTTGTATTTCAAATAAAAATATAAAATTTAATCTAATTATAATACATTTTATAAAATAGTATTTTACGATATTGATTGTTAAATTAATATATACTGAAATTTTTAAGTTTGTCAATTTTTTTATTCAACTTTTTCCCGCCGCACACCGCAGGTGGACTTCGTCAAAGTTGCTGCCGCAGGCACGCTTCGCGAAAGTGCAAGTATAAAATTAGTAGTAAATTATATTAAAATTGTATTACATGTAAGATATTTTATTAAATTAAATCCAAATGTAGCCTTTCGCGAAGCGTATCCGAGTTTATCGATGATATAAGCTTCTCGCCTGCCGAAGGCACGCACAGTGTCGGCAAAAGAAGTGTGGATGTTACGAAGTACGCAGAGTGGTGGGTAAAGCCACCACAAACAATAAAATTAAAATTGGCAAAATATAGTTGTTTAGGTATATACCTATATAATTTACATAATATAATCCTAAAAAAATATTAAAGCACTTTTTCATTAAACCGACAATATTCATAAGTATAATTTTATAATTTAGAGGTTATAACTATGAGTATGTTTGCTGATACAACCTATGCTAAAACTATGACAGTAGCCAAGAAGCTTTTAAATGTTTATGGACTTAGAGCTGAGGTTATAGCCGATAATATAGCAAATGTATCTACACCTAATTTCAAAAGAAGCGATGTAACTTTTGAATATCAGCTTGCTAGAGCTTTAGATAGTGAAAATTATAATGGTATGGAAGCTAAAAGAACTGATTCAAGACATTTTCCTTTTCATATGCCTATGGATTATAAACAAGTTTCACCTACTATTACAGTAGATTATGATACTAGCTATAGAAATGATAAAAACAATGTTGATATAGATAAAGAAATGGCTGAAGAAGCTAAAAACACTTTAAGATATCAAATGTTTACACAAATAGTTAATGCTCAATATAGAGAAATCAGAAGAATGATAGGTAATGCTTGATTAGTATTATTTAAATTCTTAAAGGAGTAACAGAAATGGGAATATTTTCAATTATAAATACATCAGGAAGCGGTTTAACTGCTCAAAGAACTAGATTAGATGTTATAGCTGATAATATAGCAAATGTTAATACAACAAGAACTACAGAGGGCGGAGCTTTTAGAAGAAGCAGAGTAATATTCAAGCCTAGAGATGACGGCAATAAATACAGAAGCCCATTTTTACCAGATGCTTTACAGCCTAATGTTGGTACAGGAGTAAGAGTATTCAGCATAGAAAAGGATATGGAAACTGCAACTAGATTCGTATATGATCCTTCTCACCCTGATGCTATCAAATATGGTGAAAAAGCTGGTTATGTAGAAATGCCAAACGTTAACCCTGTTACAGAAATGGTTGATATGATGGAAGCTTCAAGAGCTTATGAGGCAAACTCTACTATGATTCAGTCAGCTAAAACTATGTTTGGAAGTGCTTTGAATATAATAAGATATTAATTTTTTACGACAGCAATAATATTTTAAGGATATTTTTATGAATATTAATAATGTAATGAATGCTTATAGTATGAACAATACAAGAACAGGTAATGTAGGAGATAATTACGGATTCGTACTAAAAACTACTGACCCTAGACATTATGGACCTGCTCAGCAGTTAAGAAGAAGTTCAAGCAATGATTTAATA
The DNA here is from genome assembly GCF_001676785.2 of Brachyspira hyodysenteriae ATCC 27164. Lineage (NCBI taxonomy): Bacteria > Pseudomonadati > Spirochaetota > Spirochaetia > Brachyspirales > Brachyspiraceae > Brachyspira > Brachyspira hyodysenteriae. The sequence goes on along the minus strand of NZ_CP015910.2, from coordinate 1,964,615 downwards.
AGCAATTTCGGTACAATGTTAAGCGATGCTATTGATGCTGTAAATCAGAAGCAGGTTGACAGAGATAATATAATAGTTCAAGCTGGTATTAGACCGGATCAGGTTGATGTATCAGATGTAATGAACGCCATTGCTGAAGCAGAATTATCTCTTAGCTTTACAAAGGCTGTAATTGATAGAGCTGTAAGAGCTTATCAAGAAGTAACTACTTATAGATAATAAATTCATCAAATAAATTAGTAATAATGAACAATAATAAGCTGTTCTCCTTCAAAAAAGAGTTATTAAGGGCAAGCGTTTATGGTGTAATAGCCATAGCGTTTGCCAACTTAATTTTCTTTTCAATCTATAACAATAATCAAATATATATAACTATAATTTTAATAATACTTGAAATAATAACACTCGTATTTTTATATATTGATGCTTCTAATATTAATAAAAGAAAATTATTATTCATAAAAAATAATTCTATATTAGAGCATAATATAAATAAAACAGTAAGCAAAGAAAATATAATAGACAGATTAAGATATTTTGGTTATAGTATGTATTCAATTAATTCATCAAGAGTTTTTATAAATGCTGATGTTATAAAAAATAAAAAATCTATTATAATACATGCTTACTATTTTTTTCTAGTTGATATTGATAAAGACGGAGAGGCTGTTCTAAACAATATAAGAAATGAACTTAATGAAATATTTGATTTATATGTAGATGATAATCAAAAACTTTTCAAAAAAGATGATAACGATAAAGACAAAATAGTAAAAGCTAAATTATATAATCATGCCGTTTTTCTTTTCTATGGTGATAATATACCAAGCCGAATGATCGAAATGTCTGAATATGGATATACAAAAGAAAAATTATTAAACAGCAATGCACAAATATTCAGCATATCATATTTACCTAGTCAAAATAAATTGTATTTCGCTGATGCAATAGAAAATGTAATAAATATGAATAAGTTTCCAAAGAATGATTTTGTTTATATTATAAAAGATATATTTTCTATATAGATTATATTATTCAATTTAAAATATAAAAACTTTCATATATTTTTTATTCTTTATAAAATAAATTAATATAAAATACTAATTTTATTGATATCTCTTAATAAATATATATACTAATATATATACCATAATTATATTATAAAGGATTATTTTATGACCGTAGAAGAATTTAACAGCAAATATTTGGTAACTAGAGAAGGAACCAACTCTCAAAAATGGGAAACTTTAAAAGATAGGAGATTTAAAGTTGATGGACTTTTACCTATGTGGGTTGCTGATATGGAGTTTAAAGCTCCTGATGAAGTTCTTGATGCTTTGAATAAAAGAGTAGCTCATGGAGTTTTTGGTTATACAGTTTTATGGGATAGTTATTTTGAAGCATTTTTCAATTGGCAGAAAAGCAGATATAATATTGATTTGAAAGAAGAATGGATATCTTTTTCTACTGGTGTTGTTACAGCTTTGTATTGGCTTGTTAATGCTTTCACTAATAAAGGAGATAGCGTTGTTATACTTACTCCTGTTTATTATCCTTTTCATAATGCTGTTAAGGACAATGAAAGAAAATTAGTAAAATGCGAACTTAAAAATGATAATGGAGTATTTAGCATAGATTTTAATAAATTAGAAGATGATATAGTAAAAAATAATGTTAAATTGATGATATTTTGTAATCCTCATAATCCTGCCGGAAGAGTATGGACTGATGAGGAAATAGATAAAACTTTCGATATATGTAAAAAGCATAATGTATATATTATTTCTGATGAAATTCACCAGGATATAAATTTAGGTGTAAGACCTTTCATTTCAGCACTTTCTATAAAAAATAAAGATAAATATATTGATAAATTGATTGTTTTAACTTCTGCTTCAAAAACATTCAATTTAGCATGTCTTTTAAATTCTCATATTGTTATACCAGATGAAAAAATGAGAGATATATATAACAAATATGTTAATACAGTTAATAGAACAGAATTAAGTCTTTTAGGTATGGTTGCTACAGAGGCAGCATATAAATACGGATCAGATTGGCTTGATGGATTATTAAAAACATTAAAACGCAATTATGAATATATGAGAGATGAATTGAAAGCAAAAGTTCCTGATATAATAACAACTCCTTTAGAAGGAACATATTTGGCTTTTATGGATTTAAGAAAAGTTGTTAATCCTGATAGAGTTAAAGAGTTTATACAGGATGATTGTAAAATAGCTATAGACTTTGGAGAATGGTTCTCTGATAATTGCAAAGGCTTTATAAGAGTAAATCTTGCTACAGATTTTAAATATATAGAAGAATTTGTAAATAAAGTAAGTTCACAATTAAAAAATAAAAATTATAAATAATAAAAAGGAGGAAATATGAAAAGTTCTTTTTGGAAAAATTATAGGTTTCCTATACTCTTAGTTTCTGGAGTAATTGTTGGAAGTATATTAGGTATAATACTTAAAGAGAAAGCTGCAGTTTTAAAGCCTTTTGGTGATATATTTATTAATGTTCTTTTTACTGTAGTTGTTCCTTTAATATTTTTGTCTATTACCAATTCTATTATTCAAATGGATAATATGAAAAGATTAGGTAAAATAGTAGCTTCAATGTTTATTGTATTTATTATTACAGGACTTATTGCAGCTGCTGTTATGATAATAACAGTAAGAGTATTTAATCCTGCAGAAGGTTTTACTATGCCTGTTACACAAGTGGAAGATCCTAATCCTCCTAAAATATCAGAGCAATTGGTAAAAATGGTAACAGTTACAGATTTTAAAGATTTGCTTTCTATAAGTAATATGCTTCCTCTTATAGTATTTTCTTTATTCTTTGGTTTTTCTATAAAGTTGGTTGGAGAGAAAGCTAAACCTATAATTCCAGTCATTGAAGCTGCAACATTAGCCTTAATGAAATTGGTTAGTATTATAATGTATTATGCTCCTATAGGTTTAGGTGCTTATTTTGCCAATTTGGTAGGAAAGTTCGGACCTGAATTGATAGGTACTTATGCAAGAGCTTGTGCAGTTTATTATCCTGCTGCATTCTTATATTTCTTTATTTTCTTCCCTATATACGGTTATATTGCTGCCGGAAAATATGGTGTAAAATCTATGAAGTATTTAATAACTCCTATGATTACATCTTTATCAACTCAGAGTTCTATAGCAACATTGCCTATAAACTTAGAAGCATCTGAAAAAATAGGTGTTAGCGAAGATGTAAGAAATATTGTTTTACCAATAGGAGCAACAGCTCATATGGATGGTACTTGTTTAAGCGGTATATTAAAAATAGCTTTCCTTTATGGTGTATTTGGTATGAACTTTACAGGTATTGATGTTTGGATAGGTTCTATAATATTTGTTACTCTTGCTGGAATGGCTAATGGTGCTATACCTGGCGGCGGACTTATTAGTGAAATGCTTATAGTTTCTATATATGGATTCCCTCCAGAGGCATTCCCTCTAATAGCTACTATAGGTATACTTGTTGATCCTCCTGCTACTATGGTAAACTCTGTTGGTGATAATGTTGCAGGAATGTTGGTTTCTAGAATAGTAGAAGGAAAAGATTGGTTTAAAAATAGAATTGTAAGTAATAATTAAAATTATACAATATACGATTTTTTATAATTCATATAAAAAATCGTATATTGTATTTAATAAATTTGTTGATTCAGAAAAAGAATATGAATATTTTAAAAAATTATAAGTTTTCGTTTATATTAATTTTTGGAATGATTGTAGGTTCTATAATCGGAGTAGTTTTTGGAGAAAAGGCAGTTGTTTTGCAGCCTATTGCTGATATATTTTTGAATTTACTTTATTGCTGTGTAGTTCCTATGATATTTGTTTCTCTTGTATATTCGATAGCAAATATGGAAAATACAAGTAAGATAGGAAAAGTTTTATTTATTATGATTTTAATTTTTATAGTTACAGAAACCTTAGCAGCTATTTATATGCTTGTTATAACTATAATTTTTAATCCTGCTGAGGGTGTAGATATAGCTATGAATGAAACAATAAGTAATATTACAAGTAATTCAAATATACTTGGTATGTTTACTGTAAATGATTTTCCTCTTTTATGGTCAAGACAAAATTTAATGGCTTTAATAGTATTTGCTATAATTGTAGGTATTGCTGTTGTAAAATCTGGAGAAGCAGGAAAACCTGTTGTAAATTTATTTGCATCATTAACAACTATAATATCAAAAGTTGTTTCATATGTTATGTACATAGCACCTATAGGATTGGGAGCATTTTTTGCTTCTCTTGTAGGTACAAATGGTTCTGCAATATCAGGACCGTTATCTAGAGCTTTGATAATATATTTTATTGCAGCTGCAATATTCTATTTTGCTTCAAATACAATATTTGCATATTTATCTGCAGGTATGAATGGAGTAAAATTATTTTGGAAATATATTATACCGCCTTCATTGGTATCGCTTGGAACATGCTCTTCAGCTGCTACAATACCTACTAATCTAATAGCTGGTAAAAAAATAGGTATACCAGATGATATTAATGATTTAACAATACCAATGGGATGCAATTTGCATAAAGCAGGGGCTACATTGATAACTATATTAAAAATAACATTTATGTGTTCTATGTTTAATGTAAATATTCTTGAGCCTCAGAATATGATAACGGCTATAATTGTATCAGTTTTAGCATCTTCAGTGATGGGAGCAATACCAGCCGGTGGATATGTTGGTGAAATATTTATAATATCAGCTTTCAATTTTCCGCCAGAGGCTATTCCTATTATGGTGCTTATAGGTACTATAACAGATGCTCCGGCAACAACTATAAATGCTACAAATGATGTAGGAGCTGGAATGCTTTTATCTAGAATATTAAAAGGCAAAAATTGGATGGTAAAGCCTGCAGCAGAATAAAAAATTGATTTTAAAAATTTTGTAATGAATTATGATAAACTAGATTTTTATATATAGCTTATAAAAGTCTAGTTTATTTTTTATTAATAATTCAAATTAACATCAAATCTATCATTTAAAATCGGAATAATGTTTATTACAGGCTCTTCATAAGGATGAACTTCTTTCATAACTTTTATAATATTTTCTATGTTTTTAGCATCTGTTGAAAACTCTACTTTATCTTCAGGAGCTTTCGATATTTCATTAACTTTTCCGTCAAATGGATTAGCATTTTCTAAAGGACGCCAATAACCTGTGATTTTTGTTACAGACATTACATTATCATAATTTCCGACACCTAATGCACCTATATCATTTAAAGCTTCTCTAAGTTTTTGAGTATATTCTTCAGGTATATATATTTCTATTTTTACTTTTTTTATATTCATAATTGATTTTCCTTAAAATTATTTTAAAAATAAAGAGCATAGTAAAAATACCATGCTCTTTTATAATTCATATTAAATAAATATTATTTTGTTTCAGTTAAAGTACCTGTAATTTTGATTATATTATTTTCAAAAGTAGCTTGTAAATCTCCTTTCCAATAAGGAGTACCTTCTTTAGCTTTATCAACTATTAAAGAAGCAGCATCAGTATTGAAATCAAAATCATTTGTAACTACAGCTTCAGTTCTTTTAAAGTTTTCAGTGCCGCCGCCTATTTTGAAAATTCCATTAGCATCTGATTTCATTTCGAAAACATAAGGATCTACTGTTTTACCGCCAGCATGTACAAATCTTATTGTTATAACTCCGTCATCTCCTTTTGTAATGCCTGTACCTGTAACTTTAGGACCTGTTTTTCCTTCAACAGTTCTTTGAGCTATTCCAGAACCAGACATACCGTCATCTATATATCTAGCAGCATTAGCAGTACCGAATAGTAAAAACTGTCCCATACTTACTTCCATTCTATTATTTAATACATTATTATCTGTTGATCTGTATTTGTTTAATAGATCAGGTGTTCTAGAAGGAGTAGAGGCAGCTGTAGTAGCATCTATTTTTCCGTCTATATCACCGTAAGTACCTGTTACTTTTAAATATGAATTACTGCTTATTACATTGTTATTTGTATCTCCTATAATAGCTTGGAAATCTATTGTTAATGTTCCAGCTTCTGTTGATGCAGCATTTGTATTTGTGTCAGCAGGTGCAGCAGTTTCTGTTTTTTGACCTCCGCAAGCGATAAATAAAATAGATACGATAATAATACTAATAATTTGTTTCATTATTTGACTCCATTATTTTTTTATTGTTATAATACTAATATACTATTCATTTTATGTCAAATTATATTTGAAAAATTAATATTATATAGTAAAATTAATATAATTAAAATTAGTAATATTGGAGAATACATGCAATATCTTAAAGATACAGTGTTTTGGAATAATACATTATTTCAGTATTTAATAGCCATAGGAATATTAATTATTAGTATAGTTTCTATGCGTTTAGCATTAATATTTCTATTAAAAATTTTATTAAAATTAAATACTAGATTTCAAAGTCCTTTTGTTGTAGATTTAACAAAGAGTATTAAAAGCAGAACAAAACCGATTATATTTATATCTTCATTAGCAATAGCAAGAATAGGACTTAATCTCCCAAAAGAAGCCAGCGGATATTTTGGAAAAGTAGTTGTAGTTTTTATAATAGTTTTTAGTACATTGTTTATATGCGATGTGATTACTAATTTTACTAATAATTATTTGTCAAAGAAAAAAGATGTTGTTATATCTGATGGTATTGTTACAATATTAAAAGTGTTGGTATGGGTAATAGGATTTTTAACTATACTTTCAAATTTGGGTGTTAATGTTAATACTTTTATAACAGGACTTGGGGTAGGAGGTGTAGCTGTAGCTTTTGCTGCACAGAGTATAATAGCTGATCTTTTCAATTATTTCGTTATAGTATTTGATAAGCCTTTTTTGAAAGGTGATTTCATACAAGTAGATGCAGATAAAGGTGTTGTTGAATATATTGGTATAAAATCTACTCGTATAAGAAGAAATACAGGAGAGCAGCTTTTAATATCAAATACTAATCTTCTTTCTTCAAGAATACAAAATTATAGAATATTAGAAAAGAGAAGACAGTACATGGTATTAGGTGTTGAATATTCTACTCCATTAGAAAAATTAAAAGTTATACCTAGTATCATACAGTCAGTAATAGAAAGTACTAATAATACAGAATTTTATAGTGCAAGATTTATAGAATTTGCTGATTCTTCTCTTAATTTTGAGGTTATATATCATGTAACTATACCTGATTATGCAGAATTTGTTAAAATAGTAGAGGATATTAATTATAAAATAATAGATGAGTTTAATAAATTAGGTGTTGGATTTGCTTTCCCTTCTAGGACTTTATATATAAGTAAAGAATAATAAATAAAATAATTTTTAAGGATTATTTATGGATTATACATTATTAAAATCTAATAATAAAATACCTAAATTTGGTATAGGAACTTGGGGATTGGGAGAGAATGAAGAGAAAAAAGAGAAAGAAATAAGATCTATAGTATTTGCTTTGAATAATGGTGTGAGGTTAATAGATACTGCTGAAATGTATGGAAATGGCGAGGCTGAAATAATAATAGGAGAGGCTTTAAAAACAGTTAATATAAATAGAGATGAGATTTTTATAGTTTCTAAAGTATATCCACATAATGCTGGAAGAAATAAAATATTTGACAGTTTAAAAGAATCATTGAAACGTTTGGGATTAGATTATTTAGATATGTATTTGCTTCATTGGAGAGGAAGAATACCTTTAAGTGAAACTGTTGAATGTATGGAAGAAGCTAAAAAGGAAGGACTAATAAAAGATTGGGGTGTTTCAAATTTTGATACAGATGATATGAAGGAACTTGAATTATTAAAAGACGGAGATAAATGTGTTCTTAATCAGGTATTATATTATTTAGGTTCTAGGGGTGTTGAATTTGATTTGGCTCCATATATGAAAAAGAGAAATATAGCATTAATGGCTTATTGCCCTTTAGGAAGAGCAGGGGAGCTAAGCAAAAATATTTTTAGAAATAATACGGTTCTTGAAATAGCTAAGAAACATAATGCATCGGCTGCTCAAATAGCATTGGCATTTATTATGCAAGTTGCTAATTATATACCTATTCCTAAAAGTGTGAGCAGAAGACGTCTTTCTGAGAATATTTTGAGTCAGAATATTGTATTAACAGATGAAGATATAGAAATGCTTAACAAAGAATTTCCTAAGCCTGATAAAAAGATTCCTTTGGATATAGTATAGAGTAAGTATTTTTGTCATTTATAATTTTTTAATGCATACTCTAAAATATCATTAAAATATTTATCGATAAAGTATTTGGTTATATATTTTTTATCATAATCTAAAAATGTTTTAGCCCAATATGAAATTGTTCTAGATGTGTTTTCATTTATGGCATCAAAATGAAATTTTTTTATATCATTGTAGTTTATCTTATTAATATTTTCCAATGGTACTACTAAATTTCTATCATCAATATATTTTTTTCTTTTTATCAATCCTACATGCACCCAATACAAACCTATTTCTGAAATAAACCCATTAGTAGATATTCCTTCTGATGGAGATCCATTAACTGTATAGTATTTTTCTTTTGAAGTAGGCATCCATATAGTATGGTCTCCTACACATCCCATAAAGATCTTTATATCCATTCTTTTTTTATTTATATTCAAATCTCTGAATACAACACTAATTTTATCATCATATAATATGCTTTCTATTCCTCCTAATACAAAAGAACATTTATTATTATTCTTTAATTTATGTAAAATAACAAGTTCAAAAGTACCTAAATTAGTAATAATATTTCTATATAATTTTGCTTTATACCAAAATCTAAATTTTTCTCTTAAAGATTTCAATGGTATAATCCAAGCTATTTTTTCCATAAATGAAATATAGTTGATATATTTTAATATTTCTTTTATATTTGGTATTTCTTTTATATTATATAAATTATAAAGTAATGCTTTTCTTGTTTCCAATAATTTTTCTGTAAAATAAATTTGATCAGCATCTATTTTCATATAATATTGGTATTTAATTTTTGTATATCCAAAATTATAATAATTAGCTAAACTATGTATACTGTTTGTTTCATATGACATATTTTTTGATTTAAATTCTTCTAATTCTTCTTTTGTAGATATATAATTAATAATATTAGGTTGATAATGATAAAGTCTTATTTTGTCAGGATATTTTTTTTGATATTCTTTTAAAATTTCTTCTGTATTATCTTCTGATGTATTATATGTTATTATAAGTTCATCTAAAGCATCTATACATGAATCTATAGATTGAGCGATAGACATAGATTCATTTTTTACTCTTAAATGACCAGATATTCCTAATGGTCTTTCTTCATCTAACTTTTTAATATCTTCATCTTTTATAATATAATCTAAAGGATTATATTTACCGCTTTTACATTCTTCACATTGACATACACTATACATAATTATAAAGTCCATCTAAATCCAAATTTTTTACCCAATTTCACTTTTAGTTTACTTCTTAATTTTATACTAGGTATAAACCATAAAAGTTTTTCTATAAGTTTCTTTTTTTTATTAATCAATTCTTTGTCGTATTTTATTCCACCAAGTTCAATCCATTTTTTATTATTTTCGTTCCATTCATCATTATTTTCTAAATCCCAAAATTTATTACTTCCGGAAGCATGTATTATATACGCATTTTTTTGTGATTCAATATCACTTACATTAAAACAATTATATCTGCTATCTAAATATCCAAAAGTTACATTAAATTTAGCTAATACAGTATTTAAAACTACCTCATCAGCATTAAGACTTTCAATAGAGTACCTATATAATTCATTGTATATTTTATCTGCATTTTCAATATTACTATTAAATAACATCATACCTGAGTTGAAAGATTCAGAATATTTTAACTTATTATCTTTAAGTATATCTTTATATTTACATGCATATATATTTTTATCTTTCATAGATGTAAATTGAATTATATCTTTTTGTATTAAAATATCAGTATCAATATACAATATTTGTTCATATTTATTCAAAAAAGTAAATATCTCATATCTGGAATATGCCATTATTGAATAATATGATACATTTTCAGAGCTAAGGAAAGATTTAGTAAATTTATTTTCAAAATTAAATATATTTATAATAATATTTGGATATATCTTTTTTAATGCATTTTCATCTTTTATATTTATTTTTACATCAGTATAAATTATTATATCATATTCATTTTCTTGCATTGAAAAATGTTTTTTTAGACCTATTAGTGTATTACCAAGTGCAAACATCTGATTTGAAGTTGAACATAAAACTACTGCTAACTTTTTTATATTATAAATATTTGACATATTATTCTCCGAAAATGAAATTATATTATATCATTAAAAATAATAACTAGATTTATGTTGTAATTTTTATATTGATGATTCATTTTAATTTTCCAAATATTCATTATATTATAAAATATATTTAAATAACATCAAGTATTTTTATATATTGTTATTTTTAAGTTAAATTAAATGAGAATTTATAAATTATATTGTAAAATAGACTCTGCTTGTTTTTTTATAATTATAATGTATAATATTATATATGATTAATTATGTCTGTCATTTATTTAATAGCTTTTTATCATTAAAAGCAAGCAAGCAAGCAAGCAAGCAAGCAAGCAAGCAAGCAAGCAAGCAAGCAAGCAAGCAATAGTTTTAAAAAATATTACTCACATATACCTATTAATCTTAATAGGTTTATCATATTTTGTTTTAAAATATTAACGGTGTAAAATTATGATAAAAGTGAGTGTGATAATACCAGTATACAATGCTGAAAAATACATTGAAAAATGTCTTGACAGTGTAATAAATCAAACTTTAAAAGAAATAGAAATAATTTGTATAGATGATTGTTCTACAGATAACAGCCATTCAATATTAGAAAGGTATAAAAAAATAGATAATAGAATAGTTGTTTTAAGAAATGAAACAAACCAAGGGATAGGCAAAAATAGAAATATTGGTATAAAAAAAGCTGTAGGTGAGTATTTGGCATTTATAGATAATGACGATTTCTATTCCCCAAATTTTTTATATGATTTATTTTCTACTTCTAAAAAATATAATTCTGATATATCTTATACTAATACTATATTTAGAGAAAAAGAGGATTATAATATTGTCATTGATGGTAATATAAAAGATGATTATGTAATTGATTATACTCTTCCTTCATATTTTTATTTATATTCTGAAAAAGGACTTTATAGTGATAAATTATGGCCTTGGGAAGTTTGGGGTAAAATTTGGCGTAAGGATTTTTTAATAAAAAATAATATTACATTTATTAATTCCAATTATTTTGAGGATTTAGTATTTTTATTGGAAAGTATTATTTATACTCCAAATATGTCAGTCAATAATAATGCTAAATATTATGATAGAAAGATTTTAACTTCTGCTGGTCGTTCAAAACGTTCTGTATATGCCGATATAAAGAATTATACTGCTATGTTTGATAGAATATTTAATATATATTATGAAAAATCTTATCAAAATATAGGATATGCTTTGGATAGATTTCTTATAGAATTATATAAATTATATGATAAGATAGAGAATAAAGAAATATTTTATAGAGAACTTTCTAATAATATGATAAATATTGTATTAGATAGAAATAATGTATGTCCTGTTATAACAATGTTAAAAAATATGTATAATTGTTTACTTAATAAGAAAAGCATAAAAGAATTTGAAAATATATTTTTAAAATATAAAATTGTTACTAAAATATTTCCTCAATTTATACTTAAACAATTAAGAAAAAACTCAATTATATTATAGTAAAATTATTATATTTAATTATATTAAGAAATATATATTGAGAATTAGAGTTTTATGTTAAAAAGACTATATTTACTTTTATATTAATATATTTTGCATAGTATACGAAAATATCTTTATTTATATCTGATAATTTTATTATATCTTTTTGTATTAGTACATCCGTGTCTAAATAAAGTGTTTTATTGTATTTATTCAATAAGTCAAAGATTTCATATCTAGCAAAAGTCATTAAACTCCACATCAATGTACAGTTAGCATTTTTCATACTTTTTTCTAATGGTGATTTATAATGGTTTATTATGATATTTCTATATATTTGTTTTAAAGCATTTTCATCTTTTGGATTTATAGTACCGCCTATATATAGTATTACATCATAATCTTTTTAAGATAATGAAAAATATTTTTTCAATCCTATTAGTACATTTCCAACAGCAAACATCTGGTTGGATGTTGAGCATAAAACTACTGCTAATTTTTCTTTTCCATAACTTGAAACCTTTATGTTTTTTATATTTTATTATTTGCAATCATAATATAAGTTTCAGTATAATATTGTTCTTAAAATATTGTTTTGTATTTGAAATATAAAGAATTTATTTGTATATTTTTTATAAGTGTTCATCAGAAGTTAAACGCATCCATATCATATTGTCTACGCCTCTATTTTCATACAATATCTTATATTTTTGTTCTATTGTTAAATCTTTGATAATAGGATATTTAGATTCATCTCTTTTATAATCTTGTATCATTTCTATTTTATGTGTATTTTGAAATCTTTTTTTAATAGTTTCTGTTACATATCTATTTTCATTAAAAAATAGATCATGTGATTCTAATATTATATCTGCTTTATTTAAAGCTTTACATTTTTCATTATCTAAAAGATATACTTCTCCGCCTTCTATATCACAGAAAATTAATACTTTTTTTGATGCTTTAATTATATTTTCTATATCATTAAATGTGCATTCTGAATTTATAAATATTAATTCTGATTTTAATTCATTTATAGATTGTAATCTTTTAGCCATATTTATTGCACTAGTATCTATATCATAAGCTATGATTTTGTTTGCAAAACCTTTATAAGCAAATCCAACAGCATAATAACCTTCAGAACATCCTATATCAATTATAACATCATAATTTTTATTTTTTATTTCATAGATCCAATTTTCTATAGGTTCTTCATATGAACCTAATAGTTTATGATATATAGCTCCGAAATTTGTAGTATCTATATATTTCATTCCTTGAAAATTTGAATATTGAACTGTCAACTCCATATTTTTATTTTTAAAAAGATATAATAAAGCTTCATGTTCTATTTGTTGAGGTTCTGCTAATTTAGTTAAATAATTTCTTAAAGCATTTCTTAATTTTTTGAATGGTATATACCAAACTATATCATTTATTATTTTATTCATTTTTACTCCTTTTTTAATTATCTAAATTTTTCTCTGAATCTATCACGCCATTTTTTTATTGGTATGAGTCTTCCTAAATCTCGTCTTTTTTTATAATCTATAGATATATTAATTTGTATTCCAAATATAACTATTTGAAGTACTTTATCACTGCTGTAAATACCAAATAGTTTTATCCAGTTTCCTTTTAAACGTACATCATCATAATCATAAAATTTTTGTTTTAATATAGTTTGAAAAGCTGTTATAGGCTCATCTCTAAACCAAGGTGTATATTGATAGTATCTCCAAAATTCATCTATGAATAATGTTCCTCTACAGTTTTCTTTCCATGGCTTTTCAGGGCTAAGGTAATGTATAATAATAGGATTTTCTATATCATTTTCAGTATTATAATATCCTTTTTCAGCATAAACATTATATCGCATATCAGCATATTTTACTTTTCCAATTAATACATTATTTAAAACATCTTGATCTCCAAAACAAGTTTTATAATTATTATTATAGAATTTGTTAAATTGATCTTCTATATTATTTTTTATCCATAATTTATTGTTAATTAATAATACCCCAGAATTGAAATAATCATTTATACCATCAATTGACCATTTATTTTTTTCATTGGTGCTATGTTTAATAACTATAGCATAATGATTTTCTATATCCATTAAAAATAATTCTTTTAAACTTCCAGTAGCTATTAAATCTGAATCTAAATATAATATTTTATCTATATTAGATGGTATAATACTTGCTATTGAAAGTCTGTAAAACATTGCAGCAGAGAAATGTGCTTTACAAGAAGTTTTTTCAAACCATCCATCATACATTTTTATGTCTGGAGTATAAAAATTAATTTCGCATTCTTTTATATTTTTTAATGAAATTATTTTTTCTTTATTTTCTTTAGTTATTCCGCCATCTATTAAATGGAATATGATTTTTTCATCTTCTGAACTATTTTTTAATATAGATGCAATAGCTGTACCCATATACGGAGCATAATTGTTATCAGATGCTAAGCAAATATTCATTTTAATCATTTATGTTTATTATCCCATTTTATTTGACTTATAATTCTTTTAAACTTCCAGTAACTATTAAATCTGAATTTAAATATAATATTTTATATATATTAGATGGTATGATATTTGATATTGAAAATCTGTAAAACATAGCCGCAGATAAATGTGCTTTACAAGAATATTTTTCAAACCATTCATCGTACATTTTTATGTCTGGAGTATAAAAATTAATTTCGCATTCTTTTATATTTTTTATATCTAATATTTTTTTCTTTATTTCAGCATTTATTAAATTGAATACTAATTTTTCATTTTCTAAAATTGATGTAACAGCTGATATTGAATATGAAATATAATTATTATATAGATATATGTATATATTAATTTTTATGTATGCTGGTAATGATTTTATGTAAATTATAAATGTAATATATTTAATGTTTTTAATTTTTGGCTTGGCTTGGCTTGGCTTGGCTTGGCTTGGCTTGGCTTGGCTTGGCTTGGCTTGGCTTGGCTTGGCTTGTTATAGATACAAGATATATTTTACAGTATACATTTTTCATAATATTTATTAATATATATTAAATTTTATTAATTTGCAAATTATTTTTTGATAAATAAGTTTTTTATTTGTTTTATAATTCTTTTAACTTCTCTGGTTATATTAGATGTTAAAGAGAAAGGTTTTATATTAAATCTTTTAATAGCTATTTCAAAATCAGCTCTTTCATCACATTTTATTTCTTTAGGATGAATAATATTTTCAGTATCCATAGGGTATGTTTTACTATTTATATTTTCATCATTTTCATTTGTAGTGTGGGTAGAATCTTCTCCAAATCCTATATTAGAAGTTAAATTTATACTTGGATTAATGCATATTCCATTTTTTGAGATAATACAGTAAGTCCATTGATAATCCCATACAGAAGAATGCTCTTTTTTTATTCTAGGAAACCATCTTTGCCAGTAATCTTTTATATTAAAATCTTTGTATCTTTTTCTAATTGTTTTTTTTACATCTTCAAAATTTATACTTTCCATAGTTACATCAAAATATTTCCAAGCTCTTTTCCAAGTAGCCCACCCCCAGCAATGTTGAACAGTAGCAAAATAATAACTAGCATCTCCAACTTTCCTATCTAAAGGAGAATCACCAGAAATATGCATAATTTTTTCATTATCTTTATAATAGTTAAGTAATTTCTCGCAATAATAAAAAAAAGAAGTTTCAGCTATAACATCATCTTCAAGTATTATTCCTTGTTCTTCATTTTCAAATAACCAATTTACAGCATTTACAGGACCATAACAGCATCCTAAATTTTTATCTTGAAATAAAGTTTTTACTTCGCATTCCCAATCTACAGCTTCTAATACAGCTTCTCTTGTATCAATACATTTTGTTTTTTCTTCTTCATTTCTCCAGCCATCAGCTGCTATATATAATTTTTTGGGTTTTACATTTCTTATTGTATCTAAAACTTTTAATGCAGTATATTTTCTTTTAAAAATAATTAATAATATAGGAGTATTAAACATATTTTATCTTCCGCTTAATCCTGATTTTTTTAATAAATATCTTCTAACTTTATCGCGTAATTTGAAAGTTGGTATCCACCAAACAATTTTATCTATTTTTTTTCTTTTAGCATTGCTTTCTTCATAAGTTTGATTTCCGCCGGCTTCTATCCATATTTTATTATTTTCTTCCCAGAATTTATTGTAAGTACCTCTCCAAAATTTAGCAGGTCCTATAGCATGTACTATATGTGCTTCATTAGCTATATTTGAATTAGGATATGCTCCATAACTTTCTGTTAAATCATAAACTTCTATATTGAATTCCTGTATTAAAAGGCAAAGTATTGATTGATCATTGGTTTGATATTCTTCTGATTTTTCATAGCACCATTTATACATTTTATTATAATCTTTCAAATTATCATTTATTAAAAAAACAGCGGCAGCTATTGATACTTTATTTAAATCATATTTTTTTACTAAATTAATATTTTCTTCATTAAAATTTCCTGATACTGCCATTCCATTTGTAAAATAACATATAGCCATTTCTGTATTAATATTAAGTATTTCTGAAATATCTTTTTGTATTACAATATCAGTATCAACGTAGAATATTTTTTGATAATCATCAAGCAATTTAAAAGCTTCAAATCTGGCATATGTAAATACGCTAAAATTATTTAATTCATTTAATTCCATCATCTTTTTGGAGAATGGGGATTCATATATTTTTATGATTATTCTAGGGAAAATTGTTTTTAAAGCTTTTTCATCATTTTGTTCTAATTTATTTGTATAGAATATAATATCATATTCTTCATCTTTTAAATTTTGAAATAGGTATTTTTTAGCTCCTATTATTATATTTCCAACAGCGAATGCCTCATTTCCTGTTGAGCATAAAAGCAGAGCAATTTTCTTTTTCATAATTATAATATTCCTATTTTTTTGATTATTAGATTATATATTATAATAATAAAAAATAAACGATTTTTATATTTTTATTGTTAAAACTTAATATAAAATGATAAGTTCTAATGTTTAGAAGTAATTTTACAAAGTTATTATCAATAATAAAAATATCAGTCTAAAACTATCTATACATATACAAAGACATAAAAATAAATTTATTTAGTATATAGTAAATCAGCAATTAAATAATAATTTTATATTTTTGAATTATACTTGTTTTATATATTGTTTATTATTAAAAAAGGTATATAATATACCTATAAATTAAAACTATATTTTTATTAAATGAAATTTAAGGAGAATTAATATGGCAGAATTGCGTTATAATCCATTGCTTGGAGATTATGTTATGATAGCTAGTCATAGGCAGGCACGTCCTCAGATGCCTAAAGACTATTGCCCATTTTGTCCTGGCAGCGGAAAAGTACCAGATAGTTATGAGGTTCTTTGTTATGATAATGACTTTCCTGCTTTATCTTTTGAACCTCCTTATCCTGATGAAGTTGATAATGGAAAATTGTTTAGAACAGCTCCATCTATAGGTAAATGCGAGGTTATTTTATACTCTCCAGATCATAATACTACTTTACCTGAGCTTCCTGTAGATCATATTGCTAAATTAGTGGCTTTATGGCAGGAAAGAATGAAAGTTATATCAGAAAATAAAAAGATAAAATATATTATGCCATTTGAAAATAAAGGCGAGGTAGTTGGTGTAACAATGCCTCATCCTCATGGACAGATATACGGTTACAGTTGGATTCCTTTGAGAGTTAAAAGAAAAATTGAGATGGCTTCTAGTTATTATAGTGTTAATGGCAGAAATCTATTTTTAGATATGATTGAACAGGAAATTGAATATAATAAGAGAGTTATATTTGAAAATGATCATTTTATATGTTTCTTGCCTTTTGCATCAGAATATCCTTATGGTATAATGATAATGTCTAAAAAACAGAAAAATTCTATTACTGATTTTAATAAAGAAGAAAGTTTATCTCTAGCAGATGCCTTGAAAAAAGCTACTTCTACATTGGATTTATTATTCGATATGAAATTTCCTTATATGATGTGTATGTATAGTGCTCCTGTAAATGATGGTTTTAATTACAGTGATATATGGAATTATCATATAGAATTTTTCCCTCCTATGAGAAGTAAAGAAAAACAAAAATTCAATGCTTCTTCAGAAACAGGAGCTTGGGCACCTTGCAATCCTACAAGTCCTGAGGAAATGGCTGCTCAATTAAGAACAGCATATATCAGATATATGGGAATGTAGAATTTGTTGAAATTTACTATTATAATACCGCACCGAGTTGGTGAAAACATAGAAAAGACTTTAGAAGGGGTATATCTATCTAATTACCCTAAGGAGAATATTGAAATTTTTCAGGCAGAAGGAACTCATCCTACTGTTCAGAGAAATGAATGTATTAAGCAGTCTTTAGGGGATATTATATATTTTATAGATAATGATTCTATTGTAAGTCCGGATAATATTAAGGAAGCTAGTATCATATTTGAGTCTGATGAAAAAATAGCGATAGTAGGAGGTCCTGCTGTACATCAAGTTAATTCTTTGGTTGAAATGTATATAGATAGATGTATGAGAGCCTATTATGCAGTAGGTCCTATAGCTAATAGATATAGATTTGATAATAATGATGTAAAAGAAGGAAGCGACCGAGATGTTATACTTTGCAATTTATTTGTAAGGAGAAATGTATTATTTGAGGCAGGACTTTTCAATGAAAATTTATACCCTAATGAAGAGAATGCTTTAATAGATAAAATATTATCCCTTGGTTATAAATTAATATATAATCCTAAAATAATAGTTCAAAGGCCTCCTAGATCAAATTTAAAATCTTATATAAAAATGCTGCTTAATTATGGTAGGGGCAGATTTGAACAATTATTTAGAGATTTTAATATTAAAAATTTAATATTTATATTGCCTTCATTATTTGCTAATTATGTAATTTTAACCCCTATAGTATTATGTGCTTATCATTTTTCTCAATTAAGTGTATTAAAATTTTATTTTCTTCCATTATTAGTTTACATAATAATGACATCGTTAGCAGGAATTTTATATTCTTTTTCTGATAAAGGTATTATATCAAAAATTCGAGGTATATTTGTATATCCTTTTATGTTTTTTATAACACATTTTTTTTATGGTCTTGGATTTTTTTATGGAATTATTAGAATAATGACTAAATTCAAGAGAGTAGCTAATTTTTCTGTAAAGAAATATAAATCTTTTGAATAAATTGATATTTACATATTGTAAAAATAATTATATTATATATCCTTAATGTATATTTAATTTTGTTGAATTATTAGGGTTTGTAAAAAATGTATATTTATAAATACATATTATGTATTTTGTTTATATTTTCATTTAATTTATATTGTATTACTAGTGTCAAGATTTCTGATAGTTTTTATAGCATAACTTCTGTTAATGATGGTATAACAGATATAAATGATCTAGTTTTTGAAGATTATTCTATTAATCTCAGCACTATTGATTTTCCTAAATTAAGTACTTTTTTTATGGTTCAAAGTAAAATTCCTATATTATCAATATTTTTAAATTTATATGAGTTTATGGGATATGATAAAAATGTAGAAACTTCTGTAAGTTATTTAAATTTTTTCAGAACTTTAAAAACTATAGAATGGTACTTTTTGGGCAATAGAAAGGTATCAGCCTTTTTTACATATTCAAGTTCAATGAATATTAATTACAATACTATGATAAGAGATTTATCTGCATCTTATTCTAGATTTTATACTGATACAAATATATTGCTTGGTATTTATTTCCATTTTTAGCTTTATAGTATGAATTATTTATTAGAAAATATTTAAAAAATCTAATAAAGTTTGTTTTTTATTAAGATAAATATTTGCAAATTATAATTATTTATGATATACTGTACAGAAAATTATATTAATTAAAAAGGTTATAGGTGTCAAGTACATACGAAATAATAACTCTAGATGGTCCTTCAGGGGCAGGTAAAAGTACAATAGCTAAATTATTAGCGAAGAAATTATCTTTTAAATACTTAGATACAGGTGCTATGTACAGAGCTGTAACCCTATATATGATAAAACATAATATTGATATAAATAATAATAGTGAAGTCATATCAGCTCTTAATAATTTAAATATTAATTTTGATAATGATGGAAGAATATATTTAGATAATGAAGATGTAACAGAAGCTATAAGAAGTATGGAAGTTGTTAATCTGGTTTCTAAGGTTTCTTCTATAAGCATTGTAAGACAGAATATGGTATCTCTACAAAGAAAAATAGCAGAAGGCGGTAATTATGTTGTAGATGGTAGAGACATAGGCAGTGTAGTATTTCCTAATTCCAAATATAAGTTTTATATGGATGCATCTTTAGATGAAAGAGCTAAAAGAAGATATAATGAGGAATTATCTAAAGGTAAAAATATTACTTATGAAGAGGTTAGGGAAAGTATAAGAAAAAGAGATGAGTTTGACTCGAATAGAGAGGATAGTCCATTGGTGGTGCCTGAAAATGCAAATATAATAGACACTACAAGTATGACTATTGATGAAGTGGTTGAAAAAATCGCTAATGTGATTTTTAATATAAAGTCTAATTAAATATTAGATTATTTTTTAACCTGTCAAAGTACAGGAGGGAGAAGGAACAATGGAAGATAATAAAAATTTATCAAATGATGAAATTGAATTTCGCAAGGCTTTAGAGGAAAGTGATAATACATTTTTAAGCCGAGGAAAAATCGTTAAAGGCAAAGTAGTTCAGTTTGATGATACTGATGTTTTTATAGATTTTGATTCTAAATCTGAAGGTAAAATTAAAAGAAGTGAATTTGATAAAGAACCTACTATTGGAGAGGAAATAGAAGCTATTGTTTCAGGCGAAGATGATAAAGGTTATGTTATATTGTCTAAGAGTGAAATAGATAAGAGAAAATCTCAGGAATTAATAGATAATGCTGTAAAAAATAATACTGCAATTACAGGTGTTGTTAAAGAAGTTATCAAAGGCGGATTTAAAGTATCTATAATGGGACATCAGGCATTCTGTCCTTTTTCTCAAATAGATTTAGCAAGAGGAATTAAAGAAGCTGATTATATAGGTAAAGAGTATGAGTTTAGAGTAATCAAGAAAAACGGAAGAGATGTTGTTGTTTCTAGAAGAGTATTATTAGAAGAAACTCAAAATGCCGGAATAGAAACATTCTTAAATAATCTTAAAGAAAATGATATAATCAATGGTAAAGTAAAAAATATTGAAAAATTCGGTGCTTTTATTGAAATTACACCAGGTTTTGATGGATTCCTTGCCATACCTAATATGTCTTGGGATAAAGTTGTAAATCCTAAGTCTGTAATATCAAAAGGTGAAGAAAGAATGTTCAAAGTTCTTCACATTGATAAAGAAAATCGTAAAGTTGATTTAGGTCTTAAGCAATTGGATGAAGATCCTTGGGGTAAATTTGTAGAGCAATATCATATAGGCGATATTATCAATGGAGAAGTTACTAATGTTAAAAAATTCGGTGCTTTTGTAAAAGTTGCTGATGGTATAGAAGGACTTGTTCATGTTTCAGATTTAAGCTGGAATTCTCATGTTAATAATCCTAGTGATTTTGTTAAAAAAGGTGCTTTCTTAGAGTGCAAAATACTTGATATGAATGCTGCTGAGAGAAAACTTACTTTAGGATTAAAACAAGTTAAAGAAAATCCTTGGGATACAGTTGAAAAAGATTTCCCTGTTAAATCTGCTGTAAAATGTAAAGTAAAAAGAATCATTAAAAACTTTGCTGTATTTGAACTTCCTAATGGTTTGGAAGGTATATGTGATATAAGCGATTTTGATTGGAGAAACAATATCGTTAATATGAAAGATTATGTAAAAGAAGGCGAAGAAGTTAATATGGTTATCATGTCTATAGACAGAGATAAACAAAGAATTAAATTAAGCTATAAACATACTAAAGACAGCCCTTGGAGATTATTTGAAAAAGCACATCCTCAAGGTTCTATAGTTGATGGTACTGTAAAAGCTATAGTTGATTCTGGTGCTATTGTTTCTTTGGAAGATGATTTGGAAGGTTATATGCATGTTTCTCAAGTTGAAATTCCTAAAGGAAGTACTTTAGAAGAAGTAGTTAAAGTAGGAGAAACTTATCCTTTTGTTGTAAGAGAAGTTAATCAAAGCAAGAGAAGAATTTCATTGTCAAGAAGAGAATACATGGAAGCTCAAAACAAGAAAGAAACACAAAATTATATTTCTAAAGCAGAGCCTACTTCTTTGACTTATAATCCTTTTGACAATATAAACAATTAATTAAATAAATAATTATTTGAAATAAAAAATCCTAATATCTTTATGGTATTAGGATTTTTTATTGATTTTAATATTATTATATATAATAATATTTCAAATATTTATTGACAAATGAACTAATTAAAGTATAATTCATACTAATTATTCTAAGTAATATTAATTTTTAGAAGGTATATTATGAAAAAGATTCTTATTATATCATCAGAATATACAGGTCATGGTCATAAAAGCGTTCACACTTCACTTTTACAAGGTTTCAAATCATTATACTCAGAAGAAATAGAATGTAAGGTTGTAAATGGCTTTACACTTGGCGGTCCTGATCTTATGGCTGCTGAAAGACTTTATAATAGCTGTATAAAATATGCTCCTAAATTATGGTATAAAATTTTTAGGTTCTCTTTTAAAAATAGAGATATTATAAATAAAAATAATGCCATTCATGTTAAAAGAAAATTTTTAAAGCTTTTAAAAGAATATAAACCTGATATAATAGTTAATGTTCACCCAATGTTTAGCGGAAGCCTTCTAAGTATTTTAAAAAAGAAAAAGATAAATACAAAATTTTTTATTATAATAACAGATTTAATTACAATAAGCAAATTATGGTTTGATAACAGAGCTGATAAAATTATAAGCCCTTCTTATGAAGCTTCTGAATATATGATGAAAAATGGAGTAGATAAAGAAAGAATTATTACATTTGGCTTGCCTGTTAGAGAAGGATTTAATGCTTTATATAAAACTAAAGAAGAAGTAATAAAAAATACAAATATTAATAATACATTGAAAATACTTCTGCTTAATAATTCTGAAAGAACTAAAAGACTTATGTATATAATAGACGGTTTATATGAAAGATATAAATGCGAAGTAACTGTTGTATGCGGAAGAAATGAAAAAACATTTAATAAATTAAACAAAGTTTATTCTTCTAGAGAAAATAAACCTATTATAATGGGATACACTCAAGAATTACCTAGATTATTTCATGAGAATGATATATTAATAACAAGATCAGGTCCTACAGCTATTATAGAAGCTATTAACTGTTTAATTCCTATTGTATCTATGGGAGCTTTACCTGGTCAGGAAGAAGAAAACCCTATATATATTGATAATAATGGTTTAGGATATGATACTAGTTCTACAGATGATATATTTAATAAAATAGATTTACTTGTTGCTAATAATAGAGAGAATCTAGTAAAAATGAGAGAAAAGCAATTCGATTATTACGGCAGAGATGTAAGAGAAAAGATAGTTAAATATATTGCTGATGAATTGTATAAAGACTCAGAAAATAAATAAAATCTTTTTTATAATAAAATAATATATAAAAAATATCTCATCAATTAAAGAGGTTAATATATTGATTACTAATGCAAAGATGAAAGAATTGATTTCTGATATAGATTTATCAAATATAGAATTAAAAAATTATTATTCTATATTTGAAAGAGAAAATTCTGAAAATGAAAAATATTGGGTTATAAGTAATGAAACAGACTGTACTTTATGCAGAACTTCTTTTGTTGGAAAAAATTTAACAGATTTTGAATGGGAAAATAATGAGATATATATTTCAAATAGTTTGAATGTTAAAGAAGTTCTTAATCTTTCTTTAAAAATGTTTATGTCTTTAAAAAAAATTCTTGAAGAAAATTATTCTTATCAGAAATTTGATTTAATATTATCTTTATATGAAAAAAATAATGATCTTCCTCCTAATGCTAATATAAGATTCTATGCTGTCAGAGATAATTTCAGAATGATAGATTTGGAAAATATAGAAAGCAATAAATCAGAAGCAATTTTGATAGAAACAGTCAATCAAAATTAATTAAAAAATACAATATATACCCGTATATTAAAAAATCAATTATATATATAAAATATGCTTGATATTTATTTATTAAAATGTTATAATATTCTAACAATGGAAGGTTATAAAATAGATTAATGTGATATTCATATTTTTCTATTTTCTTAAAATTAATTAGATAATAGGAGAATCTAAAAATGGCTGATAAGACAATATGTTTTTGTATGGCAGTAACTGAGAATCAAATTAGAGATGCTATCAAATCAAAAAAATTAAAAACAGTAGAAGAAGTTTCTAATGCAACTAAAGCCGGTACTGGATGCGGCGGATGTCAAGTTGCTATAAAACAAATATTAGATGAAATGAATAAATAATTTAAAAAATAAAAAATATTATTTTTATATCCCAAAATTATTTAATATATTTATATTAAATGATTAACTTAGATGGAGGTAGGAACATGTGGGAATATACAGATAAAGTAAAGGATCATTTTATTAATCCTAGAAATGTAGGGGAAATACAAAACCCTGATGCAGAAGCTATGACAGGAAGTATCGTGTGCGGAGATGCACTAAAATTAACATTAAAAATAAATAAAGATACTGAAGTTATAGAAGATGCTAAATTTCAAACATTTGGCTGTGCTTCAGCTATAGCAAGCAGCAGTATATTAACGGAGATGATTAAGGGTAAAACTCTTGATGAAGCTTCAAAAATTACTAACAGAGATATAGCTTTGGAATTAGGAGGTCTTCCTGAGGAGAAGATGCATTGTTCTGTTATGGGAATGGAAACTTTAGAAAAAGCCATTAACAATTACAGAGGAATCGCTACAGAAGATGATGAGCATGATGAAGGAGCTATTATTTGTAAATGTTTTGGTATAACAGATACTAAAATAAAAAGAGCAATCAGAGAAAATAACTTAAAAACTGTAGATGAAGTTACTTTCTACACTAAAGCTGGCGGCGGATGCGGAGCTTGTAAGGTTAAGATCGAAGATATTCTTAATGAAGAATTGGCAGATATGGAGAGAGAAGCTAAAAATGCTCCGATGACTACAGTTCAGAAGATTAAGAAGATAGAAGAAGCTTTGGAGAGAGTTATCAATCCTATGCTAAAAATGGACGGCGGAAGCTGCAGACTTGTAGATGTTGACGGTAATAAAGTTATGATAGAGTTTAAAGGAGCTTGTTCAGCTTGTGCTTCTTCAAAAAATACTTTGAAAGGTTTTGTTGAGCCTAAATTGCAGGAACTTGTTTCTAAAGATTTAGAAGTTGTAGGTGTTTGATTGATACGGAGTTGATATATGGAAGAGAAAAAAATAATATATATGGATAATAATGCCACAACTAGAGTATATCCTGAAGTATTGGAGGCTATGCTTCCTTATTTCAAAGATCAATACTTTAATCCTTCTAGTATGTATACTCCGGCAGGAGCAGTACATAAGGAGATGGAGAAAGCAAGAGAACAGGTTGCTGATTTTCTTGGATGCGATCCTATAGAAGTATGTTTCGTTTCTTGCGGAAGTGAGGGAGATAATATGGCTATTAGAGGAACTATAGAAGCATATCCTACTAAGAATCATATTATAACTACAAAAATAGAACACCCGGCAGTTATAGAGACATGCAAATCTTTAGAGCGACATGGTTATAGAGTTACTTATCTTTCTGTTGATAATGACGGAAATATAAATATTGACGAATTAAAAAATGCTATTAATGAAAATACAGCTATAGTATCTATAATGTATGCCAATAATGAGACAGGAGTTATTTATCCTATAAAAGAGATAGGACAGATAGTAAAAAATGCAGGAGCAGTATTCCATGTTGATGCTGTTCAGGCTGCAGGTAAATTACCTCTTAATATGAAAGATGAACCTTATATTGATATGCTTACAATAGCAGGTCATAAAATACATGCACCTAAAGGTATTGGAGTTTTATATATCAAAAAGGGTACTAAATTAAGAACTGTTCAAACAGGAGGCCATCAGGAAAGAGGACGCCGTGCCGGTACTGAGAATGTGCCTTATA
Organism: Brachyspira hyodysenteriae ATCC 27164; assembly: GCF_001676785.2. NCBI lineage: Bacteria > Pseudomonadati > Spirochaetota > Spirochaetia > Brachyspirales > Brachyspiraceae > Brachyspira > Brachyspira hyodysenteriae. The sequence goes on along the minus strand of NZ_CP015910.2, from coordinate 1,938,534 downwards.
TTATTGGTTTGGGTAAAGCTGCTTCTATGGTTAAAGCAGAACTTCCTAGGTTTATGGAGCATACAGCTAAACTTAGAGATACTTTAGAAGATGAAGTTTTAAAAAGAATAACTGATGTTAAAATAAATGGTAGAGGTGCTAATAGAGTAAGCAATACAGCAAATATTAGTTTTAAAAATATAGAAGGCGAAGCCATACTTCTTTTATTAGACGGATATGGAATTTGTACTTCAAGCGGAAGTGCCTGTTCATCTGGTACATTAGAACCTTCCCCCGTACTTCAAGCTATGGGCGTGCCTTTTGAATATGCACATAGTTCTACAAGATTTTCTTTATCATTGGACAACACTATGGAAGAAATAATGTATACTGCTGATGCTATAGAAAAGATTGTTAAAAGATTAAGGGATATATCTCCTTATAGAAATTAAAAATTAATATTTTGAAATTAAAAAGCCTGTCATATTTTATGGCAGGCTTTAATTTTATACTTAGTCTTAAATAGTACTAAATATATTTCTTTATTATTTATTAAAATAAACTTTTTACTTATTGACTTAATAGTTAATATCTATATACTAATAAAAAATAATTATTAAGGCAGATAAAATGGATTACAAAAAATTAAATGATATTATAGTTTCTATGAGAAGAGATTTGCATCAAATTCCTGAAGTTGGTACAGAACTTCCTCAAACAAAAAATTATGTTATAAATAAATTAAAAGAATTAGGACTTTCATATAAAGAATCTTCACTTGACAGCGGATTAGTTTGCGATATAGGAAGCGGTGATAATGTAGTTGCTATAAGAGCAGATATGGACGCTTTGCCTATACAGGAAGAAACAGGATGTGAATACGCTTCTAAAAATGGTAATATGCATGCATGCGGACATGATGCACATACTGCATGTCTTTTAGGTGCTGCTCATTATTTAAAAGAAAATGAATCAAGATTGAAAGGAAAGGTAAGATTGGTATTTCAGGCTGCGGAAGAATTGGCAGTTGGTGCACATAATATGCTTAATTCAGGACTTCTTGAAGGAGTTAAAGCTATAGTAGGTACTCATATAGGTACTTTGGCAGCAGGTACACCAAGCGGAGAGTTTGTATTGAAAGAAGGGCCTTTAATGGCTTCTAATGACAGAGTATTTATTAAAGTTATAGGAAAAGGTGCACATGGAGCATATCCTCATCTTTCTATTGATCCTATGCTTACAGCAAGCCAAATAGTACAGGGTATTTATAATATCAAAAGCAGAGAGATACTTGCAACAGATCCTGTAATAATATCTATATGTATGATTCATGGCGGAACTCAGTATAATGTTATACCTACTGAAGTAAATATTGAAGGTACTTTCAGAACTTTCAGTGAAGAGAATAGAGCATTTATAACAGAGAGAATAAAAGAGGTGGCAGAATCAATTGCAGCAGCTAACAGAGCTAAGGCTGAAGTTGTTATAAAAAGAAGAGGTGCACCTGTTGTTAATAATGAAAAAATATATGAACAGTTAAATGAAGTTTGTAATGAACTTGGATTTAAAAAAGCATCTCATTATAGTTTATCAATGGCTGGTGAAGATTTTGCGGATTATTTAGAGAAGATTGACGGAGCTTTTATATTATTTTCAACTGCTACAGAAAAGAATATAGCTCATCATAATAGTAAATTTGAGATAGATGAATCAAAATTATATCAGCCTCCTGTTTTGATGAGCGAATGGGCTATTAAATATTTAGAAAATAATAAATGATAATAAAATTTGATTAATTAAAAAATATTATTTTTAATTTATACTAAAAATTTTTAACTTTGTCAATTTTTTGTTGTTCTTTTTCCCGCCGCAAAAAGAACCAAAAAGTGCGAATATAAAATTAGTGTTAAATCATACTAATTATATTTTACATGTAAGATAAATTACTAAATTTAAGTCAAAATGCAGTCTTTTTGGTTCTCGCCGCAGGCGGGCTTCGCCTGTGTCATACCTAAAGGTACTTTTTTCGGTCGCAAAAGAACTGGGGATGTGGGGGCTAGTCCCCACAAATAACCTAAATTTAAAAGTATGTTTTTAACAAACTTGAAAATTTTTAGTATATAAAAAATATTGGGATTATACTGTGAACTATAATGAAAAACATTTAAAAAATATAGATGAAGCTTTGGTAAAGGCAGAACTTCTTTATGACAAGTGTATTTGCTGCGGACATATATGCAATGTTAATCGCAATAAAAACAAAATAGGAAGATGCAAAATTTTTGAAGATACCAATCATATAAAAACTGCCTCTCATACTTTGCATTTCGGTGAAGAGCCTATGCTTGTAGGCGAAGGCGGAAGCGGTACGGTGTTTTTTTCAAGCTGTAATTTAAGCTGTGTGTTTTGTCAGAATCATCAAATAAGTTCAGACGGAGTAGGTGAGATAATTGATATTGAAACATTGTCAGATTATTTTTTGGATTTAGAAAAACAAGGTGCAGAAAATATTAATCTTGTAAGTGCAACTCATGTTATTTATCCTGTATTAAAAGGTTTAAAAATAGCTTTTGAAAAAGGTCTTAATCTTCCTATAGTTTATAATACTAATGGTTATGATACTAAAGAATTATTAGATTGTTTGGATGGTATTGTTGATATATATTTGCCTGATTTAAAATATGTTTTTGATGACAAAGCTTTTAAATATTCTAAGGCTGAAAATTATTTTAATACTGCAATAAATGCAATAGAAATAATGAAAGAACAAGTAGGCGATTTAATTGTTAATGAAAAAGGCATTGCTGAAAAAGGTATAATAATAAGGCATTTAATACTTCCAAATAATGAATCAGATTCTTATGATGTGTTAATAGAACTTAAAGAGAGGGGTTTTTTAAATACCACAATATCTTTAATGTCGCAATATAATCCTAAATTTAAAGCCTGCAATTTTGAGAGTATAAACCGAAAATTATATAAAAAAGAGTATGATGATTTAGTTGATTATGCTTTGGATTTAGGTTTTGAAAATTTGCTTGTTCAGGAAATGGAAAGTTCTGACAATTACAATCCTGATTTTACTAAGGAAAAGCCTTTTCAAATGTAATTAATTTATATAAAATATAAATATTAACAGTATTATATTTTACAATTAATTAAATAAGTTTTATTTTGACAAAAATATTATATAATGTATAATATATACTAAGTATAGTATTATTTATTAGATTTTAAGGAAGAAACTATGAATGAAATTTTTGCACTTTTAGAAAGCGAAGAGGTTGATAAAAGACTTGAGGCTCTTGAAGAGTTGGCAAAAAATGTAGAAAATTCCGATAAAACTACTGTAATTAAAGCTTTAAAGCCGCATATATTAGATTGGGATGAAAATGTTCGTCTTAAAGTGGCTCAAGTATTAAAATTGTATACGGGACAATAATTATGGGAAGAATAATATCATTTTCTAGCGGAAAGGGAGGAGCAGGTAAAACTTTATGCTCTGTTAATTTTTCTGCTGAATTAGCTTCTAGAGGATATAAGGTTTTAGTTTTTGATATAGATATTAACTGTTCTAATGTATTTATATTGCTTCATGTAAAGCCTCAGTCTAAACTGCAGGAATATTTTGAAGGTACTTTGACATTAAAAGATTGTGTTATAAAAAGTGAATATGGTATAGATGTTATAAGTGCCGGAGTTAATATACAAAGATTTGTTCAGTTTGAGAATGATTTCAATTTATCTAATTTAGCTAAAGATTTGAAAGTATTATCACAGGAATATGATTATGTTATTATAGACTATGCTGCAGGAATTACTCAGCCTATGATGCGCTTCTATGAAATGTCTGATGATATAATACTTGTAGCCAATCCTGAAATTACAGCTCTTACAGATCTTTACAGACTTATGAAAATGATATATGTCAATAATATGACAGATAAGATGTATTTGATAGTAAATAAAGTAAAAAATATAGATTGGGCTATCAACTTGTATAGAGAAGTAAAAAAGGTAACTGCGAAATTTTCTCTTGATATAAATTTAGTTCTTTTAGGTCCTGTTTTGTTCGATGAAGAAAAGGTTATGATATCCGTTCAAAAAAGAATACCTATAATAATATTATACCCTAAAACTCCTATTAAAGGCGGTTTTTCATTGGCTGTTACTAGGTACTTATATGATATAGGTGTAATGCAAGATGAAAATGCCAGAGAAAAAACTTTTTCTGATTTCTTCTGATTTCATTAATTGGATTATATATTAATTATCTACTCTTTTCAGCATAAATAATTTCTAATTTTTATTGAAATTGTATTATATAAAATGTAGCAATATAGTCTTTTATTTTTTAATTTAATACTAATAATATAAAAATATTTATACATAATATAAGAAAAGAAGTTGTTTAAATTTGACAAATACAGATAATATTGGTAAACTATTAACATGAATATAAGAGGAGGTATATGCTTATGAGTAAAAATATTGTTATCACTATCAGCAGAGAATTCGGCAGCGGCGGAAGATATATTGGAGAAATGGTTGCTAAGGATTTGAATATACCTTTTTATGATAAAGCTATAATAGAAATGGCATCAGATAAAACAGGATTTTCTCCGGAATATATTAAAGAAAATGAACAAAAATTAACAGGAGCTTCTCTTTTTAATTTTGCAATAACAGGTTCTTATGCCGGAAATATGGTATTTGGTAATGGAGAGTCTTTACAGGATACTATGTTTTTTGCCCAAAGTAATGTTATAAAAGAAGTAGCATCCAAACATTCTTGCGTTATAGTTGGAAGATGCGCAAATCATATATTGGAAGGAATGGATAATTGTATTAATATATTTATTTATTCTGATATGGAAAACAAAATAAAAAGAGCTGTTGAAGAATATAAATTAGATAGTGCGAATATAGAAAAAATCTTAAAAGAAAGAGATAAGTTAAGAGCAAAACATTATAATTATTATACAGGAAAAAATTGGGGAGATGCTAGAAATTATCATGCTTGTTTGAATAGTGATTTTATAGGCATAGATAATACAATAGAATTAATAGAAAAAATAGCTAAGTCAAAGTTATAATAAGGTATTTATTATGAATATAATAGCCGATTTGCATACTCATACTTTAGTAAGCGAGCATGCTTATAGTACAGTTGATGAAATGGTGAATTCAGCTAATGAGAAAGGTTTTTTAGCTTTAGCCATCACGGATCATGGTCCAGCTTCCAGCGACGGAGCTAAATCAGGGCATTTTAAAGCTATGCATAGTCTTCCTAATTATATTAATGGACTCAGATTTCTTAGAGGATGCGAGGCTAATATTTTAGATTATAACGGAAAAGTAGATTTAAGTGAAAATATATTAGAATATTTAGATTTTGTTATAGCTTCATATCATGAGGATTCAATACAGCCTTTAAGCAAAAAAGATCATACAAATGGATATGCGGAAATTATAAAAAATCCTCATATAGATTGTTTAGGTCATGTTGGTAATCCTAAATTTGAATTTGATATTGAATATATAGTTAAATTATGCAAAGAATATAATAAATTAATAGAGATTAATTCATCATCTTTTACAGTTAGAAAAGGAAGCGCTCCGATATGCCGTGAAGTAGCTTTAAAATGCAAAAAATATGAAACTAATATTGTAATAACATCTGACGCTCATTCAAAATACAAAATAGGGGATTTTAAAGATTCTATAGAGTTATTATTATCTATAGATTTTCCTGGGGATCTTATACTAAATGCAGATTATGGTAAATTGATGGAATATCTTGGTATATAAAAATGATAGTATTTTTTTTGATTGTAAGTTTATTAGCATCTGTAATAGGTGCTATTTGCGGAATAGGCGGCGGTATTATAATAAAGCCTGTACTTGATTCTTTGAATGTGCTTGAAGTAAGTAAGATAAGTTTTTTATCCTCATGTACAGTTTTATCTATGAGCTTATATACATTTGTGGTTTCTAAGATAAAACATGATAGTCTTGTCGATTCTAAAGTAGCAACGCCTTTAGCTTTAGGAGGTATTATAGGCGGAATACTTGGAAAAATGCTTTTTTCTTATGTTATAGCATTTTTTAATAGTGAAAATATAGCAGGTATTTTTCAATCAGCCATTTTAATATTATTAACATTTTTTACTTTAATATTTACATTAAAGAATATGGGTGATAAAAAAATAAAATCTATGCATATACAAAATATATTTTTATGCGTGTTGATAGGTTTAGTTCTTGGACTTTTATCATCATTCTTAGGGATAGGAGGCGGCCCTTTTAATATAGCTTTCTTATATTTTTTCTTTAGTATGGATTCTAAAGTTGCAGCTCAAAATTCTCTTTATATTATATTATTTTCTCAGATTTCAAATGTATTTATAAGTGTTGCTGACGGAGATGCCTTAAAAGTTAATATATATTATTTAATAGTAATGATTATAGGCGGAATAGGCGGCGGTATATTAGGAAGATTTATCAATAAAAAAATTAATTCTAAAATAGTTGATAAATTATTTATTATTTTATTGTTAATTATTATATTAATAACATCTTACAATTTATACAACTTTTCTGTTAATATATAATATATACTAAATTGTGAGTGTATTATGTTAGATGTAATTATAAAAAATATAGGTTCTATTGCAACAGCAGAAGGCACTACATCATTATATGGTAAAAATCAAGGAAAGATAAAATTATATAATAATGTTTCTATAGGCATAAAAGATGGCATCATAAAATATATTGGTGATTCTATTAAAGAAAAAGCTAAAAAAACATTTTATGCTAATGGATCATTGGTTACTTCAGGTTTGATTGATTGTCATACTCATTTTATATACGGCGGTTCAAGAGAAGATGAGATGTATAATATAGTAAGCGGTCATATGAGCTATTCTGATATAATAAAATCAGGTTATGGAATATTATCAACTGTAAAAGATACTAGAAGTCAGACAGAGAATGCACTTTATAAGAAATCAATACCTATATTAGATAAAATGCTTCATCATGGAACTACTACAGTAGAAGGTAAAAGCTGTTACGGATTGACTATTAAAGATGAAATAAAAATATTAAAAGTTATGAAAAAACTTAATGATAATCATAAAATAGATATAGTAGGTACATTTATGGGCGGACATGTAATACCTGAGGAGTATAAAAATGATAGGGCTTCATATATAAATTTAATATGTAATGAAATGATTCCAGAAATATCAAAATTAGGCATAGCAGAGTTTTGCGATGTATTTTGTGAAAATTGCGGACTTGATATGGAAGAAACTCATAAGGTTCTTAATGCAGCTCAGGAACATCATCTAGGCATTAAAGTTCATTCGGATCAATTAGAAACAAGCGGAGGTTCGTATTTGGCAGCAAGATTCAAAGCTATAAGTGCAGAGCATTTGATTATGTCTGATGACAGATCTATAGATGTTATAAAAAATCAAGGTGTTATAGCTGTGCTTTTGCCTAATGCTTCTTTTTATTTGAATATGCCTTATGCAAGAGCTAGATATATGATAGATAAAGGAGTTCCTATAGCATTGGCTACAGATTATAATCCAGGTTCTAGTCCTTCTTTGAATATGCAGTTTATAATGAAGCTTGCATATATTATATATAGGCTTACTCCTGAAGAGATATTAAATGCTGTTACTATAAATGCAGCATGTGCCATTAAAAGGGGAGAGGAAATAGGAAGTATTGAGATTGGAAAAAAGGCGGATATTATAGTATGGAATTGTAATAATCTTAATTTCTTACTTTATACTATGGATAATAATTTATGCGGTATGGTTTTTAAATCCGGAGAGCTCGTATATCATAATTAATATATTTTTTATCGTTTTTTTACTCTAAAGAGTATTGTTTTCTCTTGACAATTTATGTTTATTTGATTATATTATAAGAATATGCGTATATATCTCTGTACGTTTTTTAGCTTTAAGGGAGTAGTTTATTTTAAATATAATGGAAGAGGAATTATTTTCTAGAAAAGAGTCTGTTAAGGATATTTTCAACATTATAGAAACTAAATTAAAGCAGGGTCTTTTTACGGAGTCTATGGAAGATTTTGATAGGATTATGTCAAAAGATTTTGAATGTGCAAATCTGTATGAAAATATATCCTGTGTTAAATTTTGGATTAACAGACTTGATAAATTTAAAAGCGTAGAGAGAAATTGTATAGAATACTGCAAACTTTTGGATTCTACCTATAAGAAATTCAATGTATTCGTACATGGAAAGTCTTATGATGAGAATTTAATATCAATTAACGCTATACACTATTATGTATATAATAAAATTATAGAGTTAATAATGCAGCGCAGCACCAATGATATTGAAGGCACGGAGGAATTACATTTACTTTCTAATGCTTTTATAGAGTTAAAGGATTATTCTAGAGCATTAAAATCTTATGAATATTTAAATACTATAGAACCATATAATTCAAGAACTCTCAGTTATATTGCTATGATTTATGATAAATTAGGCGATGAAAAAAAGTGTAAAATGTATATAAGAGAAGCGTTATTTTATGATCCTTTAAGTATAGAATTTGAAAATATCAGCATAGAAGTAGTTAGAGAAATTAGAGATATAATAATAAAAAGGGGAATCCATAATAATAGTCAGGAAGAGATAATATTATGGATGAGTGCTTATGGCGAACTTATGAACATATTGGATGTGAAAAGACCATTAAATGAACAGGAAGAATTTGATCTTAGAAGAAACATATCCAGATTAGAGGCAGATTACAGAAAAATAAAGCTGAGAGAGACTACAGCACCTAAACTTTTATCTTCGTATGCATTTTTAACTACATATCTTATTATGAGGCAAAATGATTCTGATGTTGAAGAGGTTAAGGTGTGGGGCAGAAAGATGGCTGTAATAGATAAAGATTTGCTGCAATACTACATAAAAATATTAGATAAGGAGTGATAATATGTCAGAAGCTCTACAAAAATTAGAAAATGTATTTTCAGAAGAAACATTTACGAGAAGACCGCTTCTTAATTATACTACTAAGTATTTTGTTGATTTATCCGGTATTCTCAATGATATAAATGATACTAATGATATAAATTCCGCTATAGAAACAGCTAAAATGCAGTTAGATAAAAATCCTAATCATATATCAGCTTTATATGCAAATGGATTTTTAAATTTAAAAATAGAAAATTATTCAGAAATGAGTTTAGAAAAACTTTTAGGTATTTTTAAAAATGCTAAAAAGTGGAATATAGTTGAATTCGTATCCCAAAAAATTTTAGATGAATATTATGAAAGCGATTATGCTTTAAGATATTTGGCTAGCTATTATCAAAGTACTAATAGAGATTCTGAGGCATTAGAAATTTGGGAAAGACTTATACGTTTTGATGTATCTAATCCTGAACTCCCTGAAAAAATAGCACATACAAAAGAATTAGCTGGAGATATAAACAGTGCTGTGCATTATTATAAAATTGCTTTTGAAAGAAATCTTATTAGAGAAAGAAATAATGCAGAAAGCGATATTAAAAAAGTATTGGAGTATGAGCCTGATAATTATAATTATTTACTTAAATATGAAAATGCTTTAAAGACTCTTGTTGATTCTAATATAATGATAGATGTATGGAAAATAATATTTTTCTACTATTTTGAGAATAACAGATATAATGATGCTTTAAAAACTATTAAAAATTTGCTTAATTATGAGCAGGATATAGTTGCACAAAATAATAAAAAAGCTAAATTTTTCAGACATAGACTTGTAGATGTTTATAAGGCTTTATATCCAAATCATACTCTTTTTGAAAAAATAGAAGAAATATCATCTATTACAAATGTTAATAAAAAACCTAAGGATTGTATAGAAATATTTGAAAAGTATATACAATATGATGTTGATAAATATGTTATACATAGAAATTTCGGTGTTGGTAAAATAAAGTCAATAGATATAAATAATGTTAATATAAAATTTGTATCTCAGGAAGATGTTAGAAAAATGACTTTTGATATGGCAATACAATCTCTTACAACATTGCCTAATGATGATATTAATGTTTATAAGGCTTATAAACTTAATGAAATAAAAAAGATAGCAGAAGAAAATCCTACAGAACTTTTAACTATTATCTTAAAATATAAAAAGACAATAACTACAAAAGATTTAAAACAGGAATTAACTTCAAAACCTGATGTTGTAGTTGCTGAATCTGCTTATACTAAATGGTTAGAGAGTGCTAAAAAATCTGTAAGAGCTTCTACTACAGTTAAGTTTGATAAAAATACTTTCCTTTATAATGAGGAAGCTGAAACTTATGATGCTGAAAGTTTATCTAAATTCAATAAGACTGATAATTTCTTTGAGAGATATCAAATATATATGGAATATTTAACTTATACTCCTAATTTAAACTCTGAAGAAGCTAAGGAGATGAATAATTATTTTGTTAATATTTCTAAAGATAAAAAAGCTCCTAATGATGAGAGAATAATAAGTACAATATATTTGAGAAGTCAGTCTAATGTTGACAGCAGTATACCTTTGCTTTCAGATATAGTTAAAAATATTGATGATTATACTCATGTTTATGAGGTGCTTCCTTCTTCAAATTATAGAGAGAAATTTATAAAAGCTATTTGGGATGGCAGAAGAGATGATTATTATAATATAATACTTAAAATGCTTTATTCTCCTCAGGTTAAAAATAATTATCTTATAGTAAATAAATTATTTGAAGACGGCAAAACTGATATGCTTGCTAAGACTATAGATGATATATTTCTTCATTATAGAGAATGTCCTGAGTCATTTGTTTATTTTGCTCAGAAGATACTTGACGGAGAGTATTATGATGAAACTGCAGGAGATATAAATATTAATAAAAATTCTCTTATGATAGGTTTGCTTAGTATAATACCTCATTTATCAAAAATGGTTGATAAAAAAGAAACTTCTGCACAGGCTAGAAAACTTTTGAAGGTTGTATATGATTTGGTATTTGATAAGGCTTATCTGCTTAAATTTATAGAAAATGAGTCGGAAGATGATGTAAAAATCATATTCGGAGAATTCCAAAAATTAGTTAATTTGGAACAGCATTATAAAACAGATATTATTTCTGCTGTTATAAAACGTTTCCCTGATTGGAAGATATAATAAAATTTTAGTTAGATAAAAATTAGGGAGATTTAAAAAATCTCCCTTTTTTTATATATTTATTTTAAGAAAATATATTGATAAAAAATCAAAAAATGATATAGCATTATTATTAATAGTAGTGTATAATATATAACAAATTTTTTAAATGGATATTATTATGAAATTAAGATTATCAAAAAGAGCATTAAAAGAAGATTTTCAAAGCAGTTTTGTAAAAATTATGCTTGAAGTTGCAGCTAAAGGTGATTTAATATCATTTGCTGGCGGTTTGCCTAATCCTGAATCATTTCCTGTAGAAGAGATTAAAGCGGCAGCAAATAAAGTTTTAGAAACTAAAGGTGCTTATTCTTTACAATATAACAGCACTGAGGGATATGGTCCTTTAAGAGAGTTTATTGCAAATAGATATAAAAAACAAGGTATCGAAATTGAAGCTAGCGACATACTTATAGCTAATGGTTCACAACAGGCTTTAGATATTATTTCTTCATGTTTAATAGATCCTGATGATGATGTTTTAGTTGAAGATCCGTCTTATTTGGCGGCTTTGCAGTCATTTCACTTATATAATCCTAAGATTCATACTGTTAATTTGAATGAAGACGGTGCTGATATAAATGAGTTTAAAGAAGCTATAAATAAATATAATCATAAATTCTTTTATTCTGTGCCTAATTTCCAAAATCCTACAGGTATAACATATACAAATGCTGTAAGAGAGAAAATAGCAGAAATAATGAAAGGTAAAGATACATTCTTTGTAGAGGATAATCCTTACGGAGAATTGAGATTTAAAGGAGAACATCAAAAATCATTTGGCACATATTTAGGAGAACAAGCTATATTGCTTGGTACATTCTCAAAAACTGTAGCGCCTGGTATGAGATTAGGATGGATTGCTTGCAGACAAAAAGAATTATATGCTAAGATGAAAGATTATAAACAGCTTATAGATTTACATACAGGAACATTTGCTCAGGTAGTTGTAAGTCAGTATTTAGAAGATAACGATTATGATGAGCATATCAAAAAAATAATAGATTTATACGGAAGACAATGTAATTATATGCTTGAAGCTATGGATAAATATTTACCTAAAGATATGCATTGGACTCACCCTGAAGGCGGTATGTTTATATGGGCTACACTTCCTAAGGGAATAGATGCTGTTGAGCTTTCAAGAAAAGCTGCTGAGGATGGTGTTGTTGTTGTAGCAGGAGAACCTTTCTATGAAGCTAAAAGAGGCTTAGGTACTTTAAGATTAAATTACACTAATTCTAAACCCGAAGATATTGATAAGGGTATATCTATATTAGCAAAAGCTATTGAAAAAATGAGAAAGTAAAAAATAATTTATATAATATTTTAACAAAAGGCAGTGATTGTAAAAAATTACTGCCTTTTTTATTTTTATATGATTATTTTTTATATTAAAGTTAGTATATGTTAACATTATTTGACTATATTATATTTTTTTTGTAAAAAAAAAATTTATTTTTTACTTTTTTTATGTATTAAAGGTTATATTAGCTATATGTTGCCTCGCATATAAACAAAAAAACAAAAAACTCTATATTAAAAAAAAGGATAAAAAGATGATTAAAAAATCAAGTTTATTTATTTTGTTCTTATTCGTTTTTGCAGGTCTTGTATATGGACAAACAGCTAAATCTACTTTAGATGGTATGATGCAGTCTTATAATGGTGAGATGAATGCATCTGCTAGCTATGCTGAGTATGCTAAAAAAGCTCAAAACAAAAGTGTTGCAGCTTTATTTAAAGCAGCTTCTGCTGCAGAAGCTTTACATGCTAAGCTTTTAAACGATATGGCTTTATCTTCTAAATTATCAACTAAAGCATTAACAGCTAAAATCAATGCTATTAAAACTGGTACTGATGTTGATAATTTAAAAAGCGGTATAGCTGGTGAAACTTATGAATATACAAAAATGTATCCTGCTTTCAGTAAAGTTGCTGCTTCTGAAAACAATAAAAATGTTTCTGATTTAATGAACAGAATAGCTTCAGTTGAAAAAACACATGCTGAATTATATAACAAAACTATGCAGGATTTAAATGCTAAAAAAACTTTACCTACAGTTTATTATTTATGCCCTGTTTGCGGATATGTTGAAGCAGGTTCAGCTCCAGCTAAATGTCCTTTATGTAACGCTACAGCTAGTGCATTCCAAGCTTTTAATTAATTAAAAAATAATTGATTCGTTAATTTTTTTATAGAGGCGAAAGCATTGATAATATTTTATTATCAATGCTTTTTTTATACCTTGAAAAAATCTTAATAGTTTATATAATATTCTAAATAAATTTTATATTTGGAGAAATTGATAAATGCAATCTACTATGCCGTATATGAATATTATAATAATAGCATGCTGTGTACTTGTAGTACTTTTGATTTTAGTTTTGGTGTTAATGAAAAAATCTAAAAAACCTAAAGTTTCATTAACAAGTTCTAAAAGTAAATTTTCACTATCATCACTATTTAATACTTCATCAATCAATGATGAATTTTTTGCAAGTTTAGAAAATATATTAATAACAGCTGATGCTGGTGTTGAAACTACAAAAGATATTATTTCAAAACTTAGAGATGTAATAGAAAAAGAAAATATAAAAGATCCTTCTGAAGCTAAAAAATATTTAAGAGAAATTTTAATATCTAAATTCATTTCAAGAAAAATAGAACTTAATGGTAAAACTATACTTTTTATAGTAGGTGTTAATGGAGTGGGTAAAACAACTTCAATAGCAAAATTAGCTAATATATTAAAGAACGATCATAAGGTGATATTAGCGGCAGCAGATACATTCAGAGCAGCTGCCATAGAACAATTAGAAGAATGGGCTAATAGACTTTCAGTAACTATAGTTAAGGGTCAGCAAGCTGGAGATCCTGCAAGCGTATTATTTTCAGCATTGGATAAAGCAAAGGCTACAGATGCTGATATAGTTATAGTTGATACTGCAGGAAGATTTCATAATCAGGAGAATTTGGTAAGACAGCTTGAAAAGATGAAAAAGATAGCTACAGAGAGATTTACAGAGTTTAAATTTGTACCAATATTAGTATTAGATGCAAATGTAGGTCATAATGGAATAGAACAGGCTAAGGTATTTACTAATGCTTTGGATATACAAGGTGCTATAGTTTCAAAACTAGATAGTACAGCTAAGGGTGGGGTAGCAATAAGTATAGCCCATTATTTATCTCTGCCTATATACTATGGCGGTTTTGGAGAGAAAGTTGATGATTTTAAAGAATTTGATGCGGAAAGTTTTGTTGATTCGATATTACAGTAATTTATAATTATTGGAGTTATATTATGACTTTAACTATTAAACCTTCAGAAATTTTCGGCTCTATTTATATTCAAATGAGTAAGAGTGATGCACATAGAGCTTTGATAGCATCATCATTAGCTAAGACTCCAAGCATTATAAAACGCTGGATTGATAATGTAAGTGTTGATGTAGAAGTTACAAAAAATGCTGTATCAAATTTTGCGGATTTAGAAATTATTGATGATAATCTTAAAGTTTTTCCAAAGAAAGAATATAAAAAAGAATTAGTTATAGATGTTAAAGAATCAGGTAGCAGTTTGAGATTTTTAATTCCTATAATGTCAGCATTTGGAATAACATGTACTTTTACAGGTTCTAAAAAATTATTTTCAAGACCTATTGATGTTTATAAAAAGATATGGAAAGAAGAGGGACTTGAGTTCATTCACTCAGAAGATTCTATAAAAATATCAGGACAGTTAAAAGCATCAAATTTTAAAGTATTAGGTAATTTAAGCAGTCAATTTTTAAGCGGACTTTTATTTGCATTGCCTTTGCTTGATGGTAATTCTAATATTATTATAGATGGAGAATTAGAGTCAGAACCTTATGTTATGATGACTTTAAAAACTCTTAAAGCAGCCAATATAGAAACTTTAAGGCATGATAATAATATAATAGAAGTATATGGAAATCAGGAATATTCAGGTATTGATTATGAAGTAGAATCAGATTGGTCCCATGCTGCTTTTTTTGCTGCTGCTGGTGCTTTGGGAGGAGAGACTACATTATATGGTCTTAATAAATATTCTATACAAGGTGATAAAGAAATTCTTAATATATTGAAATTTATGGGGGCTTCTGTTTCTTATAATGATGATAATTCTATCACAATAAAAAAAACAAACAGATTAAATGCTCTTGATATAGATATGTCTGATATACCGGATTTAGGTCCTATAATAACAACTCTTGCCGCTACTGCAAAAGGAAGAACAAGATTATATAATGCAGGAAGACTAAGATATAAAGAAAGCGATAGAATGAATGATTTAATGGATAGTTTTTCAAGAATAGGGGCAAATATAGAAGTAAGCGAAGATGAAATATTAATAGAAGGTGTTGAAAGACTTAAGGGAGGAAATACCACTTCTCATAATGATCATAGAATAGCTATGGCACTTGCCGTTGCTTCTGCTGTTTCTGATAATGATATAATTATAGATGATGCCGAGTCTATCAATAAATCATCATTCAATTTTATAGAGCAATTTAGAAGTATAGGTGCTAAAGTAGTATCATAAACTATTTAATATATTTGTGAGCATTGATAATTGTATATAATTTGTTACAGAAACTTTTTCTCTAATAATATTAGAATCTGAAAATATATTTTGTTGCACTTCATACCATTTAAGCATTTCTCCTGAATCACATGCATCTTTTACATCTGATGAAGAAAACCATATTCCTGTATATATTTCTTTTTTTACAGATTCTATATCATTTCCAGTAAGTTTTGCTGTGAGTTCTGCTGCCTCATATATATTATTTTTTCTATAATCCATAGCTTTTAATACTGCTCTTGAAAATTTTTTTACTGTATTTGGATTATTATTAATATATTCTGACGTTGATACGAAACTGCTTGTTAATATAATTTCATCACGGTAATTTATAATATCAGCTAATACTTTATAATCATCTGGAATTTGTTCAATAATTTTTCTAGTATAAGGATCCCATATTGATACAGCATCAACTTCTTTATTTATTAAAGCATCAGCAAGATTAGTAATATTGATATTTGTTAAAGTTATATCTTCTAATTTTATATTGTTGTTTTCCAATACAGCATTAAGCATAGTGGCACCTGAAGTACCAAAATGAGTTGCTATGTTTTTTCCTCTTAAATCATCAACAGTTTTAATGCCTGTCCATTTTCCTGTTATTATTTTTTCGCCTTTGCTTATTCCATTTGGTATTAATATTTGCACATTACCATTTATAATTAAAGAATGTGCAGCATGTCCTATATATGTAAAGTCTATCTCTTTGGAAACCATAGATAAAATTGCAGCATGTCCATTGAAAAATTCAACCAATTCTACATCTAAATTTTCTTCTTCAAAGAATCCTTTTTCTTGGGCTATTGCGATAGCAGAGGCTCCAGCAAATTCATATAAATACCCAACTCTTATTTTGGTATTTACAGGTTTACTTTCTTCTTCTTTTTTAATATTACATGATATTAAAATAATTAAAATAGAGAAAATACAAATAATTTTATTCATAATATATTTTTGCATTATACTACAAAAAAAATTAAATGCAATAATTTTGTATTATAAAATTATATTTATACATTTTTAATGTATTAGATTTATATATCAATAAAAAATAATATAATTATATCTAATAGAAAAGATATATAAGATAATTGCAGATATTTTATAAAATGCACACCTGCTCTTCGTAAACTTCTTTAGCTTTAGAATAGAATTCCGCAGCCTTTTCATAATTTCCATCAATAAATTCGATATTACCTAAATGGAAATAATCACTAGATTCAGGATTTTCTTTTATTTTCTTTGTATATTTTTCTTTGCTTTCTTTTAAATTAGGGTAATTATCTCTTAAAGTTTTGCTTCTAAGATTTTTAAGAGCTAAAACTTCAGGAGTATCAGCAGGATACATAGCTAAAGCCTGTAAATACATATTTTCTGCTTTTTTATAATCTTTAATTTCATGTAAGCAAACACCATAATAATGATAATCATTATGATCAGCCAATTTATTATCTACTAATATTTTATAAAAATTCATAGCTTCTTTATAAAGTTTATTTCTAAAGAAATAATTAGCCATATAAACCAAAGCAACCCTATCTTTAGAATTTATTTTAAGTACATTTTTAGCAGTTTCCAATCCTTTATCTTCTTCTTTGAGAAGAGTACATAAAGATAAAAACTCATAATAAGGGTTAAGGTTTGAGGAAGTATATAAATTTATGCCTTTTCTATAAAGTTCAAAAGCCTCTTCTAATCTATATTCTTTTTTAGCAATAGCTCCTAAGATGAAATATGCTTCAGCTGCCATCCAATATTCTAAAAAGGTATTTAAAAATATTTTAGCATGTTCATAATCGCCGTTTTCAAATAAAGAAACAGCAACTTGTAAATATGCTTTCATATCATCAGAAGTACTTAATCTCATACTTCTTTTCAAGGCTTCTATAGCCTCTTCATTTACTCCTTTTTTTAATAATTCTTCGGCAAGATTACTTAATTTCATTGCTTTAGTATTAGTAGACACGTTCATACTCCTTTTTATTGAATTGGTCTTACATAAACTTCTTCAGAAAAACTGCTTTCTATATTTCCGCCCTCTCCGCCTATAGCTGTAACGGTAAAATAATAAACCTTTCCTTCTTCAAGTCCTTCTATTATATATTCATTTACATTTTCTGTTATTATAGGCGTATATTGTGCTTCATTATATACTCCTGATTTTGTTCCATAATAAATTTTATATCCTGATGTATTTTCATGAGAGCCATTCCATTTTAACATAACAGAAGTTCCATTCATTGCAGTAGCTGTTAAATTAGATGGTACTAAAGGTTTTCTTGGGTTATGATAGTTTATAGAAACATTATTTAATACAGGTGTAACATTTCTATCTACATTACTCTTTAATACAGCTCTAACTTGAATATATCTAGTCATTGTATTGGTCATCATATTAGTATGATTTTTTAAAGGCTCCCAAGCTATATTAACATCTTCAGGGGCAAAATAATAATCTGAAGTTCTATAATATAAATCTATATAACTTCCATTTGTAGAATTTCCAATATAATTTATAGAGTCAATAAATGTATTTTTATTTTCAAAATCTATAACCTTACTTATTATTTCACCATCTGCTGTATAAGGATACAAATTAAAAGTCTGTTTATAACGAGGTGTAAAATAAAAAGCATCTAATCCGCCTATAAAACCATTTCCTAAATATAAAGGATCCAATTTTATATTATCAAATTCTATAGTATAAGGAGAACCTGTTTCATCGCCTGTACTAGTTAAATATACTACCTGTTCTTCAAGTCCGTCTATATATTTTACTAATTTTCCAGTAGAAGCATTGAAACTTACACTATGATGTCTCCATTCATTCTCTTTTAAATATTCTCCTTGAGTTAACATAACATTTGTATATACACCATTATAAGAGAATAAATTGTTAAACTGCCAAACTAATCTTCCATTAACAATATTGGCTTTTATACCTGAAGATTTTGTAACACCGTTTTCATTATATATAGCTGTTTTTGATAGTACTTGAGAATTCATTCTTATTTTATAAGGATTCAAATAAAATTCTAAAGTAAAACTTGTCATAGTATCTTCAAAGTTATGCGTACCGTCTCCTGTATAATAATCAAGTTTTATATAAGATTTAATATTATGAAAAAATACAGCATCTCCGCCATTGGCACCTTCTATACTTTTAATATCTTTACTGTATATAAGTCCTTGTAAAATACTAGAATCAAGTGCAGTGTCTCCTGTTAAGTAGTTAAGTGCCGAGTCACTGTCATATAATATATAACTATTGGTAAAATTATTTAATGTACTATAATAAATATTATTTGTATCAGAAAAAACATCATAAACAACAGCATTTAAGTTGGCTGTAAAATATAAAATAAAAGCTATTAAAAAACCTATATAATGCACTTTCAAGTCCCAATTACTATTATATTTCTTTAATAATTATTCGGATATTTTTTAAATATCATTATTAAAAATATAATAAAAAACTAACTTGTAATGTATATTTATATAGTTGTAAAAACTATAATTAAACTATATTAATAAAACTAATCAAAAAAAGATTTGTTATATTTAAATAATAAATTAATTAAACATATTAGGAGTAATTATGAAATTATTTTTTATATTTGCTTTTATTTTATATATAAATACTGCTTTATTTGCAGATACTAGAAGCGACTTTTTTTCTGCTGTACATAGCGGAGATATTAAATCTGTAAAAGAATATATAGAAATGGGTATAAATGTAAATTTACAAGATGAAAAAAGAAGAACTCCTTTAATGATAGCTACATATAAAAATGATGTAAAAATGGTAAAACTTTTAGTTGATAATGATGCTAATGTTAACATACAAGATGCAAAATTAAATTCACCTTTTCTATATGCAGGTGCAAATGGAATGCTTGATATAGTAAAACTCACATATAAAAAGGCTGATACTAGAAATGTATTAAATATTTTTGGAGGAAATGCTTTAATACCAGCATGCGAAAAAGGACATTTAGGTACAGTAAAATTCCTTCTTGAAAATACTGATATAGATGTAAATCATGTAAATCATCTATCTTTTACTGCATTACTTGAGGTTACTATACTTGGTAATGACAATATAAATTATGTTGAGATAGTTAAGCTTTTATTAGAACATGGTGCCGATAAAACTATAAAAGATAAAAATGGACATGATGCTTTATATTATGCTAAAGCAAGAAATTTGAAAAACATAGAAAAGTTATTAATAGAATAATTATAAAAAATAAAGGTAAAAGCCCAGAAATTAGACTTTTACCTTATTTATTAAATTTTATATAAATTTATTAGTCTTTTTTTACTTCCGTACCTGTAGAAGCGTATCTTTGTAATTGAACAGCAGCAGCCTTAGGGTTTTTCACTACACAAGGTCCTCCAACACATCCTCCGTTACAAGCCATAACCTCAACAAGATTAGGCGTATCAGCTGTAACAGGAGTTTCTCCTGACTGAACTTTTCCATAACCTTTTAACTGTTTCATACCTTCTTTATCAAGTCCGTTAATAACAGCAGCTTTCAATTTTTCAGGATGTTTTAATCTTACTTTAACAGCCTCAGCAACACCTCCGCTTACAGCATATTTTCTTCCTGAAGCAGTAGGAACAGCCTCTATTTCCAAATCAGGCTCTTTTGCCACATCAGTACCTGTAGCTACGAATAATGCATCAAGCTCTTCCATAGATAAACAATAATCTACTAGCTCATCATCTATACTTTCTCTTCTTTTAGCAAGACAAGGTCCTATAAATACATTAACAGCTTCAGGATCATCTTTATGCATCATTTCAGCTGTATAGTGCATAGGTGTTCTAGTCTCAGATACGCAAGGAATAAGTTCTGGTACATGTTTTCTAACTGCTTTAACATAAGCAGGACAGCATGAAGTAGTCATTAACTTATCGCCTTTTTCCATTCTCTCTTCAAATTCTGCTGCCTCTCTGTCAGAAGTAACATCAGCACCTAAAGCAACTTCCCAAACTTTATTGAATCCTATTTTTAGCAAAGCACTTTTTAATTGTCCAGGCTTAGCATTAAACTGAGAAGCTATAGCAGGAGCGTACATTACATTAACTTTTTCATCTGCCTTTAAATGCTTAAGTACATCTAAAAGCTGTCCTTTATCCATCATAGCACTGAAAGGACATTCTCTCATACAGTTTCCGCAGAATATACATTTATGATAATCTATTACTTCCTTTCCTTGATCATTCTTATTAATAGCGCCTACAGGACAAGATTCCTCACAAGGTACAGGTATATAAATGATTGCATGATAAGGGCAGTTTTTTAAACATAATCCGCAGTTTATACATTTACTGCTGTCTATATGTGCTCTTTTTTCATCTAATATTGTTATTGCATCTTTAGGGCAGTTAACCATACAAGGTCTTGCCAAACAAGCCTGACAAGCATTTGTAACCATAAAATTAGCTCTTACACATGCATTACAAGCCTCATCTAATACTGTAAGCATAGGCCAAGTAGGTTTATCTCTGTCTAATGCTAATTTAGCATATTCAGATAATGGTATTCCGCTATCCTCTTTACCTTCAACACTTATTCCAAGTCTTGCCATAATTCTATTTTTGATGATTTCTCTATCATTGTGTATACAGCATCTTATAGATTTGCTATCTCTAGGTATTATCTCTATAGGTAATCTGTCAATATCTTCTATAAGTCTATCCTCAATAAACATTAAAGCAATTTTTACTAAAATATCTTTTTTTAATTGAGAAGCGTTATTATTAATATTCACTTTTATACTCCTAATTTTTTAAGTGATTTTTTGTTTAATATAAACACATAATATGTTTATATTATTATATATTATAATATGAAGAATATTTTTTTCAAGTATAACATAAAAATAATGTACATTTTTTTATTATATATGTAATATATGAATGAATAACAAATAATAAATATAATAATGAATAACAATAAATAAAATAAACTCTTTTCCTTTAGATATATTGCAAATAATAATATTAAATTTTGATATGACATAGATTATACTTAAAATATTAGTTAGAATGAATACAAGTTTTTATTAATTGTATTTAAAATATTTTATCATATATTGACATAAATAATTATTTAGTATATCTTACTTAATACGATAATACTATTTAAGATATTCTCGAAAAAATTATAAATACATAAAACTCCTAAGCCGCTGTTATATATACTATGACTGCGGCTCGATTTTTAACATAGTTAAAGAAATTATTTTGAAATTAATTTATCTTTTATTTCATTATAATTTTTTGTCATAATATCATACCAATAATCTAATTTAGCATTATCATCACCATTTATGTTTTTAAAGTAGAAGGGTTCTAAAAATCTCACAGTGATTTTTTTGAATGGTGTAATTTTTATACTTCTAGCTTTCATAATATCTTTAGTACCATATATGACAACAGGCAGAACAGGTATATCTGAACATCTTTCTGCTATTTTTAATATTCCTCTTTTAGGTTTTTTTATTTCTCCTGTAGCGCTTCTTGTACCTTCAGGATAAATGACTATACTTATATTATTTTTTAATCTGTCTTCCATATCATCTATAGATTTTACAGCACCTACAGTACCTCTTTTTACAAATATATAATTTGAAAGAGACATACCAAAACCTATTAAAGGTACTTTACCATAAGTATCTTTTGAAACAAATGCAAATGAATTTTTAAATATACTGAAGCATGCGAATATATCAAATGCACTTTGATGATTAGGAGTCAGCAAATAAGTTTTATTTAGATCATAATTTTCTTTTCCTTCTATATTAAAAGAAATAAATGCCATTTTGATAATACCTCTTCCCCAAAATTTAGCCATATTATGAACATATCCTGAAGCGGCTCTTTTAGAGAATAATCTTATAAAAGGATAAATTGAAAATGCAATAGTAATGCATAACAATGTAAAAATAAAACTTAATAGAAAATAAATCAAACTAAATATAATCATAATAGATAGTTTATTATAAAAATAAAAAATTATCAATATAAAACTTGATATATTGATAACTGTTTGTTATAATTAATAGAAATTTTTTGTAATTTAATTAATATTTATAATTATGAATAATAGGGAAAAGCAACAAATAGGAATTATAGTTAATGTTCTTAGAACTGATACTGATAGTATTTTAAAAAAAATAAATAGTATAATAAAAAAATATAATATAGAATCTATAATAATAGATTATGATATATCTTCTTACAACAATATAAAAAAAGCAGCAAAAGAATTAAAAAATGTATCAATGCTTATCTCTATAGGCGGAGACGGAACATTACTTTCCGCTTTAAAAATAGCTATAAAATATGATATATCAGTTCTTCCTATATATAATGGTACATTGGGTTTTATTTCAGAAATACCTCCTGAAGAGGCCTATTTAATATTAGAAGAATATTTTGAAAATAAAAAGACATTGTATGAAATAGAACCTAGAACATTATTATCTGTCAATATTTATTCAAAAGAAAAAGATATATGTAAAGAACATCTTGCAGTTAATGAATTAGTTCTAAGTAAATGTGATGGAAGAGCAATATACGTAAATATTATAATATCAGGAAAATTAATATCTTCTATAGTTGGAGATGGTGTTGTAATAGCAACTCCTACAGGATCAACTGCTTATGCTTTAAGTGCAGGAGGTCCTATACTTGCACCTACAATTGATGCAATATCTTTTGTACCTATAGCGCCTCATTCATTGACTTTCAGACCGCTTGTTATTCCTAAATGTGATAATATAGAATTAGAATTAACAGAAAAATCATTGAAGGCTATGGTAACTATAGACGGATATGATATATGTCAATTTAAAAATGATGATAAAATAAAAGCTAAAATAAGTAATAAAAGCTGTTATATATTTCAAAGTGCAAATAGATTGTTTTATGATATACTTAGAAACAAACTTAATTGGGGTAGATAATGCTTAAATATCTAGAAATTAGAAATTTTGTTTTAATAGATAAATTAAAAATAAATTTCAGCAGCGGTTTCAATGTACTTACAGGTGAAACAGGTGCTGGTAAAAGTATTATAATCAGTGCATTAGAACTCATAACAGGTGAAAAAGGCTCTACTAGAATGGTTGGAGCTAATGGAGACAGATTAATAGTCTCAGGAAATTTTTCTCTTCAATCATCTGCAGATATTGTGAAAAACAAATTAAAAGAATGGAATATAGAAATTAATAATGATGAGCTTAATATAAAAAGAGAAATTACTAAAGACGGAAAAAGTAAATCATTTATAAATAATGTAGGCGTTAAAGTTGCTGAATTAAAAGAGCTTGGAGACTTAATAGTAGATATACATGGACAGCATGAACATCAGTCTCTTTTTAATCCTGCAAATCATTTAAACTTTTATGACAGTTATTTAAATATTGATGACAAATTAGAAAATTATAAAAATCATTATAATAAGCTTACAAGATTAATAAAACAGCATAATGAAATATCTCAAAATAAAAATAATATATTAAAAGAAAAATCATTTTTGGAATATGCTATAGATGAAATAGAAAAAGCTAAATTAAAGCCAAATGAAGATGATGATATAAAAAATGATATTACTATGATGTCAAATGCTGAAAGTATAGCCTCATCACTTTCTTCTATTAATAAAGATATATTTGGAAGCGAATCAGGTGCATATACAAAATTAACAAGAAGTATTTCTGCATTACAAAGCGTATCAAAATATGACAGCAGACTTTCAGATATAGCTTCTCAAATAGAAGGAATAACATTAAATCTTGAAGATATAAAAACTGTTTTAACAGAAATAAGATCAAAAACAAAATTCGATCCTGAAGAACTTCAATCTCTTAATGAGAGACTTTTTTTCATTAATAACCTAAAAAAGAAATATGGCTCTAATATAAAAGAAATAATATCCTATGCTAAAGAAGCCAAAGAAAAATTAGACTCTCTTAATTTCTCAGAAGAAGATATTGAAAACTTAAAAAAGGAAATAGAAGAATTAAGAGAAAAAACTTCTATACTTGCAAAAGAAATATCTGATATAAGGCATAATAGAAAAGAAGATTTTATAAAAGCAATAGAAAATGAGATGAATGATTTAGGTATGTCATCTACGAAATTTGATGTTGAAATAACTTTAGATGAAGATGATGATGGTATACTCAATATAGACGGTTCTAATATAAAGGCTAATTCTACAGGTATTGATAATATAGAATTTATAATAGCACCAAATAAACAAAGTATGTTCCAGCCTCTTAGAAAAATTGCTTCAGGAGGTGAAATATCTAGGATAATGCTTTCATTAAAAAATGTACTTTCATTAGGCGATTACTGCGAAACTTGTGTATTTGATGAAATAGATGTGGGAGTAGGCGGAAGGATTGCAGAAGTTATAGGAGAGAAAATAGCTGCATTATCAAAAAGAAAACAGGTTCTTAGCGTTACTCACTTGGCTCAAATTGCAATATATGCTAATAATCATTTTAAAGTTACAAAGAATGAAGGCGATGATATTGTTACTTCAACTATTGAAGAGCTTGATGATAACATGAGAGTCAATGAAATAGCAAGAATGATAACAGGAAAAGAAATCACAGAAGCAAGTATAAAGCATGCTGAAGAAATGCTTGAACATGCCAAAAAATAATATATGCTTAAATAATAAAATATCAGTTCAAAATTACATATAAAATATTTCTAAACAATATATAGTTTTTAATAAATACCAAAAATACATAAAAATCAATTAAAAAAAATATTTTTTTCATATATATTTTTTATATCTTTAATATATATTTTTTAATAAAATAATTTAATAAATATTTTTAAGGATAATAGTATGTATACATTAGGTATAGATTTAAGTACACAAAGTATCACTTT
The DNA here is from genome assembly GCF_001676785.2 of Brachyspira hyodysenteriae ATCC 27164. Taxonomy (NCBI): domain Bacteria; kingdom Pseudomonadati; phylum Spirochaetota; class Spirochaetia; order Brachyspirales; family Brachyspiraceae; genus Brachyspira; species Brachyspira hyodysenteriae. The sequence goes on along the minus strand of NZ_CP015910.2, from coordinate 1,912,770 downwards.
AAGCATTATAAACTGTGAAAATTATAAAAATGAATTAAATATTTCTATAGCATTCAATTCACTGGAAGAAATGAAATATTCAAAAATGAATAAAAATACATTGTTAATAGATTCAAATATAAAAGGAAAAGCTGAACAGGATATAAATATTTTTTTAGCGGCATTAGATAAAGCTCTGTTACAGCTTAAACAACAATTCAATACTAAAAATATAAAAGCAATACAAATATCAGCTCAGCAGCATGGACATGTTTATCTTTCAGAAAAATATAAATCTAATATAGAAAAATTAAGAGAAAAATCATCTGTAAATAATAGTTTAGCTGAAATATTAAATGATTCATATTCCTATGATTATGCTCCTATATGGAGAACTTCATGCACTCAAAAACAAGCTGAAGAATTGAGAAATGCAGTAGGCGGAAAGGATAATATGATAAAAATAACCGCCTCAAATTCTCCTCTTAGATTTACAGGTGCTGTAATAAAATATAATTTTGATAATAATCAAGACTTATCAAAAAACACATACAAAATATTTTTATTAAATACATTTATAGCATCAATATTAACAGCAAAAGATAATATACCTGTAGATTTTGGAAACGCATCAGGAATGAGTTTAATGGATTATACAAAAAGGGAATGGAATGACACTTTATTAAATACTGTATCAAATGATTTAAAAGAAAAATTAGGAAGTATAAATGATCCTTCTAGTTTTGCGGGATATATAAGTGAATATTTTATAGAAAAATATGGATTTGACAGCGAATGTATAGTTGGTATAGGAAGCGGTGATAATCCTCAAACAAAGGTTTTATATAAAGGAGATATATTATCATTAGGAACTAGTTTTGTTTATATGCTTGATATTGATGAGAACAGCAGAGATTATTCTGGAGTATCAAATGCTATGTATGATGGAATAGGAAATCCTTTTATGATATTCTGCCGAACTAATGGTGCTATATTATGGGATGAAGTCATGAAATTATATACTAGAGATTATAAAGAAATTACAGAATCTCTAGAAAAAAATATTGATAATATGCCTCTTGTTCTATGGCAGAAAGAAAATGAATCAGTTCCTATAAGCAGAGCATTCCCTATAAAAAGATATCATTCAGCTCCTTCTTTTGATAATGATTATAAAGGAATAGTATTAAGTTCTTTGGGATTAGTAGCTTTATACTCTGAGCAATTTACTTCTTCGCATAAAAAAGATCTTGCTGTTACAGGAGGTCCTGCAAAGGATAAAGAAATATTAAAAATAATAGCAAATATTTGGAAATGCCCTATAAGAATACTTCCTTCAGGAGGTGCTTCTCTTGGTGCTGCTGTATCTGCTGTTTTATTATTAGGGAAAAAATTTTCATTAGATGATATAAGAAATTCTTTGATTGGCAATACAATCATAGAACCTGATGATAATCTTGCAAATAAATATCATGACTATATGATGCTTTTAAAAGAAAAATTTAATGAAATAAATAAAGCCGTACTTTGATTATATAGTTTTTTATAATGAATATAATGAAAAATATATTTAATAATAATTTTATTTTAAATGTATAAATTATAACTGCTTACATTAATAATCTTTAGTAATATTATTGATTTTGATTAAAAAAAGAATTTAATTATAACTGCAGTAGTATTATTACTTTATTAAGTATAAAAATTTATCTTGATTTGTAAGAATAAAATAATAATACAATAATGTAGAAATAAATTCGCTTGACAGATTTTTGTTTAAATAATATATTATTAAACTATAATTTAATTTTTAGTTTAAAAGGAAAAAATTATGCCTACTTATGAATATAAATGTGAAAAATGCGGACATGAATTTGAAGAATTTCAATCTATAACCGCTGAAGCTAAAGCAACTTGCCCTGAATGCGGAAGTGAAGCTAAAAGAATGATATCTTTAAACAGCGGTATAATCTTTAAAGGAAAAGGATTCTACGTTAATGATTATAAAAATAAAGGCGGCTCTAGTTCTTCAAGTGGTAATTCAGGAAGCACTCCTAATAAAAGCTGCTGAGGGGTTAAATAATAGCTTATAGGTTATAAGCACAAAAATATTTTATAATATAATTAATTTGTAATACTAGTTAGCTGATAGCTTATGAATAATATGTTATCAGCTATTATAATTTTTTTATTTAATTAAGATTAAAAAAGGTTATTAACTATTATAATATGGCTAAAAAAATATCTATAATGAATGTTTCAGAAGATGAATTATCTAAATTCTGTGTAGAAAATAATTTTCCTAAATTTCATGCTTCTCAAATACTTAATTGGATATATAAAAAATATGCAGTAAGTTTTGAGGAGATGAGCAATATACCTAAAAATTTGAGAAATTTATTAGATGAATATTACTTTATTCACAATTCAAAAATAGAAACTATATCAGAAGATGAATATGGTACACAAAAATTGTTAATTTCATTGTATGATAAGAAAAAAATAGAATCTGTTATTTTAAATAAAAAGGACAGAGTAACTTTTTGTCTATCATCTCAGGTAGGATGCGGTTATGGATGTGCTTTCTGTGCTACAGGAAGTATGGGGCTATCAAGGAATCTTACAGCTGATGAGATACTTGCTGAATTTCTACTTATGAGAGCTGTAACAAAAAAAGTTAATTCTATAGTATTTATGGGTATGGGTGAGCCTTTAGCAAATACTAAAAACCTTTTTAAAGCTATAGATACTATAAATTCATTCAAAGGTTTTAATTTAGGAATAAGGCATATTACAATATCAACTTCAGGGGAAGTGGCAGGTATAAAACAGCTAATAGAAAGAGATTTAGACTGCAGATTAGCTGTTTCCTTACATTCATTAAAAAATGATGTTAGAGATAAAATCATGCCTATTAATAAAAGATATCCTATAGAAAATCTTATGGCAATACTTAAAAGATATAGTAGAAATGGTAAAAGAATGATTACTTTTGAGTGGGTGCTTATTAAAGATGTCAATGATTCAGTTAATGATGCGTACAGGCTAGTAAATTTAAAGAAGGAATTTCCTTTTAAAGTTAATGTTATACCTATGAATCCTGTGGAACATGCTCCTGAATTACAAAGACCTAATAAGGATATTATTTTAAGATTTAAATCCATATTAAAAGATAATGGAATAGAAGTTGTTGAGAGATTTAAACAAGGACAGGAAATATTAGCAGGCTGCGGACAATTGGCTGTTAAAAACATGTAAATTAATATAGTATTTATTATTTATTTAAATAGTAGTATAATAGAGATGATTTGTAAAATATATTAAAGAGTAATTTATGGAAAAATTTAATAGTTCTCTATTTAGTAAAAGATATGAGGGATACAACTTAGAAAAAGAAATATGCGTTATCAATAGAGGAATAGTAGAAAATGATATATATGCATTGGATTTTCTAAGAGAGGCTAATTATACTTATAATAAAGATAAAGAATATTTTTATTCATTATATAAAATATTAGAGACTAGTAATAACTGCGGAATATATTTAATATTAACAGCAATTCTTCTAAAAAATGAAGATGAAAAAGCTAATTTAAAAATAGCAGATAAAAAAATAGATTTGTTAATGCAGAAAATATATGATTCTTATTATGTTAAATATAATGTAGTTGAACATTTAGGAACACCTAACAGTATTACTGTAATAAATGATGATATTATATATGAAGATGATAAGAGATATGATTTAATAAAGAAATTCCATGTAAAGAAATCAGCATTTGGTTATTTTAGTGCCCTGAAACCCTATACCCCATATCATATAAAAAGAGCACCTAGTAATAATGATATAGAATTTATAAAGAAATCCATATTGAATAATTACAGAATATATTATATTTTGTTATTATCAGATTACTCAAAAAAATCTAAAAAACTTCTTAATATAATACTTAAAACTAATAGCTATAAAGCATTAACTTATTTAATGTTAATAAGAAAAGAAGGATTTGCAACAACATATCAGGAAAGTTTAGATTATTTGACTAATCTTAATGTAACTTTAGCTGATATTATCATTTCTTATATATTCTTTTATTCTTATAATGATAGAATATCATATTATGATTCATTTGCAGTTCAAATAAAAAATAGGGAGTTTAATAGTTTCTTCTATTCTCTTATCAAAAAGAATTCAGAATATTTCGAAAGTCTATTTACAAATAAAAATTTTGTTAAAAGAGTTACAAAAAACAGTAAGAACTTTATACCATTTTTAAATGAGCTTTATAGCAAAGAAATAGATTTTGGATCAAGTAAAATATTATGCTCACTTTTAGAAAATAAATCTGCAAGTATTAGAAAGTCCGCAATAAAAATAATTAACCGTAAGAAAAAAGAATCTTATGAATATTTAAAAAGTTTGGATAATGATTTAGCTAGAGATATCTTAAAAAGATGGAAAAATAAAAAAATTATTAATTCAGGTTTTAAAGATGTTGATAGTATAGTTAATTTCGTAAATAAAAATTATAATAAGAAATTTGAAAAGAATCTATTATGTTTAGATGAATCTTTATTATATGGTGTAAAAAGCAAAAATTCTAATCAAACTATACCTATAATAATAATTAAATATATATACTTAGAATATTCAAGGCTCAAAGCTCCTACAAAAATAAAAGATTTAGATAAAATAATTTCGTATTTTGACTTTAATTCTTTTATTAATGTAATAAAAACTATATATGACAGATGGATATTTGAAGGTGCTGACACAACTTATAAATATGTAATGATTCCATATTTAGTATATGAATCAGATTATAAAATAGAAAAAGTTGGATACAATCTGAAAGAATGGTGTGAATCAGGAAGAATATCTCTTGCTAATTATGCAATATCTACATTGGCATTTAATGGAAGTCTTTATTCTCTTATTCTTATTGATTATATATCAAATAATTTCAAATATTATCAGATAAAGAATACTTCAAAATTAGCATTCAAAGCTGCTGCTAAAAAATTGGATATTTCTGAGGATAAATTATCTGATAAAATAATACTTGATTTTGGAATAGATAAAGAGGGCAAGAAATTATTAAAAGATGATTCATGCTCTTTCACATTATATATAAATGAAAAATTAGATATAGATAAAATATTTGATAATAAGAAAAAAGAATATATAACTAAAATAGATAAATCTAATAATATAAGTAAAAATTTATTAGATGAATTCTTTAGTATAAAAAATAATATAAAAGCTACATATAAATTTCAGGCATCAAGGCTTAATAAAGCATTAATGACAGGAAAAAAATGGTCATCTGATGATTGGAAAAAAATATTTGAAGAAAATTATATTATGAGTACATTAGCAGATATTTTTATATGGACCATATATAATAAGAATGATAAAATATTAAGACAAGTTAAATATGATAGAAAAGCAAATACTTTCTATGCAATAGATAACAATGAAGAAATTAAATTAAATAAACAATATCAATTATCATTAGCAAGCCCTGTAGAAATGACAGATGAAGAAATAAAAAAAGCTAAACAAATATTAACAGATTTAAAAATAAAACAGCCTTTCAATCAGATGCAGAATATTAATTTCTCTTTTGAAGATGGAGATATAAAAGAAAATATCATTGTAAAATATAGAAATAAAGAAGTAAAAATAAAGACTTTTAAGAATTTGAGTGATTCTCTTGATATGGAATTAGATTATGAGAATTCGTATATAGTAGGATATAAGATCATAGATTCATCTATATCTATTGGAATAAAAATTAATTTAATGGGTATGGATAATGCAATAGATGATAATGATATTATTTTATTTGGAGATATTGTATTCTATACTATAGATAATAATAATGAAATATTTTCATACAAAAATATAATAGATCCTAGAACATCATATGTAAGGTATGTAAAATATATTATGTTCAATATAGATAATTATATTAAGAAGAATGTGCAAAAAACAACAAGGACAGAAAAAAGAAATAGGAGAGAATCAGATATAAAATGAAAGCCATTATAGTATTGCCTACATATAATGAAAAAGATAATATAGAAAAAATGCTTAATAAAGTATTATCATTGCCTGAATATATAGAAATTTTAGTTGTAGATGATAATAGCCCTGACGGTACTGCTGGTATAGTAGAAAAATATTTATCTAATAATAGAGTACATTTACTAAAAAGAGAAAAGAAAGAAGGACTTGGACCTGCATATATCGCTGGATTTAAACATTCATTTCAATATAATCCTGATTATGTAATAGAAATGGATGCTGATTTTTCTCATGATCCTGATTTTGTTATTAAATTTATAGAAAGAATGGAAAATGAAAAATTAGATTTATTAATAGGATCAAGATACTGCAATGGAATAAGTGTTGTAAATTGGCCTTTAAGAAGACTTTTCCTTTCATATTATGGAAATAGATATGCTTCATTTGTCTTAGGTTCTAAAATTATGGATATTACAGGCGGATTTAAATGTTTTAGAGTATCTGTATTAAAAAATATGAACTTTGATAATATACTTTCAGCAGGATATTCTTTTCAGATAGAAATGAATTATTCTTTTGAAAGCAATGGATATAAAGTAGAAGAAGAACCTATAATATTTTATGAAAGAAGAAGCGGACAATCAAAGATGTCTAAAAATATTATAGCAGAGGCATTATTTAGAGTTATTCGTTTAAGATTTAGAAATAAGAAAAAATATTTTAATACTCAATCAAAATAATAATTTTTGAATGTTATAAAATTTATTAAGTTTATTTTTAATAGAATAAAATAATTGATTTTTATTAGCAATAATTTAAATTTATATAAAAAGTTATTTTGTTATAGTTTGATAAATTTATTTGTATTTATTATTGTAATAAATAGTACTAATTTTAAGGCTATAAACACAAGCAGCTAATAACTTTAGTTACTAGCTACTTTCAAAATAAAAAATTGTGAGCGTCTGACAAGTTTACTTGTCAGAGATTGGGTGCGAACAATTTTTATTAATAATAAAAAGTTTATAGCTAGCAATAATAAATAATTTTTATTCATAATAAAGGAAGATGTAATGTCATACTTTGAAGAAGGTTTGCAATTATTTAGAGAAACTCAGTTTGAAAAAGCTGCAGCATTATTTATTAAAGCTTTAGAAGAAGATAGAAATAATTCTGAAATATATAATTATCTAGGTATTACTAAACAGGCTTTGGGATTTTATGAAGAAGCAATTAATTATTATAGTAAAGGTATAGAAATAGATGAAAATTATGCTGAGCTTTATTATAATAGGGCAAACTGTGAATCTAATTTGGGACTTTATGAGGCAGCCATAAATGATTATGATAAGGTAATAGAATTAGTACCTACTCATTCAAAGGCTTATGATGACAGAGGATATGCTAAAGGTAATTTGGGTTATTATGAAGAGGCTATAAAAGATATTGATAAGGCTATAATTTTAGATAGTAATAATATAGATGCTTATATAGACAGGGCATTTATAAAATTAATGTCAAAAAAATATATTGAAGCTATAGAAGATTATAAAAAAGTTTTGGAGTTGGATGATACAGAAGTATATGCCTATAATGGAATAGGTGATGCTAAAAGAAGTATTGGGCTTTATGAAGAAGCTATTAGTTACTATAATAAAGTTATAGAAATTTCTAATTCAAATAGTTCTTATGCTTATAATAATAGGGGAGCATGTAAAATAGGATTAGGTTTGTATAATGAGGCTATAATAGATATAAATAAGGCATTAGAAATATATGATGAATATACAGATGCCTATAATAATAGAGGAACAGCAAAATATAATTTGGAGCTTTATAAAGAAGCTATAGAGGATTTTGATAAAGCTATAGAATTATCTCCGCAATATTTTTATGCATATAATAATAGGGGCAATTCAAAAAGTGCATTGGGATTATATGAAGATGCTATAGAAGATTTTAATATAGCAATAAATATAGAGCCTAAATATATTGATGCATATTATAATAGAGCAGTGGCAAAAAATAATATGGGTCTTCATAATGAGGCTATAAAAGATTATGATATAGTAATAGAATTGGATTCTAATCATATAAATGCTTATTATAATAGGGCTCTTTCATATTATAATTTGTCGGATTATGAAGAGGCAATTAAAAATTATGATAAGGTTATAGAATTAAATCCTAAATCTGCAGAGGCATATAATAACAGAGGATTTGCTAAATATAGTATTGGATTATATGAAGAAGCTTTAAAAGATTATGATAAAGCCATAGAAATAGATTCTAATTATGAAAAGGCTAAGAATAATAAAGAAGAAGCTTTAAAAAAATTATCTAAATAATTATATAGATAAAGTTTATCATAAAAAATATATGTAATAAAATAATAAAAAAACAAGGAGAATTAATCCCCTTGTTTTTTATATAATTAATTATTATTAAATATATTAGTTATTTTTTGCTCTCCAAGTTTCTTTTTCAAACTCGCCTTGTATAGGTATCAAAGATTCATCTAAATCTATTTTTAATACAGCATTGAAATTGTTAGTAGCCATCATTTGAGCAGCAAAACCAACTATAGTAACTATTTCAGAATCATTGAAATGTTTTTTAAGATTATTCATAAGTTCATCAGTAACACCATTAGGGTCTTTAACCATTTGCATACCTAATTGTGATAATAATTGTTCTTTTTCATCAAGTTTAAGATTTTTAGGATCATCTCCTATAGCTTTTAAATCTCTGATGAAGAATAAAGAACAAAGCATACATCCGTTAGTAGTAGAAACAGAATGTGCTAATATCATAGCAGCTCTTTTACCTACAACTTCTACTAATCTGTCAAATGAAACATACCAACCCATAAATGCTTCATAAGTAGCATAGTCGTTTAATAATGCTTTTTTCATATTTGTAACACTGCCGCTTTTTTTTAATTGATAGTCGAAAGCTTCTTTTACTTTTCCTTGAGCTTCTTCATATTCCATAAATTTAACTCTAGCCATAAATAACTCCTTATTTTAATTTATTAATAAAAATTTATGATTAATAGTTCTATCTATTTTATAATAAAAACAAAATTATGCAAAGTCTTTTAAATGACCTTTTGAAACTTTTTTAAATGCTCTTAAATAATATTTAATATCATCTAAATCCCTAATTGATAATACTTTATGCATTAAAAATTGCGGAGTAAAGCTAAGATTATAAAGTTTTTGTATCCAGCATTTGATTTTTTCTTCGCCTACATCAGTTTTCATTATAGCAGTACGCATATCATAATCTTCCCAATTTTCTGTGGTAAGCCAATTTTCTCTTTTACATTGATTAAATAATTCAGTACCAGGATATGGAATTATTATTGTAGCTTGCATAGTTTTAGCATAGCCTTTTAAAAGAAGTTTTTTTGTAAGCTCATAAGTTTTTTCAATATCTTCTTCTGTTTCCCAAGGATAACCAAGCATTACTGTGATATGAGGAGATAATCCTGCATCAGATGCCGCTTTACAAGAAGGAAGTATCTCTTCAACTTTATTTCCTTTTATGAGTCTGTCTAATGTATTTTGACTTGCAGATTCTAAGCCAAATAATAAAAATCTAAATCCTGCTTTTTTCATAAGTCTGTATTCATCTTCATTACAAGCACCGAAACGCATATTGCAGTCTATATTAACTTTTTTATTTAGTTTTTTATCTATCATATAATTACAGAAATCATTAAGCCATTTTTTTACAGGAAAACAACCTGTATCGTCCATTATCTCTCTTATATTGTATTTATTGTAAAGGAAATCCACTTCATCAACAACATTCTCAGCAGTTCTAGCACGGAAATTTGTATATATGCCAGTCCAAGAACAGAAAGTACATCTATGATGCCAGCAGTCTCTTCCCGCCATTATATAAGTTCCTGGTATGCGTTTGAAGTTTCCATTATCATAGGCGTATCTCTGCCACTCGGTTAAATCTCTGTCTATGAATGGGAGGCTTTTTAAATCATGTCTTAATTCAAAGAATCCTGTATTTTTTATAGTGTTTGATTCTCTGTAATATATGCCTTTTTCTAATTGAGCTTTGCCGTTTAAATATTCTATTAAATTAAAAAGCAAGAAATCATAGTCCCCGCCTGTAAGTAAATAATCCACTTTACAGTTATTCATAGTTTCATCAGGCATAGCAGTAACATGATCTCCAGCAATAACAACAATCATATTAGGATATTTTTCTTTTAGATCATCAACTATTTTCCAAGCCTTATATATAACAGGAGTTTTTACTTCAAAAAATAATAAATCAGGTGTATTAGAATCTAAATATTGATACCATTCTTTAGTAGTCATATTTCTAGCTATGGCATCAATAAAATCTACTTGATATCCTGCATTTTTTATCATAGTGGCTGCAGTAGCAGGAACAACAGGATAAATATATGTAGGACTTTTAAACCATTGAAATTGTCTGTTCTGTGATAATAATGCTACTCCTCTGTCGCTTTCAAATGGAGGATAGCCTATATATATTCTATTTATTTTATTCATAAATTTATTTACCTTTGTAATTATAAAAATTTATTATTATGTTTATTTATTAGATTATACTTTAATTAATAAAAATGTAAATGATTGATAGAATGATATAATTAAAAATTGATAGTGAAAATTTCTGTATAATTATAAAAATCGCTTGAATATAAAGTGATAGAATCAGCTATAAAAGATGATGCTCTAAATTCTATTTCCTCAATATTTTCTTTTAATTTTTCATTATCATAAACTTTTTTAACTCTTGCTAATGTGATATGAGATTTAAAATCTTTTTTGTCATATTTAAGACTGTTTATATTATCTAAATTGCTTCTTAAAGTTTTGACATAATTTTTTAATTCCTCGCTTACTGCTTTTACGAATATTACATTTATGTCTTTGAATTTATTTGTGAAGTAAGAAATATTTTCAAAGTTTATATTAAATGGAGTAGGTGAGGAGTTAATCACTTCTTTTTTTATTAATTCTATTTGCTCTTCTTTTATATTATCAAAGAATACTAATGTTATATGCATTTTATCTTTTGATACTTTTTTTAATTCTGCTATATTTTCATTTATTCTAAGTATATTAGAATATTTATTTTTTATTTCTTGATTTAAGTTTAATGCTAAAAATGCTCTCATAATATTGCAGCTCTATGTTTAATGATTTTATATTGTGTCTATTATAATATCTTTACAGAGAATTGTATTTTTTATTATATCTCTGTAATTTTTTACAAAATATAATTATATATCAAGACTCAATAATTTTGATATCGTATCCATTGTAACATCTTCGTATAAAATTTTATTAGGCACTACATTACCATTAACCTGCTTAGCAGTTGTTTTTGCTTCATTAGTACTTGCTGCTGAACTATTATCAACGAGTTCTACAATCATACTAGCTTTATCTAAATATATTTTTTTATCATCATGATATTTAAATGTTATATACATTTTTAGATTTGACATAACAGTATGCTCTACAGTGAAAAAATTATCTTTATAAACTATATTTCCAATTAGTCCTTCTGTTTGATTAAAACTTTTAAAAGCAATAGTACCGATATATTTGTATTTATTATTTTGTTCTATTTGAAATAAAGAGTAGTAATACCAATAATTATTTTTCAATATTATCATCTCATAAGATGATTTATCTGTAAATCTAATTTTTCTAATGGCATAAACAGATAAGTCTTTTTTATTTTTTAAATTACCTTCATCAGTAAAGTAATTTTTATTTATTTTCATAGGCTTATCATCAATCTTTTGGGAATAAAGATTAAAAGAAAATAATATAACAAACATTAATGCTAATCTCAGCATATATAAAACCTCCAATTATCATAAATGAAGTTATACCCTATAAGCCTTTATTTGTCAATATTGATTTTTAAGTTAAAATAAAAAAGCCGCTTCTAAATATTTAGAAACGGCTCATTATTTTTTATATAAAGTTTTATGCTCCCATATCCATTATGCCTTCATTTAACATAGCGTCATTATTATCAGGCATATAATTAGGGAAGTCATTAGGTGAAGAAGGTACTGTATTATTTCCAGGATTAGATCTTGCTTCATATTTTTCTAATATTCTAGCAGCAACATTCGGATCCATTAAGCTTAAAAGGTAAGAAGTAGTACTGTTTCTTCCTTCAGCAGCAGCTATAGAGTCCATTTCTAATAATACATCTATGATTAAGTCATCAGAACCATTAGCAGCTAACTGATTAAGTAATGCCACAGAGCTTTGAGGAGGCATACTATTGATTTTATTAGCAAGGTCAGTTAATACTAATTGATACTGAGAAGATTCATCCATAGTAGCTTGATAATTAGACCAAGCATTTAAAAGATTTTGTCTGTCTTGTTCTATCAATTCAGATTGAGTGTTCAATTCTATTGCTCTGCTTGCTATTAAAGATTCCTGAGCCTGCAAATCTTTTTCTCTTAAATTGAATGATTCTCTCATTTTATTAAGATCTTCTCTAGCCAAAAGAGTCATATCTTCTACTCTAGGTTTTTGAGTGAATCTTGTTAAAAAACCCGGTACATTAGGTGCTATTTTATTACGCATTAAAGTATAATAATTAACAACACCAAATATATCAAACATATATAATAGTGCTATAAATGCTATTAAATTTACTATAGTTAAAATTCCTATTTTTAGTTTCATAACCTTTAATCACCTTATTGCAATAGATAAATATTATGATAACATAATATAGAAAAAACAATAATATGTCAACTAATATTTTGTTATCATAATTATTATCGTAATAATAAAATATTTAGTTATCATATTTTTTTATTATTTATATAAAAATATGATATAAAAAAGGCCATATATAATAATTATATACGGCCCTTTTTTACTAAAAATATACTATATATACTATTTTTTGAATATTCCTAGCGGTTTTCCAACAGGTAATACCACTCTTCCTAAGTTTTTATTTAATACTCCAGCAGCACATCCATAAAAACCTATTAAAGCAGCAGCAAGTTCAGATATTCCAGCTACAAGTTGAGTTTCTTTAGGAGCTATACCAAAATAATTTAATGCCATAGCTACTAATAATACATCTACAGCAATAAATATAAAGAATAGAACTTTATGAGCTTCAGCAGCACCAAAAGTCAAAGGTACAACAAGAAATAAATATGCTACACATACAACTCCGAATTGTTTCATATCAAGGGTGTTCTTCATATCTTCTCCGAATACTCCGACAGATATAAGCCAAACAACGGCTACTGCAAACCAGAATAATCCGAAAGATCCGAATACAGTTGCACCAAATACATTATCTTTTTTGAAATCTACAATAGCAGCTACAAATTGAGGAATACATCCCAAGAATATTGCCCAAGGTATTAAACCTGAAACACCTGTTGTGATTCCTAACTTTTGTGTAGATGCCACAAATGTGATTACAGCAAGACCAAATAAACCGTACGGCGAAGGGTCTGCTAATGTGTGTGTTACTTTTACTTCATTGTTCATTTAAATACTCCTATGCTCTATTTATTAACTTAGTATAGAAAAATATTTTTACATGTCAATTAAATATGTAAATAAAATTTGATTTTTTTATAAAAAGATGCAGTTATTGTGATATAATATATTTTATATTGATTGATAATGTATGATTTGTCTTTTTATTTAATTAGTTCTTCTTAATATTATCATACTTATATCATCAGATAATATATTGTCTGAAAATGACTTTAATTCTTTTATTATGCTATCTTTTATTACATTAACATCTTTATGCGAATGCTTTATAAATACATTTTTTAAAAGCTCATCTCCGAACATTTTTCCATCTTTATCAAAGATTTCATAAGCGCCGTCTGTGAATATAAATAATATATCATTATGATTTAACTGTATTTTTGTTTCAGTGTATTCGATATCTTCTGTCATACCGATTAAAGGGCCGCCTATATCAATCTCTTCTATTTCATCTTTAGATTTGAATAATGGCCTAGGAGATCCGGCAGAAGAACATATTAATTCACCTGTTTCATTATTATATGTAGCATAAAATACAGAAGCAAACAGATTTTTATCGAAATTTTCCTCTATAAAGAATTGATTTAACTCTTTTATGAAATTAGCAGGGGAAGTATTATGCGAATTAGTTACAATATGAGAATCAAAAAAAGATTTTATCAATATTGTAAGCATACTAGCAGCCACACCATGTCCGGAAACATCTGCTAAAAGTATGGCATACCAACCATCATTTATACTTTTTATTCCGCTGTAATCTCCGGAAACTTCATTAGGAGCATAGTGAAAAATAGATATATCGTTTTTAGGTATTGATGTATTTCCATAAGAAAGTATAGACTTCTGCAATTTTGATGCATATTCAATATCCTGTTTAAGCATATTCATATACATTATATTAGATTCTATAACCTTTTTTAATCTTATGTACGATTTTACCTTTGATAATAGAATATCTGTATCTAATGACTTTAAGAAAAAACCATCCGCACCGCATTCATACGCTTTTAGAAATTCTGATTTACTGTTAGTTGCTGTTAAAAAAAGTATAGTGATATTTTTTAATATATTATCATTTTTTATATGCTGAGATAGTCTGCAGGCTCCTGCATTAGGAAGCATATAATCTACCAATATACAATCGGGTATTTTATCATAAGACATATTAATTGCCTCTTCATAAGATAAGGCTATATATGATAAATATCCTGATTCTTTCAAAAAGTTTTGAAGGAATTTAGCATAATCTATATTGGAATCTACTATTAAAATTTTTTCTGTCAAAATATTATTTTTCATAACTAAAACTTTTAATGAACATACCTTCTTGCTTCTACATTAAATATTAAACCTATTGATATAGAGAAAGTCCATATAGATGAACCACCACTGCTTATAAAAGGCAATGTTAATCCTGTAATAGGCATCATTCCTACTACCATACCTATATTAATAATAACATGGCATAATAACATAGCTATTACTCCGGATACTATTAAAGCTCCGAGTCTGTCTTTAGCAAAATATGCCGCCATTGTTCCTCTTATAAATATAACAGCATAAGCCAAAACTACCAGAGAACTTCCTATAAATCCCCATTCTTCGCATATATTAGAAAATATAAAGTCATTTACCTGCTGCGGAATGAAGTTTAACTGAGACTGACTTCCATTCAAAAATCCTTCTCCAAATAATCCTCCGCTTCCAACAGCTATAAGCGATTGTATAATATTATAACCGGAACTTAATCTGGTTAATTGAGGATTCATAAATACTAATAATCTTTGCTTCTGATACTCTTTTAATCCTATATCAAAAGTTAATGCTGCTCCCATACATAAAAATAATACAAAAAAAGTAAATGATAATAATCCTACATATTTACTATTCATATAAAAATTCAATGTAAGGAGTAGGGCAGATACAAATAAAAATATACCTGCTAAATAACCTATGTATATTCTTTGAGATAAAAAGTTAAAGAGCAGATTATCTATATCATCAGACATTCTTTTATATTCAAGAAACATAGGTATAGATAGTCCTATAACACCTATGCTTATTAATGCTATAATATATCTTGTAGGAACACCGCCCACAAAAAGCATTATGAATACTATAAAACAATATACAAGCACTGTACCTAAGTCAGGCTGAAGCAATACTAAACCTATAGGTATTGAAATAAAAAGTCCTGCCAAAGCAAAATATTTTATTTCTTTTATTTTATCTCCTATTTGATCTAAATAACCGGCTAAGAAGATTATAACAACTATTTTACCAAACTCAGAAGGCTGCATACCGAATAACCAGCTGCTGCTGCCGTTTACTGTAGTTCCTACTCCTGGTATCAATACTAATACTAAAATTCCTAACATAGGTATGTATAAAGACATTCTATGTTCTGCCAATTTAGTATAATTTATAAACATACTTATAAATATTAATACTATACCAGTTGCACAGAAGAATATAAACTTTAAGAACATCCAGCTAGTTTTTCCTGATTCAGGGGAATATGTTGATGAATATACCGCAATAGCCCCAGCAACCATTAAAAATATTACAGCTGCTAATATTTTCCAATCGAAGACAAATAATTTCTTTAATTCTTTTTTATCATTCATATTTTATCCTCTCGTCTTCTTCAGTTTTTGTTTCTTTTTGCTGTTCTCCGTCAATATTTTCTAATGTTTCTCCATTTTCCTGAGCTTCTGCCTCTGCTCTCATTTTTTCTCTTGCAAGTCTTATCTGCTGATATATATACTGCATTCTAGCATATATAACGTTTCTAGCCTCTACAGCATCCTCTCCGCCTAATATAGAACGAAGCATTGCAGTAGCAATAGGTCCAGCAGTAGTACCGCCGCCGCCGCCGCTATGCTCAAGCATAACTGTAACTGCTATCATATCATCAGTAGGTCTAGGATTATAAGGTCCAAATATTGTAACCCAAGTATGGTCTTTACCTTGTGCGTTTTGTGCTGTACCTGTTTTAGCTGCTAACTTAATATTAGGAGACCAAGCACCATTTCTTGCAGTACCTCCTGTTACAGCCATTCTCATACCTTCTTTAACTACTGTAAATATATTCTTGTCTATATCTAATTTCTTTATTATCACTTTATCATTATTGTATATAACTTCATCTGTTTGAGAACTTCTTATTTCTTTAACAACATGCGGTCTGTACATTACTCCGTCATTTATTATAGCTGAAGTAGCCATATGTACAGCTATAGGAGTAGCAGACATATATCCTTGTCCCATAACGTATTGAATAGTGTCTCCATCCCACCAATACTCTCCGATTTTTCTTCTTTTCCAATCGGCACTAGGAACAACCCCTACTTTTTCTCCAGGTAAATCTATACCTGTAGTATCTCCGAAACCTAACATTTCAGCATATCTTTTAATGAAGTTAGGTCCCAATTCATAAGCCAAGTTATAGAAATATGTATTGCATGAGAACTGAATAGCTTTATACATATTTACATAACCATGCTGACCTGTACATCTATAGAATCTA
This sequence comes from Brachyspira hyodysenteriae ATCC 27164, assembly GCF_001676785.2. Classification (NCBI taxonomy): domain Bacteria; kingdom Pseudomonadati; phylum Spirochaetota; class Spirochaetia; order Brachyspirales; family Brachyspiraceae; genus Brachyspira; species Brachyspira hyodysenteriae. The sequence continues at coordinate 1,895,669 of NZ_CP015910.2, read as the reverse complement.
TTTTCAAGAAGCATACCGCCGCCGCAGTATCTTGTAGTATTTACTCCTATTCTTTTCTCAGCCAATGCTCCTACAGAAGTTACTAATTTGAATGTAGAACCAGGAGGGTATCTTCCTCTTATAGCTTTATTCCAGAATGGATTGGCAGGGTTATTAATAAGTTCAGCATATTTTTGTCTGTCTATTTTACCTATAAAAATATTAGGATCATACCAAGGAGAACTAACCATAGCTAATATTTCACCTGTTGTAGGTTTTGATACTATTATAGTTCCTACTTGTCCTTTTATTAAATCTTCTGCATCTTTCTGTACTTTAGAATCTATACTTAATATAAGTTTTTTTCCTGGTATAGGCTTTCCTATAGCAGGAGTTATAGTTTCTTTTACTCTGTTTCTTGAGTCTACTATCCATTGCTCATAACCATCTATACCTCTAAGCTCTTTATCATAAAATTGTTCTACACCTTCTTTACCTATAACACTGTTTCTTCTATATCCTTCAGCTTGTTTGCTTTCAAATTCTTCCTGAGATATGTTTCCTATATATCCCAATACATGCGTCATAGTTTCGCCAAGAGGATAATGCCTTATAGATTTACTGCCATAATATACTCCAGGATATTCTTCAGATCTTTCAGCTAAATAACTCATTTGAGACATTGATATATTTTCTGATATTTCTACTGATTCATAGCTGTTTTTTGATACTTTTTCCAAACTAGACTTTATATGTCCTAAATCTATATTAAATACTTTAGATACTCTGTATAATAATTCTTCTCTTTCAAAATAATTCTTAGGTAAATATACCGGTATCATGTACATTGTGTATGTTTTTATATTTTCTGCCACTATAATGCCATTTCTATCGTAAATTTCTCCTCTATAGGCATCTATAGGTATTATTTGTTCTTTGTTATTTCTTGCTAAGCTGTCATAATGCTCATTTTGTATTATTTGTAAATAGAATAATCTTATTAATAATAAAGCGGCAACTAATATTGATATTATAAATACAACTATTAATCTTTTTCTATATTTAAAATCTTCGCTTATTATTTTTTTATCTTTGTTTAATTCTATTTCTAAAAAATTCATAAATAAACCTTTTACCTTTTAAGAATTATTATTAATATATTAATATTATATTAACAAAAAATTTTTATCAATAGTATAAATAACGGTATTTTTTAGTATATTTTTTACTCATTAATTTAATATTATGTTAATTAATTTTAAAAAAATGATACATCTTTTTACCTAAAATTTAAATACCTAAAATACAAAAATTATGATTTTTAATAATTTTGAATTATAGTTATTTATATATTAATGCCTATTAAAAAAATATATAAACTATTGAAAAATTATTTATTATAGTATATTATGTTTATAATTATAATTTTTAAGGATATAATAATGACTACAGACAGAGAAGAATTAGAAGCTCTTTTATATCAAACAAGATTAAGAATAGAAGAAAATCAAAAAGATGAAATGTTAGATAGATTAAATAAAGATTTGGAATTTATAGAAGGATTATTTGAAGTTAATGTTGATGGTATTGATCCTTTATATCATGTTATAGATTTACCTGAATATTTAAGAGAAGATGTTCAAGGTCCTACATTAGATAATGAAGTAATAATGGATTTATGCAGAAGCGGTGAATATGGATATATTGTAGTTCCTGCTGTTCCTGCTGCTTTAGAAAATAGTGAGCACCAAGCTAAAAAATCATAAAAAATTATTTTAATTTACAGAGGTCATCAATTATAGATGAATTATTCTTATGATAGAGAAGAAATAAAAAAAGAAAAAATTAATGCACTCAAGGCTGTATTAAAACCTTTTATTTTTATATATTATAGGAGCAATAGCCTACTTTATAGAGTAGTTGCTAGATTAATATTAGGATTTATTATTGCTTTTATTTTATTTGGAATTTTTACTTTATTTATAAGAATTGATAGAATGAAAAGCTCTACTATGATGAATACTATAGAGCCTAATGAAATATTAGTAACATCTAAATTAAGATACGGCATAGCATTAAAACCTTTTGTATCATCTCTTACAGGAAAGACTATTGTTTTTTCAAGACCTAAAAGGGGAGATATTGTATTTATGATAGATCCCAGAACTGAAAAAGAATTTTTTCTCAAAAGATTCGCTTCTTATTTTGTTTATTTTATAACTTTTGGAAATGTAAACATATCGAATACTAGATATTTAATAAAGAGGGTTGTCGGACTTCCAAATGAAACAATAGAGATAAGGAATAAGGTTGTTTATATAAATGGAGAAGTTTTGAATGAACCTTGGGCTAATGTAGAGTTCGATGGAAGAATATTGAATAATGAAGTATCTACAAGAGATAATTTTGGTCCTTATATTATAGGCTACAATGAATATTTTGTATTATCAGATAATAGAGATTATGGTTATGACAGCAGAGATTTTGGAAATGTTCATTTCTCTAATATAGATGGAAAAGTTATATCCAAATAAAAAACATTTATAATATAATTTTATTAACTTAACTTAACTATACTATATCATTATATATTTATTCGTATCAGCTATTTTTTAATGTACATATAATAAAAAAATAGGTTTTTGAATATTAAATAATAATAATAAACAAAAACCTAAGTAATATATAATTGTGAGGTTAAAATTTGTGAATATCTATGTTTTTCTCTAATCTTTCTAATTCACTTTTTAAGAATTCTTTCCATTTATTAGGTCTAAATATAGGTGAAGTTATGAATATATCTTTATCTCCTCTTCCTGACATATTAACTATAATAACATCATCTTTACTATATTGCTTGGCATATTCTATAGCCTTAGCACCAGCATGGGCACTTTCTAATGCAAATATAACACCTTCATGACTAGCAAATTCTTTTACAGCATTTATTGCTTCTTTATCAGTGGCATAAGTGAACTCTATTCTTCCTGATTCACATAAATATGCAAGCTGAGGACCAACTCCAGGATAATCTAATCCAGCAGATATTGACATAGTTTCAGATATTTCACCATTTTCTTTTAGAATGAATTTACTCATATATCCCTGAGCTGCAACATCTTTAGCATAAGGATTTTGCATTCTAATAGCATTCTCTCCTAGATTCATACTTATTCCGCCTGCTTCTACAGCTATTAATTTAGGATTTTCTCTTTCTATAAAAGGCTCGAAAAATCCTATAGCATTAGAACCGCCGCCTACACATGCTATCAAGGCTTTAACATTTAAATTTTTTTCTTGTATTTGTTTATCTAATTCTCTTCCTATTACAGATTGAAAAGTCCTTACAATATCAGGATAAGGGCTAGGACCTACAGCGCTTCCAAGTAAATAATGTGTATCTTTTAAATCTTTAACCCAATCTTCCAATGCCATATCAACAGCATCTTTAAGTCCTCTTCCTCCTTTAGTAACGGATACCACATTAGCTCCGTATAATTCCATAGAAGCCACATTAGGCTGCTGTCTTTTCACATCGATTTCACCCATATAAATGGAGCATTCAAGTCCTAATTTTGCACAGGCGGCAGCAGTTGCAAGTCCATGCTGACCAGCTCCGGTTTCTGCAATAATTTTTTTCTTGCCCATTTTTTTAGCAAGCAATGCCTGCCCTATAGAATTATTAATCTTATGTGCACCTGTATGAGCAAGACCTTCTAATTTTACATATATCTTAGCCCCTCCAATCTTTTCTGACAAATTTTTAGCGTACATTAATGGAGTAGGTCTTCCTATAAAATCAGCTCTTAATTCTTCAAGTTCGCTTAGAAATTCTTTATCATTGATATAATGCAAGAAAGCCTCTTCCAATTCAATTAATAATTTTTCCAATGCTTCCGGTACAAATCTTCCTCCGAATTTACCGAAAAAACCTTTATTACTATTTTTCATATTTATAAAATCCTTAATTTTAATATTTTTATTAGTGGTATTACTTTATATAGTAATATTAACATGTATAAAAAAATTGTCAATAGTATTTTTATATTTTATATAATTAAAAAATAGTTTATAATAAAATTATATACTAATAATTTGGGAATTATTTATGCTAAAAGATAAAATAGATAGTATGTTCATTCAGGCAAGATTTTATTTTAATTTAGAAAAATATTCTTCTGCTCTTAGAATATATTTAAAGATAATAAGTTATTTTGAAAAGGATTATAAAGAATTTGATATAAATTATAGAGACAGGTATTTTGCAAGAAGCTGTTATAAAACTGCATTAACATTATATTATTTGAATAGATATGAGGAGTCAATAGAGTATTACAATAAAGCCATAGAAATAAATCCTATATATGAAAAAGCTTTTATAAATAAAGGTATAATATTAGCAAAATTAATGGCTTTTGATGAAGCTTTATATGCTTTTAATATGGCATTAGAAATAAATGAAAAATCTGAGATATGTTATTTTAATATAGGGATTATATATTCAAAATTGGAGAGATATGAAGATGCTTTATTTTATTTTAATAAGGCTTTAGAGTTAGGATATGATTATGCTTGTTTAAATGTTGCTATGGTTTTAGAGAAACTTGGGAGAATAGATGAGGCATTTACAATTTATGATAAGGCTGTTGAAATAAATAAATCTTTGGAAGTGGTATATTTAAATAAAGCTAGTTTACTTATAAATATAAAAAAATACAAAGAGGCTATAGAATATCTTGATAAAGCACTTTCTATTTTAGATGAGAATAATTCAAAAGGCGATACTATTGTCAAAAATAAAGAGTATATAGAATTGAATGTTATGCAAAATGATACAATATATGATAGGATATATTTTTTGAAATCAGAGGCATTGATAGGATTAGAAGAATATGATTATGCTTTAACTTTGCTTTTAGATATTAAAGAATCAAGAAATGTTAATATATTCAATATAATATCAAGATTCATAGAATACATAAATATAGAAAAAATTATTAATATAATATTGAATGAAAATAGTTTTTGGACTGAAACAAAAGAAGAATATTTTAATTTTATAGTGCGTGATATTAAAGATACATCGAAGTTAAAAAAACTTTGGATATTGCAGTATATATTTTTGTATTTGGTTTCTGTTAAAGATGATGATAAAATTAATGAGATATCACATTATACAGGCATAGATGTTTTCGATGATATGGCTTTTGATAAACGATATGATAAATTAGATAATTCAAAATATAATACATATTTGAAAAAAAATAAACTTAGAATGACAAGCATAAAAAATGCAAATGATCCTAAAGAAGGAAAAATATTGATGCAGCTTCTTAGGAATAATAAATTAAATTCAAAATATGGTAATATTAATAATTTTATTGCATTGCAGACATCTTTCAGCAGATGCAAAGATTCTTTAACTATGTACAGATTATATGGTAAATATGATAACAAAGAAGGTACAGGATGCTGCTTGGTATTTGATAAATCATTTTTTGATACATCTTTTAATAATTTAAATAGCAGCATACTATTTTCATTTTCTTATGATAAAAATAATTATTCTAATATAGAATTTTATAATGAACAAACTTTACCTTTATATTTTGTGTTATACTATAATTCTAAGAATAATGAAATAATATTCAATCCTTGTGAATCTGATTATGATAATATTATTATTGATTTAAATAAAGAATATGATGTTTGGAGCTGTAAAGAAAAAGTTTATGATAATTTAAAAAATAATATAGGTTATATATTTAATTCTATTTTTAAAATTATAAAAAAATTTAATTCAGAAGAATTATCATTATCATATCAGCTTCTTATGAATATTCAATATTTAATAAAGGACTCATCTTTTATAGAAGAGCAGGAAATGCGTATAATACAGCTTGTAGAATATGGCAGTAATCCTTTACATATAGATGATAACATGAAACGTTCTTATAAAAACTATCTCTATATATTTGATAATAAGGCATTGAAAGAGGTAATATTGGCACCTAAGGTTGATGATGCTGACTTTTTAGTTGAAAAGTTTAATGACAGACTTGCAAAAGCTACAAGTATATATAATTCAAAAAATATGAAGAATAAATATAAAGTTAATGTTTATATATCTAATTCGCCTATATCTTGACAAATATATATTAATTATTATAATTACGTAAAAAATTATGAGGATTATATGATGAAAAATATTATATTTTGTTTAGTTATTATTTTATCAATATTTGCTTTTTCATGTGAGAAGGATAAAAGCGTAATTGATAAGGCAACAGATGCTATCAATGAAAAAATAGATGATGCTTCAAAAGCTGCTCAGGATAGTGTAAAGAAAGCAGGAAATGTTACAGAGAAAACATTGGATAATGCTTCTAAAGCTGTAGAAAATGCTATGGAAAAAGTAGATCCTTCTAAAGCTATGGATGATGCTTCTAAATCTATAGAGACTGGTTTGAAAAAAGCAGCTGAAGGTATTGATAAGGCAAAAGAAAATATAGCTGATTCTATGAAATAATAATTTAAATATATAAATTTTATTAGTGCCTAGTAACTTTAAGTACTAGGCACTAATAATATATAAGACATTTTTTATAATTTTTATTTTCCTCTGCTGAAGAAAGATCTTATCATAAGAAAACTTCCCATCGCGGCTAGAACTATATTTGGAAACCACATAGCAATAAGAGGGGATACTTTTTTACCTCCGGCTATTAATTCTGCAGCTGTAATAAGCAAATAATATATAACAACTACTATTACAGATAATCCAAATCCGAATCCTTTACCGCTTCTTTTTCCTACTATACCTAAAGGAGCACCTATTAAAACCATAAATAAACATGCAGCAGGTATTGAAATAAACTTATGAAATTCTACATAATAGAAATATGGTACTGCTTCCTCCATTGCTTTTTCTCTTAAAGATGTTAATTCTGCTGAATTGGTTTGTATATATTCATTTGAAAATGAAGTTATACTTACAGCATTAGTATCTATATTATTGTAGGCATTTACTATCATTCCATTTATTTGTTCATTCACAGATTTATCAGCATCTATTTTTGTTTGATTAATTTTTTCCATTATTTTCCAAGCAGGCATTTCTCTAAGTCCTCTTTCATGAGAGCTTAATGTGCTGACATTTCTTACAATATTTATATCCATAGAATCAAACACTGTATAATCATTTGATATAAAACCATATCCTGGCATTTCTTGTACTACACCGTCATATAAAGTTAAAGTTACTACTTGAGCATTAGCTTCATTATTTTTCCAAAGTCCGTATTTTGCAGTTATAACTCTTTTGGTATCGGATCTGTCATATATTACAACATTTGACATACTTGTATCATCAGCATATTTAGATCCTATTGAAAGTCCCATATCCGGAATATCAGAAAACTCCAATTTTCCAACAGCAATAGAAGGTTTAATATTTACCATATATGATATTAAAGCTCTATATCTGTAATTTGATTCAGACATAATTACATTGTTAAAAAATAATGAGAAAATAAATGTAAAAACTCCCAATATTATAATAGGCATATATATCCTCATATGAGGAAATCCTAGAGCACGCATTACTATTATTTCATTATCTGAAGAAAGTCTTCCATATCCTATTATGCTTGCCATAAGTATAGACATAGGTATTGTTATAGCAATATTGAAAGGAAGCATATATACAAATACTTCCAAAGACATAAACAAAGGAGCACCATTATTAAAAATAAGTCTTATTAATTCCGGTAAAAGCTGAATTACAAATATAAATGTAAAAAATAAAATTCCTGCTAGAAAAGGACCTATAGTTTCAAGTATAATATATTTATTAATTTTTTTCATAATTATATATAACTAATAATAGTTCCAAAGATTAATATTCCTAATGATATGTAAGTCAAATAGTCACATACTATAGGAGCAATTAGAACTAAAAATGCTTTAAATGAACTATCTATATTAAATGAATGTTTTATATTATTAAACATTAATACCATATAATATAATCCTAATATAAAAAACATTATAACTTGTATAAAGTAAAGAGATTTAAATCTTGAAAATAACAATGTTATAGGCAATATAAATACAAATATACCAAATATACCAAAACAATTATTTATAAATGTTTTAGTATTATTATTATCTGTTTTGAAAAATAATGATACTGTGAGATTAATAACAGCTATTTTTATTATATTTGATATTGCCATATACGCTGCTATTCCGAAAGTAAATATAAATAAATTTAATATATTTGATTTATTATCAATTACATATATTGCAGATATGGATATGCTTAAAGCTGCTAATAAATATACAAAAAAAGAATATTCAAATGTTATAGATTTTTTTATGGCCTCTTTAGGTCTTAATATATAATAGTATATAGCTTCATGTAACTGCATTAATTTACTCCATTATAATTAGGAATATAAATATACATAGGCACTCCTATATATTTTGTACTCATTATTTCATCATAAGGGAAAGGCAGGCTTGATTTAGGCTTAATACTTTCTGAAATATTTGCAAATAATAAATTAAATACATCATTTTTTTCTTTAGGTTTCTTTATTATATAAGGCTCTTCGTCTTCTATACCTCCCATTTCAGCAGCATCTTTTACAGCATCATTCAAAGTTCCTATAGAATCTATAAGTCCTACTTCCAATGCTTTTTTTCCGCTGAATACTCTGCCGTCAAATATATCTTCTCTGTTTCCTTTTATTTTATCTCCTCTAGACTGTTCAACTACATTAGTAAATTGTCCTACAAATTCATCTGTCATATCTTGCCAATATGCAAGCTCATCTTCTCTAGGCTCTCTGAAAGGTGAGAGTGAATCTTTGTTTCTTCCGCTTTTTATTGTATACATTTTTATTCCATATTTATCCATCAATTCTGAAACATTAAAGAATTGAGATATAACCCCTATACTTCCTGTAAGAGTAGATTCATTAGCATATATTTTATCAGCTATCATAGATATATAATATCCTCCGCTTGCCGCCATTGATCTGAAAGATGCTACTATTGGCTTAGGGTATTTCTTTTTTAAATCTTTTAAATATTTTAAAGCCTCTTCGCATGATGTTAAAGAACCTCCAGGACTATCAACCTGAAGTACAATAGCTTTAACTTTTGGATGTTTAAAATAATATTCAAAATCTGAAATAAGTTTTTCTGTTACAGAAGGATATTCTATACCCAAACCGTTTTTTCTGCTTACATGGGTTATTACTCCGCTAAGATCTATTATGGCTATTCCATCTTTTAATGCGGTTTGTGCTTGTATAGTAGAATTAATATTACTTGTTATATTTATATTATTATTTTCATTTTTTAAAAATATGCTTGCTGCACCTACAATTATTGATATTATTATTAATATTGTGAATATTAACTCTCTTTTGCCGCTTTTTTCTTTTTTGATTTCAGTCTTTTTATTTGCGATGTATTCTTCTTCGTTACTGTTTTCTTGATTCTCTTTTTCTTCTTCGTATGACATTTTGTTTTCTCCTCATCATTATTGTTTTCTATATTTTCTATATTATTTTTAACAGCATTATTATTTTCATCGTTAATATTATATGATTGCTCTACATAAACATGATCCATATATAGGCATACAAATATTACAGGTTCTCTGCCTATTATCTGAATAAATTTTTTACGAAGAGCTTCTCTCACTTCGTATTTTATTGTAGAAGGAGTTCTTTTATTTCTATTTAATAATTTTCTAACTGCTTCTATTGCAGAACTTATTCCTTCTTCTCTTAACTGTTCTGTTTTATTTATTATACCTTCTTTTTCTCCGCCTGTATATGTAAAACCTTTGCTTTCTAAATCAACTTTTATATCATATTGCCCTGTAGAGTTTTTCTTTGCTACAACATTGGCAACTACTACGCCGTTAAGAGATAATTGTTCTCTATCATAGAATATACTTTCTTCCAAATCTCCTACGCCTTTGCCATCAACATATATATTTCTTATTTCTATAGGCTCTGTGATTTTTGCTTCTAAAGTTTCATCTATTTCAAGTACATCTCCATTATAAAGAAGGAATCCTTTTGTATCTAATCCATTTAAATTCTCAACTAATTTTATATGAGTGATTAAATGTCTTTTCTCACCATGTATTGGAATAAAATATTTCGGTTTTACTAATCTGTACATCAATTTTAAATCTTCGCTTGAAGCATGTCCTGATACATGAAGAAGTTTTTTATCCTCGCCAACCATTTTAGCACCAAGATCAAACAGATTATTTATCATTCTAGTAACAGCCATTTCATTACCAGGTATAACGCTTGATGAAAATATAACCATATCGCCGTCTTCTACTTTAATATGCTTATGAGCTTCTGCAGCTATAAGTGATAGAGAAGAATAAGGCTCTCCCTGAGTTCCTGTGGTTATGCATACTATTTTTTCTCTAGGATATCTGTTTATTTTGTCTATAGGTATAACTATATCATAAAGATTTAAATATCCCATATCCTGAGCAATTTTTGTGAACTTTATTAAACTTCTTCCTGAAAATGCTACGAATTTATTATTAACTTTTGCTGCGGTTACTAAATCCTGTATTCTTTCTATACTGCTTGCAAATACGGCAACTATAATCATACCGTCAGAATAGTCGAAAAGGGGAGTCATATTGTTTTGAACAACACTTTCACTCATAGAAAATCCGTCTCTCTGACAGTTTGTGGAATCTGCCAGCATAAGAAGAACTCCGTTTTCTCCATATTCAGCAAATTTATATAGATCTATAAATTTATCTGTTGTAGGATTCAAATCTATTTTGAAATCTCCTGTATGTATTATAACTCCAAGAGGTGTTGTTATAGCTATTCCTACACCGTCAGGTATACTATGATTAACCCTTATAAACTCTATATCGAAATTCATTCCTAACTGTATTTTATTTCTAGGCTCAACTTCATATAATTTTGTATCTTTGTATTCATTTTTATAATCATTTAATTTAGCTCTTAAAAAAGCCAAAGTAAGTCTTGAACCATATATAGGAATATCAGGAAATTTTCTAAGGAAATGAGGTATTGCTCCTATATGATCTTCATGCCCATGAGTAAGTATAAGTCCTATGATATTTTTATCTTCTAAATATGAAGTATCAGGAATCACATAATCTATACCAAGCATGTGATATCTAGGGAACATAAATCCGCAGTCTACTATTAAAACTTCATTTCCATATTCTATAACAGTCATATTCATACCTATTTCTTGTACTCCGCCAAGAGGTATGATTCTTATTTTATCATTATTATTCATTCATTAACTACTTTATATTGAAATTAATATAAATAAAATTCAAGTTTATTTTTTTATTTTAACTATAATCAAAATTAAGTCAAGTTATAATTTTTTATAAGAAATAGGTTTAAAAACATAATGCGTAAACCTAATAAAAGATTTACGCATTAAAAATATAGGTAGAAGATTATAATAACTATTGTTGATTATTTACTATCATTCCATTTTTTATTATAAAAACATTCTTTCCGTCAGATACTATTGATAAAGCATCTGTTTGATTATTATCCATAGCAGATACATAATCATATCCGCCGAATTCTCTTCTTACAGAGTTATTTTTATTTAATATAAAGTAATAATGTTTGCCTAGTCTTTCAGCAGTAAATGCAAATGAATCTCCTAAAAACTTAAATGAAGTTATTCTATTATAAGAAGGGCTTTCAAAGTCATTAGCCATTATATATTCTCTTCCATTTATAGAAGCATTATAAACCAAACTATTATTTTCAGAGAAATATATATCATTTATTTTATCAAAATTTCTAGGAAGTCTTTTACCATTAACTATTAAAAATGATACATTATTTGTCTGTGCTGAGTAGGCTAATATTTTACTGTCATCAGAATATTTATAATTATGTATCATATCATAATTAGTAGTCATATTACCGCCTACATATAACTGCATAGTATTATTACTATTAATATTTACAAATACTAATGTTTTTCCGTCAGGTGAGAATGACATATTAGTTACTGAATTAAATTCTCCGTAATTTCTTCCATTAGCTACAACACTTGTCATAATAAATTCATTAGTAATAATTGAATTTGTAGAATCAGCTGCTGCAGGAAGATCAGGTAATTCATTGTATCTTATATTTGTTATTACATTTGTTACAACCATTAAAGCTATAGTATTTGATTGTCCTTTTACTGTTACTCCTTCTTCATTTGTATATACACTTACATTAGATAAATTATAATTTGTAACAGTTGTTGTATTTGTTATTATATCATTAGTCATCATTGAATTAGTATCATTCATCATCATATTAGTACCATTTGTCATCATGGTATTAGTATCATTAGTCATCGTTTGAGGAAGCATTTTTACAGCATAAGCTATACTATTATTATTGAATGAAGCTAAATCATCTACTAATACAAAATTTTCGCTGTCAGTACTTCCTGTAAATATAACAGCATTTCCTTCATTTTCTATAACATATACTATATTGTTTCCGTCATTTGAGAATTTAAGTCTGTCTGCTTTAGAGGATACTTGTTTTTCTTCTCCATTAATATTTACAAAATACTGTCCGTCCCTTGAATAAGAAAAAGCATAAGAATTATCATTAATAACACTGTCATATAATTCAGAATACTGTACTTTAGCTTCTCCATTTATAACAGCTACTCCGTAATCCATTAATCTGGTAAATATTATAGAATTGTTTCCTGAGTATATTTCTCTTTCTATAGAATCGAATTCCTGTTCAATATTTCCATATATTACAACCCACATATCTTTACCAAGAGAAGTTTTTAACATAGTGGCAATTAAAGTTCCATTAGGAAGTATTTTTATATTTCCGGCATCTTTATAGCCTGTTAATCTGGCATCTTTATATATTATGTCAAAAGTTTTTCCAGAATTGGCGCTATTTTTTTCTATTATGATTGCATAATTTGTTTCTGATAAAATATATGAGTTATTTAGTTTTTCTCCGATTTGAAATGTGTATACTTGAGTGAAGCCTCTTGCACATAATAAAAGAAATACTATAGATATAATGTATAACTTTTTCATAATAATTCCCGCTGCTAATATTTATATATTTTTTTATATATTCGGAACTATTATACTCTAAAATTAATAATTATGTATAATTATATACTTAAAAAAAATAAAATTTTGACGAATATTTTGATGAACTATTTTAAATTTGGAGGGTATATGAAATACGGCTATATAATTATAATCGTTTTGGCTTTGCTTGTATCATGCAAATCTGCTGAAAAGACAGTTTCTATCAATAATAATGTAAATTTTAATGAGGGCTGGGTTAATGAAAATAAATTTATAGCCACTTCTATAGGATATCCTAATGGTTATGCTGTAACTAAAGATGAGATGGAGACTAGTGCTTTTAATGCTGCTTTAGCATTATCAAAAGTAAAAATAGAAAATGCCTTTGCTAAAGAACTTCCAAATAAAAAATGTGAAAATGATGAGTTAAAAAATATAGTAGAAAAATATATAAAAGTAGAATATTCAAGTTTTGTTGATGATAGATACTGTCAAATAAAGACAACTGTAGAATATAATAACTTATTGGGACTGCTTAGAGATGGAAATATAAAAAAAATGTTAAATTAGTTTTACAAACTTTTTACTTTTTCTTACTTATGAAGTTTTAATAAGCAACTATATTAAAAAGGGGAAGATGTATGAGTCTTAAAAAAGTTTTATTTTTGGTAGTTACAGTTCTTTTCGCTGCTAGCTTGTTCCTATTTGCTCAAGGAAAAGTTGACTTGGCTAAAGTACCTGATGGTACATACTTAGGAAACTATAAAGCTACTTACAAAACAGCTAAAGGTGACTATCAAGCTAAAGTTACTGTTGCTGGCGGTAAATTAACAAAAGTTGTATTAACAAAATGTGCACACAGCACTGGTCCTGCTAGAGGAAAAGCTGCTTATGACAAAATGATCAAAGCTAACAACATCTATGTTGACGGTGTAAGCGGTGCTACTTGGGTTGCATTAGTAGAAGATGCTTTAACTAAATTAACTCCTGCTAAGTAATTAAATTAATAAGAAATTCACTAACCCTAGCGTATCTAAATTTTTTAGATACGCTTTCTTTTTTATACATTACTTTTATCTATTGATACTTTTATCATATTTATTATAATTTTTATATATAATAAATTATCTTACTATATTATTAAATACTTAAAACTATAAAGATGCAGTATTAAAATCCGTTAATTTGGGAGATTATACTGATACTACTGCAGCAGTTACTAGAGGACTTGCTGCTTTGTATTATGGTATAGATAATATTCCAAGTAAGTGGATTGATACTTTAGTTAATAAAGAATTGATAATAAATATTTGCGGTAATTATATTTATTGGAATTAATATGACAAAAACTAATTTTTCTATAATATACAAAATAATAATAATTATAATTGGTTCTTTCGCTGTGCTTCATGGATTTTTTTATGATAATTTTAAACTTGATATAGAAACAGCATACTATTTCACATATCAAAGTAATATACTTGTGATAGTTTATTTTATTTTGGATATTATTAATATTATAAAGAAAAAAGAAACATTTTATCCAAGATTTAAAGGTGCAGTTACAATGTCAATAACTGTTACATTTTTAGTATATCATTTTTTATTAAGTCCTACAGCAGATGATTATAAGGGACTTTATTATATAAGAAATATTATACTTCATTATATACTTCCAATTATGACTATTTTTGATTATATTATTTTTGATAAGAAAGGCATTTATAAAATAGTTGATCCTTTGCTTTGGCTTATAATACCATTTGTATATTTTGCTTTTATACTTATAAGAGCTAGAATAGGAAGTCCTTTTTCCGATGGAAGTTATTATCCTTACTTTTTTGTTGATATAGATAAATACGGACTTAAAACAGTATTAAGAAATGTATTTTTTATAACTTTGTTTTTTGATTTCTTAGGCTATATAGAATATTTTATTGACAGATTTTTTAACAAAGTGATTAGTAAACATAATAAATAATTTTGATTTTTTATTTATTTTTATATAATAGCAATTATTCTTAATATTTAAATTAAATGTACAAATATTTCATAATAATATAATTTTTTACTAGCAATATGAAAATATATTGAAAACATTATTTATATTTGTTATACTACTAATGTTAGAGGTATGTTATGGGAAAATTATATTCTTTGGAAGAAATAGAGAAAATTATTAATGATTTTATTGTCCATTCATTGGATGAAGATTATGAGAAAATAACTGAAATTATTAGTATGTTTAATGAATCATTAACTGAATATGAAGACTATAATAAAGCTTTATTTTTATTAGGTATGGCTTATTATTCAACTTGGCAATTTGAATGTATAGATATATTTAAAAAGGCTGCTGTATTAGAAAAAGATAATGATAAATATTGGTATTTTTTATCTAAATCTTATTTTGAAAAAGCCAAATATGATAAGTCTAAAAAAATTATTAAAAAAACATTAAAATTAAATACCAACGATTCTGCTTATTGGTTTTTATTAGGAAGAATTTATTTTATATCAAAAGATTATAAGAAGTCATTGCGTTTTTATAAAAGAGCTATGATGATAAATAATACTAATATTGTTGATAGAGAAAATAGTATTTATCATTATATACGATATATTTCAGAGAATTATTTTCAATTAAAAAAATATAATAAAGTTATAGAGTATTATGAGAAAATAGACAAAGAATATGATTTCAATGAATATGATTATATGTATTTGGCTTTATCATATAAAAAAATAAAAAATTATGATAAGGCTATAGAAAATTTCAAAAAAGCATTAGATATTAATAATCGAAGTTATTTATATAATGAAGAATCTCCATGCATAAATCATTTAGCAAAAACATATATAAAGCTAGGTAGGTATAGAGAAGCAATCGAATTATATAAAGATTTTATAAAAAAAGAATCTAATGGAAATGGATTGATACTTATTCCATATAGTCTTAATGGTATAGATGATTATAAATATTTAATAACAGCTTTTGATGAACTTATAGAAGAAGAGTCTCATAATTTAAATTATTATAATGATCTTTTTTCTATATATAAATTTAATTTAAATTTATATGATAAGGCTATTGAAGTGTATGAAAAATATATCTCTAATAATTTAAATATAGAGTCTGATATTTATGAGAAATTATCTTCTTTATATTCTCAAGTATTTAGATATGATAAGGCTATTGAAACATATAATAAATTAATAGAACTAAATGGAGAAAATGAAACTTATTATAGTTCTCTTGGAGAGCTTTATAACATAATAGGGGATTATGATAAAGCTGTATATTTTTATGAAAAGGCTATCAATATTGAAAATATTTATCAAAACACTTTCGAAGAAATTTGCATATTGCTTATAGATTTATATAGCAAACTTTCAAGATTTGATGACAGAAATGCTCTTATGAGTAGGGTTTATAATTATTATCTTAACGAAGAAGATTATAAGAATATAGCCAATTTATATATTCACATAGGAGAAAAAGATAAAGCTATAGAAATTTATAAAAAAATAATAGAATTAGATACCTATAATAATATAGATTGTACAAATTATTATGTAAAGATTGCTGATCTTTATAAAGAAATAAATCAAGAAAATACAGCGAAAGAATATTATCAAAAAGCTATAGATATATACGAAAACAAATTAAAAACAGATGATTCAGGATATTATTTAGGATTATTATGCGATTTGTATATGACTATTGGTAATAAAGATAAAGCTGTTTTATATTATAAAGAATATATAGAAATGCTTATCAAAGAAAGTAAAGCAGAAATGGAAAATGAAGGAACTGATCATATCGGTTGGTCTAAGGCATTAGAAATAGCAGCTTCATATAGAAAAATAGGAGATACAGAGAATGCTATAAAATATTATGAATATGCTTTATATGATAATGCGGATCTTGAATACTGTTATGATTCAATTGCAGAAATCTATGATGAGATTAATGAAAAAGAAAAATCAAAAGAATATTATCAAAAGTCAATAGAGCTTCATAAGAAATATTTTGAAACACATTCATATCATTGTGATAGTTTAAAAGAAATGGCAAAATTATATTTAAAAATTGATGATAAAGAAAAAGCGAAAGAATGTTATAAAAAAGTTTTGGATATAAATATTTATGATAATGAAGCTAAAGATTATTTAGAAAAATTGAATATATAAAATTTTTTATAATTATATTTTGTTAGTATATACTGAAAATTTTTAAGTTTGTCAATTTTTTTGTTGTTCTTTTTCCCGCCGTAAAAAGAACCAAAAAGTGCAAGTACAAAATTAGTACCAAATCATACTAAAATAGTCTTACATGTAAGATAATTTATTAAATTAAAATCAAAATGCAGCCTTTCGAGAAGCGTATCCGAGTTTATCGAGGATATAGCTTCTTTGTGGCACGCCAAAGGCACTCCCTTCAGTCGCAAAAGAAGTAGGGGTACTGCACTCTGTGTACTTCGTAAGGGCAAAGCCCCAGATATAAAAACAAAAATATAAATTTATTTTGACAAAATATAGTTGTTTAGGTATATACAAAAAGTTAATAATTAAATTCTTATTCATTATTAATATTTATAATATATTTCATACCAAAATAATTTTTTAAGTTTTAATCAAACATTATTAAAAAATATTTTGACAAAATCTAATCATTTAATTATACTTAACTAAGTAAATAAAAATAAAGTATTGGATTTTATTATGGATTTTTATGATAATACTTACTCATCTAAGAGAAATGTAGTTTTTGGAAGAAATATAGTTTCTACAAGTAATATACTAGCATCTCAGGCAGGACTTGAAATATTAAAGAAAGGCGGAAATGCTATTGATGCGGCAATTGCAACAGCAGCTGCACTTACAGTTGTTGAGCCTACTTCAAATGGTTTGGGAGGCGATGCTTTTGCTATAATAAATTTTGAAAATAATTTGTATGCTATCAATGGAAGCGGATTTTCTCCAAAGAATTTAGATGTTGATAAAATATTATCTCTTAATCTTGATAAAATGCCTACTTACGGACTTTTGCCTGTAACTGTTGGAGGAATACCAGCAACTTGGGCAACACTTGTAAAAAAGTTCGGTAAATTAAAACTTATAGATGTACTTGAACCTGCTATTAGATATGCTAAAGAAGGTTATGCTGTTCAGCCTCAAGTGGCTCTCGATTGGAAAGAATCTTATTATGTATATTTAAAAGAATCTGATAAATTAAAAAAAGAAGAGTTTAGATATTGGTTTGATACATTTACTTTTAATGGCAGAACTCCTGAACTTGGTGAAATAGTCAAACTTCCATATCATGCTAAAACTTTAGAGGATATAGGAAACACAAATGCAGAATGTATTTATAGAGGAGAGTATGCTGAAAAGATAGATGCATTTATGAAAAAGTATGGAGGATATTTATCTAAAGAAGATTTAAATGAATATTATCCTGAATTTGTTACTCCAATAACTACTAATTATAGAGGTTATGATATTTATGAGATTCCGCCTAATGGACATGGCATTACAGTATTAATGGCTTTGAATATTTTATCTAATTTTGATTTAAAAGATTTAACACCATTAGAAAGCACTCATTATAAAATAGAGGCATTAAAATTGGCATTCATAGATACAAAAAAATATGTTGCTGATATTTATCACATGAAAACTTCTATTGAAGAAATGCTTTCAAAAGAATATGCTATTAAAAGAGCTTCATTGATAAGAATAAATAAAGCATTAGAACCTATAAATCATATATTCTCATCAGGCGATACTGTGTATCTAGCAACTGCAGATAGCGATGGAAATATGGTTTCTTATATACAAAGTAATTACTGTGCATTCGGTTCAGGTATAGTGATTCCTGAAACAGGCATAGCATTGCAAAATAGGGGTGCTAATTTTTCACTAGATCCAAATTCAGATAATTTTATAGCACCACATAAAAAGCCTTATCATACAATAATACCAGCATTTATATGTAAGGACTCAAAACCTTATGCGGCTTTAGGTGTTATGGGAGCTTTCATGCAGCCTCAGGGACATTTACAGGTTATGAGTAATTTAATAGATCATGATTTAAATCCACAGGCAGCATTGGATAAACCTAGATGGCAATGGGTAGGGGAAAAGAATATAGAATTAGAATACAATTTTGATGATGAATTATTTTCAGAACTTTTATCATTGGGGCATAATGTTACTAAAAAGCCTCATATTACAAATTTCGGATATTTTGGAAGGGGACAAGTTATATTAAAAAATAATAAAGATGTTTACTTTGCTGGATGCGATGGAAGAACTGATTCTGCTGCAGCTGCATTTTAATTATAAAAATTTTTTATATAAAATTATACTTAAATATTTATATTTTTTTAATTTGTTACTATTTATTGTTAATGTAAATAAGTATTTTTTATTAGTAATGATATATTATATATTTTGCATAATTATAAGTAATCAGCAGCACGTATAGTGGACATTTGATAAGATGAAACAGTGCCGTGCGGAAAGGTGCTGCAGCTCGCAGTTGACAAAGTTAAAAATTTTCAGTATATATTAAAATATTATAAATATGTTATAATCTATAAATATCATTTTTTATTATAAATGATTACTCTTTTATAAAATAAATATTTCAAGGAGATAAAATGTCTGATAATAGAAAAGATTTAGGTCAGCAAATTATAGATGCTTGTTTAAATATGAGAAAAGACGGTGTTAATCAAGGCACATCAGGAAATATAAGTTTAAGATATAAAGACGGTATGCTTATCACTCCAACAAGTATGCCTTATGAGATTATGACTCCAGATGATATTGTTTTTGTAGACGGAAATGGAAATCCAGAACCAAATAAAAAACCTTCAAGTGAATGGAGATTTCATTTATCAATACTTAAAGATAATCCTAGTTTTAATGCTGTAATACACAATCATGCTGTTTATTCATCTATGGTTTCTATATTAAATGTAGACTGCATACCTGCTATACATTATATGGTGGGAGTTGCCGGAGGAAAAATAATTCCTTGTGCCGAATATGCTACTTATGGTACTCAGGAATTATGCGACAATATTTCAAAAGTTATGAAAGGTTATAAGGCTTGCATATTAAAAAATCATGGACTTCTTGCTGCTGATGAAACTTTGGAAAAGGCTTATCATGTTATGATGGAAGTTGAGAATTTAGCTAGATTGTATATTGGTGTTAGAAGTATTGGTGATTATAAGGTTCTATCTGATAGCGAGATGGATATAGTTTTAGCTAAGTTTAATAATTACGGGCTTAATGTAGAGCATAAAAATAAATAGTAAATTAAATACGTTAAAATATAATTATAATGGCTGCTTAAAATATAAGGCAGCCTTTATTTTATAATTTGTATTTATTTTAATTTAATATTATTATATAAAGTGATATTTAAGTTATTATATTTTGGAGTACTGTATTTATGAATATTTTAGTTATCAATGGAAGCCCTAAAGGAAATAATAGCATAACATTACAGACATTATTATTTTTAGAGAAATTATTTATAGAACATAAATTTGAATTTTTGAATGTAGGGCAGAAAATAAGATATTATGAAAAGAATTTTAATGAAATAAAAGATGCATTTGAAAAATCAGATGTGATAATTTTTTCTTATCCTGTATATACTTTTCTAGTTCCTTATCAGCTTCATAGATTTATAGAATTATTAAAAGAAAATAATATAGAAGTTAAAGATAAATTTGCAACGCAGTTTTCTACATCAAAACATTTTTATGATGTAACTGCTCATAAGTTTTTAGAGGAAAATTGTTTGGATTTAGGATTTAAATATATAAAAGGACTTTCTGCTGATATGGAAGACTTGATGAAAAAAGAAGGGCAGGATGATGCTATAAACTTTTTTAATTATTTAATATTCTTTATAGAAAATAATCTATATACACAAAACATTAATTTAAAATACGAAGATAAAATTATATACAAAAGAAGATTTAATAATAATATTGAAAATAAAGACGGCAGTAAAGATGTTTTAATATTAAGCAATACTTCAAAAGATGATGAGAATTTAATAAATATTATAGAAGATTTTAAAAATATTTTTCCATATAAAACAAGAGAGATAAATATAAGAGAGTATAATTTTCATGGCGGATGTTTAGGCTGTTTCGGATGTGCTATTACAGGAAAATGCGTTTACAAAGATGGGTTCGATGATTTTCTTCGAAATGAGATACAAAAGGCTGATGCCATTATATATGCATTTACTATAGAAAATCACTATACACATTCAAGCTTTAAACTTTATGAAGATAGACAATTTTGCAATGGACATAGAACAGTTACAGAGGGAATGCCTATAGGATATATTATAAGCGGTGATTATGACAGCGAATATAATTTGCAGACACTTATAGAATCGCGTGCAGAAGTAGGAGGAAATTTTTTAACTCATATCGCTAATGACTATAATAAAGATATATATAATGAACTAGAAAAATTATCTTCTATCATGAAATATGCCATAGATAATAAATGCACTCGTCCTAAAAATTTCTATGGGGTAGGAGGCATGAAAATATTCAGAGATTTAATATATGTAATGCAGGGGCTTATGAAAGAAGATCATAAATATTATAAGAAACATAATATATATGATTTCCCTCAGAAGCAGAGAATGAAAATGCTTCAGATGAAATTAGTAGGTGCTTTAATATCCATTCCTTCAGTTCAGAAGAAAATGAAAAATAAAATGAATGAATATATTTTAATGCCTTATAAAAAAATAATAGATAATGCCAAACATAAATAGACTAGAATTATAAAAAATTAAAATAATTATCATAATTATACATTTACATCAATAGTACTAATATGATGTATTAATAAAATAAAAATTGTCCGTTATAATATGTAATTTTAATTGTTATTTGTTTTTGTAAAACTACGGATACAATAAGTAAAATTCTTTTTAAATATAGAAAAATTATAAAATATATATTATACTATAAATCTGTATTATAATTATGTAAACTTATTATGAGGAGAAATTGATGAAGAAATACAAGCCTGAAACAAAACAAGAATTAGAACAATTGGTATATACTGACGGAATAAAACTCTATGATGTAGATACGAGTCTTATAACAGATATGAGCGAGCTTTTTCATAACAGCACCAGAAAAGATTTTGAAGGCATAGAAGATTGGGACGTTTCTAATGTTGAGGATATGTCCTATATGTTTGCCCATATGAGTTATGATAGTTATGAAAACCGTTCTAAAGCTAAGTTTAATCACAATCTTAATAATTGGAATGTATCTAAAGTTAAGCATATGAGTTTTATGTTTTATTATTGTCAGGATTTTAATCAGCCTTTAGATAAATGGGACGTTTCTAATGTTCAGGATACATTTAGAATGTTTGATAATTGTAAAAAATTCAATCAGCCTTTAAATAGCTGGAATGTATCTAATGTAACAAATATGAGCGGTATGTTTCAGGTAGCAGAAAGTTTCAATCAGCCTTTAGACAAGTGGGACGTTTCAAAAGTTACAACTATGAGGGCTATGTTTAATTATGCTAAAGCTTTTAATCAAGATATAAGTAATTGGAATGTTAGTAAAGTTGAAGATATGGGTTATATGTTTAGTATATGCGTTAATTTTAATCAGCCTATTAATGATTGGGACGTATCTAAAGTAAAAACTATGGAAGGTATGTTTAGAAGTGCTTTTAAATTCAATCAGCCTTTAGATAAATGGAATACTTCAAAGGTTGAAAATATGAATCAGATGTTTAATGAGGCTTTAAAATTTAATCAGCCTTTAAATAGCTGGAATGTTTCCAATGTAAAAACTATGGAATGTATGTTTCGCGGTACTGAAGCTTTTAATCAGCCTTTGGATAAATGGGATACAAAAAAATTAAAAACAATGTTTGGAATGTTTGACTTTGCTGAAGGTTATAATAGTTTTGACTCATTAGCAAACTGGGATTTAAATAAAGTATCAGAAATGAGTAATTTATGTTTTAAAAGGTATGAAGAACTTCCTTTAAGAATTAAAGCATATCTTCAGGCATTTTATGGTTCTTATAAAGATTATTTAACTGTTACAAAAGATAATGTCAAAGAAATATATGATCTTATTTCAAAAGACACAAATAAAAAAGTTTTGTCATTTAAAAAGAGATTAGAAAGCGAGTTTAGTGAGGAACTTTCATCTGTTACAGATAATTATAATTTCAAATCTATAGAAGAAGCAGAAAAGTATGTTGAAAATAATTATAATAAAAAAGATGATAAGAAAGTTAGCTTTATAAATGATTATAAAGTTTTGATAAAAGATAAATCAAGAGAAGTTGAAAATAAAGTTTTAAAATATATATATTTGGAATATTTGCTCCTTAAAAGAGATGTTAAAAAATTAGTGCAGATTGATAATATAGTTAATTTACTTGATAAAGAATCATTTATAAAATTTATTAAAAATGTTTATGATGAAACTAATAAAGAAACAGCCGCTTTTATTTATGGCATATACGGAGGAGATGAGGCAGTAAAAAATATATATAAAAAAGAAAAAGACACTAAACTTTCACTATTAATAATTAAATTAAATATAGAAAGTAAATATGCACTTAGAATATTATATGAAATATATTCAAATACAAAAAAATCTGAAGTTAGTTATGAAGCTGATAAATTGATTGATGAAGTAATGGAAAAAATGGATATTAGTTATAATGAATTCCAATTAAGATATTCATCTGATTTAGGATTTAATTCTAAAGGTGAAAAAGAATTGAATAAAGATTATAAATTAATTTTGAATAGCGATTATTCTTTGAGTCTTTTTGATATAAAAAATAATAAGGAACTTAAAAAAGCCCCTCAAAATCTTAATGAAGATTTAAAAGAAGAAATAACAAAATTAAGAAAAGAAATTCCTTATTTTATGAAAAACACTGCTTCTCTTTTAGCTGTTTTATTAGCAAGCGGTGAAAAATACAGTTATGATTTATTCAAAGAGATTTTTATTGATAATGCCATTATGAATAGATTTGCTTCATCTTTGATATGGAATTTATATGATAAAGATTCTAATTTTATAACAACTTTCAGATATTCAGGCGATGGAAGTTATTCAAACTGTGAAGATGAAGAAGTAAAAATTAATGATAATAGTTTTGTAAGTTTAGCAAGCCCTATAGAAATGAATGATGAAACTATAGATAAATGGAGAAAACAGCTTGAAGATTATGAGATAGCACAGCCAATAAATCAATTAACTGTCATAAAATTAGATAAAGATAATTTAAAAAGCGAATTAGAAAAAATAGATAATTTAGAAATAGCTTATGGTACTTTCAAGGCTTTCGGTGAAAGATATGAAATGTATAGCGAGTATATAGGTTATGATGTTGTTAAAAGTTATTCATTGGAATCAAAGAATGGAGACACTTTCACTATAGACGCTGATGTTAATTCAAAAACTGATTTTCATGACAGAGTAAAAATTGATATTAATTTTGATAATGAAAATGGTGAGGAAGTAAGTAAAAGATTTATTTATACTTTATTAGTATTAATGATTTGGGATTTTAGATTGACAGATTTATTTTAAGTAAACTGAAATAACTATATTTTGTCAAAAATGAATTTTTAATATTTGCAGGGCTTTGCCATTACGAAGTACACAGAGTGCAGTACCCTACTTCTTTTGCGACTGAAGGAAGTGCCTTTGGCGTGCCACAGGCGAAGCCCGCCTACGGCGAGAAGCAGGCACAGCCCGCTTTCGGCGAAGGGCTGTATTATAGCTTAAATTAATAATTTATATTACATATAAAACAAAATTAGTGTGATTCAGTATGAATTTTATATTTGCACTTTTTGGTTCTTTTTGCGGCGGGAAAAAGAACAATAAAATGATTTACAGACTTAAAAATTTTCAGTGTATATCAGTATTAAAATTAGGAGGAATTAATGAAAAAACATAAGCCAGCAACAAAAGAAGAATTAAAAAATTTAGTATTTACAGACGGTATAAAGCTTAGTGATGTAGATACAAGCCTTATTACAGATATGAGCGAGCTTTTTCAGAAAAGCCAAAGAAAAGATTTTGAAGGCATAGAAGATTGGGATACTTCTAATGTTGAGAATATGTCATGGATGTTTAGAGAATGTTTTAGTTTTAATGAGCCTTTAGACAAATGGGATACTTCTAATGTTACAAATA
Organism: Brachyspira hyodysenteriae ATCC 27164; assembly: GCF_001676785.2. Classification (NCBI taxonomy): domain Bacteria; kingdom Pseudomonadati; phylum Spirochaetota; class Spirochaetia; order Brachyspirales; family Brachyspiraceae; genus Brachyspira; species Brachyspira hyodysenteriae. The sequence continues at coordinate 1,870,307 of NZ_CP015910.2, read as the reverse complement.
TGAAAGGTATGTTTAGTCTTGCTAAATCTTTTAATCAAAATATAAATAATTGGAATGTTAGTAAAGTTATAGATATGAGTTATATGTTTAATGCATGTGATTTATTTAATCAGCCTCTTAATGATTGGGATGTATCCAATGTGAAAACTATGGAAGCGATGTTTCATTCTGCTCTTTCTTTTAATCAACCGCTTGATAAATGGGATACTTCAAAAGTTGAAAATATGCATGAAATGTTTTGCCGCTGTAAACAATTTAATCAGCCTTTAAATAGCTGGAATGTATCTAATGTAAAAACTATGGAAGCGATGTTTTATTCTGCTGATTCTTTTAATCAGCCTTTAGATAAATGGAATACAAAAAAATTAAGTAAAATGTACTCAATGTTTAAGTATACTGACAGCTATGATTGTTATGATTCATTAGCAAATTGGGATTTAAGTAAAGTATCAGATATTAGTGATTTCTGTGCTAACTATGAAAGATTCTATGAAAAATTACCTTTAAGATTTAGAGTATATATGCAGGCATTTTATGGTACTCACAAAGTTTATGTACCTATCGAAAATAATGAAGAATATGATGATGATGAATATGATTTTATATCAGAAGAATATGATTTAGTATCAAGAGATTATATAACTATCACAAAAGAAAATGTTAGAGAAGTATATAATTCGATATCAAAAGACACAAATAAAAAAGTTATGGCATTAAAAAAGAAATTAGAAACAGAGTATAGCAAAGAGCTTTCATCTGTTACTGATGATTATAATTTCAAAACTATAGAAGAAGCAGAAAAGTATGTTGAAAATAATTATAATAAAAAAGATGATAAGAAAGTTAGCTTTATAAATGATAATTATAAGGTTTTAATAAAAGATAAATCTAGAGAAGTTGAAAATAAAGTTTTAAAATATATATATTTAGAGTATTTGGTTCTCAAAAGAGACATTAAAATATTAACACAAGTTGATAATATAATTAATTTACTTGATGAAGAATCATTCATAGAGTTTATTAAAAATATTTATAATGAAACTAATAAAGAAACAGCCGCTTTTATTTATGGTATATATGGCGGAGATAAGGCTATAAAAAATATATATAAAAAAGAAAAAGATACTAAGCTTTCTCTTTTAATAATCAAATTGAATATAGAAAGTAAATATGCGCTTAGAATATTACATGAAATATATTCTAATACAAAAAAATCTGAAGTACGTTATGAAGCTTATAATTTGATTGATGAAGTTATTAAAAAAATGAATATTAGCTATAATGAGTTTGAATTAAGATTTTCTCCTGATTTCAGCTTTAATTCTAAAGGTGAAAAAGTATTAAATGAAGATTATAAATTAATTTTGAATAGTGATTATTCTTTGAGCCTTTTTGATATAAAAAATAATAAGGAACTTAAAAAAGCACCTCAAAACCTTCCGGAAGATTTAAAAGATGAAATAACAAAATTAAGAAAAGAAATTCCTTCCTTTATGAAAAATACTTCTTCTCTTTTGGCTGTTTTATTAGCAAGCGGTGAGAAATACAGTTATGATTTGTTTAAAGAGATTTTTATAGACAATGCTATTATGAATAGATTTGCTTCATCTTTAATATGGAATCTATATGACAAAGATTCTAATTTTATAACTACTTTCAGATATTCAGGTGACGGAAGTTATTCAAACTTTGAAGATGAAGAAGTAAAAATTGATGATAATAGTTTTGTAAGTTTGGCAAGTCCTATAGAAATGGACGATGAAATTATCAATAAATGGAGAAAACAGCTTGAAGATTATGAAATAGCACAGCCTTTACAGCAATTAACTATTATAAAATTGGATAAAGATAATTTGAAAAGCGAATTAGAAAAAATAGATAATTCAGAAATAGCTTATGGTACTTTCAAAGCTTTCGGTGCAAGATATGGAATGTATACTGAGTATGTAGGCTATGATGTTGTTTCAAGTTATTCTTTAAAATCAAAGAATGGAGATACTTTTAGTATATATGCTAATGTTAATTCAAACACTGATTTTCATGACAGAGTAAAAATAGATATTTATTTTACTAATGAAAATGGTGAAGAAGTAAGTAAAAGATTTATTTATACTTTATTGGTATTAATGATTTGGGATTTTAGATTGACAGATTTATTTTAATTTTTTATGTTTTATAAAGTAGGCATCATGTTTTGTGCCTGCTTTATAAACAATAAATACACATAATTAATTTTGACAAACTTAGTAATTTTCAGTATAATATATTTATGAGAAATAATTTAAATACAAAAAAATATTTCAATCCTTTAAATGATTATTTTAACTGCTTTTCAAAGATTATTGAAAGCGGTACGAGTTTCACAATTTTCTTTCAAAATAAAAAACGACATAATAAAAAATCTAGTATGTGTTAATCGCATACTAGATTTAAAACAAAATCAAATTCTCAAAATATCGAAAATCATAAATAAAAAGTTTGGTTACAGCTTTTATAATAAAAAACAGAGTCTATTTTATCTATTAGCATTCCTGCTAAAAAATATCAAAAATAAATGCAGTAGAAATTTATACTTTGCAAAATCTTCAGCATCGTTATTTGATGTAATAATTTTTGTTACTGCAGAAGGAGGTATATTTTTTAAAAATATAGTTATGGGGAGAAGTTCAAAATGATAGTTCAGGAAAAAGGAGTTAAATCATTTTTTAAAAATATTATAAAAAAAATATTTAATAAAAAAGATTTATCAAACTTTAATGAAGAGCAGATATCTGATAACAACATCAGAAGAAAACTTTATGAGTATATTTATAAAGTGAGCTTTGGAAATAATAAATTAATAGGATTAAGATATGAGATTCTATATGCAGAATATGCAAGAATAAAAAAGATTAATCTTAAAAAATTGGCAAAAAACAGAAAAATAAAAACTATAGAAATGGCTATAGAGCTTGATAAAAATAACAATACAAATCATCTTGATAATTTATATAAACTAGCAAAAAAATTATTTACAGAGGCGGAAGAGAATGCAGACTGAAAGAGAAATAAAAAGTGAATATTTAATAGCAACGTACGGCGATGCCATGCTTGACAGAGGCTTTACATCAATACCGAATACATTAATTTATTACAGAAAAAGACTAGGACTCACAGCAAGCGAGTTTGAGTTTATTATTGCTGTAATGAGTTTGAGCTGGAAGAAAGATAAAGAAATCAGAGATAAAGAAATAAATCCTGCAGAAAAACATTATTACAGACAAAAGCAGAGCTTGTATGCAAAAGGATATTTAACTTTTTCAAGCAGAAATGTTTACATAGGCGATAGATTTGCAGGAACGGGAACAGTATATAATTTCTCAGGATTAAAAAAAGCAATAGAAATGATAGTCGAAGAAGACAGAGCAATACGAAATATGGATACACCTGTAGAGCAGAAATATGATGAGCCTAGCTTGTTTAATGAAGATGTAAACACAGAACCTTTACAGCCTCCGAAATTAATCAAAGATGAAAAAGAAAAAAGCGAAGAAGAAAAAACTCCAGAAGAAAAAGAAGAGGATAAAAAGCAAGCGGAGTTTTTAGAAAAATATAATGAGCTTCATAAAGAATTAATAGGCGTTAAAATAAATCATAAATATCATAAAGTATATACTAGCTTTTTAATTGATATATTCAAAAAACGTGTGCATGATAATTTTGATGAAGCCTTATCTATAGTAAAGTTTAATTTCTTAAAATTATCACTAAATAAAAGATATTCATTAAAACTTCAAGACTTATTAAGAATGGCTTTATGCCAAAAAAATGAAAATCCAAAAAATAATGATAACAATTATAACAAAGATAATAAAACTCAAAGAGAAGAAAATACAAAATATTTAATACCTCGAGGGCTTGATAAATTAGAGTTTTTATTAAATGAATTAGAAAAAGGAGGAAATATAAATGAAGCGTATGCTAAAATTGCAAACTGCGGATAGCAGCTATTGCCTGCTAAATTATAAAAAGCATTTGCAGAAATTATATGAAACAGCAAGAGACGGCAAAGATCCTTTATGTACAAATTGTGACGAGTATGGATTTGTGAAAGGTACTAAAGATATAGTTCCTGTTGCATGTTATTGTGTGAGTGATGAAAAAAGCAGGATAAAAAGAAAAATAGAAGAGTTAGAAACAATAATAAAAAGATACAATAATGTATTTAATAAATTAGATAATGATATGACATTAGATATTTTTGCAGATAGGTTTAATAATCAAAAGTTAGTAAATACCATAAAAAAATATTTAGAATTAGGTAGTATGAACTCATTGTATATTGAAGGAGAAAGCGGAACAGGTAAAACCACAATGCTTAAAATGTTATGGCAGATATATGCTATTAATGATATCAAGGCATTGTATATGAGAGCATCTAGTTTTGAAGATATGCATAAAAACTTATTCAATAAAAATGCACAGGATAGAGATTTAAAATCTAACATAGATGCAAAAATAGACAATGTAAAATACGCAGATATTATTATGATAGATGACATTGACAGCGTAGGCTTTCATTATGCAGCTGAAGGCTATTATAACCTATTTGATAAAATAAGAGCATTAGAAAAAACAGTGATACTAACATCAAATAAAAGCTACGGCGGTTTAATGAGCAGCTTAAATATAAAAGCAAGGAAAGATAATATTGAGGAAATTAAGGGAAGACTTACAAGCAGATTAAAGAACTTGAATATTATAGAACTTGAAATGCAGAAGTTTAAAGAATTAATAACTGCTTAAATAGTCAAAATATTATTTTGATTATTTATATAAGATTTTATTAAAAGAGGAAGTTTATATGCTTAAAATATTAACTGATAATAGTTTATTTCTTATTGAAAAACCTATCCGCATATATAAAGATAAGTTTGAGAATAATCAATTATTAATCAAAAGCTATCATTTAATTATTGAAGATGATAAAAAAAATAAAATGGTTATTTTATCTTCAGATTGTTTAGATACGATTGAAGGAGCATATAAAGAACTTTGTTATAAAATCATATATAGAGACAATAATATAAAAACAGATTTATTTTTTAATTTTACAAATTGTAAATAAGGAGATAAAAAATGATATTTTTAAAAAAATTGCGTGAACATTATGTTTGTACAAAAATAGCTATTTTAGAAGCTGTATCAAATAAAATAGCTGAACAATATCCTGTATTAAAAGATGATATGGAGATTAAAAGAAACAGATTAGAAATTAATAACGATTTATGTAACTGCTATATAGATTTAGAAGATGGAGCATTTAAAATATGTATAGATGGACAGACTCCGTACTGCTATGAAGAGTTTGAATCAGTGTTAACTGATATAGAAGATGAGATAGCTAATAATGAATAATGCTATGTTTATAAGCTGTTAACAATGCTGATAACTTGTAAATAAGATGTTCAAAAGTGAAGAGTGTTTATAATGCGAAGTAATGAAAAAGCATATAAAAGATATCAAAGTAAAAAATGGCGAGCATTGAGAGAAAGTTTTTTAAATAAAAATCCGCTTTGTAAAAACTTTGCTGAGTGCCATAACTTTGCTGAACATGTGGATCATATAAAAAGAGTAGAAAGCGAAGATGATCCTTTGTTTTATGATAAAAGCAACTTGCAGGCTCTATGCAGAAGATGTCATAGCAGAAAAACAGCAAAAGAAGACGGAGCTTTTGGAAATAAAAAGAAAGATTATTGATGAGGTTAGTTATGGAAACAGATAATAAAGAATATATACATTTGGAAAAAGATGCATCAGAAGGAAAAGTATTAATTGATATAAAAAATATAAATGGTGAAGATATTATATATTTATTATCTGAGTTTATAGACTTTGTAAGTAAAAAAGAAAATATACCAGCAAGTGTATTTTTAATTATGATAGATAAAGCAATAATTAAAAAAAGAGAATTAGAAAATAAAAGAGGAAATAAAGAATGAGAGAGGTAAACTTTATAGAAAATAAAGGGCGTTTTGGGATAACATTTACGTCCGATAATAAAGAAGAAGCTAATGCTGTTATGAATGCTATACAGAGATTTATATCAAAAAATAGTAATATAAATAATTTAGATGTTAACTCTATTAGGGAAAAAATTTATAGGGAAAATATTGATAGTTTACTTGATAGTATAGAAAAAATAAAAAAAAGAAGAGATTTATCAGAACTTACTTATTATGAATTAGAATACATAGCATTAATGGAAAAAGAGATTGTTGTTATGAAAGAAAAGTTATCTATGGATAAATATACTGAAACAGCACAACCTATTTTAAATAAAATGCTTGAAACATTCACAATGGAGGATTTGGAGAAATTAAAAGAAACTACACTTCTTGATGAAAAATACATAGAAGAAGAAATTCAAAAACGTTTAGATAACAAATCTTATTCCCAAGACTATTCAAGAAATCCTCTAGATGGCTCTAGTAAAGGTGTATATTTAAATTTATATACAAATGATAGATTAATTGAGTTGTACAATAATGATGAGCTAGAGCAAGGATATAAAGATTATATAAAAAATGAATTAAACAGAAGAGGTATTTTTGATTTAAGTATGACTAAATCAGAAAATAATGAGACATCAAAAAAAATAGAACTTGAAAATAAAATAAAAGCTATAACAAACGGCAGAGCATATAATGAACTTACAGACGAAGAACTTGAAAAAATAATTTCATTAGATAAAGAATTATCTGATTTCTATAATACTACAGAAACAGCAAAACATATTTTACACGGCAGAAAGTTTAATCGTAGCCGTGAACTTGAAAATAAAATAACACAAGGAAGAAGGCTATCAGAACTTACTATTGAAGAATTGGAAGAATTAAAAAAAGTAACAATGCTTGATCATTACAGAGAAGATATACAAAAAGAAATTGATAAAAGAAAAAATAAATCTTTTGAAGAAACATTAGAAGAAGATAATGGAATAATATCTTTCGGTGAAGATGATTCAAATGATAGAATAGATGAAGAGGATGAAGAAGATCCATTAAGTGTAGATGCTGATAATATAAACAGATGGGACTATGATGCAGACGGTGATAAAGTGGATAGCGAAGGCAATAAAATGCTTTTTGATTATTAAAAAGCATTTTATTAAACTTATCGATTTAGAAGAGCCTTATTCATGGGAGTTTAAACAATCTGAAGAAGACAGGGAAAAAATACATTTAATTATAGAAGAACTTAATAATAGTAATGAAAACAACATATATAAAAAAGAATGAAAGGAATAAAAAATATTCAAGAATCAAAAATAATAGAGGTATAAAATGATTTGCTGTATATGCGGATTAAATAAAAAACAATATGATAATGCTTTAATTTCATGTAAAATAACAATAAGAGTTAAAGATAAAAAATGCAGAACTAAATATAGAAAAGTTATAAAAAATATATGCAGAAAATGCCTAAGTAAAGCATTACTCAGAGGTATTCCAATAACTATTGATTTTGAAGAGGAAAATGATTAAGAATAATAAAGAAAAAAGAATAATATCAAAAATATTCACTAGATTATTTTTTACTTATGAAAAAGATATAGTTGTGATGGATAATATAAAAAAACAGTCTGTATCTTTTTATTTTACTATAAAAAACTTTTATGCTAATGGTAGAAGCAGAGATTTTTTTTTGATATATGAAAAGAAAACAAAAAGATTTATTTTATATAGTAGAAGCAGTAAAAAATTATATTCAAGTAATTATTTAAATGAAGTTTTACATTATATAAAGATTTTACAATGCTTAGGATACAGACTTGTCAATAAATACATTAAAGAGATAAAAACAGATGATTAAAGTTATTATTAATTATAATGATGTAAATGATGAGTTCAGAAGAATGAATGATATTTTAGGAGTATTAAAATATAAATATAAAAATATTAATGTTAGTTATAAAAAACTAAAAAATAAAAATGAACTGTTTGTAACTATTAATAATGAAAGATTAGAGTGTAATCATAGTTTAGAGTTTTATATGCAGGCAGTAGAAAATATATTGAATAAGGTTATAAAATGATGGTTTATCAAATCGGCTCTATATGTTTTGGAATATTCAGTGTTATATGTATTTTTATTAGTATAACATCTAAAAATGACATTGCTAAGGCGTTCTATTTACTTTGTTTCTTTTTATCAAATATTGTTGCTTTACTTTGTGATATAGTAATAAAATTAAATTAGGAGTTATAAAAGTTTATATTCTTTTTATATAAATGAAGACTAAAAATAAGTCTTTAATTTATAAAAAGGTATAAACATGGCTTCTAAAAAATATAAAGAATTAATATTACAAAATAATAATATAATAAGCCAAGAGCAAGCAGAACTTCTTTACAAACAAGCTAACTACTTAAATATACTTGACTATATGAAAGAAGAGCAGCTTATTAAACAGATAGATTATGAAACAGAGAAAGAAAACTTTTTTAAGCAGTGTTCAAAAACAAAAAGCAATCACACAAAAAGACAGTATAAAAATGGACTTAATAAACTAGAGGAATACTGCAAAATTAATAACAAAAATATTTTATTTATTAAAGCAAGAGAAGCTGATGATTTTATAACAGAAGTTAATTCTAGTGAGCTTTCTAATTTAAGTGTACGTGCATTAGTTTCTTCCTGTTCATCTTTCTTTTCTTTTTTAGAAAGAAGGTATCCGTTTATGAAAAATCCTTTTCGAGGGACAAAAACTCGTCCGCCTGTAAAAAATAAGAAACGTTTGGAAGTACCAACTAAAAAAGAAATTGAATTAATAATTAAAGATATATCAAATCCTCTTATAAAAGTGGCCATCATTTTTATAATGGAATGCGGTGTGCGTGTTGGTGCTTTACCTAAACTAGAAATAAGAAATAACAAATATTATTCATATTCAAAAGGCAAAGAAATAAGCTGGAAAGTTACTGACAAAGTTATTAAATTATTAAAACAGAATAATCTTTCTTTTAATAATCCTTTCAAAAATAAAAGCTCTGAAGTAATAAGGAACATATTTTATAGAAGTTCAAAGCGTTTATATAATCAAGGTAAAATAAAAGCCGCCTACTCTATACATGATATAAGGCATTATTTCGCTGTTACCCTATACAAACAAACCAAAGATATAGAACTTATTAGACAGGCATTAAATCATAGCTCTATAGCTATAACAGGAATATATTTAAAAAGTTTGGAGGCAGAATAATATTTAAGTTGCGATAATTACTGTTATCAAAAAAAGATATATATTTCTATTTATTAAAAAATGATAAACATTAAATAATTTAATTTTTTATTAATATATTATAGCTTCTGGATTTTTTAATTTGATTATTTCTATATTCTTATTTGATACGTATTTATATGTTTTCTTCAAATAATCTATAATTTCTTTATCTAATTGATTATCATAATAATTTTTTTTCATCTTTACAGATCCATATATACTAAATATCCTTTTATCATCATGTTCATAAGAATTGGGTTGAAATAAATCTTTTAATATTATATGAGCTATATGTATCTGCCAAATATTGATAATAAATCCTCCATGTATAAATAACTGTGTCCATTCATGAATTTTTTTTAAAATTCCCTTTTGGATTGTATCTGGAATTTCTATATTTTTATTATTAAAAACAAAGTCCAATAATGAATCACCAGGAATTTTTACTAACTCCTTATTATCTATATCTAAAATATAATCTATACCTAACATGTTTTTTAATTTTAACTCTATTGATTGTCTTATCAAAAATACACTACTATTAAATGATAATAGAGGAGATAATGGTATATTATCATTTTTTAAATTTAATGAACTATTAAAAACTTCAAAACTATCTACTCTATTTTTTATAACAAATTCTCTAATAGGTTTTATACCATTTCTAATTTCAAATTCTCCCAAAATACATAAAATATTTCCATACAAATATAGATAATATTGTAATGCTCCATGAAATTTTATATTATTATAAAAATTTTCTAAATCTCTAAAATTATTTGATATAATCTTATAATAATCTTTAAATACATATATCATTGCTTCAAATTGAACTTTATAATACATATTCAATCTCTCAGCACCATCAATATTTAGATTAAATACTTCTTTTGATATCTGTTCCAAACTATATTCTTTTTTATTTATAGGTAAATTATTTAATCTATTTTTTATTTCTTCTAATGCTTTATTATACAAAATATCAAAATAGTGAAAAAAATTATCTTGATTTATATTTTGATCCTCTTTATAATATAATAAAAATAATTCCAAACAACTAGTATTCATATTCATAATTCCTAAAATTGACAATCGTTTATATAATAATAGATATCATAAATAATGTCAACCTTATTCATACATACATATTTTATTGAATAAAGTGGACTTTTTCAAATAAATACTATATACTATAATTATATCAAATAAAAGGATATCTTTATGCCAAGAGGTGGAGCTAGAAAGGGAGCTGGTAGAAAAATACAAGGTACTGAGAAAGCTGATATAAGGGTTATGTTTAGGCTTACCAAAGAAATGTATAATCTTATTAATACTTATGCTCAGAAAGAAAATTTAAGTGTTGGGCAATATGTACGTAAAATAGCAATATCAAATATTATGGATAATAACTAAAAATGTATTTTAATTTAGTAATCAATAATTCTTCCTACAATTTTCATATCATTTATTTAATGTAATAATACTATGAAAATTGTAAGAATATTAAGTTTGTTTAGCTATATTTATATTAAATACATCATTCTATGTACTATAATATTTATATATTAATTATTATAAAAGGAGTTTATAAAATGAACTACTATGATAAGGCTTTAGAAAATTTAAAAAATGAAAATTATGATGTTGCTGCTGATTATTTTTTTAGTCATTTATACTGTAATAATAGTATTAAAGATTATCCACCATCAGAGTATCTATGTAAATATAATCATACAGATATTATAACTGAAGAAATTAGGAATAATGTTAAAGAATACTACAGAAATATTATAGAACAGAATCAAGATGATAATGAAATAAAAGCTTCTAGTTATGCTAGATTAGGTATGATTTTATTTTATATTGATAAAGATAACTTTATGGAGCTTTTTAATTTAGTATATAACTTATCTAATAACTACTTTCTATTAAATAATATAGGTTTAATTTTATTAAAAAATGGAAAGCGTAATGAGTCCGTACAATTTTTGGAAAAAGCAAAAAAAATATCAAATAGTTCTATACCTGAAATTGTTTTTAATTTACATACAGCATATTCATATAATAACTAATTTGATAAATCCATTTATTGTTTAATATACTAATAATATATAAATAAATGTAAATGCAAATGAAATAAGGTTAATAAATTATTAGTTTCGATAATAAAGGTTATCGTATATTATATCTATATAAGAGGAAAGGAGATATTTATGTGTATAGAATTAATACCTAATGTAATTATATATAGGGATAAATATTCTAATTCAATACCAGATTCAGAATATGAGATAGTTGATAAAGAATTTTCCTTATCAAATACTATAAAAGAAAAACTTGATAAAAAGAATTTAGAAAATACTCCTATTATTTCAAAAATACTTATTTCTAATACTAAATTTAAAAACAAAGTTAGTATTGGACTCTTTATAAATAACCTAGTATTAAAAAATGTTATATTTGAAGATGATGTTGTATTCTTTGGTATTTTTAGAGGTGAAATTTTATTTGAAAATGTTAAATGTTGTAAAAATGTATCATTTGAAAATGTATATATAAGGGATAATGAATATACTGTAAGTAATGACTGCACAAAATTTAAAGATGTTATATTTGATTCTAATGTTGATTTTACAGGTTTTAGAATACAAAATGGATACAAATTTACATTTGGAAATACTATATTTAAATATAGACCAATAAAGTTAGAAACTACTATTGGCATAGGACGTTTGAAAGAATTTAATGATGAAGTTATAAAAATAAATAATGCTGATTATGATAATTAATTTATTTTAATTTTTAGTTATATATTTCATTATCTGATAGACTATATCCACATTAACAGCATTACCTAATGCTTTAAATGCTTTCGAATAATCTTCTGGTAAAATAAAATTATTTGGGAAAGATTGTAATGCTAATGCTTCTTCTGTAGTTATGTATCTAAAATTATTTCCATCACTAGAGACTATAGGTATCTGTGTTAAATTAATAGATACTAAAGATGGAAATCTATCTTTTTTACTAACTCTAATACCTGATGGTCTAAATTGTATTATATAGTCATGCAAATTTCTGGAATCATTATTTTTTATGTTCCATTCTAATTTCTGATGACTTAAACTTAATTTACTTAATTTATTTATATATTTAGAGAATACATTATTATTTTTTAAACAATAATCTCTACTATTTTTTATAAATCTTATTTTCCAATTTGGAAATTTTTCAGAATTAGTTCTAGCATATTTAGGTAGTAAATTTATTTGTTCATTTTTTGTTAAATCTTTCAAACTAGTACCATATATTCCATTATAATTATTTAGTTCTGAACTTGAATAGTTTATGGTAGCTTTATCCATAAATGGATATGTAGCCATATATTCTGTACTCCATAATGGACTATAAATATTTTCATCTTTTGGTAATTCATTAATAATATTTTGCCATAACTTTAATATAGATAATTTGCTTTCTTCAACGTACTTTACATTACGATATTTAATTTTATAAAAATTCTTCTTTACTTTTTTGTATTGTAATTTATTGATATCTTTTATGATGGAATTAGTTATTTTTTGACCAATTATAAATATTCTAGGTCTATGTTGTGGTATACCCAATTGATCTGGAGATACTATAATATATTGTATATTGTATAAACTTTCTACTTTGTTAGTAAAATCTTTTTTTAATTTAGATTTACCAAACCTTTCTACATTTTCTAATATAAAAAAAGATGGTTTATGATTTAATATTATTTTTTCAACATAAATTATCGCAACACTAATTATACTGCCGTAAAGGCTTACGCAGTGGTTTAATTTTTCATGTTTTTTTGGTGCAGCATTACTATATATTGACTTGCTGATAAATCTAATTTTTTAGCTTCATTTACTATATCTTTCCAGATATCATCATGCATAGTAATACCATGTGTATGCATTTTTCCTTTCTCTTTATCTACAAAAGGACGTCCTGCACCTTCTCTTTTACCGCCTCTATTTTCTGTTATTTTTTTTTCCATACTGTTAACACCATTATTAAATTAAATATGCTTATACATAAAGCACTTATGGATATTACCCAAGTAATTTTTTCTAACATACTTGACTCCTTTATATATATATTTTATAATATCCAAAGGGAGCGGGAATGTGAACCCACCCCGTTTGGACACTTTTAAGAATTATTTCCTATTCTTAAAAGTCGTAACCGCAATTATTATAGCTGTCAACAAATTAGTAATTGCGGTTAGCAGTTCAATAATATTCACATAGCATCACCTCCATTGTTGTTTATATTTTGATTATACTCGATATTATTCAAAAAGTCAATAGTAATTTCATAAAAAAAATAATTTTTTTTAATTTTTTTATTTAATAAAATTATAAGTGATTTATATTTGCTTGGCGGGGGTGGGTAAAATCTCTACAAGCTTTTAAGTGGTGCAACGAGTGGGGAGTCTTTTATACATGGCGATAACTTTTTTATTAGGGGGTATCAATATCATTTTTCTAATTCTTTAATTTTATTTTCTAATTCCAATACTCTTTTATTTAATTTTTGTATTTCGCTTTCTTTTTCCTCGTACTCTTTTTTAGCTTTTGCAACACAAGCCTGCACAAAACCTCCAAATGTAGAATTAGAATAATTTAGAGGATCTGCCTTAGCTTTTTCAACCATTTTTACAATCCATCTATATATATCTTGATTAAAATTAATAGTAATACCATTTCTAGAATCCATTAAAATCTCCTTTTTTGAATTATATTATTTATTTATAAAAAATTATAAAAATAACCAATTTAACAATTTGGCAATTTAAAAAGAATTAACAATAATAAAAAACAATAATGAAGATACTACAAAAGAAATAATGAAATTATTAAATAATGATAATCTATATGCAGATATAATAGAATATAATGCAACAGTATATATAAAGTATCCAGATTATAAGGTAAATACACCTTCACTTTCATAAATACTTTTCGTATCTTCAAAATGATTTTTAATCACTCTATGAAGAGCCATAATAGAGGCTACAACACCATCTATTCTTTTATATGATCTTCTTCTATCAGGCTTAGTAGGCAGATAATTATCTCTTCCATCCGTTCTAGCTTCACAGCAGCTTATCATCCAATTAAGAACCGCATTATCGCCATGTAGAAGTTTGCGTTCATCTATAGTTTTTTCAAATAAAGAAGTTCCTTCAGATAAACCACCAACTGCAAAAGATTGTCTTATCTCAGTCATCTTAAAACCTTCTTTTTTTAGATGAGTAACTACTTCAATAGCTTTCCAAGGGTCATAAGCTATTTCTATAATTTCAAAATTTCTGGCATCATTTAAGATTGAAGATTCTATAACATCAAAATCTATTATATCACCATTTGTTAAAGTAATTAAACCTTGAGAAGCCCATAATTCATAAGGTACTCTGTCCTCTTTAGAACGCTGCCTTATATTTTCTTTAGGCATAAAGAAGCGAGGCAGAAGTATATATGGACCATTATCAATAGAATCAAAACATAAAACATAGGCCGCTATATCTCTTGTTGTTGCTAAATCCAAACCTATGCAGGCTTTTCTGCCTTTTAATTCATTTATATTTATATTTTGATGTAAATAAGATTTAAGCCACCTGTCAGAAGAAATCCAAACTTCACTCGCCTGTGTCCAAACATTCAAGTTCTTTGTAAGTATATCAGTTCTCTGAATAGGTTTATCTAGTCCTTCTAAAAGCCTAGATTTTAGGTAACTGTCTTTTACAGAAACATTTATATTAGGATTAGCTTGAAAAATAATTTTATTTATTAATTTTTCCTGCTTTGAAATATCTTCATTTTTATTTAATTTTTCTTTATATTCAGACATAAATACCCAAATATCATTGATGTCATCAGGTTCATATATTATTGTAAAATATTCTTCATTAGTATTTGAACCATCTAATATTTTTTTTGCATATTCATATTCAGAGAAACATACTGAAGATTTATCAAATCCAGCAGTAGTAATTATAAATATAAGAGGCTGCCTTCTAGCTCCCATTCCAGATTCAAGAACATTTAATAATTCATTATCAGGATGTGCATGGTATTCATCTACTATAACTAAATGCGGATTTAATCCGTCTTCAGTATTGCTATCCTGTCCTAATGGTTTTGATTTTGAGGCAGTATCTTTTTTCTTTGTAATTGTAGAAGTTTGTTTATATGTAATCGCTTCTTTATTAAGAGCTTTTGCTTTTCTTATTTGCCTTTCGCTTTCACTCCAAGCAATTTTCGCTTGATCTTTTTTAGTAGCTATATAGTATATTTCAACTCCAGCCTCTGCAGGACTGTCGCAGAAAAAACAATAATTACCAATGCCAGATGCAAAAGTTGTTTTTCCATTTTTCCTACTTACCTGAACATAAGCCTTTTTAAATCTTCTTAAATTATTTTCCTTTCTCCTCCATCCGAATATGCTTGCTATTATAAATTGTTCCCAAGATTCTAATATAATATTATGATTTGCCCATTCTCCTTTTGTATGTACTAAAGATTGTATAAACATAATAGGACGTTTAGCTTCGTTATCATCAAAATAAAAAGGATAATCATTATTTTTTGATTTTTCTATATCGTCCAAATGCCTTTTCACAGATAAAAAAGCAGCTTGACAGACTGGTAATTCTTTATTTATAACTTTATTGATATATTCTTTATAAGTATACATCATATTTAACCATTTATCATTTTTTCAAGCGGATCATCCTCTTCTATAGTATCAGGTGTAGGAACTTTCTTTTTGGAAGCAGGAGTTAAACCAAACTCAGTAAGCATTTTTGTATATGCTGTTATGGCTTTATGATATGCTAAATATTCACCCATAGTTTGAGAGTTTTTACCTGCTAAATAGCCTGCTATAGAACCGCCTTCATTAATCATAGCTTTATAAAGATTCATAGCATCACCATAATGTAGGCATAAAAGTTCAAATGCTGATAAATCAGCTTCTCCAAGCATATTTTTTTCATCAAAAATAGGAGCAAGTTCCTCCCATTTTTTTAAAGAATACCCACTAAAATATTCTGGCGGATTTGGTATTATAACGGCTTTTTTTGGCTTATTTTTGGCGTTTTTTGTGGCTTTTTTAGCTTTATCAGGCATTCATACTCCTAACAGTATATTTTAGTTAAAAATCTACATTAATAATAAGTAATATAATATTTTATAACTATAATAAAAAAATAATTCAGGAGCTTTTATGTTTAGAAAAGTTGTTATTGGAAACTGTACTTTAATAAAAGGGAATTGCGAAGAGGTTATGGAAGAATTAGAAAGCAATTCTATAAATGCTGTAATATCAGATCCTCCGTATTTATATTTAAAGCATAAACTAGATATACCTTTTAATGAAGATAAAGTATTTGGAGAATGGAAAAGATTATTAAAAAATAATTCTATGATAGCATTCTTTGGAAGAGGAGATGCATTTTTTAGATGGAACTTAATGCTTGACAAATTAGGTTTTAAGTTTAAAGAAACTGCTGTATGGGAAAAAAATAATGCATCTAATTTTTTACATAATTTTTTAAGAATACATGAAGATATTTCTTTTCGCAGTTTTGGAAATGCTAATTTAAGAAAATCACATGTTGATTATTTGGAATATCAAATTAATAAAAATAAATTGGATAGAATAATAGATATTTGGAAAGGATTAAGGAGTGCATTAAACAGCAAATATAAAGATGATGTTATTAAATATATAGAGACAGGAATAAAAGAGTTTAATTATGAAGAAAAAAGAGAACATCATTTAATAGTTAAAAAATTTAAAAGTCATAAAAGCGGTCTTTATCTATTTCAAACGGTAAAGAAAGGAAAAATAGAAACATCTATTATGCGTTGTAACAGAGAACAGTATCAATATCAGCATCCGACTCAGAAGCCTATTGCTTTAATGGAGCGTTTAGTAAGATTAGTTTCAGATGAAAATAATACGATATTAGATCCATTTATGGGCGGAGGCAGTACAGGAGTTGCATGTATTAATACTAATAGAAAGTTTATAGGAATAGAGCTTGATGATGAATATTTTGATACAGCAGTAAAAAGAGTAAGTAAAGCATATCAAGATAAACAAGAGGATATTATTAATGAAAAAATAGCATAATATAATTAAATAATACTTATATTTCCTTATATTTTTTTATATATATATGCCTATTATAAAAAATATAAGGAATTATATAAAAAAGTGGCTGTTTCCTGATTTCAGTCATATTGACAGTAATAACTTTTTGTCTATTCAAAATGATAAAACTTTATCAGCAGTCAATCCGAATACAGCTTTAACTTTCTCTACAGTATTTGCATGTGTGAGAGTTATAGCTGAAACAATAGCAACCTTACCTCTTTTTGTATATAAAGTAAATGGCAATAATAAAATAAAAGCTAAAGATCATTCCTTATATAGATTATTACATGACTCACCTAATGCAGAATGCACATCAGTATCATTTATAGAAAGCCTAATAACTCAAATACTTTTGCAGGGCAATGGTTTTGTAGAAGTAGTAAGAGACAATTTTAATAGAGTAACAGAACTTTATTTAATAGATTCTAATAAAATTAAAGTATATAGAGATTCAAACGGAAATAAAATGTTTGAATATTATGATGACGGAAAAATAATCACTTTATCTCCATTACAAGTTATGCATATAGCAGGGCTTGGATGGAACGGAGTAATAGGGTACAGTCCGATAGCTATGATGCGTAAGCAAATAACTACAGGACTTTATCAAGATAATTTTGCATTAGATTTCTTTTCTAATGGTGTTAAAAAAGTTCCTATAATTTCACATCCGCAGCAATTAAGCAAAGAAGCTAAACAAAATCTCAAAGAAAGTTTCAGAGAAGCTTGGGAAAAAGGCATCGTTGTCCTTGAAGAAGGAATGAAAATAGACCCTATAACAATGAACTTGTCAGATGCTCAATTTTTAGAAAGCAGAAGATTTTCGGTAGAAGAAATATGCCGAGTGTTCCGTGTACCTCCTCATCTAATCGGCGATTTAAGCAGAAGTACAAATAATAATATAGAACATCAAAGTATAGAGTTTGTAACGCACACCATAAGGCCGTGGTGCGTTCGTATAGAAAAAGCATTAAACGGATATTTATTAAGCGGATTAGAAAGAAAAAAATATAATATAGAGTTTAATTTGGATGGACTTTTGAGAGGAGATACTCTTACAAGACAGCAAGCAAATCAAATCAAATTCAATAATGGTGTTCTTACTAGAGATGAATGGAGAAGCCAAGAAAACCTTAATGAAGTAGAAGATGAATACGGAGATGAGTATTTCGTTTCTCAGCAAATAAGACCAATAAAAAGTGTATACGAAGAAACTAAAGACAATCAAAACTTTAATATAAATAATAATGATAAAAATAAAAAATTAGAAGAGGAAGATAAAAATGCCAGTGAATAATAATGAAATTAGAAGTATAGATATTGATATCCAAAAAAGCACAGACACCGAAGGTGAACCTCTTAAATTAAGAGGCTATGCTATTGTATATAATTCTTTAAGTGAGCCGCTTTATGGGAATTTATTTAGAGAGCGTATAAACAGAGGTGCTTTTACTAAATCATTATTAGAAAA
Source organism: Brachyspira hyodysenteriae ATCC 27164 (assembly GCF_001676785.2). Lineage (NCBI taxonomy): Bacteria > Pseudomonadati > Spirochaetota > Spirochaetia > Brachyspirales > Brachyspiraceae > Brachyspira > Brachyspira hyodysenteriae. The sequence continues at coordinate 1,851,372 of NZ_CP015910.2, read as the reverse complement.
CGATCAAGTATGTCTTTGGGGACATGACACAAGATATGTACTTGGCAGAAAAAGTGCTGGCACATTGATTTTAAGAGAAGATGATAAGGGTTTATATTTTGAAGTTTCTTTACCAAATACTACTTGGGCAAGGGATTTAAAAGAAAGCGTAGACAGAGGCGATATAAAGCAAATGTCTTTCGGCTTTAAAGCAGTAAGAGAAAACTGGATTGACAACAAAGAAACATTAAAAAAATATGGAATGCCAATTCGTGAAATAAACGAAATCACTGTGCATGAGATATCATTAGTAACATTTCCTGCTTATACGGAAACAAATGTTAGAGATCAAAATAATGATGCATATATTCCAAAACCTCCTGATAAAGCTATACCTGTAGAGAATGATGGCTTTGAAGATAGAAGTAAGGAATATAAGCGAAAAATACAATATCTAAAAATAAAAAATAAATAAGGAGTATCAAATTATGACACCAGAAGAATTAAGAGCTTTAATAGAAAAACTAAAAAATGAAAATAATTCATCTTTAACAAGCATTGATGAACTTATGCAAAAAAGAAATGCGTATGCTTCTATGAGTATAGAAGAGAGAGAAATTAAAAAAGATGATATATCAAAGTTAGATAATGATATAGAGACTTTAATGCAGGTTGTAGAAAATAGAAACAAAGAGATAGAAAGATATGACAGACTTCTATCGCTTCAAACTAATTCTTCTATGAATAAAAGAAATATAGCTGATAATTTAGATAATGCATCCTCTGATGATAACGAAGCTGAATTAAGAGCTAAAGTTACTAGATGGTTTAGAACAGGGAACAATAAGGAGATAAGAGAATCACTTCAGGCAGGAGTTGCGGAAAAAGGGGGGTACACGGTGGCCCCGCAATATCTAGTACAAGACATTATAAAAGACCTTGATAATGCAGTACAAATAAGAAAAAAAGCACATATACTTCCTGCTATGAACGGGTATTCAAGCATAGGAATACCTACACTTGATAGTGATTTAAATAACCTAGCATGGACTTCAGAAATAGCGGAAGTTGAAGAAGATGAAGCTATGGCTTTCGGCAAAAGGGAGATGAAATCTAATCAACTTACTAAGTTAGTTAAACTTAGTAAAAGATTAATAATGCAAAGCAATATAGATATTCAGGCTTTTGTAAAAGAGAGAATAACATATAAATTATCTGCTACTTTAGAATATAATTATTTGTATGGTAATGGTACAGAAAAACCTTTGGGTATATTCGCCCAGACGTCAGATAATGCAGCTGCTATTCCAACTGATAGAGATATAAAGGTTGGAACTGCAAGTGCTGCCATAACTTATGACGGATTAGTAGATGCAGTAAGTCTACTAAAAAGCGGATACCAAAGCGGAGCTGTATGGATGATTAATAGAAAAGCTGTTGCAGCATTAAGAAAATTAAAAGACAAACAAGATCGCCCTATTTGGCAGGAAAGTCTTTTGGTAGGACAGCCTAGTACTCTTCTTGGAATACCTGTTGTACAAAATGACTTTATAGAAGATAAGTTGGAAGCTACAAAATATTTTGGATTCTTAGCAAACTTAGATTATTATTGGATAATGGATAGTTTATCTATGGAGCTTCAAGTTCTGCATGAACTATATAGTAAAACAAATCAAGTAGGATTCCAAGTAGGATATTGGGGAGATGGAGCACCTATTAAAAAAGAGGCTTTTGTAAGATTATTACCAAATGATCAAGCGTATGCAGCTTAAGGCTTTTATATATGAGTAGCAAGACTGAAGATATTGATAACACTATAGACATTGATGTTGCTAATGTAGTCGAAACAGGTACCGAAGGTATGCTGTCGCAAGATGATGACAGAGTAGTTACTTTGTCAGAGTTCAAAAAGTTTCTGAACTTAGAAGGCATTGACTATGATGATGATATACTGCAATTGGCTTTAGACAGTGCAATCGGCTATTGTAATAAAGTTAATGAAACAGAATACAAAAGAATTGATTGCCCTGCTGAAGTTAAGTATGCAATTCTTGGACTTGCTACTCATTATTTTGAAAGCAAAACAGGAGAAGCCAGTCAAAGTGAGGATACAGCTTTGAAAGGTGTACATAGATTATTGGCTATAGCAAGGAAAAAGATTACTTTATGAAAGTTGGCAAACTTATACACACTATAACTTTTTATGTCAGTCAATATATAGATAATGGAAACGGAACAGGAAAAACTCAATTAAAAGAATTAAGAAAAGTAAAATGCTCAATTGAAGATATAACATATAAAGATATACAGCAAGGTAAAAGAAAAGATTTAGAAAGAACTTTAAAAGTACATACTCATTATTTCAAAGAGTTTGATACTAAAGGAATGATGGCCAAAATAAACCGTGAAACTGATATTTATGAAGTGATTTATAGAGAGAATGTTTCATATAAAAATACAGAATGCATATTTACAATAAAAAAATTGGTAAATAATAAAAGCGAATAATATGTCAGGTGTTAGCAGAAAAACTTCTATAAGTATAAAAGGACTTGATGAATTTAGAAAAACTTTAGAAGAACTAGGAGGCGATTTTAAGAAGGCTATAAAAGCAGGGGCTAGGAAAGCAGGAAATGAAATAGCAAAAGAAGCTAATGCAGAGGCAAAAAGCAGAGGCTGGAGTGAAGATAAATATTATGATGTAAAAGAAAGAAAATCATCAAAAGGAAGCGACACTTCCGTAGCTATAAAGGTGGGAACATTAGAAAAAAAAGGCGGCGGAGTTCCATCTAAGAATAAAATAAAATGGTATAAAAAACAGGGAGATAGATATTATGTACGCTTCCCTGAATATGGGACAGTTTCTCAGCCTCCTCAGCCTCTTTTAATTCCTATTTTTGAAAGTAAAAAGGATGTTATAGAAGAATATATAAAACAAAAAATACAGCAAGCAATAGATAAGGCAAACAACAAGAAATGATTGAGAATGCTATATATACAATACTTAGAGAAATAACAAAAGGAGAGGCAGACGGAGTTTATTTAGATTTCGTTTCTGATTCTCAAATAGATAACAATAAAACATATATAGTTTATTCTTTAATAAGCAGTACACCGCATTATGATTTTGAATATGGCAGAAATGTTTATCAAATAGCCGTATATTCTAATGATTTGAATAAAGCATTGAATATACAAAGAGCAATAGGCAAATATTTTACCAATTTAACAGCTATTATTGATGATACAGAAATATGCGGATGCAGCGTTTCAAATGAAACACATAATTATACTGAAGATTTTTATCAAGCTGTAAGCATAGTAAATATATTATATAAATATTAATTATAAGGAGACTTTATGACTCAAACACAAGTACAAACAAGAAGAACAGTAAGATACGGAAGTGCAAAGGTTCTAATTGGAGATAGATTTGATAACCTTATAGACATAGGAGCGGCACGCAGCATTGCTCTAAAAGAAACTATGTCTACAGCGGATATAGAAAGCGACAATGCAGGAACTATAACCACTTTACAAACAGAACATAAAATAGAATTAACACTTGATAGCTTAGAAATTAATTTTAAAAACTATGCTATGGCAAGAGGTGGTATTGATAATATAGACGAATATGATGGTAAAACAGAAGTTACAAAAGAGTATATAGTAGAATCAGATACATATAAAAGAGGTGAAGAAATAAAAGTTCCATTTAAGAATGCAGATGGAAGCGAAGTTACAATAACTAAAGTAGAAAAGAAAAACTCTATGGGAAATATTCTCATAGAAGAATCAAGCTACGAAAAAATAGGAACTAATGGAATAAAAATTACAGATAGTAAAATATCTCCTAGCACAGATACTTTAATTATAACATATACTAGAATAATGCCTAAAATGGTTCGTATGACAACAGGCGGAAAAAGTTCTAAAATAAAACCTAAATGCATAATGATAGTTAATACTAATGCTGAAGGTAAACAATTAAGAATATATTTACCACAGGCTTCAATAGCAGGCGGTTTAGAGTTTAGCTTCCCTTCAGATAAAGCACAGGATGTATTAATAGGAAAATTGAGTTTTTCAGCAACTTTAGCAGGCAGTCAGAAAAGCGGAGAACAGCTTGCATGTTATGAAGATGAACAAGCAGTCAGCGATGATGAAGAAGATGAAGTTATAAAAGATGAACTTACTTTAGAAGCAAACAAGGAAAGTTTAGATTTGAAAGTTGGTGAAGCACCGAATGTAAATCTTACAAGCAATGCTGATACTATAGATTATAGCTTAGAACCTACTGAGCAAGATTATTTTGATGCAGAATATAATGACACTGATAAGATATTTACTATAACAGGAAAAAAAGCAGGCAAGGCTGTATTAAAAATTATAGCTAAAAAAGCTGGATGTGAAGATAAAATAATAAGCATACCAATTAATGTGGTAGAAGCCCTCACCTTATCAGCTAACAAGGAAAGTTTAGATTTAAGGGTTGGAGAAAAACCTACTTTAAATCTTACAAGTAACGCTGATACTATAGATAAAATATTAGAGCCAGATGGACAGGATTATTTTGATGCTGAATATGCAGATAAAGTATTTACTGTAACAGGAAAAAAAGCAGGTAATGGTATATTAAAAGTCATAGCTAAAAAAGCAGGTAATGAAGACATGGAACTTAGCATACCAATTAATGTGGTAGAAGCCCTCACCTTATCAGCTAACAAAGAAAGTTTAGATTTAAGAGTTGGAGAAAAACCTACAATAAATCTTACAAGCAATGCTGATGAAATAACATATTTAATAGAGCCAGAAGAACAAGGCTTTATTGATGTTGAATACAATGATGCTGATAAAGTATTCACTATTACAGGTAAGGCTGCTGGAACTGTAACATTGAAGATAACAGCTAAGAAAGCAGGCAATGAAGATAAACAATTAGACATTGTTATTAATGTGGCAGCTTAATAAAAAATTAGGAGGAAGTAAAGCTTCCCAATAATCTTTTTTTTTTGGGAAAGTTTGAATAATAATTATGGAAATAGCAATTACAGATTTAGAAGAGTTTAGTAATAAAAAAGCAGTTTATGCAACGCTTGGAGATTATAAAATTGATGTTAATAATCTACCTCTTAAAATGGCTCTTAAAGTAAATAATTATTTTAAGGCATTGAGAAATGGTGAGGGTATTGATTCTGAAATATTGATTGATGAAATAGCAATTCCTATTATAGAAAGACAAAATGTAAATGTAGATAGAGAAAAAATATTAGAAGATTTTAATTATGATCAATTATTAAAATTACTGAATATGATATTTGAATCTTATCTTCATGCAGGTACCGATTCAAAAGAAACAAAAGAGGTTAATACAAAAAATAAAAAAAAAGAAAACTAATAAAAATAGAACTAATAAAATTGTTGGCACATCTAGCTCATAGTTATGGCTGGACAGAAGACTGTATGATGGAGATGAGTTTGCAAAGACTTTTGCTCTATTATACAGCTTCATTAAATTTACCTTACATAATCGAAGTTGAAGAAGAAACAAAGGCAGATAATAATGTAACGGAAACAAAGCAGGGAAATAAAACTATAAAAAGAGAAAAGCAAGGGCTTTGGGAAATAGAAACAATAATAACGGATAATTAAATAAATGAGCAGCTTAAATGTTAGTATATATGCAGATGCTTCCCAAGCTATTGAAGCATTCGGAAAACTTAAAGATAAAACAACCGACTTAGAAAGAGGTTTTGATAAGATAGGAAAATCTTTTGATAAGTTCGGTTCTTTAGCTACTAAAAGTTTAACTGTTCCAATAGCGGCAGGAACAACAGCTTTTGCATTAGCAACTAAAAAAGCTACTGATTTTGATAATGGAATGCGTGAGGTTCTTACACTTCTTCCTAAATTAAGCAATGAAGGTTTTGAATCTTTAAAGCAGGAAACTTTGGCTTTTTCTAAAGAAATTGGAAAAGTACCAGAGGAAGTAGTACCTGCTTTATATCAATCACTTTCTGCAGGAGTTCCTAGAGAAAATGTATTTGAGTTCTTAAAAACTGCAGGAGAGGCGGCTATTGCAGGAGTTGCTGAATTAGAAACTTCAGTGGATGGGCTTACTTCAGTTACAAATGCTTATGGAACAGAAGTTCTTAATGTTAATAGAGCTTCGGACATAATGTTTCAAACTGTAAAGCTAGGAAAAACTGATTTCACTCAGTTATCAAAATCTTTATTTAATGTCATTCCTACCGCTTCAGCATTAGGGGTTCAGTTTGAAGATATAGGAGCTGCTATTGCTGTAATGACTGCACAGGGTACTCCTACATCTGTTGCAACAACACAGATTAGGCAGGCACTAGTTGAGCTTAATAAAGAAGGTACAGCTGCTTCTATTGCATTTGAAGAATTGACAGGAAAAACTTTCAAAGACTTTATAGCAGAAGGCGGTACGCTTCAGGAAGCTCTTCAAATGATGAGCGAAGCCGCTGCTAAAAATAACAAAGATATTTCTAGTATGTTCAGCAGTGTTGAGGCAGGAAATGCTGCTTTGGCTTTATCTGGAAAGAATGCTAGTAAGTTCAAAGATGCTTTGGATAAGATGAATAATTCAGCAGGTGCTACAGCTGAGGCATTCAAAAAAATAGATGACGGTCCAGCAAGACAGTTTGAAAAAATAAAAGCAGAACTTAGTGCTTTAGTAATAGAGCTTGGAAACAGCCTTCTTCCTGTTGTTAATGAAGATTTACTTCCTGTTATAAGAGATAAAGCAGTTCCTATTGCTGAAAAAATGATTCTTACTATTATATCTTTAATAAAAACATTCAGCGACTTGCCTGCACCTTTGCAGGCTGTAAGTGTAGGATTTGTTTCTTTAGCAGCAGGTTTCGGTCCTGCATTAAAAGGTATAGTAGGACTTGGAAAAGGATTAACAGAAGCTAAGAAAACTATATCAGATTTTAAAAATGCGGTATCTACATTAAAGACATCAGCAAGTTCTATTCAAGGATTAAGCACAGCTTGGAAAGCATTAAATACAGTAATGGTTGCTACTCCTATTGGAATTGTTACAGCAGTTAGTGCAGGTCTTGCAGCATTAGCAGTAAACGCTTATAAAACAGGACAAGAAATAAGAAGATTAAAAAAAGAACTTTATGATAATTCTACTGCAGATACATCTGATTTAATGGGATTAAATAGAGAAGCTGATAATATAGCTTTACTATTTAGAGAATATAATAATTTAGCAAAAGCAAAAAATCTTGATGCAGAGGAAACAAAAAGATTAAATGAATTAACAGAAGAACTTACTTCTTTATTTCCAAACTTAAAAACAAAAATGCTTGATGCTTACAGCGTCATAGATGCTAGAAAAGCTAAAGATGAAGATTTTATGACTTCAGATGAAGCTGAAAAACTAGCTAGAGCAACAGAAAATTATAAAAAAGTAACTGAAGAGTATAATAAGGCAAAAGAATATTTTGAGAAAGGAATCTATCAGGATTTAAATGTATTAGATGGTGCTGGAGCAGTTCCTGCTGATAAATTAGAAGAAGCTAGAAAGGAAGTAGAGAAATGGAAGTCTAAGCAGGAGGCATTAAATACTGAGATTACTAAATTAAATACAAATATTAGAGAAAGAAAAGCTCTTTCAATAGACGGCATTAGTATAACAGATAAAGAGATAGAAGCGAATAATAATTTATCTAAATCTACTAAAGATAAAACAAAAAGTTATGAAGATTATTTAGCTTTACTAAAAAAAGCAGAGGCAGAAGAAAACAGAAGAGTCAGCAACCTTCGTAATATGGGAGCTGAAATCAGTGATGCTGAAGCTCTTGAAGCTAAAAAAGATAAAGTAGGTGCTATACTCACAGAAATGAGCACAGTATTAAACTTGAATACTAATCAGATAAAGTATTTAAGTGATAATTATGGATACGCATTAGACAGCATAAAAACTGATAGATTCTCAGAATTAGTAAAAGAAATAGAAGACAGTATATCAGCTTATGAAAGAGGCGTTGCAGTTGCTGAGGAGTTTGGTGAGAAAGTAAGTGAAGCTGAACAGCAAGGACAGAAAAGTGAAATAGTAAGAAGCGGCATAGAGAGCATAACAAACGAATTAGAACTTACAACTGAACAAGTAGAAATATTAAAAGAGAAGTTCGGAGAGCTTTGGAAAACTCCTACTCAAAGCCTCGCAAGCTATTTTAGTGCTAATTGGCTTCAAATGCTTAATGACACAATCGGCTATACAAGTGATTTTTATTCTTCTATACAAGAAATGAAAATACAGGCTATAGAGTTTGAAATAGAAAAAAATGAGGAAAGAAAAGAAGCGGCATTAGAAGCGATAGAAGAAGAAAAAAAAGCAAGACTTGAAGCTATAGGAATAATGGAAAACTCTCAAAAGCAGAGTTTATTAAAAGAAATAAAGCAATTACAAAATAGGCAAAAAGTTGCTCTAGGACTTTATGAACAAGAGAGAATAAAAGCTGAGCTTGAAGAAAAACAAAAAGAACTAGCTAAAATACAAATAGAAGAAGAAGCCAAAGCCAAACAAATGGAAGTAGAAAAAAACTACAATAATGAAAAGATGAGGCTTGAATATAATTCTCAAATGGAAAGCTGGAAAATGTCTTTGGCTCAGGCAACAGCATCTATAGCACAAGCAGGCATAAATGCTTTAGCTTCAGCAATGGCAGTTCCTTTCCCTGCCAACTTAGTTGCTTATGCAACTTTGCTTGGAATTATAGCAGCTGGATCTGTTAACTTGTCAACATTATCCCAAGCTAAACCGCAAGAACCTAAATACTTGGCAAGAGGAGGACTTGTCGAGAGGAGAAACGGAGGAATTAATGCTGTAATCGGAGAGGGAGCAAGCGATGAAGCGGTTATACCTCTTGAAGACAGAATACTTTCAAAAATAGGAAGCCAGATTTTTGAAGCTTCAAAAAATAATGATGGAATATATGAAGTAAATACACAGTCAGAAACAAGTTTCAATCAGCCTGTTTATTTAATGCTTGACGGCAAGATAGTTGCAAGCACAATGCTTAATTTAAGCAAACGTGGAGTCAAGGTAGTATCACAAAGGGGAATATTATGAGGCTATTATGGGATAATATTTTTAATAATTTTGAATATACTTTCTCTAGTGAAGATGATTTTTTTCCTATTTCTAATATGTTTAATTATCAAACTCTTGAAGTTGGAAAGTTTGCAAGTGAAACTGAAGGAAGTTTAACACTATCAGGAAACGGCATTATAAATGAAATAGCTGTATTTAATACTAATGCTGATAAAATAAGATTAGAAATAATTGATATAAAAAACAATACTTTAATATATAATATTAATATTATAAATAAACAGGCTATTCATAATATAGCTGCTGTAGAGTTTATAAAAGTAAAAATAACTTTTATCAAAGAAAATAAAGATGGTAATATACTTGAATGCGGATATTTAATACTAGGTGAAGGAGTAGATTTTCCTCCGCATGATAAAACCAAAACGCATACTATAAATTATACTCATAATCAATATTTTTCTTTAACAGGTCATTATTTTCATAGAAAACTTCCTGCTAAAAGCTATGATACTTGGAAAGTATCTTTTCCATATCTGACTAATGATGACAAAGAGAAAATAATAAACTTTTTTGATATTAGTAATTTTGAACCTTTTGCTCTTCAAGTTTGGATAGAAGAAACAATAAGTCCTGATGAGATTATAGAAAATGGTAATTCGGAGATAGAAACAGCAAGATATAATATAAGCAAATACGGATTATCTAAATATGCAAGCAGAACAAATATAATTACAGAAACAATAGAAAAAACAACCGCTGCTAAATCAAAAACTATTGTAAAAGATAATACTATATCAAAAGCTAAATATTATATGAAATCTGGACTCTATGTATGTACTAATGACAAAATAGATTTTAAAAAATCAAAAAATGATTTATATCAGTATTATACAGAATTAACATTCAGGGAGATTAAATAATATGTTTGAACTCGTTTATGAACCTTCCTGCATACCTATTACTATTGAAAATGCCTATAAAAGACAGAATGAATTATTAAAACATACAAGATTTCTGCATACTGCATTTGAAGGAATAAAAATAGATTTTTCTAATAGTAGTAATATGCCATTTATAAGAAAAGGTTCTATATGTATGTTTTGCTATTCAATATATGAAGCTAAAAATCATATTATATTGGAAGATAATACAAATAATGAGAGCAGCAAATATATACTATTAAAATTAATTAATAACGGAAGAAACCTAGATGCACAAATAGTAAACAGTTTAGACTGTTATTATAATGAAGAATTAGGCGGTTTTTATTTGATCAACAATGAAGGAATAAGCAAATATATTCCATTAGTAATAACCAAAAATGGATATTATGAAATAGATTATTTTGATATGTATAATAATGAAGTTTATTAAAAATAAAGCGAGAACGAGGCATAAAGCAAATTTATTTGCTTTATGATTATAGCCGAGTTTGAGCATAGCAATAATAAATTATTTTGATATGTATAATAATGAGGTGTATTAATGTTTAAGTTAATTAAAGAACCAGAAGAAAATCCAAGCAATTTACTAAACAGCTATAGACTGCAGAATATTATTATGCAGAAAATGCGTATGCTTCACACGGCCTTCGACGGCATAAAATTAAATCATTGGAATGATACAGACAGAGAACTTCCAGATATTTTAGCAGGTAGTATTTGTGAGTTTGAAGGAAGATTATTTGAAACAAATCAAATTATAAAATTAATTGATAATATAACTGATAGCAATAGAGATTTAAGATATATAAAACTTGTTATTCATAGGGATAATGAAGATAGTAATAATGATTATTTGACAGTAGAAATAGCATCAGGAAGCAGTAATGGAAATGAAGATTTTCCAAATTATGATTATGAAAATAGAGGATTTTATGTAAAAAATGATAATAATATCATAATAGAGAAATATTTAAGATTGTCAATGAAATATGATGCTAGTTTAGGCGGTTATGTAGAGAAAAAATATTGGAATATTAATGACTTTCAAAGGAAAGGATTAACATTAAAAAGAAAAACTGTAAACTTTGGCGTTGGTACACATGAGTTTACTTTTCCAAGTGATGTTAATAGCATAACTGTACATATAACTTCAGGCGGTGGTGGTGCTGGTATGACCATAATAGAAACAGGAGATAATGGGTATCATAATGCTACCAATGGAGGCAATTCTCAGGTATTAATAAATGATGCAGCTATAACAACATGCGGCGGCGGTGGTTGCGGAAAAATGACAGGATTAGCAACAGGTTCAGGATTAGCAGGTCAAGCTAGCGGACAAGGTAAATTATATCAAGGTTCAGATGGATATAAGGGGACACCTGGTCGAGGCGGTATTTTAAATAGCCAATGTTTAGCAAGCGGCGGAAACGGAGGTGATGGTATAGCCCATAACATTGGTAACAAAGGTTCTATAGGAGGCGGCTCTGGGTCCGCTGCTATAGTAGATATAAATAGAGATATGTTAGGAGTTTCTTATAAAATTAAAATTATTGTAGGAGCTGGAGGTGTTAGCGGATATATGGATGGTAATCCAACAAGAATGAATAATGGAGAAAATGGTTCAGCAGTTATAGAATATATGCAGAAATAGGTTATATGAATGCTTAAAAGTTTTGCTAATATTATAGAACTTGATATTTCTAGTCCTGATACTAGATTAATATTCGCACCTTCTGGAGGTGTATGGGTTGCAAGTATTAATGAAATATATTCATTATACAAAGATTCTTATTTTAATGAATTATTTAATATAGAAGAAAATGAATTATATAATTTATTTAATATAGGTTCTATCAGTGTTGACAATGACAGAGGATATATAGAAGTATTTTCTTTAGAAGCTCTTTATCAGCAAAATAAATCTTATTATCAATATACAGAAAATAAAATAAATTATATAGCTATACATTTTAATAACTTTGAAACTCCTTACAGCAAGAAAAATATTATTATAAATATAAAAAGATTATTCTCCACACGTGAATGGCTTGATAGTAATAATAGTCTAATTACTGAATTAAATAATATATACATAGAACCTAGAGTTGAGGAGATAGATACAGCGGATATAGAAGGGGATTCGCTTGCATTTGATACTATTCAAACAAATGAGATGTCTGTTACATTAAGAAATGATGACGGACTTTTTGATGATTTTATTAATTTATACGGCAATAGATTTTTAGTCAGGCAGGTGTTTGACGGCAGCGATTTTTTTGATTCAAAAATTATATTCTCTGGTTTTATTCAAAAGCCTGACTATGCTTTTTTAGAAACTGTAACAATAACAGCATCGGATATAAGAGCTTCTTTTTCTACTGAACTTCCTAAAAATGTTTTCAGTGAAAAAGAATATTCAGACTTAAAAAACTTCCCAGAGAATGTTCAAAGCGGGGAAGATACTATTGACACCTGCAGAACTTTAGCAGCTGGACATGGCATTATAGTAAAATTAAAACCTATAAAATATTATACTCCTGATATATTAAATCCTGATTTAATACCAGAAGTAGTTTTTGAAATATGCGATACATCAAGACATGCTATAGAAAGTATTGTTAATAGAAATGACAAACTTGATGGTAATAAATTGAAGCCGCATATATATTTTATAGAAACACCAGAAAGCGAAAATGAAATAATAGAACGTGAAGGAACTGTAATAAGTGGAGAATTAGAAATATTTATTCCAGAGTTCAAAGACTATAATGATGGAAAAGGAAGCCAAAGAGTATGGACATTAGATAAAGAAAAAGGTCAGTTAATTTTTAGGGGACATAAACAAGTACATTCTATAACAGATACTAATGATAATTTATATGAAATATATGCAGAAATAGATATTCCTCCTTATAAATCTTTAACTTTAATGCGTGAGATTTTAGAAGATTATGAGAACATAGCATACATTAAAGAAAATTATAATATAGAAAATTGGCAGATTGAAGAAGAACGTTCAAGAGAAATAGCTATTTTGCTTGATAATGATAATAAAAAAACTACACTTGATTTAATAGGAGAACTTTCATTTTTAGAGCAAGGAAGATTAGAGATATATGACAATAAAATAGATTTTATTAGTACAAGATTTCGCAGTAATGAAGCTAAATATAAAATAAAACAATACTGCATGGGAAGAGTTGATAAAACGGTAGAAGAAGGTGAATATTTATCAAGCTGCAGTATTAAATATGATCTATTAAAATCTACATACAAAAATACTGACTTTGAAGAGGAAGCTAAAAAAAGGCATAGAATAAATGCACATGAGGAGTTTGAAACATTACTAAAAAGAAAAGAAGACACTATCAGTTTATCTAATGAAATAATGAAAAGCAGATACTTATTAAAAGAGTATTATACATTTGAATATTATGAAACTTTAGATTTTCTAAAGTTATTTGATATAGTAGAGTTTGAATATAGAAGAGAAAACGGCACTTATTATATAAAGCCTTGCAAGTGTGAAATACTCAAACTCAATATATTTGATAATGTAATTAAGCTAAGACAATTATAATTTTTAGGAGGCATTATGATTACAAGTTTAGGAGTTATTGCAATAGATAATATGTCAGTAGAAGATATAGCATACAGCTATAATTATGCAGAATATATTGAATTGAAACATGATATAGATTCAGCCAAAAAAGAATTAAATATTACAAATATTTGTAATACTCATGATGCTATAAAAATTGCAGAGCACATAAATAATTTATGGAGATAAAAAATGAAAAAAAATACTAAAACTTGTAATTTATGCAGTAATAGAGATAAATGCATACAGTTATGCGATGATATGAAAAAAATAATAAGAAATAAAAAAAATAATAATGATATTTATTCTGATGCTACATTCAATGCATTTGAAATAGATCTATCAAATGTTATATATACTTTTGGCCTTTCAAAACTAGAAGATAGAGACAGTAAAAGAATAATAATAGCATTACTTAAAAAAGATCAAAGAAAAATGCTTTCTTTGCTGTCAAAAGGATATACACAAAAAGAAATAGCAAAAGAATTAAAAATGTCTCAGAGTAATGTTTCCCAAAAACTGAATAATATAAAAAAAGAGCTTCAAGAATCAATGATACAAATAATGCCATATATTTTATAATTTTTTATATAAGCAATGAATTATCCTTATATTTTTTTATATAAGTGTATGAATATCAATATAAGGATAAAACATGTCAAAGGAAAGTATAACAGAATTAAATAAAAAAGAAATATCATTAATAGAAAAATATATTAAGCTAAAAAATGATGAGAAAAAGAATAGCGAAAATATTGAGGCTATGAAAGATGGTGTTCTTAAAATATTAAAAGAACATGAAGGTAAAGTTGTGCATAACGGAGATAACATATCAATGCATGCGAATACATCGTATCAATACAGCGAAGCTATAGTGAATATAGAAACAGAAATTAAAGTATTAAAGCAAAGAGAAGTGACGCTTCAAATAGCAAAACCGAAATCAAATACTGAATATATAAAAGTATACGAATTAAAAAAAGAGGAAAGATAAATAATAAGCGAGTATGAGCCGCCGCTATACTGGAGTATAGCGGGATTTTTAGGCACGCAAAGCGACAGCAATATAGAAAATAAAGAGGAGTGATATATGTTTAATGAAAATATATTAAATAAAATCGGTATAAATATAAAATGGCTTATGCCATTAAATAATGCTTTTCAAAAATACAATATTACGGATAAAAAAGAAGCTGCTATGTTTTTAGCACAAACTACGCATGAAAGTAATGATTATAAAAGGCTTGAAGAGAGCTTCAGATATACTCCTCAAAGGCTTTTTGATGTTTTCAAAAAAAGAGTTGGTAGTTTAGAAAATGCTAAAAAACTATGTCTTCAGGGAGCTGAATCTATTGCTAATTTTGTTTACGGAGGACGTTTAGGTAATGGCCAAGATGAAGGCTATAAATATAGAGGAAGAGGAATAATACAGCTTACTGGAAAAAATAATTATAGAAATTACGGAAAAAAAATAAATGCTGATTTAGTTAATAATCCAGATTTGGCAAAAGAGTCTAATAATGCTGTAGAGATTGCTTTATTATTTTGGCAGGAAAAAGGATGCGGTATTTTAGCCTCTCAAGGCGATGTTAAAGGAGTTACAAAACTTATTAACGGCGGATACAACGGACTTGAGGATAGGCAGAAAAGATTTGAAAGAATATTAAAAATATTAGAGGGTTCAAATGGCTGATATATTGACTGCCTTATCTATAATAGGTATTTGTACAACAATACTTATTATAGGGAAATGGGTTAAAGAACTTATTATGCATAATAAACAAGCTAACTTAAAAGCAAATCTTAAAGATGGTACTATAGAGTTTGGAAATAATAAAGCTAATATAGAAAAACCTATAGAGAATCAAAATAAAATAGTATCTAATGCTTTTGAATCCCCAAAAGAACTAGCTGTATTAGAATCTAAAAATAACAGTGAAATATTAGCTTATTATAATGGTGATAATAAAGATGAAAATAAGTTTAAATATGATGATAAAATTACATCGCTTACAGTTTATAAAGAATACAGCAGTATAATAAGTCAAAGCACATTAAAAGTACAAAGTCACATCATAAGCTACATAGCACATAATCATATACTTAATAAAAACAAGTCCGAGTTTGAAAAATATGTAAAAGAAAAAAGAATAGAAATTATAGATATATATAATACATCTTTATCTAAAAGCGATATTATAAGTATAAAAAAATTGGCATTAGAAAATATCTGCAACTTCTATTATATGATTATATTAGACAAAGTTAAAGATATTTACAAATCAATTTACAATAATCATAAAGCACAATATGAGAAACGTAAGGATTTTTTGAAAAATCTTAAAAATATTCCTGCTGCTGACAGATTAAAAAGTTATGATGTATTTATCTATAATAACTTTACTGAAACAACTATTAAAGACAGTGAAATAGTTTTAGAAAATCTTGAATATTTGCAGAAGTTTCTTCTAGGCATATTTCACGACAATTTAAAATATAATGGAGTTAGATAAATGAGTTTTATAGACAAACATAATGCCAATAAAAAAGTAAGCATATATACAAGCATAATCAGCTTTGTTTTAGGATGGGTTGTTGTATTTTATTTAATAGTAATAAAAGGATTAACTCCTGCTCAGGATTGGGGAGTTGCATTGCTTATTATAGTTTTAGGTTTAAGCAGTGTCAGTATGGGAAGCGATTTAAGAGGCTTTCTAAAGATATTAAAAAACAATAATCATAATGATGATGATAAAAAAAATAATAATAAAGAATAAAAGGAGTAAGAATGATTACATCGACAATGTTTTTTAGTTTTTTTAGAACTAAGTTAGGCAAGCGAATAATAGCTGCTGTTATTATTGCTTTAGTAGTTTTTGTATGCTTTTCAGTTATAGCATATAAAAATAATACTATAAGGCAAAAGGAAAAAGAGATTGCACAATATCAGGAGAATATTAAAGGTTTAGAGCTTCAAACTCAAACACTTCAAAATGAGATACTGTTTATTAAAGAAAATGAAAAGTTCCAAAATAGTTTTAGTAATTCTGATACTATGATTAAAAGCATAGACCAAGAAAAGCTGACAAGGACAGAATATGAAACATTTAATAGTATATCTAATAATTTTTATAAGTATTTTAATAGTATTAACTTCATGCAGTACAAAAATAAAATATGTCAAAGTACCGCTTTCTACACCGCCAGAAATATTTATTATAAAGTCAGCAACAAATCGTCAGGATTTAATGAAGAGGTATCAGGAAAGTATTATAAAAATAGGAGAATGGCAGATTTGGTACAATGCACAAGTAGGCACAAATTATTACTTATATAAAAATAAATAACAAAAACAATAGGAGTTTTATTATGCTTGAAAAACCTACAGAATATCAAGAAGTATCTGCACAGCAGAATGAAGAAACTGTATATGCTGAAGATATTAATCAAATAATAACAAATGTAGAAAAATTAAAAGGCGGTCAGGCTAATGAAGCTCCTGTTTCTAATATCAAAGATTTACATTCTAGTATAAATGAGTTAAAAGAAAGAATTGATGGTTTAGGAAATGAAGGAAGTTCATCATCAAAGTCGATATTATTCAATAAAATTAAAAAAATATCTGAAATAAATATAAACATTAGCGAACAGGAAATGATTTTAGCTGTTTATGAACTATTTACTTGTTTACCTATTCAAAAGATAAACAACAATACTTTATCTTTTGTTACATTTCCAAAAGATTTAGCAAGTTTTTTTTATTTGCCTAAAATACAAGTAAATGCTTTATATAATGGAATAACAGCAATACCATTTTTTAATAAAAATTTATCTAGTGACAGAAGCTATATAATTGATAGTTTATTTTTTAGTGTATTTAATATAAGCAATGATCCTTTTGTAAATCTATGCGGAACTACAGATATAGATATATCTCAAAAAGATTTTAGCGATGTATCTGCATCATGTTATATAAAGTTTATATATCAAGACGGATTTGATAATGTAGAAGTTAATAATTCTTTAACAGTATATTAAAAATTATAAGGAGTAAATATGTTTAAATTAATATTAATTTTTTTAATAGGTGCTATGGTGTTTTTTACTTTTATTGGAATATTAAAATACTATAACAAGTTTATGAATGAAAAAGAAGGAACATTTAGAGATAGATTAAAAGCTCTTATTAAAGAAAAAACATCAGTATATTATTTTATTAAATTAGCTTATGGATGCTTGATGTTTTTTATAGCTATTATTTCATAAATCAAAGTTTGAAATTGCTAATCCAATATTACTTCTAATCTGCCATTTTCTACTAACAATAAAATGTTTTAAGGCGGAGTTTAAAAAGTTCCGCCCTATTTTTTATAAAATTATTTTTTTTGTATGCTTTCTAAATATCTTTTATGAATAGCCTCTATATATTCGCCTAAAGACATATTGTACTTTCTTGCATAGTCTTTCATTTCATTAATACATTCTTCTGGGGCTGTAAAAGCCCAGTGCAGTTTTTTGGGTGCTTTTTTTAACTCTTCTTTTTTTTCTAATTCATTAGCCATATACAACTCCTTGATATTATTTATTTTAATATTATAATTTTAACACCAAATATATTGCTCTATATTTGGTGCTTTTAATAAGGTATTAACCTTAATCTTTGAATATGTCTATTAGAGCAATTACGGTATTAACTATAACAAATATTGCTCTAATAGCTTTTTCTAAATTAAAAGTCATAATTTACCTCCTTTTTTATTTAGTAAAAATATTTTTTTATCAGATTAAAAAATATTTTGTATCCCATACATATATAAAAAAATATAAGGAAATATCGAAGGAAGGATAAAATGAAATCTAAAAAATATTTAATCTTAATTTATTTAAGACGATAATAATTATATATCAAAACAGCTCTGTTTTTATTATAAAGAAACGTAACCAACTTTTTATAATAAAAAAATGGAGCTGTTTCTTATGAAAACACTAGAATATCTAAAATTATATGACAATAATAATTCTAATTTAATAATTCAATATTTTGAATATATAAAACTTTATAAATCAAAAGCAACTATACAAACTTATTCTAGTTCTATAAAAAACTTCTATGATTTTTTATATTTTTATTATAAAAATAGACAGTCTAAAGATATACTATTATACAATACTATAGTATTGTATAATAAAGTAAATAGAAAGTTGATTGAAGACTATATAGTTTATCAAGCTGATAAAAAATTAAGTGCAGATGTTATTCACTGCAGAATTATGGCTGTAAAAAGTTATTTCAAGTATTTACTTAAATTAAAAAAAATAAGTACAGAAACTTTTTTTGATATTTTTGATGAGCTTAAAACTCCAAAGATAATTGTAAAAAATCAGCTATTAATTAAAGCAGATAAAACTTTATCTATTACAAAAGCTATAGCTGAAAATAAAAATAGAAGTTTTACAGATGATAGAAATATATTTATACTTTTGCTGATGTCTAATACAGGCATACGCAGAAAAGAGCTTGCCTGCATAGACATACAAAATATAAACCTTTCTAATAATACCATAACTATTTATAAAACGAAAGGGGATAAACCGAGAATTATTTCTTTTTCTGATCCTATTAAAAATAAATTAATTGAATATTTAAAATTAAGAAAAGAAATACTGCAACAGAAAAACAAACAACATAGCATGCTATTTATAAAATCAAATGGAGATATTTTTAAAACAAAAACTCTAACTGATATAATGACAAGCATTTCAAAAAAGACAAATATAAAAGTTACTTGTCATTCATTAAGGAGAGGTTTTGCAACTGACATGGCAGAAAATGGAACCGATGTTTATGTTATATCAAAAATGCTTGGTCATCAAAATATTAATACAACCGTATCAAGATATATTTATGTTTTGGCTGGAATGATAAAAGAAGCTATGGAAAATCATCCTTTTGCTAATAGTACGAAAAAAGACTTTTGTAATTCTAAAAACGATGAAGTCCTTGCAATAAAAAATATGTTTGAAGATTTAACTAACAAGATGAATGACATTATAAATCATCTGCCGAGAGAAACGGATATTAAAAAGGCTTAAAAAAACTGCATATATATATAAGTTAAACCACCATTTTGGAGTATGCTTACACACCATTTTGGAGTATGCTTACACACCATTTTGGAGTATGCTTACACACCATTTTGGAGTATGCTTACACACCATTTTGGAGTATGCCGACACACCATTTTGGAGTATGCCGATACACCATTTTGGAGTATGCTTACACACCATTTTGGAGTATGAGTTTAAAGATATTTAAAGACATATTTAAAGATTAACCTAATGATTATTTAAAGACTTTAAACTAACTGACTGACTTATGCCGATTTTTATTTTTTGAATAATTGCTGAAATAAAAAAAATATTTGAAAGCTGTTGCGATAATATAATGCAAATCGCAGCTTGAAGTATTTATTACAATGCCTTTATTTGAAGCGTAGAGCCTTATTTTTAGGGACTTTTTTATCTAGGTATACTTTTATATATACTTTACTAAAAATCACTCTTTACAGCAGTATTTTAAATTTTTAAAAAAAATGTTTTTTTGTTGACTTTAAAATTATTTTGTGTATATTAGTTAATGCGAATCAAATAGAAAGATGCACCACAAACAAAAGCCTGAGAAACTTTTGTAAGCATTGAAGGAAAGAAAATATGAAAGCTGATAGAGGTATAATACTATCTTCTAAGGAGTTGTATGCTCTAAAGAAAAACAATAGTAATTGTTCTTTAATTTTAATAAGCTCGAAATGCGGTACAAGTGTGAATAACTATCACTCAAATAGTTTCTTTCCTGCTTGTATTTTGATTCGCAATAAAAATAAAGCCTTGTACCGCTTTCTATATATTTTTGTAAAGTTCGTTGAAATGATTATTTTGTACGATATCTCTTTACTGATAAGGGAAGTAGTGAGTCTATACTTTTAGACTTTATCAATTCTATAATGATTAATGCCAATATGAAGACTTTCCGCTCAGTTGAAATTTTAACACCTTTTAATCTAAAGAAAAATAAAAACTTGAAGGAAACTATTGTCGATGTAAAATGTATTACTCAAAATGGAGCAGTAGTTATAATAGAAATACAATTACAAGGTAATTCAAGATTCCCAGAAAGAATACTTTATTATTGGGCAGCTAATTACAGTAAGCTATTAAAGCATGGTGAAAGATATGATGAACTTACACCTGTAATAAGTATTAATCTATTAAATTTCAATTTAGATAAAAGTACAAATATACATTCCTGTTATATGCTTTATGAAATGAATAATAAAAAGTTGCTAACTGATCATTTACAAATACATATAATAGAGTTAAAAAAATTTAAGAAAAACATATTAACTAAAGACTTAAACTGTTGGTTAAAAATATTTACAAGCAAAAATTTGGAGGCTTCTATGTCTGAAATAGTAAAAGAAAAACCTATAATGGAAGAAGTACAAAAGAAATATAATAATTTTGTCAAAAGTAAATTAATGATGATGGAATATGAAAAGAAAGAAGCATACTTATATGGTAATCAAATAATGCTTGATGAAGAAAGAAGATTAGGAAAGGAAGAAGGTATAAAAGAAGGTATTGAAAAAGAAAAATCTTCATTAGCTAAAAATATGAAAAAAGAAAACATAGATGTTAATATTATAAGTAAAGTAACAGGCTTGAGTATAGAAGAAATAAATAAATTATAATAATAATATTTGTGATTAACTGATATTAATAAACAGTTAAGTATTATTTAGTGACAAGTTTTTATAAATAAAAAAAAATATAATTTAATAAATTGCAATTTTATCATTAATCATAAAAATTTAGAAAATTATTTGTATTAGTTTTTATAGAAATAAATCATTTAAAATTTATAGTTAATTTGTTTTTTGCAATTTATAATATTTTGCACTATTATAATATAATTATAGCAAATTTATGAATAAGTACAAACCAGCAACAAAAGAAGAATTAAAAAATTTAGTATTTACAGACACTGTAAAACTTAGTGATGTAGATACAAGCCTTATTACCGATATGAGCTATCTTTTTTATAAAAGTGAAAGGAAAGATTTTGAAGGCATAGAAGATTGGGATACTTCTCATGTTGAGGATATGTCTTTTATGTTTTTTTGGGCAATAGAGTTTAATCGGACTTTAAATAGCTGGAATGTATCTAATGTAAGAAATATGAGCGGTATGTTTCAGGCTGCTATGAAATTTAATCAGCCTTTATATAAATGGAACACTTCAAATGTTAAAACTATGAGTTTTATGTTTAATTATGCTAAATCATTTAATCAAAATATAAATAATTGGAATGTTAGTAAAGTTGAAGATTTAAGTTATATGTTTTGTGAGTGTGAAGTTTTTAATCAGCCTCTTAATGATTGGGACGTATCTAATGTCAAAACTATGGAAGGTACATTTAGAAGAGCTTATAAATTCAATCAGGCTTTATATAAATGGGACACCTCAAATGTTGAAAACATGCATGAGATGTTTGTACAATGCAAAGCTTTTAATCAACCTTTAAATAGCTGGAATGTATCTAATGTAAAAAATATGGAAGCTATGTTTTGTGATACTGTTTCATTTAATAAGCCTCTTGATAAATGGAATACAAAAAACTTAAAAAAAATTGACTCAATGTTTAAGTATGCTAAAAACTATGATTGTTATGAATCATTAGCAAATTGGGATTTAAATAAAATGTTAAATATGACTGATTTATGCGATGATAAAGAAAAATTGCCTTTAAGAATCAGAGCATATCTTCAGGCATTTTATGGTTATAATCAAAATTATTTAAATATCACAAAAGATAATGTCAAAGAAATATATGATTTCATTTCAAAAGATACAAATAAAAAAATTGTAAGATTAAGAAAAAAACTTGAAAGTGATTTTTCTTTGGTACTTTCATCTGTTACTGATGATTATAATTTCAAAACTATAGAAGAAGCAGAAAAATATATTGAAAATAATTATAATAAAAAAGATGATAAAAAAGTGAGCTTTATAAATAATAATTATAAGGTTTTAATAAAAGATAAATCAAGAGAAGTTAATATTAAAGTTATAAAGTATATATATTTGGAATATTTGTCTCTCAAAAGAGATGTTAAAAGATTAGTAAAAATTGATAATATAGTTAATTTGCTTGATAAAGAATCATTCATAAAGTTTATCAAAAATATTTATGATGAAACCAACAAAGAAACATCCGTTTTTGTTTATGGAATATACGGAGGAGATGAGGCTTTAAAAAATATATATAAAAAATCACTTGACACAAAACTTTCACTTATAATAATTAAATTAAATAATCAAAGTAAATATGCACTTAAATTATTATATGAAATATTTATGACTACAAAGAAAACAGAAGTTAGACTTGAAGCAGAAAAAATAATTAATGAACTTATTGAAATAATGAATATTGATTATAATGAATTTAGATTAAGATATGCTACTGATTTTGGATTTAATTCCAAAGGTGAAAAAGAGTTAAGTAATAATTATAAATTAATTTTGAATAGTGATTATTCTTTGAGCTTGTTTGATATAAAAAATCATAAAGAATTGAAAAAGATTCCTAGAAGCCTTGATGAAAATTTAAAAAAAGAAATAACAAAATTAAGAAAAGAAATAAAAAAGTTTATTAAAAATAATTCTAATCTTTTAGCCATTACATTAATAAACGGTAATAAATATAGTTATGATATATTCAAAGACATTTTTATTGATAATATTATGATGAATAAATTTGCTTCATCTTTGATATGGAATCTATACGACAAAGATTATAATTTTATAACAACTTTCAGATATTCAGGCGACGGAAGTTATTCAAACTGTGAAGATGAAGAAGTTAAAATTAATGATAATAATTTTATAAGTTTAGCAAGTCCTATAGAAATGGACGATTACACTATAAATAAATGGAGAAAACAGCTTGAAGATTATGAAATAGCACAGCCTTTACAGCAATTAACAGTTATAAAATTAGATAAAAATAATTTGGAAAAAGAAATAAATAAAATAAAAAATATAGAAGCAAGTTATGGTACTTTTAAATATTTTACTAAAAAATATGAAATGCATATTAGCAATGTAATTGGATATGATGGTATTATAACTTATTCATTTACATCAAATGACGAAGATATTTTTACTATGACTTCAAAAATTCAGGGGGAATATGATGAGCAAATAAATATTACTATTGATTTTAAAAAGAATGAAAACAAAAAAGAGATAAGTAAAAGATTTGTTTATACTTTATTAGTATTAATTATATGGGATTTTAGATTGGCAGATTTATTTTAATTATATGCCTAAGTAACTATATTTTGCCAAAAATAAATTTTTAAATTTAAAATATTTGCAGGGCTTTGCCCCCGCACCCCAGTTCTTTTGTTGCCACAAAGAAGCTATATCATCGACAGGCTCGGATACGCTTCGCGAAAGACTACATTTTGGCTTTAATTTTATGAATTACATTACATTTAAGACGATTTTAGTATGATTTAGTATTAATTTTATACTTGCACTTTCGCGAAGCGTGCCTGCGGCAGCAACTTTTTGCGGCGGGAAAAAGTTGAATAAAAAAATTGACAAACTTAAAAATTTTTAGTATATAAATAAGTATTATTATTTGTAGTTAATTGAATGCTACTATTTACATATATTAAAATTTATAATGAGGATATTAATTATGAAAAAATATAAACCAACAACAAAAGAAGAATTAAAAAGATTAGTATTCACCAACAACGGTATAAAACTTGGTGATATTGATACAAGTCTTATTACAGATATGAGCGACCTTTTTAATGAAAGTAAAAGAAAAGATTTTGATGGCATAGAAGAGTGGGATACTTCTAATGTTGAGAATATGTCTTATATGTTTGCATATATGCACTACAATGTTTTGGGACAATATTCAATGACAGAGTTTAATTCTAATTTAAATAATTGGAATGTATCAAAAGTGAAAAACATGATTTATATGTTTGCTGGTTGTACATATTTTAATCAGCCTTTAAATAAATGGGACGTTTCAAATGTGGAAAATATGTCTGGCATGTTTTTTGGTGCTAAAAAGTTTAATCAGCCTTTAAATAATTGGAATGTATCTAAAGTGAAAGATATGAGCGATATGTTTCATAACTGTGAAGCATTTAATAGACCTTTGGACAAATGGGATGTTTCTAATGTTAAAGATATGTCTAATATGTTTAATGTGGCTTTGAAATTTAATCAGAATATAAATAATTGGAATGTATCTAATGTTGAAGATTTATCAAAGACTTTTCGTTATTGTAAAGCTTTTGATCAGCCTCTTAATGATTGGGACGTATCTAATGTGAAAAATATGCAACATATATTTGAGGACTGTGAAAATTTTAATCAGCCTTTAGATAAATGGGATACTTCTAATGTTGAAAGTATGGAATTTGCATTTAGAGCATGCGGTAAATTTAATCAGCCTTTAAATAGCTGGAATATGTCTAAAGTAACAAATATAGAGCATATGTTTGCTTTTACAGAAGAATTTAATCAGCCTCTTGATAAATGGGATACAAGAAATGTCATTAGTGTAATGTTGTTGTTTGCCTATGCACGCAAGTTTGATCATTATGAATCTTTAGCAAATTGGAATTTAGACAGTTTACAAGCTATAAGTATAATTTGTGATGATAAGGATATGGATAAATTACCTACAAGAATTCAAGTATATAGGCAGGCATTTTATCCTAAGGACGATATTATAAGTATAACAAAATTTAATGTTAAAGAAATATATGAGCTTATTGCAGATGATAAAAATAAAAAAGTTGTAAGATTGAAAAAAAGACTTGAAAGTGATTTCTCATCAGAGCTTTCATTTGTTACAAATAATTATAATTTCAAAACTATAGAAAAAGCAGAAAAGTATGCTGAAAGAAATTACAATGCTAAAAAATATGATAAGAAACTTGAATTTATAAAGAATTGTCCTGTTCTAGTAAAAGATAAATCAAGAGAAGTAAATATCAATCTTATAAAGTATATATATTCAGAATATTTGTCTTTAAAGAAAACTATTAAAAAATTAGAAAAAATTGATAATATGGTTAATTTACTTGATTTAAAATCATTTGTGAATTTTACTAAAGAGATTTATTTAAAAAATCAAGATGAAGTTATCACTGCTTTTGTTTATGCTATGTATGGAGGAGATGAAGCTTTAAAGAAAATATCAGAATTAATGAATACTATTGAATCAAAAAATCTACTTACAATGATAAGCTTCAATATAGAAAGCAGATATGCTCAGAGTTTATTATATAAAATATATCTAAATTCAACTAAAAGTGCAATTCGTAAAGAAGCGGTAGAAATGATTAATGAGTTACTTGAAAAAATTAATATAGGTTATACTGAATTTAGATTAAGATGTATGCCTAATTTGGGATTCAATTCTAAAGGTGAAAAAGAATTAAATAAAGATTATAAATTAATTGTCAATAATGATTATACTTTAAGTTTATTTGATATAAAAAATAATAAAGAATTAAAAAAAGTACCTCAAAATCTTGATAAAAAATTAAAAGATAAAATAAAAGAATTGGGTAAAGAAGCAGATAAGTTTATTAATCATAGCTCACATATTTTAAGTATTATGTTAATAGACGGTGATATATTGAGTTATGACTTGTTTAAAGAAGTTTTTATTGATAACTATTTAATGAATAAATTTGGTTCTGGTTTAATATGGAACTTGTATGATAAAGATAAAAACTTTATAACAACTTTCAGATATACAAACGATGGAAAATATTTAAACACAGAAAATGAAAAAATAAAAATTAATGCTGATAATTTCATGAGTTTGGCAACTCCTATAGAAATGGACGATGAAACTATAGATAAATGTAGAAAACAGCTTGAAGATTCTCAATTATCACAGCCTATAAATCAATTAACATCTATAAAATTAAATAAAGATAATTTGAAAAAAGAAATAAAGAAAATAAAAAATATAGATACAAGCTACGGAGCTTTTAAGTTTTTTGCTCAAAAATATGATATGCATACCAATGATGTATTAGGAGATAATGACACTATAACATATACATTTACAGCAAATGACGGAGATATTTTTACTATGTCTGCAAAAGTTGATGAGGATGTAGAATATGATGATTTAATAAATATTAGTATTGATTTCAAAAAAGCTGAAAATAAAAAAGAGATAAGCAAGAGATTTGTTTATACTTTTTTAGTATTTATAATTTTAGATTTCAGACTAGCAGATTTATTTTGATTATATAAAATAATTAATAATGTTATCCGTATAACATTATTAATTATTATTTATGCAGCCTATAGTATATTAGCAGAATGATTTGAGTTAAATATAGTTGGGAGAAGATTATGAAAAAATATAAACCAGAAACAAAAACAGAATTAAAAAAACTAGTATTTACTGACGGTATAAAACTTAATTGTGTTGATACAAGTCTTATCACAGATATGAGTAAACTTTTTTATGAAAGTAAAAGAAAAGATTTTGAAGGCATAGAAGATTGGGACGTTTCTAATGTTACAAATATGGATATGATGTTTGCTTATATGGGATATAATGCATTGGTAAGATACTCAAATATAGATTTTGATCATGATTTAAGTAATTGGAATGTATCCAAAGTAAAAAGTATGAATAATATGTTTGCTTATTGTTCTAATTTTGATCAGCCTTTGGATAATTGGGACGTTTCTAATGTCGAAGATATGAGCTTTATGTTTTGCGGTGCCAAAGAGTTTAATCAGCCTTTAAATAGCTGGAACACATCGAAAGTGAAAAATATGAGAGGCATGTTTGAGGAATGTGAATTTTTTAATCAGCCTTTGGATAAATGGGATACTTCTAATGTTGAAGATATGTCTAATATGTTTATTAGGGCAAAAAGGTTTAATCAGCCTTTAAATACTTGGAATACATCTAAAGTTAAAGATTTATCAAGTATGTTTGCATATTGTGATGTTTTTAATCAGAATATTAATGATTGGGATGTTTCTAATGTTACGAATATGGATTCTTTATTTAGGCAATGCGATAAATTAAATCAGCCTTTTGATAAATGGGACACTTCTAATGTTGTAAACATGGAAAAGACATTTTTCTCATGTACTAAATTTAATCAGCCTTTAAATAGTTGGAATGTGTCTAATGTAGAAAATATGGATATGATGTTTTATATGGCACAAAGTTTTAATCAGCCTCTTGATAAATGGAATACAGAAAAAGTAATAACTGCAGCAGGACTATTTAGATTTGCTTATAAGTATGATTGTTATGAGTCTTTAGAACATTGGAATTTAGATAATTTAAAAGAAGTTGGCATTTTTTGTGATGATGAGGAAAAATTGCATACAAGGCTTAAAGTATATATGCAAGCCTTTTATCCTAAAGAAGATTATATAACTATAACAAAATTTAATGTTAAAGAAATATATGATCTTATTGCAAAAGACAAAAATAAAAGAATTGTAAGATTAAGAAAAAGAATTGAAAGTGATTTTTCATCAGAGCTTTCATTTGTTACAAAAGATTATAATTTTACAACTATAGAAAAAGCAGAAAAGTATGCAGAGAAAAAATACAATGCTAAAAAAGAAGATAAGAAACTTGAGTTTATAAAGGATTGCCATGTTTTAGTAAAAGATAAATCAAGAGAAGTAGATATTACAGTTATAAAATATATATATTCAGAGTATTTATCTTTAAAAAGAACAATTAACAGATTAGAAAAAATTGATAATATAGTTAATTTGCTTGACTTTGAATCATTTTTAAAGTTTGTTAGAGATGTTTATTTAGAAAATCAAAACACAGAGATTGCTGGTTTTCTTTATGCTATGTACGGAGGAGAT
Organism: Brachyspira hyodysenteriae ATCC 27164; assembly: GCF_001676785.2. Taxonomy (NCBI): domain Bacteria; kingdom Pseudomonadati; phylum Spirochaetota; class Spirochaetia; order Brachyspirales; family Brachyspiraceae; genus Brachyspira; species Brachyspira hyodysenteriae. The sequence goes on along the minus strand of NZ_CP015910.2, from coordinate 1,822,781 downwards.
GAAGCTTTAAAAGAGATATCTGAATTAATATCATTAGGTATTGATTCAAAAGTTTTTCTTATAATGATAAAATTCAATATAGAAAGCAGATATGCTCAGAGTTTATTATATGAGATATATTCAGATACAAAGACAGCAGAAATTAGACGCGAAGCTGGAAGAATGATTAATGAATTGATTGAAAAAATGAATATTGGTTATACTGAATTTAGATTAAGATGCACACCTAATTACGGATTTAATTCTCAAGGTGAAAAAATATTAAATGATGATTATAAATTAATTGTTAATAGTGATTATAGTTTAACTTTATTCGATATAAAAAATAATAAAGAATTAAAAAAGACTCCTCAAAACTTTGATAAAGAGTTAAAAGAAGAAATAAAAGAATTAAGAAAAGAAGTACAGAAGTTTATTAATCATAATTCCCGTATTTTAAGTATTACATTAATAGACGGTGATATATACAGTTATGATTTATTTAAAGAAGTATTTATTGATAATTATTTAATGAATAGATTTGCATCTGCTTTAATATGGAATTTGCATGATAAAGATAAAAACTTTATAACAACTTTCAGATATTCAGCTGATGGAAGTTATTCAAACTGTGAAGATGAAGAAGTAAAAATTAATGCTGATAATTTTATAAGTTTAGCAACTCCTGCAGAAATGGATGATGATACTATAAATAAATGGAGAAAACAGCTTGAGGATTATGAATTAGTACAGCCTATAAATCAATTAACAGTTATAAAATTAGATAAAAATAATTTGAAAAAGGAAATAAAGAAAATAAAAAACATAGAGGCAAGTTACGGAGCTTTCAAGTTTTTTGCTAAAAAATATGATATGTATACCAATGATGTAGTGGGGTATAATGAGACTATAACATATACATTTCCTGCAAATGACGGAGATATTTTTACTATATCTGCAAAAGTAGATGCTGATACAGAATATGATGAGCCGGTAGACATAACTATTGATTTTCAAAAGAGCGAAAACAAAGAAGAGATAAGTAAAAGATTTGTTTATAGTTTTTTAATATTTATGATTTTTGATTTCAGATTGACTGATTTATTTTCTTGATTCAATAGTATAAAATACGTTGTAATTTAATAAAGTTTAACGAGTAAATTATTTTATTCGTTAAACTTTTTTAATTATTAAATTCTAATTCTTCAAATGAATCTTTATCTAATAATTCGTAATGATATCCTTGTTCTGTCAAAAATAATTGTCTTTTATGAGCAAAATCTTCTTCTTTAGTATCTGTAGTTATGATTGAAAAGAAGTAGCTTTTATTTTCACCTTTTTTAGGACGAAGAACTCTTCCTAATCTTTGAGCTTCTTCCTGTCTTGAACCAAAAGTTCCAGAAATCTGTATTAAAACATTAGCATCAGGCAAGTCAACAGCCAAATTAGCAACTTTACTTACTATAAGTATTTTTATTTCACCAGTTTTAAATTTTTTGTATATGACATCTCTTTCACTTTGAGGAGTTTTTCCTGTAATTATAGTATATCCTGTTCTTTTTTTCATTTCGTTTAATTGATCTAAATACTGACCTATTATAAGGATATTTTTTCCTTCAAGCTTTTCTATAATCTTTTTGACTATTGTATATTTAAGAACATTTTCGCTTGCTATTCTGAATTTTACTTTATCACTTGATATAACATAATCAGATCTATGAGAATCATCTAATGGTATTCTTATATCATAACAATATGCTTCAGCTATGAATTTTTTCTCTTCTAATTCACGCCAAGGTATATCGAATTTTTTAGGCCCTATAAGACAGAATACATCTTTTTCAAGTCCGTCTTCTCTTACCAAAGTAGCAGTAAGACCTAATCTTCTCATACTTTGAATTTCACTAGTAAGTTTTATAATAGGGGCAGGAAGCAAATGCACTTCATCGTATATTATTAATCCCCAATTATGCTGAAAGAATAATTCAAAATGCACGAATGGAGATTCTTTATTTTTTCTGTATGTAAGTATTTTATATGTAGCTATAGTTATTGGTTTGATTTCTTTATTAAGTCCGTTATATTCTCCTATATCTTCAGGAGGAATATCTGTTTTATCTAGTATTTCATCTCTCCATTGACGGCATGCTGTAACACCAGTAACTATTATAAGAGTTTTTGTCTGAGTTTTATACATTGCAGCAATACCTACAACGGTTTTACCAGTACCGCATGGAAGAGCTATAACTCCTGCACCGCCTTCAGGTTTTCCATCAGCATAGAATGCATCTACAGAATTTTTTTGATAATCTCTTAAAGCAAAATCATCTCCGCTTGAAGCTAATTTTTCTCTCATATGGAAATGATATTCTTCGCCTGTTTTGTATCCTGCTAAATCTTGAACAGGGTATCCTATATTTATAAGTGCAAGTTTTATATGTCCTCTGTATGTAGCATCTATTTCTAATTTATTTTTATTTATTTCTGACTTTATATATTTAGTCATTAATTTATAATGAAGAATTTCATCTATGATATTTTTATCTTCACTTATAAGATAGTATTTATCATCTTCTTTTATTATTTTTATTCTTCCATATTTTTCTATACTAGTTTCAATCTGCTTTACTATATTTTTTGGAATTTCATAAGATGTATACTTTCTCAAGAAATTAAGTATCTGCTCTGATGTGTAATTCAAACTAGCAGCATTCCATAAAGAGACTAATGTTATTCTATATGTATGTATATATTCAGGACTTTTTACTAATTCAGCAAATACTAACATGAAATTTCTTATTTCTTCAAAATGTTTAGTACTTACATCTAATAGAATAGTACCATCGCCCTGGACTATAAGAGGAGCATTCTTATCCAATTTTTTTTCCTTGCAGTATTAATAGTGAATGATTTTATTAGTAAACATTATTTTCTATTAATGAAATAGTTTCTCTAAATAAAGAAAGATATTCAATATTATTAGTATTTTTAGTAGCCCAAGACTTTAATACATTCAAAGCTTTTGTTTTATCATTTTGTGATAAATAAACATCAGATAATGTCAAAGTGGCCTGAGGAAGCAAATAACTTTTAGGATATACTTTAACAAAGTTTTCTAAAGTAGATGCAGCCTGAGTATAATTACTTAATCCTATTTGAGTATTAGCTAAATTATACATTGCTGTTTCCTGTAAATAAAAACCTCTTGAATTTGCTACTTCCTGATAGTATTTTTCAGCCTCTTTAAAATTATCTATATCATAATAAACGCATCCTAATGCATAAGCACTTCTCAATTTAAGATTTTTACCTTTAGCAGCATTATATACTTTTTGAAATCTTGAAGTGATATCTATTATTAAAGCAGGGTCATTTAATTGTTCTGCTGGTAATTGTGCATTTTGATATACATTATATAAAGCTAAAGCAGATTCAAATTCTACATTACTACTAGCATCCTGACTTTCTATATTTGCTTTATATAGCAGAATTCCAGCTATGATTACAATTATTAAAACAAATCCTGATATAAATATTATTCTATTATTATATATATATGTAAATATTAATTCTGCATTTTTTTGCAATTTATTTGTATTTTCAGACATAAAAATCCTCTTAAAATCTATTTATTGAAATTTATTAATTTAGAATAAGCAATTATAATAATTAAACATAAAAAAATCAAGTATTTATTTTAATAATTATTTTTTGACATAATGATGTTTTGGTATTGTTTATTATCTTAGTTATGGTATAATAACGGCTAGAATTTTTTATGATAGGTATAAATTTATGTCACAACAAAAAATAAATCAAAATGATGAAGTGTTGGCTATTAAAATATTGGCTGAGTATAGTGATTTAAACAAATACATATATCTTGTTTTCTTTATAGATAAATATAGCAGCAGTTTGATAGATGTTGCATTTGTTATTTCAGATGATAAAAAACTTTTAATTTTTTTAAATGCTTATACTGATTTGTTAGAATTATATAAACATATTAAAATTTACAATAAATTAAACAATGAAAAAAATACATACTTTGATAAATTTAATGATATTATATCAAATATATTTGAAGAAGGTAAAAATATTAATAATATTATAATATATCAAAGCAATAACAATAGTATTTCTATTATTGATGTATTTGCAAGTGCTATGAATAGATTTATGGATTTTCATATAGGTACATTCGATATAAACAGCAGTATTATTGATATTAATTCTGTACGTTTGGCTATAGAAGATGTTAATAAAGAAATGGAAGCTACAGATTCTATGCATGCAGCATATCAAAATACTAGTGATAGTACATCATCTGAAAATACTTCAACTGAAGAAGTTCATGCTCCTACTTATAAACTTATTAATGCCTCATTTGTAGTTGATCCTATAGGCGGAAAATCTATAAATGATATAGTTCCTGGAGATAAGGTTATGGTTACTATAAATTCTAATACAGTAGAAGAGAATATAATATATCTTGAACTTAAAGGAAAAAAAGATAAATACTCTAAATATTTAGTTCCTGCTGAGGTTTTAGAAAAAACTGTTGAAGAAAAATCTATAAAAATTTTATTAAAATTAATAGACGGATATTGCTGTTTCATAGAAGAAATTGAACCTATTAAATTAAAATTATTCAATCCTGAAAAAGATGTATATACTGAACCTAGCGTTGAAGATGAAGATAAGGGTTTCTTTGAAAAACTCTTTTCTAAAGTTAATACATTTAAATTAATGATGTTTGGATTGGGTGCTATTATAATATTTGTATTTATTGCTATAATATATGTATTTTTCTTTCAAACTTGATTTATTGAATATTAATTGATTAATTTATTTATCAAACTTTTTCTATAAGTTTTTCTATACTTAAAAAACTATATAAGTTTATTATATATTCATGATTATTTTTTTAATTTTAAAGGAAACTTTATGAGCATAGTTGTATATTCTTTTTTAGATGATGAATCAGAATTTTTCAAATTAATGGAAAAAAAATATAATACAAAATTCACATTACATAAACATCATTTAAATATTGATAATGTTAAAGATGCTGAAGGTTTTGATTCTGTAGTTTTCAATGCAAGAGATGCCATAACTTCTGAAGTACTTGATAAATTGAAAGAATATGGTGTAAAATATATGAGCACTAGATCAGTTGGATATGATAATATAGATATAGATTATGCTAATAAAATAGGTATAAAAATAGCAAATGTTCCTTCATATTCTCCTAATTCAGTAAGTGAGTTTACAATTCTTTCTTTGCTTTCTATTGTTAAGAATTATAATAATCTCCTTATAAATGGTTATAATAGAAATTATACTAGGACTGGACTTGTTGCTAAAGAGATTAGAAATTTAAATATTGGTGTTATAGGTACAGGCAGGATTGGTTCTTTAACTGTAAAGCATCTTAAAGGATTTTCACCTAAAAATATATTTGTATATTCAAGAACAGAAAAAGAAGAAATAAAACAATATGCAAAGTATGTGAGTTTAGATGAATTGTATAAAAATAGCGATGCCATAATATATCATATACCATACAATAAAGAAACTGAAAATATGATTTGCAAAGATTCTATTAATAAGATGAAAAAAGGAGTTTATATTATTAATGTAAGCAGGGGCGGAATAGTTAATAATAAAGATTTGCTTGATGGTTTGAAAAGCGGACATATTGGCGGAGCTGCTTTAGATGTATACACTAATGAAATAGAATATGTTAATAAAAATATAAAAGATATAGTTTTAAAAGATGAAATTATTGAAGAATTATTCAAAATGGATAATGTTATAATAACTCCTCATTTTGCTTTTTATACAGATGAAGCATTGCTTAATATGGTAAGTATTTCTATTGATAATATATTTGAATTCAAAAATACCGGAAAATGTGTAAATCAAATAAAAAATATTTAATTGTATTTATAATTTTTCCTATTTTTTTTTAATTGACTAACTTTGTTAAATTATATAAAATTAATTTACTAATTTTAATTTTTAATGGAGTTTATTATGAAAAGTAGAAAGATTTTTCTATCTTTTATTATGGGTATTTGTCTTGTACTTTTATTTGCATCTTCTTGTTCAAAAAAAGACAATGCTAATGATAAAGGTATAATAGTAAATTTAAGTGTTGAACCAAAAACTATAGACCCTAGTTTAAATGCCCAAATATATGGTGTAATTTATATTTCTCATGTATTTGAGGGATTAACAGTGAGAGACAGAAATAATAAAATAGTTCCTGGTGTAGCTGAGAGTTGGGAAATTAGCGATGACGGAAAAATTTATACATTTTTTCTAAGAACTAATTCTACTTGGTCAGACGGAAAACCTGTTGTGGCTGAAGATTTTGTATATAGCTGGCAGAGACAGGTTGATCCTAAAGTGGCAAGTGAATATAGTTACCAGCATGAACCTGTAAAAAATGCTATGGCTATTACAAGAGGTGAATTACCTGTTGATTCATTAGGAATAAAAGCTCTTGATGATCATACATTAGTTGTAGAATTAGAAGCACCTACAGCCTATTTCTTGGAAGTAATTGCTTTCCCTACATTTGCACCTTTAAGAAAGGATATAATAGAACAGTATGGAGATAAATGGACATTAAGCCCTGAAACTTATATAGGTAATGGTCCTTATGTGATGTCTGAAAGAAATATAGATGAAAATATAATAATGGTAAAAAATCCTAATTATTGGAATGCTGATACAATAGTTGCTGAAAAGATAACATTTGTATTTATGCAAAACGGAGCAGCAGCTGTTGCAGGAATAAAAGACGGATCTTTACATATGGCTTATGAACCTCCTCAGCAGGATATACCTACACTTTTAGATGAAGGTTTAGTACAGATTAAGCCTCTTATAGCTACATATTATTATCCTATTAATGTTACTAATGAATATTTAAAAGATCCTAGAGTAAGAAAAGCATTATCACTTGCTATAGATAGAAATTATATAGTAGAACAGGTTACAAAAGGCGGACAAAAACCTGCAGGCGGATGGGTTCCTTATGCTGTTAATGATGTGAATGGTGATTTCAGAATTAACGGAGGAGATTTTTATGATATATCAAAAGACGGATATGCTAAAAATGTAGAAATGGCTAAACAGCTTTTGGCTGAAGCAGGATATCCTAATGGAGAAGGTTTCCCTGTTATAGAGTTTAAAACTGATCCTGGCAACCATGTAGAAATATTTGAAGCAGTACAGCAAATGTGGAAAGAGCATCTTAATATCGATTCTACTATTACTCAAATAGATAATGCTTTGCTTGGTCAGACTTTATTAGAGAAGAATTTTATGATAGGAAGACTTTATTGGTCTGCAGATTATTCTGATCCTATGTCTATGATGAGTTTATTTACTAGTTATAATACTCAAAATAACGGCGGATACAGCAATAAAAAATATGATGAGCTTATAGCACAGGCTATGTCTACAGATGATAATAATATAAGAATGCAGGCTATGCATGAAGCTGAGAGAATACTTATAGAAGAAGATATGGGAGCTATACCTCTTTATTTCTTTACAGAGCCTTTGCTTGTTAATCCTAAATTAAAAGATGTTGTATACAATCCTTTGGGATTCCATAAGTTTTTCTATGCTCATTTAGAACAAAATTAATTTTGATAATAAAAATTTTTATATTTATAAATTAATAGTTTTTTAATATAATTATTTTTTTATAAAAATGAAAGCTGACAGCCTACTAATTACAATAAAAAATTACTATCTGCTGAGATACAGAGTAAGTTAGCAGATATTTAAAACAATATTTTTTATATGTGAATATGGTTGTCAGCTATTTATTTATAGTAGTAATATATATTATTTTATCATTTTTATTTATATAAAAATATTAAATATTAGTAATTTTATTATTTTATGTCTATTGACTTTTTATTAATTGTATTATATTATTAATAACATCTAAAAATATGGCGGCGTCGCCAAGTGGTAAGGCAGGAGTCTGCAAAACTCTTATCATCGGTTCAAATCCGTTCGCCGCCTCATTTTCCTAACTATGAATGACAGCCGAGTTAAAAGATTATATTTATTCCTTCTCTGTTTTTTTATAGGAACAATAGCTATATTTATTCAATTATTTAATTTAACTATCAAAGAAAGAAAATCTTTATCATCATTAGTTGGGCTTGATAGACCAAGGGGAACAATATATGATTCTAAAATGCGTCCTCTTACAATAAATATTCCTGCATATACAATTTATTTGGATACTGAGTCTGTTTCTTTAGATGGTAATGATAAAACAGATATTAATGAAGCTTATTCTCAAATATTCAATATTATAAACATTACAAAAGAAAAATTTGCTGAACTTCTTAATACTAAAAGAAGAACCATAATGCTTGCGCAGAATATTAATTTAGATTCTTATAAGAAGATAAAAGAAATAAAAGATAAATATAATGTTAAAAGTATTTACGGCATAGAAAGTTATAAAAGATTTTATCCTTATAAAGATGTATTTGCTCATGTAATAGGATATATGAATAAAACAGAAACCGAAGGATATGCAGGACTTGAAGCAACTTATGAGGCGCTTTTGTCTTCAGAAAATGATAATCCAAAAGATATAGTATTAACTTTAGATAGAGATGTTCAGACTATAGTAAGAAATGAAGTATTAAAAACAGTAGCTGAAAAATCTCCTCAATCTGTAACTGTAATAGTATCAGATGTTAATACAGGTGCTATAGTAGCTGATTATTCTTATCCTTCATTTGATCCTAATAATCCATTTATATATGTTAATAATGAAAGAATGGACAGAAGTATAATGAGTACCATATATCCTGGAAGTACAATGAAAATATTTGCTGAATTAGCTGCTATAGAGCAAGGCGTAGTTAATAGCGATGAAGTTTTTCATTGTAAAGGATATTATGATTACAGCAGACAAACAAGAATACATTGTGATTATCCGCATGGAGATGTGGCTTTTAATGATATATTAAAATACAGCTGCAACTTTGCTGTTGTAACTATAGCTGAAAGAATAGATAATAAGTTTTTTTATGATTATTTAAAGAGATTTGGTTTTGGAGAACCTACAGGTGTAGGACCTTACAAAAATGAATGGAGCGGAATATATCACCATTTAAATAAATGGCATAGATTTTCAAAAGGTTATTTAGCAATAGGTTACGATTTGAGTGTTACTCCTATGCAGATAGCTGCTTCCTATTTACCTCTCTTGAATGGCGGTTGGAAAGTACCTATGCATGTTGTTGATTCATTTTATGATGGTATAGAAAAAATCAGTGCAACAAATAATTTAAAAAGAACTAGAATCATAGATGAACAGTATTCTCAAATAGCAAGAGTTTTACTTAGAAAAGGTGTTGAATCTGGTTCTACAGGGCATAGAGCTAATTTGCTTAATATAGATGTTGTTGGTAAAACAGGTACTGCAATAACAGAGGTTTATAGAAATAATGAATCTGAAAAACCAGAAAAATATTATCAATCTATATTTGTAGGAGGATTTCCTCTTGAAGATCCTAAAATATCTATACTCGTACTGCTTGATGACCCTCAAGGACAAGGATCTCAGGGAGCGGGTAGAGTGGCAGCTCCTCTTTTTGCTAAGATTGCTAATCAGATCATACCTTACTTAGGATTAATTGACGGAGAGATATATACAATAAATACTAATGACTTTTTAAGTTTGATACCGCATTCAAGTAATATTACAAATAATATTATGCCAAATTTGACAGATCTTTCTTTAAGAGATGCATTAAATAGCATATCCTATATTGTATCAAATAATAATGCTAAAATAATGATACAAGGAGAAGGGTATATAACAGATTTTTCACCTCAGGCAGGCACATTAGTTACTAATAATTCTATAATAAGATTATCATTAAAAGCACCTATTAAAGAACAAGAGAATCAATAATAAATAGGAGTTTATTTATGTTTAAAATAGTAAGTTTCGGAGAACTTTTATATGATGTCTATGATAATGTTTCTGTTATAGGAGGAGCTCCTTTTAATTATTCTCTTCAGCTTTCAAGACTTTTGAATAAAGATGATAAGTTAAAATTCATAACTGCTTTAGGTGATGATGATTATTCTAAAGATGCTGTATCATTTATTGATAATGAAAATATAGATAAATCTTTAATACAGATATTAAAAGATTATGATACAGGTAAAGCTACTGTATTTCTTAATGAAAAGAAAATACCTGATTATATAATACATGAAAATGCTGCTTGGGATAATATAGAATATAATAATGATATAGAAAATGCTTTGAAAGAAAATTATGACTTATTTTATTTTAATATATTATCACAGAGAAATGAAAAGTCTTATAATACATTAAAAACTATATTCAAAAATATTAATGCTAAATATAGAGTATGTGATGTAACATTCAGAAAAAATTATTATACAAAAGAAAAAATAAAAGAATCTTTAGAGTTTATAAATATATTAAAGATTAATGATGATGAGCTTGCTGTGATAAAAGAACTTTTTTATCCTTCTTTACAGAATGATAATGAAGTGCTGCTTAAAGCAATTAATAAAGATTTTAATATTGATTATATATTTCTTACTCTTGGAGCAGCTGGGGCGAGTGTATTATATAATAACGAGTATATTTTTAATCCTTCAAACAAAGTTAATGTTATTGATACAGTTGGTGCTGGAGATTCATTCTGTGCTGCTTTAAGTTATGCTATATTGAGAGGGCTTGATATTAATAATATATTAAAATTTGCTTCCAGCGTATCTGAAGAGATGGTTAAGGTAAAAGGCGGTACAGCAAGGTATAATATTGAAAAAGTAAAGTCTCAATTCAATTTATAATTTTATGTTCTTCCTGTATAATATTTGAATTTATCTTTTGTAAGAAATTTTATAGAAGTAAATTTACCTGTATATTTTTCATTATATACTATATTATTTCTTATATCATCATAAAAAGCCTGTAAATTATTATTTAACATATCGTCTATATAACTAGATGGGTATTTAGATATATATTGATGTATTTGTCTATTTATTAGCAAAGTAATAAATTTTTTTGGCGGTGTATTATATGTAAGCAATGCCTTGTATATTCTAATATTTTGATTTATAGAATTTTTTTCTGCCTGAGTTGCTGCTTCATTTTCTTGTCTTTCTAAATCATTTAATGTATTTTGAATATTGTATATATTGTTGCTGTATATAGTTTTACCTTCATCGCTGAAAATATAATTGGCATCTATATAAAATACATATTCTTTATTATCTGATGATAGAATTTTATCAAATTTTTCAATTACTCTAAATTTTATATTAAGATTATAATTATTTTGAGCAAAACTATAAGGGCTAGTTATAAGAATAAATATTATTATTGTAAAATAAAATTTCATACAATATATTCGGAATTATTTTTATATTATTTCGGTATAGATGATAATAATCTTATAAAATCTCTGTCATTTGGAAATAATTTTAAAGCTTCTTCAGATATTACACTAGCATTATTATATCTTCTTTGATTGTATTCTGTAACAGCATAATTATAGTAAGACACTTTAAGATTTCTTTTTAATACATCTGCACCTTCACCTATATCAGATATTCCTGTTTTATATATTTCTATGGCATTTGGAAAATCTTTTTTACTCAAATAAGATGTACCTATAGTATTATAATAATGTATTCTATTATTTTTAGTCATAGCATTATTAGAATCGAACATATAAGCTTCTTCCAAAGTTTTGTAGGCAGATTCAAAATTATTTTTATTTAGATAATCCAAAGCTAATCTGTTATAAGCATTAACTAAATTATCATTATACATTTTTGTATTTGGAGAAAGATAATATGCTTTTTTAGCCATAACTAATTGTTTTTCTAAATCTTTTTCTATCTTTTTTAATGAAATAGAATTAGGGTATAATGTTGCTATTAAAGTAAGTATATCTACATTATTTCTATCTCTATAATTTCCCTGAGGTACGAAAGTAACTATTGTAGAATTTCCTGTATTTCTTATTTCTTTTTGTCCAGGATCGAATCCCTTAGATAATGTTGTTTCTACATCTATAGATTTGCCGTCTGCATATACAGTACAGAAAGAATGACTTGAAGTTAATACTCCAGTAACATTAAATCCGAATTCTTTATATAATAGTGAATATAATATACTTGAACTTAAGCAGTTATATTCTCCTTTATATATTAAATCCTGAAATAGTGTAGATGTTTCAAAATATTGTTTTAATGTTCCGCTTGTATAAAGCCAATTTAAAAGCCTTTTACCGAATGCATAAGCTCCTTCTTTAGTATATGAAGATAGTTCTTTTTTAGCAAAATTTCTTATATCATCTAATTTTTGTCTATAGAATTTAAACTCTTCCTCATCAGTAATTCCTGAAGCGATTATAAAACCGTCGTAATGAAGTTCTAAATCATTAGTTTCTCCATTATCCACTTTTGTAAAGAAATCATATTCTAATTCTGTAAGTTCTCCCGCTTCAAATTTTATTTTATCAGACGGTTTTGAATATATTACTGAATAGCTAAATAATATTAAAAATAAAATTACTTTAATACAGTGTTTCATATAGCCTCTATAATTATCATATTTATATAATATATAAAATATAAATAAATAGAAAATAAAATTTTATATTATTCTGTTAAATTATCAAGTTCATCTCTGTATTTAGCAGCATCTTCATATCTTTCTTCTTTTACTGCCTGATCCAGTAATTTCTGTAATTCTTCTTTATTCTTTTTATTATTGTTTGTATTTATATTTGACTGCTGATTATCTGCATTATTAATTTCTTCAGGTTCTTTTTTTATAAATATATTTTCAGCATTTTTTTCTTTAAGCTCATCTCTTTCAAATTTTTGATAAGTGAAAGGTATTCCTTCTTTTACTTTCATAAGATTATCATTTTCTTCTAATAGAATACCAGATTTTTCTATAACATGCTCTTCTATAAATATAGGTGCTTTAGATTTAAGAGAAAGTGCTATAGCATCGGAAGGTCTGGAATCAATAAATATATTTTTTCCATTATGTTCTATAACTAACTTAGCAAAAAAAGTATCTGCATGTACATTATCTATTATTACATTGATTAGTCTTATACTGCAGTTTTGGAATATGCTGTATATTATATCATGTGTAAGAGGTCTTTCTATTTTATATCCTATAAGGCTGGACATTATAGACTGAGCCTCTAAATATGCTATTGATATTGGTACAACTTTATCAGATTTTTCAGGTTTTAGAATAACTACAAAACCTTTATCTGTAATTGCTAAATTAAGTATTTTTGCTTCTACCACTTTTTTAAACCTCTTTTTATATACCTATTTAATATAATATTAATATATATATATTATTTGTCAAGAAAAATTTATTTAATAATTATGCTTGTATATAATTAAAAATTGATGTATTATGATTTTACTATTTATATTAAAATATAGTTTTTTGTATTAAATTTGTATAAATAATTTCACAATATGATGGGAACTATGAGAAGAAAATTAATATTTATTTTTACATTGTTAGTTACATTAACATTCAATTTATTTTCACAGACAAATGAAGAATTACCGCCTTATCCTCCAGAAAATCCTGAAATTATATCTATGGACGAAATTTATGAGGGAATGGAAGGTGTTGGATATACAGTTGCACATGGAACTAATGTAGAGCCTTTTAAAGTAACAGTAGTATCTATCTTAAAAAAAAGATGGCGCAACAGTGATGCCATACTTGTAAGATGCGAAGGGCTTGATTTGGAGCATTCTGGAATTGTAGCTGGTATGAGCGGTTCTCCTATATATTTTAATGGAAAATTAGCAGGGGCATTATCTTTTGGCTGGGGGTATTCTAAAGATCCTATAGCCGGAGTTACACCTATAGAAGAAATGTTTAAATTATATAATGATACTAATTTACAGCCTCCTGCATTAGCCTTTACTGATAATAATGCTCTTAAAACACCTTTAATATTTTCAGGTGTAAGTACAAAAGCATTTGATACATATTCTTCTTCTTTTAATAAAAATGGATTTTATCCAATGCAGTCTGGAGGCTCTGTTTCTGATACAAATCAGGCAAAAAAATTTTTATTCGGAGATTCAGTTGCATTAATTCTTGCTGACGGGGATATTTCTTTAGCAAGTATAGGTACAGTTACTCATACAGACGATGAGAAATTTGTTATTTTTGGTCATTCTATGTGGTCAAAAGGAAGCTTAAGAGCACCTGTATCAAGAGCTTATATTAATCATATGCTGTCTTCTTATGAATCTTCATTCAAACTTGGATATGCTTATTCTAATTATTTAGGATATACTATTTATGACGGAGTATTTGGAGTATCTGGTGTTTATGGAGAAATTCCTGAAAATATGATGGTTCCTATAAAAATAGAATTAGATGATACAGATTTCCTTAAAAGAGATTTTAATTTTAGAATATTGAATGATACGGCAGTTTTTACAGATATACTTTCTATGTCATTATATAATGCTATAAGTTCTGCTGCTGGAGAAAATGAAGAGGGTGTATTTAGCATAAGCTATGAAATAGAAACAGATTATTTTGAAGAGCCTTATAAAGTAAGTAACAGAATATTATCCTATTCTTCTGCTGATGCATTTAAAGATGCTATATCTCAAGTAATATCTCCTGTTAGTTTCTTTATACGTAATAATTTTAATAGAGTTGGAATAAAATCAATAAAATTATCTATAAAAAGAAACAATCTTGAATATGTTTTTTTGAATGATATAACTTTGGTAGAGCCTAGAGCAGTTGCCGGAGAAACTATACATTTAAGATTGGGATATACTCCTTATGGAAAAGAAAAACAATATGTTGATATACCTGTAAAACTTCCTGTTAATTTAAAAACTGATGTATATAGCATATATGCTGCTAATGAATATATATTTAATTATGCAGAGCAGTTATTTATGCCTAGCAAATATGAGATAAGAAGTCTAGATGATGTTCAGCGTATATATGGAAAAAGTTATGATGACAGTGCTTTGAAAGTATGGCTTTATTCTTCATCAAGAGGGGTTCAAATAGGTAAGGACTTATATCCTACACTTCCTCCTTCTAAGTATGGAGCAATGGCTAAAAATGCTACATCAGATAAAGCGGCTGTTATTACTCCTATTAATGGAAATTATCAAATGGATAGTTCTATATTAGGATTGATGAAATTGGATATAATAATAGAAGGTGCTAGAAAATACGAAAATCGTTAAATTGATGATTTTATATTGATGAAATGTTTATGATAAAAAATAGATATAAGAATGAAGGGGATAGAAAATATGAAAATTGCTAAGATTCTAATTACTTTGCAGATAGTATTAATCTTATCTTCTGCTAATGTTTTCGGAGTTGTTACTAGAACATTATCAAGCGGAAAGAAAGGTTTTTATGATAATGGTGTTTATGACGGAATAATGCTTACAGAACAGGGTAGCTTAACTTTAGCTCCTATAATAGAACAAAATGGTATAATTGCTGGTAAAGATATATGGAAAATGTATCCTGCTAATGACGGAAGTTTGTTTGCTGCTATAAGCGGAAGCGGTGCTGAACTTTATAAAAGAACTGCTGATGATACTAACTTTACATTATTTGCTTCAGAGAAAAATGAAAATGCATTTACTGCAGTTATTACTGACAGTGAAGGAAATGTATATGCAGCTACAGGACCTTATGCTAAAATAATAAAATATGATAGTCAAGGTAATGAGCTTTGGAGAAAAACTTTAGATGATACATATATATGGGATATGAAGTTTGATGACAAAGGAAATTTATTTGCAGCAGCAGGCGGAAATAATGCAAGAGTATTGAGAATTTCATCTGACGGTAATATTAAAGAAATATTAAAAACAGAAGAACAGCATGCTATGTCCTTATTATATGATGAAAATAGCAATAAACTTTATGTGGGTACAGCTGGAAGAGGACTTGTATTGGTTATTGATTTATCTACAAATTTAGAAAGTCCTTCATATAATGTATTATATGATACAGCAGAAAATGAAGTTTATGCTATAACTATGGATAATATAGGTAATTTATATTTCGGAACTTCTACAAGACAGCCTGCTTATTTAATACTTCCTTCTATAATAGACGGAGATAAAAGACCTGATGAAAGTGAAAAAGAATTCAGAAACTCTTTATATAAAGCTGATTCTAATGGTACAGTTCAGAGATTATTTTTCTTAAATCAAACATTGGTTTTAGCATTAAGCAGCGATAAAAATAATAATGTATATTTTGTAACAGGCGATACTGCTGATATATATAAAATTGGCGGAAATGACGGACTTTTATCATATATAGGCGGATTAAAAAATAAAATTCTTTCAACATTTGCAGTTTCTGATGACGGACTTTATTTTGCAATATCAAAAACAGGTGAGATATACAGAGTAAAGCATACTTATCCTAATCAAGGTACTTTTACAAGCGATAGTTTGGATTTAAAACTTTTAAGTAAATTAGGAAGCTTAAGTACAATGTCAACTATACCTGATGGTTCTTCTATATCTATTGAAGTGAGAACAGGAAATGTGGCAAGAGTTGATAATACTTGGAGCAGTTTTGCAGCTGTAGGTGCCGATGGAAAAATAGATGTACCTTATGGCAGATTTTTACAGTTCAAAGTTACAATGACTACTTCTGATACAGAAACTACTCCGGTACTTAATTCTATGGATTTTAGTTATGTTGAAAACAATCTTTCTCCTGAGGTTTTAAATGGAGGACTTACTACTCATTATCTTCAGCAGAATGATTCTACTGAAACAGCTAAAAATCCTCAGTTAGAAGAAAATGAGGCTATGATTTATTGGAAGGGAACTGATCCTAATGGTGATAAACTTATATATAATTTAGAGTATAGATTAAAAGGTGAGAAAAATTACAGAAAATTAGCTGATAATTTATCTACCTCATATTTTAAATTTGAAGCTTATTTACTTCCTTCAGGCATTTATGACTTTAGAATAACAGCAAGCGACAGATATGATAATCCTATAAGCATTGCTAAAACTAAAACTTTAGAAGTGTTTAATGTAAAATATGATAATGATCCTCCTGAAGTTTTGGATTTCAATGTTACAGGAAGCGGAGCGAATAGAAAAATCACTTTCAGAGTAGAAGATAAATTATCTTTCATAAAAACTGTTAGATATTCTACTATAACAGGCGAATGGAAATATATTGTTCCTGATGATGGTATGTTAGATTCTATGAATGAAGTATTTACTGTGAATATAGAAGATGCTAATGCTGGTTCTGTTACTATTGAGGTAATGGATACTGATGGAAACACTAAATATTATTCATTCTTAATATAATTTTTAATTAATACTGAATTTTAATGGGGCTGGTGAATTTATAAATTTACGAGCCCTTTATTTATAAGGTATGATTTTATGAGAAAGCTATTCATTTTTATATTTTTATCAATATTTTATATTTTATCATGTCAAAAAAAAGAAATAATCATTCCTGATAATTTAAAAACTATGCTCATAAAAGATATTAATGAGGATAGAAGTTCAAATCCTTTATATAGAGAATTTAGAGCTGCTTGGTTTTCTACTGTAAATAATATGGATTGGCCTCTTGAGGGAAAAAGTGAAGAAGAACAGAAAAAACTTGCTTTGAAATATTTAGACACATTATATAATAATAATTTCAATGCTGTATTCGTACAGGTTAAGCCTGATGCCGGTGTAATATTTCCTTCAAAAATAAATCCTACTACCAGATATTTTTTCGGAAAAGATTCTACTAATGAAACTGATGATTATCCTTTTAAAACTGATATGCTTAAATTTATTATAGATGAAGCACATAAAAGAAATTTAGAAGTTCATGCTTGGTTTAATCCTTATAGAATAGCCGTAACTTATGATACTAATAAAAGCTATGCAGAGCAGTTTTCAAAAAAGAATTTTATTCATGTATATGCTTATTCCAACAATTTAACACCTATTCATTGGTATGATAATAAACTTTATTTAGATCCGGGCGAACCTATAAGTGCAAAGTATGTGATAGATTCTATTATGGAAGTTGTTGAAAATTATGATATAGACGGGGTGCATTTTGATGATTATTTTTATCAGAATATGATTGATGATAAAACATACAAATATTGGCCTGATGAAGCAAGCTCTTCAAAATATGCATCTAGTCAAGGTTATGATCCTTCTAATACTAATTATGATGATTATGGAGTTAATGGGCTTTATGCTTGGAGGAGAAATAACATTAATACTCTTGTAAGTTCCATATATAAAGAAATAAAAACAAGAAAGCCTTATGTAAAATGGACTATATCGCCTGCAGGAGTTTGGAGAAATAAAGAAAAACTTTCAGATTATAATGGTTATGAATATGGAAGCGATACTCAGTCTTATAATCCTAATTTTGATGCTTTGCATGCCGATGTTCTTTTATGGATGCTTAACGGAGAGAAAACTGAATCATTAAAAAGTGCTGCAGAAAAAGACGGAATAAATAAAATGTATGTTGATGCTATAATACCTCAGATTTATTGGAGTGATAAGCATGAAACAGCTCCTTTCGATATTATAGCTGACTGGTGGATTGAACAGGCTAAAAAGTTCACTAATGGTAAATTGGCCGATTTATATGTAGGACATCCCCTTTATAAAATGGGCAGGGATACTAATGTAGAGCCTTGGCAGGATATAGATTTGATGTCAAGACAGGTTGATTATATAAGAACTAATGGCAGAAATTATATAAAAGGTTCTGTATTTTTTACTATGAGAAATATGTATAAAGATGATATTCATACAAAAGGTTTTGGTTATAAGGCTTTGAATTATTTAAAAGAAAATAGTTATCCTTTTAAATCTATAATACCTACTATGAACACTATGAAATATTTAAATACTTTGCCTTCAGGTTTAACTAATATTTATATAACAAATAAATTCAGTAGTGTAGAAATCACTTTCACAGATTCAGGAGAATATAAAACTGATAAATATAATTGTGCTGTAGAAGGTACAAGTGTTTATTATTCCATATACAGAAAAGATGTTGAAGAAGATTATATAGTTTTGATTGATAAAATAAGAAGAACTAATTTCAATTCTGATTCTAATATTGTATATAATGATAAAACAGCAAATCCTAAGAAAACTTATATTTATTATATTACTGCTTTAGATAGGCTTCATAATGAGAGTGTGCCTATTATGATTACAAATAGATAAATATAATGTTTACAAATATTTGTTTATATGGTTTAATTATGTTAACAAAATAAATTAATTGGAAATATTATTATGGGTAATACTTTATTAAAAGATATAATTGCAGTAACAAAAGAATTAAACTCTAAATGTTTTAAAAATATAGAAGATTTAAATTTAAATAAAGAATTAGAAATATCAACTGACAGCAGAGATAATTTTGATGAAAATAAATTATTTTTAGCAATTAAAGGCGAAAAGTTTGACGGAAATAAATTTGCATTAGAAACTTATAATAAAGGATGCAGATATTTTATTTTAAGCGATGCAAGTATAAAACTTCCAGATGATGCGGTAGTTTTTTATGCCGATGATACAATACTTTTCTTTATAAAACTCGCTAGAGAATATAGAAGAAGATTCAATATACCTGTGATATCAATAACAGGAAGTTGCGGAAAAACCACTACAAAAGAATTAACTCATCTCTTTTTATCTACAAAATATAAAGCATTGAAAACAGAAGGCAATTTAAATAATGAAATAGGAGTGCCTAAAACAATATTTAATTTAGATAATAGTTATGAGATAGCAGTTATTGAAGCTGGTATGAATCATAAAAATGAATTATTAAGAATATCTGAAGCTATAGAGGCGAATACTGTTATAATAAATAATGTAGAGCCTGTACATATTGCATATTTAGGTTCTATAGAAAATATTGCCTATGCTAAATCAGAGCTTTTTAATCATACTAGAGAAAATGCTAATGCTGTAATAAACAAAAATACTAATTGTATTGATATATTAGAAAAAGAGGCTAGTAGAAACAATATAAAAAATATAATAGAAGCTGATATAAAAGAAATAATAAAAAAAGATGATAATACATTTGAGTATAATGGTATAACTTTTAAACATAATTTAATCGGCGATTTTAATTTGCATAATGTATTATCAGCATTAAAGGCGGCTGAACTTTATGATGTTGATTTACAGAAATGTGCGGATATTTTGATAACTTATGAATCTCAAAAAAACAGAATGCAAATAATCAATATAAAAGGCTGTAATGTAATAAATGACTGTTACAATTCAAATCCTGCTGCATTAAAAAATATGATTAAGTTTTTATCTCAAAGAAGTGAATCAAAAAAGATTGCTGTAATAGGTGACATGCTTGAAACAGAAACTGAAAATTCAAGCTATCATAAAGATATAGGAAAAATTATAAATGAATTAAAAAATATTGATACTGTTATTGCAGTTGGAAAGCATTCAAAGGATATTTACGATACGGTTAATTGCGAGAAATATTATTTTGAAAATGCTCAAAGTTCTGTAGAGAAAGTAAAAGAGTTTTTGAAATATGATACTGCAATGTTAATAAAAGCTTCATTGGGTATGGGATTCGCTGTGATAATAGATTCTATAAAAAATATATAAAGGCTTAAAAATGAATAATTTAATACAAAATAATTCTGTAATAGCTTTTATATTACTAGATGATAAAATGTTCAATGATTTTTCATTACAATTAAAAAAAGATTGGAATATAGATATAACTGTAGTAAGTCATAATAATAAAAATATATTTAATATTGAAGCAATAGATTTTGAATATGAACTTGCTCCATTCAATGTGCCTGACAATGAAGCTGAAATATTGATGAATTATAATGATATAGATGATGCTACAAGAGAAAAAATACTTAGTCATAAATCATTTTTATCAATTAAGGTTAATAGTGAGAATACTAATTTCAAAGATATTGCTTTAACTTTTAGTAAGGTATGCTCTAAAGATACATATTTATTTGAGATGAATGAATATATAAAAAATGATAAATACTTTCCAACTCGTTTATGGGTGAGAGTTGATGTTTTTTCAGATAATAATGGAAATCATGCTTATACTGAAGGGCTTAAAAATTTCGGTAAGTATGAGATTATGGCTTATAAAACTTTAAGAGAGGTTGAAAGTATAATCAGAGTATTGATGATATTATCAAGAAGCGTCATAGAAAATAATTTAAATATTGAAGACGGCAACACTATGCAGACAGATGATGATTATATAGGAATGTTTAAATTCTTTGATAATAAATTTATAATGCTTGAAAAGAGTCTAAAAGATATAAATAAAAATCAATAAACTTGACAATAAAAGTATTATATACTAAAAATTTTTAAGTTTGTCAATTTTTTGTTGTTCTTTTTCCCGCCGCACGCCACAGGCGGACAGCGTCAAAGAACCTTATATCCTTGACAGGCTCGGATACGCTTCGCGAAAGTGCAAGTATAAAATTAGTACTAAATAATACTAAAATTGTCTTACATGTAAAATAATTTATTACATTTAAGTTCAAATATAGCCTTTCACCGAAGGCGGGCTGTGCCTGCTTCTTTGTGGCAATAGCACAGGCACTTCCTTCGGTCGCAAAAGAAGTGGGGTATGGCACGACTGTGTGCTTCGCAGCAAAGCCCCAGATATAAAAACAAAAATATAAATTTATTTTTGACAAAATATAGTTGTTTAGGTATAATATATACTTTGAAAACAATTATAGATATGGTAGGTATTATGAAATTTGTATTAATTATAATAAGTTTAATTGTTCTAATGAGCTGTTCTAATAGTGAGGAAAAGAAAGAAAACAATATAAACTCTAATATTAATACAAATTCAAATACATCAGCACAAAATACTAATACAGTTATTACTAATCAAAATAATATAGTTACTAATAATGTTAATAATAAAAGTGATGTTATAGTAAGAAAAAATATATACCCTATAAAATCATATACAGAAGAAGAACTTGATGAAATACTTCTATTTAGAATTAATAGATTATTAGTATTAGGGAACTATGTAAATGATGAAGAAAATAGAGAGTTAATAAAAAAAGAAAAAGAAAAATTAAAGCCTATAAGAGATTTACTTATAAAAACTATAAATGCCGAAGATGAAGATGGTAATAATGCATTAATGCTTGCTATAAAATACAGTACAGACTCTATTATTTATTATGATTTAATAAAATGGATTGTAGAGCATGGCATTGATTTATCAAGTAAAAAAATATTTAAAACATTATCTTATGATTATCTTAAAAAAACATCTCATGATCATATTAGCAGTAAAGAATATTCAGATATTGCTTATTATTTGATAGACTCTGGAATATATTTCGACTATAAAGATGTATATGACTTAATGGTTAATAATGGTAATTCGGATATTATTAAAAAAATGCTTGATATATTATACGATTATAATTTTGAAAAAGTTGATTATAACTTACAAAGTGATTTATTATTTACTTCCATACATAATCAGGATATTGATTTAGTAAAATATTTTCTGGATCTTGGTGCTGATATTAATTCTCTAAATAGAATTAGGGATGGTTCTATAGGAACTCCTTTAATGTATAGTGCATTTTTAGAGAATTATGATATTGCTGATTATTTATTGGAAAAAAATGCTGATGTTAATATTAATTGTTTTCAAGACAATCAAGAATTAGAAAACATTTGGAATTATTATAGTTATTATACTGATGAAAGAGATGAAATAATAAATAACTTTCCTGTTTTAAGTCCTACAAATTTGAATGGTACTGTTATTACAGGAAATAATTATTATGATTTGATTGTAAAAATATTAAATAAAACAGCTCAGAATTTTAAATTAGCTAATACCGATTTTTATTATGAACCAACTTCTGAGTCTATTGTTAAATCTGATACTAATAATAAATATATGTTTATATCATCTCCTATATTAAATCAGGAATATATAGATTATCCTGATGATTTTACAAGTGAGGAAGATAAATATTTTCATTATATAACTATATGGAAAAAAGAGGATAATAAAGCTTCATTTGTATCAGGGTTTTATCCTTTACAAGATGCATTTTATGAATATACATATTTAAGCGATTTTAATATTGCTGTATCAGGAAACTATATTACAGCAGAACAATATGATCGCGGTAAAACATATTATTACACATTTATTATAGAAAATAATGAATTATATTTAGATAAATTTTCTACAGGTAAATCTAATCTTATATCAGCATCAGCTACTAATTTTTCAGAAGTATACAATGAAGAGTATTATTATAATTATAAATCAGATGCACAGAAATTTAATCAAACAAGCAGAGTAAAACTTATTGATGTTGAAAAAGGATTTTTTGAACAGCTTATAGAAGATTATAATAAATAAATTATTAGTTTTTATTACAATTATGTATGAGTATGATTTTCTTAAATACTGTTATTTGATAAGCATATACAAGTTATTGACTATATACTGAAAATTTTTAACTTTGTCAATTTTTTATTC
Organism: Brachyspira hyodysenteriae ATCC 27164; assembly: GCF_001676785.2. NCBI lineage: Bacteria > Pseudomonadati > Spirochaetota > Spirochaetia > Brachyspirales > Brachyspiraceae > Brachyspira > Brachyspira hyodysenteriae. Next base: position 1,799,116 of record NZ_CP015910.2, on the reverse strand, counting down.
AACTTTTTCCCGCCGCACGCCACAGGCGGACTTCGTCAAAGTTGCTGCCGCCACCGCAGGTGGACTTCGTCTGCACGCTTCGCGAAAGTGCAAGTATAAAATTAATATTAAATCATACTAAAATTGTATTATAAGTAAAATAATTTATTAAATTTAAGACTAAATATAGCCTTTTTGCTTCTCGCCGAAGGCGTACTGCGTATGTGGCAACAAAAGAAGTTGGGGTGTGGGGGCAAAGCAACCACAAACAATAAAATTAAAAGGCTAAATATTGATAAACTTAAAAATTTTTAGTATAAACATTTCAAACTATTTTATAGTAAAGTTAAAAAAATTATATTAATAAAAAATTATTTTCCTTTGCATACTCTGTTTGAAACTTCATCAAAACCTTCTTCTATTGTAAGCCCCCAATCGGTTTTGATTTTATACCATTCTCTTACATATTCGCATTGATATTCTTCATTAGGAGGGAGCCATTCTACCGGGGATTTATCACCTTTAGAACGATTTGCACCTTTTGATACAGCTACCAAATGATTTTCGTTTTTCATATAATTGTAGTATTCATTTTTCTTTTCTTTACTCCAATTACTAGCACCGCTGATATGTGCATTTTTTAAAGGCACTAAATGATCTATATCTAAATCTTTTGCATTAGTAAAATATTTTCCTGTAAACTTATCATACCATTTTCCTGATATTACTCTGTTATTAGATATTACAGGTTTTACTAATGATGCTCTTGCTAATACCTCATGCCTTGTATTAAGTCCGTCATTATCTTCATCAGCCCAATCTCCCCAATCATCTCTATTGTATCTTGTAATAGTTTCTTTTTTGGGCTTTTCTGTTTTTGATATTTCTTTTTTATTGTATATATCATTATAATAATAGTATCCTGCTGCTATTAATAAAATGAATAATATAAATAAAGGAGATGATTTTTTCTTTTTTCTTCTTGCCATAGTCGTTCCTATTATTGCTAATAAAAATTGTTCGCTCGCTAGTGTTTGCCAAGTAAACTTAGCAGACGCTCACAATTTTTATACTTAGCTTTCTAATATTTAAAATCTATTATTTTTATTATTGCTAATAAAAATTGTTAGCTAGCTTTGTATTATATATGATAAACTTAGCGATACTAACAATTTTATATTTAGCTTTTTTATAATATATTACTTTTTTATTATTTCCATACTCCATTCAGGACCGCTGTAAACTTTGTACTTATCAGAGAAATTACCAATATTTACAGCAACAGAGAAATTAAGCTCTGAATTGAAATAAGCCATATTATCGCCTTCAGGTACATCTCCGAAAGTATTAACAAGTTTGACATCTCCATTCCATACTAAATTTCCTTGATTGTATATAGAAACATTCAAAATATCTCCAACCTGTACACCATTATCTAGCATTAATTGACGAGGAAGTGATGACCATACATTTCCATACTGTACATCAAGTATTGGAATATTAGCAGAGAATTTTCCGTTTTCAAATTTTGCTTTTTGATATTCTATTTTAGTAATATTAGTACCTAAAGATTTTCCAACCTGTTCAAAAGTTATTTGCTTTGAAGCTAATCTTGCACCGGTATATACATAAACATCTCTTCCATGAAAAGTATATGATTCCTGAGAGTTAGTTAATCTGTTTACAGCTTCATCAATTTCTCTTACTTCTTCTATGCCTAAACTTTCAGCTACAAAAGTCAAAGCTCCATTATCAGGAGTTACAAAATAGTAATTGTTAGTAGTTTTCATAACAACAGATTTTCTATCAGTACCAACTCCCGGATCTACAACATTTACAAATACAGTACCTTCAGGCCAATATCTAGCAGTTTGATCGAGTCTTAAAGCAGCCTCCCAAATATTAAAAGCAGGTATCTCATGAGTAAGGTCATAAACTTTTAAATCTTTATCTACTGTTAAAGCAACTCCGTACATACTAGCAACTGCATTATCTTTTCTTCCGAAATCAGTTTGAAGAGCAAGAGGCGACTTTTCTATTGGTTTTGCACATGATACTATTATAGAGAATAATAATATTAATATATATTTTTTCATATTGTTTCCTATTGATTATTAAGATATTTTATTTTGATTAGTTAAAAAATTAAGGGCATAAGAATTAACTCATGCCCTTAAATATTTGTTTTCAATGATTATTTAGTTTTAGCATTTAGAGCATCTTTTTGTCTTTTGATTCTTCTTAATGCTCTTTTGCGTTTAACTACTTTTCTATGTTGTTTTCCCACAGTAATATCTCCTTTAATTTTTATTATATTTTGCCGTTTGAACCTAATACATTAATTATTTTATGCATATAAAGTTTTTTCATTTCATCACGAGCAGGTCCTAAATATTTTCTAGGATCGAATTCTTTAGGATCATCATGGAATACTTTTCTAATAGCAGCAGTCATAGCAAGTCTTGAGTCGCTGTCGATGTTGATTTTACAAACTGCACTCTTAGAAGCTTCTCTTAATTGCTCTTCTGGAATACCTATAGCATCATCTAATTTACCGCCGTTTTCATTGATCATTTTAACATACTCTTGAGGTACGCTTGAAGAACCGTGAAGTACGATAGGGAATCCGGGAATTTTTTTCTCGATTTCTTTAAGAATGTCTAATCTTATTTGAGGATTTTGACCAGGTTTGAATTTATAAGCACCATGGCTAGTACCTATAGAAATAGCAAGAGAGTCAACTCCTGTTTTTTTAACGAAATCTTCTACTTCTTCAGGCTGAGTATAAGTATGATGTTCAGCTACAACATCATCTTCAACACCAGCAAGTACTCCTAATTCACCTTCAACAGTAACATCATATTTATGAGCATATTCAACAACGCTTCTAGTTAATTCAACGTTTTTATCATAATCATAATGGCTTCCATCTATCATAACAGAAGAAAAACCATATTCAATACAGCTTTTGCAAAGTTCTAAACTGTCGCCATGATCCAAGTGTAAAACTATAGGTACATTAACACCTAATTCTTTAGCATATTCAACAGCACCTTGAGCCATATATCTTAATAATGTTTGATTAGCATATTTTCTAGCGCCTGAAGAAACCTGAATTATAACAGGGCTTTTAGTTTCTACACATGCTTGTACTATAGCTTGAAGTTGTTCCATATTATTGAAGTTAAATGCAGGTATAGCATAACCTCCGCCTATAGCTTTTTTAAAAAGTTCTCTACTATTAACAAGACCTAAGTCTGAGAATTTAACCATATTTTTCTCCTTATTCTTTTTTAAGATTATAAAAAGTACTTAATTATAATATAGTAAAAATAATAAATTTTCAATAAAAATAGTAACTTTTTATATATATAAATTAAAATTTAAAGAAGCTAATTTGTTCATTTAATTCTTCAGATTTATTAAGTAATTCACTAGATAAATTTGAAGTTTCATTTGCTAATGAAGCATTTTTTTGAGTGTTAATATCCATATTGTAAATTGCTTTATTAACTTGCTCAACTCCTATACTTTGCTCCTGCATAGTTGAAGTGATATCTAATATAAGTTTTACTGTATTTCTTATTTTTTCTTCTAATTGAGAAAATATTTCTCTTGATTCTCTTACAGAATCTGTAGCTTTATTTATTTTTTCTACAGAATCATCTATTAAGTCAGTTATTTCTTTAACAGATGTTTGAGCATTCTGTGCTAAATTTCTTACTTCGGAAGCAACAACTGCAAAACCTTTTCCCTGTTCTCCTGCACGAGCGGCTTCAACAGCAGCATTTAATGCAAGTATATTTGTTTGAAAAGATATATTTTCTATCATCTTTGTAATATTTTTTATTTTAGCGCTTGACTCATTAACTATTTCTATGTTTGATGCAGTTTCATTAACAATACCTGCGGCATATTCTAAAGATACCTGTACTTCTTCCATTATATTTGATACATCTGATGATCTTTGAGTTGAATTTTTGATTCCTGATGCGAACTCTTCCATAGATGATGCAGTCTCTTCCAGATTTGCTGCTTCTTCTTCAACTCTTTTTAATAGATATTCATTTTCTTTATAAATAGATGAAGATTTATCAGATATTGCAGCTGATATATTATTTATACTTTTTAAAATATCTATAAGTTTTTTCTGCATATTATAAAAATCATTAGACATCTTTCCTATTTCATTATTACTGTATTTCTTTGAAAATATCCAAGAAGGCATTTCTGATGATAAATTACCTAAACTAAAATCTACAATAGAATGGGATAACTCTTTCAATACATTAGTTATCCTAGTGGTAATGTAATATACTATTATCACAGATGTTATAATTAATATTATAATTGTAGTGATTATTGATATAAGTGTTATAGTTTTTATAGGAGAATTAAATTCAGATTCGTTTACGCTTATTGCTGATGTAAAAGGCACTTCAGATAGGTTATTGAATGCTGCTACAGTTTTTGTTCCTGTTGTTAAGCTTTTATATCTAATGCTTCCTCTACTGACATCTCCTCTGTTTTTTTTGCTCATCTCTTCTGAACCTTCTTTTCCAATTCTTAAAGGATCCTTATGAGCTATTAATTTATTATCATCATTCATTAAAAATAGTCTTGCAGATTCTCCTATATTTACAACATTTTCAAAGTTATTTTAATCCCATTTAAGTGATATAGCAAAAACTCCAATAGTATTTCCTTATCATTTTTTATTCCTGAATATATTATCATATAAGGTACAGAAGAATCATTCATAAGTATATTTTCTGTTATTGCAAAATCATAGTTTCTATTTTTTAAATTATTCCATGCATTATCTTCTTTCATATTTATATTAGAGTTATTTATTGATATTAATGTGTTTCCATTTAAATCTAAAATATTGAAGCTATTATATGCATCTTTTACCATGTCAAATTCATATAATAATTCATCGTATGCTATATTTTTATTTTATTCTGTTGTATTAGATAAATAATTAATTATTGCTTTATTTCTAGAATACATTTTTATATTGCTTTTAGTGTCAGCGAACCAGTTATCTAAACTTTTAGCGTATCTGTCAGATATATTTTCAAAACCATTTATAGCTACATTTGTAATTGATTTTGAAAAGAGATTTATTAATGTTAATAACAGTCCTATTATCATAACAGTTATAGTTGATATAATTATTAATGGCATTCTTACTTTTAAACTGTTAAACATATTATTAAATCTCCTAATATATTATATATTATTTAATCTATATAAAATTATATAGTTTCATATAAACAAACATTTAATTATAATATTTTAATATTTATCTATATATTAAATGCATTAATTTAGTATATTAATTAAGTTATTAAAGTCAACATTATTTGTAATATTTAATGTTTAATTATTATGAATTAAAAATCATATAAAATTCATTGACTATTAAGAATAAATATGTTATAATAGTTTAACTATTTGTATTATTTTTTTAATATAAATAGTAAAGTATCAATTCAAGAGGTGTTATAATGTCAAAAATTAATTATTTAGGACAGTCTTATGATTTGTCCAACGGAGAGTCTTTATTAGACTTCCTTAAACAAAATGCTAAAAAAGATTCCAAAGATGCAGTAGCAGCTAAATTTAATGGAACACAAGTTGACCTTACATATACGCCTGAAACAGACGGCGATTTAGAATTGATACTAACCACCTCAGATGACGGACTTGAAATATTAAGACACTCTACAAGCCACTTAATGGCTCAGGCTGTTAGAAGACTTTATCCTAATACTCAAGTTACTATAGGACCTGCTATCAAAGACGGTTTTTACTATGACTTTGATGCTGAAAAGCCTTTCACTGAAGAAGATTTACCAAAAATCGAAGATGAAATGAAAAAAATCATCAAAGAAAATATCCCTGTAGTAAGAAAAGTAATGAATAAAAATGAGGCTATAGAATATTTCAAGAAAGCTAATGAACCTTATAAAGTTGAAATTATAGAAGGTATAGATGCTGATACAGTATCTTTCTATGAGCAAGGTGATTTTATAGACCTTTGCAGAGGACCTCATGTTCCTTCAACAGGTTATTTAAAAGCATATAAGCTTATGTCTGTTGCAGGAAGCTATTGGAGAGGGGATTCTAATAATAAAATGCTTTCCCGTATATATGGTACAGCTTTTGAAAGTAAAGAATCATTAGATAAATATCTTAAAAAACTCAAAGAAGCTAAGGAAAGAGATCACAGAAAATTAGGTAAGGAGTTGAATTTATTCAGTTTCCATGATGAAGGTCCTGGTTTTCCTTTCTGGCATCCTAGAGGAATGATTATTTATAAAGCAGTTGAATCATATATAAGAAATGAAAATGATAAACGCGGATATGTTGAAATAAAAACTCCTGCTATACTTAATGAAGAATTATGGCATAGAAGCGGACACTGGGATAACTATAAAGAAAACATGTATTTTACAGAAATTGATGAAACTAAATATGCTGTAAAACCAATGAACTGCCCAGGAGGCTTGATTGTTTATAATTCTAATATACATAGTTATAGAGATTTGCCTTTAAGAGTTGCTGAATTAGGTTTCGTTCATAGACATGAGCTTTCAGGAGCTTTGCATGGACTTTTCAGAGTAAGAGCTTTCACTCAAGATGATGCTCATATATTCTGTACTGAAGAACAGTTAGGCGACGAGATTATTAATACTATTGAATACTATTTATCTGTATATAAAGACTTTGGTTTTGAGAACTTTGAAATATTTGTTTCTACTAGACCAGCAAAATCTATCGGAAGCGATGAGATTTGGGAGCTTGCTACTAAATCATTAATCAATGCTTTAGACAAATTAAAGATAAGCTATAAAATTAATGAAGGTGACGGAGCTTTCTATGGTCCTAAGATAGACTTTAATATTAAAGATGTTCTTGACAGAAACTGGCAATGCGGTACTTTACAAGTTGACTTCTCACTTCCTATGAGATTTGAGATTAGCTATGAAGGTAAAGACGGTAAAAAACATACTCCTGTAATGCTTCACAGAGCTATACTTGGTTCTATGGAACGTTTTATAGGTATATTAGTTGAACACTATAATGGTAAATTCCCATTATGGTTATCACCTTTACAAGTAGCTGTAGTTAATGTACTTAATGAAAAGCCTCAAATTGATAGAACTAATGAAGTAGCTAAGGCGTTGAAAGATGCAGGATTCAGAGTAGAAGTTGATGAGTCTAATGATAATTTAGGTACTAAGATTAAAAAATATCGCTTGCAAAGAACTCCATATACAGTTATAATAGGAGCAGAAGAAGTTTCTAGCGGAAAATTATCTATTAGAACACGTTCTTCACAAGAAATTAAAGATATGGATTTAAATGAGTTCATAGAAAAACTCAAAAAAGAATCTAAGGAGAGAATGAATGATTCTATATTTACTACTAAATGAGGTAGATAAATAATGGCAACAGTAAAAAAAGAAGGAGAGAGAATTAATCAATTTATTACTGCACCAGAAGTTAGAGTTGTGCATGATGAGAGAGGGAGTCTTGGTGTAATGAGTATTAAAGATGCTCTTGCATTGGCAAAAAGTGAAGGTTCAGATTTAGTGGAGATAGCTCCTACAGCAGAACCTCCTGTTTGTAAGATTATCAATTATGGTAAGTATAAATTTGATATTCAGAAGAAGAGTAAAGAAGCTAAGAAAAAGCAAAAGTCAGTTCAGCTTAAAGAAATCAAGATGCGTCCTCAGATAAGCATACATGATTACAACTTTAAAATGAAGCATATTCGTGAATTCTTAGATGAAGGCAATAAGGTTAAGATTACTATAATGTTTAGGGGTAGGGAAATGGCTCATACTGAATTCGGCTATGACCTTATCAATAAGATTATACAAGATTTAGAGAATGAAGCTGCTACAGAAAAGCCTGCTAAATTAGAAGGTAAGAATTTATCTGCAGTACTTAACCCAGTAAAAGTTAAGAAAACGGATTCTGAAGGTTCTGCTAATAAAAAGGAATCTTCTGAAACTAATGAAGGATAATAATTATTGCTTTAATTATAAAATTGAAGCATAGTAGCTATTTTTAATAAAAGCCCACTACCTATATGTACTTATCATACATATAGTTTGAGCATACAGTAAATATAATTAAAAGGATATTAGTTTATGAAACAAAAATTAAAAACAAAAAGCGGTGCAAAAAAACGTTTTAGATTTTCTAAGACTGGTAAAGTAAAATTTGCTCATGCATTTGGTAGCCACAAATTCTTAAGCAAAAGACCTGACACTAAAAGAAAGTATCGTAAAGCTAGAATAGCAGATGATACTAATATGTTAGAAATGCCAAGATTAATGCCTTACGGCAGATAATAAAGGAGACTAGAATGAGAGCAGTTAGCGGTGTAGTAAGAAAGAAAAAAGTTAAAAAAATATTAAATATGGCTAAAGGTTACTATGGTTCTCATAGTAAGCAAATGAAACAAGCTAAAGAAGCTGTAATAAGAGGCTTAAAATACGCTTATCGTGATAGAAGACAGAAAAAAAGAATGATGAGACGTTTATGGACTTTAAGAATCAATGCAGCTTGCAGACCTTTAGGTATATCCTACAGCAAGTTCATTAACGGACTTAAAAAAGCTAATGTTATTATTGACAGAAAAGCTTTATCTAATTTAGCTATTGATGATTATAAAGCATTTGAAGCTGTAGTTGAAGTAGCTAAAAAAGCACTTGCTTAATATATTAGACTTAAAAAATATTTACTTATGTATAAAATCACCGTTAGTATTTATAATTTGAATGCTAACGGTTTTTTATATTATTTTTATGAATAAGTAATTATTTTTATTTGTTAATTAAATAATTGCATATTTTTTCTAAATCTGAAATATCATTTAATATATAAATATATTCTATTGAATTTTCTTTTATATAAATAAAATTATTTTCTTTGTATAGTGTTTCTATTAATTGTTTATTTCTAATTTGATGCACATCATATATACATATACTTCTATCATCTATATTATCACTTGCTTCTTTTACAAATCCAAAAATATATTCTCCGCTTATAGTTTTTATGAATACATATATATTCTTATTTTTATCTAAACTAGCTTCATAAAATATATGTTCAAAAATATGTTTAGTAGGTTTTTTTGAAAAGATTTTATAATATATTTTATTATATAATTTTTCTATAAATTTTAATCTATGAAGCAAATATCCTATTACTAATCCTAATATAAAAGATACTAAATAAACTATAATAAAAAAAGTAAAAATTTGGAACTTATATTCTAAAAAGTTAGTTTTTTCTAATTTTAATAATATATTAAAAATATTGTTTAAATTGCTATTATAATTAGATAATATTATAATAATATACCATATACAAATTGTAGCAATTAATGATTGAAGTATTTTTGAAAAAGTATTTATTTTTTTTACATAACTGTATAAATTTTTAACAGTTATAATAATAAATCCAGGTAAAATAAATATTATAACAGTTATTAAAGATGAAAAATCCATTTTTACTTATCTTTTTTAGTATTTGAATTTTGATTTTTATTTACATTATTGAAATTTGATATAATATTTGATACTTGTTTTTTTACGTTTTCATTTTGTTTGAATGTAAAACTTTCTCTTGATACATTATTTTTTGATTTCATATTCTGCTCCTTAATTGTGAATTAATATTGCTATGATAACAAGTAATAAAAAAAAATCAATATTTAATATTTTTTTATAAAAATACTAAAGTTAATTGCCAAGCGGCCGATAATATATTTAGTTGATTGGACTACCCCCCAATAACTATATTTGTAATAAGCCGCTTTGTTCATCCCACAAAAGCGGTTTATTTTTTTAACGATTTTTCTTTATTTATAATAAAAATTATCATATATAAATTACTATTCTTAATTTTATAAATATATCCAATGTTTTTTAATCACATTATTTTTAAACTTTACATTTTTAGAATATAAGGAATTAATAAAAAACAATTAACTATAAAAAATATTTAGAAATTCTATATTAAAAAAAATTATTTTTAGTATATAATATTTATTCAAATTCTGAATTATTATATTATGGAGTCTTATTTCATTATGAAAAAGTTTATACCTATTCTTCCTATATTATCCGGTATATTTTGGGGAGGCGGCGGAATATTTATAAGAAGACTTATGGAATTGAATATTAATAGTTTTACTGTTGTTTCTTCAAGAGTTATCGTAGCAAGCATAATATTTTTTATATGCGTATTTTTATATGACAGGTCTTTAATAAAAATAAAATTAAAAGATTTATGGATATTCGTTTCAGCTGGCATACTTGGAATATTAGGACTTAATATTTGTTATAATGAGGCTGTAAAGCAATTATCATTATCTTTATCTGCGGTACTTTTGAGTTTATCTCCTATATTTGTTTTGATATTTGCTAATATATTTTTCAAAGAAAAGATAACAGTAAAAAAAATTATTTGTATGATACTAGCATTACTAGGATGTTTCTTCGCAAGCGGAGTACTTGAAACTAATGAAACTATGAAGTGGACATATTTTGGTATATTTATAGGTTTTATGGGTGCTTTTTTCTACGGGCTCTACAGTATATTTTCTAAACTTGCTATAATAAAAAATTATAATACTCTCACCGTTACTTTATATGCATTAATAAGTATAGCTGTAATATCATTGCCTTTTACTGATTGGAAAGCACTTTCAAATGTTGTAGTAGAAAATGGTTCTGGTATGTTAGTATTTATGCTCTTTCATTCTCTTTGTACATCAGTATTTCCTTATGCATTTTTTACTATAGCTTTGGGGCATATGGATGCTGGAAAGGCTTCTATATTAGCATCAGGCGAACCTATAGCTGCAATGTTTTTTGGAATATTCTTTTATCATGAAATACCTACTGTACTTTCTGTTGTAGGCGTGTTACTAACATTGACTGCTTTAACTTTGCTTAGTTTGCCTGAAAAAAATAAATAGTTTATATACAAATAATACATTACAGTATATAATATATCTTAATAATTTTTTGATTTTTATAAAAGGAATTATTCTTATGAATACTAATAGATTAAACAGAGTTATTAACGCTATGAAAGAAAAAGATATTTATCAATTTGTTATAACAGACAGAATGTCAATATATTATCTTACAAATATTAATATACATTCAGGTGAAAGATTTTTAGGACTTTATATCAATCAGGACAATGAAGTTCATCTTATTAATAATCAGCTTTTCCCATTAAATAATAAAGATATAGATATTTTATATTATTCTGATACAGAAAGTGCGGTGAAAAAATTATCTAAATTTGTACATAAAGATAAAAATATTGGTATAGATAAGGTTATGACATCTAATTTTTTACTTGAGATGATGGAACTTGATATAGCTAAAAAATATATAAATGCTTCTTCATGCATAGATTATGTAAGAATGCAAAAGGATGAAGAAGAGATAAAAAAGATGATTAAAGCTTCAGAAATCAATGATAAAAGCATGAAAGATATTATTGACTTTGTAAGAGTAGGTATGAAAGAAATTGATGCTTTAGAAGAATTAAAACTTATATATAAAAGAAACGGAGCAGACGGCGGATTTTCATTTACACCTATAATAGCTTTTGCCGAGAATGCTGCTAATCCTCATTATTCTACAGGCAATACTGTAATAGGTGATAATGGCTGTTTAGTTATAGATATGGGCTGTATGCATAACGGATATTGTTCTGATATGACTAGAACTATATTTTTTGGAGAGCCTAATGAAGAAGCTAAAAAGATATATAATATAGTAAAAACTGCTAATGAAAGAGCCATTGATAAAGTAAAAGAAGGATTAAAATTCTCAGATATAGATAATGAGGCACGTTCTTGTATAACAGAAAATGGTTACGGAGAATATTTTACTCATAGAACAGGACATTGTATAGGTATGGATGTTCATGAATATGGAGATGTTAGTTCTATTCATCAGGCATTATTAAAAGAGGGTATGATATTTTCAATAGAGCCTGGTATTTATTGTGCTGATAAAAAGGTAGGGGTGAGAATAGAAGATTTGATAGTTGTAACCAAAGACGGACATAAAAATTTAAATAGCTTTACAAAAGAAATGATTATAAAATAATTAATAATTAAAGAATATTGTTTTAAATCTCTGGCATATAAAATGCTAGAGATTTAATTTTTTATAGTTTATATTGCTGCTAATAATTTTTTAACTTATTATAAGTTTATAATTCTGAATTTAGTTTTTTATATTTACAAGTCATTATTTTTCAAATCGAGCCATTCTTTTTTTGTATTATTTGAATGCTGCATAAGTCTTTTTAATTCATTTCTATCTTTGTTTTTTAATGCATTTTTAAAATCATCTAAGCATTTTATGTATTTATCTAAAGAGTCATACAAATAATCACTATTGTATAAAAATAATTCGCTCCACATATTAGCATCTATCGTACCGACTCTTGTATGATCTCCCAAACTGTTTCCCTCAAAACCAAGCGAAGGCAAAAAATGATCATGATTAACTATGCCGCATGCCACTATATGCATAAGCTGACTTGTAAAAGCTATCATTTCATCATGTTTTTGTGCTGTTGTTTTTTTTATTTTTAAGCAGCCTATATCCTTTGAAAGTTTTTCTATTATATTTATATCATTTTCATTGGCATTTTCATTATTTACTATTATGGCATTTGAGTTTTTAAAAAGAGTTTCGGAAGAATTAATGTATCCTCCTTTTTCTTTTCCTGCCATAGTATGAAGCCCTACATATTTTTTATCTTTAGTATTATTGAAAATATCAGTTTTTACTCCGCAAAAGTCAGAAAGTATTTGATTATTATTTATTAAATGTTTATATTTATTTATTATATCTATTGCTATTGACGGAATTGTGCATATCATAATTATATCAGATAATTCAATAAGTTCTTTTATATTATCATAATTATATGAGCCTTTTTCAATATAACCATCTTTTAAAGCAGATTCTATATTTTCTTTATTTGTATCTATAGCATATATATGATAATCTTGATTACTTAGCTTTAATGCCTTTATTAAAGATCCGCCCATCAAACCCATTCCGATAACTGTTATATTTGACATATTCATTTCCTCATATTATTCATTATATATATTTTCTAGTATTTCTAATACTTGATTTTTATCTTTCATTTTAAAACTATTTCCTTTATTGGCAAGTTCAATAGGAATGTTTTTTTTCATTAGATATTCTATAAATTTACTTGGCTTTTTAAATCTTGTATTTTTTACCGCACTCGAATTATTGCCTATTTTGAATTTTTTATTAATTTCATTCATTGTATTTGCAAGAGATATAATAGTATTCTCTTCATAATTAGAAATTATTTCTTTAAAAGATAAAATAAAGTTTTTCTCACTAATTTCACAGCTATTTATATTTAAAATTTTAGACATTACATTTTTAAATACATCTATATCATTAATATCAAAATCATCATTTTTTATTTCAGTTTCTATTCCATTATTATTTAAATATTTAAGTACATTTTTAATTTTTTTGAATTGAGTTTGTTCTATTGCACTTTTACCTTTGTCTAAATTAAAGTCTTCATTTATTTTATTGCATATATCAGATATAGAAATTTTTACTGTCTGAGTATTTTCAACATTATATATTTCCAATACTCTTTTATAAAAGAAATTTAGAAATTCTGTTTTATCTATTGTATTTTCTTTTTTCGCCTCTGTTTCATGCTTTTCTGCTAATTTATAATCTTCAATTTTAAATATATGATTGCATGAAGTTTTAAATATATTTCTTTTGGAATTATCAAACACTGTAACTATTCCTACAATAGCACCATATCTTGAAAGTCTATCCATAACTACAGTATAATCAACATCTCTGCTCACGAATATCACTATATCAATTTTTTTATTTATTACAAAATCTTCAAAGGCATCTATTGATGATATCATATCAGCCATATTTTTGGCTTTATTAACAGGGACAGAATAAACTATATCTATATGCATATCTCTTAAATTTTTTGAGTATTTTTTTATAGATTTAGCATCTCCATAAGCCTTTTTTATAGAATAAACTATTTCTTTGTCTTTTAAATTATTCTTATAAAAAGAAAATATATTATTAAACATTTGTTCAAAATTAACTTCATAGCTTAGATGCGATACATTTTCTAAGTCTATATATATACCTATTCTTTTCATAATTCCGCCGATATTTGTATAAGATTACTATATATATTTTATAAAGAAATTGATAAAAATACAATACTATTAAAGGTAATTAATTAAGATAACTCATGTATAATAGCTTCTTGATAATTTTTCATAATATCTCTTATAAATACATCTTTTGTGAATATTGCTATAGGAATATTATATTTTTTAGAATATTCTCTTATAAATGATAATGCTTCTTTTGTTCTTTTATTATCAAATGTGATAAAAGGATCATCTAATAGTATTAATCTTCCTGTTTCATGTATTTTTGAAAGTATAGAAAGACGCATAGCTATATAAACAGCATCTTTTGTAGCAGAAGATAATAATTCTACATTTCTCATTTCGTTCTGTTTATCTTTTACCATTATTTTATTTTTATCGAATCCTGACATTGAAATCACATCATCTGATAAATTTTTTCCTGTTATATGATTGTATAAAAGTTCTGCTTCATTAGAAAGAGAATTGAATATATCATCATTTTTTTTATTTATTTTTGAAAGCATATTTTCAAGCAATTCTAAGGCTTTTTTTCTCTTATTTAAATTTTTTATCTCTTCATTATTTTCTGCAAACTCACTTTCAAGATTAACTATTTTTTTATGCACATCATCGCTGCTGTTAAGTTCTCCCTGAATATATGAAGCATTGGATATAACTTTATTCATATTTTCTTTTATAGAATTAATTTCTTTCTCTAACTCTCTTAATTTATTTTCTAATGCTTTCATTTCCATTTCATTATAATCATCAGGATTGATGCCTTTTTCATCAAGTTCTTTTAATATTCTATTACAGTTGGCATTTAATGTATCTATATCTTTTAAACCGAATTTTTTCGCTTCTATCATTAATTTTTTAAATAATTCTTCAGTGCTTTTATATACATTATCAAAATTACTTTTTATTTCATAATAATTTTCTTTGTTTTTTACATTGAGCTTATTAAAGAAATTATTTAATTCTTTATGATGATTTTCTAAATTGTTTGCTGCTTCTTCCAATTCTTTTTTATAATTTTCTAATTCCTCATCATCATTTTTTTCAAGTATTAGTTCTATTTTAGCTAATTCTCTTAGCAATATATCTTTTAAAGTGGATAGTTCTAAATTGTCAGAGTTTATATCAATTTCAGGAAGTGAATCTAATATATCATTTATAAATTTATCATTTTTTCCTTCTTTTATAAGTAAAAAAGGTATGGAAGGAAGTATTATTAAAAACCAATACGGATTTTTAAAATATAAACTAAGTAATGCTGATACCAAAATGACGCCTGCTAAAAATGCGATTTTTGGTATTTTGTTATTTTTTTCTTTTAATTCATCTATTTTTTTTATTGCTTTATCTATTCTAAGCATCATGCTTTGATAATCTGTTTTATTTCTTTCCTCAGAAGATTTTTGAAGAGATTCTATTTTTCCTTTTAAAAATGATATTCTATTTTCACTTTCATCTATTTTTGTGCTTAGAGCATTTATTGTTTTTGAATGATCATCTCTTAAATTGATATTATCTTTTATGAATTGATCCTTTTTATTAAATTCATGTATCATTGTATTTATATTAAGTAAATGATTTTTCTCTTTTGCTTTATTTTTTTCTTCTCTTAAGGCGATTAATTTATTGTATTCATCAATTTTTTCTTTTAATATATTATTACTTTCTTTTAATAATTCATCAAGTTCTTTTAATTTATCTTTTTTATTAACTTCTGTATTAGCCTTACTGTATAAAGCATTAAGTTCTTCTTCTATTTCTTCATTTCTGTATTTTGTATTTTTTAATTGTGCCGGTATTGCAGTTTGAGATTTTCCAGCATATTCTGCTTTTACTTCAGATATTATTTTTCCTACATCTATATCCGAAGCAAATAATTTTTTCTTTATTTCGCTTTCCCAATCTTTGGAATCTTTTTTGCTGTCTGACATTTCAAATATTATTTCGCTTTGTCTTATTGAATATAAATTATTATATGACTGAGGATGAAGTTTTATATTTTCATCTATTTCTGGTTCTGTATTAATATCTATGTCATCACCGTATCTCAATTTTATTTGCTTGGCGAAAGATGAAGTTTTTTTGTTTTCTGAAAATAATAACATCAAAGAGTCAAATATAGTAGTTTTACCAGATTCATTTTCTCCGTAAAACAATGTAAGATTATCAGATATTTCAAAGGATTTATTTCTAAACTTTCCAAATTTATTTAAATTTAATATCATTTTAATTTTCCGTTTTTTATTCTTAATTATTATCTTTTGTTATTTTGTAGGGCAGTATATATTTTTTCTATGCCTATTCTTTTTGCAATTTCAACTATTTCTAAATCTTCTTCATTATTAGTATTAAATTCATATTCATCTGCTATTGATAAGAATTCTTTTATGATGCTTTCATTATATGCATTTTCAAGTAAAAATATGTCCGAAGTTTTTATATTAAAGTCCCTTACATATTTTGAATATTTGTTTTTTATATTATTTATTTTTTCTTCAAGTTCATTTTCATCTTCAGCTATTCCATAAATATTTACATCTATAATATCATTTATATCCCATTCAGGTGCTTTTTGTTCTATATTTGATATATTATAAATATTGCTTTCATACACTCTATATACTCCTGCATTTTTTATATTTATAAATGTTTTTTTTATAGAGTTGTTTTCGGTATCAATAGCCAAGCATCTTCTTATACCCATTTCTGATTTAGTCTTTCTCCATACTCTTGCTGAGCCTGTATATATTATTTCTATATTTTCAATATTAACTTCCATTTGTTTATGTATATGTCCTACTATTGCGATATTAGGGTCTATCTTTTTTATTATATCTATAGGTATGCTTGCTGCCTCTTCATTTTCTTCTATAGCCCATAATGTGCCTTCAACTATACCATGAGCTATTACTATTCTATTATCAGCATTTAAACTTTCTATTTTTTTATTTATATCATTATTTATAATATATTTTTCACTGTAGGGTAGTGCTATAATATCCAAATTGTCAATATTAAAAAAACTTATATCTTCTATAACTATAACATTGTCGGGGAATTTTAATTTATTTAATGTTATGCCTTTAGCTTTTAGGTTTTCATGATTGCCTTTAAGTAAATATACATCTTTTTGATAATCTTCTATTTTTTGTGAAAATACATCTTTTAATCCTTGCAAATCTTCAAAAGTATTGAAAGTGTCGCCAAGAAGCATTAAAGCATCATAATCTTTTGCATATTCTATTATTTCATCTAGTACAGAAAGTGAATATTCTTTTTCCTGAACACTAAGATGCAAATCGCTTGATATTAATAATTTAGCCATAAAATTCTCTTTTATTATAGTTAATAATATTATCGTTAATAATGATTAATAATTTTTATTGAAACTGTATTTTTATATTATAAATTAAATATATTAATTAATCAATATTATTTATTATAATTGATTTTATGTATGTAAATTAGTATTATTAATATGTATTTTTTATATTTTATAATCAATAATGAAATATATTAGTTTTTAATATTATTGTATTTTTATTGAATATAGTATAAAATGGATAAAAAGAATAATAAAATTACTTGACTTATGTACATTATATATTATAATTCATAATATGATTTAAAGGAGATAACATGAGCAGTGCCATATCAAATCAAATACTTGTATTTAAAATAAATAACGAATTATACGGAATAGATATATTAAAAGTTCAGGAAATATTAAACTTTATGCAGCCTTCTCCAATCCCAAATTGTCCGGATTATTTGAAAGGTATTATTAATTTGAGAGGTACTATAATTCTTGTTATAGATTTAAGAGCAAGATTCCATTTTGATGAGCCTATGAATCCTGAAAACTGCGTAATTGTAGTTGTAGCAATAGGCGATAAAAAATATGGTTTGGTTGTTGACTCTGTATCAGATGTACTTACTATAAATAATGAAAATATTCAAGAAGATATAGATATGCATGTTGGAATAGACAGCAGATATATAATGGGTTTAGTTAAAGCTAATGAACAAATGATTATTTTAGTTGATATAGATAAAGTATTCATTAAAGATGAGCTTGACGATCTAACTAATGCCGTTAATAATTCTATAGTAAAGTAAGAAAATAAGTAAATACTGTTATGTCCTCACATAGAATACTTAGAGTTAATGAGAATATTAAGCAGACTCTCTCTATGATTATAATGAGAGAGATAGAAGATCCTAGAATAAAAAATAATCTTGTAACTATTACTAAAGTAGATACAGCTAAAGATTTAAAGAATGCTAAAGTATATTTTGTATGCTTGCGTGAAGATAAGCAAAATGAAGTTCTTAACGGCCTTAATAGTGCTAAGGGAGTAATATTTTCTTATCTTAAAAAACAGCTTACTATTAGGTATGTTCCAAATTTGACATTCCATTATGATAAAAATCTAATAGAAACTAATAAAGTATTAACAGATATAAAAAATTTGGATATACCGGAAGAAATTCCTGAAGAAAATTAATCTTAATAATAATAAATTAAGGACTTATCAATGTCTTATAATGAAGAAGATAAACAAGCTAAATTAAATGTATCAAAAAAAGAAATAATAGAAAGGCTTTCAAAAGCTGATAATGTTACTATTACAGGGCATAGAAATCCGGATTGCGATTGTATATGTTCTGGGCTTGCTTTGTCTTTAATCATTAAAAATATATTTGGCAAGAATGCTTGTGTTGTAAATACAGATAAAAAGCAGAGAGATTTGCAGAATCTTATTTTTGTTGATGAAGTAATTTTTGAAGTTAATGAAGATACTTTGCCTGAAAAAGATGTTTTAGTTGTTTTAGATTCAGGTGATATAGATAGAATTGGTTGGATTTCTGAAGTATTAAATGAATACAATGAAGTAATATTCATAGATCATCATAAAGTTAGAAATATTAATGGAGTTACTATGTTTTATGATGATACTACTGCAGGTGCTACTTGTGAGATAATAGTTGATATATTTCAGGATTATTTAGAAAAGTTTGATCATAATATAGCAACACTTCTTTACTGCGGTATTTGTACAGATACAGGAAGTTTTATATTCAGCAATACAACAGATAGAACTTTGCTTTATGGTTCTAAATTAATGAAAGTAGGTATAATACAGGAAAATCTTGGAAATGTTGTTAGAAAGAGATATACTAAAAATGATGTTGCTGCTTTAATGGAAATATATAGAAGTATGGTTATAGATGATAAAAATAAAATAGGATACATATGCTTGGGAGATAAGATTTGCGGTACTAATATGAAAGAGCTTGCTGTTAGCGCTTCTGATACTATTATTCAGATGGATGATGTATTGATTGGCTTTATAATTCATGAAAATGAAGATAACTTTAGAGTCAGTATTAGAAGCAGATGTTCTAAAAATATTAGAGAAGTGGCAGAGAGTTTCGGCGGCGGCGGACATCCTAAAGCATCAGGTTTTACAGTATCAAAGAAAGATTATACTAAAGAAAATTTGGTGAAATCAATAAATGATAAATTGATTGATTTGATGGCTTCATAATTTTTTATAATATCAAATAAACTTAAGAAAATTCATGACAAAAGATAATATTATTATATACACAGACGGCGGATGCAGAGGAAATCCTGGGCTTGGTGCTTGGGCAGCAATACTTATAAGTGAAAAGCATAATCTTCGTCTTGAGATAGGTGAAAGCGAGGATAATACTACAAATAACAGAATGGAAATGAAGGCGGCTATTAAGGCACTTGAGAGATTAAAGCATTCTCATAGTATAAAGCTTCATAGTGACAGTGCATATTTAGTTAATGGTATGACTAAATGGATATATTCTTGGCAGAAAAATAATTGGGTAAAAAGTGATAAGAAGCCTGTTGAAAATAAAGAATATTGGTTAAGATTAATAGAACTTTCTAAAAAGCATGATATAGAGTTTATAAAAGTGAAAGGGCATTCCACTAATAAAGAAAATAATCGTGCTGATGAAATAGTTAATATTCTTATGGACGAGCATATCGAAAGTGGTAAGTCAGCTTCGTTTAATGAAAAAACTGAGTATTGCTGATATCTAAATATTATATATTTTAGGGCGGTAAGTAAGCTCTAAATTTAAAAAAATCTAGGGTGGGATTTTATATTTTCTAAGTACGCAATAAAAAAATAATAATTAAAAAATTCAATATAAGTTAATAAGAAAATATGGTGGGGATTGAAATAAAGTTTTAAAGCTTAATTACATACCCCGCCCTTTATTTTTTATATTTTAATTTTGCAATTATAGTTTTATTTATATTTACTGCTGAATAAGAAATTTTAGCACCCACCCAAGTTTTTATTAAGTTAAAAAAATTCTTTAACGCACGATTGATATTGTTTTATTATATAGGCAGTTTTTTAAATGCAATTTAATTGATATTTTTAATAAACTCACCGTGCGTAGTATTTAAAATTTAAGAAAATTAACATAATTAAATTAACATAATAATACTTTACAATTTTTATTATTTTTAGTATAATGCTTGAAAGGATTATATTATGTTTACTTATTTTGTTATTAAAAGAATATTGAAAGGCATAATCATGTTTGTAATACTTATGTTTATGTCTTCTGCTATATTTAATACCGTTAGTGAAAAAACTCTCAAGGCGCAAATTGAAGAAAATATAAATGCCGAAGTGAGAGGACTTAGTAATATGCGTACTGAAGATGTGGAGAATTTTATAAAAGAGAGAAGGGCATATTATTATGATATATATTGGCTTAATAGAAGCATAGGAGAGAGAATATTTATAAGGGGTATTAATACAATAACTTTCCAATTCGGAAAATCTTCTATAATGATGGATTCAAACGGTAACAGAGATGTTATAAAGATAATAGGAGAGGCACTTCCTCGTTCTATAATACTTTTTACAACAGCATCAGTTATACAAATGATAATAGGTTTGATAATAGGACTTATAAAGGCTAGAAAAGCAGGCGGGGCATTTGACAGAACTACAAGCATTATAACTATGATAGTTTACGGTATGCCCACTTGGTGGCTTTCTATGATACTTATAATGATATTTGTTTATAAGTTTAAATTATTCCCATCTGGAGGAGTGCATTCCATACCAACACCTACAGGCATAATGTATTATTTGGATATGTTATGGCATATGTCTTTGCCTTTGCTTACATTAACATTAATAGGTTTTTGGGGACTTTCATTTGTTGTAAGAAATATAGTTTTATCAACATTGCAGGAAGATTACATAATGGCAGCAAGAGCAAGAGGGATATCTGAAAAGTCTGTTTTACTTGGACATACTTTAAGAAGTTCAGCTCCTCCAATAGTTACTATAACTTTATTGGGACTTCTTGGTTCTATTGCAGGATCAATTATATTTGAAGGTATATTTTCTTGGCCTGGTTTGGGAAATCTTTATTGGATATCAGTTCAGCAAAATGATATACCAGTATTGATGGGTAATTTAGCTATAACTACAGCACTTTATCAATTCGGATTAGTTGTTCTTGATATATCTTACGGATTCTTAGATCCTAGAATAAAAGTCGGAGGCAAGATGTAATGGATAGAGATATGAATAAAATCAAGAAAAAACTTGCTCCTTTAATAGAATTTTTTAATGAGTTTAAAAGAGATAAAACAGGTGTTGTTGGTTTATGCATACTTGTTTTAGCTATTATGGTATCATTACTTGAGCCTTTGCTTTTAACTTATAAAGAAGCACCTAAAAGATGGAGAGATATAACATATTGGCAGGATAATCCGGCTTCAGCTGCTCCTGAATGGATTAATTTTTTTCAGAAAGAAAAATCAGCTATCACAACAGATATAAAACCTATAAGTGTTGAAACTAATAATATAAATGGAGAATTAAATTATAAAGCAGTATTTGAATATGATTATAAATTTGATAAAGCTCCAGTGGATTTAATTTTTCATGCTAATGTTAATGGTGCTACAGGACTCATTTGGAATGTAACAAGACCTGATGGGGCAGTAATTACACTTTCAGATAGTTTACATAATATAAACGGAGATTTAAGAATATCATCATTCAATGATTCAAAAAATAGAATATTCAGATTTTACAGAGAGTCAGTTCCTAGAATATTAGCAAGACAGATTGATACTCTTACAACCAATCCTATGAAAATACTTTTTAATACAAAAAAAGATGATATGGCTAAAAATTTTCAGGCATTGAAAGGCATTTATAAATTTGAAGTGAGCGGAAAATTTTCAGGAGATAATGCAAGCTTTGAAGATCCATATATAGTATTGGTAGGCTCTATGTCTGGTATAATGGGTACTGATAATATGAAAAGAGATATATTTTCTGGTTTAGTATCCGGACTGAAATGGGCATTATTTATCGGAATAGCTACAAGTTTTATATCTGTTATAATAGGAGTAATGTATGGAATAGTATCTGCATATTTCGGCGGATTTGTTGATAATACTATGCAGTTTATTTATCAAATATTTATAGGCATACCTGTACTTCCTGTTATGATAGTTATGAGTGCTATATTCAAGCCTAGTATATGGACTATGATAACGATGATGATATTTTTCTCTTGGACTGGTTCGGTTATGACAGTTCGTTCTATGGCTATGCAGCTTAAAGAAGAAACTTATATTGAGGCAGCACGCACTATAGGAGCAGGACATTTTAGAATAATATTTAATCATTTGGCTCCTTTACTTTTGCCTTTTTCATTTGCTTCTATGGCTTTGGCTGTACCTTCTGCTATAGTTTATGAATCTTCTTTATCATTGCTTGGACTTGGAGATGCTTCTATAGTTACTTGGGGACAGATTTTGCATGATGCTATGAAAGGTTCTGCTGTGCTTTCTGGGCTTTGGTGGTGGATAATACCTCCGGGAATTTTGATTGCTATTTTAGGTATGTCATTTGCATTTTTGGGTTTTGCTTTGGATAAGATACTTCACCCTAAACTTAGAAGCAGATAATTGATTTTTTATTGAATATGATTTAATCTTAATTAGATTATTTAATATAAGGATAACTATGCATATAATAAAATCTTTGTTTTTAATTTTTAGTATATTATTATTTATATCATGTTCTTCCAATAAAAATAATAGTGAAAAGTTTGATATTGTACCGGTGGACTCTACAAAATCTTTTACTGTTTTAGGATACTGTGTGCCGGCTCCTGAGCATGCTATGAATGTTAAATATGCTATCGTTAATAAAACTATTGCAGAATCTAATTTTGATTATAATAATATTAACTATTATTACAGAGCTTCAAAGAATTTAAATGATTTACTTTCATTTTTTGATAATCTTAAAGAAGAAAGAAAAAATATTGATGAAGAAACAAATATAGAAATAACAATACAAACAAATAATAAAAAAGAATATATAGTCTATTGGAACGTTAATGGAATATATTATTCATTGTATAGTGATGAAGAAAATGGAATTGATGATTTAGCTTTAATATTAATGAGAAATAAGGCTTTGAATTAGTTTATATATTAATATTAAATTTTTTCCCGTTAGATAAATCTTCTGCTATTATGCTGTTATTATCAAAATATGCTTTATAAGTAAAATATAATTCATAATCGTATAAATCTAATATTGATTTTCTTATATCTACAAAGTTAACATAATTTTGATTCTTTTGTATTCCATTAGAAAAGTCATATAATAAATAATTGAATACTCTTTTAAATGCTCCGTTATCTGCTTTTGATAAATAGAATATATAAAAAAGAATTTTATCATTACAATATTCAGCATTCATAAAAACAATTACGCCGTTTTTGTTTATTGGTTTATTATAATAGAAGTTAAATTCTTTATTAGTTTTATTTAAATCGATTATAGAAAAACCGGATAAATCTCTATTAAAAATAAAATATTCATGATTATTATGATTTATTATTTTAAACATTCTGGCATCATCACTTTTATAATTGTAAATAAGTTTATTATCATGATTAGTGTACAAACTTCTTTCATATCCTATAATATCTTTTTGATGAATGTATCCTGAATATTTTTTATGTATAATATAATAATCATCATTTAATATAGTTTTTTTATCACTTTCAAAATATTTATCTTCAAATAGAATACCATATTTATTCCAATGATTTTTATAATAATCAGTATAATATAAATTTTCTAATATCATATTATATAAGTATATTTATTAGATTATATTTGTCAATCATTTATTATAGTAAGGTATTCGCTTTCATTATGTATCCTGTCCAATGCTGTAACATAATATATATAAGTCTGCTTTGAATTTGCTGTTTTATCTTTATATGTTACTTTTGAGTTTGCATTGAAGTCTGTTCTTCTTATTTTATCTATTAATTCTATTCCTGATTCTCCTATAGTTTCTCTGTATACAGCATAGTACGAAGAATATGAAGGCAGAAGATGTCCGTATTTATCGAGTCTGTATTCATTAGGATCTGTGAATGTTATTTCAATTCCTCCGAAAACTTTTTTAATACTTGGATTCTCTAATTTTAAAGGAGCTTTACTTATATCTTTCATAGTGTTCATTGTTGGTACTATTGCTTTGAATATATAATTATTTTCTCTTACATATTCAATAGCATCATTTCCGAAATTTCCTGTATCTCTGTCTTTTCTATACATATTATGCATTGTGAAGAATGCTGATCCTTTAATATATCCTTTTCCTACATCTCTTATATAATTTATTTGTCTTGACATCAAATCAATATCATGCCAAGGTTCTATATTTGTGGCACTTCCCATTCTGTATAGAGCATGTCCTATATATATGTCTGCAAGTTTTCCATTATTTGATTTTTTTGCTTCACCAACCCACCATTTAACTATTTTATCGAAAGGTGCTGTTTTATGTTCTGAAGTCCAATATACTTGCGGTATTATAGCATCAATATACATTCTATTTAATCCGTCTTTTTTTGTGGCATTATTTAAAGTAGCTGTTTTTTCGCCGTTAAGCATCCATAAAAGAACATCAGCATGCAAAGCATCAAAATTAGGATTATATGATCTTGTTTCGCTTCCATATTTGCTTCCAG
Organism: Brachyspira hyodysenteriae ATCC 27164; assembly: GCF_001676785.2. Taxonomy (NCBI): domain Bacteria; kingdom Pseudomonadati; phylum Spirochaetota; class Spirochaetia; order Brachyspirales; family Brachyspiraceae; genus Brachyspira; species Brachyspira hyodysenteriae. The sequence continues at coordinate 1,773,761 of NZ_CP015910.2, read as the reverse complement.
GATATTCTGCTAATTTATCTTTATTCCTCCAAACTCCTGCAGGTGAAATAGTCCATTTTACATAAGGTTTTCTTGATTTTATTTCTCTGTATAAATCGCTTACAAGTCTATTGATATTATCTCTTCTCCAAGCATAAAGTCCATTCACTCCATAACCATCATCAGATTTATTTGTAATATCGTATCCTCTTTTAGCTCCATATTTTTCAGCGCTTACTTCATCAGGCCAATCTTTATAAGTTTTTCCTCTTGCAGCATTCTGATAAAAATAATCATCAAAATGTATGCCGTCTACATCATAATTTTCAACAACTTCTATTACTGAATCTGTTATATATTTTGCACTTATAGGTTCTCCAGGATCTAAATAAAGTCTGTTATCATACCAATATATAGGCTTAAGATTATTAGAAACATATGTATGAATAAAATTCTTTTTTGAAAATTGTTCTTCATAGCTTTTAGTTTTATCATAAGTAAAAGACATTCTATAAGGATTAAACCAAGCATGAACTTCTAAATTTCTTTTATGAGCTTCTTCTATTATGAATTCAAGCATATCAGTTTTGAAAGGGTAATCATCTTTTTCATCGCTTGATTTTGAACCGGAAAAATATCTTGTGGCAGGATTTATTTCTGATTTAAATATTACTCCTGCATCCGGCTTTACCTGAATAAATAAAGCATTGAAATTATTTTCATATAATGTATCTAAATGTTTTACAATGAGTTTTTTCTGTTCGGATTCGCTTCCTCCTTTCAAAGGCCAGTCTATATTCACTACTGATGATATCCAAGCTGCTCTGAACTCTCTATAAAGAGGATTTTGACTTCTATCTTCATCAATATTTTTAGCAAGCATTTTTCTTACATCATTAGGTATAATGATATTCAAAGTTTGACAAGATGTTGCTAATAGTATGATTAAAGATATTATTACAATGATTTTATTCATAATTTTTATTTTTATTATTGATAAATATTTTAGAGATTATATATTTAATGATGATAACAGTCAATATATGAAAAAAGGCTTTTGATTATGTTTATAAATATCAAAGAAAATATTAACTATGCTGAAGATATATCAATAATGATGACAGAAGCATTTAATGGTTTTTATAGTATAGACGATACAATTGAATTGATTAATAAGTCTTTTATTTCTTTGGGGTATATAAAAAATAATATATTGATAGGATATGCAGGACTTTTGGAGATGTACTCAAATATAACATGTGAACTTCATCCTATGATAGTAAAGTACGGATACAGGAATATGGGTATAGGTTCTAAGTTATTAAAGGAGATTGAAAGAGAGGCTAAATCAAAAAATGTACTTAATATAATGCTTGGTTCAGATGATGAAGATTTTAGAACTAATTTGCATCAATTTGATTTTAATAATACTGATATATCATATATATTAAATAATATAAAAAATATTAATAATCATCCTTATGAATTTTATCAGAAAAACGGATATAAAATTGCAGGCATTTTTCCTGATGCTAATGGTATAGGAAAACCTGATATTTGGTTGTGGAAACAATTAGTATGAAGTATAATACTTGACAATATTTTAATTTATAATTATATTAAAAAAATGCTTAATGATATTTTTATAGATATACAGAAAAATAAGAAAGAATGGCTTAAAAGTAAAGAGGGCAGTGAATTTGAAGATAGATTTGAAACCTCTTTGAAACGTCATGGTTTTAATAGACGAATGCATGACGATAAAGAAATGAAAAATATACTTTCTTCTATAAAAAATGATATTTTAGATAAGAGTTCTGATAAAGTAATTGATAATATTTATGCTTTAGAAGATAAAAGTATGGAGAATTGCTTCGTACGTCAGCCTTATGGAAGTCAGAATTTTCCGGACTTTCTAATCTTTACGTCTAAAAAAATTATAGCTATAGAAATAAAATACAGCAGTGAAAGCTCTTCAAAACCTATGTGGAATAGTAATTTACCCAAGGCTAATGCTATTTATATATTTGGTTCTTACGGCAGGGGAGATGTTACTTTCTTTATAGGAGATGATGTTCTTCCTATGAATGAAAGAAATGAATTGATAGCTTTTTTTGAAGAGATAAAAAAACTTGAAGATAATTTTAAAAATAAAATGAAAAAAGAAAGTAAAAATAATTTGTTTGCATATAAATTTGATAGGGGATTTAATGTTTATGTTAGGCGAGCTTATGAGCAGAATAAGACTATAAATGAGAATGCTAAAATAGATTATTTTATACATGAAGATAGAATAAAATGCGAAAATAATGTTATAGAGTTTTGTAATAGTTTGTAAAGATTAAGAGAGATATATGCAAGAAGAGTATACAAAAGAAAGTTTTGATTATCTTAAAAATACTGATATAGAAAAAAGAAAAAAATTAGGGCAGTACTTCACTCCTAAAACTATAAGAGATTTGCTTTTAAAAGAATTAGTATCTATTTCAGAAAAAAAAGATAATGTAAAAATACTTGATCCAGCCTGCGGAAGTGGAGAGTTTCTTTTATCTTGCAATGAATATTTTAAAAGTCATAAATTATACGGATTTGATATTGATGAAAGTTTAGTTTCTATATCCAAAAAACTTATAAAGAATGCAGATATAAAATGTTTGGATACTTTGAAGCTTGATACTAAAAAATCTATTAAATATGATTATGTTATAGGCAATCCTCCGTATTTTGAGTTTAAGCCTGATAAAGAATTAAAGAAAAAACATAATGATATAATAAGCGGAAGAGTTAACATATTTTCTATATTTATAAAATTAGGCTTGGAGCTTTTAGAAGACGGCGGATATTTAGCTTATGTGGTGCCTCCTTCTATGAATAATGGGGCTTTTTTCAGTAAATTAAGAGAATATATAATGAACATAAGCAGTGTTGAATATTTGCATATTGTAGATGGCTCTGATAATTTTTATATGGCTAATCAAAAGGTTATGCTTTTAATACTAAAAAAAACTAATAGTCATAAAAATAAAAAATATATATTTTCAAAAAATGATATTACAATATTTACAGAGGATAAAGCATTTTTAAATAAAGCGTATAAAGATACTATAAGTTTAAAAGAAATAGGTTATGAGGTAAAAACAGGAAGCATTGCTTGGAATAAATATAAAGAAAATCTCACTGATGATAAAAATAATTCTATACCTTTGATATATTCATCTAATATAGTTGATGGAAAAATACTTATACCTAATAAAAGAAAACTTCAGTATATAAGAAATATTCCAAAAGATTTAACAATAAAAAATAATGTTATAGCTGTTAATAGGGTAACAGGCTCTCATAAAAATATAAATATAAAGTCTGCAATAGTTAAAGAAAAAGAGTTCGTATGCGAGAATCATGTAAATGTTATATATCCTTTAAGTAGTTACAATAAAGATTATAGTTTAGAATATATTTATAATGCCTTGAATGATAAAGATAATATAAAGGTGCTTAGTCTTATAACAGGAAACACTCAGGTATCAAAGACAGAATTAGAAAGGCTTCTTCCTATAAAGATTATTAAAAATTAAAGTTGTATTTTTGTTTGATATTATTATGATAAGCATACTAAATACTACTTGGAAGTAGTGGGACGGTAAAAAGAATAATATAAAATATTAACACATAGTAGTAAAATATTTTTTTAATGTAATGTAAAACCAGATATTTGTGCAATAATAAGTAATCAGCCGCACGTATAGCGGACATTTGATAAGAGTATGCAATATTGTGCGGGAGGTGCCACAGCTCGTGGTTGACAAACTTAAAAATTTTCAGTATATACCTAAACAACTATATTTTGTCAGAAATAATTTTTTTAAATTTTAAATATCTGCAGGGCTTTGCCCCGCACCCCACTTCTTTTGCGACCGTAGGGAGTGCCTGTGGTATTGCCACAAAGAAGCAAAAGGGCTATATTTGAACTTAAATTGATAATTTATATTACATGTAAAATAATTTTAGTATTATTTAGTACTAATTTTATAATTGCACTTTTTGCAACTTTTTGCGGCGGGAAAAAGTTGAATAAAAAATTGACAAACTTAAAAATTTTCAGTATATACCTAAACAACTATATTTTGTCAGAAATAATTTTTTTAAATTTTAAATATCTGCAGGGCTTTGCCCCGCACCCCACTTCTTTTGCGACCGTAGGGAGTGCCTGTGGTATTGCCACAAAGAAGCAAAAGGGCTATATTTGAACTTAAATTGATAATTTATATTACATGTAAAATAATTTTAGTATTATTTAGTACTAATTTTATAATTGCACTTTTTGCAACTTTTTGCGGCGGGAAAAAGTTGAATAAAAAATTGACAAACTTAAAAATTTTCAGTATATATAAATAAAGGTAAACAATAATGAAATACAAGCCTAAATATAAATTCGGATTATTGGATTATATTAAAGATGAAAATATAAATCTTTCTGATATAGATACAAGCGATATAATTGATATGTCATATTTATTCGAAGATAGTAAAAGAAAGAATTTTGACGGCATAGAAACTTGGAATGTATCTAATGTAACTGATATGAAATGCATGTTTAAAAATGCTGAATATTTTAATGCCGATTTAAGTAAATGGAATGTGTCTAAAGTTATTGATATGAGTGAGATGTTTAGTAATGCAAAATATTTTAACTGTGATTTAACTTCTTGGAATATTGATAATGTTAAATACTTTGAAGATATTTTTGAAAATGCTGATTCTTTTAAACATACAAAAAGTGTTTTAATATTTTATAATAAATGTAAGAACAGAAATTATAAAAAGAAACTTCAGTCAATGTTAGAAACTCTAGATATAAAAGAGCTTTATAAAGAATTAAAAAATGATAAGGCTAATTACAGGAAAAATAAAGATTTCATAAAAAAGCTTGAAAATGTTTATTATGATGATATTAAATAAAATATATTGTGAAATAAAGTTTTGAATATATTTTTAATAATTAATAAAAAAGGTTAGTATCATAATAATACTAACCTTCATCGATTTCACAAATTTACTTATTTTTTAAGTTTTCTTCCTTCTTTATCAGTAAATTTGTCCAGTATGATCATCACTATGTCAACAATGTACCATATACCTAATCCGCCGAATGTAATAAGATACAATATACCTGTTCCTATTTTGCCGACATAGAATCTGTGTACTGGTAAAAATATTGCTAAAATTAATGTGACAACCCAGCTCTTGTCTGAAACTTCCATAAATCTCTCCTTGATTGTTTTTACCATACAATAGTATACTATATTTGATAAAAAATCAATATAAAAGTAATACTGCTTAATAAAAAATATTATTCTCATTATTTTTTTCCTTGTTCCGATAATTTAAAAATAGATTTATTTTACGAAGAGATTAGAATTTTAGTTTTTATTAATATATATTATTATAAGGAGAGGTGTTTATATGGCAACAAGTGAAGCTTTTCTTGATGAAGTATATAAAAATGCAGTAGAAGCAGAGGTAAATAAAAGAAGCACCACGCTTTCTAATTTGGCAGATAATGCAAGAGATTATCAAAGACAAATATCTGCATATGAAGATTTAAAAGCCAGATTAGATACACTTGCTACAGCCTCAAAAGAGCTTTACGGCTTCCGTTCTCCTTTCAAAAATTATGTAGGTACAGGTGAAGGTATACCGGATTACTTTACAGTTACAGCCAATAGATTAGCAAATACTACAACTTATGATATAGCAATTAAAGATATAGCGGCTAGTCAGAAATTTTCATCAAAGGCTTTCAATATGGCTGATACTCTGCCGGCAGGAAAGATAGTTCTTAAGATAGGAGAGGAAGAGACTACTATAGATTTTGCGGGCGGAAGCTTGGTAAATTTACAAAAAGCTATAGATAAGGCCTTCGGTAAGAAAATAAGAACTACAATAACTCAAAAATCAAGAAATTTACAAGTTCTTACTATAGATTTAGTTAAAACAGGATCTAAAAATATAGTAGAAGTTGTAAGCGATGAATCAGGTATATTGAAAGAACTCAATATGTTCACTAGACGTCCTTACAGACATTTGGGACATATATTTAATGAACAGCTTTTGAGTAAATGGGAAGATGAATCAGATAATTTAACTACTAATTATATGGTTAAAAATGACTTTATAGTACTTAAAGGCGAGAATAAATTATCACTTCCATTACATAGAGAGGCAGAAGCTAATGAAAATATTACTTTATCTATAACAGCTAGAGTTTCTGATACTTTAGATGATGAAGAAGCTCCTATTATGCCTCCTACAGTTGATTTGTCTATACCTGATACAGGATTAACTTTCAATAAAGTAGACAGTGTAATATATAAAGATGTTGAATTATACGGAGAAGGCTTATCACCAGCAGACAGTTCAAGAACTTTTGAAGATATAAAGAAATATAAAGAAGCTTTAGAAGAGGAAAGAAAGGCAAAAGAAGGAGTTGAAGCAGAAGCTCCTGAACCAATAGATGCCACAGGATTTAACTCTGAAATTATAGGAGTTAAATATATCAATCAAGCAGGCGATGAAGTAGAAAAATTCTTTGCTTTGCCTACTATAAGTTCTTCATGGCAGAGACTTAATATACCTATAGGCGGACAGTTTGAGCCGGGTGATGTTATAACAGAGGTTGTTCTTATAAATAAAAATGCCGGATATAATGTCTTTTATAAAGATTTATTAGTTGAAGATATGGGTAAAGAGGAAGATGCTCCTAACTATTTGGTATCAGAGGCAACTGATGCTAGGGCTTCTATAGACGGAGTTGATGTATTAAGCGAAAGCAATGAATTTAATGATGTAGTTAATGGACTTAATATCACAGCCAAAAAAGTTACTCCTGAAGCATTTGCTACTACTATTGAAGTTGACAAAGAGGGAGTAGTTAATGCTATAGCTAATTTTATAAGGGCTTATAATGAAGTTATAGATCTTCTTAATGATACTACTCAAAGACCTTTATCCAGAGATATTAGAGACGGACTTGAAACTATGAATAGAACCGATTTAAATGATTTGGCTACTACTTTGGGTGTAGAGTTCAATATGGATATGTCAGATGATGCACTTAGAAAGAAACTTTATTATGTAGGAGTATTCAGCGGAAATACGCTTGTAAGCACTTTATCACAAAGAGTAAGAATGATAGTTGCTGATGCTTATGAAACAGAGTATGGCGAGGAATTGGCTCTTCTTGACCAGATAGGAATAAATAGAGGAAATGCTGGAGAGGATTGGGCTAAAGTAAAAAAAGGTTTCTTACAGGTTGATGAAGAAAAATTTATGAATAAAATAGATACTCAGATGGACGGTATAGAAGAATTATTCTCTAATGATACCACAGGAGATGATGTGCCGGATACAGGAGTTGCTTATGTTATGAGTGATTTTGTAACTCCTTATTCTCAAACAAGAGGTATTGTGGAAAATAGCATCACTATGACAAAAAGCCGTTTAGATGATAATAAAAGAAGAATGGACGATGAAAAAGACCGTATAGAAGAATACAGACAGCAGAGACTTGCTTCATATTATCAAATGCAGGCAGAATTGCAGCAGGCTGAAAGAGAAAGAAAGAGACTTGAGTCTTCACTTAATCAGAATAATGGCGGTAATTAATCAATTAATTATTGCTTAAATATTATGCTATTGTATATTTAATATGCAATAGCATTTTTTTAATTAAATGAGTATACTTGAGTTATGAAAAAAATTGGACTTGTACTAGGCGGAGGAGGAGGCAGAGGTGCCTATCATATAGGTGTATGGAAATATTTCAAAGAGTCTGGTATATATGATAAAGTGAGTGCCATTTCCGGAAATTCTGTAGGTGCTTTGAATTCCTGCCTTATGGCTATGAATGATTATGAAGCAGCTGAAAAAGTATGGATAAAAGAAATAGAAACAAAGATTCTTACTCCAAAAAAAATTAAGGACTATTTCAAGATTGAAAAATCTTCTATATTCGGTATATTTTCAAGAGAAGGATTAATAGAAGTTATAGATAAATATATTGATCTTAATCTTTTATCAAATTATCATTTTAATATATATGCTTCCTGTACAGAGTATAATGCTCCTTTTTTTATAAAATCAAAATATTTTAAATTAAACGGCAATTCTACTGAAAGAATAAAGAAAATACTATTAGCTACATCTGCTCTTGTAACTGTATTTCCTACAGAAAAGATTGATGATAAATTCTATCTTGATGGCTGTTATACAGATGATTGCCCTATAGAGCCTCTTTATCTTTATGAGGATTGTACCGATATAATAGTGATTCATTTGGATTATAAAAAGCCTGTGAAAAAGAAGGATAATGTCAATATTTATGAGATGTATCCTTCCAAAGATTTAGGCAATTTTTTTCGGGGTGTGCTTGATTTCTCTCCAAAAGGTGCTGAAATAAGGATAGAACAGGGCTATAATGACGCTAAAAATTATTTCAAAGATTTGAGTATATTCCAATAAAAATACAAAAAACAACTATAAATACATATAATGTTAACATAATCTAGTTATCATAATATATAAAAAACTATTCTTTTTTACATATTATCAAAAATCATGTTTTTTTATACAATATATAATATTGACTTTTTTAATAATTCTATTATTATAAAAGCCTCAAAATAATGTGTATAAATATAGTAAGGTTATGGAAATGAATACTAGGGGTAAGTCTAAAAAGAAAATTAAGGAAAATGATAATCCTTTTTTAAATTTGAATGCTAATGCTAAAGAAAATGATGAGCTGGCGAAGGCATCTATTAAGACTATAGCAAACAGCGTTATAATTACAGAGAGCGATAATAAAAGAATAGACAGAAACAGGAAGGAAGAATCATCAGAAATAATGGATCCTTCCCGTAAAGATTGGCTTTATTATACAAGATCTCCTTTGATGGATAATTACAGGGATAATCTTTATAGGGAGTATTATAGTTTATCTGTGTTATTATCTTTAAGGGGCGATAACAATAATGAAAGAACTTTGGGGCTTTCTTTAAAATTAATAGATTTAGAAAATAAGAAAGAGTATAGGGTAGGCGAGCTTGAAAGTTTTTTATTTTCATGTGTTATCGGAGAGAAACAGAATATAGAAGATGATGAAAAGGTAATAGAGCTTGAAGATTTCAGCAAGGCAGAGGCAAAATTAATAAGATTTTTGAATAATTTATATGCAGAAGCTAAGCAGATACAGGAAAACGGTAAATTATGGTTCAAAGATTATAATGCATATCAATGTTTGTCGCTTTTAAAAGACGTTCCTAATATAAGACTTGAAAGCAGAGTAATTACATTCAGCGATGAAGTGTTAAATTTACAGCTAGAAAGCTATTATAATGAAAATAAGGATTTAGTGCTTAATCTTAGTATTAAAGATGTTGATTTAAATAGAGTTTATACATTCGGAGAAAACTGCGATTTTGTGCTTTATAAAGATATTTTTTATGAGACTAATCCTTCATACCCTAGAATAAAAAAGAATATTTTTAAAGACAGTATAGTAGTAAAAAAAGATTATATAAAAGATTTCTGTTCAAGGGTTCTTCCTAACCTTAAAAAAGATTTTGATAATATAGAACTTCCTGAAGATATAAAAGAGAATGATATATTAGCTTTTCCTGCTCAGGCATTGGTATTTTTGGATTATGACGGAACTAATGTATTTTCTACTATAAAGTTCAAATATGGTTCTTTTACAGTTGATCCTTATTCAGGAAAGTTTACAAGCAGCAATATGTTTGATAATGAGGTTACAGAGATTTACAGAGATACTGAAAAAGAAGAATATTTCTGCAGAACTTTATCAAAATATTTAGAAAAAGTAGGAGATTATACATTTGCTACTTCAGATGATGAGAAGATATTCTATTTATGTTATAAAATACTTCCTTCTCTTCAAGATAGGGGCTGGACTTGTTATTATAGTGAATCTTTTAAATCATTAAAATTAAATGTTAAGCCTCTTAAGATGAGAGTTTCTTTAACTAAGGATATTAATTTCTTTGAGATTAATTTTTCATTTGAAGGAGTTAAAGAGCTTCATGATTTATCAGAAATAGTAAGAGCTGTAAAGGTTGAAAATAAAGAATATATAAGACTTCAGAACGGTTCATTTGTGCCTATAGATTTGGAAGTAATTGATTATATAGCCAAGATGTTCAAAGAAAATCCTATAGAACAGAAAGAAGATAACAGATATTTGCTTCCTATGTTCAGTGCTCCTTATTTCGCTGATATGCTTGAGAAACATAGCGGAATAGAATTGGATTTAGATGATAATGCTGTTGATACTATAGCAAATATAAAGCGTGTTGAGTATGATGAAACACCTCCTAAAGATATAGTAGGCGAGTTCAGAAGCTATCAATTAATAGGTTATAAATGGCTTAGAAAATTGGCTGATATGTCATTGAATGGTATACTTGCCGATGATATGGGACTTGGTAAAAGTTTTCAGACTATAGCTACAATATTGAAAGAAAAAGAAAATGGTAATAAACTCACTTCATTAGTTGTTGCTCCTACTTCATGCGTTGCCAACTGGGAATGCGAGATTAAGAAATTTGCTCCTTCTCTTGAGGTTATAGTTTTGTCTGGTAATTTAAAAACTAGAATGAAGAAGATTAAGGCTGTAAGCAATTATGATGTTGCAGTAATATCTTATTCTACATTAAGACGCGATGTAAAGGCATTAAGTGAAAATGAGTTTAACTATCTTATACTTGATGAGGCACAGCATATAAAGAATGCCAATACTCAGAATGCCAAAATGGTAAAGAGTTTGAAATCATTAAAAAGACTTGCTCTAAGCGGTACGCCTATAGAAAACAGTATAAGCGAGATGTGGTCAATGTTTGATTTTCTTATGCCGGGATTTTTGGGTAAACATAAAGATTTTGTTGAAGATTATGAAGCTCCTATACTTGCGGGTTTGGATAGTTCAAGCGAGGCATTAGATAATTTAAAAACTAGAATAGCACCTTTCATATTAAGAAGATTAAAAACCGATGTACTTACAGATTTGCCTCCAAAACATACAGTTGTAAGCTACTGCGATTTAACTAAAGACCAAAAAGAACTTTATATGTCCATACTTGAAGCGGCTAGAATAGAAATATTTGAAACTGTTAAACGTAAAGGTTTTGCTCAATCACATATAGAAATATTTTCAGCATTAACAAGATTAAGACAGGTTTGCTGCCATCCAAGATTAATGCATGATGATTTGAGGGGCGAGAGTCATACAAGCGGTAAATTCCATATGTTTATAGAGATGATTAAAGAAGCCATTTCAGGCGGACATAGTGTATTGGTATTCAGTTCATTTACTAGAATGCTTAATCTTATGCGCAGTGCTTTCAAGAAATTAGGAATAGATTATTTTTATTTGGACGGAGCTACAAAGGACAGAATGGATTTAGTTCATAGATTCAATGCAGGAGAGGCACCTATATTCTTACTTAGCCTTAAAGCAGCAGGTACAGGACTTACTCTCACTCAGGCGGACACTGTAATGCATTATGATTTATGGTGGAATCCAGCAGTAGAAGATCAAGCCACTGACAGAGCATACAGAATAGGGCAGAAACGCGTTGTAACTAATTATAAGCTAATCACAAGAGGCACTATAGAAGAGAAGATATTAGAACTTCAAAACAAAAAACGTTTATTGATTGATACTGTAGTTGGCGATTCTATGGGCGATATTAATAAATTAAGCTGGGACGAAGTTAAGAATCTTATTAATTAGAATTTAAGCGGAATTTGTTTTTATTATATTTGTTTGCCTTTTATTTATGAGATTGTATTATAATATTTTTTAGCTTTTTATTATTATAATTCATTGTATAATGAAAAGTACGATGCCGCATACCCTCACCTTGCCAAGGGCACGCTTTGCGGGTGGACTTCGTCTGGGTACTTACTTCGGTCGCATACATTGTACTATCTTAAAGGTTAAGCAATACAGTGCAGGTTGGTGGCGCGAAGCGTACCTGCGGTAACAGCTCGTACAAGTCAATTATAATATTAATACATTTTATTTCTATAATTAGTTATATAATATTATAGCTTTTTATATTGTATAATGAAAAGTAATCAGCCGCACCTACAGTGTACTATCCGAAATATTAAGAAATACGGTGCGGTTTGCCCGTACGGCGAGTACCGGCGAGTAGTTTTATAAAAATATAATATTTTTTTATTGATAATTTTAAAACATATTATAGAATAGTTAGAGGTTATAAAATATTAAAAAGGAGTTTATTATGTCTATAATAAAAGAGGATACTATTAAATTATTAAATATTCAATTAAATAAAGAATTATATTCTGCTAGTCTTTATTTCAATATGGCTGGCTGGTGCGATAAAAAAAGCTTGAAAGGATGCAGCAGCTTTTTATATGGACACTATAAAGAAGAATTAGAACATTTTGAAAAATTTAGAGATTTCATAAATAAAGTAGGCGGACAGGCTGTTATAAGCGATATGCATGCACCTCAAAGCGATTTCAATTCAGTAGAGCATTTATTTGAAACTATATTAAAACATGAAGAGTATGTAACTTCATGCATAAATGAATTGGTTGGAAAAGCTATGGAGAATAAAGATTATATTACATCTAGGTTCTTAGATTGGTTTATACAAGAACAGCTTGAAGAAGAAGAATTATTCACTGATATTATTGAAAAAATTAAAATGCTAGGCGGCGGTAATTTAGAGGGAAGAAACCTTTATACATTTGATAAAGCTATGAATACTTTAAATACTGAAAAGCATTCAGGCGGACTTGATATAAATGTACAATAAAAAATAAATAATAATAAATAAAGAGAGGGTATATGTTTAGTAAATTTCTTAATATTTTCAAAAAAAAAGATGATACAAATATCATACCCTCTAATAATAGTAATAATCCTATAACAGCGGAAAATTTCTTTAATTATGATAAATCAAATCCCTATGAAATAAGAGCGGTTAATCTCACAAAATATTACGGAAAAAGAAAAATTATAGGTGATATTTCTTATAATGTAAAACAAGGTGAAGTTGTTGGACTTTTAGGGCCTAATGGGGCAGGAAAGACAACTAGTTTCTATATAACAGTAGGGTTCGTTACAGCTACAGCCGGAAATGTATATCTTAATGATCTTGATATTACAAAACTTCATATGCATCAAAGAGCTACTTTAGGAATAGGTTATTTACCTCAGGAGGCTTCTATTTTTCGTAAGATGTCCGTTGAGGATAATCTTCTTAGTATATTGGAATATAATAAGGCATTATCTGCTAAGGATAGAATGGATATAACAGATATGCTTCTTAATGAATTTAATATTAACCATGTAAGAAAACAAAAAGGTTATACTCTTTCCGGAGGAGAAAGAAGAAGATGCGAGATAGCAAGAGCATTGACTGTTAATCCTAAATTCATATTATTAGATGAGCCTTTTGCCGGAGTTGACCCTATTGCCGTTATAGATATACAGAACATCATAGCTTCTTTAAAAGAAAAAGGACTAGGAATACTGATTACAGACCACAATGTACGCGAAACTTTGAGAATCACAGATAGAGCATATATAATGGGTAATGGACAAATATTGGTAAAGGGAACACCTGATGAAATAATTAACAATCCATTAGCACGTAAAGTTTATTTGGGCGAATCTTTTACTATGTAATTTTAAACTCTTTTCATTAAAAAAAGGAGCTTGTTTTAAGCCCCTTTTATTTCTTATATTGAAAAATTAATTAATGATATTATCAATAGACTCTTTGAAACTATTAAATGAATTTTCTGTCATATAATATCTGTTATTATCATTGTTATTTGCTATTTCATAATTATTGTCATCAAGTTTATTCAATACTTCATAAGATATATTTCCATTCAAAGCCTGTATATTGATTTTATATAATGATGTATTTTTATTTATATTATCATTAGTTATTAAGCCGTCAGCATTTAAATTTGCCAAAGTGAATACGCTTGTATAAATATCATTTCCTTGTACTGTATTATTATTCCAATTTTTTATCCAAGTATTATTGGTATCATTTGTGTTTTTTGATAATGTATATGAATTATTATTATATTCTATAGTGATTTGTTCTATATCATCATTACGAATTTGTGATATGGTTTTATTTATTAGATCATTTTCTGTTTTATCGAATATATCTTTAGGATTTGTAGAAGTATTTCCAAGAAGATATATATTATTGTCATTATTTATTTTAGCATATACACTATTTCCAAAAGTTGATTTCATACCAAATTTTATATTTCTTACTTCTTTTGAAGAATTATCTAAAGCTGAAACAGTTAATGATTCTTCATTGGATAATTTATATTTTGATATGCTGTTATCATCTCCTCTTGAAACTATTTCTATAGGCTGTATAGTACTTAATGCATTTGTAATTGAAGTTACTAAATTATCATCAGCATTATATTTATCATTTACAGTCCATTTGTTATCATTATATTTTATAGATATAGTCTCATTTGCCCCTCTTTTTATAGTTATTTCAGATATATTTGAATTTATCTTTTTTAGTTCAGGCAATGAATATCCTCTGTTTTTCATAAAAGTTATTGCGATTAATATTATTATCAAAATTACAATTATAGATGATAATGTTATATATTTTTTAGTTATATTATTATTCATGTTTTATTACCTTTTTATAGTTTTTATTAATATATATAACTATCTAATCATAAAAATAGTAAATAGTTATATCATTGGTTTTTATTATTCATATTAAGAACATTTAAATAATTTTCTAATATTAAAGTTGCGGCAATTAAATCATTAGCTTTATTTTTAACTTTTTTCTTTTTTCCTCTCAATATAAAATCAGCCTCTTTAGAAGTACCATATTCATCAACAAATACAATATCAACTTTTACGCTTTTTAGAAGAAACTCGGAAAATCTTCTTATTTCAGCACACCAATCGCTTTCTTTTCCTTCATCTGATAAAGGAAGCCCAAAAACAACAGTGTCTATATTTTTTTCTTCTATTATATCCATTAAAGCACGTTTTACTTTTCTTGCATTGCTTTCTTCTATGAGCCTGCATGGAAAAGGAATTTTGATATCCATATCCATAAAAGCAGTACCTGTTTTTTTTCTTCCGAAGTCAATACCTAGTACCATAACTTTATCTGCTTATTGTTAATTTTCTTCAACAGTGATAATATCATATTTTTTGAAATCATGTACTCCTGATTTTATATAGGCGTTATCTATATTTCTAATATTATCAACTTCTACAAATTCATTTTCTTCTGTTTTTATAAATAGTTTGAATCTATTATCATTATGATTTATAAAATCTTTTCCTATATATATTAAATCGTCTCCGTTTTTTATAGTATTGTATACTGTAATTTTTGCATATTCCTCGCTGTCATCAGAAATCATACCCATAAGTCTTCTGCCTTTTAAATATCCTTTTAATGTAGGTTTTATATTATCTCTTCCGAAATAGAATCCTGTATCGCTTTCTCTTCTGCTTATAGTATCAAGCTCTTTCAAATAACTTGCTATAGGCTCTTTTTTTATTGCTTCAGGGTATGAATCATATCCTATTCTATCAAGCAAATCTAATAATATCCTATAAACTCTCACAGTGTTAGCTACATAGTATACACTTTTCATTCTGCCTTCTATTTTTATAGAATCGATACCTGCTTTCTGAAGTAAATGAAGATATTCAGCCATTTGTAAATCTCTGCTGCTTAATATTGTAGTGTGATTTTCTCCTTCTTCAATTTCCATGAACTCTCCAGGTCTTGTTTTTTCTTCTATATATGTTTTGAAATTCCATCTGCAAACTTGAGAGCATTCTCCTCCGTTAGCATCTCTGTTATTTAAAAAGTTAGAAAGAAGGCATCTTCCTGAATATGACATACATACAGCACCATGCACAAAACTTTCCAATTCTAAATCAGTATTATCTCTTATTTCTTTTATCTCATCTAAAGAAAGTTCTCTAGCTAATATTATTCTGCTTGCCCCCAAACTTTCGTACATTTTGCATGAATAACTATTTGTAACGGATGCCTGAGTGCTTATATGAATAGTTGCTTCAGGTATTGTTTCTTTAACTATTCCAAGTACTCCTAAATCAGATATTATGAATGCATCTATATTTAGATTCTGTATTTCTTTTAAATATGCTTTTAAATTATTTTTATCATACTCATGCAGGAAAGCATTTAAAGTTAAATACATTTTTTTATTTAATTTTTTAGCTAATTGTGCACACTCGGCAAGTTCATCTATAGTTGTATTTTTGCTTTGATGTCTTAAATTAAATAATGCTCCGCCTATATATGCAGCGTCAGCTCCATAATGATATGCCACTTCCAATTTTTCTTTATTTCCGGCAGGTGCTAAAAGTTCCATTTTTATATCCTATTAGTTTTTAATGCGGTTTATTTTATATCAAAATGAATAAAAAGTATATATTTAATTTTTATTATTGTTATATAAATATTTACAAATATATAGTATAATATATGTTGTAAATATAGGGGTAAATTATTTAGGGGTAAATTATGAATGAGGAAGAATTAATACAATTAAAGGAAAATTTATTTAATGGTGAATATGCTGATATATTGAAGCCATTATCATCGGGAAATGTTTTTTTGGCCAAGTCTGTATTAACTTCTTATATAAAAGATTTTTCATCTAAACGTAAACTACAGGCCATAGCATTATTCACTTCTAATAATTATAATTTTTATTATGAAGATGATGGGAGTGTTTTAAGAGTTATAGAAGGATTAATTAATAATAAGAATATAAGTGCTATGGATAATATAAGTTTTGATTTAACTGTAAATAATGCTTTATTATATGGAGATTTTTTAAGATTTGTATATGCATTATATTTTGGAGGACTTAAAGAAGAGCTTACTATTTTATTAAATAGAATGCATGAGTTTATATTAATTATAACTAGCAATATTGTATTGAATTTTAAAATAGCAAATTTGGCTGATAAATTAAGTATATATATAACTTCTTCTATATATAGATATATATTCGATGTGTTCAGTGATTTTTATGATATATATGGGGATTTACAGAATAGAGCAGATGTTATGTATCATAAAAGCTATATAACCTGCAATGTTATGTCTGATTATAAAGCTTTGGTTGGCCCTGATTTAATAAAAACGGCTTTATGTTTTGAAGATATAAAAGATTTTGAGAAGTCTGAAAAAATATATGAATCTATTATCATAGATTTTGAGTATGTATTGTCTGAGATAATGTGCAATTTCGATAATTATAATGTAAAAAATAAAGCTGAGGATTATGTAGCTTTAATTTCTTTATGGCAGGCTTGTAATGGTATAAACAGATTAGAAAATATTAATAAATATGATTCTAAAATAGAGTCAATAGAAGAAGCAATTAATAAACTTAATTCTATTTGAATAGATATTATGGATTATAAAATGGATAAAAGATTAGAACTGCTTTTAAATGAGTCTGACGAAATATTTAGTAATATGAAAGAACTACATTTTTTAGATGATAAAGATGCAAATATATTTCTAAATAAGTTGGAAGAATATCCTCATGCATTTGTTTTAGGATGCTTGATGGATGTTCAGATTAGTTCTAAAAAAGCATGGATTATACCGTATAAAATATATAAAGATTTAAATAATTTTGATATATATGAATTAAATAAAAAAGGTTTAGATTATTATAAAAACTTTTTTAATAAAAATAAACTTCATAGATTTAATAATGATAAGGCGGAAATATTTTATAATGCAATTGAGAGAATAATAAAATATTATGATGGAGATGCTTCAAAAATATGGAAAGATAATCCAAGCAGTTCTTCAATAGTTTATAAATTTTTAGAATTTAGAGGATGCGGTCAGAAGGTTGCTAATATGGCAGCTAATACATTGGCAAATCAATTTAAAATAAAAATGAATGACTATAGCAGTATAGATATTTCTGCAGATGTTCATGTTATTAGAGTTATGTACAGACTTGGATTTATAGAATTTGAAAGATATAATCAATTAGAAAATGATAAAAAGAAATTATTAGTTATTTATAAGGCAAGAGAATTGAATCCTCAATTTCCTGGAAAAATAGATTTTGTATGCTGGAAATTAGGCAGAGATTATTGCCATGAAAATAATCCTGATTGTAATAAATGTTATATGAATAAAGTATGTGAAAAAAATATTAATTAATATGATGATTTATCAAAGTTTAATAAAATATCATTTTTACATTTTTTAATATTTTGGTATTATTTTATATAAGTTTGAATTTTTATATGAAAAGGAGTTAATATGATAATAGGATTTATTGGTGCAGGTGCTATGGGCGGAGCTTTAATAGAAGGCTTTATCAAATCTGGAATAGAGTATACCAATATTGTAGCAAGCGTAAAAACTATGGAAAAGAAAGATTATCTTGAAAAGAATCTTGGAATAAAAGTTTATAATGATAATAGAAAGGCTGCAAGCGAGGCTGATATTTTATTTTTGGCAGTTAAGCCTTATATGATTCCGGCTATTGCTGCTGAGATATCATCTTCTATTAAGGTTGGCGCCACTATCGTAAGTGTTGCAGCTTCTGTATCAAAAAAAGATTTATCAAGATATTTCAGCGGAAGCAGAATAGTGAGGATAATGCCTAATACCCCTGTTAAAACTTGCAATGGTTTTATATCAGTTGTTGAAACAGAAAATAAAGTTGTTGAGAACGGTGTTGTTGAGTTATTGAAACGTGTTGGAATGGTTAAGGTAATTAAAGAAGAACAAATACATGCTTATAATGCTATGGCCGGCTGTTCTCCTGCATTTATGTATATATTAATAGAAGCTATGAGTGATGCAGGAGTTGTTATGGGAATAGATAGAAAAACATCTATAGAAATGGCGTCGCAAGTTTTTAAAGGAACTGGTGCTATGGTATTAGAATCAGGAAAACATCCGGCACAATTAAAAGACGGAGTATGTACTCCTGGAGGACTTACTATAAAAGGAGTTGAGGTTTTAGAGGAAAAAGGACTTAGAAGCGGACTTATAGAAAGCGTTATTGCAAGTTATAATAAATCTATAGAAAGTGAAAAAAAGTAAGAATTGTAGTATAAAATACTGCTTTTTTACAATTATTTATTTATAAAAGATAATATTGTAATAATCAAATTAAAAAATTCTATTTGACTTTTTTAACTCAATTATTATAATATGAGTATAAGATACTTGGAGAACATTATGCCTAAGAAGACAATTTTAGTTTTAGATGATGAAAAAAGCATTAGAACTCTTTTTGAAGAAGAGTTTAAAGATGAGGGATATGATGTAGTATCCACCGATAGTGGGGAAGAAGCTTTAGAAATGCTTGATAAAGGTACTCCTCATATTGATTTAATAACATTAGACATAAAAATGCCTAAAATGGATGGGTTAGATTTTTTGGCTAAGGTTAGAGAAAAACATAGAGAGCTTCCTATTATAATATGTACAGCATATAATAATTATAGACATGAGTTTTCTGTTTGGAATGCTGATGGTTACATATTAAAATCAGGTAATCTTACAGAGATTAAAGATAAGATAAAAAGACTTATAGGTTGATATTTTATGCCCCATATCCGTAAAGACCCTGTAACAAAACAGTCCGTAATCATTTCATCCGAGAGAACAGGAAGACCTAGCGATTATGTAAATTCAACTGAGAGACATGTTGCTAATTCTGAACTTAGCTGTCCTTTTTGCCGAGGACATGAAATGAAAACTCCGGATCCTGTTTATACTGTTTATGCTGAACAGGAGGAAATTTGGCAGGTTAGAATCGTACCTAACAAATATCCTATAATATCTGAAACCCATAAAAATGAATTGCCTAAAGAGAATGAACTTTTTTATGCCAGCAGTTCTAAGGGTTTTCATGATGTTATTATAGAACATCCCAATCATTACTTTAATTTTTATCATGCACAAACAGAAGATTTTTTCTACATTTTTAAAGCTGTTATGATGAGGCTTAAAGATTTAGGAAAAAATGAGGATATGATGTATAGTCTGTATTTTAAAAATTTTGGGCCGGAAGCAGGGGCAAGTCTTTATCATTCACATTCTCAGATTATAACCACTCCTTTTATACCAGTTCAGATGTATGAGGAGATAAGCGGTGCATTAGACTATTATGGTAAAAATGGAAGATGCGTATACTGCGATATAATAAAAGAAGAGAAATCATTAGATGAAAGAGTGATATGCGAAAATAAAAGCTTTATAGCTATATCTCCATTTGCTTCAAGATCTCCATATCAGATATATGTAATTCCAAAAGATCATTCTGATAGTATTATACATACTTCTAGTTCTAATATTTTAGATTTTTCAAGTATATTAAAAGATGTATTTGACAGATTGTATAAGCTTTTGGGTGAAGTTGGTTTTAATTATGTACTTCATACTCTTTTGCCTACACTTGAAAATAAATACAAAGATTCCAGCCATTGGTTTTTAGATATAATGCCTAAAATGAGTAAATTGGCAGGATATGAGTTAGGAAGCGGAGTATTTATTAATTCTATTACTCCTGAAGATGCTACTTTGCAATTAAAAAATATATAATAATAAAAAATATATTATTATAATAATACTATATAGTCTCTGGTAATAACAGCATCATAATTTTTATAGCCTAATATTTTAAGTATATCATCAGAGTGATGTCCTATTATTTTCTGAACATCATCAGAATTATAATTAACTATTCCCCTTGCAAACTCTGTACCATTTTCATCTATTATACTTACTATATCGCCTTTTTTAAAGTTATTAATTACTTTTGTTATTCCTATAGGTAAAAGACTTGATTCTTTTTCTAAAACAGCCTTTTTAGCTCCAGCATTAACTATTAATTTTCCTATTATAGTTGTAGCATAAGCAATCCATCTTCTTTTAGTTGAAAGTTCATTATCTTCTTCAACAGGATAGAATATTGTTTTATCTTTTGTCTCAAAAATATCATTGAGAACATTAGGTCTTTTTCCATTAGCTATAAACAATGCACATCCTGATCTTGTAACTATTTTTGCAGCCTGAAGCTTTGTTTTCATTCCGCCTCTTCCGCCTTTTGAAGCATCAAGACCTAGATTCTCTATTTCTTTTGTAACTTCAAATACTTCATGTATAAATTTAGCATTAGGGTTAGTTTTAGGATTATCATCATAAAGCCCATTTATATCTGAAAGTATTATAAGTAAATCAGCATCTAATTCGCTTGCTACTAATGCTGAAAGTTTATCATTATCTGAAAAACTTATTTGAGTAACATCGTATAATTGTTTAAGCTCATCGCTTGATACTGTATCATTTTCATTTATTATAGGCACAACTTTATATTTTAAAAGCATACTCAAAGTAGAGTGCAAATTTAAATATCTTCTTCTATTGGAGAAATCTTCTTCAGTTAAAAGTATTTGAGCAGTAACTATATCGAATTTTGAAAATCCGTCTTCATATATAGACATAAGCTGAGATTGCCCTATGGCAGCACAAGCCTGTTTCAAAGCAACTTCATCTAAATCTGTTACATTAATTTTTTTAGCACCTAATCCCACAGCTCCTGAAGTAACTATTAAAACTTCTTTTCCCATTCTGTGAAACTTTGCTATAGCTTCTATAAACGAATATATTCTAGCTAAAGATATATATCCTTCATCATTCCTCAAAACATTCGTACCGAATTTGAATACTATTCTATTTACATTATTTAAATCTATATTTTTCATACTGATTATTATAAATGATATAATAAAAAAATAAAGATTTAATTTATAATTATTTTAAAATAGTTTTATTTATTTCCCCATACTCCGCCAAATTTGAAACTCATACCCAAATAAAAATCATTATCTACAGTATAATGTCCGCCATTTTTTGCCTCATAAGAAATAACTCCAACTTGATATCTATCCTCTAATTCATAATATTGATAATTATTTTTATAAACAGGATCATAAGTAAATGTATCTGAAATCATTATTTTAAAATCATCAGTTATATTGAATGTTATTCTTAAGAAAGCTCTATATTTTAGCTGGTAAATATCTTCAGCATTAGAATATATATTATTATCATGTATTCCAAAATGAGCAGTTATATCAAATTTCCATAATCTTCTAGCTTCAAAAAATATAAATCCGCTCATACCATAATAAGGCTCATTTCCATTGAATGTTTGTACGGAAAAATCAGTATAATATCCTCCATTATAATGATGATCATTTGTATTTTCCTGACCTGGAAAATATTGATTATGAGTTCTTATTCCATGTCTGAACCAAAAACCTTCTAGTCCTACAGTAAATCTTCCATCTCTTCCATTTTTGAAATAGAAAAATGCATTAACACTGTCTCCCCATTCTTTTATCGGTATTGAGCCTATTTCTGTAACAATTCCGGCAACTCCTGTATTTATATAATCATTACTATAGGCTACTTTAGCCATTAAACCTTTAGAGGAATTGGCATCTAGCCCCATTTCACCATTAACCATACCTACACCTATAAATACTCCGAAGAAATTAGCTTCTACCATTATTCCTGTATCGTATCTTGGTATAAACTGAGTATCATAGCCTATAGGCATATCTCTAGGTCCTGAAAGCACCGTTGCTTTATTGCTGCTTACAGTATGATAATAGAATAATGTTGGAAAATATGATGTCATAGGTATGTTTTTTGTATATGGTTCTAAAACTCCTGCCCTTATGCCTACATATTTAAAATTAACAAATATATTCATTTTAGAGAAGTCAAATACAGGAGGAGACATATCTTTATAAAATCTTGCTTTATGAGATAATGGCTCATAAAATCTGGCATTGAATGCTGCTTCTATAGATGCATATTTATATTGTTTTATATAATGCAAATCTCCGTATAATAAAACACCTAAAGTATCTTCATTTCCTGTTTGTTCTATTAAATCGCTCATTCTTCCATAAGCAACCATCTCTAAAGATGCTGATAATTGTCCGTATCTTTTTATGTCATTGGTGTTTGTAGTTTGTGAATATGCTTTATTACCAATACTAATTAACATAATACAAAAAATAGTTAAATAAAAAGAATTGATTTTACTTGTTAAAACTTTATAGTGTGCTTTATTATAGTTATCCATAAAAATCTCCTTTAAAATATTAGATATATTATTTTATATATTACAATATATCAAGTATTGTAATATGAAAATTATTATATAAATTGTTGTATATTTTTAAATATATACTATAATTTATAGAAATTATAATAGAATTGAGGGTATTTCTATGAAAAAAGTATTTGTTGCGGTTAGTTTGTTTTTATTTAGCTTTATGTTATATTCACAAGACATCACAAATTCAGAAACTTCTCAAAATAATATACTTACAAACTCCAACAATGAATTTTTTGATTATATAGAAAAAGGTGATATTAATAAAATTAGAGAATTATTAAAACAAGGTACAGATGTTAATGGTACAAATTCTGAAGGATGGTCTGCATTACATGTGGCAGTTAAAGCTAATAATACAGCAGTATTAAAAGAATTATTATCTCAAAAGTGGATTGATATGAACCCTGTACTTCCTGTTGATACTATATTAATGGATGGAGATAATAAATGGTATGCTGATGGTCAGACACCTCTTTTGCTTGCTTCATATTATGGATATGCTGATATAGTTAATATGCTTTTAAGTTATGGTGCTGATGTTCTTGCTAAAGACAGTATAGATGATGCTATGGCTGTACATATTGCTTCAGCAAGAGGAAACGCTAATGTTGTTTCTGTGATATTAGATTCTTCTGCTGCAAGAAGTGCGGGTATAGATATAGTTAATGTTGGTGATAATACAGGAACTACTCCATTAATGTGGGCTTCTATGAATAATCAGGTAACAGTTATATCAGCATTGATTAAATTTAAAGCAGATGTTAATTTCCAAGATGATGATGGTTGGACAGCTTTGCATTTTGCGGCAGCTTCTGATAGTTACAGAGCGGTAGAAATACTTTTGAAAAATAAAGCAGATGCTAATATAGCAGATATAGAAGGAAAAAAGCCTGTAGATATTACTACTGATACTGATATAAAAGAATTACTTAATAAATATACTTCTGCTGAAACTGAAAATAACAATACAGCAGAAAAATAATAATAAATATTATTAATATATAGATTTAATAATAATTTTAATTTATGGAAGCTAAAAAATTACAGAGATTTAGTGAATACAGTATGTCAACATATTTGCTTTGTCCTAGAAAGTATAGGTATACTTATATAGAAAAGCCTTTTAAAAAGCAAAAGAGAAGTGTTAATGTTTACTTTATATTCGGTAATGCTATACATTTGGCATGTAAAGAATTTTATGAACAGCGTGCAGAAGAAAGAACTTTAGATAATCTATATAATATATTCAGAAATGTATGGAAAAGAAGCGGTATAAGGGCTTTTTTTAATAGCAGAGAAGAAGAAAAGGAACTTGGAGAGCGAGGACTTTATATGCTTTCTAATTTCTTTAATTCATTTGGACAGAAAGTACCTTATAAAATAGAAAGCTATATGGAAAATAGAGTAAGAGATTATATTTTATTTGGAAGGATAGATAGAATAGATTTATCTGCTGATGGAACATTACAGATTGTAGACTATAAAACTACAAAGTATTATGATGTAGGCGAGGATAATGAGGAGAGAGATAGAAAAACCATACAGCTGAAATTATATGCTTGTATATTGGATGGGCTTAAATGTAAGGTTACTAGCGGTTCTTATTATCATTTTGAAGATGATAAATTAGATACTATAGAATTTACTCCTGAATCTATTAATTATTTAAGAGAATGGTTTGACGAAATAGTTGATGATATAAGGTATGACAGAGCTTTTGATAAAAAGGTTGGAAGGCATTGTGAGTTTTGTGATTTCTTCAAATTATGTCAGGGTAAAGAAGATAATGTTGAAAATTTGGTTCTTCCTTCAGATGAATTATTTATGGCTAATATAGAAAATTCTCATAATAATTAAAATCTTAATTATATAGCTTCATAATTTTATAAATTGACAATTATAAATATTTTTATTATATTAACTATGTATTATGTAAAATATAGGTAAAATTTATGAGTATTCATCATAGTAAAGAAGATTCTAAAGAAAGTATAATCAAAAAAAAGAAAAATAAATTTAGAATAAGATATTTAACATTAGAAGATTTAGATGATTTTAATAATCTATTAAGATATGCATTTCAAGTGAGCAATAATGAACTTATAAATCTTGGTTATGAGATTGATGAAATAAAACAGGCTAAATCTGCTGTATTAAGCAAGGCTAAAGTTTTGGGTTGGTTTGACGGTGAAAAGCTTGCTTCTCAAATTGCTGTTTATCCTATGAGAATGAATATACATGGCGTTATATATAAAATGGCTGGTATTACAGGTGTTGCCACTTATCCTGAATATTCTAATCTCGGACTTATGAATGATTTGATGATAAAGAGTATTGAGAACATGAAAAAAGAAGGTCAGACTATATCTGTATTATATCCTTATTCAATACCATTCTATAGGAGAAAAGGTTGGGAGATCATTTCTGATAAAATGAGTTTTGAAATAAAAGATACTCAGCTTCCAAAAACTATAACTAATAAGGGGAGGGTAGAGAGAGTTGCTTCTGACAGTGAGGATTTAATAGAGCTTTATAATGAATTTTCTCATACAAGGCATGGTGCTTTGATTAGGGGTGATTTAGAATGGGAAGAGTATTGGAGATGGGATGTAGATGATACAATAGTTGCAATATATTATAATGAAAAAGAAGAGGCTAAAGGTTTTTTAGTTTATGTAATAGAAAATGATATATTTCATATAAAAGAACTTGTTTATCTTAATTTTGAGGCTAGGCTTGGACTTTGGAATTATATATCTGCACATTTCTCTATGGTGGATAAAGTTCATGGATATAATTATACTAATGAGCCTATTGCATTTTTGCTTGAGGACAGTGAAATAAAAGAAACTATAAGACCTTATATAATGGCAAGAATTACTGATGTCAAAGGGTTTATTAATGATTATCCGTTTTTGAGAAAGCCTAAAAATAAAAAAATCAATTTAATAATAAAAGATAATATGGCTAAATGGAATAATGGTAGCTTTTTAATTTATTGGGACGAGAATAAAAATACCGTTTGTAAAAGACTTAATAAAGAATATAAAAGAAACGGAAAAGACAGATACATTATAAGAATGAATATTCAAACTCTTACAACGATGCTTATGAGTTATAAATCTCCTTCTTATCTGTATAGAATAGGAAGAATAGAATCAAGCATAAAAGGAATAAATTTATTAGAATCTATTATACCTAAAGAGCAGGTTTATTTTTCTGATTATTTCTAAGTTTATAATAATTATATTTCTTTGACAATTTATTATGTTTTTATTATAATAGTACTATGAAAGAGATTAATAGACTTAATGATTTATTTGTACGATATCTAATCGGTACTGAAGGCGATGAAGATATATTAGAAAATATTGTTAATGCTGTTTTAAATGATGTGGGTTTTGAATCTGTAAGTAATCTTGAAATTATTAATCCTTACAATTTAGCAGAAAATGAAAATTTAAAAGAGTCTATACTTGATGTTAAAGCAAAAACTAAAGATGGTAAAAAGATACTTATTGAAATACAGTTGATAGGAAATAATAATTTTATAAAAAGAATCTTATATTATATAGCTAAAAATATATCTTCTGAATTAAAAGAGAATGAAAATTATATTAATATAAGTCAAATGATTAGTATTAGTTTCTTGAATTTTAATTTAAAAATAGGAAGTGAAAGTGATATAAAAAGAGAGCATAAATGTCTTCAATTATCAGATATTAATAATCCTAGTCTTAAATTAGATGATTTTCAAATACATTTTATAGAGATTAAGAGATTTGCAGAAATATTAAAAAATGCTAGTATAGATGATTATAATAAGAATAAACTTTTATCTTGGATTGATTTTTTCACTGCTAAAGATTTAGAAAAAAGCATTAATAAGTTAATAGGAGGTAATGATATAATGTCAAAAGTTATGGATAAATATAAAAGATTTGTAGCCGATGAAAAAGAGATGTCTGCCTATAATGAAAGAGACACTTTTCTTTATGGACAGGCTGCTATGCTTCAATATGAGAGAGAAGAAGGAAAAAAAGAAGGTATAGAAATAGGTATTCAGCAAGGTATAAAAGAAGGTATTGAACAGGGTATTGAACAGGGTATTGAACAAGGAGAAAAAAATAAAGCCATATCTATAGCTAAAAGTCTTAAAAAATCAGGTTTAGATAATAAATTTATAAGTGAAAATACAGGATTAACTATAGAGGAAATAGAGAAACTTTAATATAAATTTATGGAAGTTAAAATTATAGATACTGCTTATGGCGGATATGGAATTGCAAAAGATGAAAATGGAAAGGTTATATTTATACCTCATAGTGTTGAAGGCGATATATTAGATATCACTATAACTAAAGAAAGTAAAAAATTTTCTTATGCATCTATAAATAAAATAATAGAATCTTCTCAGTTTAGAATAAACCCAAAATGTAAATATGCCGGTATTTGCGGAGGATGTTTATTTAATCATATAGAATATAATAAACAATTAGATACAAAAAAGAATGTTGTTTTAAATGCTATTAGAAATATTGACTTTAATAATGATATAAAAATGATTTACGGTGAAAATATTAATTATAGGCTTAGAGTTAATATGATAGCTGATAATGGCAGAATTGGTTTTTATAGATTTAAAAGCAATGATTTTGTAAATATTGATGAATGTGTTATTTTAAAAGAAAGTTTATTTGATAAGATAAAGAATTTTGCATCTGAAAATAATATCACAGGAAATATTTATTCTATAGAAAATAATAATAATGAAGCTCTTGCATTTATTGAACTTAATAAAAAAATAAATATAAAATGTTTTGAAAAATATTTTAAAGGAATAACAGTAAAGCATAATAAAAATATTAAAAGTTACGGAAGTGATACTATACTATATAAAACTAAGTATGGTAATATTCCAATAGGGCATAAAACATTTTTCCAAAGTAATTTATATCTTCTTGATGATTTTCAGTATAATGTTATTAAATATTTAAGTGATAATGACAGTAGTATAGTTGAGCTTTATGCTGGAAGCGGATTTTTTACATCTGCTTTAGAAAATAAAATAAAAAGTTTTAATAATCATTATAAATTTATAGCTTCAGAGATAAATAAAGATTCTGTATTAATAGCAAATAAATATGATTTAAAAATAAAAAATGAAGATGCTTTAATAACATTAAAAAATATTGATTATGATATTGATGCTTTGATATTAGATCCTCCTAGAGAAGGAATGAATAAAAATGTGGTAGAAGAAATAATAAGGATTAAGCCTAAAAAAATTATATATGTTTCATGCGACCCTATGACTTTTGCCCGCGATATTAATCTATTAAAAGAGTATTATAATTTATCAGATTTAAATATTATAGATATGTTTGCTGATACTTATCATATAGAGCTTATTTCTTTTTTAGAATATAAAGATTGAATATAATATTTTAATTCTTGTTATTAATATGTTACATGATATAATTAATCAAATAAATATAAAATTGGAATAAATCAATAATGATAAATAAAAAACTCATAGAAAGAAATAATTTAGATACTGTATTAAACAAATATAGAGAAGAAAATAAAAAAATAGTATTTACAAACGGCTGTTTTGATATACTTCATAGAGGACATGTGGAGTATTTACAAAAGGCTAGAGAGCTTGGTGATTTGCTTATTCTAGGGCTTAATAGTGATGATTCTGTAAAGCGTTTAAAAGGAAATGACAGACCTATCAATAATGAAACTGACAGAGCCATTGTACTTGCTGCTTTAGAATGTATTAATTATATATCTATATTTGATGAAGATACACCGCTTGAATTAATAAAAATAGTAAAGCCGGATATTTTGGTAAAGGGCGGAGATTATAAAATAGAAGATGTTGTAGGCAGAGAATATTCAAAAGAAACAGTACTTATTGACTTTGTTGATGGATATTCTACTACTAATATTATAAAAAAAATTAATAGTTAAAAAATAATATTAATTAATAAAACTCGGAGGGGTAATATGATTATAGTAACAGGAGGAGCCGGATTTATAGGCTCTAATATAGTAAAGGGATTAAATAATTTAGGGATTGACGATATACTTGTAGTTGATAATTTGAAAAACGCTTCTAAACATAAGAATCTAAATAGAATTAAATTCAGAGATTATATAGACAAAGAAGATTTTAATTTGGATTATTTAACTTCATTTGTAAATAATAATAAAGTTGAAGCAATATTTCATCAGGGTGCTTGTTCTGATACTATGGAAACAGACGGCAAATATATGATGAAAAATAATTATGAATATACAAAGAATATTCTACATATTTGTTTGGATAAAAAAATAAGACTTTTCTATGCTTCAAGTGCCTCTGTATACGGAAATGGTGAGAATGGTTTTGAAGAAGATGAAAAGAATGAATATCCTTTGAATGTTTATGCTTTTTCAAAGTATCATTTTGACAGATATTTAAATAAATTATTCAAAGAAAATAAAGTAAATAGTCAGGTAGTTGGACTTAGATATTTTAATGTTTACGGACCTCAGGAGAATCATAAAGGAAGAATGGCTTCTGTTGCTTTTCATTTATTTAATCAGATAAAAGCAGGCGAGAGAATGAAAATATTTGAAGGAAGTGAGAATTTCTTAAGAGATTTTATACATATAGATGATGTTGTATCTGTTAATAATTTCTTTTTTGAGAATCCTAATAAATCTGGAATATTTAATTGCGGTACAGGAAATGCTGAGAGTTTTGTAGAAATTGCTAAGGCATTAAAAGAAGTTTATAAATCAGCTTCAATAGAATATATAGCGTTTCCAGATGCTTTGAGAGGCAAATATCAGAAATATACTCAGGCCGATTTGAAAAAACTTAGAGCAGCTGGTTATGATAAGCCTTTTATGAATGTTAATACTGGTGTAAAAAAATATGCTGAAGTTTTAGAAAAAAGCGGAGGATATATAATATAAAAAAGTTGTATAAAATGTTTTACGATTATGTTTGATAATGATTTTATATTATATATAAACTTTTTCAGGATTTTCTTATGAAAAAAATTATTTTTATTACATTTAGTATTTTATTTTTAGCATTGCCTTTATTTTCTCAAGATCCGGAGCAGTCAGCAAAACTTCTTGATTTAATAAATGAAGAAAGGCAAAAAGCAGGACTTGAGGCATATGAAACAAATGAAGATTTGCAAAAAGCAGCAGCTATTAGGGCAGAGGAGATATCAAAGGTTTTTGAATCTAAAAGACCGGACGGAAGTGAAATGCATACTGTATTTTCAGAAAATGGTATAATGGTAGCATATTATGGTGAATCTATAAGAACAGGATATGAAACAGCAAGCGGTATTTTTAAAGCTATGATTAAAGATCCAAATGATTCATCTTCTATATTAGATATGGATTACACACATATAGGTATTGGAATATATAAGAATGCTAAGAATACATATTGGGCTATTATTTATTGTTCTTTAGCAGAGTGAATATTATAATTATTTTGGAGTTAATATTATGAAAAAAATTATTTTTATTGCTTTTATTATTTTATCATTTGTTTTTGTATCATGTGAAAAAGATAAAGTTGAAAAAAGTATAGACAAAGTTACTGACAAAATAGAAAATTCAATTGATAAAGCAGGAGACAAGATAGAAAAAGCTAGTGAAAAGGCAGAAAAAGCTTTAGATGAAGCCGGAGAGAAAATAGAAGAGGTTATTGAATAATTTTATTAATTACTTAAAAATTAAAAATAATAAAGGCTTGGGTTTTTAATTAAACTCAAGCCTTTTATTATTGTTAGTTATTATTCTTTATTTATTTTCCTGATCTTTCTTGTATTCTATAGCTTCATGTACTATAGGAATCAATATATCAAAATCTAATGGTTTTTCTATAAGTCTGAATACTCCCTCTGCTATAATCTCTTTTACCATTTCAGTATTACCATAAGCTGTAATTATTATAATAGGTATAGAACTTTTTCTCTTTTTCATTTCTCTTATAAGAGCAAGTCCAGTCATAGAAGGCATAAGCAAATCTGTGATGATAACATCAACAGGATTATGTTCTAATATAGTTATTGCTGATTTACCATTTTCTGCTGTAACAATTTCAAAATCATGAGGTTCAAAAGTGTATTTTATAAGATCCCTAATAGGTTCTTCATCATCTACAGCAAGTATTAAAGGTTTACCATTAATCATATTTTACCCCAATTATTATTAAATATACTTAGATAATCTGTAAAGAACATTTTTTTTGCCTAGAAGTTCGCATATATGTGATAATTCACTTCCGGCAGCACTTCCTGTCAATACATATCTTATTGGGTGATATAGATTAGGACCTTTTAATCCTGTTTCTTTCTGTGCTTTTTTGATTAAAGCTTTCATGTATTCATCTGTAATTTCATCAGTATTTTCTATATCATTTTTGATGAATTGAAGAAGTTTTTTACTTTCTTCTTTGTTTACCATTTCTTTCATTTCATCAGTAAGCTCAAAATCATTTTCAAAGAATACAGGAACATATTTTACGATGTCAGATAAAACAACACAGTTATGTCTTATAACAGAAACAAGTTTTTTAGCCCAAGCATGTTCTTCTTCTGTGTAATTTTCTTTTAGGAAACCGCCATTAACCAAATATGGTATAAATAACTCTGTAATTTCATCTAAATTTGTATTTTTTATATGCCAAGCATTCAAATGTCTCAATTTTGCTGTATCAAAAATAGCAGGGCTTTTAGAGAATCTGTCTAATTTGAAAGCTTTGATCATATCATCATCAACCATAGTTTCCATAGCTTCTGGGTGAGTCCATCCAAGTAAAGCTAAGAAGTTTCTCATAGCCTGAGGTAGGAAGCCTTCATCTTTATATTCCATTAAAGTAGCAGCGCCATGTCTTTTTGATAATTTTTTTCTGTCATTACCAAGTATTGAAGAAGTATGTGCAAATCTAGGTACTTCAGCACCTAATGCCTGATAAATAAGTATCTGCTTAGGAGTATTTGATATATGATCTTCACCTCTAATAACATGCGTAATTTTCATAAGCATATCATCTATAACAACTGCATAGTTGTATGTAGGGAATCCATTTTCTCTTACAATAATGATATCTCCTATTTCATCACTATTAGTTTTTACTATTCCTCTAACAAAGTCATCAAAAGTTACTATTTGATTTTTTGGTACTCTGAATCTTATTTTAGCAGGTTCTCCGTTTGCTACTCTTCTTCTAGCCTCTTCTAAAGGTATATCCTTACATTTGCCGTCATAAATAATAGGCTGATTGAGAGTTCTCTGCATATTAGATTTTTTTTCTAATTCTTCAGAAGTACAAAAACAATAGTATGCTTTTCCTTCTTCCATAAGTTTTTCAGTGTATTTTTTATATATATCTAATCTTTCAGACTGAAAATACGGACCATAATCTCCGCCAACTTCAGGACCTTCATCCCAATCTATACCAAGCCATTTTAATGATTTTATAGCCATATCAACAGCTTCTTTAGTGCTTCTTTCCTGATCTGTATCTTCTATTCTTAGAATTAATTTTCCTTTTATAGCTTTAGCATATAACCAGTTAAATAATGCAGTTCTTGCGTTTCCTATATGTAAAAAACCTGTTGGAGATGGAGCGAAACGAACTCTGATTTCCGACATAATTTACTCCTTGATTTTTAAACTTGACTTATTATACATTAAAATAAATAAATATCAATTAATATAACGGTTTTATGCAAAAATAAATTTTTAAGTAAATTTATTATTTTTTTGTATTATATGTATTGTTTTTTTGTTATATTATGTTTTAATTACTAATATATGAATATTTTTAATATAAAACTTGAAATATTTTTATTAATATAATATAATTAGATGCAATTCTATATTTGGTGTATTATGAGCAATATCGTTGTTATTACAGCCCCTTCGGCAGCCGGCAAAACTACTTTGATAAAAAAGTATATGGCTAATCATTCTAACGCAGTTTTTAGTGTTTCGCATACCACTAGAACTAAAAGAGCAAATGAAATAGACGGTAAGGACTATTATTTTGTAGATAAAGAAAAATTTGAGGAAATGATATCAGAAGGCGATTTTATAGAATGGGCATTAGTTCATGATAATTATTATGGAACTTCTTTCAAAGAATTAGAAAAAGCTGATGATGAAAATAATATTTTGATACTTGATATAGACATTCAAGGCGCCTTATATATAAAAAACAAGGGAATAGAGGCTAATTATATATTTATAACTCCTCCTTCTATGGAAATTCTAAAAAAAAGACTTGAAGATAGAGGAACTGAAACAGAAGAAAGTATAAAACTTAGAATTTGGGATGCCAAAAGAGAATTAGAATATAAAGATAAATTCGATATCATTATAGAAAATGATGATGTTGAAGAAGCTTATAAAAAATTAGAAGAAGCAATCAATTCAAAATTATAAATTTAAATTATATGGAGTTTAATATATGGGTATAATACCGTTAGAAAAACTTATAGAATATAAGGGTAATCGCTATGAACTTAGCAAAGCTATGATTGAATTGGCTAAAAACGGCGGTACTCTTCTTAAAGGTGAAACTAAATACAGAGGCGGAAAATATATACCTACTGTTATGAAAAACATACTTGACGGTAAAATTAAGTATGAATATGAAGAAGGTGTTGATATGACAGTAGATGAAGAAGCACCTTTTAAGCATTCTGAAGTTGCTTATGATGAAAATGAATATGCTTCAGAAGATGATACTTTAGAAGAAGAAAGCGATTCTGAATATATAGCTGCTGATTCAGATGATGATTATGATGACGATTATTCTGAAGATGAAGAAAAATCTAAAAAAAAGAAAAAATCTTCAAAGAAAAAAGATGAATAATAAATAGTGAAAAATATTGTATTTATATCAGGAGCAACAGCTTCAGGTAAAAGCAGTTTTGCTCATAAATTAATAGATAACTATTTCAATAATGCCGCCATAATATCTATAGACTCCATACAAGTTTATAGATATATGGATATAGGCTCTGCCAAACCTTCCCAACAAGAAATAAAAAAATACAATTATAAAATGGTTGATATATTAGAACCTTCTGTCAATTTCAATATAAAAGAATACCTTGATATATTTAAAGATGTGATAAATAGTATAGATAATATACCAATATTTGGTGTAGGAGGCACTGGATTTTATATAGATGCTATAAAATATGGTATTTTTGATGAGGAAAATGACAATCAAGAAGCTTCTCAGAAAATTAGAAAAGAACTTTATGATAGAATAGATAAATACGGACTTGAAAGTTTATATTCAGAGCTTTTGAATATTGATAAAGAAGCTGCAGAGAATATAGATAGATTTAATGCAAGGCGTGTTGTAAGGGCTTTAGAAGTTTATTATAACACTGGAAAAAAATTTTCAGAATTAAAAAAATTAAGAAAACCGGTTATTGATTTGGATTATTTGAGTTATGTTATTGATATTGATAGAGAAACTCTTTATGATAATATTAATAAAAGAGTTGACATAATGTTTGAAAAAGGCTTGCTTGATGAAGTAAAAAAAATTATTGATATGGGAATAGATAATAGTTATACATCAATGCAGGCTATAGGTTATAAAGAGATTTATGATTATTTGATAAATGAATCTATGAGTTTAGATGAAACTATTGAACTTATTAAAAAGCGTACAAGAAATTTTGCTAAAAGACAGCTTACCTGGTTTAGAAGAGAAGAGCATAGAAGAATTAATGAAAATGATATTGATAAAGTAGCTGAAGAAATAAAATCTTTTTATAATATTAAATAAATATTTATTAAATTTTTGAATTTCTTTTTGTAATATAAATTAAATATTCAATTCTAATGATTAAAAATAATTCTTTTTAGTTCATAATTTTTATATTTTGATTTTAGTTTTTTAAAATTATTAAAAAAATGAGCTATTAATATATAATATTTTAAATTAAATGAATTTTATTTTTTATTATTTATTATGTTTATTAATATATATTTAAAATTAAGGTTTTTAATATGAATTATGATAAAGCAAAAGAAGTTGTTGAATTATTAATACAAAGAGGATTGAAAGTAACATCAGCAGAATCATGTACAGGCGGATTATTTGCAGCACATATAACATCAGTATCAGGTTCATCTGAATGTTTTGAAGGCTCTTTTGTAACATATTCAAATAAAATAAAGCATAGAATGATAAATGTAAGTAATGAAACATTAGAAAAATATGGTGCAGTTAGTGAAGAATGTGTTTTGGAGATGGCAGAAAATAGCAGAAAAATAATGGGAAGTGATATATCAATAGCAATAAGCGGAATAGCAGGACCTTCTGGAGGAAGTGTTGAAAAGCCTGTAGGATTAGTATGGATATGTTTGGCTGCTCATGGATATATTAAGGCTTATAAAAATATATTTTCTGGAGATAGGCAAGAGGTAAGAGAGCAAAGTGTAATGTTTTCTTTGAATTTAATTGAAAGTTTCATAAAAAAATGTTAGGCTATAATAACATTAATATTAAAAGATGCAATTTAACAAAAAAAACTAAAAAGTCCAATATAAATTCAAAAAATATTATGTTTACTTGTTGACAAAAATAATTATGTAAACTAATATTCATAAAAAAGAAAAATAGTTATGTAAACCCTTAAATTTTTTATAAAGTAAACATAACTATATCCGATAAATTCTAAAGATAACTTTTATTAGGTGGTTTCTAATGCAGGACTTTATAAATAAATTGACAAGTCAAATAAAGAATATTTTTTCTAAGACAACAACATTGCAAAAAGCCGTGTTAATAGGTATTTTAGTAATAGGTCTTGGGGCAATAATAGCAACAATAGTGCTCACATCAAGAAGAACAGGAACATTATTGTTTCAGCAGGCATTGACTCAGGAAGATGCTAGAAATGTTATAGCAGTATTAGATGCTAATAACATAAGATACCAATACAGAAATGGTTTTATTACCCTCAATAGCGAAGCTGATAAGGCTAAAGCAGAATTAGAATTGGTAAAAGAGGGAAGAATGCCTACAGGAGTTGACGGATGGGAATTATTTGATGCTCCTCGTATAGGTATAACAGATGTTGAGCTTGATATTAATAAAAGAAGATCTTTAACTAAAGCTATAACTCAGCTTTTAACTAAATTAGATTTTGTACAGGAAGCTACAGTTGATTTAGCTTTCCCTAAGAAGGAATATTTAACAGACATAGATTCACCTGTTACAGCATCAGTAGTTATTAAAGCACAGCCTTTCAAAGAGGAAGTATTAAGAGATCCTAAAACAGTAAGAGGCTTACAGCAGTTAATAGCTATGGGTGTTGATAAATTAAAACCTGAATTTGTAACAATTACAGATAGTACAGGATATGTATTAACTGATTTTACAGATGAGGCAGCTAATTTGAAATTGAAAGTAGCTCAGGAAGAGTTGAAAATAGTTGATAGAGAAAGAAAGAAAATAGAAAATAAAATAAGACAAACATTAGGAAGAATATATACAAACAGAGTAGAAACAACAATAGCATTAGAACTTATTTGGGACGATGTAAGTATAACAAATAATTTAGTTCTTCCAATAATATTAAAAGAAGATGACCCTGCAACACCTTATGATGATAGCCAATTTACTAATAAGGTTCAGGTATCAACTCGTACAGTTACAGAGGATTGGAAAGGACAGCAGTTTATACCTCAAGGTGCAGCAGGAGCTGAAGAAAATGTACCTCCTGGATATAAAGATAAAAGTGATAGATGGCAAACATATACAAAAACTGATTCTCAAGATAACTATGAATTAAGTAAAAGATATGAAGCTATTAAAAAGGGAAGCTATCAAATAGGAAAAATATCAGCAGCAGTTGCTTTGGATGGAAGATGGACTAAGTCTTATGATCAAAACGGAGATCCTATAATAACTAATGGAACTTCTTATGTAAGAGAATATCATCCTGTAACAGCTGAGGAAATAAGAAATGTTACATCTTTAGTACAAGCTGCTATAGGTTATGATTTGAAAAGAGGCGACCAAGTAAGCGTAACACATATTCAGTTTGACCATTGGGATAGATTCAATGCTGAAGATGCTAAACTTATGAGAGATAGATTTATAAGAAAAACATTGATAATAACAATGATTTCTTTATTAATATTGTTCGTATTGGCATTAGCAATAAGAGCTATACAGAAAGAGCTTGCTAGAAGACGCAGACTTAGAGAAGAAGAGCTTGAACGTAAGCAAATGGAAATGCGCAGACAAGCTATGATGAATGCTAATGAAGAACCTATAAGTGAAATGAGCTTAGAAGATGCAGCTCGTAAGAAACTTATGGATGAGGTTATAAGAGTAAGTCATGAGAGACCTGATGATGTTGCTCAGTTGTTGCGTACTTGGATGGCTGATGATAAAAGCTAATTAAAGTTAATTAATGTAAATAATAAAATTGAGTATAATAAAAATTAGGAGTATAAATTATGCCTGCAGAGAAAGAAAAAGATAAAAAACAACGAGTGCTAAGCGGCCGTAAAAAAGTTGCTATATTTTTAGTATCTCTAGGAATGGAAACATCTAGTGAGATATTTAAGCACTTGAGAGAGGAAGAAATAGAGCAGATAACATTTGATATTGCCAGACTTGAAAATATAGAATCTGCTGACAAGGATGCTGTATTTAGAGAATTCCAAGAGATGATGATAGCTCAGGACTTCATAACTCAAGGCGGTATAGATTATGCAAGAGACTTGCTTGAAAGATCTGTGGGTAGTCAGAAGGCTAGCGATATAATCAATAGATTAACTTCTTCATTACAAGTTAGACCTTTTGATTTTATACGCCGTACAGACCCTGCTCACTTGCTTAACTTTATACAAGGTGAACACCCTCAAACTATAGCACTTATTTTGGCT
This sequence comes from Brachyspira hyodysenteriae ATCC 27164, assembly GCF_001676785.2. Taxonomy (NCBI): domain Bacteria; kingdom Pseudomonadati; phylum Spirochaetota; class Spirochaetia; order Brachyspirales; family Brachyspiraceae; genus Brachyspira; species Brachyspira hyodysenteriae. The sequence continues at coordinate 1,735,526 of NZ_CP015910.2, read as the reverse complement.
TATTTGGAAGCACAAAAAGCTGCTAGTATATTGGGAGCTTTGCCTACAGAGATTCAGCCTGATGTAGCTAAACGTATTGCTATAATGGACAGAACATCTCCAGAGGTTTTAAGAGAGGTTGAAAGGGTACTTGAAAGAAAACTTTCTACTCTTGCTAGTGAGGACTTTACTTCTGCCGGCGGTATCGATTCTATAGTAGAAATTATTAACAGTGTTGATAGATCTACTGAGAAAAGTATTATCGAGAGTTTGGAGGAAGACGATCCGGAACTTGCAGAAGAGATCAAGAAACGTATGTTTGTATTCGAAGATATCGTATTGCTTGATGACAGAGCTATACAGAAGGTACTTCGTGAGGTTGATTCAAGCGATTTGGCTAAGGCGCTTAAGAGTGTTGATACAGATGCTCAGGATAAAGTTTACAGAAACATGTCCAAACGTGCTGCTGCATTGCTTAAAGAGGATATGGACTTTATGGGACCTGTTCGTCTTAAAGACGTTGAAGAGGCTCAGCAAAAAATCGTTAATATCATTCGTAAGCTTGAAGAGCAAGGTGATATCGTTGTTGCTCGTGCCGGTGAAGATGAAATGGTTGTGTGATTTTTTAGGATAATAATTATAATAATAATTGGGAGTAAATTATGCCAGAAAAGGTTTTTAAATCCAGAAGTATTGTTGAACTTACTCAAAAAGTTAATATTGCTGTACCTCATCATAAATCTCAGGAAGAACTAGATTATGAAGAGTCTCAAGAGGAATACAGAGGTCCTTCTATTGAAGAGATTGAAGCTGAGATTGCAGGACTTAGAGCTCAGTGGGAAGAAGATTTAAGAGATATGAGGAGAAAGGCTGTTGATGAGGCAGACAGAATCATTGAAGATGCTAAAACACAAGCCTTTGAAATATTTAAATCTAAACAAAATGAGGCACATGTTATTTCTGAACAGGCTAAAGTTGATGCTTCAAGAATAATACAAGATGCTAATGCTGAAAAAGAAAGAATACAAAGCGAATCAGAATCTATAAAAGATGCTGCTTATAAAGAAGGATATGCTAAAGGTTATGATGAAGGTTTTGAAAAATCTTTTTCTGACAGCAATAATGATTTAATAAAATTAACAGAAAAGATGAAAAAAATCTTAGCTGAAACTATTAATAAAAGAAATGAAATAATAGATGCAGCAGAGGCTCAAGTTATTGAGGTTGCTGTTCTTATAGCTAAGCGTGTTGTAAAAATGCTTACTGAAAGAGACAAAGGTATAGTTATAAGAAATATACAGGAAGCTTTAAGAAGAATTAAAGGCAGAACTAAAATCACTATCAGAGTTAATATTGATGATTTGGAAGTTTCTGCAAGACATAAAGATGAGTTTTATCAAATGCTTGATAAGATTGAGGGTGTAACAGTATTGGAAGACCCTAATGTTGATGTCGGCGGATGTATGATAGAAACAGACTTCGGTGATATTGATGCTAGAATAAATACTCAATTGAATGAAATAGAAACTGCTATTAAAGAAGTAGAACCTATAAAAGGTTTCTAATTTTACTATAATTTAATTTATTTTAGGGCTGTATGATATTATGATTAAAGATGAAAATGTAGATTTTGATAAAGAAGTAAAAAAGACATTTGATAAATACAGAAAAGTAGTTGATGATGTAGCTTTATTAAAATCTTACGGTAAAGTTAAAGAAGTTATAGGTTCATTGGTTATTAGTGAGGGACCTTTTTGCAAACTTGGCGATATGTGCCGTATATATATGAATGACAATAGTTATCTTGATGCTGAAGCTATAGGTTTCAGAAATCAAGATGTACTTTTAGCTACTTACGGACCTGTTAATGGAATAACTTTTGGAAATATGGTTTATTCTTTTGAAAGACCATTATCTGTTATGTGCTGTGATGAAATATTAGGAACAGTGCTTGATGCAAGAGGAAAACCGCTTGCAGGAGGCGGGCATAATTTTTATGAAACTCCTATTCCTGTTTCTCATTCAGCAGTAAACCCAATGAATAGACCTAGAATAAATAAACATATACAAACAGGTGTAAGAGCAATAGACGGGCTTTTAACTGTTGGACAGGGACAGCGTATGGCTATAATGAGCGGTACAGGTGTCGGTAAATCTACACTCTTATCTATGATAGCTAGAAATACCAATGCTGATGTAAATGTTATCGCATTGATTGGTGAAAGAAGAAGAGAGGTAAGAGATTTTATAGAAAGAGATTTAGGAGAAGAAGGATTAAAAAGAAGTATATTAGTTGTTGCTACAAGTGATGATGCTCCGCTTTTGAGAGTAAGAGCTGCATACACTGCTACTACAATAGCTGAGTATTTCAGAGATAAAGGCAAAAATGTTATGTTTATGGTAGACTCTGTAACACGTTTTGCTTTGGCTCAAAGAGAGATAGGACTTTCAAGAGGTGAGCCTCCTACCACTAGAGGTTATACTCCTAGTGTATTCTCTGAACTTGCTAAACTTTTGGAAAGAACAGGTACTTCAAGCAAAGGCTCTATTACAGCATTTTATAATGTATTGGTAGAAGGTGATGATTTGGATGAACCTATTACAGATGCTGTTAGAGGTATATTAGACGGACACATAGTTTTATCTAGAGATTTAGCCAATAGAGGACATTTCCCAGCTATTGATGTAAATAAAAGTATATCTAGGATTATGAATGAAGTAGTATCTAATATGCATAAAAGAGCAGCAAGAGAATTTTTAAAGATGAGTGCTGACTATAATGAAGCTAAAGAACTTATAATGATAGGCGGTTATGCTAAAGGAAGTATGCCTGAAGTTGACAGAGCCATTGATTATAAGCCTATGATGGATAGATATTTACAGCAAGATGTATATGAGGTTTCAAGTTTTGCTGATAGTAAAGAAGCTCTTTTATCTATGTTCTATTCACAGGAAGAGATAGAAGAGGATTTAGTAAACAGCGGCGATGTAAAAAAAGCAGCTGATAGAACAGATATTTCCGACAATGTAGAATATGCTAATGATGTTGTGATACTGTAGAGAAAATATAATATAAATTGTTGGTAATATTATGAAGAGATTTGATTTTAAGCTTGAGCCTTTATATAAACTTAGAAAAAATATAGAAAAGCAAAAACAAGCTGAAGTAGCTGAAGTTTCTGCTTTATATAATAAAGAGCGTGATGGAAAAGATGATTGCATTTCAAAAATCAATGATGGTATAAGAATCGTTGATAGTATGGAAGACAGTGAAGAAATGCTTAATATGAGTATTTATCTTGGAGAATATATAAGTGCTTTAAATTCTCAGATAGCTATTCATGAAGATAATATGGCAGAAATAAGTGTTGAGCTTAGAAAAAGGCAGGAAGTTTTACAAGAGGCATCAAGGCAGAGAAGAGCCGTTGAGCTTTTAAAAGAAAAGAAATTATTAGAATATAAAAAATTAATGAATAAAGAAGAACAAGCTAAGCTAGATGAATGGAAGAAAGAATATGTTTCTAGTGATGCTTATGAATATTAAGAGGTATTATTATGATAGAATCAATACAAAGAATACATGCCAGAATAGGCGAGATTCAGGATACTTTTAATAAATTAGGTTTTGCTCCTATTAATACTCAGATTCCTACTAAACCTTTTGCTGAACATTTAAATGAAGCTATGGCAGAAAACAAAGTCAATAATATTGATGGTTCTATAGTTAATGATACAAATAAAAAGTTAGATAATGGAAAAGTAATTAATGGAGATACTTCTTCTGATGCTTTCAAAGGAAATATATCATTTGGTGTTTATGATAGTAATACAAATAATTTTGCTAAAGCTATAAATGCTTATAAAAAAGCTTCAGTAGAAAGTTTCCCTACTAAATATGATGATATAATTAAAGAGGCAGCAGAGAAATATTCTTTGCCTGAAAATTTAATAAAAGCGGTTATAAAGCAGGAATCAAACTATGTGCCTAATGCTGTAAGTCATAAAGGTGCTGTTGGTTTGATGCAGATAATGCCGCAAACAGGTGTTGGCTTAGGTATTACTGATACAGAAATGCTTAAAGATCCATACACTAATATAATGGCTGGAAGCAGATATTTATCACAGATGTTAAACAGATATGATGGAAGACTTGATTTATCCTTATCTGCTTATAATGCCGGACCTGCTTTGGTAGACAGATTACAGAGAATCCCTAATATAGAGGAAACTCAAAAATATGTTAAAAACATTATAGGATATATAAAGTAAAGTTAACATAATGAATTTCATGTTGTTTGCTTGACTTTTTTATTCTGTAATTTTATAATATTTTACAAATTTGCCCGCTTAGCTCAGCAGGTAGAGCATCACCATGGTAAGGTGAGGGTCGTCGGTTCGATCCCGATAGCGGGCTTTTGTTCACTATTATAAAGCAAAAATATCACAAACTATAAAAGAGGATTTATGAGAATAAAACTTCTAGCGGTTATAGTATTATTTTTAATGACTATATCGCTTTCATACACTTTCGACAAAACTCCGTATTATGTAAACACAGAAACTTATGACTCATACAGAGAGTTATTGAGAGGGGTGCATTATTATAATCAGGAAAGATATGATGCATCCATAGCTAGTTTTAGAAACTCTCTTAATACAAATCCTACTGATAAGTTCATAAGATATTGGTATAGTAAGTCTTTATACAAAGCCGGATATATGTCCTTAGCTATTAATGAATGGCTTAATATTACGAGAATGGGTTATGAAGATCCTATAATACTTTCTAAAATTAATAAATATGATTCTGCAAATGTTAATGAAGAGAGAGAAAATATTTTGAGTAATTTTATTTATTTGAAAGCATTCTCTACAAATCTTAATTTTAGAAAAAATATTAATCAGCCTATACAAATAAAAGTAATGTCTGATGGAAGTTTATATGTTTTGGATTATAGTGATTCTTCATTAAAGAAATTTGATATTAATGGAAATCTAATAGGTAAAATATCCCATGGAAAAAGATTAGAAAAACAGCAGACTAGCTGGTGGAGAAATTTACTTCAGTTTGCAGCAAAAGTTTATCCTTATGAAAAATTAGAAAATCCTAGAGGTTTTGATATAGATGCAAACGGATATATATATATAGCCAATACTAAAAAAGATAAAATATTAAAATATGATGCTAATCATAATTATATTACAAATATTGGTGTATCCGGTGTAAGTAATGGTCAGCTTCTTGGACCTTCATCTGTTGCTGTTGATAGAGAAGGAAATTTATATGTTTCTGATACAGGAAATAATAGAATAGTTATATTTGATATAGAAGGAAATTTCTTATATAGTTTTGGAAAACTTGGTGAAAATAATGGAGAGTTCTTTTCTCCTGCGGGCATAGCGGTTGATGACAAATATATTTATGTTGCTGATATGGGTAATAAAAGAATACAGCAATTTGATTTGAGCGGAAATTATATTCAGAGTATAAAGCATAATTTATTTAATGAGCCTAGAGGTTTATCTTTTGCTAAAGATGGAAATCTTTATATAGCTGATGGAAGTAAGGTTTTTTATTATAATATAGCTGAATCAGATTTTACAATATTTAATAATTCCGAAAGATATACAGTAACTCCTACTTCTATTGCTGAGGGACCTGATGGAAATATATATCTTACTGATTTTATGTCTGGAAGAATTGATGTATATACTAGAAAAGAAGAATATTACGCTAATTTAGATGTATTTGTAGACAGAGAATATTTAAATAGATTCCCTGTTGTTGTAGCTTCTGTTACAGTGAGAGATAGAGCTATGAACCCTGTAGTTGGATTAACTCCTGAAAATTTCTTTGTTACAGAGAATGCAGGTGTTGCTCATAAAGTTGGTTTTTATGATGCTCCTGAATTGCATGAATATAGATTCGTGTATTTAATAGAAGATAGTCTTGCTGCTAAACCTTATGAGAGCAGAATTAAAGAAGAGATTAGTAATTTTACTATGAGCTTAACTAATAATGATGAAGTTTTAGTTATACATTATAATGACCAGGTTTACAAGTCTGATAATTATGATGCTAGAAATTTAAGAATACTTGAAAATGCTAATGCTTTCCATTTTACAGGCGGAATATCTGCTTTGGATGATGCTTATTATGAAGCTATAAGACTTTCAGGAAATAGTTTTAAGAAAACTGCTATTATACATTTTTCAGTAACTAGTCCTGACGACAGAGTATTTGATATGATGAACTTTAATGATGTAGCAAGTTTTGCTAAAAACAATGCAGTTTCATTAAACCAAGTTTATATCGGTACAAATAAATCTAATTATTTCTTAGATTTAATGACTGAGAATACTTACGGTTATATTATAGATGCTGATTATTCTATAAATTATACTGCTGAGCTTAATAGAATGAAAAATATAAATTTTGGAAGATATTTCATATACTATAACAGTTTTAGAAATTTAGCTCAGTCAGGACAGTTTAGGGCTTTGAATGTTAAGGTTCAATATAGAGATATGTATGGTGAAGAAGAAGTTGGTTATGTAGTGCCATAATAAAAGTTTATATAAAAGAGAAGGCTTTTCATAGTATTATGAGAAGCCTTTTTTGTGTATAAAAATAAATAAAAAGGCTTCCTTATTAATTTAAGAAAGCCTTTTATTATTGCTTAAATATTTTATTTTTTATATAAAAACTTTGTCTACTCTTGTTCTAGCAAATGACTCTGTCTTATTACATGACCACAAGTTTTTTATTTATACATAAAAAACTTGTTCGTAAATATCTCTTGACATTATTATGAATATAAGGTACTCACAAGTTTTTTATTTCTTCTATACTCAAGCCTGTTAATTCACTGATAAGATTTATATCCATATCCCTGGCTTTCATGTTTTTTGCCATGGATATTGCTTTATTTTTTTCGCCTTGTTCTATTCCCTGTTCTATACCCTGTTTAATTCCTTCTTCTACTCCTAATCTTCTTTCTTCTTCAAGCATTATTTGATTTCCGTATAGATATGCTTCTCTTTTATCATACTCATTCATCATTAATCTATCTTTAATAAAGTTATTGTATCTTTTATGTACTTCTTCCATTATAGGCTTTTCTTTTACTAACTCTGACATAATAACCTCCTTATTATCTTTTTCTTTCATTGTAAAAAATTTAAGCCAGCAATTTAAATCAGGCTCCAATGAATTATATTGAAACTTCTTTAATTCTAATATATGTATTTGTAAATGATCTGTTAATAATCTTTTATTAATACTATCATAAATCATATAACAAGAATGTACAGAGTCATTATCATCTAAATTGAAATTGAGTAAATTTATACTTATTACTGGAGTTAAAGCATCGTACTTTTCTCCATGCTTTAATAACTTACTGTAATTAGATGCCCAATAATATAATATTCTCTCTGGAAATCTTGAATTCCCTTGAAGTTGAATTTCTATTATAACAACTGCACCATTTTGTGTAATGCCTTTACATCTGCAATAGTTTCTTTATCTTCGTAATTTTCTTTATAATTGAACGGGGTTAAAATCTCTACCGACCTAAAAGTTTTCATATTAGAATCAAGCATTATAGAATTTATAAAGTCAAGCAGCATAGGATTACTGTACGGTGATGATAATAAATATCTCACAAAATAGTCATTTAAAACATTAATATTCCTCATAGATTTATTATACTAAATTAACTATAAAAGTAAAGTTGGAATAATTCTTTAATATAAATAAAAAGGCTTCCTTATTAATTTAAGAAAGCCTTTTATTATTTTTTATTAATTAAATATTATCTTCTCTTTTTTGATTTTTTTCTATGTTTTTTATCTTTTCTGTCAGTTCTATCTCTTGAACTTCTTTTTTTATGAGATTTTTTTGAATATATTTCTTTTTTGTTTTTCTTTTTCTTCAAAAAATCTCTGCTGTCTATTATATCGTTGTCATCAAAACTATTATCAAATTCGCTTGCTGGTATGAAGTCAATGAATAATTCTTTTACATCAACTTTATAAACTACTATTCTTATTCTATCTCCCAACGTGTACCATTTAGCATCTTCTTCGCTGTAGGCTGCCTGTTCATGTTCATCGTATCTGTAATGTGATTTTAAAGTTGCATATCTTATTAATCCTTCTATTCCTCTGTCTTCTATTTCAACGAACATACCAAAATTTGTAATGCCGCTTACTATTCCGTTATATTCATTTCCTACTTTATCTTTCATAAATCTTGCCGCTTTTACTTTATCCAAACTTCTCTCGCATTCAACTGCTATTCTTTCAGTCTTTGAACACCATTGAGCTGAATTAGTATAAAACTGTTGCATAGTAGGTTTTAAATTATTTACTCCCTCTAATGACTGTTTTAAAAGTCTATGAGTAAGTAAGTCTGTGTATCTTCTTATAGGTGAAGTAAAATGAGTATAATATTCAAAACCTAATCCGAAATGCCCTATATTATTAACATCGTATATAGCCTGCTTCATAGAACGTAAGAGTAGGGTAAGTAGTAATTTTTCGTCCGGCTTTCCCATTATAGATTCTATAAATGAATGAAAATCCAAATTACCGTCTGCATCTCTTGTAAGTCTATATCCTCTGTTAAATGCTATTCTTGTGAATGTGTCTAGCTTTTCTTGATCCGGACTATCATGTACTCTGTATATAGAGCCTTTTATATTTTTTAATCTCTTAGCTACTTCGCAGTTAGCAATAAGCATTAACTCTTCTATTATTTTATGTGTTTCTTTTCTCTCGCCAATGAAAAAGTCTTTAGGATTTCCGCCTTTATCCAATATTATTTGAGTTTCATTAAGATTAAACTCTATGCTTCCATTGTCTATTCTTTTTTGAAGAAGTATCTTTTTTACATCATCAGCATTCTTTAATAATTCTACAAGCCAATCTTCATCTTGTTCTATACCGTCCAAAACATCCTGGGCATAATCATAAGTTAATCTTCTGCTTGATTTTATAACACTTTTATGAAAAGTACTTTCTTTTACATTACCTTTATTGTCTATTGTTACGAATACTGTCATTGTGAATCTGCTTACGCCTTCATTTAAAGAACATATTCCATTTGAAAGCTCATGCGGAAACATAGGATAAACAGTATCAATTAAATAAACGCTGTTTCCTCTCTTTCTTGCCTCTCTGTCTAAAGCACTTCCCATAACTACAAAATGACTAACATCAGCAATATGTATGCCTAATTTATAACCGTCATTTAATTTTTCTATACTTATAGCATCGTCAAAATCTTTTGAATCTGCTCCGTCTATTGTTACAGTTCTTATATCTCTTAAATCTATTCTGTCGAATTCTAATTCTACATTTTCCATACTGTCTGGTAATAGCTTAGCTTCTTCAATACATTTTTTTGGGAATTCAGTAGGTACATTATATGCTTTTGCTATTATCTCAGCATCTTTCTTAGCATTGTTAATATCGACTTTTATTTCTGGTTTAGGTATGCTTGTTTTTTTACCGCCTTTATCACCTTTTTTATCTTTAGATTTTGATTTTCTATCTCTTAATATATCTTTTTCTTTCTCTGTTATTTGTTTTAACTCTCTTTCTAAATATACTTTTCCTTCATTTGTAAGTTTTAAAGTATTAGATTTTTTCATTACAAGTCCCATTGAAACAGACTTTTTAAGCATTTTATCAAAACGAAGTTTATCTTTTTTAGTTTCTACATATTTATTTTTGTATTCTGATATATCTAATTCTTTTTCTTTATTTATTCTTTTTAGCAATTTTATAACTTTCATTTTTTATTATCCATACAAATTATTGATATTCTACATAAATAATACTATAGCATTATAGCAATATTATTTATAATGTCAAATAGTAATATTTTTTTACATATTTTTAAATATGCGGTTTTATTATATAGAAAGCATTTATTTTTATGCCCCCTAATAATGGGGGCATATAATTTTATTAAATGAATGTTATAAAATATAACATTAAATAAAATAATTTATATTATAATTAGATTGTATTAATTGTTATTTTTTATTTAATTTATTATTCAATACTTGTAAATAGTAAGGTATAAATATAAATAATCCCATTATAGATAAATAATCCATAAAGAAAAGTATTACAGGCTCTTCATAATTAAAGAAAGCGAACTCTACAAGCAAAAACATTTTATTATACAAGCCTCTTTTAATAAATGAAATAACTCCATACAATGCTATTAATGAAGCTATTGCTATAGATATCTGTCTCTTTATATTTATAAATTTTTTACTCATATTTATAAACATACCCCAATGCATTCCTAAATGTGCGGACATAAATATAAATCCCCAAGAGTTTGAAATCATATGAAGTCTTCTTGTGAACATTCCGCTATTATGAATATTAAGAAAACCTAATACCCTTTGAGAAAATAGTATACCGCTTATCATAAGTCCTGCCATACATATAAAAAGCATAGTATTAATAAATGTGTTTAATGCTCTGTTAAAATTGTATTTTCCTTTTGGCAAGTTTTTATACCAATTAAAATTAAGTATATGATGAAGTATAAAAAATATAAAAAGTGAGAAACCTAAATATTCATGTATAGCATCTCCTGTAAAATGATATGCCATTAGAGTGAAAAAAAGCAAAGTCATTATTATATCTACAATTATTTTAATTATTTTCTTCATGAATAATTTTCTCCTTTTATAATTTTATAATTATCATTTTTTAATAATCCAATTTTCTCACCCAATCCACAACTTTATTCTTTGAATTTTTTACTTCTGGTCTGTATACTCCTATAGGATCCAATACTTTGCAGTTAGCTGGAAGTAATTTTTTTAAATCTCTTATTGTTCTTGAAAGTCCTCCTGTTCCATGTGTGCAAAATGGTATTATAGTTTTTCCTGATAAATCATAGCTTTCAACGAATGTAAATACTGCCATAGGACATGTATACCACCAATTTGGAAAGCCTAAAAATATAACGTCATAATCATCTATATTATTAACTTTCTCAGTAAGTGCAGGTCTTTCATTATTATCCCTTTCTTTTCTAGCTTGATTCAAACATTCATCATAATCGCTTGAATATTTATTTTGAGTTTTTATACTGAATAAATCTCCTCCTGTTTCTTCCTGTATCCAAGTGGCTATTAATTCAGCATTGCCTGGAGAAAGTACGCTTGCAGAAGTTTCAGCATCTACATCAATAGAGGCAGGATTTTCTACTACTGTGTTATCTGACCAAGTGAAATATGCTATTAATATTTTTGAACCGCTTTGAGTATAATTTATATTTACTGTTTGTTTTTCATTATTATTAATTTCTGAATTTTCAATATTAGAAACTATATAATCTGTTTTTATTGTTTTTTCAGAATTATTTTTATTACTACATGATGATAATATAATTATTGATAAAAGTATAAAGATTAAATTCTTCATAAAATCTCCTTTATTTAAATATTATTAGAAATTATTAATTAATTTGTACTGTCATCAATTAATTAATAATTAATCAATGACAGTAAATAAAAATCTTATAGTATATTAATATTTTGAAGCCATGTTTTTATATTGTTTTCTGAGTTATTAACGTTTCTTCCTGATATGCTCAAATTATCAAGTATGGTAGAATTAGGACATAAACTTTTTATATCGCTTAAACTTCTTCCCATACCGCCGCCTCCATGAGTACATAAAGGAGCAATTTTTTTACCGCTGAAATCATGTGTTGATAATAATTGTTTCACTGCCTGAGGAATAGTGCCCCACCAATTAGGGTAACATAATATTACAGTGTCATAGTTGGCTAAATTATTTATATTAGCACTTAATCTTGGCAAAACATTATCATTTAATTCTGCTCTTGCTTTATCTAAAATATCATTATAAGAAGTAGGGTAGCTTTCAGCAGTTTTTACTTCAAACATATCAGCTTGAGTCATATTCTTTATCATGTTAGCGGCTGTTCTAGTGTTTCCGCCCCAAGAGAAATATACTATTAATGTTTTTGAACTTTGAGCGTTTAAACTTCCGATTAATAATGTACTTGAAATAAGCAATGACATTAATATTGTTTTAATTATTTTTTTCATTTTTGATCCTCCTATTTTATTATTCTTAAAGTTTTATTTTTAAAAATATACACCTATCTTGCATTTTTTATTTATTATGCTTTATGATATATAGTTATTTTAAAACTATTGATAAATAAATTATTTTTTTCTATAAAAATGCAGTCTTTCGCGAAGCGTATCCGAGTTTATCGAGGATATAGCTTCTCGCTTGGCAAAGGCGCACTTCGTGAGGTGGCTTCCCCTGTGCCAATACCACAGGCACTTCCTTTGGTCGCAAAAGAACTGGGGTTTGGCACGTCTGTGTGCTTCGCAGGGCAAAGCCACCAGAATAAAATAAAAAACTAATTTTAATAAACTAAAATTTTTAATATTTTATCATTATTAATAATATATTTTTATTTTAGATTGTTAATTATAGCTATAGCATTCAATGTTCTTGGATAGCCTATAAAAGGAAGACATTGAGTTACCGCTTCAAGCATCATATCCTTAGTATTGCCCATCGATATATTAGCATTAGCATGTGCTGTTGCCTGAGGTTCAGCTCCTCCTAACGAAATAAGCATTATGAATGTTAAAAGCTCTCTAGTTTTTAAATCTAAACCTGTTCTTGTATAGAAATCTCCGAAACAATTAGCTGATAAGAAATTCTGTATATGCTTCTGATTAGGTGCGGCATTTGAATGTGCAGCATGTATGGCATCTCCGAATATGCTTACCTGAGTTTCCAATCCTTTATCGAATCTAGTTTGTTCTGTAACTGTTGATTGAGATTCTATAGGAAGCAAAATATTTTTTTCTTTGAACACTTCATTTGCTTTTTCTAATGCAGCAAATACTCTAGGAAATCCAACATAAGGTGAACATTGATACAATACTTCTTTTATCTCTATAGGACTAGCTCCAACATTCAAAGCTATTTCTACATGATCTTTTATCATATCAGTACCTTGTGAGGCAGTTAAAGAAACTAATGTTACAAGTTCTCTTAATTTAGGATCCAATGTTCCATGATTATAAACATCAGCATATAAAAAATTATTGAATATGCTTTCTAAATCTGCATCATTAGTTTTTGTTATAGATGCATCTCTTTTTAATAATTCATTATATTTGTTTTTTGCTTTTTCTGTCATAGTTAAACTTTCTCCTTTACTTTGTGAATTTGCTATGCATGAAAATACTATCACTAGGATAGATAAAGATAAAATAATTTTTAAAGTTTTTTTCATTTAATAATCTCCTTAATTTTTATTAATTTTTAATATTTCAATTTTAATAATTGCTTTATAAAGTCAGCATCATCATTAAGAAATATTATGTTTTTATTATTGTCCAAAGTTTTTATAATATTCATATCATTATCATCTAATGTGAAATCGAATATTTTAGAGTTTTCTATTATTCTCTCTTTGTGTATACTCTTTGGAATAATTGGTATATTTCTTTGAGTAAGCCATCTTAAAATAACTTGAGCTACAGTTTTATTGTATTTTTTGCCTATAGTTTTTAATATTTCATTATTGAAAATATTATTTTTTCCTTCTGCCAAAGGTCCCCAAGATTCTAATGTGATATTATATTCTTTCATTAAATCCTGATCTTCCCATCTTTGAAAGAATGGATGAGTTTCTATTTGATTAATTGCTGGCATTATTTTACTATGTGCTGCAAAATCAATTAATCTATCTTTATATAAATTGCAGCATCCTATAGCTCTTATATATCCGGATTCATATAATTCTTCCATTGCCTTCCAAGCAGCATAATAATTACCAAAAGGCATATGAAGTAAATATAAATCCAAATAATCCAATCCTAATTTTTCCATAGATATTTGAAATGCTTTCTTTGCCTTATCATAATCTGCATCCTGTATCCATAATTTAGTAGTGATAAACATTTCTTTTCTATTTATTCCGCTTTCTTTTATGGCATCTCCGACAGCTTTTTCATTAAGATATATTGATGCTGTATCTATATGTCTGTATCCTGCTTCAATGGCATAAATACATGCTTTTTTGCATTCCTCATAATCTTCTACTCTGTATACTCCAAATCCTAGAATAGGCATTTCAACATTATTATTTAATTTTATAGTATTCATAATATCTCCTAATCATTAAATAAAATATCAATTTGCTTTTTCAATGCGTATATCAAAATCTCCTTTCATATTTGAAAGTTTTGATATATCTGATGCATTTTCAAATTTTCCTAAATAAATTAAATTATTTGAGTATCTGAAATTTTTATAAAATATAGCAATGTTTCCCCAAGGAGCATAATAAGTAATATCTCCGGCTTTAGGATTTATTCCGTCCGGTTCATTCTGAGTATTTAGTTTTTTACTTAAATAAAATATTTTTTCTGTGCTGTTATAATCTTCTGCCTTAATATTCAAAGGAAGGAGTGATAAAAAATCATTTCCTGCTTTTGAATTTGTTATTAAAGCATAGATTTCATTGCTGCCAAAAGTTAATTTTATTCTTGTAGTTTGTGCGAAAGCGTTCATAGTAAATAATCCTATAAATAGTATAAAAGTTATGATAATGTTTTTCATAAATAATAACCCTCCTTTTTTTGTATCTACTAACAAATTGTATTCTGATTGTATCATTAGAGTTGACTCCAATGTCAATAGCTAATTATTATAATTTTTAATTTTTTGTAATTTTTATTAAAAAATATTTTTTGATGATATGCTTTATATTTAATTATATATGCTTTTAATTTTTATTTCTTATTATTCTTTTATAATATTTATTTATATAATTTTTTAACATTTTATAAAAAAACTCTATAAAATCATTTGACATTGGAGTGCACTCTAATACTATAATACTTTCAAAATTAATTAAAAAATGAGGTGTTATAAATGAGTAAAAAAGTATTGATAATATCATCTAGTCCAAGAAGAGGAGGTAATTCAGATACATTATGCGATGAATTTTTAAAAGGTGCTAAGGAAGCAGGACATGATGCTGAAAAAATATTTTTAAAAGATAAGAATATAGGTTATTGTGAAGACTGCGGAACTTGCTATAAAAATAATAAGCCTTGCGTACAAAAAGATGATATGAAAGATATATTGGATAAAATGCTTGAAGCTGATGTAATAGTAATGGCTACACCTGTTTATTTCTATACAATGAATGCTCAAATGAAAACATTTATAGACAGATGCGTTACTAAATATTTGGAGATTAAGAATAAAGATTTTTATTTTATAGCTACTGCTGCTACTGAAAATAAAGATGAAATGCTTAGAACTATTGACGGATTCAGAGGCTTTTTAGATTGTTTGGAAGATGTGAAAGAGAAAGGCTTTATATTAGCACATAGCGTTTGGAATAAAGGAGAAGTTAACGATAAAGAGTTTATGAAGGAAGCATACAATATGGGATTGAATGTTTGATTATTTTATTAAAGAATAATTAAATTAATTTTTTGAGGGTTGGAAAGTGAGTGATATAAGTTATTCGGATTTAAATAATAATATAAAAACTAATTATATGTTTTCTAATAAATATCTTATAAAATTATTTGTTCCGCTTATTATAGAGGTATTTTTAGAATATTTAGTGGGGCTTATAGATTCTATAATGGTTGCTAGTGTAGGGGAGTCTGCTGTATCTGCAGTATTTTTAGTGGATTTTGTAATAGCATTTCTTATAAGTATATTTGCTGCTGTTGCTACTGGAGGGGCTGTTGCTAGCGGTCAGCATATAGGTGCTAAAAATATTGAAAAGGCAGATGACTCTATTAATCAGCTTATAAGATTTTTATTATTATTTTCTGTATTTATAACATTAATCATGTATTTATTTAAAGATGCTATATTTGGAGCATTGTTTGGAAGTATTACCGATGAAGTTAGAAATGAGGCAAATACTTATATGCTGATAGTTGCAGCTTCAATACCATTTTTAGCTGTTTATAATGGCGGGGCTTCAATGTTTAGAACTATAGGCAATTCAAAAATATCAATGAAGATTATGATATCTATGAATATATTAAATGTTATAGGGAATGCTATTTTAATTTATGTATTTAAAATGGGTATAGCAGGAGCGGCAATATCTACACTAATTAGCAGAATAGGTTCGGCTTTAATAATTATAATATTGGGACTTAATAAAAATAATCTTATATATATAAAAAATAAAATTATGTATAAGATGGATTTAAACACAATAAAAAGAATATTATCAGTAGGTATTCCTTATGGTATAGAAAACGGAATGTTTTATTTAGGAAGACTTCTTATATTAAGTTTAATATCTACATTCGGAACTGCATCAATAGCGGCAAATTCTGTATCTACTCTTATAGCTAGTTTGGAGGTTCTTCCTGGTATGGCTATAGGATTAGGACTTACAACTATTATATCTCAATGCGTAGGTGCTAATGATTATAATCAAACTAAATATTATACTAAAAAAATCATAGCTATTATTTATGTATCTCAAACTATAACTAGTGCCATTATGCTTGCCATTTTGCCTATAATACTTAATATATATCATTTATCAGCAGAGGCTACAGGATATACTTATAAATTATCATGGTATCATGCTATTATGATGATTATATGGCCTTTAGGTTATTCTCTGCCTGTGGTATTTAGAGCTTCAGGAGATGCAAAGTTTCCTATGATAGTAGCTTCGGTTTCAATGGTACTATGCAGGATAGTGTTGGCTTATGTATTTGCCTTATATTTCAAAATGGGTATGGTTGGTACTTGGATAGCTATGTTTGTTGATTGGATAGTTAAGGCTATAATATTTACTTTTAGATATTTAAGCGGTAAATGGATAAAGTTTAAATATAGTTAATGATAGTTATTAAATGATCTGTAATAAATAAAAGAAAATAAAATTGGTATGCCTTAATTATTTTAAGAACATACCAATTTTTTTATTATTAATTAAAGCTAAAACAATAGACTTTTTCAAAAGTACTTGACAAAACTAGTTATATAATTTTTAATTAATTTTATTTATGAAACAATGTTTGATATGTTATGTAATATTTAATTTTAATATGTAAAATTGCAGTCCTTTTGCTTCTTTGGGTCACCAAAAGAAGTGGGGTATGGGGCAAAGCCCCAGTTATAAAAATACTAAAAATTGAAATAGTTCAAATATTTGTTTTGAAGAAACAAGTCTAATTTATAAACGTTTTATTAATTTAGCAGGATTGCCTCCTACTATAGTATTGCTTTCAACATCTTTATTGACAACAGCACCTGCAGCAACTATTGCATTTTCTCCGATGGTAACACCAGGAAGTATAATAGCACCTGTACCAATCCATACATTTTTCTTTATTGTGATTTGTTTTGGAATTAATATATTTCTATTATTAAAATCATGATTAGGAGTTATTATACTCACATTATGCGCTATCTGTACATTATCTTCTATAATTACTCCGCCTATATCCATTATAGTGCAGTTTTTATTTATAAAGATATTCTTTCCAAACTCTATATTGCCTATATCAACATGAAAATTAGGCATTATAATAACAGATTCATCAATATTAGTTTCAAAAATTTTATTTAATATATCTTTGTTATTTATATAGCTTTGAAATGTATTATTATACTGCCATAATAGTTTTTCTGTTTCCTTCATTTTATTTGCTATATTTATAAACTCCTTAGAAAACATATCTATTGATTTGCCTGAACTATAATCTTTTAAAAATTCTTTTATATTCATATACATTATGCTCCTTTTATAGATTATAATTATAACATTGGAGTTAACTCTAATAGCAATATGAAAAAATATTTTTTAATTAAAGAAATCTTTTTCTTCTAACTTTTTATTTAATTTTTCTAATCTTATTTTCATTTCATTAAAATGTTTTTGCATCAAATCTCTTTCATTTATAAGTATTGATTTTCTTTCGTTTATAGTATTTTTTCCTTTTTTTGAAAGTTTAATATATTTTATTATGGAGTCTATAGATATGCCTAAATCACGCATTGATTTTGAAAACTCTATGCATTTTAGATTATATTCATTGTAGTTTCTGATTCCGCTTTTGCTTCTTCCTATTTCTGGTATTATACCTATTTTTTCATAATATCTTAAAGTATCTTTTGATAAACCTGTTAATTCACTTACTTCTGATATAGTCATAATATCCTCCCTTCTATTATTAATTGTTTTATGTGCTAATTTTAAGTTATTATTAAAATATATCAAATACTTATATCTTATAATTAGTTATAATAAAAAAGTATTACTAAATATTGGCATTTATGATATTATACAAAAAAATAAAATAGGTATTTAAATGGATATAAAATCTTTAAAATATTTTTTAACTGCCGCAAGAGAAGGAAGCATAACAAAAGCAGCAAATTCTCTAAACCTTACACAGCCTAATCTTTCAAGACAAATAAATAATTTAGAAAAAGAAATCGGTAAAAAATTATTTATAAGAAGTAATTACAGTATAAAATTAACATCAGATGGTATTTTGCTTAAGAAAAGAGCAGAAGAAATTATTGATATGATAGATAAAACAAGAAAGGAATTTCAATCATCAGAAGATATTATAGCCGGAGATATTTATATAGGGAGTGCTGAAACATATTATATTAAATTAATTGCTAATATAATAAAAAATCTTAGAAAATCTCATCCTAATATAATATACCATATTCATAGCGGTGCATATTCTGAAATTACAGAGAAACTTGATAAGGGACTTTTAGATTTTGGAATTTTAATAGGAAATATAGATTCATCTAAATATGATTATATAGATATTCCTTATAAAGAGGTTTATGGTTTATTAATGAGGAAAGATTCTCATTTATCTAAAAATAAATTTATAGAAAAAAAGGATCTTTTTGATATACCTATAATATGCCCTAAAATATTTTTTAATAATAAAATTCAGACATCAAAATTTAATGAATGGATAGGAAATGATTTTGATAAATTAAATATTATATTAACTTATAATTTAATTTATAATGCTGCTTTAATGGTTGAAGAGGGTATAGGATACGCTTTGACTATAGATAAATTAGTTAATACAACAAATACAAGTGATTTATGCTTTGTATATTTAAAACCAAAATTGGAAATAGAGCTTAGAGTAGTTTGGAAAAAAAATCAGGTATTTTCCGAAGCTTCAAAAGTATTTTTAAATAAGTTAAAAGAAAAACTATAATATATTAATTAACAATTACTAACAAATTATTTTAATTTGATAAGTTTCAAATCCACAGCTATCATAAATACACAAGGCAAAAATATCAATGTTATTAATGTTGAGAATATAAGCCCGTATGCTAAACTCATCACTATAGGCACTATTAAGTCAGCATCTCCTCCTATACCATAAACTGTAGGCATTAATCCTCCAACTGTAGTTACTGTAGTTAAGAATATAGGTAAAAGCCTTTGAGTGGCTCCTTCTACTATGGAATCAAATGCAAACTTTTTAGGATTATTCAAAGCATCAGGATTTGTTTTTCCGGATTCTATTATTTTGTTTATTAAGTCTATCATTATAATACCGTCGTTTACAAGCACACCGCATAATCCTACTATACCTATAAAACCTATAAATGACATAGGCATGCCATGAAGATAGAATGCAATAAATACTCCTGTCAATGTGAATGGTATTAAAAACATTATCATTAAAGGCTGAGCAAATTTTTTGAATTGTAATAATAATATTAAATATATCAAAACTATTGCTATAAATAATGTAACTGTAAGTCCGTCTAAAGCACCTACTGTCTGATCTGCCTCTCCTCCGAATCCTATTATAACACCTGGATATCTTTGGCTTATATCTTTAAATTTATTCTGTATGGCAAACATTACTTGTATAGATGTGTTTTGTCCTTGAACTAAATCAGCATTGATTGTTATACATCTCTGTCCATTATAATGCCTTATTGCAGATACACCATTTGTTTCAACTATTTTAGCAACATTTTTCAAATAAAGAAGTCTGTTATAAGTATTTGGTATTACTAAATTATTAAGTACATTTGTGTCATATATATAATCTCTGTTTAACTGAACTCTAAAATCTAATTTATAATCAAGCTCTTGAATTGATGTAGCAACTGTTCCGCTGTATGCTGTTCTAAGTTCATTAGCAACATTAGCAACATTCATACCTAATTGAGCTATTTCATCATAATCGAATAATACTCTTAATTCATCTTTTCCTATCTTATCATCATCATAATAATTTATAACTCCGCTTAAACTAAGTAAATATGCTTTCACTTCATCTCTTACTTTTCTAGTTTGATTAATATCATTACCTACTATTTTTATATCAACTGCTTTTCCAGGATCCATTGGAAGTTTAACTGATACCATTAAAGCATCAAGCTCTTGTCTTAAAGTTGTTTTTTTTAATTCGGCATTTATATCATCCATTATATCATACGCTGTTTTTTTTCTTTCAGTAGAAGGTATAAGATAAACTGTAATGCCGGCAAGATTTGCTGATTCCTCTGATATATCAACTATGTTTTGATTAACCTGTTTTCCAACTACGCTATTTACTGCAACTAAGTTTTTAGGATCAACAGATTTGTATATGGCATTTTCTATTTGCTCAACATATTTCATAGTGTTTTTAATAGAGTTTCCTATTCCTGAGTCAATATTTATCATTATACTGTCTGAGCTTGTATCGTATATAAGTATAAATTTTTTAAGACTGTCTTTTGCTAAGAAGAATGAAAATATCAAAAGTATTACAAAAAATAAAACTACAAGATATCTAAATTTTAATAATATTTTCAAAGCCTTATTAAAAGGATTCTTCATAGCATTGAATAATTTTTCTTTATCAAAATCTAATGGATTTTTTATCTTTTTTAGTAAATTAAATTTAGAATTCTTCTTAGTTTTATCCTGCAAATTATTAGGAAGAAGAAATATAGCCTGAAATAAACTAGCAATCAAAGCAACTACAACAACTTTAGGAAAAGGAGCAATCAATTTTCCAACAACATCTTTAGTAAGAAGCATAGGCATAAAAGCAACAACAGTGGTCATAGTAGCAACCATTATAGGACTTACAACATCTTTTACAGCCTCTACTGTTCCTTCAATACCTGTTTTTCCAGCCTTTTGAAAGTCATATATATTTTCGCACACTACAATACTATTATCAACAACCATACCTATAACAGTAATTATTCCGGCAAGAGATATTATATTGAATGTTAAAGCAGAAAAATGTATGTATGAGAAAGTTATAAATATTACAACTATCATTCCTATGCTTGTAAATAGGGCACTTTTGAAATCCAAGAATATTAAAAGAACCACTAATATTATAATAAAACCAAATATTAAATTGCTTGTTGCAACATTTGTAAGAGCCAATACCATTCTTGAAGTTTCTCCCATAGTTGTAACTTCAATATTTTCAGGTATTAAATTTTGATTATTTTTAAGAAATGCATTTATATTTTCTGTAGTTTTTACTATATCAGCATTTTCTTTTTTTAATATGCTTAATGAATATCCTTCAACACTGTTTATCCTCACATAAATAGATTTTTCAACAAAGCTGCTGTCAACTTTTGCCAAATCCTGTATTCTTACTCTTTGTCCATTGAAAGTAGAGCGTACAACCACATTAGTAGCCTCTGTAGGATTTTCAAATTGTCCCATTGTAACTATTGTTTTTTCTTCTTCATTTTCTTCTAAATCCATATAAATAGGCTTTTTTAAATCACCGCTTGTAGCTCTTATGTTTCTTGCAGAAAGTGAATTTACTATATCTGTTAGAGAAATATAATACTCCTGAAGTTTTTTAGGATCGGCTAGAATTTTTATTTCTGGATCAGCTCTTCCCTGAACCCTTATATCAGCAACACCATCAACATATTTTAATTGTCTTTCCAATTCCTTACTGAAATCGTATAGAACTTTTTCATCTCCATTATATCCTTTTTTGAAATGCACACCTATATTGTATATTGGAGTAAGTTTTGGGTTTATATCTGTTATTTCTATAGTTTGAACTTCAGCAGCCATATCCGGTACGCTTTGCATTTTTCTAAATATTTCATCTTTAGCTTTGCTTGTATCTATTTCCATATCTAACTGAACAAATATTATAGCTGCATTTTCTGTTATTATAGAAGTGAATTCATCTATTCCAGATATAGTCCTTAATTGGTCTTCTATTTGTATTACGGCATTTTGTTCTACATCTAATGGTGAAGCTCCAGGATAAATAACTTGTAAAATCATTAATTCTAAGTCTGTAGATGGAAATGACTCTTTATCTATATTATAGTATGAATATAGACCTATCATAATAGAGACAAATATTATAATATTTACCAACATTCTATTATTGGCAAAGAAATATATCAAATTTTTCATTATATTACAATTCCATTATATATATTATACATTATAGTATAGCAAATTTTGTTATGAATTTATATTTTTAATAAAAAAAATTATTAATCAGATAATATTCATGATGAACATATTTTACATATAGTCTTAAATAAGACTATTTTTATAGACATAAATATTATATTGTTGTTTATTATGAAATTAATTTATATTTTTTATTAAAATATTTATAATTATAAAATATAAATAGTTTACATTTTATAAGATTATAATATAATATACACAAGTCTATTAATATTTTTTATTTATCAAAATCTAGGACATTTTATGAAGAGCAGTTCAAATAAAAACAATGCCAGAGTAAAAAAAACAAAAAAGTTGCTTGAAGATTCTCTAGGTCTTTTATTGGAAGAAAAGCCTTTTGAAGATATAAGAGTTATCGATATTTGTGCAAAAGCTAATATGCATAGAAGTACTTTTTATACTTACTATAATGATAAATATGAATTATTAAAATCAAAATTAGATGAATACGAGGCTAAGTTTTTAGAAGATTTGAAAAGATATAAAATAGAAAATAAATTAAAAGACTCACATGTTGATATAATGGAAAAAATACTTCAATATTTCTATTTGAATAGAAAGTATTTAAAAATAATATTTCAAAATAATAAAGACGGAAGCGTTACAAGTATTTTAAGAGAATATTTGGCTTCTTATGTTATAGAAGGTATAAAAGATTTTAAGACTATACGCCCTAATAAAGAGAATGTTATAAGGGTTATGGTTAGTTTTTATTCTGGTGCATTCATATCAGTTCTTACAGATTGGATAGTTAATGATTGTTTTATATCTGTAGAGGAATTGGCTTCTTATATATCAGACATTATAATGCAAAGAGTTTTTTCTGAATAAATATATTAAATTTTTCTATTGTTCTTGTATTATTCCGATAATATAGAAAAGTATATTTTACATTTATATTTTTTATTTGATTTAATATACATATAAAAAATAGGAGAATACAGTTATGAAGAAAGTATTTTTGTTTATATTTTTATTTGTTTTTTCATTTAATTTTTTAAATGCACAAAATATAACAAAAGACAGTGATTATTCTAAGAATTGGGCTAATTTCATTTTTAAAAAAACTATAGATATGAAAGGTGCATTATATGAAGGAAGACCTGGAGGAGATTTAGAATTAGTTTCAGGAAGATCTCCTCTTTTACTTGTTAAGCTATATAAATTTATGGGTGCTAGATCAGATACACATGCTTATTATACACATCAAGTACCTATATCAATGTTTTATGATGGTGCCCCAGCTTTAGGAATTAACTTAGTTGAAGGTTATTCTATAGAGGGCGGAAAAATAATGAGATATTCAAAATATATAAAAAGCTATCAAGGCAAATTAGATTCTTGGAAAAAAGCTAATTCTACTTTTACTAATGAAAGATGGGTAGCTAATGCAGATGCTGATTGGAATTCTTATCCTGTACCTCAGCCTGAAGATGTTAACTGGGCTGATGGAGAATATGCAGGAGAGTTATATTAAAAAAATATAATGTCGTATATTTCTATTATATTAGTTATACTATTAGTTTTAACTGTTTTATTTTTTATTAATAATAAAACAGTTATTTCTTATGATAATGCTTGGATTAAATTAGTACAAAATAGAGTTGTAAAGGAAGCGGATAGAGATTATCTATTCAAAGAAGACGGTGATCTTATTATAAATAAAAAGAAAAGATTAAATTTTATTCAGGCAAAACATGATAATATGGCTGTTTATAGTAATACAGACTATTTAAACAAATTTATGCTTGTTTTTTCCGGATATCCTTCTATAAAGGTAACTTTTATGGAAGGATATATAGTTGAAAATAATAAATTATATTATACTTATGCCTATAAACCTTCCTATTATACCAAACTAAATAAATGGATGAAATTTAACGGAGTTTTTGAAGATAAAGAAAATTGGATTGCAAAAAAGAATGTTAAATGGAATACATTTCCTTGTCCTCAATCATCTGATATCAATTGGGAAAAAAAAGCTATGATAGGAATTTTATCATAATAATCAATTTTTAAGAAAAATAAATATTACAATTTTATTATATTATTGTTATATATGTAAGTATATTGAATATTTTTTTTTATTTGTTATACTTAAAAAATAATTATTCTTAAGGAGAAATATATGAGTTTAAACATAGAGGATAAAGGAAAAGTTAAGGTTGTAAGTTTAGTAGGTAAATTAGATGTTAATTTATCTGTATCTATTGAAGCTGAATTAGAGCAATTAGTAGAATCAGGTTCTATTAATTTGATATTAGAATTATCAGGTATAGAATACTTAAGTTCAAGCGGTATAAGAGTGTTCATTTCTATAATGAGAAAAATTAAAGATAAAAATGGAAGATTGGTATTAGCTTGCGTTCCTGATATAATTAAGAAAATATTGAAAACAGTAGAATTAGAAGATTTATTTGAAGTATATGAAAGCGTAGATGATGCTGTAGCTTCATTTTAATATTTTAGATTGATTTTATTTGTTTTTTTTGTATAATACTTTACATATGTTTTAGTTTTGGTAATAGTAATAAATTATTATATTGGAAGAGTATGAGATTAAAGTGTTATATGAAATTTAAAATATTAATTTTATTTTCTTTTATTCTGTTTGCTTGTGCATCAAGTCAGAAAAGTTCTGATTCTGCATTTAGCAGCAGACCTTTTTTAAGAGAATATAAAAGATATTCTTTAACGTCTGGAGAAGTAAATCCGGCATTGGATGCTGTTATTGATAGAGAAGGTACTTGGATTTATTATTCAAGAGAAAATGCCGGAAATACTGATATTTTTGCCGTAGATTCATACACACTAGAAACCTATAGATTAACTAGAAGTCCTGCAATAGATACATCTGTTTCTATTGATGATAAATCAAGATATATAGTATTTTCTTCAACTAGAGATGATGCTTTCGGAGATATTTATTTATATAAACTTTATAATCTTGGGATAAGAACTTCAAAAAATAATTTAGAAAACTTAGAGCAAAGTATTGTAAGGCTTACTGATTATAAGGGTTATGATACTGATCCTGTGGTTTCTCATAAAGGTAATATTATAGCTTTTGTTTCGGATAGGGACGGAGGAATAAAGAAACTTTTTGCTGTAAAACCTAATGGTAAAGATGTTCAAAAATTATCTGATATTGAAGCTAGTTCTCCTACATTTTCTTTTGATGATACAAAGATAGCATTCATAACTTCTAAAATAGGAGATAAATATTCTCAATTAGCTATATTAGATTTAACTCATAATACAAACAATGAAACTAATTTAACTATACTTACAGATACAGAAACATTCAAGTTTAATCCTACTTTTTATAATGATGATACTATTATTTTCTTTGAGATAGAAAAAGATTCTGACAGAGATGGAAATTTAACTTATTATGATAAAAGACGTTTAATGTCTTATTCTTTGGCGACTCATCAATATTATGTTTTATCAGAAGATACTCAATTAACAACTTTTAATGTAGCTTATCCTTCAGCTTTGGTTGGAACTTATGTTGTAAGTGAAGATGGCACAAGTATAGTTACAATGGGATCCACTAAGGAATATTTTATAAAAGATGATAGTTCAGCAGCTATGTATAATAGTTTTGTAGAACTTCCATATAATAGAAAAGTTGATGTTATAGAAAGATTTGCTGAATATTTCCCTTTTTCTGAAGATCAGAATAATGTTGCCAAAGCTTATTTTAATATGATGGTTTCATCATATACTAATAAGAATATGAATGAATATAATAATGCCAAAAAAGTATTAACATCTGAATATTTAGATACATTTCCAGGATTTTTAACATCAAAGATAGATACAAAATTTGATACTAATAATAATTGGTTTGATATAGAATCATATACAAATGAATATTTTCTTACTAATAATGATTTGGAAATTACTAATTTAATAGCTTGGACAGGATATATATCTGCTAATGAAAAATATAAAGCTAATAAAAATAATAAAGATACATTTGCAATTCTTAGTGAAATTATTAATTTAAATATTAATAAAGACTTATATATTCCAATAGCTAAATTATATGCTCATTCAGTTGAAGATAATGGATACAAATATCCTGAAGATGAAGATATTTATAATAATCCTTATAAAAGAAGAGATTTATTATTTTCAGATAGATTAGAGATTGCAAAAGATTTTATAAGAGATTCAAAAATTTCTTATGATACTATAATAGAAAACGCACATCCTTATGCTCCTTTAGCTGTTGCTACCAGACTTATATATTTGGACGGACTTATACTCTCTAGAAATTATGATGATGCTACTAATTTATTTAAGCCTTATGTTGAATCTAAAAACGATATAATGCTTGCATTGGGTTATTATGCTAATGCTAAAGTACTTATGGCTCAGAAAGATGACGGCTCTTATGCTTTGTTTAAAGAAGCATTGAGTTCAGGCGGAAAAAATTTTGATTCTACTTATGAGGCACAGTATTGTAAAGATACATTAGCTAATTATTATAAATCTTTGGCAGATAAAGCATACAATGAGGGTAAATATGCCGCTGCTTATGATAATTATAATGAAACTTTAAAATATAATCCTAATGATACTTCTTCTTCATCAAGAGTTATAGAGAGCGGACTTAGAGCATACAGTACAATAGAATCCCTTGAAGAAACTATATTAGAGAGAGAGAGAAATATTTTATCAACTAGATATTCTTCTCATGAGGCACATGCTGAACTTGCTAATGCCTATTATTACTTGGCTAATAGATATTATGGTATAGCTGTATCAAAACAGTATAGTCCGGAACGATATGTTGTAAGTGAGAAAAAAAGAGAAGACGGATTTTATCTATATTTGAATATGGCTTTTGATACTATAGTTGAAAAGGCTGTATCATATATTAATTTTGCAATATTCTTATATCCTGATGAAGAGAATTATTATGTGAAAAAGGCTGAGATGTTAACATTTGCTCAGGCTTTAAGAATGCAGGTTCTTCAAGATGAAAAAACATCTAAAAGTGTAATAGAGTTAGTACCGGCTTATAAAGATAATGCAATTACTAATGGTCAATATATGGGATATAATATGCTTGCATTCCAAACTCAGAATTTGGATTCAGAAATTATAGATTCATTAATAATGGCAAAAAGTAAAGTAAGAACTAAGCCTAATGTAGTTTCTATAATGCTTGCAAATTCTTATTTAATAAATGGAAGATATTCAGATGCAGTTAATGAATATAAGGAAGCAGAAAGTCTTTTAAATCAAGTAGGATCAGATAAAAGTAAGGCTTGGTATCATTTCTTTTATGGTTATTCTTTATGGATGAACAATGATATAAAAGGAGCTTATAGCGAATATGAGAAAGCCCGTGCTTTATTTGAGAAATTAGGTGATAAAGAAAGTGTATATAAAATAGTTGGATATACTTCAGTTGCTGCTATAGAACAAGAAGATTATGAAAAGGCTATAGAGTCTTTACTAGAAAGAGATAAACTTACAAAAGATGATGTTAATAAAAATGAACTTAATCAGCTTTTACTTGCTGCATGTTATTTAAAATTAGAAGATTATAATAATGCCTTAGCTTATTGTGATAGTGTAAAAGCCCAAATAGATAGTTTGGATTCTTCTGTTTATACTCCTAATTATGTTAGTATAACTTTGTATGGTGCTAATATAAACGTTGTAAATTTAGGACTTGCATCTTTCGGAGGATATATACCTGGAGAGCCTTTAAACGTAGATAAACAGCAGATGTTATATTCTATATATCAGGAATTGTATGAGAAAATGGGAAGATATTCTGAGGCTAGAGAAGCTTTATCTTCATACCGTAATTATATTATACAAGATAAACCTAAAAAATCTATTCAGCCTTTAATGCTTGCTACATATTACAATAATGAAGGATATCTTTATTACAGACAGGGTGATCAGTCAAATTCTATAATGTCTTTTAAAACATCAATAGAAGAATATCAGAAAACTTTAGATGCAAAGACTTTAGCTAATAATCCTAGTCTTCAATATCAGAATGCTGAAAACGATGCTAAAAACTATTTAAGTTTATCATCTTTATATTTAAGATATTTATCAGAAAATGATTTAACTTCTATTAGAAGAGAATTTTTTATAGAATTATTTAATACTACTAAAACACTTCAGATATTATCAACAAATAATGTTGTAAGCACAAAAGACAGATTATTATTATATTCTCATATAGCTGCTTTCAATTATATTATGGCTTTCAAACTTACAGCAGATAACAGTGTCAATTATAGAAAAAAACAATCAGATGATCCTACAGATATGAGAGATCATGATGTTAATGTACAAAGATTATCTATGCTTAAAGATGCTATAGATAGGTATAAATATATTTTATCATCTAACTCTAATTTCCCTGTGGATTTGAAAACAGAAATTATTATAAGATATAATTTGGCTAAAGCTTATGAATTAGCTGGATATATAGAAGAGGCAGCTAGAGAATATATGTCAGCATTCTCAAAGGCACAGACTTCTGCTTTTGCCGTTGAAGAAATTGCAATACTTACTACTTTGATTGATTTCAGTTCTAAGTATAGAAACAGATATCCGGATAGTTTGGATTATCCTGTGCAGTATGTATTTAGAATACTTAAAAGATTGAGAGAAAGCGTATTCATGATAACATTTGTAGAGGATAATAACTTTATATTAAGACAAGCTAAATATAAAGTTATAGAGTTTTTGAAAGACAGTTATCCTGATGCCAGCATTAATATACTTGCCATGTTTGATGCCATTGATATGAGAAGGAAATTCTTAGATAAGAGACTTTATACTTTGGGTGAGAACAATTATTATCTTAGAGAATATTACAAACTTTATGAAAAGGCTTTATATTCATATCAGATGTATTTGAATGCTGTAGATACTCCTTATGACAGTAAAATGGAATCTGCTATGCTTAAGCAAATATCTACTTACGAAAAGGAGGCAATAGATAAATTCTCTAATACTCCTATAGAGCCTATAGTTATATGTGATGTTAAAGCTGAAGATATTGATAAATCTATGCGTAAAGATGAAACTCTTATTTGGGATACTTATTTAGGATATAGATTTGTTAGAGAAAATGGAAGAACTTCATTCTATATGCAGACTAATTCTATGCCTAAAACTAAAAACTATGTTACTCATATAGGATTTAGACCTATTGTTATAAGCAATAGAAATATATTTGTAAGAGAATTATATGATTCAACAGAATATATGCTTCCTGCAAAAACTGCTTATATAGATAGTAAATTAATAGCATTCTTCAGAACTACTAGAAATGCTGAGAAAGAAATAAACAGCGGTATGACTATGGCAAGCAATACTAATGTTACTAATAATGTTTATAGTTATAATAATTTGCCAGAAGATAATGAATTAAATAATTTTGATAATAGAAATTTATATATGAATGTTTCCTATAATCCTGAAGAAACTAATAATATGTATTCAAATGATATGTCTACAAATATGACTTCTACAAATACAGTTTCTACAAATAGGAGAAGAAGAGGAAGTTTTAGATTCATAGAATTAAAAGATATAGCTACTAATTCTTATGTTCCATTAGTTACAGATATAACAGGTGCGAGTGCTTCTGATATATCTAACATAATGAAAAAGAATCTATATATAGTTTATTGCGATAATGAAACATTCACAAATAATAGAAGAGTTTTAAGAGATATAAATAATATAGCTTTAGTTGTAGGAAAAGGCGGAAAAGATTCAAGAATAATGTTCTATACTAATTATTTCAGGAAATTATCTTCTAATTCTCTGGAAGTTAGTATGAAAGGCTATGATAATAATATATTTACTGTATATGGAAAACCTGATTACAGTGTATCTTCATTATCAAATGCAGCTTATGAGTTTAAAACTAGACTTTATAATTCTTATTCTTCAAGTGCTTCTCCAAGCATAACTATGATGTCAAATGTTATTGCTTATTCTCAGAGTGATAATGAAAAGATGCTTAATTATGCTAGGATTGTTGAAGACAGATATGCAGTTAAAGATACAAATACCGCATATTTATTCTCTGAAGAAGGTTATAAATTCTTTGCAAGTTCATATACTAATATAAGCGATTCTAATGCTTACAGATTTATAAAATCTATGCTTCCTGTATATAGAAGAATGGGAGAAGATGGTGCAGTTAAAGGTGCTAATAGAGCATTGCATTTTATGTATTTGTATACTAATAATAATTATGATCTTATAGACGAGTATTTTACACCTAGAACTTTATCAAGATTCTTAAAAGCTAAAAATGATCCTAAAGAATCTGTAAGATATTTGAATTATATTGCAACTAGAGTAGACGGAGAAAATAAAGATAAAATTTTAGAAGTTGCTGTTCTTTATGATTTAATATATGCTAATACTCCTATTGATACAGTAACTAATTTCTTAAATAGAATGCAAAATACAAACGAAGTATTGACTGTTGCAAATACTATAATGAATACAGATGCAACTAATGAAAATGATATATTCACAACTATGAATTATATTTATGGAAATCAATATATATTTGAAGCGGAAACTGTGGCATCTTTTGCAAATAGATTCTATTCATTATACAAAACTAATTCAGCTTATATATATGGATTATTAAATAAGATACGTGTACCTGAAAGTAATTTTGATAATAATATAAAAGATGCTTATGAAATATTCTCAAATGAAAATACTAATACTATGTTTATATTCTATGCTTATGAGGATAATAAATATGCAGCTTATAGTTATGTTATAGGAGACAGCGAAGTAAAAAAAGCTGTTTTGATAGATAGAGAAAAACTTAATACATATTTGAATAGCTTTACAAATGTAGCAAAACCAAGGGATAGAAGAAATTCATTAAAATCTATTCAAAGTGCTATGCTTTCATCTGATATAATTAAAGATGCAGAAAGAGTTGAAAAAATATATATAACAGGTTCTGCTGCTAATTTATTTACTGTTCCTTTTGCATATTTGGAAGCATTCCAGAATAATGATGTTATAAAAATAAGAGAGTTCCAATATTCTCCTTCTTCTATTTTAGATGTTGGTAAGCCTTCTATAAAACTTAATACAGAAACTAACTTCTATACATCATTAGAAAGTTTGGCTGTAAAATCATTTGATAATGCCAATGGAAAAATACCTTTGATGCATTATATAGGAATAGATACGAACAGAGATAAGCCTTATGATGATATGGATATTTTCTTATCTCCGGCTAGAAATAATGATATAAACAGATATTTAAAAGCTAGAAATGATACTAAGCTTTTATTCACATATACTACTAATTCTTCAGGTGATTACTATACTGTGATGAAGTATTTATATAATAATTTTGATAAAGGTATAATTGATTCATACAGATATATAAAAACATATAGAGTTCCTGTTAATACTATAAATCCAAATGACAGAGATACTTTATATATGGCTAATTATGCTTTATTTGATTATATACTTCCTGGTATACCTAGAGATTATGTTGATAAATAAATTTTACTTTATTTGTGATATTTATCTTTTTTAGTAAAAATTATTTACTTTTTCTTGACATTTTATTTACAATGTATTATAATATAATTATAAATAATTAATAAAGGAGTGTTTATGAAAAAGATACTTATCGCAATTATTAGTATTTTTATAATGCAATTCAGCACTGTTTTCGCAGATTTTAATGCCGGTATAGGAATATATATACCATTAGGAGCATCTATATCTCAAAGTTATCAGGAACATAAATTGGGAGTTAATAGCAGCGACGGTAAACTGAGTACTGATGCTGGTTTTGAATGGGGTATTGGAATAACTCCTGGTATATATAATGGTTTTGATAATTATATGGGATTTTCTATAGCATTGGATTTAGCTTATCATAGAGATGTTTATGCCTTTAATGAAAGCAAGCAAGCCGGTGCTGCAGGACAATATCAAAATGTAAAAACAACATATTACTTTGACACATTAAGCATAGGTATACTTCCTAAATTTAATATATATAACTTCTTTATAGGATTAGGAGCAGGAGTAAAAATTCCATTGGCTGGAGGAGAATCTACTAAAAATTATAATACTACATATAATCAATTTGAAACTTCTAATAGCTATTATACTTTAAATGATATTAAAAATAAATATCAAATGTCAGTAATTCCTTATCTTAAATTAACATTGGATTATTTATTCTTCTTTAGTGATGAAACAGCTTTAGGATTAGGACTTTATGTTGGATATGATTTCGGACCTGGAAGAGTTAATGATTCAAGATTTAATAAAAATGATTATGGTGCTGTTGATATAGGCGGACAATTCAGCTTCTACTTTGTAGATAATTAATATATTCCAAATAGTATTTTAAGCAGGGTATTCATTATCCTGCTTTTTTATTTAACTAATATATTTACTTATAAAATTTTTTATTGTATTCCAATATAAATTTTCATTACTGAAAACAGCAGATATATGATGACCATCTTTTATAATGAGTTTTTCTTTTTCAGATGAACATGCATCATAAAGTTTATTAACCATATTATAATCTACAAGCTCATCTTTATCACCATGTATAAAAAGAATAGGTATTTTTGACATTGCCACTCTTTTTTTTACATCAATATATTTGAATGAAAAACCTAATCTTATTTTTGCCATTAATGATGTTGCTTCAACTATTGGAAGAAAAGAAAATTTATATGCCATATCTAATCTTCTTTTTAATTGCTCATAAGCATTTGTAAATCCAGCATCTTCTATTATTGCCTTTACATTATTTGTGTTATCCTCATTACAGCACATCATAACAGCATTTGCTCCCATGGAAATTCCGTAAAGAATTATTTGACTATTATTATAATTATCATTTATATATTTTATCCAAGCAAGTACATCTAATCTCTCTAAATATCCCAAAGAATATATTTTTCCTTCGCTTTCTCCATGAGTTCTTAAATCTATTGCTAGTATATTAAATCCAATATTATAAAACTTTTCTATAAAATATTTCATATAAGAGCCTCTTGCTTCATATGGGTGAACTATTATAACATATACATTGCTGTTATTATTTATAAGATGAGCATGCAATTTTAAATTATCGCTTGAAGTTGTATAAACATCTTTTTGAGAGCTTTCAAACCATATTCTTCTTTGTTCTTTTATACGTTTTTTTTCTTCGCTTTCTTCCTTACTGCTTTCTTTTCTTTCAAATAGTTTTTTATTTGTTTTTATTAGAAGTTTATTAACAAAGTGATTAGCTATTATTATCAATGATAGTACAATTACAGCTATTATAGCAAATATTATATAAACAATCATTATTAACCTTTAGAATTTATTTGCAATTATTATATAATATTTTTTGTTAATTTAAAATACTTAATAAATTATTTGTTTTTATTAAAAAATTACTGACATTTTTTATAGAATATAATAATATAATTGATGTTAAATAGATTGATAAAATTATAATATTTATTATAGCTGCAATTAAAGGTATTTTGATAGCATATAATTAAAAATAAGGTTGTATATGACAAATAAGGTTTTACAATTTATAAATAGAAAAGAATTTTTAGAGTCTAAATATCCAAATGTATCCTGTTATTTAAAAACTTTAATTTTAGATGATGACTCATTTTCAAAAAAAGAAAAGAAAGAGATATTCAATTATTTTTTTTATTTAAGAAAAAAATTAGAATTACCATATTTTACAACATACTATTATGGAAAAACTGATACTATTACAGAAGCTAACTTTTTTAATGATATAATAGATATAATTGTAAATAGTTTAGAATCAGAAATTAAAAATATTTTAGATAAAGACAATATAGATTCACAAGATATTTTTGATTTATTTGATTATATAGTATGCGTTAGTAGACATATAGATAAAAACAAAATCATAGAATATGTAAATAATTCATTATTGGCAATACTAAATATGTTGGAATCTAATCATACTAAAGAGGATGAAAAAAAATACAATCATCTATATATATGATTAAGTATATTGATATAAATATATCTTATATAGAAGATAATTTATATAAAATAATCTATTTCATAGACCAAACAAAAAATATAGGTAATAAATTAGTATTGGAATTATCAAAACAAATAGGATTTCTTCTGAAAAAAGAAGAAAATATCGATAATGTAAATAAAGATATTATATTATTTATATTATCTAATTTTAATAGAAACATTAATAATTATGATATTGACTCTGTTATTTCTATAAAATTAATATTAAATATTTTAGATAAAATAAATGATATAGATTTTGAAATAAAAATATTTTCTTATACTTTTCCAAATTGGTTAAAAGATATTTTATCAAATAATTATTCATATTATTTATTCATTCAATTTATGCTTATAAAAAAAATTCATCAAAAAGGCTGTATTGAAAAATTAGAACCAAAACAAAAAGATTTTTTATTTAAATATATTGCCTTTCATTTGATAAACACAGATTTTAAATTAAAGATAGAAGATGAGGAAATAGATTTATCAAAATTAAAAAAGACCATTTCTAATTATATTATTGACATATTTGAAGTTTACGAAGGAGAAGATAGTTTTCTATATTCTCAAATAATTATAAATTATATAGATTCTCAGGAAAAATATGATAAATGCTCAAAAAAAGTAAAAAAATATAGAATTAGTCTAATACTTTCTAGTGATGATCCAATTTATAATATAAAAGAAGATGATGAAGAAATTAATAATATTTTAAAAGTAAAACAAGAAAATATAGAAAAATTACAAAAGTTAAGGTATAAAATAGAAAAGTATAAAGAAGATAAAGAAAATGAAAAAATAAATTGTATAAAAAAATTTTTCAATTTTGAAGCTATTAAAGAAGATATTGGATTTATATTAAAACAATTTGATAATAAATGTATTATTACTGAAATGGATTTTTATAAATTAAATAATAAATATGAATATTTATCATTTGATGATAAAAATAAGATTATAGATGATAGTTTTAGTATACCTATTTTTAATCCATTTTGTATCTTTTATATATACGAAATATTTAATTTTGATTTTCTCTATCAAGAAGAAGTTGATCTTAATATTGTTTATAAATATTTGATAGATAATTGGAATAATTTTTATATATTGCATTTATATAATTATTTAATAGCAATAAGAAAATATGATTATAATTTTTCTAATGAAGAAAAAGAAATAATAAGAAACTATTTTAAGAATATTAATATACAATTTCCTAAATATATACTTTTACATTTAGAAAAAGTATTTGGATTTGACATTGATTTAAAAAGATTTATTGATGATAAATCTATTATAGAACTATTAAGTTATCCTTATTATTTTATCAAGGAATGTCCTTGTCAAATTCTTATATCAGATCGTATTTCGATAAAATATCCAGTTGGAAGACCTAGTTATGTAGATTTAGAATTTGAAACTTTTAATTTTAATTCAATAATAAAAAAATTAAATATAGATAAATATTATTTATTAGATTTATGTATAAAACATATTGATATAGAAAATGCTATTAATTTTCCATCATATAAATATTATTTTCTTGTATCTACTATTAATTTATATAATTCTGTAGATAATAAAATTAAGTATACAGACAAAATAAAAGAAATAATTTTAGAATATTTTAAAGCTACATTAGATAAATCAAATAATGGTATAACACATATATCAACTTTATTAATAGATAGTGTTATAAAATTAGATTTGATGAATGATTTATTAAAATTAATACTTAATTCTAATTTTATAGGAATATGTCATTATAATATAATTTCACAATGGCAGGATAGTATAATATTTGATAATTTATATAATAAAGATTTATTAGATATAATATATGAAATTAGAGAAAAAATAAGAAAAAAAGAAATAAAAATTACAGAACATAACAATATCAATAATAGTTATAATTTAAAAAAATATTGTGATGAATTAATAAAAAAAATAAATGATATGATGAGTATAAAAGATACAAATGAGCAGTTTAAACTATTAACTGATATTAGTAATGATATTAATATAAAATTAGAAGGAACAGTAAATAAAGAAGTATTATATTATGAACATGATAATATAGCATCATTATTAATTTTTATAGATAAAAATAATGAAATTTTTAAATATTTTTGTAATTTTATAACCAATGATTATAATGTTCAAGAAGAAGCCATAAAAAATTTAGATTACATATTTGATAATATAGAAAAGTATAAAAATTCTTTTATTAAAGTTACATATGTAATAAATCAAATATATGATAAACTTGATAAAAAAATAGAATATCCTGAATGTGGTAGTTATTATCTTGTATTTGAATTAAGAGTTATTATTGAATATATAATAGATAAAATAATTAAAACTGATTATTATTTTGATGAGCAAGTATATGATAATTTATTAAAAGTTACAGAATTAGAGCCTAAAACAGAAGATGAAAAAGAATTTTTAAAAAATTTAGAAAAAAGATTAATATATAAAAAAACTTTGTTGATATCACCGATAAAAATATATAAGGATAAATCTTTATCAATATACTTTATAGAAAATAAACATGGTGATAAAACATCATATGATAATTTAGAAAAACTTCTTCAAAATTTGAATAATAGATTTAATAAAACGGCTAAAATATCAAGAATATTGGAATTTGAACATTTGGTAAAAGATATTGAAAATAGATGTATCACAATGTCGCATCCTTATTTATTTGAAGATGACAATGAAAATCAATATGATATAAAGAATAAACTTTATATTTCTTGTTTTAGTTATAGTATAGGTAATGAAAATGCTTATGCATGGTGGAAGATTTATGGCAGTAAAACAAAATTTAGAATGACTATAGATATTAAAGATTTTATAAAAAGTATTATGTCTATATTGTATAATCATAATGTAGAAATATATTTAGGTTCATTATACTATATGGATAAAGAAAAAATAAAAAGTAAAAATGAAAATGTGTGGGATTTTTTTGATAAAAGGAATGATTTTAAATTTGAAAATGAATTAAGATTAATTATAGAAATTAATAATGAAATAAAAAATACAGATTCTGGCTCAATAAAAATTGAGAATATAAAAGGTCTTCCAATTTTATGTAGTTTTCCAATAAAAGAATTGGATATGTATAAAAATATGTCTACAGATGAAAAAGATATAATTTTTCACCCTTATGACAAAACTTTATTATATAAAGATAAAAAAGCTATGTTAAGTATATTAGAGGAATTAAAAAGTAAAATATAATTATAAATTATATTTAATTACCCTAAAGCCACATCTAAAACCATCATTATAGCGAATCCAAATATAAAACCGAATACGCCGAAATGATTATGTTCTTCAGCAACAGCTTCAGGCACAAGTTCTTCTATAACAACATACATCATAGCACCGGCAGAAAATGCCAAAGCTATTGGAAGTATAACAGTGAGCTTTGTAACAGCCAAAGCACCTATAACAGCAGCAATAGGCTCTACTATTCCTGATATTGCACCAAGTGAAAAAGATTTTAATTTTGACACCCCTGTTGTTTTTAGAGGAAGAGAAACTGCAGCACCTTCAGGGAAATTCTGTAAACCTATGCCAAGTGCTAATGCTAATGCAGCATTGAATGTTACTCCGCTGTCACCAACAGAAAAAGCTCCGAATGTTACGCCTACTGCTAAACCTTCAGGTATATTGTGAAGTGTTATAGCTAAAAATAATAGTATGCTTTTTGATAATTGAACCTTAGCTCCTTCTGTTTCTTCGTTTCCGTTTACTATATGCATATGAGGCATTACTTTATCCAATACCCATATAAAAAATGCTCCTAATAAAAATCCTGCTACTGGTATTAACCAATTAGGAAGATTAGTATTTTCTGATAATTCTATTGATGGTGCAAGTAATGACCAGAAACTAGCCGCAGTCATAACTCCTGCAGCAAATCCGTACATAGTTGCTAATAGTTTAGGTTTTATTTCTGACATAAAGAAAAATACAAGAGCAGATCCCAATGCTGTGAATGCAAAAGTAATACCGCCTCCGAATAATGCCAACGATACAGGTGAATAATTTTCTATCATTTTTATACCTTTTGTTTTTATTTTTTATAGATTGATTATATATATTATGAAAATTAATTTCAATACTTATTGATAATAATTACTAATAATATAATTTATTTTTTTATTATAATATAGATTAATTTTTAATTTTGATTTATTATATTTATATTGCAATAGTTTTTTAATTATGAAATTATATTTTGATTATTAGGAGAATTATTATGAGTAATTATAATGAAGATAAATATTTTGATAAAGATTGTATATTTTGTAAAATTATAAAAGGAGAAATTCCTTCACAGTTTATAAAAGAAAATGAATACTGTGTGGTATTTAAAGATTTAAATCCTAAAGCAAAAGTGCATTTACTTGTTGTTCCTAAACCTCATGTTAAAAATATATTGGAAACAGATGAGTTTATAATGAATAAAGTTCTTGAAACTATAAAAGAAGTTGCAAAAGAACAAGGTTTAGAATCTTTCAGAATAATGAATAATTGTGGGGCAGGAGCTGGCCAGACAGTATTTCATGTTCATTTTCATGTACTTTCAGGCGATAATTTAGAAGAATAATAAAAAATAGATTATAATTGGAGTTAACATAATGATAGACAGTCATTGCCATCTTACATATATATCCAAAAAGAGTAAAGACTTAGAAGAAGTTTTAGAACGTGCTAATAAGGCAGGAATATTTTATTTTGTAGATATAGGAGTTCATCCAAATGATATAGATGAACGTATGTTTATATTATCTGATGCTGAAGGAGTATTTTTCAGTATGGGATATTATCCTGATTATGCCAATGAAAATGATGAAGATACTTTAAAAGCGTTTGAATTAAAAATAAAAAATTTGAATAAAAAAACATTAGAGAAAAAAAATAAATCAATATATGCTGTTGGAGAAATAGGACTTGATTATTATCATAATGATGATAATAAAAATGAGCAAAAAGAATTTTTTAGAGCTTTATGCGAGGCAGCAAAAAATGTTGATTTGCCTATATTGATTCACAGCAGAGATGCTTTCAAAGATACTTTTAAAGTTCTTAGAGATGCAGACTTGCCAAAAAGAGGAATATTTCATTGTTTCAGCGGAAATGTTGAAGATGCAAAAAATGCTTTGGATTTGGGATATATATTATCATTTTCAGGTTCTTCTACATATATGAAAAATGATTTCATAAGAGATGCTGTTAAATATGTACCTAAAGATATGTTTACAATAGAAACAGATGCTCCTTATCTTACTCCTCAAAAGGTTAGAGGCAGAGCTAATGAACCTTCTTTTATTCCTTATACAGTAGAAGTACTAGCAGAGGTTAGGGGAGAAAGCAAAGAAGATATTATGAGAACCGCTTTAGAAAATGCTGTAAGAGTTTTGGAATTACCTGTGGATTTAAATAGAATATAATTAATAATATAAAAGCTCTCAATAATTAATTTTATCGAGAGCTTATTTTTAATAATATTATTTAATAGCTTTAACAACTTCTTTTAATTTGTTTAAGTCATCAGCATTAGGGTGTCCCATAGCATTATCATAATTTGCTAATTTAGCCTGAACAACTTTTTTCTCATCATCGCTTGCAGCTTTTTC
The DNA here is from genome assembly GCF_001676785.2 of Brachyspira hyodysenteriae ATCC 27164. NCBI lineage: Bacteria > Pseudomonadati > Spirochaetota > Spirochaetia > Brachyspirales > Brachyspiraceae > Brachyspira > Brachyspira hyodysenteriae. The sequence continues at coordinate 1,695,236 of NZ_CP015910.2, read as the reverse complement.
AAGCATGTTTTCTAAATTTTTCTTTTGTCCGTCTATCCATTGACCCTGACAAGCATAAGTTCCTATTACAGTATTTGAAGAATCCAAGAAAGTTTTAGCAGGATTAAGCATTTTATCATAATATGCCTGATTATCACCGTATCCAACAGTCATAAATAAGAATACTTTTTTATTTTTTAATGTCTGCATAAACTTTCCAGCAGCTTCATCGCAAGTACCTTTATAGCTTCCTGCACCAACAAATACTATATCTGAATCATTAACTTTATTATTGTCTGCTGCATCAGCTTTTACGCATTGAAGACATTCTCCATTAGCAGCTTCTTTTATAGCTAAAGCCAATTTTTCAGTATTTCCGCTTTTACTTGTATAAACAATAGAATATTTCATTTTTTAACTCCTTTTGTTAGATTATTCTAATTTATTATAACATTTTTTAAAAGTTTAGCAATATACTATATAGTAGTATTTATGTTATTTTTTATATTGATTATTTTTAATACTTGCTATTGTATGTAAAATATGTTATAATATGGAAATTATAAAGTGAAATTTATTATATTATTTAATAGAGTAAATCAAGGAGAAGGCAAATGGAAGTTATCTTAAAAAGAGATTTTATATCATTAGGTTATGAAGGTGATATATGTAAAGTGAAAGACGGCTATGCAAGAAATTACCTTATTCCAAGAAATATAGCAGTAGTAAAAAATGCTGCTAATTTAAGAACTTTAGCTCAAATGCAAAAAAGCTTAGAAAAGAAAAGAGCTAAAAGAAAAATGGAAGCAGAAATATTAAAAGGTAAAATTGTAGATATTACTGTAGTTATACCTATGAAAGTTGCTGAAAACGGCAAATTATATGGTTCAGTAAGTCAGCAAACTATAGTTGATGCTTTAAAAGAAAAAGAAATAGATATAAACAAACGCGATGTTCATATGGAAAAACATATAAAAGAACTAGGCGATTTTGAAGTTGAAATCAAATTATATCATAGCGTTAATGCTAATATCAAAATTAAAGTTGTTAATGTAGATGAAAACGCAGCTGCAGAAGAAGTTAAAGAAGAAAATACTGCTGCAGTTGAAGCTTAATTAAAAAGCTAACATCCAATTAATAGGCATAATATTTAATGAATAATACACCCTGCTCAATAGAGGCTGAAGAGTCTCTATTGGGTGCAATGCTTCAAAACTCTCAGGCTGTATCTGTTGCTATATCCAAAATAAAATCTACCGATTTTTACAGTGAAAGAAATCGTATGCTCTATGAAAGCATTTTAGAAATGCATAATAGAGGTATAGCTATTAATGCAGAAACAACTTTGAGATATCTTAAAGAAAATGGTTTATTTGAAAAAATCATTCAAAATGATGAAGCATATTTGATTCGTATTATAGATGGAACCCCTTTTCATCAGAATGCTAAATATTATGCTGAAATCATTGCAGAAAAGTCATTATTAAGAGATTTAATAACTGTTTCTCAGGATATACAAAAATCAGCTTATGAAGCAAAAGATGCTGAAACTAAGGAAATAGCCGATTTTGCTGAGAAGAAAATTTTTGAAGTTACTCAAAGAAGACTTGATAATGATTTTATTCATATCAGAGATTTACTTTATGAAGCTTTAACTTCTATAGAAAGCAGAAAAAAACATAAAGGTACTGTTACAGGAGTGCCTTCTGGTTTTATAGCACTTGATAAGGTTACACATGGTTTTCAGCCATCAGATTTAATAATATTGGCTGCAAGACCTTCCGTGGGTAAAACAAGTTTTTCATTAAATATAATAGAACATGTCATTACTAATATTGAAACTTCAAATTTTGGTATTGGTTTTTTTTCTCTTGAAATGAGCAGAATGCAGCTTGTAGAAAGATTAATTGCAAGTAAGGCTAGAATAAGTTTATCAAGAATAAGATCCGGAGATTTAGAAAAACAGGAATGGACTAAACTTGGACAAACTTTTAATAGCTTATCTCAGGCAAATTTATTAATAGATGATTCAAGCCAATTAACTATTATGGAAATAAGAGGAAAGGCTAGGCAAATGAAATATAAATTTGCTGAAATTAGTAAAACAACCGGTAAAGAAATAGATTTAAAATTAATAGTTGTTGATTATCTTCAGTTAATTCATTCTGGTTTGAATACAAGAAGAAATGGTACAAGAGAGCAGGAAATAGCTGATATTTCAAGAGGGCTTAAAGCTTTGGCAAAAGAGCTTAATGTTCCTGTTATATCTTTGGCTCAGTTATCAAGAGCAGTTGAACAAAGACAAGATAAGCCTAGACTTTCAGATTTAAGGGAATCTGGATCTATAGAGCAGGATGCTGATATAGTTATGTTTTTGCATAGACAAAAGCCTAATAAAGAAGGTAAAGATGATGAAGTAATAGATGAAAGAACTAATCAAGTTGAAGTTATACTTGCAAAACATAGAAATGGTGCTATACATGATGGTATACCGCTTCATTTTATAGCTGATCAAACAAGATTTGAAAATATTTATAATAATAGCGAGTCTTAATTAAAGGAGTAATTTTATTATGGAATTATTTGATATGAAAATAGAATTACGAAAGGGCGTAAAAAATAAGATAACATATTTTTTAGCAACTTTAGGTGAATTTGCCACTCTTATGATAGAAGTATTTAGATATACATTCAGACCTACATTTTCTTTTAAACTTTTAAAAGAACAGATAATAAGAATGGGTGTTGATTCTTTTGTTGTTGCTGCTGTTACGGTACTTTGTACAGGAATGGTTATGTCATTACAGATAGCCGTAGTTCTTGACAGTGTATTGAAAGGTATATCTCAATTTGTAGGTTCTATGGTTGGTAAAGCTATGGTTAAGGAATTATCTCCTATGCTTCTCGCATTGATATTTGCAGGAAGGGTTGGAAGTTCTGTTACTGCTGAGATTGGTACTATGCAGGTAAGTGAGCAGTTGGATGCTTTAAAAACTTTATATACTAATCCTATAGAATATGTTGCCGTTCCTCGTTTCTGGGCTGCTGTTATATCACTTCCTATGCTTACAGTTTCTGCGGATGTTATAGGGGTTTTGGGAGGTGCTGTTGTTACAGTATTTGTTTTACGAAGCGATCCTATGCATTATTTTGATAGAGCTATTGCCGTTATTAGTGTAGGGGATTTTATAGGAAGTTTGATAAAGTCTACTATATTCGGTGCTGAAGTTATGCTTATATCTTGTTTCTATGGATTTAGAACTTCAGGCGGTGCTGAGGGAGTAGGTAAGGCTACTACTACAAGCGTTGTTTATAGTTTTATGATAATACTTATAACTGACTATATACTTGTTTCTATACTTGGTATGTTTGGAATGTAATTATATAATTCATATACATAAATGAGCAGGCAATATAATTTAATTATTTGTCTGCTCATATTTTTTTAAACATTAGGATAATACTTTTTTAAAGCTTCTCTTGCTTCTTCTCTGTCATCGAAATGTATTGTTTTATCAGGGAATATTTGATAAGTTTCATGTCCTTTTCCGGCTATTATTATTATATCATTTTCTTTAGCTTCTTTTACTGCTTCAAATATTGCTTCTTTTCTGTCAATAATTTTTTTATAATTATTATTTTTGAATCCTTTTTCAATATCATTCATTATCTGATTAATATCTTCAGTTCTTTGATTATCAGTTGTAAGTATAGCTATATCAGCATATTTTTCAGCTATTTCCGCCATTATAGGACGCTTCTTTCTATCTCTGTCGCCTCCGCATCCGAATACTGCTATAACTCTGTTTGGATTTAATTTTTTAGCTTCTACTAAAATATTTTCTAAACTGTCCGGTGTATGTGAATAGTCAACGGCCACTATAAAAGGATGTTTTTCTTTAGTTACTATTTCGAATCTTCCTTCTACCTGTACTTTTCTCATAGCCTTTATTGACTTTTCTATATCCAATTTATTTTCACAAACATAAGCTAAAATTGAAAGCGAGTTTAAAATATTGAATCTTCCAAGCATTGATAATTTTACTTTTGATATAAGTTTTCCTTTAGCATAGAATTCATATTCTGTATTTTTAGAATTTAATGAAATAACTTTTCCATAATAGTCAGCTTTTTCATTAATTCCGTAAGTAACCATTTTTATTCCAAGTTTTTTTATATAATTAGATATTTGTTTAAAATGATCAGTATCTATATTAACTATTGCTAATTTTTTCTTTTTACTGCTTTCTTTTAATAATGAAAATAATTTTAATTTTGCTTTAAGATAATTCTGCATATCTCCATGATAATCAAGATGATCTTCTGTGATATTAGTAAAGATTGCTGTATCATAATTCAAATAATCACATCTGTTCATAGCTAGTGCCTGAGATGATGATTCCATAACTATATGAGATATACCTTTTTTTAATGATTTATCGAATATACTTTCTAAATCAATAGATTCAGGAGTGGTGAGATTAGTTTTTATTTCTGTTTTACCTATCATATTTTTGATAGTGCCTATTAAAGTTGTTTTATTTTTATTTGCTTCAAGTACTGATTTTAATAAATATGTTGTAGTAGTTTTTCCATTAGTTCCTGTTATGCCTATTGTGTTTATTTTTTTTGTAGGCTCATCGAATAATTTTGCTGAGATATATGCTAAACATTCTCTAGGATTTTTCACAGCAACAAAATGTACATCTTTATAATTATCTTGTAATTTTTTTATAAACTCTTTATCAGCAGTATTATCATATATTATAATTGATGCTTTATTATTTATAGCACTTTCTATATATTTATGTCCATCATCTTTTAATCCCTTTATTGCAACGAATAAATAATTTTTCTTTATTAATCTTGAATCGTATGCTGCTCCTTTTATTTCTGTATTCAAACATTCCTTTGTTAATTGACTTTCTTTAGATACTTTGTAATTTTTTATTAATTCTTTAAAATATTTCATGTTTTTTCCTGTTATATTTTATACTTATTAAATAATAACAATATTATAAATTTATGGTAAAAAATTATATATTACTTTGTCATTATATTATAAAAATAAATTACTTGATTTTTCAGCCCAAAAGATATATAACTATAGTATACTAAAAATATTTATGGAAGTAATTTATGAATATATTTATGGTATCCAGCGAAGCATATCCATTTTCTAAAACAGGAGGTTTGGGAGATATTGCCGGAAGTCTGCCTCTGGAATTATCTTCCATTAAAGTAGGCTCTTCTAATGTTAATGCATCTTTGGTAATACCTTTATATAAACAGAATTATAAATTAGTAAGCAAAAAAGATATCATAGCTGAATTTGAAATAGAGCATGGAAAAGAAATAATAAAAACTGAAGTAGCCAGAATAAAGCATCCTGAGAATGATAATGTTAATATCTATTTTATAAAACAGGATAATTTCTTTAAAAGAGACGGATTATATTCTGAAAATGGCATTGATTATTCAGATAATGCCAGCAGATTCATATTCTTTTCAAAGGCAGCTGTTCAATTAATAATTTATTTATATAAAAAAGAAAATTTCAAATTAGATATAGTTCATATTCATGATTGGCAGACAGCTTTGATAGCTCTCTATATAAAAGAAGTTTATAATAATGAAGATGCTTTGAAGAAATTAAAAGTAATGTTTACTATTCATAATTTAGCTTATCAGGGAAATTTTTCTGTGGATATATATACACTTCTTAATGTATCTTGGAAATTTTTTGTGCATAGCAGATTGGAGTTTTATGGAAATGTAAGTTTCATTAAAGCTGGTATTATACTTTCAGATATAGTTACAACAGTAAGTCCTTCTTATTCTAAAGAGATACAGGGAGAAGAATTCGGATGCGGAATGAATAGTCTTCTTGAGGGAATATCTCATAAATTATACGGAGTACTTAATGGAATTCATTATGAATCTTGGAATCCTGCAACTGATAAACTTATAAAAAATAATTATGATATTAATTCAGTAGAAAAGAAAAAACTAATAAGAAATTCTTTATATAAAGAACTAGGCTTTTCAAATAAAAATTATCCTCTTGTAACTATGATATCAAGATTCGATCCTCAGAAAGGACTTGATTTGATATATTCTTCATTCTTTGAAATTTCTACTTATGATGCTAATTTTATTTTTCTATTCAGTAAGAATAATTATTTCAAAGATTTTGAAAATGAATTCACTAAAAGAGCAGGCAGAGCTAAAAATATAAAGATACTATTTACCTTTGATGAATCATTAGCACATAGATTAACAGCAGGAAGCGATATGTATTTAATGCCTAGCCGTTTCGAGCCTTGCGGACTTAATCAGATATATAGTATGAAATATGGAAGTATTCCTATAGTTCATGCAGTAGGCGGACTTAAAGATACAGTTATCAATTACAGCGGAAATAAAAGTGTTAATAAAGCTACAGGATTTGTTTTCGATGAATATTCTGTAAAAAGTTTCGTTGATACTATGGACTTAGCTTTCGATATATATTATAATAAGAAAGATGTTTGGGATAAGCTTATATTTAATGCTATGGGCAAAGATTATTCTCTTCATAAAACCGTTTTGGAATATACTAAACTTTATAAAAAATTATTAAATACCGAAAAGTAATATTGCTTTTATATAAAAATTATTGCTTGAATTTAATATAATTCTATAGCAGAGTTATAAATATTATATTTTTAAAGGAGTTTAAATTATGGCAAAAGATCCAAGTTTTGATATAGTTTCTGAGGTTGATATGCAGGTTATAGATGACTGTGTTAATGTTGCTGTTAAAGAAATAGATAATAGATTCGATTTCAAAGGACAGAATATACAAATTGAATTAAATAAAGGCGAAAAAACAATAACTATATTAGCACCTGCAGATTTTGTTCTTAATCAAGTTAGAGATATTTTATTTCAGAAATTCATTAAAAGAGGCTTAAATCAAAAGTGTTTAAGAGAAAAGAAAAAAGAAAAAGCAGCCGGAGATGCTATAAGAGAGATCAATGAAATAGTTCATGGTATAGATAAAGATTTAGCTAAGCAGATAGTTAAAGATATAAAAGATATGAAATTGAAAGTTCAGGCTAGCATACAAGATGAACAGATCAGAGTTTCAGGAGCTAAAAAAGATGATTTGCAGGCTGTTATTACTATGATTAAAGGAAAAGATTATCCTATACCTTTACAGTTTACAAATTACAGATAATATTTATATAAATGCAAAATTAAAGGGAGCTTTTATAAAGCCCCCTTTTTTATTATATCAATCATATTTTTAATCTTATAAGTCCTATTACTTTACCTACTATAGATATACTTTCTCTTTCTATAGGAGGATAATTATTATTTTCAGATACTAATTTAACACAGTCTTTTTCTCTGAAAAATCTTTTAATAGTTATCTCTTCATTTCCATTATCATCTATTTTGGCAACTACAATATCTCCGTTATCAGCCTCATTTGAAGGATGAACTAATACCATATCTCCTTCTTTGATATGGGCATTTATCATAGAATCTCCGATTACTTTCATAAGAAAATTATTTTCATCTTGTGCTATAGATTTAGGAAGCGAATAAGTTTCTTCTACAGTTTCATCTGCAACATCCATTAAAAGACCTGCTTTAACTTCATTTGCAAGAAGCGGTATTTTTATCATATTATGATTTCCTTTACCTGAAGTGTCTATAGGTACGCTGCCTCTTGCTCTTTTGCCTGTTTTTTTTACATATCCTTTTTTTTCCAATGCTGTCAAATGTGTTGTTACTGCAGTAGGAGAAGCGAAATTGAAATGAACCATGATTTCTTTAACAGTAGGAGGATAGCCGTTTTCATTTGTGAATTTTTGCAGAAAATTAAAAATATCTCTTTGTTTATCTGTCAATTCAGTCATATATTATACCTCTTTATATTAACATACCGTATTTCTTATTATACTATACAAAAATATGATGTCAAGATTTAATATAAAAAAATAGTATTAATTAATAAAAAATAATTCCTTATTAATCAATATAATATAATAACTAAAAAATAATTTTTTATTGTATAAAATTAATATATATTTTTATTTTATAATTGTTTTTTATGCTTATTATTAAATTATCTTTATTAATTATTTTAAATGTATATTATTATATTATAATTTAATATTATACATACATAAAAATAGTTAATATATACTGTATAATTAAAACTTAAAAAATTATAGTTTAATAATTTTAATTTTTTCAATATATAAAGCATATTTTATATATTGAAATTTAATTTATATAATAGTATCATCTATATACTTTTATATAATTCGATATAGGGGCTGATTATGGATAAGGAATATGCTAAACATTTGATGGGAATATACAAAGATAAAGTTCTTCATGAGAGAATGAAAAGAAGGCTTGAATATTTTGAAAGAGTTTTTAAAAGAGATAATGATAAAAGATTATTTGCTGAACTTGCATTTTGTATATGTACTCCTCAAACAAAGGCTAGAAGCGGAGCAGCTGCTATAATTGATTTATATAATAATAATTTGCTTTTCAAAGGAAGTGCTGAAAAAGTAGCTAATATTTTAATAAAGCATGTAAGATTTCATAATATGAAGGCTGAAAATATAGTATTGGCTAGAAAATTATACTTTCCAAATGAAAAGTTTATATTAAAAGATAGAATTAATGAAGCTTTAAAAAATGATACAATGGTAGAATTAAGAAATGAGCTTGCCAAAGAAGTAAAAGGCTACGGACTTAAAGAGGCTAGTCATTTTCTTAGAAATATAGGATTCGGACAAAAGATAGCTATACTTGACAGACATATAATGCGTGTAATGGATAAATTAAGTATTTTGCCTGAAGGTATGACTCCTAAAACAAGCCTTACAAAAAATAATTATCTTCAATGCGAGTCAAACTTAGTGGAATATTCAAAAAGCGAGAAAATACCTATGGAGTATTTAGATTTCGTATTTTGGTACGATGCCACTAATGATATTTTTAAATAATATTATAAATTTTTAGGATATAATATTTTTAATCCTTTCGAATAATGATTGCTTTTCTTCTTTCTGCTGCAATGATTTATAATCTATATTTTCATTATCGCAGAATAGAATTGCTATTTCTATATTATCATTTGCAAGTTCTATTATATTTTTTAATATTAAATTCTTTATCTCATTTGATTTATTATTATTGTATAATGTTATAAGTTCAAATGCACATTTAGTATGATTGTTAACATAATAATAAGCTATTGCTCTGTTATAAATTGCATGTATAAAACTATTATTTAATTCTAAAACTTTATTATAATAAGATATAGAAGTATTATAATCTTTGTTGTCAAATGCTGTATTTGCTAAATTATAAAGGCTATTTATTTGCAAATTATTTTCACTTTCTTTTTTTAGTTTTTTAAACTCCATTACTTGTTTTTTCATTGTATTTAATCTTTTATTGTATTCTCTATTAAATTTACTAATTCTTTTTTTGGAAGTTTTTATTATCCTATTATTTATTATTATTCCTACAAGAGTGAATATTATTATTATTACACTTAAAAATGCAAACCAAAAATTTATAACTCTATTAGATGATTTTATAGTTTCATTTAATGAAGTTTCAAGATTTCTATTATAATTATCAAGTACATTTTTTAATGATGTTTCTAAATCATTAATAGATGAGCTTTTTAATATTATATTATTTGTGGCAGTTTTATTACTTGATATTTGTCTTATTATCATATTTGTGTAATAATCTTCTTTAGCCACTATTATATTATCTAATGATGGGGCATAATTAGTAATTGAATAATTTAAATTTTTTTCTATTTCTCTATTATGAGTGATATATATATTTCTGAATACTAATATTGCAATTATAAATAAAATAGAAAAGTTTAGTATATAATGCTTATGAAGAAAAATTAAGAATCTGCTTATATATTTCTTTTTTGAATGCTCTTTTATTTTATCCATTCCGGCATTTGCTATATTTTGTATTTTACCTTTAAAATCCTGTTCATCTAAATATTTTTGAAATTTATCTATATTTTCTGATGTAAAATTTTTTGCTTTTTCAAAACTTTTTCCCGCAGTATCTTTTATTTTTTGTATATTTTCATCGTTTATATATTCTTTTGCTTTGTTTGCTATATTTTCCTGTAAGTTTTTTATTTTATTATTTTTTTTATGTTTATTATGATATTTTTTTCTTCTTTTGGGATTTACTATTTTTCTATTTTTTCTATTCATAAAAGTATCCTTAAAATATTTTACTATTAAAATGTATTTGATATTAATAATTTATGCAAATGGAATTCAATTTTTTTTATATTTATATTATTATTTTTATATATTAGATATTATGCTATATTGATTTTTTTGTAATTTAATATATTATTCCGCTATGTAATTTTGTAACGGAGATTTTTATGAAGAAGTTTATTTCTTTAGTGATGATTATTTTTAGTTTAAGTACTGCATCATTATTTTCTCAGAATATAGGAGAGCCTACAGGAAATGCATTTTTAGATTATATGCATGGCAGAAGTTTATTTGGGATTAATTTCGGACCTACTTTGTATGCAGGTTTATTTGATATAGGTATTGGAGTACTTGAACCTACATTTCAGGAAACTATTAATAATATGACTCAAGGTCAGGCTAATAATTATATTGACACTAAACTTAAACATTATGCTTTTGGATTAGGTTTCAGCTATGATTTTGCTCCTGTTGATTTTATGACTGTAGGTCTTGATATAGGATTTTCAGTTGGTGAAATAAAGATGGATAAATATAATATTAGTTTTACTACAGTACCATGGTCTTTGAATGTTAAATTTTTCTTTTGGAGAAATGCCCCATTCGGATTTTTCTTATCTCCTAGATTCGGAGGTACAGCACTTTCTATAAGCGGAAGTGCATTGAAAGAAGGAGGACTTTCGGATATATATTCACATGGCGGATTTTATATGTCGCTTGAACTTGGATGGAGAATACAGTTATTCCCTAAAACAGGTGCTAATTGGCCTGTACAGGTTGGTATAGATATTTCATTATTTGATATAGGTTACTATGTTGCTCCTTGGACTTCTTCATTATTTGAAATATCTCACCTTTCAAGCTTTAAGCAATATGAACCTTTTGCTAATATAAGAGCTTTATTTCTTCCTAGAATTGGTATTACATTGAGATTCTAACTAATATCTATCATATTTTTTTTACCTGTATATATTTTTGTATATGCAGGTTTTTTTATACCGAAAATTATTCTATAAAAGATAAGGTTTTTTTATGAGAATTAATATTTTAAATGAAAATGTTATATTTGAAAATGAAAATTTATATCCTGCTTTTCCTAGCATTATTAAACTCGATAATAACAGATGTATGATAAGTTTCAGAACAGCTCCAAAAATAAAAAGGCATTATTCTCATCTGCATTCATTAAGTAAAGCTATGCTTGCAATTGTAAATATAAAGAATAATAGAGTAGAGAAAGTATTTGAATTTGGTGAATATGATGAAGCAGCAAAACAGGATGCACAGCTTTTTAGAATAGATGAAAAAACTATAATGGCATACTATTTCAGATATACATTTCACCCTATTAATGAAAAAGAATTATTCAAAGATTATACTTTTATAGAATATGATAATACAATAGCTCTTTTAAGCGGAATAGGAGTATGTATAAGCTATGATAATGGAAAGACTTTTTCAAAACCTTATGTCATAGAAGCTAATAATATGAAGCATTTTGCTGTTAGAGGAAGTATATGCAAAATTAATGATGAAATATTTCTTCCTACATATGCTTATAAAAAAAATATCAATAAAAATAACTGCAAATATCAATGTCATATAATATCCTCTAAAGATTTAATTAATTGGAAGTTAAAAAGTTTTTTATGCGAAACAGAGTTTAAAAAGATAAACGGAAAAAAATCAAAAATAGAATATGTTGAGCCTTCTTTGCTTAATTATAAAAATAATATAATAGCATTTATAAGAACTCATGTTAATAATGAATACGGAATTACTTCTATAAGCTACTCAAATGATAAAGGCAAAACTTTTTCAAAACCTTTGTTTACAGATATTAAAGGATATCCTCTTAATACTTTGATTTTAAATAATGGAAAATTAGTTCTTACTTATGGATACAGATTAAAACCTTATGGAGTGAGAGCTATTGTTTTAGACAATATAGATGATATATTTGATATAAATAAAATTAATTATAAAGCAAACAATGAAGAAATTATAATAGATTCTGATATGAAAAGCACAGACTGCGGATATCCTTGGTGTATTGAAAATGATGGTATAATATCATGCGTATATTACGGATATAAAGAGAAGAATAAAATTAGAAAAATATATATGAAAAGGTTTACATTAATTTAAAAATATTGTATAAAGTAAATATAACTATATAATAATGAATATTAATAGCGATTTTACAGGAGGTATTATTTATGGATGATAAAGATATTATGGATCCCAATGTTTATCAAATAAAAGAAAATGATTGGAAAGTAGAAGAAAACGGCAATATTATTATTTATAAACTTCTAGCATACAAATTATCATCTTGGAGTGAGGATACATATTTAATTGTTAAAGTTAATAAAGAAAATAATACTAAAGAAATAATAATAGATTGGAATAGTAAAGACTTTGTATTTGCTGAACATAAAGCATTTTTCAGATTTGATGATGATTTGCCTGATAATTTGGATTGCAAAGCAAGTGAAAATAGATTAAGTTCTATAGTTTTAAAATCTGATTATGTTTATGATAATCTTCTTGATTGTAATATGCTTATAATAAGGGCTTCACTTGAAAAGAGTAAAACTACTAGAATGTTTGATGTTTCAAAATTTAAAGAGATAGTAAAAAAATAAATTATAAAATTTAAACTATAAAAAATGGTATTAGGTTTAAAAACTTAATACCATTTTTATTTTATATATTTATTAATTATTATTAAAATTCTTTAATTTTTTCTTTATTTAAAGTTTTTATCAATGCTTTTGCTATTTCTACAGAAGCAATTATATCATCATAAGAAGCATAACAGTAATGACTATGAGCATATCTTGTTGCAACACCCAATACTACGCTTGGAGAACCTAAATTAGTTCTATGATAAACAGCTCCGTTAGTAGAACCTTTTTCACGAACTATAACTTGATGAGCCAAACTATTTTTTTTAGCTACTTCTATTGTGTATTTATTTAATCTAGGATTTGTTATCATACCTCCGTCAATAACTCTAAGCTGAGAACCTCTTCCTATAGCACCATGAGCTCTATCTCCATAGTAGAAAGTATCATCAGCAGGAGATCCTTCAAATACTATTACTAAATCAGGTTTTACTTTATTGGCAGCAACAGCAGCACCTCTAGTACCAACTTCCTCCTGAGCTGTCATCATTCCCACTAAATTAACATCTAATTTTTCATCTTTTAAAGCTTTTAAAGTTTCTATTACGCATAAAGCACCAACTCTGTTATCTATTGCTTTTGCACATATACTTTTAGTTCTGTCATCATATCTGAAATCAACATCAGGAACTATAGGGTCTCCTATTTGTATGCCGAATACTTCTTCAGTTTCTTTTTTGCTTCTAGTGCCTACATCAATATACATATCTTGCAAAGTAGGTAAGCGTCTTTTATCTTCATCTGTCATAAAGTGAGGAGGTTTTGAGCCTATAACTCCTTTAACATATTCTCCTGAAGAAGATTTTATTACAACAGAATTTGATACTATATTTGGTATATGCCATCCTCCCAAAGGTATAAAAGATATAGTACCATTATCATTTATATGTTCTGCCATAAATCCTATTTCATCTATATGACAATCCAATGCTACTATAGGTTTAGAACTGTCTATTTTTTGAAGCCCTAAATATAAATTGTTTATTGAATCTCTTTCATTATCTATAAATGAAGTATTCTTTTTTATAACTTCTATAACATCATCTTCAAAACCTGAAGGTCCGAATGCATTAGTTAAATCTTTCATTAAATTTAAAATATCATTCATAAAAAATCCTTATATAAAATTAAATTTTAATTGCAAATATAATAAATTATTTGTATAAAATATCAATTATTAAAGTATAAATATTATTTTTTGTTATAATTATATAGTATATTCAAGATATATTAGAGTAAATTTTTATGCTTCTTAAGATTAAAAATGTATCTTGACAATTATATAAAATACTATAATAATTATAATATTATTTAGTAATAAATGCGATTAAAATAATACGAGGCAATAATCATGTTTAAATCATATAAAACAATATTTGTAAGCTTTTTATTTATGCTGTTAAGTCAGACTTCATATGCTGAAATTGGAGGATTTGAGATAATAGCAAATGTACCTATAGGAGCAGGCATAACTTTATATAATCCGGCTTCAAAAGAGTTTAAAAGTTCCGGAAATTTTCAAATAGGTATAGAAGCTGATATAGGATATATGTTTAATATAAAAGAGAATATGGGTTTTAGTTTGCTTGGTTCTTTGGGATATGGCTTTACGGGATTTAATTATTCAAAAGGCAGTGACATGAATTTTAAAAGTTCTGTACATGATCTTTATATAGGATTTTATCCTAAATTTAATATACAAGGTTTTTCTATAGGTATTAATACAGGAGTAAAATTTGATGTTGGTTCTTATTCTGTACTAAAATATTATGATTCAGAATCAAAATTAGAAAATAAAATTCAGCCTAGAACATATATAAAAGGTACTTTTGATTATTCTATTTTCTTTAATGAAACTATGGCTTTGAATATAGGGCTTTATATTGGTTATGATTGGGGATTCAAATGGGATAAGGTTATAGAATCTTCAGGCATTTCATCAGGCGACAGTTATGGAAATTTAGATATAGGACTTCAACTAGGGTATAGATTCGGACCTAAATTTAGTAAATATATATTTTGATTAAAATATAAATAAAAAAGGCATATATTATCAAGTATATGCCTTTTTTATATAATTTAATTTATAAAACTATTAAATCTGTAGGAGTATCATTTATAGAAACTCCTCCGTTTTTAGTTACTATTGCCATATTTTCTATTCTCACACCGCCTAAATTAGGTACATATATACCAGGCTCAACTGTAACTACGCATCCGCCTTCTAAAGTATGATCAACAAGAGGAGAAAGTCTAGGAGATTCATGTATTTCAAGTCCTACACTATGTCCCAATCCATGTCCAAAATATTGACCGTATCCGTTATTTTTTATTATTTCTCTTGCAGCATTATCTACTTCTTTTCCTGAAACTCCTGAATGTATTGCTTCTATGCCTTTATGATGTGCTTCTTTTACTATATTATATATTTTAGTCATTTCTTCGAAATTATTTCCTTTGCCGAAGAAAAAAGTTCTTGTTATATCACTTTTATATCCGTCTCTTGATAATCCGAAGTCCATAAGTATATTGTCGCCTAATTTTAATTTTCTTTCAGAAGGGACTCCATGAGGAAGAGAAGTTCTTTCTCCGAAAAGCAAAATTGTATCGAATGCTGTTTTATCTCCGCCTTCCTTACGCATTTGATATTCCAATTCTGCTGCTAATTCTTGTTCTGTTACTCCCTCTTTTACAAAAGCAAGCATTTTAGTCATTGCTTTTTCTGCTCTGTTTAGATTATCTTTTATTATTTTTATTTCTTCTTTTTCTTTTATATTTCTTATAGTATCTACATCTACCTTGCTTATTCCTATTTTTATTGAATTATTAACCATTGAAGCAACTATATTTTCATAGTCAGAAAGATAAAGTCCGTTTTTGGCTGTGTATATTTCTTTAATATTATTTTCTTTACAGAATTCAGCTAAAGCGTCATGATAAGTTCCTGCTACAAGTATAACAGTAGTTTTATGAGTAACTTTGGAAGCATGCTCACAGTATCTTGAATCTACAAATAAATATTTTTTGCCTTTACTTATAAGAAGCCAACCCGCACTTCCTTTAAATCCTGTCAGATAGAATATATTTTCATTTTTAGTGATAAGAAGATTTTGATTTGTTAATTTTAATAATCTTTCTAATCTTGCATCATAATTAAATTTTTTATTTTCTCCGCTTTCAGTTAAAGTTAATTTACACATTTTCAAACTCCGTAATATATTTAATTATTATTTCTTTTCTCTATTGATAATAAATGGGCTAAGGCTAATATATAACTATTATCACCAAATCCTGTAATAACGCCCAATGCTATATCTGATAAATAGCTTTTATTTCTAAAATCTTCTCTTGCATAAATATTACTCATATGAACTTCTATAAATGGTATATTAGTTGCCAAAAAAGCATCTCTTATAGCTATAGATGTATGAGCATAAGCACCAGCATTTATTATTATATAATCTATACTTTCATCATAAGCTCTATGTATTCTGTCTATAATAGCACCTTCATGATTTGATTGAAAGAATGATACTTTTGCACTGCCCAATGCCGCTTCTTTAATTTTATTTTCAATATCACCTAATGTAATATTTCCAAAGATTTTAGTCTGAGCAACACCGAACATATTTGTATTAGGGCCGTTTATAACTAATATATTCATAATATATGACAGAAACCTTTATTTATAGAATTTTTGCTAAATAATATAATATACCTATTGAAAAAAAAATCAAATATTGATTTTGTGTTATGTTAATTCATTTTAAATTATTGGAATATGTAAATGGTATTATCGCTAAAATAATCAAAATTTATTCAATATCTATAAAAGCATATTTATTATTTTTGTCTTCAATATTTTTTTCTATTATAGCAAGAAGATTATTTTTATTATCTGTTAATGCCATATATTTATTATTTACTTTTATTTTTTCTATTGTTTTAGTATTTCCGCATAATATCTGCCTTATATCTGAGGCATCTTCTATTATTGTTTTATCAAAATTTTTAAACATATAAAAGAATGATAATATTTTATTTTTATTTATATCTTCAATATTACAAGACATATCAATATTATAATTTCCTATAGAAACTCTCTTTAATTCTTTTGTATAGGCTAGATTTCCTGTAATTTCTCCTATATCTCTTATTATTGACCTTATATATGTGCCTTTGCTTACTGAGGTTTTTATTTTGAAATATGGATAATCATATTCTAATAATTCTATTTTTTCTATACAAACATCAACATCTTTCAATTCAAAACTTTTATTATCTCTAGCTAAATCATAAGCTCTTTTTCCATTTATTTTTTGGCACTATATATTGGAGGCTTTTGTTTTATATTACCTTTGAAATTTGTTTTTATAATATTTTCTAATTCTTCAAAACTTAATTTATTATTATTATTTGAAGTTTTAATTGTATTGCCTTCTATGTCATCAGTATCTCTGCTTTCTCCAAATATTCCTGATGCTATATATTCTTTATTAAAATCATCAAATAAGAAAAATAATTTAGTATATCTTCCGAAAGCCAATATTAATACGCCGTCAGCAAATGGATCTAATGTACCGGCATGTCCAACTCTTTTTTCTAGTATATTTTCTTTTTGCTTTAATATTATCTTTGTCTGTTTTATGGCATCAAAAGAAGTTATGCCTACAGGTTTATTTAAAATACAAAATCCTTTCACTATGATTTAATTATCCTCTTATTATCTGAAGTGAGTTGAAGTATATATTCAAAATATTTTCTGATATATTAGAAAGATTACTGTATTTCTTTGAAAACAAATCATTTCCTATTGATTTAACTAAGTCGTCTATAGTTTCTATATTATGCTTCAAAGTTCCAAGCTGCTGCTGAGATAAATGAAGAAGATGAATATTGCTTCTGTCGAATTCTGATATAGTATTTTTTACAGCAGCATCAAGAAGATAATATACTACTATTAATTTTTCTTCCTCTTCAGGTGAAAGTGTAGTATTAGAGCCTGCGTATATTTTTGAGAGTTCTCCTATTCTATATGCTATTTTATATATTGAGTTTAAATTATCAAAAAACCAATTAACATTATTTCTTTTTCTTAAATCTGAAAGTACATATTTTATATCATGCAGTATAGAATATCCTGCACTTTCATCTTCTCCGCTAGATATATAATAATGGGATCTTATAAGTATATCCTGCAAAGAGTCAAAATCTGCTTTCCATTGAGGATCTTCTGTATTTGAATTATAGTATTGTTTTTTAAAATCATTCCATATAACTATAAATTTTTCTATAGCTTCTTTTCTATTTGGATTATTAACATCTCTAATTATTAATAATGTGTCCATATATGCTTTATCTAAAGATGCCATATCCTCTAGAAAATTATCTTCTTTTTTCTTACATGATAAAATTATAATGGCTGCCAACAATAATATAAATATCTTTATATTCAATATAAAATCTCCGTATACTTATTTTACAATTCTTAATATAATAAAGTTAAAATAATTAATATTATAAAGGGATAATTTATTATAATTTATGGAAAAAAACAAGCTGTATTTCATTATTATTTTATTATTATTTTATTTAATTGCATGTTCAAGAAATAATATGCAAAAAGGTAATTTCTATTCAAAAGTTTATACTGATGTAAGTTTTGAAGCGAGCAGGACAAAGGCAATAGATTCTATATACTATTATATAGCTAAGGAAACTTCATCAATAATAAATAGAACAGATTTTAATATAGTAGCAGTATCTTTAAAGGATAATAATTTGATAGATTTTGATAATAAAGATATAGCTAATATAAAAGAATATAAAGAAGATGATAATTTCTATGTTGAGATAAAGGTAAAAGACAGTAGCGTATATAACAGAACTATAGAAATATTACAAAGATTAAAGAAAGAGGGAAGTGTAGAGGATAAATTTTTCAGGGCTAATGCTTCAATACAAATGCCTGATTCAGGAAATCTCAGTGCTTATACAAAACAGATGCTTACTCAAAATGCTTTAAAAAGAGCTTATGAATCATTATTTAGAGTATTGAGAAGCAATGATATAGATGTTAACAGAGCAGTAAAATTGACAAATGAAGCTTATATATTGGAAGAAAGCTATAGTTCTAATGAATATAATGTGGTTGTTGAAACTACTTTAGAGTGATGCTGCAATTATAATACATCATAATAGATTATCATAATATAGTTGACATAATTTTTTACTATTGCTTTTTTTAAACTATCCGAAAATTATACAGATATTATGTAAACAATGGGGTAGTTTAATGATTAAAGCTGTAATACTTGGTTTTGTTCAGGCTATAACAGAATTTCTGCCGGTTTCAAGTTCCGGTCATTTAAGAATAACAGAATATTTTCTAAATTTTCATGCAGAAAACATATTATCATTTGAAGTTGCACTTCATTTCGGTACATTCTTAGCTACATGCTTAATATTCCGTAAAGATATAATAAATGCCATTGTGGGATTCTTTTCAGGACTTAAAGATGTTAAATATGCAAGCAAAAATAGCGAAGGCTTTAGAATATCTTTAATGGTGATAATAGCTTCTATACCTGTTGCTATAGTAGGCTTATTATTAGAACAATATTTAAGTAATTTGGATTTACAAAGAATAGGACTTAATCTTATTATCACAGGTTCTATACTTCTTCTCACTAGAAAATTAGATAAAAATACTTACAGCAATGATTTAAAAGATGTATTTACTATGACTTATAGAAATGCATTTATAATAGGATTAGCACAGTCAATAGCAATATTTCCGGGTATATCAAGATCTGGTATGACTATAAGTGCTGCTTTATTTTTAGGATTAAATAGAGATTTGGCAGGAAGATTTTCTTTCCTAATATCATTGCCTGCCATATTCGGTGCTTTATTATTATCAATAAAAGATATTGCTGATTTCAATATTACTTATGCTTTAGTAGGATTTTTTACAGCATTTGTATTTGGTATTATAGCATTGAAATTCCTTCTTTCATTTTTGAAGAAAGGAAAACTTTTCTATTTCGGATTTTATTGTCTTATAGCCGGAATGGCAGTTTTCTTCTACTTTTTGCAGGTATGATTTTTTAGGTATTGGAGTTTTATTATGATGGGATTATTTAAAAGAAAATTAACAATACAAAAAAGAGCTGAACAAAAGAAATTTGAACAAAAATCAGAAAATGAAAATTTTGATGATTACATTCATGAAGAATATGAGAATAGAAATCCTTTTTTTGATATAGTAGGTTTCTTATGCCTTTTATTTGCTGGAATATTACTTCTTTCATATTTCAGTATGAATATGGAAGATTTAAACTCCAATAATGAAATTAAAAATTTATTAGGTATATTTGGTGCTTATATATCAAGCTATTCATTTTTAGCATTTGGTTTTGCATCTTATGTTATACCTGCATTTTTTATATATGCTGGAGTTAATATCATATTAAAAAACTCTACTGATAGAATATTAATATCTGCATTATCATCTTCTATATTGATGATACTTCTTAGCATACTATTAAACATATTCTTAGGAAGTTTAGATTTTTATAATAAAGGCGGTATGTTAGGCGAGTTTATAGGTGGTTCTTTAGTATCAATATTTGGAAAGACTGGTGCTATTATGATAGTAATTGCAGGACTTGTAATAACTGCCATAATTTTTGCTAAACTTTCTATAATGGACTTGGTTAATTATTTCAGAGATATGGTGAGAAATGTAGATTTTGATAAGATAAAAGATATAGAGCAAAAAGTAGTTAATGGAATAAAAGATTTAGAAATAAAATCAATGAAAAATACTGAAACTTCTCTTCAAACTGATAATAAAGAAAAAACATATTCTAGAGATTATATACCTTTATTTGATACTAAAGAAATTTCAGAATTAGAATTTAAAACTGTACCATTTATAGAGAAAGTAGAAAATAATAATTATAATTTTGATGAAAAAAAATACAGAGAAAATTTATTGAGAAAAAATAACTCTGCTAATAGCTTTTTTACTAAAACTGATTCATTTAGTAAAGAAACTGAAAATATTACAAATGAATTAAAAAATATGCATTTTAACGGCGGAATAAATGTAAATGCATTAGAAAATAGAGAAGAAGATTTGGGTCTTACTTTAGCAGAAGTTGTATTTGGAAAAGAAAAAGCTAATAGAAATAATATAAATCATAAAAGCAGTATGGAAATGGAAGATGAGTTTTATAGAAGTTATTATAATGACTTCATAAATAAAAAAAAAAATGAAGAATTAGAAGAAGCAGAAAATAATGATTATCAGGAATTTGAAGGATTAGATTATAATATTAACTATTTGAAAAAGTCAGATTTCAAAAGGGCTGCTTATGATGATTCATTTGATAATTATGCCAAATATAATGTTGAAGATCAATATATAAGAGCTAATAGTGTTAATAATTATGAAAATTATATTTATGATTATTCTGATATAAATAAAAAAGAAGAAGAAACAAATGTCAATGAAAATACTGAGGCAGAGGATAGTTTTGAAAAGCTTCAGAGATTAATTGAAGAGAATAAAAAAAATAAAGAAAATGAATTGAATGAAGTATACGAAGTACATAATAATATTGATAATATTGTAGAAACTAAAAAAGAAGAAGAAAAAAAAGAATATGTTTTAACTTCAAATAATATTGGAAACAGTATAAACAGCAGTAAAAAGAAAAAAGAAGCATTTGAATTTGCTATGGGATATGCTTCAAAAAGAGAATATAATAGAGCTGATCATATACCAAATTATAATAATCATCATAATAATTATACTGACAGTAAAATAGATGAGTTTGATTTGGACGAAGAAGAGCTTTATAATGCTGATTCTAATATAGAAGATATAAGATTAAAAACTAGAAGTGTAAATACTGAAAATAATATTATTAATGAAAACTTATTAGAATCTAATAATTTAAATAATGCTTCAGATAATATAAAAGAAAATAGTGATATAGAAAATAATATAGAAAATAATAATGCAGTTACTACCCATATATTAAAAGAATCAGAAGAAATAAATGAAGATAATAAAGAAGATGATAAATATAATAATGAAACTCATATAAGTAATGCACCTCAGGAGGAAGCAGGATTTATCAATATAGAATCTCAAAAAACAGTTGATACATTAAAGCCTATGAAATCCGTTATAGGTACTAAATCAATTAAAAATTTAGATACAGAACGTATACAATCTAATTTTGATACTAAATATGTTGATAAACATTATAAGCATCCGCCTTTTGATTTATTAAATAGATCAATACCTGTAAATGATGGTGCTATGATGGAGTCCATTAAACAAACAGCAATGCAGCTTGAGCATACTTTATTGGATTTTAATATTGAAGCAAAAGTAACAGGAGTATCAAGAGGACCTGTTATTACTAGATATGAACTTGAGATTGCATCAGGAATAAGAGTTTCAAAAATATCTAACCTTACAGATAATATCGCTTTGGCTTTAGCTTCTGAAAGTGTAAGGATAATTGCTCCTATACCTGGACGTTCTGTTATAGGTATAGAGATACCTAATAAAGTTAGAAGTGCTGTTTATTTAAGAGATGTTTTGGAAAGTACTGATTTCAGACAATCAAAACTTGATATACCATTCGTACTTGGAAAAGGTATTTATGGTAATAATGTTGTATCTGATATGTCAGAGGCTCCTCACTTATTAGTTGCCGGTACTACAGGTTCTGGTAAGAGTGTTTGCTTATCCACAATAATACTTTCACTTTTATATAAGTTTAGACCTGATGAACTTAAATTTATATTTGTTGATAAAAAGAGAGTAGAGCTTTCTATTTATAACGGCATACCTCATTTGATGTCTCCTGTAGTTTCAGATGAGAAGAAAGCCACAATAGTATTAAGATACATTGTAGATATAATGGAAAAAAGATATGAGAGAATGGAAAGATTCTTTGTTAGAAATGTTAAAACCTATAATGAAAAGGTAAGACAATTACTTAAAGAAGGAGAAACAGAATTTAACGGAGAGCCTTTAGAGTTATTCCCATATATAGTTCTTGTAATAGATGAGCTTCATAACTTAATGGTTGTTGCTTCAAAAGAGGTAGAAGATTTAATATCTCGTTTGGCTGGTATGAGTAGGGCGGTTGGTATACATTTAATCATAGCTACACAAAGACCTTCTGCAGATGTTGTTACAGGAGTTATAAAGGCTAATCTTCCAACAAGAATAGCATTCCAAGTACCTAACAAAACTAACTCAAGAATCATAATCGATATGTCCGGTGCTGAACAGTTATTGGGTAAAGGAGATGCTTTATTCTGTGCTTCCGGAAGTCAAATGCCTGACAGAGTACAGGGAGCTTTTGTTTCTGATAATGAAGTTAAAAAGGTTGTTGATTATTTATCCGGACAGATGTCTCCTATGTTTGATGAGAGTCTTATAGCTGCTTTAGAAGGAAGTGATGCAGATGATAGAAATACTGATGAAGAAGATATACTTGATGAAGAGCTTTGGGAGGATGCAGTTCAGTTGGTTGCTAGAACAGGTAAAGCTAGCGCTTCATTCTTACAGAGACGCTTGAAAATAGGATATAACAGAGCTGCTAGAATAGTAGAGATAATGGAGCGTCAGGGTATTGTTGGACCTGAAAATGGAAGTAAGCCTAGGGAGGTTTTAATAACTTTAGATGAATAAATAATTTAAGAAATATCAAATATTTATATACATGTTTATACCTATCTTAAAAACAGGAGAATTAAAAAATATTAATTCTCTTGTTTTTTATTAAATAAGTATTTTATAAATTTATTATTATTATGTTAATTAATAACTTGAAAAATTATTGTTTATATTATATTCTATATTAAATACTATCAAAGATAATTTTTAATTAAATTAAAAAGGATAAAACTATGAAATCTTGGAAAGGACTTTTAAGAGAATACAGAAAATATTTACCTATTACAAATAAAACTCCATTGATAACCTTGCATGAAGGAAATACTCCTTTAATAAAAGCTGAAAGAATAGGAAGAGATTTGGATATAGAATTATATTTAAAATATGACGGACTTAATCCTACAGGTTCTTTTAAAGACAGAGGTATGGTAATGGCTGTTGCTAAAGCACTTGAAGGCAGAGATACTAAAGCTATAATGTGTGCTTCTACAGGAAATACTTCTGCATCTGCTGCTGCTTATGCTGCTAGAAGCGGTATAGACTGTATAGTTGTTATACCTGATGGAAATATTGCTTTAGGTAAATTAGCTCAGGCTTTGATGTATGGTGCTAAAGTTATAGCTATTAAAGGAAATTTTGATGAGGCTTTAAAGGCTGTTGTTGATATTACTAATAAATATCCTATTACATTGGTAAACTCTATTAATCCTTTCAGACTTCAGGGACAAAAAACTTCTGCATTTGAAATTTGCGATGTTTTAGGAAAAGCCCCTGATTATTTGGCAATACCTGTTGGAAATGCAGGAAATATATCTGCATATTGGATGGGTTTTAAAGAATATAAAGAAAATGCAAAGATAAATAATCTTCCAAAGATGATAGGTTTTGAGGCTGAAGGTTCTGCTGCTATAGTACAAAACAAAATAATAGAGAATCCTCAGACATTAGCTACTGCTATAAAAATAGGAAATCCTGCAAGCTGGAAACTTGCTGTTAATGCTGCTAATGAATCTGAAGGCTTTATTGATTCTGTTACTGATGATGAGATATTAGAGGCTTATAAAATGCTTACAACAGAAGAAGGTGTATTTGCTGAGCCTGCTTCTGCTGCTTCTCTTGCTGGTATAATAAAGAGCCGTAAAGCTGGAAAAATAAATAAAGGTGATACTGTAGTTTCTGTATTAACAGGAAACGGGCTTAAAGATCCTGATAATGCAATAAAAATTTGCAATGAACCTATAAAAGT
Organism: Brachyspira hyodysenteriae ATCC 27164; assembly: GCF_001676785.2. Lineage (NCBI taxonomy): Bacteria > Pseudomonadati > Spirochaetota > Spirochaetia > Brachyspirales > Brachyspiraceae > Brachyspira > Brachyspira hyodysenteriae. Next base: position 1,670,327 of record NZ_CP015910.2, on the reverse strand, counting down.
TGATAACAATATAGAAGAAATAAGAAAAGCTATAGGAATATGATAATGAATAAATCGCAAAATAAAAAACTCGTAACTTTTAAAATACCTGCTACATCTGCGAATATTGGTTCTGGGTTTGATAGTGTAGGGCTTGCTTTAGATTTGTATAATGAAATACATATATATTCTAATGATGATTCAAAAAAAATAGAATTTGAAATAAGCGGAGAAGGTGAAAGCGAGATATCAAAAGACAATAATATGATACTTGATGCTATGAAATTAGTATACAAAAGATTAAAATCAAAGCCTGATAAAGGATATATAATAAAATGTATAAATAGAATACCTCTTTCACGCGGACTTGGAAGCAGTTCTGCAGCTATAATAGGAGGACTTCTTTCTGCTAATTATATACTTGGAAACAAACTATCAATTGAAAATGATATATTGAATATGTCAGTTCAGCTTGAAGGACATCCCGACAATGTATCGCCTGCAATATTGGGAGGTATTATATCTGGTGTAGTTCGTAAAGATGAAGATTTTAAATATGTTAAAATAAAACCACCTAAAGATTTAAAGGCAATAGTTGCTATTCCTAATTTTTATTTGAGTACTGAAACTGCAAGAAATGCTTTGCCTAAAGAAATAACTTTTAAAAATGCTATATTTAATATTTCAAGGGCTGCACTTCTTACTTCTGCATTATCCTCAAATAGATTAGATTTACTTGAGGTTGCTACAGATGATAAACTGCATCAGGATTACAGAGCTAAGTTTATACCTGGGCTAAAAGATTTATTTAAGAATACTAAAGCAGCAGGGGCATATTCTGTTACAATAAGCGGTGCAGGTTCTTCAATACTTTCTCTTGTAAAAAACGATGAAAAGATAATTAAAAAAGTTTCTGAAGCTATGAAAAGCAGTTTCAATAAAAAGAAAATAGACTGTGAAATAAAAGTTTTAAATATACCTCAAAAAGGTGTTATAATAAAATAGATTTTTAATTATTTATTTAATATTAAAAAAGGTTAGTGTTATAAAATACTAACCTTTTTTATTTTGTTATTTTCTTAATTTTCTTCCTTCTTTATCAGTAAATTGATCTAATAGTATCAATACAATATCTACAATGTACCATATACCAAAACCACCGGCAGTAAGCCAGTATAATATACCTGTTCCTATTTTTCCTACATAAAATCTGTGAACAGGAAGAAATATTGCAAAAAGTAAAGCAACAACCCAGCTTCTATCTGAAACTTCCATATGTTCTCCTTAAAATTATTTGTATTAGTATATATTAAATTTAAAAAAATAGAAGAGCATATAAAATAAAAGCTGACATATAAAAAATGCCAGCCTTAAAAAATTAATAATTAATTAAATCAATTTAATGATTTTAATTCTTCTACTTCTTTAGCAAATAATTTCAAAGCACTTTCTACAACTTCAGGCTTAGTCATATCAACACCTGCAACTTTTAAATTCTCTATAGGAGTTCTGCTTCCTCCGCTTTTTAAGAATTTCAAATAATTATCTCTGTTTGTGTAGTCGCCTTTAGCATTGCCTTCAAGTACTCCATTAGATAAAGCAACAGCAGCAGACATTCCTGTAGCGTACTTATAAACATAGAATGAGCGGTAGAAATGAGGTATTCTCAAAGCCTCTAAATCGCTTGTTTCTTCAAGTACAGCTTTATCTCCAAAATATTTTTTAAGTAAATCTTTATAAACTGTTCTTATAAGCTCCAATGTTGTTGGATTTCCTTCTTCAGCTTCTTTATGAATAATATGCTCGAACTCGGCAAACATAGTTTGTCTGAATACTGTAGCAACAAATCCATTTATATCCTTATTAAGTAAAAATGCTTTCACTTCTTTTTTACTTTCATTTTGCATAAAATAATTAAATAAAAGTTTTTCATTGAAAGTAGATGCCACTTCAGCTTCAAATATACTATAATCATGATGCTGGAAAGGATTATTTTTTCTGCTGTAATAGCTATGCATACTATGTCCTGCTTCATGTGCTAATGTAAATACTGATTCAATGCTTTCATCTCTGAAGTTTATCAATATATAAGGTTCTGATGTATAGCAGCCTGCAGAGAATGCTCCGCTTGTTTTTCCTTTATTTTCGTATTTATCAACCCATCTTGAATTAAGTCCATTTGTAAGAGTTGATACATATTCTTCTCCAAGAGGTGATAATGCTTTACTTAAAACTGTTATAGCTTCATCAAATGTATGATGTATTTTTACGTCTTTAACTACAGGTGCATATTTATCATACTGCCTGAAATCTGTAATTCCCAATTTATTAGCACAGTATTCATAATAGCTATGCAAAGCAGGTAATGCATTATGTACGCTTTTAATTAAACTGTCATAAACGCTTACCGGTATATCATCGCCGAATAATTCCATTTCACGTACACTATTGTAATTTCTTATTCTAGCATCGAATATATCCTGTTTGATTTGACTTGCATAAAGTTCAGCAAAAGTATTTTTATGCTTATCATATTCTTTATAGAATTGATTATAGCTGTTTTTTCTTAATTCTCTATCTTGGCTTTCTTGGAAACTTGAGAATGTAGCATGAGTTAATGTAGTTTTCTCTCCGTTATATTCTAATTCTCCGAAATTCAAATCAGCATCATTCAAAGTATCAAATACATTTGAAGCAGTTGAAGCTAATTCTCCCTGCAATGCTAATATTCTTTCCTCTTTTTCTGATAATGTATGAGGTTTATATTTTAGTATATTTCTTAAATAAATTAAATAATCTTTTAGTACCTCATCCTTTAAAAAACTATTCATTTTTTCATCATCAATGCTCATTAATTCAGGATCAAAATAACTTAAATTAGCAGAAAATTCAGAAGCTAATTTTGAAAATCTTGCTATTTTTATATTTGAATCATTGTTAGTTAAATCTTCTGTTTGTTTTAGAAAAGCATAAGAACCTAATTTATCTAATATAATAGATGCATTCATTATAGAGTCTAATATATTTTTTAATTCAGATGCTGATTTTGAAAGATTACCTTTGAACTTTGCTGATTCTTTTGAAAAATCTTCCATTGCTTTAAAATCTTTTTCAAACTCCTCATCATTTTTATATAATAAAGTTAAATCCCAAGTATCTTCTATTTTTACATCTTTTCTTTCTATTAAAGTATTTGATTTATTTTCATTACTCATATGATATTTACTCCTTAATATTTTTTTATAAAAACATTTTTTATTAGTATTTGTAAATTATAACATAATATAATTTTTTACAAAATAAATAATAATTATATTTTATTATTATTATTTATTGTAAAAAATAAATAATTAATTGTAAAATTTAAATATATAATTGTTATATTAATAATATAGGAGAATTGTATTTAATGGAAAATTTTAATTTAAACGACATTGAGCAGATAATGACTTTTTATTTGATATTCAATTTCGTTATATTGGCATGTATTATATATATTATAATATCATTGATTTTTAGATTGCTTCCTAAAAAACAGGAGGAAGACAATAAAGACAATAAAAAAAATAAATCTTTAAAGAAAAAGAAAAAGAAAGATATCATAGATTTATTTTGGACAGAAGATAAAGACAGTAAAACAAGAACAACCATTAAAAGAAGTGTTTTTATAATATTTATTGCTTTTACATTATATTATATTTTTAACTCTATAACTTTTATAATAGCTAATATAGATGTAGTTAAAAAAGTTTTGAAAATAGAGTAATTTTGCATATTTCCATATTTATTTTAATCTAATATATATTATAATAATATATAAGTAAATTTGGAGGAAATATATGAGAAGAGGTTTCATAATAATGAGTATTTTTTTGTCAATGTTATTATCAAATGTATCTTGCAATTCCAATGATAAGAATAGAGTTTATCCTGAAGGGGAGATTAATTTTACAATAGTTCAGACAACAGATATTCATGGAATGATTTTCCCATATAATTTTATTACAGATGAAGAAGAAGATACTTCTATGGCTCATGTATCCTCTTATTTAAAGCAATTAAAAAATGAGGGTAAAACTATTTTATTATTAGAAAATGGGGATTCTTTACAGGGACAGCCTACAGTTTATTACTATAATTTTGTTGCAACTAATGAACCTCATATATGGTCAGAAGTTTTAAATTATATGGATTATGATGTTATAGGTGTTGGAAATCATGATGTTGAGGCAGGTCATAGTGTTTATGATAAACTTGTAAAAGAATTAAAAGCTCCTTTATTGGCTGCTAATTTAATAGATGAAAAAACTAAAGAACCTTATTTTAAACCTTATAGTATTGTTGAAAAGAATGGAGTGAAGATAGCAGTACTTGGACTTACAGAGCCGGCAATAGATAGACAGCTTCCTAAAGTTTTATATGAAGGATTGGCTACTGAAGATATGGTGGAATCTGCCAAGAAGTGGATTAAAGTTATAAAGGATAAAGAAAAACCTGATATGATTATAGGGCTTTTCCATGCCGGAGCTAATCATACAGATGATAAAGAAACATATAAAAATGAAAATGCTAGTCAATTAGTAGCAGAGCAAGTTGATGGTTTTGATATTATACTTGTAGGGCATGATCATCAGGGATGGAGCGGATTAGGTTATGATGAAACTTCAAAACAAAAAACTAAAGAAGTAAAAAGTCCTAGCGGAAAAATAGTACCTATATATGGAGGAGTAAATTCTGCAAGATATATAGCTTCTATTGATGTTTCTATGAGTTATAATGAAGATAATAAAACTTGGGATATAAAATTTAATGGAAATTTATTAGATGTTTCTGAATTTGAAGCAGATAAAGAATTTTTAGAAAAGTTTGCTGATGCAAGAGTTAATATAGAAAAATGGGTAAGCAGAGATATAGGTAATTTAAATACAAAATTAGTTTCAGATGAGGCTATATTCGGAGATAGTTATTTCCTAAGTTTAATACATAAATTACAGTTTACAATAGCTGAAAGAGAACTAGGTGAAAAGGCTGATATTTCTTTTGCTGCTCCTTTAAGTAAGGATGCTGTTTTGAATAATGGTATAATAAAAGTAAAAGATATGTTCAATTTATATCCTTATGAGAATTTCTTTTATGTTATGACATTAACAGGTAAGCAGATTAAAGATGCTATGGAATATTCTTATGGAAGATGGTTTAATACTATGAATAATATTAATGATCATCTAATAGCTTTTAAGAAAGATGCTAATGGTGAATTAATATTTAATAACAGATACAATTCTTATGATACTGTAACACCTTCATATAATTATGAAAGTGTTGCTGGGTTAAATTATACTGTTGATGTAACAAAGCCTAATGGAGAGAAAGTGATAATAGAATCTCTTTCTGATGGAAGTCCTTTTGAATTGGATAAAGAATATAAAGTAGCAATTAACTCTTACAGAGGAAGCGGCGGCGGCGGACATCTTACTCAAGGTGCTGGAATAGATTTAGAAACATTACAGAATATGGATTTGGTATTGAAATCTACTGATAAGGATTTGAGATATTATATAATAAATTGGTTTGAAGAGCAAAATGGTCCTATCACAGTAGAGAAACTTAATAATTGGAAAGTTGTTCCAGAAGATTATGTTCAGGCTGGAAAACAAAAAGATTATAAACTTCTATATCCTGATGATTAATAAAAAATTAATATAGTATTAATTAAAATAATAAATAAGCCTGTTTAAATAATTAAACGGGCTTTATTTTTATAATGCATTATAAATTCTTATTGCAAATTATTAATCTAAATATAAAATATATTAAAAAATAAAATATAGGTTTTATAAGTTATGAGAATAGCTATTTTAGGAGGTACTTTCGATCCGCCTCATTTAGGACATTTAATATTGGCTGATACTGTTATAACTAATTGCGATTATGATAAAGTAATTTTTATACCGGCAAAAATTCCTCCTCATAAAAATATAAGCGGTGAAGCATCAAATGAGGACAGACTCAATATGCTTAAACTTTCAATAGAAAATGATGAAAGATTTTTATTAGATGAATATGAACTTAATAATGACGGAGTTTCATATACTATTAATACCTTAAATTATCTATATAAAAATTATGATATTGAGGGAAAAATAGGACTTATAATAGGAGCAGACTTAGTAAAAGATTTTGATAAATGGAGAGAACCTGAAAAAATATCTGAAATATCTAATATAACTGTTGTAAATAGGGAAGATGATAATAATCTGTATAAAGAAAATATTGATAAATATAATATTAAAGTAATAATGGCTCCTCGTATAGATATATCATCAAGCCTTATTAGAAATAGAATAAAAGAAAAAAAAGGATTCAGGTATTTTGTGAAAGAAAAAGTTTATGATTATATACTATCAAAAAACTTATATTTATAAAAAATTAAATAGGAAAATAAAATGAAAAACATAAAATTAGTATTGATAATGATTTTTATTTTTATAGGCAGTCTTTATTCTCAGGAAATGTATCTTCTTAGCGGCCCTACAGGAATAGGCGGATTAAAAATGATGAAAGATTATAAAGGAGTAAATATTCATTTTGTAAATGCTCCTAATAATATGCTTTCATTAATAGTGAAAGGGGAGGCTGATATAGCGGCAATTCCTGCTAATATGGCGGCTATAATTTTTAACAGACAATTAGATTATAAAGTTATTGCTGTGATATCTGAAACTAAGCTTTTTATAGTATCAGCAAATAATAAAATACAAACTATAAATGATATAAAAAATAAAACCGTATACTGCGGTACTAAATTGGCAGCCCCAGATTTAATGCTTCAGTATTTAATATCAAAAGAAAATCTGCCTAAGGTTAACATCAATTATTCTTTGAGTAATCCTGATTTAGCAAAAGCAGTTGCATCAAAAAATGCAGATATTGCAATATTACCAGAACCTTTTGTATCTTCAGCAATGCTTGAAAATAAAGATGTACATATAGTTGTTGAAATGTCTAAATATGTTGAGAATTATCCTGTAGCTGTTTTAATTGCAAAAAATACTTTTATTAATCATAATAGAGCATTAGTTCAGGAAGTGCTTAAAGAATATCAAAAATCTACTGAATATATAATAAATAATAAAAATGAAATAGAAACTTTGATAAAAGATTCATCTATGATAATTAATGCTAAAGCTGCTGTTTATGGTATTAATAGAATGGGATTAACTTTTTACAGCGGTGAAAAAATGAAATTTGCTTTGAATAGTTATTATAATTTCTTATATAATTTTGATAAAAAATTGATAGGAAATAGAATACCTTCAAATGAATTCTATTATATAGAAAAATAAATATATTGCTGCATAATACAATTAATAAATTTGTTATATATTTTGAATTATGCAGCAATTAAATTGTTGCTTATTATTGCTAATATAAATCATATATTAATTATGTTATTAAGTTTTTATAAACAAGCAGCCAGTAATTTATGAAGGAAGCTGTCAAATATTTATCACTAGCAATAATAATAATAAATAATTATTTATGTTTTAACTCGTCTAAATATCCTGAAGATTCAAGTTTTTGTTTGAACTCTTCTTCAGATAATATATTTTTTATTCCGATTAATTTAGCACCCTTTTGTTCAGCCTCTTTGAAACTATCAAGGAAGTTATTAGGGCAGAAAATTAAATCATAATCTCCTGTTTTACAATGATTCATATCACAATGGTCAATTGATAAATTTTCTACTCCCAATTTTATCAAAGCCATTTGAGCTTTTTCCTTCATCATTAAACTAGTACCTGTTCCATTAGCACAAACTACTAATACTTTTAACATAATTAACTCCTTAAATATATTAATTATTAATTACCGGACTTTTTTATTAAGTCATGTATATATTTGACTATATCAAATCCGGCATTTAATGCTTTAGCAATGGAGCCTCCTGATTTATATAATATATCTCCTGCTATGAATAGATTTTGAACAGAGCTTTCATGATTTTCATTAACAATAGGTACTCCATTCGCATCTAATTCTATATTACATCTTTTCAAGAAATCTACAGGGGCAACTCCTCCTAATGCATATATTACTCTGTCATAAGTATCTTCTGTACCATCAGTATAATGTACTAATACTTTTCCTTCTTTATCTTCTATTGAAGTTATATCAATTCCAAGTTTTGCTTTTACTTTTCCGCTTGATATATCTTCTTTAATAGTTTCCAAATTTTTTTCATTTGGTCTTGTAAACTCAGCTTTTCTATAGTTTATTGTAACATTATTATCTTTTCCTAACAAGTAGGCATACTCAACTGCTGAATTACCGCCTCCTACTACTAATACCTTTTCATTTTCCTTACATTTATAAATATTGAAATTTACTACATTATTTAAACTAGCCGGTATAGCATAATCAGGTTTATTAGGTCTTCCCATTTTACCGATAGAAGCTACAACATATTTAGCTAAATATTGTTTATTATCGGAAGTATTCACTTCTAAATATTCACCATTTTTTTTAATAGATTCAACTTCAGTATTAAACATAGCTTCTATATAGTTTCCAAATAAGCATTCACTGAATAGATCTAATACATCGCCTTTAGTTGCAGTTTCAAATTTTATGTTTCCTTTTAGATCTAAAGCCTCGCCTTTATAATCTTTATCAACTCTTTTATCATCTTTATAAAATTTTCTTATAGTAGTGGAGTGATTATCACCTTTTTCTAATAAAAGAACTTTTTTAATTTCTAATATGGAAGCCTCAACTGAAGCAGCAATTCCTCCAGGTCCGCCTCCTACAATAATTAAATCGTATTTATTATCCATAATTTGTCTCCTTTTTTATATGTAATTGACTCACATTTGAAATAAAGCTGCTTAAGAAAAATACAAATATGGAATTAAAAGATATAATTAAACATCTAAATTTTTAACATATCTTGCATTAGATTCAATGAAATCTCTTCTAGGCTTAACTTCATCACCCATAAGCATAGAGAATAATTGATCTGCTTTTTCAGCATCCTCTGTCAATACTTGATACATAAGTCTAGTTTCAGGATTCATAGTAGTTTCCCATAATTGATCAGCATTCATTTCACCCAAACCTTTGTATCTTTGTATATCATATTTTCTGTCTTTATTTTCAGCTAATATTTTATCTCTCTGCTCATCAGAATATGCATACAAAAAGTTTTTCTTATCAAAACTTATTTTGTATAGCGGAGGAACAGCTATAAATATATGTCCTAAATCTATTAAAGGACGCATATATCTGAAGAAGAATGTTAAAAGCAAAGTTCTTATATGCGAACCGTCAATATCGGCATCGGCCATTATTATGACTCTGCCGTATCTTATTTTTGATATATCAAATGAAGCACCTACACCGCATCCTAATGCAGCTATTATAGGTTTTAAACTCTCATTATCTATTATTTTATCAAGTCTTGCTTTTTCAACATTTAATACTTTACCTCTAAGCGGTAAAATAGCTTGGAAATGTCTGTCTCTTCCGCCTTTAGCAGTACCGCCTGCAGAGTCTCCCTCTACAAGATATACTTCGCATTTATCTACTTCCTGTTCTGAACAGTCAGCCAATTTTCCAGGTAATGAGTCGCTTTCTAATGCATTTTTTCTTCTAGCTAAATCTCTAGCTTTTCTAGCAGCTTCTCTAGCCTGTGCCGCAGATATTATTTTTTCTAATATAGCTTTTATAACTTTAGGGTTTTGTGAGAAATAATCATTCAATCCTTCAACTACAAGTTTTTCTGTCACTGCTCTTACTTCTGTATTACCTAATTTAGTTTTTGTCTGTCCTTCAAATTGAGGATTAGGTATTTTTACGGATACTACAGCAACTAAACCTTCTCTTGTATCTTCACCCATAAATGTTATTTTATTTTTCTTATCTAATTCAAGTTTTTTAGCGAAATCAGTATAAACTCTTGTTAAAGCAGTTCTAAATCCTACTAAATGAGTACCGCCTTCAGTAGTATTAATATTATTACAATATGTGAATATATTTTCATTATAAGCATCAACATACTGCATAGCAACTTCTACATCTGTTTTATCTTCATTTTTATGAAGGTATATAGGCTTGTCATGCAATGCTTTTTTATTTTCATTGAGGTGAGTTATGAACATTTCTATTCCGCCCTCATAATAAAATTCATTGCTTACAACTTCTGCTTCTCTCTCATCTTTAAGAGTAATCCTTATTCCTCTATTTAAGAAAGCTAATTCTCTAAGTCTGTTAGCTAATATTTTATAGTCATATACTGTTGTTTCAAATATTTCATCATCAGCTTTAAATGTTACAGTAGTTCCGGTTTTTTTGCTTGTTCCTACTTCTTTTACAGGCTCTTCCGGAATTCCTCTATGATATACTTGTCTATATAATTTACCGTCTTTATTAACTTCAGCTATCAATTCCGTACTTAAAGCATTAACTACAGATACGCCTACACCATGCAAACCGCCTGATACTTTATATGTTTCATTATCGAATTTACCGCCGGCATGCAATTTTGTCATAACTACTTCTAAAGCAGAAATTTTAAGTTTCGGATGCATATCAACAGGAATACCTCTTCCGTCATCTTCAACTTGTATTATATTGTCTTTCTTTATAGTAACAGTTATATTCTTACAATATCCTGCCATAGCTTCATCTATACTATTGTCTACAACCTCATATACTAAGTGATGTAAACCTTGAGCACCTGTAGATCCTATATACATACCAGGACGTTTTCTAACAGGGTCTAGTCCTTCTAAAACTTGAATATTCTTCGAGCTATATGTTTTTTCTGCAGCCATATTTGTAATTTTCCTCTTATTTTATTTTCAAATTTTAATGTATATATTATACAATGAATAACTAAATATTACAAATCAAAATTACAGTATTTTTATAAAAAAGTTATAATATTCTAACTTTTTTATAAAATATTGATTTTTTTATAATTGTAATTTTTAATAATTGACAAAGATTTCAATATATACTATATTATTATACTAATATGAGTAATAATTATGGCAAAGAAATAGATAATGTATTTTCCATAGATGCAATTAATTATATGAGAAAAGCAATAGTAGATGCTTATGGAAATGAAGTATATTTTGGAATAAATTTTAATGCCTATGGTATATTAGACTATATAGAGGTAATGGCTAGAGGAAATAAAGATTCTGTACCTGCTATAATATCATTGTCATTGGAATTTGATGCTGTTATTCATAATCACCCTTCCGGACAGCTTACCCCTTCAAGAGCAGATTTAGCAATAGCAAGCGAACTCGGTAATAATGCAGGAGTAGGTTTTTATATAGTTAATAATGATGTTGAAGATTATTATGAGGTTGTAAAGCCTATAAAATCTGAAAATGTAAAAACTATAGATGCTCCTGAAGCTTTATATATGTTTACTGAAAATGGTACTTTAAGCCAATTATTAAAAAAGTACGAATACAGACAGGAACAGACAGAACTTGTTGAAGCTACTATAGAAGCATTCAATAATAATAAACATTTAATATCTGAAGCAGGAACAGGAATTGGAAAATCTTTTGCTTATTTAATACCAGCTTTATTATGGTTAAAAGAAAATAAAACTAGAATAGTCATTTCTACTAATACAATAAATCTTCAGGAACAAATTATTTCAAAGGATATACCTTCTATTATAGGAGGAATTGCTCCAAGTGTAAAATATGCTTTGGTTAAGGGGCGAAATAATTATGTATGCATAAAAAAAGTTAAAGACGGTTTAAATGATCATGATAAATTTGATTTTGAAGAGCAGATAAATTTCTTTGAGGATATAGATCATTGGCTTAATATAACAAAAGACGGTTCTATAACAGATTTAGGATATAAACCTAAAGGCGAATTATGGGAAATGGTTTGCTGCGATACTGATACATGCACTCATAGAAAATGCGAATATTTGGAAGACTGTTATTTTTATAAAATGCGTAAGCAGTTAAATGCAGCACAGTTATTGATAGTTAATCATCATATACTTTGTGCTGATTTATCCCTTTATGCAGAAACAGCAGGAAGATACAGCCTCCTACCAAGATACACAAAAGTTCTAATTGATGAGGCACATAATTTTGAGAACTCCGCATCAAGCTATTTCGGAGATGAGGGAAGTAAAAACGGAATATTAAAAGCACTTTTCTATCTTTCAAGAATTAAGAAAAATAAAAGACTTGGAGTGATAGAAAGTATTAATAATATGCTTAATGAAAAAAGAGCATTAATTGAAAAGTATGAATACGATGAGATACTTGATTTAATAAATAAAGCACATGATTTAACATCAAGAGTAAGAAATGTTGTTGAAGATAAATCAAAAGAATTCATAACATATTGTCATAAAAATATTCAGACTAAAGAAGGATTAGGTTATAAATTCAGAATAAGCCCTGAACTCGTAATGACTTCTCATTGGCAGAATGAAGGATTAAAACCATTAAGAGAAATGGTGCTTTCTATGACTTCTCTTGTTAATATATGTGATAAACTATATAAGAAGTTTTTTGATATAGCTATTGAAAAAGATTTTGATTATGAAGAAATAGCCCAGATGTCTAATGCTTATTTAGAAAGACTTAAAAGACAATTAGTATCATTAAATGCTGCTATAGATTATAAAAAAGATGAATATATAAGATGGGTAGAAACAAGACTAACCAAAAAAGGAAATCTTATTCTTAATTGGCATTTAACTCCTGTAACTGTAGCAAAAAATTTAAATGACTTCTTATATTCAAGATTTGATACTGTGGCAATGTACTCTGCTACTTTAACAGTTTCAAAGAGTTTTAATTTCTTTTCTAATAGATTAGGTTTTGATTTTATAGAAAAAAATAAAAAGATAGAAATATATTTAGAATCTCCATTCAATTATGAGGATAATGCAAGACTTTATATTGCAACAGATATGCCTGATGTTGCTTCTGATACATTTAATGATTTTACCTCAAAAGTATTACTTAAAGTATGCGATGTAACAGGAGGAAGAGCTTTTATACTATTTACTTCTTTTTCATCTCTTATGAATGTATATGAAAATACATCTGAAAAATTAAAAAGTAAAAATATAAATGCTTTAGCACAAACAGCTTCAATACATAGACATACTCTTCTTGATATGTTCAAAGCTTCTTCAAACAATGTACTTTACGGAGTTGATTCATTTTGGGAAGGAGTTGATGTTGCAGGAAAGAATTTGGAAGTTGTTATAATACCAAAGCTGCCTTTTGCTGTACCAACCGATCCTATAAGTGAGGGAAGATACAGATATATAGAAGAAAATGGAGGAAATGCATTTTTAGATTATGCTCTGCCTTTCGCTGTTATAAAGTTTAAACAGGGATTCGGACGCCTTATAAGAAGCAAAGATGACAGAGGTGTTGTATTTGTTCTTGATAAGAGGCTTTATACAAAAACTTATGGCTCTCAATTCATTCAATCTCTTCCTAATGCCAAAATTTTAAGAGGAAGTATGAGAGAAATTTTCAATGATATGAATAATTTTTTTGATTATTAATATACTAAATTATGAATGATGAAATTATCTTCAGAGAATATATAGAAAATGATTTGACGTTTTTAACTGATATTGTGATAAAAGTTTGGGGATTCGATGATATGTTATCAGAAAAAAATGCCAAACTTATAGCTGAATTAAATTTATATTCGTTTCTTAATACAGCTTCATTTGCTAAAATAGCATTAAAAGATAATATACCTGTTGGTTTTTTAATAGGTAAAATAATCAATTCAAAACAAAATAATATATACGAAAATAAAATAAAAGAAATAAAATCTAAAATTTCAAAAAATATTGAAGGTATAATTTCTTTATTAGTATATAAAAAAATAAAATCAATAAATAATAATCTATACAAACAAGCTAACAAAAATTATGATGCTGAACTTTCATTTTTTGCAGTAAGCAAAGATTGTCAGGGACTTGGTATAGGAAAAAAACTTTTTCAAGAATTTAATTATTATTTAAAAGAAAACAATATTAACGATTTTTATTTATATACTGATACTTATTGTAATTATAAATTTTATGAACATTTTGAAATGCATAAAAATAAAGAGAAACATTTTTCAATACCATTTACAAGTAAATTTGATATAGATTTTTATTTATATGACAAAGAATTATAATTTCTTCTTGTTTATGATAAAATATTATTGTAAAAGTTTTATAAGAGTATATTATTAAATTATTATATTTCTTTATAAATAAAAATGAATTAGGAAGTAAATATGAAAGGCTTAGTATATTTAGGAAATAAAAAAATAGAATTAAAGGAAATAGAAAATCCAAAAATTATAGATAGTAAAGATGCTATAGTAAAAATTACATTATCTAGTATATGCACAAGCGATTTTCATATAATAAACGGAGCGGTACCAAGAGCAAAAGAAAATATAGTGCTTGGACATGAATTTGTAGGTGAAGTTATAGAAGTAGGAAGCGATGTAAAAAAATTAAAGAAAGGCGACAGAGTTTCAGCAAATTGCATAACATTCTGCGGCGAATGTTATTATTGTAAGAATGGTTTTATAAATAATTGCGAAAAAGGAGGATGGGAAATAGGCTGCCGTATAAATGGATGTCAGGCTGAATATGTGAAAGTTCCTTATGCTGATATGGCATTGAATATACTTCCTGAAAATGTAACTTATGAGAATGCATTATTTGTGGGTGATATTTTAGCAAGCGGATATTTCGGTGCTGAGCTTTGTGAAATAAAAAATAATGATACAATTGCTGTAATAGGTTCTGGACCTGTGGGGCTTTGTGCCATGATGAGTGCAAGAGTTTTCGGTGCTGAAAAAATAATAGCTATTGATATAAATGAAGATAGATTGAATATTGCAAAAGAAAATAAATTAGCTGACTTTTTTATAAATCCTAATAAAGTTAAAAATATAGAAGAATATATAAAAGATGTAAATAACGGCAGACTTGCTGACGGTACTATAGAAGCTGCAGGAGGAGAAAATACATTTGAATTAGCTTGGAAAATTGCAAGACCTAATTCTGTTGTAGCTTTAGTTGCTATGTATGAAAAGCCTCAAATACTGCCTTTAAATATAATGTATGGAAAAAATTTGATATTCAAAACAGGCGGAGTAGATGCTGTTCATAGTGATGAAATTTTAAAGTTAATATCAGAAGGAAAATTGAATACTGATTTTCTTATAACTCATAGAATAAAATTAGATGATATATTAAAAGGATATGATATCTTTGATAATAAAAAAGATAATTGTATAAAAATAGCTGTACATTCCAATTAAATAATTATATTAATATGCAAATACTTTACAATTTCTAATTATAAGTTATAATCCATTTTCAAGTATTAATAAAAAATACCTATAAGGGGTTATGAAAGATGTCTGAAAATAAGTTAATTAATTCAAACAGTAAAAAAATAATGTATTTTATATTAGTATTTGTACTAATGCTAATTTCTTCTATTCCTGCTAATATATATGTATTATTGTTTGATACTGAATATGATGCTAAAAGATTAATTTACAATATGATTTTTAATAGTTTTTATTTTCAACTTTTTTGTTTTTTTTGTTATTCATTTTTATTCAGCATAAACAGCAATTTTGAAAATGTTAATAAAAGAACAATACTAATAACATTTTTATCATTTTTACTTTTATTTTTACTTAGCATATTTACTTCAGCACCATTAAAAGATTCAATACCTAATATGCTTGATTTTTTTATGTCTAATATAATGATTAATAAAAGTATATTATCTTCTATAATCTTTTTTATTATAATACTTTTAGCTGATAATAATTTTAATATAAAAAATAATACATATAATAGTTTTACTAAGATAGGAGATATAATTGTATTTTCTACAATAGCTGCAATTATTGCATTTGTATTTTGGGTATTTTTTATTTTTTTATATAATAAATTTATTTTTAGAATTATGGATATAGCAGGTAATTTAGTATCTTTAATTGAAAAACTCATTTTTATGTCTATTGTATTTGTTTTTTCTATAATACCTTTTATAATTTTCTTTGTGCAAAAGAGATTCAAAACTGTTTTGTCAATATATATTTCTCGAGGATTATTATTTTTATATTCATTTTTAATATTTGTTTCATTTTTTGCTTTACTATATGAACCTATAAGACCTTTTGAAAATACTAAGTCTTTTATAATTTATAATGCATTATTAATTTTATCTGTTCTTACTTTATACTTTATAAGAGCTGACTATAAAGCTGGAGTAATAACAAAAGCAATGTATATAATATTTCCAATATTAGCATTATTATTTAATATATTAGTATTAGGAGCAAGCATATACAGAGTAATTATTTCTGAAAATAAAATAAATGAAATTTCTATTGCAGTTCTTAATATAATAATAGCTGTTAATTTAGTATATATTATAATACAAAATATAAAGTCTATAATAAATATATTTAAAAATAATATTAATATAAATGAGGCAGTGATTGGGAATAATAAAATATACAGTTTTATTTATGTTTATGGTATCTACTCATTTATTTTTTCTTTTATAGCTCCTATTGTAATGATATTTTTAAAAAATAAATAAAAGTTTAATAATTTAAAGAGGTTTATGAATTATGAAAAAGTTAATATTTATTTTATTTTTATTTAGTCTGTATTTATATAGTCAAACTGATAATAAAAGTAAAGCTTATGAAAGATTAAGAGAATATGTGAATGAAGGCAATATTAGAGAAGCTGAAAATATTCTTAAACAACATAATGTCAATATTAATAATCTTGATTATGAAGATTTTACATTATTATCGATTGCAGTTATGGATAATAATATAGAAATGGCTGAACTTCTTTTGAAATATAAGGCAGAGGTTAATACTGTAGTAGGTGATGGAGATACAGCATTGATACTTGCAGTTGATAATAATAATATGGAAATGGTTAAACTACTTTTAAGTTATGGTGCTGATATTGATTATAAAGGCTTTAGAGGAAGAACAGCATTATTTTGTGCTTTAGAATATAATAGAAAAGAAAATATTGAAATGGTAAAACTATTAATAAAAAATAAAGCAGATGTTAATATAGCTTATGATGGCGATTATAAAAATGAAAAAACACCTTTAATGTATGCTGCTATGAAAGGCTATAAAGAAACAACAAAAATATTAATTGAAAATAAAGCCGATATAAATAAAAAAAATATTCATAAAGCCAATGCTTTGATTTATTCTTATATGTATGGACATGAGGATATAGCAGATATTTTACTTCAAAATGGTTCTGATTCTTTGGATAAAAGTTTGAAAGGTTGTAAGCTTCTTAATAAAGAAACTTTATTTAGTTATAGATTAATAAATGCTGCAGAGTATTCTACCAATGAAGTTTTTTTACAAAATCTTATTGATAATGGGGCAGATGTAAATTATAAAAATTATGATAAGAAAACAGCATTAACAGAAGCAGCTTCTTATAATAATACTAATGCTGTAAAAGTGCTTCTTAAAAATAATGTCAATGTAAATGTTCAAGATTACTATGACATGACAGCATTGATGTCGGCTTGCCGTAACGGAAATTTAGAGATGGCAAAAATGCTTTTAGATGCTGGTGCTGATAAAAGTATAAAAAGAGGTAATTATGATGCATTGTATTATGCCAGAGAATACGGAAAAAATGAAGAAATAATAAAATTACTCACAAAATAGTTATAGTCTTTATAAAAAGTGTATGCATATTTTTTATATGTATGCACTTTTTTTATTGTTAAAAATATTTCTAATTGAAATTTTAATTATTCTAATTTATGATATGTTAAAATAACAATACATATGGATGGTACTATTATGAAGAAATTGCTTATATTATTTAGTGTGTTTTTATTTAGCCTATGTTTATACAGTCAAACTGCTGATGAAAGTGAAGTTTATAAACAATTAAAAGATTATGTAAACAAAGGCAATATCAAAGAAACTGAAAATATTATAAAAAAATATAATGTTGATTTAAATCATTATTATGATGAAAATTATACATTATTAGCGTATGCAGTTACGAATGATAATATGGAAATGGCTAAGCTTCTTTTGAAATACAAAGCAGATGTTAATGCTCCGTCATACGAAGGAATGAGTGCGTTAATACTATCAGTTATTTATCATAAAAATATAGAAATGGTTAAACTTCTTTTAAGTTATGGTGCTGATATTAATCAAAAATGCGATTTAGAAGGTAATGCATTATTTTATGCTTTAGATTATTATACTAAAGAAAATATTGAAATGGTAAAATTTTTAATTGCAAATAAAGCTGATGTTAATATATTATATCATGGATTCGATGGAAATGAAGAAACACCTTTAATGTATGCTGCTATGAAAGGCTATAAGGAAACGGTAAAAATTTTGATTGCAAATAAAGCTGAAGTTAATAAAAGAAATAGAAATAATGCGAATGCTTTGCTTTATGCTTATATGTTCGGGCATAAAGATATAGTAGATATTTTACTTCAAAATGGTTCTGATTCTTTAGATAAAACTTTGGAAAGCTGCGATCTTAATCAAAGAACTTTCCTTAGTATGAGTATTCCATTAGTTACTGCAATAATACATTTAGATGATGATGCGTTTTTACAGAAGTTAATTGATAATGGTGCAGATGTAAATTGCAGAACTTTTGATGACAATACTGCATTAATGGTGGCAGCTTCACTTAATGAAGCAGGTGCTGTAAAAGTGCTTCTCAAAAATAATGCTGATGTGAATCTGCAAAATAGATATGGTATAACTGCATTGATTAATGCTTGTATGAACGGAAATTTAGAAATAGCAAAAATGCTTTTAGATGCTGGTGCTAATAAAAGAATAAAAACTAATGAGAAAAAAGATGCATTATACTATGCCAAAATAAAAGGAAAAAACAGAGAGCTAATAAGACTTCTTGAATAATAGTTAGAATCTTAATTCTAAAAAGTGTATGCATTATATGTATGCACTTTTTTATTCTTGAAATATTACATAATTGAAATTTTAATTATTCTAATTTATAATGCCTAAAAATAACAATACATACAGAGGGTTTACTATGAAAAAATTTATTTCTATAATTGCAGCATTCACTTTAATGATTGCTATAATTTCATGCGGCGGCGGCGGAAACAAAGAAACAAATCAATCAGAACAAAATACTCAAACTAATCAAACTCAAACAAATGAACAAGTATATATCAATCCAACAAGTACAAATGAAAATCATAATACAGATATTGATATTAATGCTAATGAAACTACATATACTAATGAATATATTCAAGGTACAGAGTTAGATCCTATACCTACAGGATATAGTAAAATAGATGAAATACTCAATGAATATAAATATAAAGCACCAATATATGAAATATCAAAATTATTAGCAGAGGAAGGACTAGAAGGAAAAATCACTGAATATACAAATTTTAGTGATAAATATATATATAAAGTAAATAAAGATTCTACTCCTTTGTTTTTGGCGGTACAATTCGGATATAATGATTTGGCAAAAGAACTTATAAAAGAAGGTGCAGATGTTAATGCTAGAGCAAATGATATGGAAACAGAAGACGGTATTGATATGCTTTATTATGCTGTTGAAAATAATAATGTTGAAATGAGTAAAATCTTAATTGATGAAGGACTTGATGCAGGCAGAGATTATGGTTTTGAATATCCTTATTATTTAACAGATATTGCTATTGACAACAATAATCTTGATATGCTTAAAATACTTGTAGAAAGCGGAGATATTGATTTGGAATCAAGCTTAATTCCTGATGCCATAGAAGAAAATAATATAGAAATGGTTAAATATTTAATATCTATAGGACAAGATGTAAATGCTCAAATATTTGCAGATGGACTTTGGATTAACTCTCCTATGAAAGTAGCAGCTGAAAATGGCAATATAGAAATAGCTAAACTTTTAATTGATGAGGGTGCCAATTTAAACTCAAGCGATGATTATATAGGTCCAGCTATTGATTATGGTAATTATGATATAACTAAATTATTAATAGATAATGATGTTTTTAATCTTAATACTAATACAACTATAGAACAAGCTATAGAATCAGCAAAGAATAAAAAATATTATGAAATAGAAAAATTATTATTAAGCGAAGATTCAAACAATATAGACGGATATGATGAATTAATGAATGCTGTATCAAAAGGAGATATGAAAGCATTAGAAAAACTTATAAAAGACGATACCGATTTAAATAAACAATATGATAATATTACACCTCTTAATTTAGCTGCTGCTAGAAATGATAAAGAAATGGTTAAATTCCTAGTAGAAAAAGGTGCTGATATAAATTTAGAAGACGGATATGGATATACTCCTTTAATAATAGCAATTAAGTATCGTAATATTGGTTTAGCTAAAAATATTATTGATTTGAAGCCTGATTTAAATGCCGTATGTTCAGCAACAGGGGATACTCCTTTAACATATTTAGTAAATGCCAACAAGTACGGCGGTGTAGCAGATCTTTGTTATTATATGATAAAAAATGGTGCTGATATAAATAAAAAGAATAAGGAAGGAAATACTCCATTAATGATTGCAGCTGCAAGTTATAATTATGCTATTGTGGGAGTTCTTGTAAATATGGGAGCTGATTATAATATTAAAAACAAAGAAGGAAAAACAGCCATTGATATTGCTTCAGCTAGAGATGATAGTTCAGCGCTTCATCACATGACTAATCCAAGCGATTTAGAATATTATCTTAGTTATTAATAAATAATAAAAAAGTGTATGCATTATATATGTATGCACTTTTTTATTTTCTGTTTAAAAATTTTTAGTATATACCTAAACAACTATATTTTGTCAAAAATAAATTTATGTTTTGGTTTTATATTTGGGGCTTTGCCCCGAACCCCCAGTTCTTTTATTGGTATAAAAGAACCAAAACAACTGCATTTTTGACCTAAAACTATGGTATTACACTATATTTAATACATATTCTTAAAATATAAAGTTCTAGCAATTGCGTTTTCGCGAAGCGTATCCGAGCCTGTCGAGGATATAGATACTTTGACGAAGTCCGCAGAGCGTGTGCGGAAAAAAGGTAGATAACATCTATATAAAGTGGATCAATTGACAAACTTAAAAATTTTCAGTATATACTTAAAAAGTATTTTATAAAATATAACTATTTTAAGTATTTACTTTACAATTTATAATTATAGGTTATAATCCATTTTTAAGTATTTATAAAAATACCTATAAGGGGTTATGAAAAATGTCTGAAAATAAGTTAATTAATTCGAACAGTAAAAAAATAATGTATTTTATATTAGTATTTGTACTAATGATAATTTCTTCTATTCCAGCGAATGTATATATATTATTATTTGATACTACATATGATCTTGAAAAATTAATTTACAATATGATTTTTAATAGTTTTTATTTTCAAGTTTTTTACTTTTTTTGTTATTCATTTTTATTTAGTATAAACAGCAATTTTGAAAATGTTAATAAAAGAACAATACTAATAACATTTTTATCATTTTTACTTTTATTTTTGCTTAGTATATTTACTTCAGCACCATTAAAAGATTCAATACCTGATATGCTTAATTTTTTTATGTCTAATATAATGATTAATAAAAGTATATTATCTTCTATAATGTTTTTTATTATAATACTTTTAGCTGATAATAATTTTAATATAAAAAATAATACATATAATAGTTTTACTAAGCTAGGAGATATAATTGTATTTTCTACAATAGCTGCAATTATTGCATTTATATTTTGGGTATTTATTGCTTTTTTATATAATAAATTTATTTTTAGAACTGATATAGCACCTGATTTTGAATCATTAATTGAAAAACTTCTTTTTATGTCTATTGTATTTGTTTTTTCTATAATACCTTTTATATTTTTCTTTGTGCAAAAGAGATTTAAAACTGTTTTATCAATATATATTTCTAGAGGATTATTATTTTTATATTCATTTTTAATATTCGCTTTATTTTTTGCTTTACTATATGAACCTATAAGACCTTTTGACAATACTAAGTCTTTTATAATTTATAATGCATTATTAATTTTATCCATTTTTACTTTATACTTTATAAGAGCTGACTATAAGGCTGGAGTAATAACAAAGGCAATGTATATAATATTTCCAGTACTAGCATTTTTATTTAATATATTAGTATTAGGAGCAAGCATATACAGAGTAATTATTTCTGAAAATAAAATAAATGAAATTTCTATTGCAGTTCTTAATGCGATAATAGTTGTTAATTTAATATATATTATAATACAAAATATAAAGTCTATAATAAAGATATTAAAAAACAATATCAATATAAATGAGGTAGTAATTGGAAATAATAAAATATATAGCTTCATTTATATTTATGGTATTTACTCATTTATTTTTTCTTTTATAGCTCCTATTATAATGATATTTTTAAAAAATAAATAAAAGTGTGAGAGATTTATGAACTACATCAGTAAAAAAAGATTATATCATATATTAGTATTTGTATTAATACTAATTTCTTCTCTTCCTATAAGTATACAAATATTATTATATGATATTGATCATAATGCTGACAATTTAATTATTATTAATAGTTTTTATTATCAAGTATTTTACTTTTTTTGTTATTCATTTTTATTTATTATAGATAGTAATTTAGAAAATATTAATAAAAGAACAATACTAATAATATTTTTGTCATTTTTACTTTTATTTTTGCTTGGCATATTTACTTCAGCACCATTAAAAGATGAAATACCTGATATGCTTGAATTTTTTAAATCTAATATAATGATTAATAAAAGTATATTATCTTCTATAATCTTTTTTATTATAATAGTTTTATCTGATAACAATTTTAATATAAAGAATAATACATATAATAGTTTTACTAAATTAGGAGATATAATACTGTTTTCTGTAGCATCAGAAATTTTATTAGCAACAATATTATTCTTAATTATTAAATTGGTAGAATTGGTAGAATTGCTAGAATTTTTGGTATTGATGGTATTAGTATTTTTTGGTTTAATGTTATCTGTTTTTTCTGAAGAACATGGAAATACCTTAGCCTTAAAACTGATTTTGATTTTTATTGTGTATTTATCTACTTTAATACCGTTTATATTTTTCTTTGTGCAAAAGAGATTCAAAACTGTTTTATCAATATATATTTCTCGAGGATTATTATTTTTATATTCATTTTTAATATTTGTTTCATTTTTTGCCTTACTATATGAACCTATAAGACCTTTTGACAATACTAAGTCTTTTATAATTTATAATGTATTATTAATTTTATCTATTATTACTTTATACTTTATAAGAGCTGACTATAAAGCTGGAGTAATAACAAAAGCAATGTATATAATATTTCCAATAATAGCATTATTATTTAATATATTAGTATTAGGAGCAAGCATATACAGAGTAATTATTTCTGAAAATAAAATAAATGAAATTTCTATTACAGTTCTTAATGCTGTAATAGCTATTAATTTAATATATATAATAGTACAAAATATAAAGTCTATAATAAAAATATTTAAAAATAATATTAATATAAATGAGGCAGTGATTGGAAATAATAAAATATATAGCTTCATTTATATTTATGGTATTTACTCATTTATTTTTTCTTTTATAGCTCCTATGATAATGGTATTTTAAAAGATAAATAAAAGTTTAATAATTTAAAGAGGTTTGTGAATTATGAAAAAGTTAATATTTATTTTATTTTTATTTAGTCTGTGCTTATACAGTCAAACTGATAATAAAACTAAAGCTTATGAAAGATTAAGAGAATATGTGAATGAAGGTAATGTTAAAGAAGCTGAGAATATTCTTAAGAAATATAATGGAGATATAAATAATCTTGATTATGAAGATTTTTCATTATTATCGATTGCAGTTATGGATAATAATATAGAAATGGCTGAGCTTCTTTTGAAATATAAGGCAGATGTTAATACTGTAGTAAGTGATGGCGATACTGCATTGATACTTGCAGTTGATAATAATAATATGGAAATGGTTAAACTACTTTTAAGTTATGGTGCTAATATTGATTATCAGGGCTTTAGAGGAAGGACAGCATTATTTTGTGCCTTAGAATATAATAGAAAAGAAAATATTGAAATGGTAAAACTATTAATAAAAAATAAAGCTGATGTTAATATAGCTTATGATGGAGATTATGAGAATGAAGAAACACCTTTAATGTATGCTATTATGAAAGGTTATAAAGAAACTGTAAAAATTTTGATTGCCAATAAAGCTGATATAAATAAAAGAAATAGAAATAATGCAAATGCTTTGATTTATGCTTATACATATGGACATGAGGATATAGCAGATATTTTACTTCAAAATGGTTCTGATTCTTTGGATAAAAGTTTGAAAGTTTGTGATCTTAATCAATCAACTTTGCTTAATCTTAATGTTCCATTGATAAATGCTGCACACTATTCTACTAATGAAGTTTTTTTACAAAAGCTGATTGATAGTGATGCATATAAAGATTATGATTATGATACTGCATTGAGAGAAGCCGCTTCTTATAATAATATTAATGCTGTAAAAGTGCTTATTAAAAATAATGCTGATGTTAATGTTCAAAATAAGTATGGTATGACCGCATTGATGTGGGCTTGTCATAGCGGAAATTTAGAAATGACAAAAATGCTTTTAGATGCTGGTGCTGATAAAAGTATAAAAAGAGGTAATTATGATGCATTGTATTATGCTAGAGAATACGGAAAAAATGAAGAAATAATAAAATTACTCACAAAATAGAAAAATTAATTTATTGTTATAATATGTACAAATTATTAAAAAATATATAATCATTTATTTTTATTGAATATTATTAAATTCCATATCTGGAAATTTTTTTTTCTATATAATATTTAAAATCTTTGAAATCCCAAGTATCTGATACCTGTGGATTATCATTATAAGCTTGAATTAATATTGTAGCATGTTCTTCATTAATAAAATTTTTTGGTATTTTAGATATTATTTCTCTTGTTCTATTAAATGAATTACTAGTAAATAATAATTCACACCTTCTTTTTATTTCCACATCTATAAATTTTGATATAGAAATTATGTCTTTTTTTTCTAAATGTTCAAAAGAACTCTTACTTAAACCATCATATAATAATTCTTCATTTATTATATGATTATAATATAATTTATCATAATCTATAACTGAAAAATATCCATTTTTTAAAAAATAATATTTATCTTCATATTTTATATTCATTGAAATAATTGTATTTGTACATAGTAGATTTACTAAAAAATCACTTATAGTATATCTTGCATTAATATCACATTCTGATGTTAACTTAATAAATTTTATTATAATATTTATAAATATTTTTTCTTTTTTCTTAAACAAATCTGATAACATGTTAATAATTTTTACACATAATTTTTTATTATTTATATTATCAATATATATTTCATATAAACATTTAAATATCTTTTCTAATTCTTCTTCAGTTGAAATATGCAAAGAATTATTAATTATATAATCATAAGATTTATTTTCTGGAGTTTTTGATATATCAAAAAATATAAATATATCCTCTATTAGTGTTTCTAATGCTGTAATTGGATATAAAGTATTAAAAGCTTGAATTATCCAAGAATATAATGATTCTATATCACTATAGTGCAATTTAAACCCTTTTCCATGTGCAGCTATATTTCTCATATCTCTATAATGTATCCAACTGTTATTCCAACTACTTTTGTTTGGAAATATTTTGTCAAAATTTTTTTTATTATTAATTATAAAATTTCCTAAAGCTCTATCCCAAGCATTATCATCAATTAAATTGTTACTTTCAAAATGTATAGATTGATCGAGAGATTCTAGAGAATTTTTATATTTTAATAATCTATCTCTCATTATCATATTAAAACCTATAATAGCCATAACTATTGATGCTCTATAAGCACATGATTTATAACATATTATGGATTCTTCAAATATATTTTTTATAGCTTCAGAATTAGTGTCTATGTGAGATAATAATTTATTTTCATATTTTTCATCTAACCATTTTTCAAAATCAAGTTTCATTTTATCTTCCTATTTTTATAATATTTGCTATTGAAAAATATATACAATAGACTTATATAAGTATAATTATCCTAATAAATAAATCCACATCATATATATTACATGTACAATATATATGGAACTTTTTAAATATATGATTATTTATATGTATAATCATTTTTAATAAATATGTTTGAAATATAAAAACATGTTAATAAATTTTTATACCAAGATACTAAAACAGTTAAATTATTTAATTAAATTATAAAATTTACTCCAATCTATCAAATCATAATTTTTATATACTCTTTTTATTTCATCTCTTACTTCCATTAAAGCAAAGCCTAATAAATTCTCTCCTTTCCAGTAAAAAGGATTTTCTATATTCTCATCATCATATTTCATTTTTATTCCCCATACTTTATCATAGGGACTTGCTTCAACTAATACTTTGTTTTTTGTACTTATTAAAAAATTTCTTAAATCAGTGTTTTGTGAGAATTTATAATAATTGCCTGTAAATACTATTTTGTATTTCATTTTATCCCATATTTCATCATTGAAATTTTTAACTTTTCTTCCAAGTTCTTTTATAGCTTTCGGCTGATTATTATTCAAAATTTCATTAGCAATATCTTTATCATCAAATAATAATGCCTTATTGTACATCATATATTTTTCCATACAATTAAATACCAAATCATTATCTCTAAAATCTTTAATATACCATTGGCTTAATGATGATTTAGTAACTTCTTTTTTATCATTAGTATGACCATAGAAAAATAAGAAATCAATTTTCTTTCCGGAATTAAAATCTTTCCTAAGTTTTTCTAAAGAATATTTCTGTTCTTTATTATTTGAAAAGATATCTTTATTTATCGAGTTATTACCATAAAAGCCTTTAAATATTATAGGCTCTTCAAAAAGTTTTTTATATTCTTCTTTGTCATCATTTGAAAGTTTATTAAAATAATTTATAAATACTTTATTATAAGAACTGCTGTTTACAAACCATATGGGAGGCATTATATTTTGCATAATAATCCTTAAAAGTTTTATAGGAAATAAATAAAATATTTATAAATATTAATTATGCGCTAAACTATTATTAGATACAATGCTGTTATTAGTTATGTTATCAGCAAACATAGTTTTTACACTCTCATTTGTAAGAGGCGAATAAAAATCATGTATAAGTTCATAACCTTTTTTTATAGCATTAGTATCATAAGTGTTATATACATAATTGCTTGCTAGAGTAGGCATATTAATATTGGGATCTTCTTTTATAGGCTTCATTATTACTTCAAAACCATTTTTCCTAAAGAAGGCATAATAAGTTGGTAGATAAGAAAAATTAATCTCTTTGTTTTCATTTATCTCTAATGATACAACTGTACCTATATCAAGATGAGGATATCTTCCTTTATGATTTGCAATGAAGTTTCCTAATGAATATATTATTATACCGCTATGATTAGTTCCTTCATAAATTTCTACAGGTCTTGGTACATGAGGATGATGCCCTACTATTATGTCAACTCCATTTTCTATCAAAGCTCTTGCAGTTTCTTTTGTTTTTTCTTCAGGAGCAGTTGTATATTCCAATCCGAAATGAAGAGATATTATTTTTATTTCATTGTTTGTAGCAAGTGCTAAATCAGATTTTACTTTTTCTACTAGATCTTCCTGTTTAGGAAAGAAATTCATAAAATAGAAATGATCATTTTTATTTGTTTTATGACTTAGTCCATTATCAAGCATAGTATATGCTGATATAAAAAGAGGTACATTATTAATATTTGTTATGATAGGTGCTATGCTTGGAGAATTAGTTGATCCTCCTAAAGTTAATTTATTGTTTCTATGTAGTTCAGCTACAGTTTCAGCTTCTGCCTGAGCTCCCTGATCATAAGCATGGTTATTGGCTATTGAAAAAGTATTGAAGTAATTAAAGAAATACTGTAAATAATCTAATGAACCATTAAATTCAGGATAAGGCATAGGAGGTTTATTTGTATTAACAACAAATTCTAAATTTGCAAATACAATATCACCTTGAAAATAATCTTTCAAATCTATTAAAACATCATTGCTTTGAAATGCCTCTACAATAGTAGGATGCGTCATTATATCACCTGTAAATACTAATTTGATACTTTGAGGAGGTTGAGGCTTTTTTTCTTCTTCCTGCTTGTTATCAGCACATGAATATAATAGTATTAAAGATAAAGCAACGATTATTTTTTTTATCATTTTATTTTCCTAATTAGTAATTATTTTTTATTATTATCTTATTCATTTAAAATTTCTAAATCATTTTTTTCTGAATCAGATGTCTCTTGTATATCAATATTATCACTTTCATTTGTTCTTGCAAATTTTATAGGAGTAAATTCCATTTCAACTATTCTTCTGTCTTCAACTTTCATTATTCTTACCCTATATCCTTTTAATATGAATCTCTCATTTGTTTCAGGTATATGATCAAGCATATCAATAACATATCCTGCTATAGTTTGATATTCTTCATGCTCTAATTCTAATTTTAAAGTTTTGTTGACATCTTCTATAGAAGCATTTCCATTTATTATAATTCTTTTTCCCTTAAATCTTATTACATCAGCTTCTTTTTTATCACTTTCATCTTCTATATCACCCATTATCTCTTCTATTATATCTTCCATAGTAACAAGTCCGGCAGTTCCGCCGTATTCATCAATAGTAATTACCATCTGAAGTTTTTTCTTTTGCATATCACTAAATAAGCTGCTTATAGTTTTAGTTTCAGGTACAAAGTAGGGAAGCATTATATAATCTATTGCTTTCTTTTTTACTTTGTTCATCTTTCCGCCGCCTTTAACATATTCTTTAAATAAAGCTCTTGTATGGAATATACCTATTATATGATCTACTGTTTCCTCATAAACAGGAAATCTTGAAAGTCCTGATTCTACAGTAAGTTTTATTATTTCATTTACATCTGTTTCAGCTTCAATACATACCATATCAACACGGGGCGTCATTATCTCTTCTACAGTTTTATTTCTAAAATCTATTACTCCTGTAAGCATTTCATGTGTATATTCTTTTATTATTCCTTCTTTATGCCCCAAATGTATTATAGTAGTGATATCTTCCATACTTGATAAAGCACTTCTTTTTTCAGCATCTCTTAATCTTTTAGGTACAAAATAATTCATTATAAAAGTAGTTACTTTATCCATTAAGAAAGTTATAGGCTTGAATATAAAATGACAAAACTTCATAAAATATAGAAGATAAGGCATCATTTTTTCAGCATTAACTCTCATTAAGACTTTAGGAAGTATTTCTCCGAATATAATAATAAGTATTGTTATTGTGGCAGTTGATATTGTAACCATCACATTTGTTGATACATGCGGCAGAATGTCAGCAAGCCTTACAGCAAATACAGTTATAATGGAACTTGCTGATATATTAACTATGTTATTACCAACAAGTAGGGTAGGTATCATAGAACTTGACTTTTCCCAATATTTTTTATCTTCTTCTTTGATTTTTTTCTCTCTGACCAAACGCATTAAAGTAACATCATCAATAGATGTATATGCAGTCTCACTTCCAGAAAATAAAGCAGAGAGCATAATAAGAATAATAATTATAAATATTTCAAATAAATAAACTAGTAGTATTTCCATAAATAATAAGCCTTATATTTTTTATTAAATTCTTTTTCTTAATTCCTGCATAAAATTAGTTCCAGGATCCCTTTTTCCTGGATTTATATATTTAGTATTTAATTCTTTATACAGCGAATAATGCGGCAAGGTTTTATCTTTATATTCATAGTGTGCTATTATATATTTTATGCTTTTATATTTACTTTTTATATATTTTATTAATTGTACATTTGCTTCAAGTTGTTCTTTTGTTAATTTATCAGCATACCCTATATTTTCTATACTTATAGATGTATAATTAAAACCTACCGTATGTCTGGCTATATATTCAATAGGAGTATTTGCATATATAGTTCCATCAAAATCTACTAAGAAATGAGTTCCAACATTTACTTCTCCTCCTGCTTCTATATCAGGCCTTCCTATTAAAACGTCATTTTTAAATATGTTTACAGCTATACTAAGATTTGGTGTTTCTGTAGAATGAACAACTATTATTTGAGGATTATCTAAATATATTAGTTTACTTCCATAATGAGTTTCTGTATATTCGGATAATAGTTTTAATCTTAGAGCATTTGGAGTGATTTTGTATTTATCGCTTATATTAGGCTTTATTGCTATATCATTGGTTTGTGAAATATTGCTGTTTACAGTATTAGTACATGATAATAATAAAGATATTATAATTGATATATAAATAATGTTTTTTATCATTTAATATTATTATGCATCCATAGCAATATTAACGCTGACAAATCCAAGTGAAGATTGGAAAGGAATAATTATAGTTTGTAAGTTTTTAGGTATAATTTGTATTTCTTTTCCAAAGTAAAGTATAGGAGGAGTGATATCGCAGCTAATACCTTCTTCAGCTAATTTAGTTATAGCAAGACCGCTTATAGTGTTTCCCATTTCGTTTATAACACTTCTCATCATATCTTCAAAATCATCTTCAGAATCATATTCTCCGCGTTTTTTATCTGTAAGATTTTCAGTAAGAAGCTGAGAAAAATTTTCAGGAAATTCGTAAAGTACCTGACCATTAACATCGCCGACAATTCCTATAGCAACACCATATCCGGAGAAAAGTTTACGGCCTTGTCCCTTAACTAAAGTACCTTTTTCCATTGTAAGACCAGCCATCTCTTTAAATATTGATACCAAAGATACGATAAATGGATTGATGAACCTAACGTCCATAAATTTTATAGGTGTTGTAGCCATGTTTATTTCCTTTTGAATATTATTTTTTATAATTTAATTATAACATAATTGAGTTTTATTTCAATAAAAAACAATTCTATTTTAAATTATAGTATTAATAAATAAATTGTCAAATTTAAAAATAAAAAATTATTTATATTTTTAAATACTATATATTAATTTTATGAATTAAGTACCGTAAATATTTATAGTGAATAAATAAAAACTATTTATATATTTTAGGAAATTTAACTTGATATTTAACTTAAATGATATAGAATAATATAATCAAATAGGGGTTTAATATGTCATTTGTTCATTTGCATGTACATACACAATATTCAATACTTGACGGCGCTGCCCGTATTAAGTCTTTATATTCTAAAAAGGATAAAACTAAAAGACTTATACCTGGTTTAATAGATAGAGCCAAAGAATTAGGTATGCCTGGCATAGCTATGACTGATCATGGTAATATGTTCGGTGCTATGGAATTTTTCTCTGAAGCTAAGGATAAAGGTATTATACCTATAATTGGATGCGAAGTATATGTAGCCCCTAAAACAAGATTTGATAAAAAGATAGAAAACTCTGAAGAAAAAAGTGCTATGCATTTAATTCTTCTTGCTAAAGATAAAGAGGGTTATAATAATCTATGTAAATTAGTTACTTTCGGATATACTGAAGGTTTCTATTATAGACCGAGAGTAGACCATGAGTTGATAGAAAAATATAATAAAGGTTTAATTTGTTTGTCTGCTTGTATGGGCGGAGAAATTCCTATTGCTATAAGAAAAAAAGATTATAAGCAGGCTTCAAAATTAGCTGAATATTATAAATCCATTTTTGGCAATGATTTTTATATAGAACTTCAGGATCATAATATACCTGAAGAAAAGGCTTTAAATAGTGCATTATACCAGTTAGCTAAACATCATAATATAGAATTAGTAGTTACAAATGATGTGCATTATGTATCGAAAGAAGATGCTAAAGCTCATGAAATACTTTTAGCTATACAGACTAAAGCTACTTTAGATTCTCCAAGAAGATATAAATTCCCAAGCAATGAATTCCATCTAAAAACAGAAGAAGAGATGATGAAGTCATTTGCTAAGCTTCCTAAGGCATTTGAAAATACTTTAAAAATAGCAGAACAATGCCAAGATTTAAATATAATGACTAAGACTTATTATATGCCTAATTATGAGCTTCCTAATGGTGAGACAGAAACTACAGCACTTAGAAATATGTGTATGGATGGTTTGAATAAATATTATAACAATAATATTCCAAAAGAGGCTATGGATAGACTTGAAATGGAATTGGGTGTTATAGGAAAGATGGGATTTGAAGGATATTTCCTTGTAGTTCAGGACTTCATTAACTATGCTAGAAATCATGATGTTGCGGTTGGCCCAGGACGTGGAAGTGCCGCAGGTTCAATCGTTGCATTTGCTACAGGAATTACAAAAGTTAATCCACTTGATTATAATTTGCTTTTTGAAAGATTTTTAAATCCTGAAAGAAAAAGCATGCCTGATATAGATGTTGACTTCCAAGACGATAAGCGTGAAGTTATAATAGATTATGTAAAAGAGAAATATGGTAAAGATAATGTTTCTCAAATAGCTACTTTCGGAGCTTTGGGAGGACGTTCTGTTATAAGAGATGTTTGCCGTGTTATGGGTATAGATTTAGCTACTGCTGACAGACTTGCTAAAAGCATACCTGATGATGTAAAAAGAGTAGTAGATATATATGATCATCCTGATTGTGCTGCTTTGGTTAAAGAAATAGAAGGCAATAGAGAATTAAAAAACATGTATGAAATATCTACAAGACTTGACGGATTAGTAAGGAATGTAGGTTTGCATGCTGCTGGTGTTATTATATCATCTCATCCTATAATGGATTTAGCACCGGTTTATCAGGATTCTAAAACAGGCACTAGAGCTTGTCAATATGAAATGACTTATGTTGAAAGTGCCGGACTTATAAAAATGGACTTTTTGGGTATTAAAAACTTAAGACTCATAAAAGATGCAATAAAAGATATAAAAGATAGATATGGTATTGAAATAGATATAGATAAAATTCCTTTAGATGATGAAGCTGTTTATGATATATTTAGAAAAGCAGATACAGGCGGAGTTTTCCAGTTTGAAAGTCCTGGTATGCGTCAAATGCTTATAAATATTCAGCCTACAGGTTTTGATGACTTAGTATCAAGCGTAGCATTGTATCGTCCTGGTCCATTGAACTCTGGAATGGATAAAGACTATGCCGATAGAAAAAATAAAAGAAAAGAAATAGTATATAAGCACCCTGATTTGGAGCCTATACTTAAAGAGAGTCAGGGAGTATTAATATATCAAGAGCAGATTATGGCTATAAGCCGAGTTATAGGAGGATTCACTGCGGCAGAAGCTGATGATTTAAGAAAGGCTATGGGTAAAAAAATCGTAGAGAAAATGAACTCTATGGAAGAGAAATTCATTAAAGGCGGACTTGAAAGAGGTTATGATAAAGAGTTATTAACTTATTTATTTGATACAATGAAAGGTTTCGCTGAATACGGATTCAATAAATCTCACTCTGTTTGTTATGCATTAATAGCCTATCAAGAAGCTTATATTAAAGCTCATTATCCTATGGAATATTATGTGGCTTTACTCAATACTGTTATAGCTGATACTGATAAAATTTCTCTATATCTTAATGAAATTAAACAGAAAAATATAGAGATAGTTACAGCAAGCGTATTTGAAAGCGATGCTTTATTCTCTCAAAAAGATGGTAAGATAGTTTATGCTTTACATGCTGTTAAAGGTGTTGGTATTCATGCTGCTTTGGCTATTCAGGAAGAGAGAGAAAAAAACGGACAATTCAAGAATTTAGAAGATTTTGTAAAACGTGTTGATGTTCATTTAGTTAATAGAAAAGTTTATGAAACTCTCATAAAATGTGGAGCTTTCTCTGAATTCGGACATACTGAAAGTGCATTGCTTAGTTCTCTTGATGCGATACTTGCTCATGCTTCTAATTATCAAAAAGAAACTTTATCAGGTCAAACTATGTTATTTGATTCTATGTCTGAAGATGACAGCGGAAGTGCTTCTTTGGTGATAGAAAAACAAGTGGAATATGCTTCTAATATTTTAATGGAAAATGAGAAAGAAGTTTTAGGCTTTTCATTAAGATATCATCCTTTTGCTAGATACATTACTAAAATTGATTATAAATATTTCCACAATACTTTAGATATTGATAATCTTAAAGATAAAGATGAGTTTTTACTTCCTTGTGTTGTTATGTCTGCATCAGAAACTACTACAAAGAAAAACACTCCTATGATCACATTAAAGGTTATTGATATATTTACTGAATATGTATTTTATATCACAGCTAATAGTCAGATAGAAAAATATAAAGATATGCTTGAGGAACAAACAGGAATATTGATAAAAGGCAGAAGAGATAAAAATAGATTCTCAGATAAAATATATAATAATATTGTTGATATAAAATTATTAGATTCTTTCTTAAAAGATAAGAATCTCAAACTTAAAGAAGTAAAAAGAGATAATATAAAAAGAGAAGCATCTTCTGAAATGGCACCTGAAAATAAACAAGTTCACGTAAATAAGAACGATGCTCCATTTAAAAATACTTCTAATAAAGAAAATGATATTAAAAGATCTGATAATGTTGTTTCCAATGCTCCATTTACAAGCAGACCTAATAACAGCATAGCAGTAAAACATAATAACAGCGGTAAAAAGCAATTAGCATTGTATATGAATAAAAATATATTTGATGATATGGATTTATTATGTCTTCAAAATGCTATATCTTCAAACCCAGGAGATTATACAATATTCTTAAAATTGAAATCTGAAAGCGGTATGGAAATATTTAAAATAGGCGAGGATTATAAAGTTGATCCTAATCCTAGATTCTTAAATGAAGCCAAAAGTGCATTGAGATCATTAATAGAAATTGAATATGCTTAAAATAATTTTATTGTTCATTATTTTTTAATCAAAAAATACTTGCTATTAATTTTAGCAAGTATTTTTATATGATTTGACTTTTTTTCACTTTAAGTTATAATATATAAATGATGTTGAATATTTATGCATTAGCTAATATACTTCAAGTCAAGTCAAGTCAAGTCAAGTCAAGTCAAGTCAAGTCAAGTCAAGTCAAGTCAAGTCAAGTCAAGTCAAGTCAAGTAATTAAACTTTTTAATATCTTTAAATATTTTATTATAATAAAAAAATTAATTTTTTATTATGTTTATGGGATGTATAATGTATAAAGATAGAAAAGTATATTTATGTGCATTCCATAATTTAGATTTATATTTATCCGCAATTAGATTTAAAAAACAAGCAGAGAGTTTTAATATATTCGATGAAATTTTTATTTATAATGAATATAATTTACCTTACAATGAAAAATTTGAAAAAGCATTCCGTTCTAAATTAGTATATAGCAGAGGATTTGGATATTGGTGTTGGAAACCATTTATTGTTCTTAAAACGTTGGAATCTATGAATGATAATGATATATTAGTTTATGCTGATATAGGCTGTCATTTCAATAAAGAAGGTATTGATAGATTTTATGAATATTTGGATTTGGTTATAGATAATAGTAGATTATGTTTTAAATTAGGTTTAAATTCACCTGAAAAAAAGTGGACAAAATCAGATTTATTTAATTATTTAAATGTATTAAATAATCAAAATATTACAGATACCCCTCAAATTTTTACAACTTATTTTTTATTTTTAAAAAATAGTATGAATATAGAATTTTTAAAAAAATGGCTTCAAGTTTATTATGATGATTTTTCTTTAGCTGATGATAGTCCTTCCAAAATTAAAAATGCAGATATATTTATTGAAAATAGACATGATCAAAGTATTTTTTCTATACTTTCTAAAATATATAACTTTTATACAATTTCTGAAAATGAATTTGAATCTAAAAATAAAATTTATCCTATAATTCCTTTAAGAGATAAAAAAAATATATATGATATTATTTATTTGGACGAATTTAAAAAAATGATTAAAAAATTAGGCTGGTTTATTTCCATAAGAAAACTCAGAGATAATTTTAGAAATTCTATGAGTATTTATTATATTAACTCATTAAATAAATATCTTGGAAATGAATTATATAATGATATTTCTATAACAGGTATTAAAATTATAGATAATTATTTAAAATTAAAAATTGATAATATGATTAAACTAAATATAAAAGACTATTTTAATTATAAAGATATAAAAATAGAAGAAATAAAAGAATCATTAAATTATATTTTAAAATATAAAAATGATTAAAGGCTATATAAAAAATTATATAGCCTTATTTATTATTAAATTATTTATTTTTCAAATACTAAACTATCTCCAGATTTTTTTACCTTTATAGTATCTCCTTCTAAATATTTACCTGCTAGCATTTCTTTAGCTAAAGGATTTTCTATAAAGTTTTGTATAGCTCTTTTCAATGGTCTTGCTCCAAACTGAGGATCATAACCAATATCAGCAATATAGTCTATAGCTTCATCGCTTACATCTAAAGTTATTCTTCTGTCTTTAAGTCTGTTGGCAACTCTTGCTATTTGATTTCTTACTATCTCAGCAATGTATTTTTTGTCAAGTCTAGTAAATGTTATTATCTCATCTATTCTGTTTAAGAACTCTGGTCTAAATGACATTTTTAGTAATTCCTGAATCTTTTCTTTGATATCATTAGTATCGTTAGCTTCAAGAATAAGATCAGAACCTAAATTGCTTGTCATTATGATAATAGCATTTTTGAAATCTACTATTCTTCCTTGTCCGTCAGTAAGTCTTCCATCATCTAATACCTGAAGTAAAACATTAAATACATCAGGGTGAGCTTTTTCTATCTCATCAAATAGTATAACAGAATAAGGTCTTCTTCTAACTGCTTCTGTTAATTGTCCTCCTTCATCATAACCTACATATCCTGGAGGAGCTCCTATAAGTCTAGTAACAGAGAATTTCTCCATATACTCACTCATATCGATTCTTGTTAAAGCATGCTCATCACTAAATAAGAAATCAGCAAGTGTTTTAGCAAGCTCTGTTTTACCAACTCCTGTAGGTCCTATGAACAAGAAACTTCCAAGAGGTTTATTTTCATCTGAAAGTCCTGCTCTGTTTCTTCTAATAGCATCAGCAACTGAAGTTATAGCCTCATCTTGTCCTACAACTCTCTTATGTAATACTTCTTCAAGCTGTAAGTATTTTTGTTTTTCACTTGCAAGCATTTTGCTTACAGGTATTCCAGTCCATACAGATATTACTCTAGCTATATCATCTTCAGAAATCTCTTCTCTTAAAAGTCTTTTCTTATCAGAGTTTTTAGCTTCTTCCATAGCCTTAGCTGCTGATTCTAATTTTTTCTGTAATTCCGGTATTTTACCATATTTTATTTCAGCAGCTTTTGCTAAATTTCCTTCTCTTGTATATTGAGTTTCTTTTATATTTAAAGCCTCAAGTTCTTCTTTTATTTTTCTTGTCTCTTCAATTCTTCCTTTTTCGTTATCCCATTGAAGTTTCATAGCATTACGTTCTTCAGAAAGTTCAGATAATTCTTTTTCTAACTTTTCTAACCTTTCTTTAGAAGCTGCATCATTTTCTTTTGAAAGAGCTTGTTTTTCTATATTAAGCTGTAAAAGTTTTCTTTCAATTTTATCAAGTTCAGTAGGCTGACTGTCTATCTCTATTTTTAATTGGCTTGCAGCTTCATCTACCAAGTCAATAGCTTTGTCTGGTAAAAATCTATTAGTTATGTATCTGTTAGATAAAACAGCAGCAGCAACTAATGCATCATCTTTTATTCTAACACCATGATGAACTTCGTATTTATCTTTTAAACCTCTAAGTATTGAAATAGTATCTTCAACACTAGGTTCTTTACAATAAACTTGTTGGAATCTTCTCTCAAGTGCTTTATCTTTTTCAATATATTTTCTGTATTCATCTAAAGTAGTAGCACCTATTGCTCTTAATTCACCTCTTGCCAATGCAGGTTTTAATAGGTTAGAAGCGTCCATTGCACCTTCAGTAGCACCAGCTCCTACAAGAGTATGAAGCTCATCTATAAATAATATTATGTTGCCTTCAGATTTTTCTATCTCTGTAATAACAGCTTTTAATCTCTCTTCAAACTCTCCTCTAAATTTAGCGCCTGCAACCAAAGCACCTAAATCCAAAGCTAATAATCTTTTATCTTTAAGTCCTTCAGGTACATCTTGAGAAACTATTCTTCTAGCAAGTCCTTCAACAATAGCAGTTTTACCAACACCAGGCTCACCTATAAGCACTGGATTATTTTTTGTTCTTCTTGATAATACCTGCATAACACGTCTTATCTCTTCATCACGTCCTATAACAGGGTCAATTTTTTCTGCTTCTGCTAATGCTGTCAAATCACGGCAATATTTATCAAGTGCCTGCATTTTAGCTTCTGGGTCTTGGCTATTAACGCTTTGTCCTTTTCTTAAATCTTTTAATGCACTTAAAACTTCTTTTTTACTTATTCCGCTTTTTCTAAGCATATCTCCTGCTTTATTGTCAGCTTCAACAAGTGCTAAGAATATATGCTCTGTAGATACATATTGATCTTTCAAAGCATTAGCTTCTTTTTCTGCTTTTGCTAAAACTTTACCGGCATTAGTAGATAGATGTAACTGTACATTTTCGCCTGTAACTTTTACATTTTCATCAACTAATCTTTGAGTTTTATCTATCAATGTGTTTATAGGAACACCTATTCTTTCTACTAATGGCTGAATAAGTCCGTCCTCTTGTTTTAATAATGCTAAAAGTAAATGTTCGCTTTTTATTTCATTATGGTCTTCGCCATTAGCTATATTAGCAGCTTCATTTACTGCCTCTTGGGCTTTTATTGTATATTTATTATAATCCATATTCTAATTAATTAACGGTTTAAAACCGCCTAACTCCTTTATAGATTAATTATTTAAGTTTTAATTAAATAATTTTATTTCAGCATTTAATTGCTGTACACTTCTATATATGCAAAAAATATGCCAATTAATAGGTTTGAAATGTTTTATTTTAATACATTGTAATTATATTTTTTATGATTATTTTTATATGGCTATTGGAATAATTGTATAATTTTTATATACATAAAATCATATTATGTATTAAAATAATACTATAAATTTGTATTGCGTATTGATATGTTTATATATTTTTGTAAAAAATTAATTTTTAAATTAAATCAATTAATTTTTATTATAATGAAAATTACTATTATTTATATTTTATTATATTAATATGTGTTATACTATATCAAAAAAATACTATTTATGATATAATACTACGCGAATAATTTAATAAATTTATTCAATTATATGGAAAGTAATATTGTTAAGAATTGTGAACTGCTTATTAATAATTTTTGTATCAATATAATATTTTAATAATGATGCAATATATTTTAGTAACTTTTTTACTAATTTTGATAATGACAGAAATATTTTTTTGTAATATAAAATAAAAAATCATAGGAGTTTATTATGGATACTGTATCATCTATAGTAGCGAAGGTTAACAGTTTTTTGTGGGATTATTTATTAATAATTTTACTATGCGGAAGCGGAATTTATTTCACTATAAGATTTAAATTCGTACAAATTTTCAAATTTAAAGATGGGTGGGATAGAACATTCGGAAGTCTTTCATTAATGGGTAAATCCGCAGGTAAAGAAGGTATGAGTTCTTTTCAGTCTTTAGCAACAGCAATCGCAGCACAGGTTGGTACAGGTAATTTAGCTGGGGCTGCTACAGCTTTAATATCAGGAGGTCCTGGTGCTATATTTTGGATGTGGGTTTCTGCTTTTTTAGGAATGGCTACTATATTTGTAGAAGCATCTTTGGGACAAAAATATAAAACTACAACAGAGGACGGTCATATTATAGGAGGTCCTGCTTATTATATTCAGGCAGCTTATAAAGGATGGTTTGGTAAAATATTATCTGTTTTATTTGCAATATTTATTATATTAGCTTTAGGTTTTATGGGAAATATGGTGCAGTCAAATTCTATAAGCGGTGCTTTTGTTAATGCATTTCCTCAGATTAAGCCTATATATGTTGGTATAATATGTGCTTTAATAGCTGCTTTTATATTTATAGGAGGTCTAAAAAGAATAGCTTCATTTGCTGAAAAGATTGTACCTATAATGGCTTTATTTTATATAATAGGTTCTTTGATAATAATTTTAATGAATATTGAGAATTTAGCTTCTTCTATAATTTTAATATTTACATCTGCATTTAATCCTCAGGCTGTTATAGGCGGAGGTTTGGGAATAGGTGTTCAGCAGGCTATGCGTTTCGGAGTGGCAAGAGGTTTATTCTCTAATGAAGCAGGTATGGGTTCTACTCCTCATGCTCATGCTTTAGCTAAAGTTAAACATCCATGCGAACAGGGTGTTGTTGCTATGATAGGTGTATTTTTCGATACTTTTATCGTTGTAACTTTAACTGCTTTAGTTATATTAACTTCAAATATTTTGCAGACACAAATATATCCTTTAACATCTGCTGCTGATATACCTGAAATATTAAAAGGTGTTGGATTGCCTCAGGAAGCATTCAGATTGGGATTCGGTTATTTTGGTGTTATATTCGTTGCCGTATGTTTATTTTTCTTTGCTTTCACTACAATAATAGGATGGTATTTCTTTGGAGAGCAGAATATTAAATATTTATTTGGTGTTAAAGCTGCCAAAGTTTATGCTGTATTTGTTGTAGGTTTCGTGTTATTAGGTTCAGCATTGAAAGTTGATTTAGTATGGTCATTGGCAGATACTTTTAATGGGCTTATGGTTATACCAAACCTTTTAGGACTTTTAGCATTGGGAAGTGTTGTTTCACTGTTATTGAAAGAGTATAATGAATTGAATAAAAAATAAATTTTTATATTATAAATATATAAAAAATAAAAGGACTTATATAAAAATATATAAGTCCTTTTTTTATTTAGAATCATAATTATTTTTTAGGTTTAAATATTAAAGAGATTGAATTTACGCAATGTCTTGTATTTTTTTCTGTTAGATGTTCTCCTTCAAATACATGTCCTAAATGTCCTCCGCAGCTATTGCATGTTATTTCTATTCTGTATCCGTCTTCATCTAATGTTCTTCTAATTGCTCCTTCTATTTCATCATCAAAACTAGGCCAGCCGCAATGTGATTTGAATTTATCTTCAGAACGATATAATTCTGCACCGCATTGTTTGCAGCAATAAACACCTTCTTCAAAAAAATCATTGTATTCACCTGTAAAAGGATATTCAGTTCCCTTAAAAATTATTACGTTTCTTTCTTCTTCTGTTAATTCTCTTTTTTCCATAAATATATTTCCTCCATTTTATTTATAATTTTCTATAAAAAATATTATTTTTTCTTTGTCTATTTCTTTTATTGGTATTATAGCTTTTGGATTATCATAATCAAAAATAAGTTCTTTTTCAAATAATCTAACACTATGCCATTTGCCATTTTTATATCCTATATTGTTATAAGTTCCTATTAGATTAAAACCTAATGAATGATGAAGTTTTTCGCTTTTTGTATTAGGTACTGTAATCTTTGAATAAATATTTTTGATTCCCTGATATTTTAAAATTTCAATAATAATAGAGCATAATTTTTTTCCTATTCCTCTATTAATATTATTTTTATCTAAATATATAGATAGCTCAGAGCTCCAATTATATGCTTCTCTTTCAAGAAATTTATTAGCATAACAATATCCTATTATTTTATTGTTTTCATCTTCGCATACTAAATAAGGATATTTTTTTATAATATTTTCTATACGATTTTTAAACTCTTCTAAAGTTGGAAGTTTGTATTCAAATGTTATGCTTGTATCAATATACTGAGAATATATTGAAAGAATTTGTGAAGCGTCTTCAATATTTGCTAATCTTATTTTCATATATTAATTGAATAGCTCCTTTAGTATATATTTATTAATTAGATTTTATTTTATAAATAATATTATAAAAAAAATTATAAGTCAATTTTTAATTAATAAAAAACTATTAAATTTATTTTGAGAAAATAATTTAAATTATAATAAACAAAATTATATTTCTATTGTAGTTTAATGAAGTATTAAAATTTTTTATATAAAAAATATGTAAGTATATTAATATAACTGATTAATTAACTAAAAAAATATTACTAAATTTATTTTGCTTGATATAAAAAAGATTAATATTTATAATAATAAAAAATAATAAAGGAGAATAATATTATGGCTACACCTCATATAGCAGCAAACAAAGGCGATATTGCAGAAACTATACTTTTACCTGGAGATCCTTTAAGAGCTAAATTTATAGCAGAAAATTTTTTGGAAAATGTCACACAATATAATTCTATTAGAAATATGTTTGGATTCACTGGTACATATAAAGGAAAGAAAGTTTCTGTTCAAGGTACAGGTATGGGAATGCCTTCATGCAGTATTTATTCTTATGAGCTTATACATTTTTATGGCTGTAAGAATTTAATTCGTATTGGTACTGCAGGTGCTTTAGTTGATAAACTTCATATTGGTGATTTAGTTATAGGAATGGGAGCTTGTACAGATTCTAATTATGCAGCACAGTATGAACTTCCTGGAACTTATGCACCTATAGCTAGTTATGAATTATTAAGAAAGGCTGTTAATAAAGCTGATGAAATGAAAATAAATTATCATGTTGGAAATATAGTTTCATCTGATGTGTTTTATGGTGCTAATAATGCCACTCCTAAATGGGCAAAAATGGGGGTATTGGCTGTTGAAATGGAGGCAGCTGCTTTATATATGAATGCTGCTTATTCCGATGTTAATGCTCTTTGTATGGTAACTATTTCTGATTCTTTAGTTACAGGAGAGGCTACAACTGCAGAGCAAAGAGAAAAAACTTTCACTAATATGATGGAAGTTGCTTTGTCATTAGCTTAAAATATATAAATAATAAGCATTTATAAATTTATTTTTATGAATGCTTATTATTTTTTTATAATTTCTTGACTTTTTTTATAATTTGTATATAATTAATTACTATGAAAGGTATTATTGTTTCAAATAATTTCAAAAGCATCTACGCTTATTACTTTTTCTATTATGGCGTTTAAGGCGCCAGAGTATCTATTTTTCTAATTTAAACACACACATATATTTT
This sequence comes from Brachyspira hyodysenteriae ATCC 27164, assembly GCF_001676785.2. NCBI lineage: Bacteria > Pseudomonadati > Spirochaetota > Spirochaetia > Brachyspirales > Brachyspiraceae > Brachyspira > Brachyspira hyodysenteriae. The sequence continues at coordinate 1,627,005 of NZ_CP015910.2, read as the reverse complement.
ATTAATTATTTAAGTTACAAATAGTAGCTTACTGTTTATAGCTTTATCTATTTTTTATGCATAAAATTTTAAAATTATTTTTAAGGAGAATTATATTATGATAGTAGTAATGAAACCAAATGCTAAAGAAGAACATGTAAACAATATTATAGAAAGACTTACAAATGCAGGTCTTGGTATAAATAAAAGTGTCGGAGTAGATTATACAGTAATAGGAATGGTTGGAGACACTTCAAAGATAGATAGAGAATTAATAGCTTCTTTGCCTGGCGTTTCTAAAGTATTGAAAGTTCAGGAGCCATTCAAAAGAGCTAATAGAGCATTCAAAAAAGAGGATACTGTAGTAGATGTAAGCGGTGTAAAAATAGGTGAGGGTAAACCTGTTATTATAGCTGGTCCTTGTTCTGTTGAGAGTGAGGATCAGGTTATTAATATTGCTAAAAGTGTGAAAGCTGCTGGGGCTTCAATACTTAGAGGAGGAGCTTTTAAACCTAGAACTTCACCTTATGCTTTTCAGGGATTAGCACTTGACGGACTTAAAATATTAAAGCTTGCTAAAGAAGAAGTAGGTATTCCTATAGTAAGTGAAATAGTATCTATAAGACATTTAGAAGATTTTGAAAATACTGTGGATATGATTCAAATAGGGGCAAGAAACATGCAGAACTTCGAGCTTTTAAAAGAAGTAGGAAAATTAAAAAAGCCTATACTTTTAAAAAGAGGTTTATCAAGTACTATAGAAGAATGGCTTATGAGTGCAGAATATATACTTAATCAAGGTAATGATAATGTTGTATTATGCGAAAGAGGTGTAAGAACTTTTGAAACTTATACTAGAAATACTTTTGATGTTTCAGCAATTCCTGCAATAAAAAGATTAAGTCATTTACCTGTTATTGGAGACCCTTCGCATGCAAGCGGAAAATCTTGGATGGCACTTCCTCTTACTTTGGCTGCTATTTCTGCTGGTGCGGATGGTATGATTATAGAAGTACATAATGATCCTGAGCATGCTTTATGTGATGGTGCACAATCTATAAAGCCTGATGTATTTGCTGATATTATGGAATCAGTTAATATGATTTCTGACACCGTTGCTAAAATAAAAGAAAAACATAATGGTAAAATTTATACCAAATAATTAGTTTCTATAACAAATATTATTAAAGATATAAATATAATATTTTATATTTATATCTTTTTTTTATATTTAAAATAATTGCAATATTTATAAATTAATATTATAATAAATCGAATTAAATAGTAATAATTATTATTTAAATCTTTTTTTGTAAAAACTATAATATCAATTATTAATATAATTGTAGTTTAATTAATATATGAGGAAATAATATTTTTATATTTAAGCAAATTGCAAAAATTATGAATTCATATTAGTATTAATAAGTCAAAAAATAAGGAGATAAAATGACAGTCAACAGTCAACAGTCAACAGTCAACAGTCAACAGTCAACAGTCAACAGTCAACAGTCAACAGTCAACAGTCAACAGTCCTTAAATTTTATATATATATTTTATTACATAGAAAAAACATATCATTTGTTTATCAAAAAAATCATAAACTCAGAAAAGTTAATATCTTGGGGGTATTATGATCTTTTTTGATATATTTTATAATATTATAATATATCCAATAGAATTTATTATAGAAATATTATTTTATTTATTCAGTGTAGAATTTAAATCAAGTTATGGAGTAAGTTTATTTTTACTCAGTTTATGTATAAATTTTTTATCACTTCCATTATATAATATAGCAGAATCTTGGCAGGCTAAGGAAAGAGCCATTCAAGATAAGATGAAGCCAATGATAGATAATATTAAGGCTGTATATAAAGGAGATCAACGTTATTTATTAATACGCACTTGTCAAAGAATCAATGGATACAAAACAATATATGCTTTTCGAGGTACTTTGGGACTTTTGATACAGATACCATTTTTTATGGCGGCATATAATTTTGTACATAGTTTAACTGGATTAAGCGGACAGAGTTTTTTATTTATCAAAGATTTATCTAAGCCGGATGCCTTAATTCATATTGGTAATATAAGTATTAATCTGCTTCCATTTTTAATGACTTTATTTAGTTTATTAGCTGGTTTTGTTTATTCTAGAAAATTAAAGTTCAAAGAGAGTTTACCTTTATATGTAGTATCATTAATATTTTTATTGCTTCTTTATAATTCTCCGTCAGGACTTTTGTTTTATTGGACTATAAATTGTTTATTTTCTTTTATAAAAAATATAATAATAGAGTTTAAATTATATGAAATATTTGTAAGAAATAGATATAAATTATTAAAGGCTTATAATATATTTTTTATCATTATTACAGTATTATTAATATCATTAATTTCTTTAGGTAATATAGAAAGAAAATGTTATTTAACAGATTTTAAGCTTATAGATGGTTATACATATAATATTAGTTTAGGTTATTACAGTAAAGTTTTTAGAAATAGTGATATATATGGAGTTTTAGTAAATAATAATAAACTTGACAGCAATGTTATTGATATAACATTTGAATACAGAGGAAGCCGATATGGTACAGTTAAGTTAAAAGATAGTATAGAAAATATAGGTACTATAAATCTTTATTATAAATTATTTATCAAACAAACTTTTATTTCATACTATGTATTATTATTAATTCTTTTAATATTTTTTAATTTAAAAAGAATTAATAATATATTTAATTTAAATGTTTTTTTAGTAGAAAAGTCTTTTATAAAAAATAGGAAATATTTAATTTTATTATCATGTTTGGTTATATCTTTATTGTCTGGACTTTTTATTCCTAGTTCTCTGATAGGTAATTCTCCGCAAGAATTTAGATCTCCGTTTAATTTGATTTTTAATGATTTATCAATGAGTTTAGGATTATTTTTATTTTATCCATTATTTATATATATATTATTTTCAGATAAGATAAAAAATATAATGACTATAATATTTGTTTGTTTAGCTTCAATTGTATTAATTAATACATTTATTATGGTGGGTAATTATATTAATATCAATGCGGATTTTATATTTGATAATACTGATCTATTAAAAGCATCTTCAAATCAAATAATATTAAATTTATTTTTAATATTATTAATCATTTCTATATTTTTATTTTTAATGATTAAAAGAAAATTTATATTTATAATGAATATATATATTATAATAATAATTGCTTTAGTTTCAGTTTCTATATTTGATATAAAGAATATAATTATAGGTCAAAATGAATTAAAGAAAATAAGTGCTTATAATAATGATAATATAGATACTTCTAAGATATTTAATTTATCAAAAAATGGTGAAAATATATTTGTTTTGATTTTAGACAGAGCAATACCATCACATTGGTTAGATCTTTTAGAAAGATTTCCTGAATATAAAGCAAAATTAGACGGATTTGTTATTTATCCTAATACTGTATCTTTAGGTTTAAATACAAGTTCTAGTATGTCATCTATATATGGCGGATATAATTATTCAGCATATAATCTAAAGAAAAAAGACTTATTTGATGGTTTTACATCACCAAAAGGTATAACAAGTAATGGAGTAGATGTAAATAATGAAGCTATTCTTACAATACCTTTGGCATTAGAGAAATATGGATATAAAACAAGTATTTTGGAACCTCTTTTTATTAACGGTAATTATGATATGGTAAATACTACTATATTTAGTAATTATCAAAATGTAAGTGCTTATGCTAATTCTTCATTTGAAGATAATGCAATAAAAGATTATATTGGCAACGTAAATTCTAAAAATGATAATACAAGCAAGTATTTGACTATAAGATTTTCTATATTTAGGATGCTTCCAATTAATCTAAGACATTCATTTTATAGTGATAAAAACTGGTTTATGAATAATAATAGAATTAATTCTAGTATTTATACTTATGCTATTATGTCATATTTGAAAAAAAATATTAATGTTACAGATGAAAAAGAAAGATATTATAATTTATTGCATAATATGATTACACATGAAACAGGAGCATATAATTCTAATTTTCTACCTAATTTCCGTACTACTGATGTAAATTCAGATGATTTGAAAAATTACAAAAATGATTTTAGTGTTAGACATTTTTATTGTAACGGAGCTGCATTAAATCTAATAATTGAATTATTAGATTTTTTGAAAAACAATAATGTTTATGATAATACAAAAATTATAGTGGCCTCTGATCATGGGTGGTTTGTTAATACTTCTTCTTCAACAAATCTTTTTGTAAATTGGTATAATTCTTTATTAATGGTTAAAGATTTCAATTCAAGAGGTGAGATAGAAATAAATAATAGTTTTATGACATCTGGTGACATTGCATATTTAACCGTTAATCATATTCCAAATATAAAAGATTATTTCAATAATGAGTTAATAACTAACAATTATAAAAATAATGGTATTTATATGATGGCTTTGCCTTGGAAAGGAAATAATATGAAATTTTATAGAGTAAAAGATAATATATTCGATATAAATAACTGGTCTAAATTTGAGATGCAAAAAGACAAAAGTATGAAGGAAATACCATTAGAATTTGATGAGCGTATGTGGGAATAATATTATAATATATACAAAAATATATAATTCTTTTTGTTAAAAATATTTAATGTTTTTTTATAATTGCAATATTTCTAAATTAATATTAGAATATAAAAAATTGATATATGGAAAACTTATGATCAACAATCAACAATCAACAATCAACAATCAACAATCAACAATCAACAATCAACAATCAACAATCAACAATCAACAATCAACAATCAACAATCAACAATCAACAATCAACAATCAACAATCAACAATCAACAATCAACAATCAACAATCAACAATCAACAATCAACAATCAACAATCAACAATCAACAATCAACAATCAACAATCAACAATCAACAATCAACAGTCCTTAAATTTTATATATATTTTTTATTACATAGAAAAAACATATCATTTGTTTATCAAAAAAATCATAAACTCAGAAAAGTTAATATCTTGGGGGTATTATGATCTTTTTTGATATTATTTATAATATTATAATATATCCAATAGAATTTATTATAGAAATATTATTTTATTTATTCAGTGTAGAATTTAAATCAAGTTATGGAGTAAGTTTATTTTTACTCAGTTTATGTATAAATTTTTTATCGCTTCCATTATATAATATAGCAGAATCTTGGCAGGCTAAGGAAAGAGCCATTCAGGATAAGATGAAGCCAATGATAGATAATATAAAGGCTGTATATAAAGGAGATCAACGTTATTTATTAATACGTACTTGTCAAAGAATCAATGGATACAAAACAATATATGCTTTTCGTGGTACTTTAGGACTTTTGATACAGATACCATTTTTTATGGCGGCATATAATTTTGTACATAGTTTATCAGGATTAAGCGGTCAGAGTTTTTTATTTATCAAAGATTTATCTAAGCCAGATGCCTTAATTCATATTGGTAATATAAGTATTAATCTGCTTCCATTTTTAATGACTTTATTTAGTTTATTAGCTGGTTTTGTTTATTCTAGAAAATTAAAGTTCAAAGAGAGTTTACCTTTATATGTAGTATCATTAATATTTTTATTGCTTCTTTATAATTCTCCATCAGGACTTTTGTTTTATTGGACTATAAATTGTTTATTTTCTTTTATAAAAAATATAATAATAGAGTTTAAATTATATGAAATATTTGTAAGAAATAGATATAAATTATTAAAGGCTTATAATATATTTTTTATTATTGTTACAGTATTGTTTGTATTACTTATTGTTTTATCTAAGATAGAGAGAAAGGGATATTTATCTGAATTTAAACCTAATTCTGAAGATTCTATTAATACTAAATATATTGCCAAAGTAATGTATTATAGTAATATATTTAGAAGTAGTGATATATTTGATTTAAAAATAAATACTAACAAGCTTTCAAAATATATAGATAATATAGAAATTACAGGGGCTAATACAAAATTTGCAATTGTTGAATTAAATAAAAATATAGAGAATATTGATGAAAATATAGAGATAATTTATAGTTTAAGTATTAAATCTTATTCAATTAATATTTATATTATATTATTATTACTTTTTTTTATAATTAACATTAAAATTATTTATAAATTTATTTTAAAAACTGAGGATATAGAATATTCTTTTATAAAATATAGAAATAAATTAATTATTGTTTCATGTTTAGTTATCACTATATTATCAGGATTATTTATAATTACATCGTTAATATATGATTCCCCTAAAGAATTTATGCAGCCATATTATTTAATTATAAATACGTTATCAATAAGTATAGGATTATTTTTATTTTACCCTTTATTTATATATTTATTATTTTCAGATAAAATTAAATCTTATTTAACTTTAATTATAATTTTTATTTCTGGGATAGTATTAATTAATACATTTATTATGACAGGTAATTATGTAAATATTGATGCGGATTTTATATTTGATAATACTGAATTATTAAAAGCATCTACTAATCAAATAATATTTAATATAATATTAATATTATCTGTAATTTTATTATTTACATTATCTATTGTGAAAAAAAGACTTATGTTTTTTATTAATATTTATTTTATTATATTATTAGCTTTATTTTCTGTGTCTGTATTTAATATTAGAGGAATAATAACAGAACAGCTACAATTAGAAAAAATAAATGTTAATAATAATATAGATGATAATAAAATGTTTAATTTGTCTAAGAATGGTGAAAATATTTTTGTCTTTATATTAGATAGAGCAGTTTCATCTTATTGGTATGATGCAATTAATAAATACCCCGAATTTAAAACTAAATTTGATGGTTTTGTATTTTATAAAAATAATGTTTCTTTTTGTAGTACAACTTTAGGAATAGGTTCTATATATTGTGGATATGATTATTTACCATATGAAATGAGTACAAATGGTAATTATATAATAAAAGAAAAGCATAATGAATCTTTATTAATGATACCATTAGTATTGGGAAATTATGGATATAAATCTTCAATATTGGATCCTGCATATGCTAATTTTTCGGATATACCAGATTTAAGTATATTTCAAAATTATAGTAATATATCATCCTATAATGATTATCATGTTGAAAAGAATATTGAATCATATAAAAATAGAGAAGAAAAACAGCAAATTATATTTAAAAAAAGTATCCATAAGATTTTCAATATTTAGAATGCTTCCAATTAATTTAAGATACGTATTTTATGATGATAAAAAATGGTTCAATTTTAATGTAAATAGTTTTATTAATTCTAGTATTTATTATTATACACTTTTATCATATACCAAAAAATTAGTAAAAATTCATGATGATGTAAATTATTATAATATATTACATAATATGGCAACTCATTTTCCATCTTATTTTAATGTAAATTATTTGCCTGGAATATCAGCTTCTAAAGTTAATGATGATGATATATTTTTATATAAAGATGATAATTCTGTTAGACATTATTATGTTAATATTGCTTCTATGAATGTTATAGTTGATTTTATAAATTATTTAAAAGATAATAATTTATATGATAATACAAAAATAATAGTTGTTTCTGATCATGGATTTCCTCTCTATGGACTTAATAATTATGACATTAATGATGATTATAAATTAACTATTAATTTATTTAATGCTTTATTAATATATAAAGATTTTAATTCTAGGGGTGAATTAATTATAGATACTAATTTTTCAACAGTTGCTGATGTGCCGTATTTAGTAACAAAACATATACATAATATTAGAAATCCATTCAATAATAAAATCATAACTAATGATTACAAAACTAATGGAGCTTATATTATATTTTCTAAAGAATGGCAGGAGGGTTACAATATTCAAATATGTTTTCTTTTAGAAAATTTTATCATGTTAAAGATAATATATTTGACACTAATAATTGGAAAAAATTTGTAACAGATCTAGAGGATAAAGATATTGTTAAAGAGGTTGAATTTATATTTGATTCATATTAATGTATATTATAAAATTATTATTTTTTATATAAAAGATTATAAGTTAATAGTTATATAAAATATATAGTAGTTTGATTTTTGTATTAAAGTATTATATAATTTATGGTATATTAATAGTAAATTTTAGGAATAAACATGTTAATTACAATATTTGCATTATTTATATTATTACAAAGTAATGTATTCGGATATATAGATCCTGGTACAGGAAGTTTACTTTTTTCAGCACTTTTTGGAATAATAGGAACACTTTTCTTTTTATCCAAAGCTCTTTTGATAAAATTAAAAACTATGTCATTTTCTAAAAATAAATCCATAGATACAGAAGCTTCTAAAAAGGCTAGAATAATAATTTATGGTGAAGATAAAAGATATTGTAATGTATTTAAGCCTATTATAGAAGAGTTAATAAAATTAGAAATACCTGTAATATACTATAGTTCAAGTGAAGATGATCCTATATTTGAAATAAAGAATGATTTACTTCATACAGAGTTTATTGGTGTTGGCAATATGGCTTATGCTAAGTTGAATTTTATAGAAGCAGATATTTGTTTAATGACAACTCCTAATTTGGATGTGTTTCAATTAAAACGCTCTAAAGGTGTAAAGAAGTATGTGCATATATTTCATGCCCCAAATGAAGCTGCTATGTATTGTTTATATTCTTTAGATTTTTTTGATGCTGCATTATTAAGCGGAGAAAATCAGATAGCTGATATAAGAGAACTAGAAGAAACTAGAGGAACCAAAGTAAAAGAATTAGAAATTATAGGAAGTCCTTATTTAGATGAACTTAATAAAAAGAAAGAAGAAGCTTTAAAGTCTATTACTAAAGTAGAAAATAAAAAAACTGTTTTAATAGCTCCTTCTTGGGGTATGAATGGACTTCTTACAAGATTTGGAGAAAAAGTAATAGATCCTATTTTAGAAAACGGATATTATGTTATTATACGTCCTCATCCTCAATCTAGTATAGTAGAAAAAGATATGCTTGAAAGATTAAAAAATAAATATAAGGATAACTCTAATATAGAATGGGATTTTAATAGAGATAATATTTATTCATTATCAAGGGCTGATGTTATGATATCTGATTTTTCAGGAGTAATATTAGATTATGCTTTTCTTTTTGAGAAACCTACTATAATACCTAGTTTTACTTTTGATAAAAGAGGTTATGATGCTGTTGAATTAAAAGAAGAATCATGGACATTAAAAACTTTACCTAAAATAACAGTTTCTTTAGATGAGAATAATTTTGTTAATATATCAAATATAGTAAATGATACCATAAATAATACTTCATTAAAAGATAATATTTTGAAGGCAAAGGATGAAGCTTACAAATGCAGAGGTGAGGCCGCTAAAAATGGAGCTTTAGTTTTAAGTAAAATGCTTGAGGAATTAAATTAATAATTTGTGTTAAAGGAATTTATATTTATGAAAGCTATAATACTTGCAGCTGGAAAAGGAACTAGATTATATCCTTTTACTTTAAAAAAACCAAAACCATTATTTAAAGTTAATGGTGAGGCTCTTCTAGAAAAAAATATAGCATTTTTACATTCTAATAATATATATGATATTACAATAGTTACAGGATATATGAATGAATCATTTGATTATTATGTAGATAAATATAATTTGAAAAAAGTAGTATCTAATGTGTACGATAAAAAAAATAGCAGTAGTTCACTTAATTTAGTAAGGGATATTCTTGATGATTCTTTAATTATTAATGCAGATATTTATATAAAAGAAAATATTTTTAAATATATAAAACCAAATGTTTCTCAAATAATATCTAAACAGATAGTAAAAGGTGAAGAAGATGGATATATATCAAGAGATTCAGACGACAGAATTATTAAAGTTATTAAGAAATCTACTTCTGGATATGGTGATACAGGAATGATGTATTTAGTAGGTGATATGGCTAAAGCAGTATCAGAAAGGTTACCATTTGCAAAAGATGAAGAATTTTGGGAAGATATAGTTTATAGTTTAATTGATGATTATCCTTTATATTTAACTAAAATACCTAATTTTATAGTTGAAATAGATTCAGCAAAAGATGCTATATTAGAAGGATTAATGACAAGAGAAGATATTATTAATGCATGTGATAATGATGATGATTTATTAAATAAATTAAGTGAAGTATTGAAATATTAAAATTATTTCATAAATTATAATGAATGTGTAATTATAATTTTTAGTTATTATGATTTAGCTTTTTTATTTTTCTTAGTAAAATAGTTGATATTAATATTCCTAGTATTGAAAAGCATGCCATTATAAAAAATATAATATTATAGCCTTTTATACTGTTATTGTTATCCAATATATATCCATATAAAGTGTAAATAAAGCTTCTAGGAAAATATCCTATCATACATGCTACAGACATAGCAGTACCTGTTATTTCTTTGGGAACTTTTATTTCATTTATTGGGGCAAAATATATGGCTCTCATAGAAAATATAATTATTCCATAGCTTAATGTTAATATCATACCTAGATAAAAATATTTGTTCATATGTTCATGCGGTAATAGTATGAATGTTATAATTGTTATTGCTGACAATATAAATGCGATTCTAATATATCTAGTTGGTGATTTAAATATTCTATCAGAACATATTCCTCCAGTTGGACTTCCTATTATTTTTAATCCATATTGATTAATAATTCCATAAATTCCTAGAAATTTTAATGGTACCCCATATATATCTTTTAAAAATGGTATGAAGTATGTTATACCGCAGTACACGGAATATACAGAGAATATAGTTAAAGAAACAAGCCATATTTCTTTATTTTTTAATACTTTTATAATTCCATTTAATACGACTCTATCTTTGGAAATTTTATTACCATGTTCATCTTCTAGTTTGATTGAATCATTTTCAAGTAAAAAATATGATAAAATTCCAGCTATCATAACAGTTATTGAAAAAAATATGATTGTACTTCTTAATGCTAAAGCATTTGAACCTAATAATATAAATATTCTAAGACCAATGAAAGCAACAGAAACATCTACAATACCTCTTCCAAGTTCTAAAAAACTGAATAGTCTTCCCTGTTCATTATCTCTTCCTAATAATCTAATAGATTTTAATATTACAGGCCAAGATATAACTTCAGCGAATAAAGAAAATAATCCCCAAGCTATTAAAATTCCAATATAATTTGGAAATGTAGCTAGATAAAAACCTGTTAATGAAACCCCAATAAGACCGAATGGAACTAGAATTTTTTTTGAAAACCTATCTGATATGTAAATTGATAATGAGTTTCCAAATGCTTGTACTATACCATATATTGACATAGCTAAACCAATTTGTGTGTGTGTTACATTCATATATTCCTGCATAGGAACATAAAAACCATCTTTTAAATAGGCAGCTTTAGTGAATGTTCCTGCTCCTAATACCAATATAGAAAATGTTATCCATTTTTTTTTTTATTTATATTTTTCAATTTGATTTACCTATAAAATTATTTTCAGTGAAAATTTAATTAATGTTAGTGCAGTATGTATAAATATTTTTTATACAGTTTTGAAGTATATATTTAATTTTATTTTTGTCAATTATAATTTATATTAAATGAACTAATATAAATTTTAATAGATAATTTTTCTTGGAATAAATAATTATATTTTGAATTTTATTCATAATATTACTAAATAATTAAAAAGTACAGAATATTATAAAATTATTATATATATACGTATTTTTTATAAAAAATAATATAAAATTATTTGATAATATAATTGATTTTTGATATAATATGAAAAATTTTCATTATTAAGGAAAATATTTTATGAAAGCTATAATACTTGCAGCCGGTAGAGGCACAAGACTTTTGCCTATGACTTTAGTAAAACCTAAGCCATTATTAGAGATACATGGAAAAACTATATTAGAAAATGCTATCGATATACTTAGAGAAGGCGGTGTAGATGATATTACTGTTGTTACAGGCTATAAACATGAATTATTTGATCCTTTACAAAAAAAGCTTGGGTTTAAAAAGGTAGTATCTACAGATTTTGCTTCTAAAAATAGCAGTGCTTCATTAAAATTGGTAAAAGATGAAATTACTAATGGTACCATAATAATGAATGGAGATTTATATATAAAAAAATCTTTTTTTGAATATATAAAACCTAATGAATGTCAATTCTTATCACAAGAAATTAATAATGTTATAGTTTGGGAATATATTGTTGATGAAGAAAAAAAGCTTATAAAGATTATTAAAGATGCTACTAGCGGAAGATATGGTGAGACAGGAATTGCCTATTTTGCTGGTAAATATGTTGATACTATAAAAGAAGAACTTGATAATTGTACAGATGATGAATATTGGGAATATGCTGTTTTTAGAGCATTGAATAGAATAGACTTTTATATCAGTGAGGCAGAAGATATTGTAACAGAAGTTGATTCTTTCAAAGATGCAATCATGACTAATACATTAACTTTTGAAGATATCGCTAAACAATGTTCTGATAATGGTGAAGCGATTAGATTAAAAGGACTTACTAATTATAATTATAAAATAACTTTTAATGGTGATAAAAAAGTAATAAGGATTCCTGGATTAGGTACAGAAAAGTTTATTGACAGACCAGCAGAAAAACATATTATGTCATTAGTTTCTGAAGATATTGCTCCTAAAAGTATGTTCTTTGATTATGATATTAAAATAACTAATTATTTAGATGGATATAAAGATTTAGAATTTGATGATATAGATGAAAAGTTTTTATCTCTTTTTATGAAAAGATTAGAACAGCTGCATCAAATTAAATTAAAGGATAATCCTGGATTTGTACCATTACTTATGTTTAATAAAATAAAAAAATATGAAGAATTAGTACCTATAAGTTTGGTTACAGAAAAAGAAAAAGAATTTATTCATAAAGCAGCAAAAGAATTAGATAAAGATGAAAAGGTATTATGTCATTTAGATTTATTATTTGGCAATATATTGTATAATGGAAATGATGTAAAGATAATAGATTTTGAATATTCTGGTTTTACTTCTAATTATTTAGATATAGCTAGTTTTGTATGTGAATCTGATATTGATGATGAAAGACGTCTTAAATTATTAAAATCATATAATGGTTTAGATGATACTAGAGTGAGAAAAGCACAAATTATACATAATTATATATGGTCTTTATGGGGAATTATGAATAAATCTTATGAGTATATGAGATATCATATATCCGGACTTCATAAAAATTTATCCTATTTTCATTTTAATTAAACTGAATTTATAGGATATAATTATGAGTATAAATGAAATAATACTATATTTGATGATTATATTTATGGTCATTGGAGCTATAGATAAAATTATTGGCAATAAATTTGGCCTTGGAGAACAGTTTGAAGCTGGGTTCAATGCTATGGGAGCTTTGGCTTTATCTATGATTGGTATTATATGTCTTGCTCCTGTAATAGCAGCATTATTAAAACCGATTATCATTCCAATATATACTGCTTTAGGTGCAGACCCTTCAATGTTTGCAACAACAATACTTGCTAATGATATGGGCGGTGCTCCTTTAGCATTAGAGTTTGCTCAGGATATAAATGCCGGAAAATTTTCAGCTTTTATAGTTGGAGCTATGATGGGACCTACTATAGTTTTTAGTATACCTGTTGCTATTGGTATTATTAATAAAGAAGATCATAAATATTTAGCTTTAGGAATAGCCTCTGGTATGATTACTATACCTATAGGTGCTTTTGTTGGCGGACTTGCTGCAGGGTATGGAATCATATTTTTAATAAAAAATCTTATACCAATAATTATAGTATCAATATTTCTTGCTTTAGGATTAATATTTATAAGAGATATTCTAATAAAAATATTTGATTTGTTTTCTAAATTTTTAGTTATATTAATTACTATAGGTTTAGTTCTTGCTGTGATAGAAGCATTAACAGGAATTCAAATAATAAAATTTACTATAGATAATAAAACAGTTACAATGTCTCCTATATCTGATGCTGTAACTACAGTTGCAAGTATAGCTTTTGTTTTGGCAGGTGCTTTTCCGCTTGTATTTGTACTTACTAAAGTGGCATCAAAACCTTTGGAAGCTGTTGGTAAAAAATTAGGTATGAATGATATAGGTGCGGCTGGTTTGGTTGCAACTCTTGCTAATAATATACCTATGTTTAATATAATGAAAGATATGAATAATCAGGCAAAAATTATAAATTGTGCTTTTGCCGTTAGTGCTGCTTTTACATTTGGAGATCATTTAGGATTTACTGCAGGTTACGCTGGAGGAGAATATAGAAATATGATATTTCCTATGATAGTAGCAAAATTGGTAGGAGGTATAACAGCTATAATTGTAGCTTATTTTGTATCTAAAATGGTTCTAAAAAATGATAATTGATTAAAGAAGAAATATATGATTAATAATAACCGCATTCAAAATTTAATAATTTTTTTTATGATATTTTTATCCAATATAGGAAATATTATAAAGTTTAATAAATTAATTTATTGAGAGTATCTTTATGTTTTTTGATATGCTTTATAATATTACAATATATCCTATAGAATTCATAATAGAAATATTATACTACTTGTTTAATAATGAATTTAGATCAAGCAGCGGTATTAGTTTATTTTTACTCAGTTTATGTATCAATTTTTTATCTCTGCCTTTATATAACATAGCAGAATCTTGGCAGACTAAAGAAAGAGCTATTCAAGATAAAATGAAGCCTATGATAGATAATATTAAGGCTGTATATAAAGGAGATCAGAGATATTTATTAATAAGAACCTGTCAGAGAATAAATGGTTATAAAACAATATATGCTTTTCGAGGTACATTAGGGCTTTTAATACAGATACCGTTTTTTATAGCAGCATATAATTTTGTGCATAGTTTAACTGGATTAAATGGTCAGAGCTTTTTATTTATTAAAGATTTATCTAAACCAGATGCTTTAATAAAGATTGGAAATATTAGTATAAATTTACTTCCTTTTTTGATGACTTTATTTAGTTTGCTTGCAGGTTTCGTATATGCTAGGAAATTAAAGTTAAAAGAGAGCTTACCATTATATGCAGTTTCATTAATATTTTTAGTATTATTATATACTTCTCCATCAGGACTTTTATTTTATTGGACTATTAACTGTTTATTCTCATTTATAAAGAATATTATAATAGAGTTTAAGTTGTATGAAGTTTTAGTAAAAAATAAATTTAAATTATTAAAGGCATATAATGTATTTTTTATATTTATAACAGTTTTATTTAGTTTATTATTAATATTAGCTAATGTTGAAAGAAAATGTTATTTAGGAGATTTTAATTTTATACAAAATAGAAATAATAATTATGCATATTTTGCTAAGGTTAAATATTATAGCAAAATATTTATTAATAGTGATTTATTTACATTTCAAGGTAATACAGATAAATTACCAGATATAGTAGATAGTGTATATTTTAGAGGAACTTCTACTATATTTGTGAATGTTGATTTAAAAGATAAAATAGAAAATATAGATGAGAATGTAGAATTATATTATAGACTTTCTCCTAAAAATTATTCTATTAATATATATACATTTTTATTAATATTCACTATTATAATCAATATTGGAAATATTTATAATTTTATTTTTTATAATAAAGAAAATTTAAAATTTATATTTGAAACTAATACTCATAAATTAATGTTATTGTCTTCTTCATTAATAACTATATTATCCGGTATTTTTATACCATCTTCATTGATAGGTGCATCTCCTCAGGAATTTAATACACCTTTTTATTTTATATTAAATAATTTTGTAGTTTCTATTGGTATTTTCTTTTTTTATCCAATGTTCTTATATATTTTATTTTCTAAAAAGATAAAAAATTATTTAACATTGATATTTTTATTTATATCCATTTTGTTTTTAATAGATACTTTTATTATGACAGGAAATTATGTTAATATTAATGCTGACTTTATATTTGATGATACAAGTTATTTGTTAGCATCTATGAAAGATATATTTTTTAATATTTTATATATGTTAATATTTGTTAGCATATTTATTATTATTTTAAGAATTAAAAAAATAAATATTATTCTCAATATTTACTTAATATTAATATTGGTTTTGATTTTTATATCTGCCTATGATGCTTCTAAAATATATAAATTACATACAAAGTCAGATGATACTTATAATAATCAAAATATAAATGATTTATTTACTTTATCAAAGAACGGAGAAAATATTTTTGTATTTATATTAGATAGGGCTATACCATCATATTGGATAGATGCTTTAGAAAGATTTCCTGAATATAAGAAACAACTAGATGGTTTTGTTCTTTATCCAAATACAGTATCTTTTTCTGATTATACGGCAACTATAGCATCACTTTATGGCGGATATGATTATTTACCATATGAGTTATCTGTTGATGGTACTAATAATTTAGTTGATAAACATAATGAGGCTTTATTAACAATACCGCTGTCTTTAGAAAATTATGGTTATAAGTCTGTATTGCTTGATCCAGTTTATGCAAATTTTTATGATATTCCTGATTTAAGTATATTTAAGGATTATACTAATATTTCAGCATATAATGATAATGCTGTGTATAGTTATAGTTTAAGTAAATATTTAGGAGGAGATAGTTTCGATATATCTGAATTTTCTATTTTTGATAAAAAGAACAAATTTATAAGATTCTCTTTATTTAGAATGATGCCTATTAATTTAAGATATGATTTTTATAGCGATAAAAATTGGTTTTTACCATACATTTCTAAATTTTCTATTAATTCCAGTATATACAATTATGCAATGCTTTCTGCTACAAAAGATTTTGTTAATATAAAAGAAGATGGTAATTATTATAATATAATGCATAATATGATGACACATGAACAGCAGTTTTTTAATTCAGATTATTTGCCTGGTTATTCTACTACACCAATACCAGAAGAGGATTTATATATTTATAAGGATGAAAATAGTGCCAGACATTTTTATGTAAATGTATCTGCTATAAATATTTTGATTGATTTTATAAATTTCTTAAAGGAAAATCAGGTTTATGATAATACAAAGATAATAGTTGTATCAGATCATGGCAGAAAAGTTAATACAGAATTTTTTACTAATGAAAACATGAAATTTGCTACTTGGTATAATGCTTTACTTTTATATAAAGATTTCAATAGTAAAGGTAATATAGAAATAAATACTAACTTTATGACTATAGCGGATACTCCATATTTAGCAGTAAAACATATAGATGGTGTAAAAAACACTTTTAACAATAAACTAATAACAAATGATTATAAAACAAATGGTATGTATATAATAGAGCTTAATGATTGGGAAATAAAATCTCAATTGAAGTATTCATATAATTTTAATTATTTCTACTATGTAAAGAATAATATATTTGATTCAAATAATTGGAAAAAATTTGAAATGGACTGGAATACTAAAGAATCAAAAGAAATAGAATTAAAATAAATAAAGGAAGTTTTGAAATAACCGATAATTTTGACGAATAAATTTATATATCGCAAGGAGGCGTTAAAATTATGGGAGTCAAAAAGTATTTCTTTTTATTGCTAGTCTTATTAGCTATGAATAGTATATATGCATTTGCAAATCAAAATATTATAAGAGTACAATTAACAGATGTAAAAGCACCATATACTATTAATATCAAAGGACCATATAAAGCATACAATTATAAATATGAAAGTGAAATTATATCTGCTCTTACCAATGAAACTGTAATGGTAGTTGAAAACAGATTAGGATTAAAAGTTAATGAAGTAGGAGTTTATAAAGAAGGTATAGTATTTGAAACTCAGGATGGATTTACTTTAAATGGTATTGAATATTATGGTTCTTTAATGTTTATTCCATATAATGATACAATGATAGTTGTTAATGAACTTAATATTGAAGATTATGTTAAAGGAGTACTTCCTCATGAAATGTCTCCTGATTGGCCTATGGAAGCTTTAAAAGCTCAGGCAGTAGCAGCTAGAACTTATGCTATGTATCATATATTAAAAAATGCTAATAAACTTCCTTTTGATGTTGATAATACTACAAAATATCAAGTTTATAATGGTAAAGAAAAAATGAATTGGTCTGTAGAACAGGCAGTTGATAGAACTAGATATGAGATTGCTGTTTATAAAGGAAAAGTTATAGCTACATATTTCAGTGCTTTATGCGGCGGACATACTGATAGTGCTGAAAATGTATTTGGTGTTGCTGTTCCTTATTTGGGCGGTGTTGCTTGTCCTTACTGCAATGCTCAGATTAAGCCTTGGACTAATGCTTTGAGTTATAATGAGCTTAATAATGATTTAGCTAATTATTCTGTACATGCTACTGAAAAATCTTCTATAGGTATAAGTACTGATCCTAAATCTGGAAAAGCTACTAATATAAAAATAGATAATAATGATATTACTTCAAGAGATTTCAGAACTACTCTTTCTCCTAGATTAGTACCTTCACTTAACTTCACTATTAAAAAAGTTGATAACGGTATTATAATCACTGGAAAAGGAAGTGGACATGGAGTAGGTATGTGTCAGTGGGGTGCTTACGGTATGGCACAAGTAAAAAAAGATTATAAAGAGATTTTAAAATTCTATTATAACGGAGTTGATATCGTAGATTATAATAGAGTTAATAAAGAGTTTGAACCCGATGTATGGGGAAATTAATTTAGTATAAATACCATAAAAAATAAAAGGCCTATATTGATATTAAATATAGGCCTTTTTTATTATTAAATTTATTTCTTTGTAAGATTGTATAAAAATTTTAATGATTTTATATTTTTATCATAAGGCGGATATCTGGTATCAATTTCAAAACTATAACCTTTATTTAGAATAGTTGTTTCTTTTGAAAAACATTTAAAGCTATCATAGCCATGATACTGTCCTATACCGCTATTGCCGATTCCTCCGAAAGGTGCATTAGGATTAAGTATCTGACTTATAGTATCATTAACAGCACAGCATCCGTAACTCATTTTCTCTATAAAGTAATAATTAAAAGCAATATCCTCTGAAAATACATACATAGCAAGAGGCTTTGAACAAACTTTATTTATTATATCTCTTGCTTCTTCTTTTGTTTTGTAATATAGTATTGGGAAAACACTTCCGAATATTTCATCTTTAATTATATTAGTTTCTAAATCTTTAGGTTCTACTATTGTAATGGAAATAGATAAATTATTATCATTGTATTCACCGCCGTAAATTATTTTTCCGTCATTCAAATATGATTTTATTCTTTTATAATGATTTTCATTTATAATTCTATGCAGTTTTCTTTCTTTATTGAATAATTCTATTTCTTTACTGAATGCAGTTAGAAATTTTTCTTTTAAATCTTCTCTTAATAATATATAATCAGGAGATATACAAGTTTGACCGGAGTTTAAAAATTTACCCCATATAATTCTTTTTACAGCTTTATTAAAATTATTTCCTTTTATATCATCTATTATTACAGGTGATTTTCCTCCAAGCTCTAAAGTTACAGAAGTGAGAAACTCTGAAGCATTTGCCATGATAATTTTTCCAACTCTTGGAGAGCCTGTAAAGAAAATTTTATCATATTCTATTTTTGTTGTACTTTCCGGAGGCACAGTTTTATCTATAACTGCAATATACTCTTCATCAAATGTATTTTTTATTGAATCATAAATTACATCATAAACGCAAGGAGTTAATTGAGAAGGTGCTATTATAGCGGTATTTCCTGCACCTATTGCTCCTACAAGCGGAAGAAAAGTTAATTGAACAGGATAATTCCAAGGCGATATTATCAATGATACCCCAAATGGCTTATTTATAACCATTGTCTTAGCATCCATTGTTATCATGTTCTTTTTTACTTTTTTATGATGCATCCATCTTCTTAAATTTTTTATGAATAGATTAATTTCTTCTATAACCATATAAAATTCTGAAGCTATAGCCTCAAACTCGCATTTTTGCATGTCTTTGTATAATGCATCTATAAAATCTTTTTCATATTTTATTAACATTGATTTTAATTTTTTTAATTGTTCTATTCTGAAATTATATGATAAAGTTTTTGATGTTTGAAAGAATTTTTTTTGTTTATCTCTTAATTCTATTAAATCCATTTTATATATTTCTCCATAATTTGTTTATAGTTAATATACAAAAATATTGATAAATTACTATTATTTTTTATGATTAATATATTGAATTGATTTGCAAAAAATTGTAAAAATAATAAAATAAAATTTATATATAAAAAATTATATTTGGGTTTTGTGTAAATGAAAAATAAAGCTTTTAAAAGATTCATATTATTTATTATTTGTTTTGCTGTTATTATTGCTGTAATTGCCTCTATGCTTACCGCACAGGATATTTCATTAAAAAATAAAATCACTTCAAAAAATAAAATGAATTATGGCACTGCATTAGAATTATATAATAGAGAAAAATATTTAGAAGCATATAATCAATTTACTAATATAATGAATAGAGATGAGGATGCAATCATCAAAGATTATATTATATATTATGGAGCTAAAAGTGCTTTAAGTACCAATATGTATGATGAAGCTATAGATTTGTATTCATTATTAATGAAAGAATATACAAATTCGCCGCTATATGCTTATGCTGAACAGTATAAAGCATTAGCCGAGTTTTATAGAGATGATTATCCTGTGAGCAACTTTTTTAATAGTAGGAAACAAAATTGGATTAAAGAATTTGTAGGTATTAGAGCTTTAAGAAATACTGATGATACTAATAAAGCTAAGATGATAGCTTATGAACTTATAACTAAATTGTCAAATACTGAGGCTATTATTTATTATAATGATAATTATGAAGATGAAATATTTTTATTTGATAATGGTTTAAAATATAAGGCTGCTTCAGTACTTTATGAGTCAGGATTTAAAAAATCTGCATTAAAGCATTTTGAATATTTATACTCTAATAATTATAATAAGGGAAATTCAACTTATTATATGGCTAGAATAAATGAATCAGAAGGAAATAGGGAAGAAGCAGCTAAATTGTATGATGAATATTTAACTAATGCTAATAATAAAACATATAGAAAAATGGGGCTTTACTATTCCGCAGGTAATTATGCTAAATTGACAAATAATGCTAAATCAATGGAATTATATAATACATTTTTGAAAGAGTACCCAAGAGATGATTATGTTCCTAGAATATATAATAATTTTGTTAATACAAGTTTAAATAAAAATAATTTAGTTCAGGCGAAAGTTTATTTAACTAATGTTATGAATAAATTTCCAAATAGCTGGCAGACTGAATTGGCATTAAAATCATATTTGAGAAAAGCATTTAAATTAAAAAATAAAACTGAAACTTATTTTGCAACTTCAGCATTAGAGAAAAGATATACAAAATTCAGACATGATTTTCCATTGTCTTGGAGCATGTGGAGTGCAGAAGAATTTGGAGATACTGAAAAAAGAGATGAATATTTAATGAAAACACTTCTTACAAGTAAAAATCATTATTTTGTAAAAGGTGCTTTGACTTTAGCTAATGATGATATGATTAAAAATGTTGAAATCAGCAATACTTATTATTTTGATGAAGCTAAAAAATATTACACTGATTCAAATTATACTAAATCTATGGAAATGCTTGATAAGGTGCAATTTTTAAATTATATTGCTACTGGAAAAGAAGATGATTTTATGAAATCAGTTAGAGATATGGCTAAAAATATTCTTATGCAAAATGATTTTGTAAAAGAGCTATATTCAAATAAAACTGATTATAGTTTATTTAATGAATTATCATTACAAACTACTAATGAAGTTGATAGATCAATATTGTTATACTGTTATGGCGATTATGATAATGCATACACAGAATATGATAAAATATTTAAGAAAGCTGAAAAAGTAAATTATCCATTATTTTATTTTGCTGAAAAGATTTTTAAAGATTCAGGAAATACTAAAAGGCTTATGCAGATATCTGTTAATATAGGAAAATACTTTGATTATTCTTATACTTATAATACAGATTTGCTTCCTGATGAGTTTAGAAAAATGGTTTATCCTAGATATTTTGATGAGTATGTTCTTCCAGAGGCAAAGCATTATAAAATAGATCCATTATTTGTATATGCTATAATGCGTGAGGAAAGTACATTTGATCCAAAGGCTAAATCTTGGGTTGGGGCTATGGGACTTATGCAGTTAATGCCTGCTACAGCTGCAGAGCAAAATAGAAATCCTAGATACAGATACGATCCATTAGATTTAACCGATCCTAAACAAAACATTAATATAGGTATCGGACATTTAAGCTGGTTATTTAAAAATGAAAATGCAAGCAACTATATAATAGTGGCGGCAAGTTACAATGCAGGTTCAGGACGCGGAAAAAGATGGAAGTCCGAATATGGTACTAATAATATGTATCGTACAGGAAGATTCATCGATATTGAAGAAACTGAATATTATGTAGAGAAAGTTATTAATAGTTATGAACATTACAGTAAATATTATCAAGATTAATATGTAATTATTTTATAAACATATTTGAAATATACTGAAAATTTTTAAGTTTGTTAAAAAAGCAATTTTAAATTTATGTTTTGTGGGGACTAGCCCCCACTCCCCCAGTTCTTTTTGTGGCCAAAAGAACAAAAAAGACTGCATTTTTACTTTAAATTCAGGTTATATCCTATATTTAATAAGTATTTTTTAATATAAAGTTATAGCAATTGCGTTTTTTGCAACTTTTTTGTGCGGCAAAAAAGTTGATAATTATATATAAAGTGCATCGATTGACAAACTTAAAAATTTTCAGTATATAATCGAAATGTAAAATTTATTTGCAAAAAATCAAAAAAGTAATACAATAATAGCTGCTATATAAAAACTATTTCAGGCTTATATTAAATGAAAAATACTATTTTAAAAATTTTTAATAAAAGAGTTTTAATATTTACACTTTGTTTTGAAATCATTGTTATTGTAATGACATCCATGTTGGGTGCTCAGGATATATCATTACAAAAGAATATTATATCAAAAAATAAAATCAATTATGGTACGGCATTAGAACTTCATAATAGAGGAAAATATTTAGAAGCATACAATCAATTTACAAATATTATGAATACAGAAGATGATATGATCATTAGAGATTATACTATATATTACGGAGCTAAAAGTGCTTTGCTAACTAATATGTATAATGAAGCAATAGATTTATATGCCTTACTAATGAAAGAATATCCGCGTTCATCATTATATCCTTATGCAGAGCAATATAAGGCTCTTACTGAGTTTTATAGAGATGATTATCCTATAAGCAATTTTTTTAATGGTAAATCTCAAAAATGGATTAAAGAATTTGTTGGAATAAGAGCTTTAAGAGATACTGATGATACCAATAAGGCTAGAATGATAGCTTATGAACTTTTAAACAGATTCGGATTAAGCGAAGCTGCTATATATTATAATAATAATTTCCCTGAAGATATTTCATCTTTTCCAAATAATTTAAAATTTAAAACAGCAACCATACTTTATGAAGCAGGATATAGAAAAGCATCTTTAAAGCATTTTCAGTATTTATATGATAATAATGCTTATAAAGCAAGTTCTACATATTATATGGCTAGAATTAAACAGAAGTCTGGAGACAGAAGAGATGCTGCGGCTTTATTCGATGAGTATTTATCAAATCTTAACAATAAATCTCATAGAAGATTAGGTCTTTACTATTCTGCAGATAATTATAATAGATTAAAAAATTATGAAAAATCAATAGAACTTTATAATACTTTTTTGAAAGAATATCCTAGAGATGATTATGTTCCTAGAATATATAATAGTTTTGTTACTTTGAGTTTGAATAGAAATAATTTAGTTCAGGCAAAAACTTATCTTACTAATGTAATGAAGAGATTTCCTAAAAGCAGATATACAGAGCTTGCATTAAAATCATATTTAAGAAAGGCATTCAAATTAAATAATAAAACAGAAACTTATTTTGCTACTAAGGCTTTAGAAGCAAGATATCCTAGTTTCAGACATGATTTTGCATTATCTTGGAATATGTGGACTGCTGAAGAGTTTGGAGATATTGAAAAAAGAGATGAATATTTAATGAAAACACTTCTTACAAGTAAAAGCCATTATTTTATAAAAGGTGCTTTGAGTCTTGCCAATAATGAAATGATAGCTAATGTTCAGCTTAGCAATACTTATTATTTAAATGAAGCTAAAAGATATTATGCTGATTCTAATTTTACTAAATCTATGCAGATGCTTAATAAGATACAATTTTTAAATTATATTGCTACAGGTAAAGAAGATAATATAACAAGAGAGGCTAGGGCATTGGCTAAAAATATTCTTATGCATAATAGATTTGTAAAAGATTTATACGCTAATAGAAGCGAGGATGATTTATTTAATGAATTATCACTTCAGACTAGAAGAGAAGTTAATAAAGCAATAATATTATACTATTATGGCGATTATGATAATGCATATACTGAATTCGATAAAATATTTAAAAAGACACAGGTAACATATCCTTTATTTTATTTTGCTGAAAAAATATTTAAAGATTCAGGAAATACAAAAAGGCTTATACAAGTATCAGCAAATATAGGAAAATATTTTGGATATCCTTACAGTGATAATGTTGATTTGCTTCCTGATGAGTTTAGAAAGAGAGTTTATCCTAGATATTTTGATGAATATGTTGTACCTGAAGCTAAATATTATAAAATAGAGCCTGCTTTTGTATATGCTATAATGCGTGAAGAAAGTTTATTTGATCCTAAAGCTAAATCTTGGGTTGGAGCTATGGGACTTATGCAGTTAATGCCTACAACAGCAGCAGCTGAAAATAAAAAGGCAAGATATAGATATAATCCTTTAGATTTAACAGATCCTAAGCAGAATATTAATTTAGGAGTTTCTCATTTAGGCTGGTTATTCAGCAGTCAAAAGGCTAGCAATTATATATTAGTAGCAGCAAGTTATAATGCAGGTTCAGGACGCGGAAGAAGATGGAAAGCAGAGTATGGTACTAATAATATGTATCGTACAGGAAGATTCATTGATATTGAAGAAACTGAATATTATGTAGAGAGAGTTATTAAAAGCTATGAATATTACAGCAAGTATTATAAGGACTGACAATATTAATGCTTTATAACTTTATAGATATTCATTTTAATTTATTTTGAATTTTGATTGTTAAAAAATTACAGGGTATTAGAAATCTAATACCCTGCATTGTATATGGGATGGAAAGTAAATCAATCGTCGAATTTTTGTCCTATCAGCTGACCGTCAGAAGATATATAAAGCTCCATCATATTATTAAGCTTTATTTCATAAGTACCCCATTTCTTTTCAGCACTTATTATAACGGTTTGCGGATATGTGTTTCTTATTGTGTTTGCAACATTGGCAGGAAATACATTATATGGTATTCCAATATATTCGGCATCTATTTCCTTCCAATCTCCGTTTCCTAAGAAGTCTATTTTTATGCCGTTGGAAAGTTCTACCTCATATTTTCCATCATCCATTTCTACATACCATATTTGTGCATCAGGAAATACTTGAGCTATAAATTGTTTAGCCCTTTGAGGCAGCTGTTCAGGAGAAACAATCCAATCATCTGCGAATAAACTGCAGGAAGAGATTATGATAATTGTTAATATTACTTTTAGTATTTTCATAAATAACCTCCTCCTCCTTTTATATAATTAGTATATCATATTTATTATTATATGTCAATATTTTTTACAAATATTTTACTTCTTATTTACAAGATATTTATTTTTATGATTATTACTTACATATTATCGTATATGTTTGCTGTAAATTTAAAAAAACAGTTCTAATATGAAAATATTAAAACTGTTTTTACATAAAATATATATTTTTATTAATTATCTTGTTTTTTTAAATATAAAACTATATTTACAAGAGAAAGGGCTATAAATATTATCCAGCAGATTATTGTACTGTATAAATATTTCATTGAAGGCGTGAATTCAAATACTATATTATTATCTCCTGGTTCAACATAAACACCTCTAAATAATAGATTAGCATTTAAAAGCTCTTTCTTTTCTCCATTTACAGTTACAGACCAATCAGTATTATAACGCTCTTTGGATACTAGGATTCCAGGTTCAGGAGTTTTTACATTAAGTACTATTTTATTATCAGTTTCTTCAATTAATTCAGCAGTATATATAGAATTAGCATTATTTAAAGTGATATTATTATTTGAATTATTTAATAAAACAACCTCATTAGCTAAATTGAAATTAGGCATTGTAATTCTTCCAAGTCCATCATTGAAGTCTACTGCATTATATGCATTATTTACAAACTCGTATTTATTTCTATAGCCTTTAAGTTCATATAAAACAGCTGCTGAGAATTGATCTTGATATTCAGTAATTTTTGTTAAATCGTTTGAAAGAATAGACTGATCCAAATATGTAGGACTTAGAATATATCTCACTCCTAAAAGATCCATAAGTCTAGGCTGATAACCAACATAATCATTTATTCTGAAAGCTGTAAATACATCTGTAATATCTTTTGATAATCTGCTTGCTGCAGGAGGCTCAGTTAAAGGTATTTTGTAATAAGGCATTGTGTGAGTAGTGTATCTATATAGATAAGGAATAAGTATAGGCATTGTTGTTTCATTGCCTTTTTCATTTAATATATGATCAACTATAGGAGTAGAATTATACATCTGATCATAATTAGATTTTACTATAAAGATATTTCCGCTTTGAGTTAAATCCAAAAATAATACAGCCATAAACATATAAGGGAGATATTTATAAAATAGTTGTTCTTTGTTTGCTATAATAATATAGAAAAATACTATAATACTTCCTATGATGAGAAAACCTATATGTCCTAAATCATACACAGAAAACAATATAAATCCTATTAATGGTACTATTAAAATGAATTTATCTTTTATAGTTATTTCCTTCAATGAAATGGCATTATTAATTAAAAGAAGTACAGCAGAAGATATTAAAGCTAATCTTATAAATGACATAAATATATTTTTTGATATTAAAGTAGCATTAGCTTCTTTCCAATCTGCTACAAAACTATTATATATCATTCCATTTGTTAATATTGTTATTAATGCAAGTACAACAGATACTATTGTTATTACATACATAATTTTTTGAGCTATGCTTATATATTTATAATCATCTTCTAAATATTTTAAGAGTTTATCCTCTTTTTTTGCTTCCAATGCTTTGAATATATAATCGCATGCAAATGATGAAAGAATTGCAAATGGAATAGGTATAATTTCTATGAATTTATTAGGGTTTCTTGCATCTTGAAATATTGGTATTTGAAATAAAGCTCCATATATAACAGGGAAATATCTTCCGAAACTTGCTATCAAAAAGAATAGGGCAGTTCCAATCCAGAAATATTTTTCACTGTATTTTTTTCTGCTTATAAATATTGCAAATATTATAAAGATGAAAGTGATATAACCAATATTGGCAGAAGTTAAAGAGAAGTTTGAAGTTTTAGGCTCTCCAGGCATATTAGCTATTCTTCCCCAATAAGGATGAGTCTGACTACCTGAATAGTATCCAAAGAATCCAGGCATAAAGAATCCCAATATTTCTTCAGGCGGATATGACCATCTAGTAGCCCATTCCCATAATTGATTTTTATCTGTAACTCCTGCTGCTCCCATATCCTGAGTGTTTCTTGTTATCATTATAATTTGTATAGACATTAAAAAGGAAAATACTGCTACTAAGGCAAATTTAACACATAGAAGAATTATTTTTTTTATGTCTGTTTTTATAAAGTCCATTATTTTTTTATCATTCTTTTTGCAGTAAAGTAAATATAAAAAATAACAAGATAAAAATAAAGCGAAGTACATAGCTACATCTAATGCTCCGCCTAAAAATGCTATTCCTAAAAAAGCACTTGTAAAAAGAAAATGAATCCATTTTTCAGTATTCATAGCTTTTGAAAGGAAATACAATACAAATGGAAAATAACAGTAAGTTTCAAATTTTCCTAGGTGTCCAGGCAATATTAATGTTATTATAGCGTTTGAGAACATCAAAGCTATAGCGCCGAACATAGAAGCTTTTATTGATAATTTCTTTTCTCTTAAAAATAAAAATAAACCATATCCCATTACAGTAATATGAAACATTATACTTACCTGAGGGTATATATTATTAGGAAGTAATGCTATTAGTAAAGATTTTGGATGAATAGGCACTGTTGATGGTGCTGCTATTGTAAAATAAGCATTATTCCAGAAATATAAATTTCCATTGAATATTGCATCTTTTATATTTTTTATATCCCAAAGAATAACATCTCCCATCTGAAGATAAGAGAAAGTTAAATTGCTGTAGAAAAATAATATAGAAAGAAGTGCAAATATAATAGGGTATATAATTTCTTTTTTTAATGATTTCATTATATGTTTTCCTTATTTAATAAACTAAGTTGTCAATTACTTAATATGATAAAATTAGATATTAAATAATATATAAAAGATAATGTATTGTCAAGAAGTTTTATATTAAAATATTTTTATTGAAATGTATATTGCATATAAAAAATTATTAACTTAAAGTGAGTATTTTTCTTGTCGCTTTAAAAAGTTCTAACATAATTAATATATAATTTTATTAGAAATATTAGCAATATCAAAAAATAATAATTTTTTATATGAAAATTATTGTTTTATATGTAAATGAAATAATTTTTATATAAATATTACTAGATACAGTATTGTAAAAAATAATATATGTACTATAATGTATGAAATATTTTTTATTTTTTATTGATAATTTTAAGGAGACTGCATAATGAAAGATAAAACTTTTTTGATGATACCGGGTCCTACACCGGTACCTGAATCAGCCTTGATAGAAATGGCAAAACATCCTATGGCGCATAGAAGCAAAGAATTTTCAAATATATTAAAAGAAGTATACGAAGATTTAAAATATGTGTTTCAAACTAAGAATGATGTATATCTATTTACAGCAAGCGGAACAGGAGCAATGTGTGCTGCTTTAGAAAACCTTATTAATGAGGGCGATAAAGTATTATGCTTATCTATTGGTAATTTTGGTGCAAGATGGGCAAAAATTGCAGCAAGCAGAGGAGCTGCAGTTACAAAAATAGAAGTTGAAGCAGGTAAGGTTATAACTCCTGAAATGCTTGAGGAAGCTTTGAATAAGGATAAAGATATAAAAATTGTAACTCTTACACATAGCGAAACTTCAACAGGTGCTGCTAATGATGTGAAAACATTATGTTCTATTATAAAAAAACATGGTGCTGTATCAGTTGTAGACGGTATAACAAGTTTATGTGCTATGGAGTTTAAAACTGATGAATGGAATATTGATGTTGCAATATCTGGTTCACAAAAAGGATTTATGATTGCTCCGGGGCTTTCATTTTTAACCGCAAGCGAAGATGCTTTCAAAATGCATGAAAAATGTAAATATCCTAGTTTTTATTTTAACTGGACTGAACATAAAAAGTCTTTAGCTAAAGATACAACTCCTTTTACTCCTGCAGTAAGTCTTATAACTTCTTTACATACTGCTTTAAAAATGATAAAAGAAGAGGGTATTGAAAATGTTAATAAAAGACATAAAAAACTTTCTCTTGCTTTAAGGGCTGCTGTAAGAACTATAGGATTAAAATTGCTTGTGGAAGATGATAATAATGCAAGCCATGCTATCACTTCAATACTTCCTCCTGGAGGAATAAGTGTGCCTGATATAAGAAAAACTTTGAAAGAAGATTATGATATAATAGTTGCTAATGGACAGGGCAATTTAGAAAATAAAATCTTTAGAATGGGTACTCTTGGATTTGTATGCGAGAGAGATGTAATAATGGCTATGGGAGCATTAGAAGCTAGCATTTTGAAATTAGGTTATAAATTTGAATTAGGAAGCGGAGTTAAAAAGTTAATTGAAGAATTAAATAAATAATAATAATAATAGATAGTTTTGATTATTTTATATATAAATTAAAGTTAAGTTCAAATGTAGCCTTTTTGCTTCTTTGTGGCAACAAAAGAAGTGGGGCTGGGGCAAAGCCCCAGATATAAAAATATAAATTTATTTTTGATAAAGTATATTTGTTTAGGTATATTCTAATATAATGCTTTCTCATTATATTAGAATATTTTATTTTTTATTAGTAATAGTTATAAAGCGAGAAAAGTTGATTCAATAATTTAACATTGATGAGTTTTTATACTTTTTCGAGCATAGTAACAAAAGGAGATAAAAATGAAGGTTTTAATAACTGATAAGGTAAATGAATGCGTCAAGGATATAATAGCTGATGTTTCTGAAGCTGTATTTCTTCCTACTATGAGTGAAGATGAATTAGTTAAAGTTATTGGTGAATATGATGCTTTGATGGTTAGAAGCCAAACTAAAGTAACTAGAAAAATTATAGAAGCTGGAAAGAATTTAAAAATCATAGGACGTGCAGGAGTAGGAGTGGACAATATAGATGTTGAAGCTGCTACAGAAAAAGGGATAATAGTAGTAAACTCTCCTGACGGAAATACTATTGCAGCATCAGAACATACTATAGCTTTAATGCTTGCTGTATCAAGAAATATAGTACCTGCTGCAGTATCCACTAAAGATGCTAAATGGAATAGAGATAAATTCACAGGTAATGAGCTTTTAGGAAAAACTTTAGGTGTTATGGGATTTGGAAGAATAGGAAGAAAGGTTGTTCATATTGCTTTGGCTATTGGTATGAAAGTTATTGTGTATGATCCTTTTGCTACAGAAGAAATAGTTCAGAAAGCTGGTGCTGTTTATGAAACTTCTTTAGATGAGTTTTTACCTAAACTTGATTATTTATCTCTTCATATACCAAAAACTCCTGAAACTAATAATATAATAAATAAAGATAATTTATGCAAGATGAAAAATACTGCAATAATTATTAACTGTTCAAGAGGCGGACTTGTTAATGAAGAGGATTTAAAAAATGCTTTAGAAAATGGCACTATAGCAGCAGCTGCAGTGGATGTATTTGTAAATGAGCCTAAAATAGAAACTTGTCCTTTAGTTGAATATAAAAAGGATAATTTGATACTTACTCCTCACCTTGGAGCCAGTACAAAAGAAGCACAGATCAATGTTGCTTTAGATGTTGCTAAGCAGATAAAACAGGTATTATCTGGAGGATATACTGAATCAGCAGTGAATATACCTTCTCTTAATCCTGAAAAATTAGAGCCTGTTAAAGATTACATGAAAATTTCAGAGAATGCTGGCGAAATGATAATGCAGACAGCAAATGGAAAAATAAAATCTCTTGAAATAACAGCTCAGGGAGATTTAATTAATTTAGATATTCAGCCTCTTGAGGTTGCTATATTAAAAGGTGCATTATCTTATATGTTCCAAGATGTTAACTACGTTAATGCTCCTTATCTTGCTAAACAGAGAGGAATTGAAGTAAAAACTATCAAGTCTGAAGCTCCTTCAACTTTCACAAGCATACTTAAAGTAAAATTGACAACAGATAAAGATACATCAAGCGTATCAGTATCATTGATAGCTAAGAATATTGCAAGGATAGTTAAGTTTAATGATTATGATGTTATAATCAAACCTCAGCCTCATATATTGATAGTACCTCATATAAACCAGCCTGCTATGATAGCTAAAGTTGCAACAGTTCTTTCAGGCGATGGAATCAATATTGGTTCAATGAGCGTATCTGAAAATATTAAAGGAAGCAGTACATCTATAATGGCAATAAACGTTGATAGAGTTATTGGAAATGACGTTATAACAAAAATTTCTAATATAGAAGGCGTTCAAGATCCTAAATATGTAAGACTTACAGCTGAATATAGTTTATAATTAATAGGATAAATAAAAATGAAATTAGCAGTTTTTGATTTTGATTCTACTTTAATGGACGGCGAAACTTTGGATATTATTGCAAAGGAAACTAATTTTGCTAAAGAGATTTCTGAAATTACAGCAAGAGGAATGAGAGGAGAATTAGATTTCTTTGAGAGTTTGCAAAGTAGGGTAGCTTTACTAAAAGGCATCAAATTAGAAACTGTTAATGAAATTTGCAATTCGCTTCCTGTAATGAACGGAGCAAAAGAAATTATTGAAGAGCTGCATAAGAGAGATTATAAATGCGTATGCTTTTCAGGCGGATTTAAAAATGCTACTGTTCCATTTGCTAAGAAATTAAATTTGGATGCAGAGTTTTCAAATATATTTCATGTTAAAGATAATGTTCTTACAGGAAAAGTTGGCGGTGAGATGATGTTTTCTGACAGCAAGGGAAATATGCTTTTAACATTGCAAAGGCTTTTAAATATTTCTTATGATGATACTTTAGTTGTAGGTGATGGGGCTAATGATTTGAGTATGTTTAAATACGCTAAAAATAAAGCTGCTTTCTGTGCTAAAGAGATTCTAAAAAAAGAAGCAAATATTGTAATAGATAAAAAAGATTTAACTCTTATATTAGAAAAATTAGATATGTAGAGAGTTAGTACAAATATTAAAAAATAAAAAGAGGCTTAAATATTTTTAGGTCTCTTTTATTTTTTATAATGAAAAATGATAAATTACTTTTTAAAATTAATATAAATATTTCCAATGCTACCGTCTATATTGATTATATTTTTAGTATTATTATATTGTTTTATCATATCTCTATTTGGTTTAATTCTTCCGCCGTTTCTAAATTCGTATTCAAAAAATTCTGATTTTGTAATTTCACCATTAACAAAAATTTTTCTTACAAAGGATTCTCCATTTACAGAATAATCATTTTTATTTCCGTTAATATTCATAGTTACATTTCCTGTTCCGCCTTCCAAAAATATTTTGTTATATACTTCGCAGTTTAATGTAATATCTCCTGTACCTATATGTATTTCTGTATTATTATTTACTTTTAAATTATTAGCATTTACTTTTCCAGTACCTGCTTCAATTATTAAAGATTCTGTATTTACATTGTTTATATTAATATTACCTGTGCCGCTTGATAAAAATAAACTACTACAATTAAAATCAGATATTATTAAATTACCTGTGCCTGCATGAAAATTATTTTCTTTTATATTATCAGATACCATTACAATAATTTTATGTTTTGAAGTATTCATATTTTTTATTGACTGAGGATTTGGTACTTTATATGATATTTTTAATACTCCGTCATTGTTTTCTGTTTTTATCCAATCATATATAACATTTTCTATATATATTAAATTTTTATGACTCTTTTTTACTTCTATGTTTCCAATATCTGCCAATACAGAAATGCTTTTTATATTATTAAATTTCAGAAGTTCTTTAGATATAAGATTTGAAGTTTGGGAATATATTTGATTAAAATAAATGATTGATAATAGTATAATGATGATTTTCTTCATAATAAAACCTTTTATATAATATTATCCTTTATAGAAATATAAAAGACTTCGGACTTTAACATGTGAAATTAAAAAAGTCAATAGTTTATAAAAATAAAAATACTCAAAATTATTATTATGAATTATTTAATATAAAGATTTCAATTTGTTTAATAAAATAAAAAATTAATGATTTATTTAAAAAAAATTTATTTGTTGTAAGTTATTCGGGAACTTTTATATAAAATGTTCGTCTAATATAACAAGAAAAAACGAGATATTTTATATTATTATTAAGGAGATTAAAACATGAAAACTAAAATATTATTATCACTTTTTATAATTAGTATAATATCATCAATTGCTTTTGCACAGCCACCAGCTCCAGATACTGCTAATCAGCCTAGATACAGATATGAAGCTGCTCCAAGAGATAGAGAGCCTGTTCCTCCAGCTCCAAGAGACAGAGAACCAGTTCCTCCAACTCCTAGACATAGACCTGGAGCAAGAGGTGATATATATAGAATGTGCAGAAATGCTGGTATATATTTAACAGATCAGCAAATCGATGAAATGAGCAAAATATTTTATGAGTATGAATTAAAAATCAATGATTTAGAATACCAAAAAAGAAATATTGATTATAAATTCAAATTAGAAAGAGAGAAAATAGATATTGATTTAAACTTAATTAAAGATTTAATAAATCAAAAGAAAGATTTAGAAAAAGAAATAGATTATCTCAGAATTGAAAAAGATGTTGCTGTTTTAGATGTTCTTACAGATGAACAATTAGCACAATTAAATAGCTACAGAATGAGATACTATTATTACAGATAATAAAAATGGAAAACTGATTTATAAAATATATATACGAGGTTTATTGAAAAATAAGGGGCAGTATTTTATACTGCCTCTTTTTTATTTTTGATATATAATATAAATAAAAAATTATCGGGATTTTATTATGATAAAAGAGTTTAAAAAATTTATTATGAAAGGAAGTATATTAGATATGGCTGTAGGCTTAGTTATAGGGGCAGCATTTACAAAGATAGTTAATTCTTTTGTAGATGATATATTAATGCCTCCAATAGGTATGATATTAAGCGGTATAGATTTTTCAAATATATTTATAGTTATAAAAAAAGGTACTGATACTTTGGGAAATTATAATTCAATAGAGGCTGCTAGAAATGCCGGAGCTGTGGTAATAGGCATAGGTGTATTTATTAATGCCATAATAAGTTTTATAATAACTGCTTTATCTTTATTTATAATTATCAAATTATTCAATAAGATACAGGAAAAAACTGTTAAAAAAGAAAAAGATGAAAAAGAATCTAAAGAAAAAGTATGTCCTTATTGTTATTCTAGTATAAATATTAATGCTGTAAAATGTCCTAATTGTACATCTGATTTAGATGTTAAATAATGATTTAATATAGTTTTTTTATATTTATTATTTCATATAAATAATCTTTTATAGTAATATTTTGCTGTTTTTAATATTGTATATAGTAATATTGTATGTTTTTAAAATATTATTAAATATAATATTATCAAAAAAATGTACTATCTATTTACATATTAGTTTTTTTGTATATATTATATAATATATACTACTAATTAGGAGAAACTAATGGAAAAAAAGTTTAAACTAGGTCTAGTTCCAAGACTGATTATTGGAATTTTACTCGGTATATTATTCGGGCAGCATTTTATACCAGAAGTAATATCCAGAATTATCGTTACAGCTTCGGGAATATTCAGTTCCTACCTAAAATTTGTAATACCTTTGATGATTGTTTCTTATGTATCTATGGGTATAGCAGACTTAAAAGAAGGCTCTGGTTTCTTATTACTTGTAACTTGTGCTTTAGCTTATGGATCTACTTTAATAGCAGGTTCAGCATCATTTTTAGTGGCATTCAATTTATTTCCTAGCTTCATGAGTGCTGATGATATTCAAAGAATTGCAGCAGCAGCAGGAAATTCTGTTAGCCCTTATTTATCTATAACTGTTACCCCACTTCTAGATACATTGGCAGCAGTTTTATTTGCTTTCATTATAGGACTTGGAATATCTTCTATGAGAGGTAAAGAAATAGGAGATTATTTGTATAATGTTTTCAAAGAGTTATCAACTATAATAGATAAAGTATTGAGAGTATCTATCATTCCTCTTTTACCTTTATATATTTGTGGTACTTTTGTAGATATGACTAGATCAGGAAAAACTTTTGTAATCTTAGGAATATTATGGAAAGTATTCATAGTAGTAATAATAATGCATTTATTATATTTATTAATAGCTTTCTTAGTATCTGGCTCAATAGGAAAGAAAAATCCTTTTATGCTTATGAGAAACCAAATAGCAGGATATGCTACAGCTTTAGGTACACAGTCATCAGCTGCTACTATACCTGTTAACTTACAATGTGCAGAAAAAGATGGTATATCTGAACAGATAAGAAATTTTGTAGTACCTCTTTGTGCTAATATTCACATGGCTGGTTCTATGATAACAATCACAGCCTGTGCTACAGCGGTATGTTTAATGAATCAGATACCTATAACTTATGGAACTATACTTCCATTTATTGCTATGCTTGGTATCGCTATGATAGCTTCTCCTGGTGCTCCTGGCGGTTCAATAATGACAGCTTTACCATTCCTTTATATGGTTGGTCTTGGTGGTCCTGATAGCCCTTTGAGTGCTATAATGGTTGCTTTATACATCACTCAAGACTCATTCGGTACTGCTTGTAACGTATCTGGTGATAATGCTTTGGGTGTTATAGTTGATACAATTTATAAGAAAAAAGTTGTAAAAACAGACGCATAAGTTTGCCATATATTTAAAAAGCCGCTTGTTAATTAATTTTAATGAGCGGTTTTTTTTATATTATTAATTTATGATTAGATAAAAATATAATAATTAATCTAAGTTCAAATCTATTACTATATCTATTTCAGTTATAGAACAATTTAATTTTTTTGCTATTTCTTCTTTGCTGAAACCTTGTTTATATAGCTTAATTATATCATCATTTTTATTAGAATCTTTTACTGTAGTATCTAATGGATCATTGACAAATGCTATAGTTTTGTCTTCTATAGGTTTATCATATATAGCCATATTTGTTTTTATTGTTCTGTCTAGTTTGCTTCTTAATTTTTCTATAACTTCTCTTCTTGCTTCATCATCTATTGCTTTAGCAGCAGTATCTATATTATTTTTTTTGGGTTTGGGTTTGATTTCTTTTTTCTCTTCTTTTATTTCTGCTTTTTCTATTTTTTCTGTCTTTTCTGTTTTAGAGTTTGTTTTTGTATTATTGTCATCTACTCTTATATCCAATTTTTTATTTTTCTCTTCATTGTTCATTACTATATTATTATTATTATTATTATTATTATTATTATTATTATTATTATTATTATTCGATTCTATATTTTTAGGTTCTTGTACTGAAATATCAAGTTTTTTTTCTTCTGTTATTTTATCTATATTTTCTTCTGTTTTTATTTCTTCTTTTACAGCATTATTATTTTTAATATTATTATCTTTTTTATCATTTTGAAAGTTATTTAATTCTTTTACCAATCTATTAGCTCTTACTATAGAATCTTCTAGTATTGATATTCTCGATAAAGCTATATTATTAAATTCTTTTACCAGTGCCTCTATTTCTTCTCTTGCTTTAGACATAGTTTCTTTTTCCAATCTTTCTCTAGCTTTAGAAACTATATAAATATAAAACAGCGGTAGAGTAACTGCCAATATAACTATATTAATGATTATAGATATTACAATTTGCATAAGTAGATTAATTATCCTAAAAAGTCTATTCTTGAACCTTTAGTATTTTCGGTTGCTGAAACCTCTTCTATTTCTATAGTATTGTTTCCTTCTTTATCATCAGTATTATCAGTCATTCTTTTTTTATTCTTTTTTCTATAGGACATATATCCTTGATCTTTAGGTCTTTGTTCATCTTTTTTTTCTTTAACCTTAGTTTCATCAGATATATTTTCAGACTTTACAACAGTTGAATCTTTTATATATGAATCTCTGTGTATATCTCTATCTTCTGACTGCATAGCAATAGTTTTGGCAGCCATTCTTGTATGCTCCATACGTCCTATATGCGATTGCTGCATATATAATTGTTGCAAGTCTAAAGGTGCTATAGGCATTTTTAAATCTCCGTATATTATGCCTTAAATTTTATATCCTATATATTTAATATATACTTTTTTACTATTATTGCAAGTAAAAAAATAAATATATACATTATTATATAACAATATTAATCAATATTCATAAAATATAATTAATAATATTTATTTATAAATAGAGTATGCATAGCCTATAATAGCAGAAGCAGCAGATACATTTAATGAATCAAAATCATTTACAGCATTTATAATAATACTTCCGTCTGAGTTTTTTTTCAAAATATCTCTTACTCCGCTATGTTCATTGCCCAATATAATTGCAGTAGGAGAATTGAATTTGAAATCCTCTAATGAAGTTTCTCCTTTCTCGCTTGCATAATATATCCAAAAGCCTTTATCTTTCATCAAATCTATAACTCTATTTAAATTAGTTTCTATTGATATTGGCAAATGATAAGCAGCTCCTTCTGATATTTCATAAACTTTTTCATTGATTGGTGCTGAATTATCTTTCGGCATTATAATTCCTGCAACATCAAAAAAGTAAGCATTTCTTATTATAGCCCCTAAATTATGAACATCGGTTATAGAATCTAGTATGAATATTAAAGGATTTTCTCTTTTTTCAAATGCTTTTTCTATAAAACTGTCTATACCTATTTCAACATTTTCTTTTATATCAGCAGCTATTGAATAAATTTTGCCTACAATTTTTTCCATTTCATTTTTATCAACATTTTTGATTGGCACTTTCTTTTTTTCAGCCAATTTTATAATATCTTTTTCTCTTTTTGAAACAGGAAATTTTATATATAAAGTTTGAACTAAATCTTTTGAAATAGCTTCAACTATTGTGTTTTTGCTTGTTATAAACATTATTTACTTTCCTAAATTTTTATTTTAATTATATATTAAAAATAATTTTTTTAAATATTTGTATAGAGAGTACAAAAATTATAAACATACATAACAACTATATTTTATAAAAAAATAAATTTTTAACTTTGTAAATTTTTTTGTTGTTCTTTTTCCCGCTGCACGCCTGCTGTAGGCACGCATAGCGTCGGCAAAAGAAGTGGGAATACACAACGGTGGCAAGGCCCCATATATCAAAATAAAAATATAATTGTTTATGGATATATTAGGAATTATTTTACTTTATCATATAAAGCATCTATTTTATCTTTATATGCTTCCATAACATTTGCTCTTTTTATTTTCAAGGACTGAGTTAAAAGCCCATTTTCTATTGTAAACTCTTCATCTGTTATTATCATTTTTGCTATAGCCTCATAAGGTCTGAATCCGTTTCTATAGTTAATTAAATTATCCAGCTCTTCTCTCATTAATTTATAAACGTCTTTTGAAGATGCAAGAGTATTTTCATCATAATGAATTTTTTGCTTATCAAAATGTTCTTTTATGTTTTCTTTATTTATTACTATAATTGCACCTGTTGAAGCTTTATCCTGTCCTACAAGCATAATTTGAGAAATATAAGGAGATTCCAATGCTTTATTCTCTATAGGCTGAGGCTCTACATTTTCACCTGTAAGAAGAACTATAGTTTCCTTTGCTCTTCCTGTTAAAACTATTTCACCTTGCTGAGTATATGTTCCTAAATCTCCTGAATTGAAAAAACCGTCAATTTTTGCCTGTTTAGTTAATTCAGGATCTTTGTAATATTCTTTGAAAATATTCGGACCTTTTATATAGCATACTCCCATAACTCCGTCTTTACAAATATTTCCTTCTTTATCTCTAACTTCAATTTTTACTTCTGGAATCGGAGTACCGCAAGTACCTCTATAATTTTTATAAGGTGATCTCAATGTAACAACCGGAGAAGTTTCTGTTATACCCCAACCAACAATTAAATTTATTCCTACAGCCTCAATAAAATCTTCTATGTACATAGGTAAAGCTCCGCCTCCTGATATAGTAAGACGCATTTTACCGCCCGTTAATTCTTTTATTTTACTGTATACCATTTTTGTTGCCATTTTATGATAAATAGGGTCAAACATACCTATGCTGTATTCTGCCTTTTTATCATTTTTATTTTCATCGCCTAATAAATAAATTAAGTCATTTTGAAATCTTAGGCTTCTTATATATTTTATAGATCTTTTTATAAAGAATTTTGCAAGATTTCTAGCGAATGCACTTTTTCTATCTATATTTTTCATTACTGTATTATATATATTAACCCATATTGCTGGTACAGAAATAAATATATCAGGCTTTTCTTCTGTAAAGTCATTTTTTAAATATCTTTTATTTGTGATGGCTGTAAAACAACCTGTTACGGCTGTTACATAAGATATTGTTCTTTCA
The DNA here is from genome assembly GCF_001676785.2 of Brachyspira hyodysenteriae ATCC 27164. Classification (NCBI taxonomy): domain Bacteria; kingdom Pseudomonadati; phylum Spirochaetota; class Spirochaetia; order Brachyspirales; family Brachyspiraceae; genus Brachyspira; species Brachyspira hyodysenteriae. The sequence continues at coordinate 1,586,864 of NZ_CP015910.2, read as the reverse complement.
TATATATGCCAAATAGGAAGTATAGTAAGAAGTTTTTCTCCAGGATGTAATTTTATTATATCCGGAAGAACTCTTACATTATGAAGTATGTTTCCATGTGTAAGTATAACACCTTTTGGCTTTCCTGTAGTTCCGGAAGTGTATATTATAGTTGCTATACTTTCATTAGTTAATTTTGATGCTTTTTTTATAGCAAACTCTTCATCGCCATTTAAACTTTCTTCACCAAGTTCTAAAAACTTTTCAAAAGAATAAATATTGTTATCAGGATCATGTTTAGAACTATCAAGAAAAACTATTAATGATAAATCTTTATGATGTTTTTCTATCTTTTTAAAAACATATTCATTTTCTACTAGAACAGCTTCAGATTCACTATGTTCTATTATATAATTTAATTCATCAGATGTAGAGTCTATACCTCTTGGAACATCAGCAGAACCCAATGCTAAAAGTGCCATATCAGATATAAACCATTCTATTCTATTTTCTGAAAATATTGCAACATGCTTTTTTGATAATCCTTTAACATCGAATGCTTTAGCTATAGCATTTACTTTATCATAAAGTTTTTTATATGTAATTGTAACTTTTTCTTCGTTATTATCTCTATATCTATAGGCAGGGCTTTGAGGCATTTTCTGCACTGTTTCAAAAAATGAACTAGGTATAGATGTATAATTTTTCATAATCTCTCCATAATAAATTCTAACTATTTAACTATAAAATGGTACATAGTCAATTATAACTATAATACATATTAGAAATATTACAAGTGATTTACTATATATTTTATCACATTTTCACTATATGATGGTACTGTAAAGATATCTAATATAGTTTTTGATGAGTTTATAATCTCATTTTTTATATTTTTATCTTTGTATGCTAATGACATAGAATTTACTATTTCATCTGTATTTTCCATATTGCAGCTGATAGATAAATCTTTAACTACTTCATATACTCCTGATTTATTGGATATTATGGATATGCATGAAGAGTATAATGCTTCTATTACGGTGAGTCCAAATGGTTCATTTATAGCAGGCATTACTAAGGCATAACTTTTATTTAATAATTCTTTTTTTTCTTCATCACTTACAAAACCTTTGAATATAATATTATTATTCATATTTAATTTTTCTGTGAGTTTTTTTAAATTATTTTCATGTCTGCCTTTTCCAGCTATTATAAATTTTAATTCTTTATCTTCTATCTTTTCAATAAATGATTTAAAAGCTATAATAGCATTTTCCAAATTTTTAGATTTTTCAATTCTTCCCACATATACAAAATGCTTTCCTTCATTAATAGGTATAATATTTTCTGTATCAGTTATGCATGGGTATATAACTTCAGCTTCTCTGTTATAAACTCTTTTTACTGCTTCTTTAGTTCTTATACTATTTGACATTATATAATCTATTTTGCCTACACCTAATCTGTCTAAGTACATTGTATATCTTGCAATTATATCCCAAGTCTTTTGAAGTTTTTTATAGCTTTCATCATCATGCCCATAAAGCCTCACACTAGGTTCATGGCAATACCAAAAGCTTTTAGGAAGTTTAATATTGTTCCTCTGAGCATACTTTGAAGCAAGTCCAAAGAATATAGTTGCTGGAAAATTATGTATTAAAACGGCATCATAATTTATTAATTCATTTATTAGAAATTTGGCAGTTTTATTAAATGTAAAAGGATTTAATTTTATATCTGTTTTTATCTGTTTTATATAATTTGGTACATCATCTCTTAATCTATAAGTATAAATAGTTATTTCTATATTTAAACTATGACAGTATTTTGAGAATGCAAGTATTACATTTTCAGCACCGCCGTTATATCCGAAAGTAGGATGAAGTATAGCTAATTTTTTTATATTATTCATTTTATCAATAATAATTTATTTTTTATAATCTTACAATATTATAAACATAAAAATATTAATTTCATAAAAATATATTAGTTTATAAATTTATTTTATTTTCATATTTCTTATTTGTTCAAGTAGATATAAAATTATCTAATAAAAATGTTATTTTTGCATTTTTAATTAATACCGATAATGTAGTAAATATTATTACATTTATAAAATAGTTGGGGTTTTTATGATAATAACAAATAATGTCAATGCGATTAGGGCGAACAGATATTTAAAAGTTAATTCTACTGAACATAAGAAAAAATTTCCTAGTTTATTTGCAAGCGAGAAAGGTCCTTTAGTACAAGGAAGATATATGCTTCGTGCAGAAAAAAATACTCAAGACGGAATATCATTTATACAAACAGCCGATGGATATCTAGGAGAAACAATAGATATATTGCAGCGTATTAGAGAATTAGCAGTAAAATCTGCAAATGGAATATATAATAATTCTGACAGATCATATATTCAAGCAGAGGTATCAAGTTTAATAGATGAAATAGATAGGGTAGCAAGTCAGGCACAATTCAATACTTTAAATATATTGACAGGAAGATTTTCAAATACAGTTAATGCTTCTGCAAGTATGTGGATTCATATAGGTCCAAGCAGAGATCAGAGAAAAAGAATTTATGTTGCTACAATGACAGCAAGTTCTTTAAAATTAAAAAATGAATTTAATAGTTATATTTCTGTATCTTCTGTAAGTAAAGCAAATAGAACTATAGGAATGATAGATAATGCTATTGAATATGTTATTAAACAAAGAGCCGATTTAGGAGCTTATAAAAATAGGTTTAATACATATATTCAGGGGCTTATGAATTCTTATGAAAATACTATTGCTTATGGCAGTAAAAAAATGGATAGAGATGTAGCCGAGGCTTCTATTTATGAGGCTATAAGTTCAATAAAATCTCAATCTGCTTTAGCTATGCTTGTACATTCTAATAATTTACCTAAGGATGCTTTAAACCTATTAAAATAGTACTAATTTGATTTTATTTTACAATTATGGTAGAATGTAGTTCAAATTTTATAATAAGGGTTACAAAATGAAACTTAATAGTTTGACATTTAAAATACCGCTTATTATGGGACTTTCTATTACATTATCAATATTTGTGATAACAGTTATAATGTTTTTAATATCATTGAAGTCTGTTGATATAGCGGCTCAAAATGGATTTGAAACTACTGCTGCTGCCTATGAGGGTACAGCTAATCTATGGATAGAACATCAAAAATCAATAATTGAAAGCTTTGCAACTAATCAAAGTATAGTCAATTATTTGTTATCTGTTAATGAAGATAATGCTCAGTTGGCAAGCAATACTTTAATAGGATTTAAAAATTATAGGAATGCATCATTGCATTTTACAATTTTAAATAGAGAAGGTAAAGTTCTTCTTGATTCGGAAAATGATTCTTTGATCAACTATAATAATGGTTATGATTCAGATTTTACTTTATACAAAAATAATACAGCAAAAATGGGAATTGTTAAATCTTCAATAACAGGCGATATCGTTTATAAAATGTATGCTGATATTAAAGATAATAATGGAAATGTTATAGGAGTTTTATCATCTCATATAGATTGGTCAGATTTTATAAAGCATTGTATTTCATTTGCTAAAATAGGAAATACAGGAAATATAATGATAGTTGATGAGGATAAGAATATCATTGCTCATAAAGATAAAAATAAAATTCTAAATAGCTTGAAAGATTTTAAAGCTCTTGATGATATGACTGTATTAAAAAAATCTATTAAGCATTATAAAGATACTGATGATAAACTTTATATGATGTATTTCAGTCCTATAATATATTCTCATTGGTATATAGTTGCCACTATAGCTGAAAGCGAACTTTATAATCCTGTAAATAATATGTTAAGACATCCTATATACATAGCCGTCGTTTTGATTATTTTATCTATTATTATGATTTGGATATTTTCAAAATATATAACATCTCCTATTAAAGAGATTGTTAAAGAAGCAGATAATATTGCAAATGGAGATTTAACTACTGTAATATCTAAAAAGCATTTGAATAGAAAAGATGAAATAGGGGATATTTTAAATAGCTTTAATAAGATGAAAAAAGTTATAAAAGATATCATTAAAGTTGTAAATTCAAATATATCTCAAACAAAAAGAACAGCTTATAGTTTATATTATTCAAATAAAGACTTGTCAGAGAGAACTATATCTCAAGTCTCCGATATAAATGCTACAACATCATTTATGAAAAATATTTCTCTCTCTATAGATGAATCAACTAATGATATGAAATCTATGAGTGACGGTATGATAGATGCTAGAAATGAAATAAATAATGCAGGTTCTATAATATTTGATACTGCTAAAAATACTGAACTTGTTTTTGAATCGAGTAAGAAGATAGGTGATATAATAAAGATTATTGAGGATATTGCATTTCAAACTAATATATTGGCTTTGAATGCTTCAGTAGAGGCGGCAAGAGCAGGAGAGCAGGGCAGAGGATTTGCGGTTGTTGCTTCTGAGGTTAGAAATTTGGCATTGAATACATCAGAGTCAGCTAAGAATATTACTTCCTTAATAGAAGATAGTAATGATAAAATTAAGAAAGCTACTGATTCTGCTAATATGTCTCAAAAATTATTTGTTGAGATAGAGAAAAAAATAGAAAATACTACAAATATAATGAAAGATGTAGTTGTAAAGATTAATAAACAGCAGGAAGATGTTTCTAAAATTAATAATTCTATGCTTAGTATAGATGCCAAAACTAAAGATAATGCCGATTTAGTTGAGCTTATGAAAAATTCTTCTTCAGAATTGGAAAAGCAAACTAATAATTTCTTTAGTGCTATAAGTTTCTTTAAAACAGGTGTTCATCATTTGGATTGGTCTGAAAATTACAATACTAATAATGAACATATAGATGAACAGCATAAAAAATTATTAAATTTTATTAATGATATATATTCTGCTATATATGAAGAAGATGTTGAAAGAGTAAAAAATGTATTTAATATGACATTGGATTATACAAAATATCATTTTTCAGATGAAGAGAAACTACAAAAAGAAAATGCAGATAGATATAAAAAAATAAAAGAACATTTTGAACAGCATAGAAGTTTTGAAAATTTAGTAGCTAAAAAAATAGATGAACTAAATACTTCAAATGACTGGAAAAATACGGCTTTGGATATGGCAAATATCTTGAGTAAGTGGCTTATTCAGCATATTGGGGTTTGGGATAAAGAATTTGTAAAAATGGTTGGAATATAGTAATAAAATTTTATATTATATACGATATTATTAATAAAAATATTTTGTAATATAAAAAACTTTTATTATCTTTTAATTATATAATTAATTAAAGGAAATGTAATATTATATACTTATTAATAATTAATACTTATAAGAAAAATGTTTTATGTTGAAATTATTTTTATAAGTGTTATTATTTTATTTGTACATTAAAATTAATAATCTACTTCGGGAGAAAGTATGAAAATATATAGTTTAAGATTCAAAATACCTGTGTTGTTTGTAACAGCTATAGTTTTATCTATATTACTTAGTGTTGGTGTTGCATTGTTTTTTAGTACAAAAGCTATAGATGATGCTGTTGAGAGCGGATTTGAGTCCACATCAGTTTCTTATAAAAATTTGATCAATCTTTGGCTGGAAGATAATCATTCTTCTATGGCTAATTTTGTTACTTCTGATATATTAATAAATTTTTTACTTAATACTCAAGATGAAACTTTAAAACTCAGCGCTGAGGAAGCTTTAAAATATTTTAAAAATTCTAAAAGATCATTTATTAATTTTATATTGTTAGATTTAAATGGAAATGCCATAATAGATTCTGAAAATGGAATTCTTAATAATGTAACTATGGATAGAAATGATGATGGTTGGAAAAAGTTTGTTGCCGGAGGATATAATTCCGGAGGTGAGGCTAGCGTAAGTAAATCAGTTGCCACAGGAAATCCTACATATAGAGTATGGGCTGGAATAAAAGATAATACAGGAAAAGTTATAGGAGTATTATCTGGAAACGTAGATTGGGGAGATTTAATTAATGGATATATTCTAAATGTGAAAATAGGAGAAACTGGAAGAATATCTATAATAGACGGCAATAAAAAAATATTGGCTCATAATGATAGTACTAAAATTTTAACTACCGCAGGAAATAATATTCCTTATGATGAAGTTTTTAAAAATAAAAATGGTATAATGCATTATAAGGATGATATGGATAAGCAAAAATATTTAATGTCATATTACAATGTAGATAATACAGATTGGTATATTATAATAACCATGTTAGAAAAAGAGTTATATTCTTCATTGGGAAGAACTATTATATTCTCAATATTATTTGGAATAGCCATAATAGTTATTGTAACAATCATTATCGTAGGATTTACGAGAAGATTAACATCTCCTCTTAAAGAGGCTTTAAGATTGGCTAATTTAATATCTAAAGGAGATTTAACTTTTGAGGTAAATAATAAATATTTTGGAAGAAGAGACGAAATCGGTGAATTAATAAAAAGTTTTGATAATATGAAAACATCTATAAGAGATATTATAGATGTGGCAAATTCAAATGTTGCTTTAACTAAAAGAACAGCTTATTCTCTATCATATTCAAATAAAGATTTAGCTACTAGAACTTTGAATCAGGCATCAGATTTGGAAAAGACAGCAGAAGCAACAGAGGAAATTTCAAGTACTATTAAAAAAACAGCAGAAAATGCAGCTATTATTAATGATATGATGATAAATGCAAGAAATGCTGTAGAGGAAGCTGGAAGTATTATTTCTGAAACTGCTCAAAACACTAGTCAGGCATTTGAATATAGTCAAAAGATTAGCGGATTAGTAAAGTTTATTGAAGATATAGCATTCCAAACTAATATACTAGCTTTAAATGCTTCTGTAGAGGCAGCCAGAGCAGGAGAGCAGGGAAGAGGATTTGCAGTTGTTGCCTCTGAGGTTAGAAATTTGGCTCAGACAACTCAAAGCTCTGTTAATAACATTACTTCATTTATTACAGAAAGTAATGAGAAGGTAAAAAAGGCAACAGATTCTGCTAATATGTCTAGAACTTTATTTGAGGATATAGAAAATAAAATTGAAGAGACAACAAGAGTTATTGCTGATATGGCTAATACTACTAAGGAGCAGTTAATCGGTATAGACAGTATAAATAATGCTATGTCTAATATGGATGCTCAAACTCAAGGAAATAGTTCATTGGTTTCATCTATGCATGAATCATCTAAAGAACTTGAAGAACAAATGGAAGAATTATCTAATGCTATGGCTTTCTTTAAAGTAGGTGCTAAGAAATTAGAGTGGCTTGATCAGTATTATACTCATAATAAAACTATAGATGGTCAGCATGTTCAAATTATAGAATATGCTAATAAAGTTCATTCAGCTTTATATAATGGTGTAAAAGAAGATGTTGATGAAGCATTTAAAGGTGCTATTAATTATACTAAATACCACTTTGCTGAAGAGCAGAAAATACAGGTTGCTAATAAAGATAAGTACCATAAGATTAAAGAACATTTTGAAGAACATAGAAAATTTGAAAAAGCTATTGATGATCAGTATAAGTCATTTAAATCCAGCAGTGATTGGCGTCAGGTAGCTATTGATTTTTCAGATCTTTTAGCTAAACTTTTAATAGAGCATATAGGTGTATGGGATAAAGAATTTGTAAGAATTGCTGGAATACAAGATTCTTAAAATATTATTTCCAATTAGAACCAAATGGAGAGCTTTCTATAAGTCTATTGTAGAAAAGCTCTCTTATTTTATTTAAAAACTTTTTAGTTTCATTACTTGAATAATCTGCATAAGTCCATTCTAATTCTGTATATCCTTTTTTCTTTTTATATATTAGAGTTAAATCAGCAAATACTCCGTCTTTTAAATATATTCTATGTGTGAAATTTTTATTTGTAACTAGAATAAAATTTTCTAATGTTAATATTGCAGGATCTATATTGATTTTTCTATTATTATTTTCATCTGAATATTCTTTTTCTATATTGTCTGTTATTTTTTTTACATCAGCAATATAATCTCTATCTATCATATCTTTAAAAACTACAAACCTTTTATTCAAAGATTCTCCCATCTCTTCTCTATAATAAGCAGAATGGGAAAATAAATATTCATCGCTTATAACTTCAGTATTACCAAAATTATCTATAAGTTTTTTTAATACTGAATTATATATATTTATATCATTATACATTAATGCAGCAACAAGAACTGCTTTTGATTGTTTTAATACTTTACTCATAATACTATATTATACTATATTTACACTATAAGCAATATATAATATTTTTGATATTTAAAAAACCTTAGCATGTTAATTTATTATATATCCGTATGTACAGTATGATAAAGTTTTTAATTTTCTATTGACAATTTTTTATTATGTATTATAATAAAAATATACTGACTAACTTAGTCAGTCAGTATGTGACTATTATTTGTTAAGTGAATTATGAGTAAAAATGCCAATATACCAGAAGATAAAAGAGAAGCTATTATCAATGCTTCTATTGATGAGTTTGCAAAACATGAATATAAGCATGCTATTTTAGAAAATATTTCTAATAATGCTAATATATCAAAATCTTTGCTTTTATATCATTTTAAGAGCAAGAAGAATTTATATGCATATATTTATGATTATGTTTATGAATATTTAGAAAGCGTAGTTGCAGATTCAGATTTTTATAAAATAACAGATTTTTTTGAACTTATGGAATATTCTTTTTATAAAAAATTAGAAATTATGGAGAAGTATAAATCTATATTTGATTTTATTCTTCAGGGATATTTTGATGAAAGTGAAGATGTAAAAGAGATAGTAAATAAATATAGAGATAAAAAGCAAATTGATATAGCTGCTTATTTTAAAAATATTGATACAACTAAATTTAAAGATGATGTTAATATGCAAGACATTATACAAATGATAACATATACATCAGAAGGTTATTTGCAAAGCAGAAAAAATATGAGCATCAAAATAGATAAAGATGACATGATAAAACAGTATTCTAAATGGATGAAGATGTTTAAGCAGATTTCATACAAGGAAGAATATTTATAAATTCTAGGAGGATATTTATGTCCGTAATAAAAGTAAATAATATTACTAAAGATTATGGAGCTATGAGAGGAGTATTCGATTTATCCTTTGAGGTGAATAAAGGAGAGATATTCGGAATGCTTGGTCCTAATGGAGCAGGTAAGACTACTACTATAAGACAGTTAATGGGATTTATAAAGTCTGATAAAGGCAATGCAGAAATATTAAATATGAACTGTTTTGATAAAAGAGAAAATATACAATCAAAACTTGGATATTTGCCTGGTGAAATCGCTTTTATGGACGAGATGAAAGGCGATGATTTTATAAATTTTATTGCTGATATGAAATCAATAAAAAATAAAAATAGAATGAAAGAGCTTATTGAAATTTTTGAATTAGACGCTAACAGAAAAATAAATAAAATGTCTAAAGGTACTAAACAAAAAATAGGTATAGTATGTACCTTTATGAATGAGCCTGAAGTTATCATATTAGATGAGCCTACAAGCGGACTTGATCCTTTGATGCAGAAAAAGTTTATTGATTTAATTTTAGAAGAAAAGAAAAAAGGCACTACAATTTTTATGTCATCTCATATATTTGAAGAGATAGAAAAGACATGCGACAGAACTGCTATATTAAAAGACGGTAAGCTAATTGCTATAGAAAATATGGAGGAATTAAAATCCAAAAAGAATAAGAATTTTGAAGTGATTTTTAAAACAGAAAAAGATGCTGAAAATTTTAAAAATCAAATTAGTTTTAAATGTGAATTGAATAATAATATTGTAAAAATTGTTATTGCTAATAATGAAGTTAATAGTTTTATAAAAGAACTTAGCAATTATGATATATTAGATATTAATTCTTCAAGTCAGACTTTGGAGGAGTTGTTTTTACATTTTTATAATAAATAAAAATTCAAAAGATATAATTTCTATTGAATAATGGAGTAAACATGATTAATTTAATTTTACTTAAAAAAGAATTCAAATCAAATTTAAAAATATTATTAATATTTGCTGCAGTATTAACTATGTATGGAGCAATTATTATTTCTATGTTTGATCCTAAACTCGTTGATAGTTTGAATTCTATGGTTGAGAGTATGCCTCAAATGTTTGCCTTATTTGGAATGAATAATTTTTCAAATAATTTAACTGACTTCTTAATTGATTATTTATATTCATTTCTTCTTATTATTTTTCCATTAGTTTTTATTGTGCTATTGGTTAATAGACTAGTAATAAGATACATTGATAAAGGAAGCATAGCATATTTATTTGCTACACCAAATTCAAGAATAAAAATAATATCTACACAAATATTGAATGCTGTTATAGAAATATTTATATTAAATTTATATATAACTATGCTCATTATATTTACAAGCGAGATTATGTTTAAAGGCGAACTTGATATTACAAAAATCATAATTATAAATATTGGGCTTTTGGGGTTATGGCTTTCTTTTTTAGGAATATGTTTTTTGAGTTCTGTAAGTTTTTCTTCTACAAATATTTCTCTTTGGGCAGGTGCTGGACTTTGTATATTATTTATGTTATTTCAAATGATATCAAGGGTAGGAGAGAAGGCAGAGTTTTTTAAATATTTAAGTATTATAACTTTGTTTAATCCTTCTAAATACAGCGATGATTTTAATATATTTTTAATTGTCACTATATGCTTATTTATTATTGGAATAGTAACTAATATATTGTCTGTGATTATTTTTAATAAAAGAGATATATCAGCATAATTTGTTATGATAAATAAACCTGCTTCATAATGTAAAAAACATCATTATAAAGCAGGTCTATTATCTTTATCCTAAACACTCGCAAAGTATCGAAACGGCTTTTTCTAATTCTTTATCACTAATTGTGAGAGGTGGAAGAAGTCTTATTTTATTTTTAGCAGTTAATGGAATAGTTCCTTTTGATATGCATTTCTCTACTATTTCTCTTGCATTTAATCCTTCTTTCAAACCTATTCCAAGCATTAAACCTATACCGTCTACGCTTACAACATTATCAAGTTTTGTTAATTTGCTTTTTATATATTTGGATTTCTTTTCAACTTCTTTTAATAAGTTTTTATCTATTATATTTAGTACTTCCAAAGCACCGGCAGCAACAACAGGATTAGCACCGAATGTAGAAGCATGATCTCCAGGAACAAATACATCAGAACATTTTTTGCTCATAAGCATTGCACCTATAGGAAGTCCTCCTCCTAAACCTTTAGCCAATGTAGTGATATCAGGCTTTATACCAAAATGCTCAGAGCATAAGAATTTTCCTGTTCTTCCTACACCTGTTTGCACTTCATCAACTATAAAAAGTATATCATTTTCTTCGCAGTATTTCTGTACTTTCTGAACATATTCTTTATCAAGAGGTATAACTCCGCCTTCACCTTGTATAAGCTCCATCATCATAGCACAGGCATTATCTTTTAATTTTGATATAGTATCTTCATAATTGTTTGCCTCTGCAAATTCGAAACCTTCCAAAAATGGGAAAAAGTAATTATGAAAAACATCCTGTCCTGTAGCTGAAATTGTAGCCATAGTTCTGCCATGAAAAGAATTTTTTAAAGTTACTATTTTGTTTCTTTTATAATTTTTATCATTATTAGCATATTTATTGAAAGAATATTTTCTAGCACATTTAATAGCAGCTTCATTTGATTCAGCACCAGAGTTGCAGAAAAATACTTTATCATATTTTGTAATAGTGCATAGCTTTTTAGCTAAATCTATATAAGGTTTTGTATAGTAAAGGTTTGATGTATGCTGAAGAGTTTTTAATTGATTAGTTACAGCATTTATATAATTCTTATTACTATAACCAATGCTATTAACTCCGATACCGCTTCCTAAATCAATATATTCTTTTCCTTCTATATCTTTTAATTTACAATCTTTTCCAGACTCTAAAACTATATCAAATTTTCCATAAGTATTAGCAACATATTTTTTATTATTATTAATATATTCTTTTTTTAATTTTGATTTTTCATTATCTTGATTATTATTTTTATTGTTTTTCTTACAAGGCATTTTTTTACTCCCAATTACAATTTTTTAAGATTATCAATCTTTATGAAACATAGTTCCTATACCTTCATCGGTGAACATTTCTATTAATAATGAGTGGCATAATCTTCCGTCTATTATAAATACTTTTGACACCCCATTTTCTACAGCATCTATACAATGCCTAACTTTAGGTATCATTCCGCCTGATATAGTGCCGTCTTTTATTAAGTTATCTATATCCTTAATATTAATTTGACTTATTAAAGTATTTTCATCATCTTTATCTTTTAAAAGCCCTGGTGTATCAGTCATATATATTAGAGTTTCAGCTTTTAAACTTTCAGCTATTCTTGCAGCAGCAGTATCAGCATTAATATTATAAACATTTCCTTCATCATCGCATCCTATAGTTGCAACTATTGGAATATATTTATTTGATATAATTGTATTGAGTAAATCTGTATCAACATGATCAACATCGCCTACAAATCCCAAATCATCATCGCCTTTATATTTGCTTACTTTAAACATCTTTCCGTCAATACCGCATATACCAAGACATTTACCTCCGCAGTTTTCAAGAGAAGCAACTAGGTCTTTATTAACTTTGCCTGCAAGGACCATTTTTACTACTTCAGCAGTTTCGCTGTCAGTGTATCTTAAGCCGTTTATAAACTTTGATTCTTTTCCTATTTTATTAAGCATAGCAGTAATATCTTTACCGCCTCCATGAACTACTATTACATTTATTCCTACAGTAGAAAGCAAAGCAACATCGCTCATAACTTTCTTTTTTAATTCAGGATTTTCCATAGCACTTCCGCCGTATTTTATTACAACTGTTTTTCCTGTATATTTTTGTATATATGGTAATGCCTGATTAAGTATTAGAGCCTTATCTCTATTTGAAATATTTTCCATTTTTATTTCCTTTTATCTATATAAATACATATAATTTTTAACTTCTATAAGAGCCATTAATTTTTACATAATCATAAGTCAAATCACATCCCCAAGCTGTAGCTTTATAATTTCCGCAGTTCATATTAATTGTGATTTTTATTTCATCTTCTTTCAATATTTTTAAAGCTTCATCCTCATCAAACTCTACACCGTATCCGTCTTTATATACATTCATTTCACCGTATTTTGAACCAACATTTATAGAAACTTTATTTATATCAAAATCAGCATCGGTATAACCTATAGCACATGAAATTCTTCCCCAATTCATATCGCATCCGTACATAGCTGCTTTTACTAAATTTGAAGTTATTACAGATTTACCTATCTTTCTAGCCAATTTTAAACTTTCAGCATTGATTACTTCGCATTCTATTAATTTTGTAGCACCTTCTCCGTCTTTAGCCATTTGTTTTGCTAAATAAGTATTAGTCATATTCAATGCTTTGCAAAATATTTTATAATTATCATCTTCTTTATCGATTAAAGTATTTTTAGCCTCACCATTTGCAAGTACAACACACATATCATTTGTAGAAGTATCACCGTCAACACTAATCATATTATATGTGTATTTAATATCTTCGCTTAAAGCCTTTTGAAGCATTTCACTTGATATATTGCAGTCAGTAGTTACGAATGCAAGCATAGTAGCCATATTAGGGTGAATCATACCGCTTCCTTTTGACATTCCGCCTATATGAACTTTCTTTCCGTCAATTTCAAATTCATAAGCAATTTCTTTCATAAATGTATCAGTAGTCATTATGGCATTTGCTGCATTTTTAGCATGCTCTGCAGAATGAGCAGCATTTTCTATAAGTTCTTTTATATTTTTTTGTATAGGCTCTATTGGTAATGGTACGCCTATAACACCTGTAGAAGCAACAGCAACATCTTTTTCATCAATACCTAATACATCAGCAGTTAGTTTGCACATTTCTTTTGCTTTATCTACACCGTCTTTATTACAAGTATTAGCATTTCCAGAATTGCATATAACAGCTTTTGCTTTTCCGTCTTTTAAATGTTCTTTGCTTACTGTGATATTTGCTCCGCATGCTTTGTTTTGAGTATATACCGCAGCAGCAGAACATAAAGTTTTACTATAAATTATTGCTAAATCTTTTTTTTCGCTATTCTTTTTTATACCAGCATGTACTCCGTTTGCTAAGAAACCTTCAGAAGCACATATTCCGCCTTCAATTTGTTTAAAACTATCCATTTATAATCTCCTATTTATTTATAAAATCAATTGTTATTTATTAAATCAATTTGTTATATTCTTTATTATTATTAAAAATTGTTCACATTAAGTGTATGCCAAGCGTTCACAATTTTTATATTTTTAGAAAGCTGGAGGAATGAAATTCAGTCCTTCGGATTCTTCTAAGCCTAAAGCTATATTCATATTTTGTATTGCCTGTCCTGCCGCTCCTTTTACCATATTATCTATTGTTGATACTATTATTAATTTATTAGTTCTTGCATCCATATGCAAAGATATATCACAATAATTTGAGTATTTAACATATTTTAAATTCGCTATCTCTCCGATATTTAATACTCTTACAAATGCTGAATCTTTATAAAACTCTTTATAAGTATTATGTATATCTTCTAATTTGAGATTTTTATTTTCTAATTTAGTATATATTGTTGAAACTATTCCTCTATTTAATGGAAGTAAATGAGGAACAAAAGTAACTTTTATATCTTCGCCGTATATATTTGATAATGTCTGTTCTATTTCAGGGGTATGTCTATGCTCGGCAATTTTATAAGGAGCAAAGGCTTCGTTACATTCAGTATAATGAGTATTCAATTTCAATTCTCTTCCTGCACCTGTCGCACCTGATTTAGAATCAATTATAATATCATCTTTTATTATGAATTTATTTACCAATGCTGGGGCTAATGCTAAACCTATAGAAGTAGGGTAGCAGCCTGGATTACCTATAATTTTTGCATTCTTTAATTCTTTTTTGTTATATACATTATCATATTTAATTATTTCAGGTATTGAGTATATTGCTTCTTTATGAAGATTTTTATATTTATATTCATTACCATACCAATTTTTATAATCTTCTTCGTTGTCCAATCTGAAATCAGCACCTAAATCTATAAACAAAATATTTTTTTCAAAACATTTATTTGCAATATCATCGCTTAATCCTGCAGGCAATGATGCAAATACAACATCAGTATCTTCAAATATTTCATTTTCATCTAATAATAATTTATCTAAGTTTTTATTTAAATTAGGATATATCTCATTGATATTTTTTCCTACAAAACTTTTTGAAGAAAGATTTTTTAATTCTACTTTACTATGAGATAATAATAATCTTATTAATTCTGCACCTGCATATCCTGTTGCACCTATAACGGATACTTTTATCATAATACAATACTCCTATATATTAATGGTTAATATTATTTTGTTTTTATTTTTTTACGAGATTTAAATTATTGAAAAGAAAATTAGAGGCTTAACGCCTTGAAGAATTATTGAAAAATAAATTGTAATTGATTGAATTTACGTTATACATTTTTATTTTTTCCTAAAAACATTTACTATTGACAATAATATTATTATAAATAATAAAAAATGTCAAGTAATTTTATATTTATTTTTAAAATATATTTTAAAATATTGATTTTTTATATTCTTGCAATTATAATGTTTTAACAAATAATGATATTTTAATGGGGCATTTATATATATGGATAATATATTTGGATCTGAGAGTTTGCTTAATTCGGCTATGGCTATTTGTTGGATAGGACTTCTTATATCTTCAGTATTGGGATTAACAATAGTAGTTGATAGATTTATTTATTTTACTAGAATAAAATCACAGGATAATTCATTAGCACCTAAGCTTATTTCTTTAATAAAAGATAAAGAATTAAAAGCAGCTATTGCATTATGTGAAACATCAAAATCCCCTTTAGCAAATATTATAATGTCAGGACTTAAAAATTCTGATATGCCTAAGGAATCTATGCAAAGTGCCTCCAATAAAGAACTTCCAAGACTTGAAAGATTTATATCTGCTCTTTCTACAATATCAACAGTTGCTCCATTGCTTGGACTTTTAGGTACTATACTTGGTATGATACAATCTTTTGCTGTAATATCAGTTGCAGGAAGCGGAAACCCGTCTGCTTTGGCTTCAGGTATTGCGAATGCCTTGCTTACTACTGCGGCTGGACTTATTATTGCCATACCTACAGTGGTATTTTATAACTATTTTGTAAATACTCTTAATGAAAGAATATTATTTATAGAAAATTTATCAAATGAAGTTTCAGATTATATAATAAATGACAGCAATACTAAAACAGAAAATTAATAATTGACAATAACAATTCTTTAGTTTATACTTCTGCAATTAAAAAATTATGAAAACTGTTAGAATATTTTTATTTATTTTTTTTAGTATATTTTTATTTTCATGCATTAATGCAGATAAAAGTAATAATAACTTATCTATAAAAGATAGGGCTGGAAATGATATTATCTTGCCTGAAAAAATAGAAAATATAGCATCTTTAACACCATCAGCTACAGATATTATATTGTCATTAGGTATTTCAGATAAGATAATTGCTTTTGATTCTACTTCCAAAGAAATTTTATATACTAATAATATAGATGTATCTAATATACCTGTTTTTGATATGCTTAATCCTGATTCAGAAAAAATCATAGCAATGAAACCAGATATTGTTTTTGTTAATAATTTTAGTGTATTTTCTGGAAAAACTTCGTTAGATTCTATAAAAGCTTCAGGTATATGCGTTGCGGTTATACCTAGCAGTGATACCATAAAATCTATAGAAGATGATATAACTTTTTTAGGTAATGTTTTGAATAAAAGTGATGCCGCTTCTAATATTATTAACATTATGAATAAAAATATAGAAAATATTAGAACTATAGGAGAAAGCATACAAAACAAAAAGAAAGTTTATTTTGAAATAGCTGCTTTGCCTAATTTATATTCATTCGGCACTAATGTTTATATAGACGATATGATAAATATTATAGGAGCATCTAATGTATTTTCAGATAAAAATTCTTGGATAAGCACTTCGGAAGAAAATATATTATTTTCAAATCCTGATATAATATTTACAAGCGTTGACTATATTGATAACCCTACAGAAGAAATATTAAGACGTAAATCTTGGCAGAATATAAGTGCCGTAAAAAATAAAGATGTATATTATATAGCTTCATCTTCATTACCTACACATAATATTGTAAATGCTATGATTATGATGGCTAAATATGCTTATCCTAATGAATATAAAGATATTGAAATAATTAGGAATTAATTATAATGATAAAAAAAATTATTATAATTTTATTGTTAGTGATTATTTCTACTGTATTATCAATATGTATAGGAAGCGTATTCATACATCCAAAAGAAGTATTTGCTATTTTATTATATAAAATTTTTAATGTCGAGCTTATGAATATAGATAAAATAAATGCTGATATCATAGGCATTAGGATTCAGCATTCTATATTATCATTATTTGTTGGAGCTTCATTATCTATAACAGGGGTTGTGATACAGTCAATACTAAGAAACCCATTAGCTTCAGTATATAATTTAGGCATATCATCAGGTGCCGGACTTGGAGCTGCTTTGCTTATAATTATGACAGTATCTTTTAATCAATATTTTTTTATAGGCGTATCAATGGTATTCGCTTTTATTACTATATCTTTTATATTATTTATATCAAAAAAAATAGATAAGTATATGAGTAATAATTCTATAATACTTGCTGGTATAGTTATATCATTATTTTTAAGTTCTTTAATGAGTTTTTTATCATATATGTTTCCAAAATATTCAAATCAAATAATACTTTGGCAGCTTGGAAGTTTATTTGTAAGAAATAAATTGGATATTTTTATAATTATATTTATGACTTTAATATCATTGTTATTGCTGATTAAATATTCAAGCGTATTAGATATAATGACATTTGGAGATGAAACAAGTTTATCTCTTGGTATAAATGTTAAGGATATGAGAATATTTTTTATATTGATTTCATCGTTTATAACAGCGGTTTTAGTGGCATTTACAGGCATAATTGGTTTTATAGATTTAGTATCTCCTCATATAACAAGAAAAATATTTGGTGCTAAGCATATAATTGTACTTCCTATGTCTGCTTTAATGGGAGCGTTAATATTAAATGTTTCTGATATATTTTCAAGAATTGTAGTTTCAGGCTCTAATATCCCAATAGGTATTGTTACGGCAGTGATAGGGGCTCCTTTCTTTTTGTATATATTTATATCAAGCAGCAATAATAAAGGAATGTGATTTATTATGAATGATATAAATAAAGCTGATAAAACAAATAAAATGATTGAAGTTAAAAATTTATATTTAAGCTATTCAAATAAAAAAGAAGTTTTAAAAAATATATCTTTTGAAGTAAATGCAAATGAAAGTTTATGTATTATAGGTCCTAACGGATGCGGAAAAACTACTTTGCTTAAATCTTTATGTAGGATAATAGATTTTGATAAAGGCGAAATACTTATCGATGATGAAAATATAAAAAAAATAGATGTTTATAAAAAAATAGCTATGATGAGTCAGATATCAGCAATATATTTTGGATATACTGCTTATGATACTATAATGATGGGAAGGTATTCAAGCTATAAAGACAAATTATTATCAATGCCTACAAAAGAGGATAAAGAGTTTGTAATTTACTATATGGAAAAATTAAAGATAATGCATTTGAAAGATAAATTAATAACAGAACTTTCAGGCGGAGAATTGCAGAGAGTATTTTTGGCAAGGACTTTTGTTCAAAATCCTAGTATAATACTTATGGATGAGCCTACTAATCATTTGGATTTAAATAGCCAGATAGAATTAATTGATAGTTTAAAAGAATGGGTTTTAAATGGTTCAAGATGCATTATAGCTGTGCTTCATGATATAAATGCAGCTTTGAATTTGTCTGATAAATTGTTGGTTTTAAAAAATGGAAGTTCTCAGTATTTTGGAAGTATTGATGATTTTGATATCAATATGCTCAATAATATATATGATATAGATGTGATAAATTATATGAATAAATCTTTTGATAAATGGAAATAGTGTTATTATAAAATTAATATAGAGTTTGTTTATGAGAGTTATAACAGAAGAAATGATTATAAATGATATACTTGATAAAGATGTATCAGAATATTTTATAGAAGAGGGAGATTTTTTAACTCTTTCTGCAAGAAAATATTTAGATTCTAAAAATATAGAAATCAAAATAAAAACTAATAATTGTAATGTTGGAAGCTTTACATCAAATCCTAAATCGTATGGTATAAAAGAAATAGAAAATATTGAATACTATATAGATTATGAAACTAATAAAAGACTAGATACTAAACCTGAAAATTATACTCATTTATATGATAATGTATTGGTGGAAAAAAATCATCCTAGAATAATATTAAGAGGTAAATTAGATAGTTTGCTTGCTTTAATAGTAGATATAGAGTATGAGTTTAAAGAAAGGCAAGAATATAAATTATTGGAATATTTAAAAAAGTACCATAAACTTATTCATGCAATATTATATTCAGAAGTTACAAATAAAAGTTTAGAATTAGATACCATATTTGGTTTAACAGATGATGAGATTAGAAAAATATCTCATCACCCTAAAGAGTATTTCGGATGTGATCATGTATTTATCAATTGTGATATGCCTTATGCAGTTATAAAACTTAATCTAATAAGAACTTTAGTAAGAGAGGCTGAATTAATAGCTTATAATGCTTTAAAAAATGAAAGGGAAGATATTATTAAAGTTTTGAATCGTATGAGCAGTGCTGTTTATATATTGATGTTAATAGCATATACAGGTAAAGATATACTTGAATAAAAAATATTCAATATATACCTAAACAATTATATTTTGTCAAGATAAATTTATATTTTTATTTTGATGTCTGGGGCTTTGCCCCAAACCCCACTTCTTTTGTTGCCACAAAGAAGCAAAAAGGCTATATTTTAGCTTAAATTAATAGTTTATATTACATGTAAAATAATTTTAGTATTATTTAGTACTAATTTTATATTTGCACTTTCACAAAGCGTATCCGAGCTTGTTGAGGATATAGGTTCTTTGACGAAGTCTGCAGAGCGTATGCGGTTGGAAAAAGAACAATAAAAAAATTAACAAGCTTAAAAATTTTCAGTATATATTTTGACAAATTTTTTTCTATTAGTATAATCATATTTATGAGAAAGAAAAAAAATAAATTACATGAAAATATAGGTGAATTATATAAAAAATCTGTAATAAGGAAATGCCGTATAGAAGAAGATGTTGAAGAGAATACAAGAATAGATAAATATATGGGAGATAGATTTTCTTATTATTCAAGAAATAAATGGCAGGATTTGATAGGTCAGGGTTTAGTTCTTCTTAATAATAGCAAAGTAAAATATACTAGAACTGTAAAAAAAGGCGATGAGATAGCTTATCATATTATAGGAATGAAAGAGCCTGAAGTAGATAAAAATGTTTCTATAGTATATGATGACGGTGATTTAATAATAGCAAATAAACCAGCTAATTTACCTGTTATACCTTCTGGTAAATATTATCATAATACGCTTCATACTATTGTTAAAAATATGCTTAACAGCAATATAAATATGCTAAATAGGATAGATAGAGAAACAAGCGGATGCGTAGTTCTTTCAAGAAGCAGTAAATCAGCATCGAATTTTTGTGCTATGCTTGCTGGAAGAAAAGTAAATGGAAAGCAGTATAAAAGAAATTCTATAGAAAAGACATATATTGCTGTGATAGAAAATGCCAAAGATATAGAAGATAAATTCACCGTTGAAGGCTATATGCTTGAAAGTGGGCATGAATATTACAGAAGATTTCAAACGCTCCATAAAGAAAATGTAGAAGGTTCAAAATATTCAAAAACTTCTTTTAAAACCATAAAAAGAATAGGAGATTATGCTGTTGTTATGGCTAGGCTCTATACAGGAAGAATGCATCAGATAAGGGTGCATTTATATTCTAAAGGCTTTTTTATGGTAGGTGATAAAATATACGGTAAATACGGCCCTAAAGTTTTTGATGATTTTATAGAAAAAGGTATTATTCCGGAAGGTTTTTTCAATAGACAGGCCTTACATGCATATAGTTTAAAATTTTATCATCCAATCACTGATGAAATAATTAAAGTAAAAGCTCCTTTACCCAAAGATTTAAAAGAATTAATAAAAAAAATAAAAAATAATGTAAAAAACAAGTAAAAATATTGTAAAGAAACTTGACAAATAATATAAAAATGCTATACTTATAATTGTAAAGATAATTTACATATATCAATATTTAAGGAGAGTAAATCATGAAAAAATTATCTATCTTTTTAGCATCATTATTTATTTTATCAGCTTCTAGTCTTTTTGCAGATATGGTAGTTCCGCCTTCAGCATTACCTCAGCAAGCCAGTGCATTTATACAAAGAGCTTTTCCGGGTGCCCAAATTTGGAAAGTTGAAAGAGACGGAAGAAAATTCGATGTACAATTGTCTAATGGTGTATCTATAGACTTTTTAGGTAATGGAGATTGGGAGAATATAGACAGTGAATATGCTCCTATACCTGATGCTGCTTTTCCTCCTGCTGTTATACAGGCTGTAAAAAATGCTTATCCTCAGGCTGCTGTAATAGATGCAGAAAAAGAGTGGGGCAATTATAAGTTAAAATTAAATAATATGATGGAGCTTATGGTAACAGGAAACGGACAGATTATGAGACAAAAATTCGACGACTAATTTTTTATAATTAATGATGTATTTAAATAAAAGCGGTTTGATTTTTATTAATCTTACCGCTTTTATTTATTTTAAAAATATTATATCATCAGTATTAAATGATAAATTTATTTCTTTTCCAAGTTCATAATCATTTTTATATTTATCTTTATCTAATCTCCAAGTTATTTGATTTTCGCTGTTATGAGGCATTAAAGTTATAATATAAGAAAACATATCTTCAGTAATATTTGTTATTTTTGATTTTATATATATATTATCTTTTTTATTATCATCATAGTCAAAAAAAGAATAAGGACGCATTCCAATATAGTTAGCATTTTCTATATTTTCTAAATTATTATTTTTAATTTCTAAAATGATATTCCAATCAATGCATTCTATTTTTTTATTTTCTAATATTTTTATTTTTGAAAAATTTTTATAACCTGTGAGAAGTGCTGAGAAATAAGTTTTAGGATTTTCAAAAAGATTATATTTAGAATCTATTATATCGAATTTACCTTTATTTATTATTCCTATATTATCTGATAATCTGTATACTTCATCTCTGTTATGCGATACAAACAAAGTAGTGCCGTCAAACTCTTTTATAGTTGAAGAAATAAATTTTTCTAATTCCCATTTTATATGATAATCTAAAGCACTTAGAGGTTCATCAAGCATTAATATATTTGGAGATGATACAAATATTCTTGCTAATGCAGTTCTTTGCTGTTCTCCTCCTGATATTTCTCTTGGCATTTTATTTTTTATATGATTTATGAAAAACTTTTTCATAATATATTCAATATCAATATTACTTTTTTTATCTCTTATTCCGCATTTAATATTTTCTTCAACAGTCATATTTGGAAATAAAGCATAATTTTGAAATAAGAAACCTACATTTCTTTTTTGAGGCTTTATATTAATACGCTTCTTAGAATCATAAAAAACATTTCCATTACATTCTATATATCCGCTGTCTGGTTTTTCGATTCCTGCAATGCATTTCAAAGCCATACTTTTGCCGCTGCCTGAAGCTCCCAAAATAGAGAATACTCCGCTTTTTACTTCAAACTGCAAATCTAAATCAAAATTAGATAGCTTCTTTTTTATATCAACTATTAAACCCAATATTAAACCTCATAATTTTTATAATCTCTTTTTTATAGTATCAGAAAGAGGTAATATAACATTCATCATCATTATACTTACAAATGATATTAATACAATTATCATAACCCATTTAAAAGCTAATTCTCTATCCCCAGCCTGAACTGCAGTATATACGGCTAATGACATTGTTTGAGTTTTATTTGGTATGTTTCCTGCTATCATTATAGTAGCACCAAACTCGCCTAAAGCTCTAGTAAATGATAGTATAGTTCCTCCTAGTATGGAATGCCAAGTGTTTGGAAGTATTACTCTCCAAAATATCCAATTTTCTGATTTGCCTAATGTTCTTGCTGCATTGATTATATTTTTATCTATTTGCTCGAATGCTCCTTTTGCTGTTCTATACATTAGCGGAAATGATACTATAAATGAAGCCAATACTGCACCTCTTAATGTAAATACAAAAGGAAATCCTAATTTAGAAACTATACCTCCTATAAAAGAATTTCTTCCGAAAAATAATAAAAGAAAAAATCCCACAACAGTAGGAGGAAGTACAAGAGGAAGTGTGAATATTATATCAAATATAGATGAAAATTTTTTGATTTTTACTACTATAATAGCGGCATATATTCCTACAAAAAAAGTTATTATTGTAGAATATAATGCCGTTTTTATAGATAATATTAATGGAGTATATTCCATAATCTTATTTAATTACAGTAAATCCATAATTTTTAAATGCTTCAGCAGCTGTATCTGTAGAAATATAGTTTATAAATTTTTGAGCTTCTTCTTTATTTTCTGAAGCTTTTACTACAGCTATAGGATAAATAACTTTTTTATGAGTACCTTCAGGAGCTTCTGCTATTATATTAATATCATTTGCTATTTGAGCATCAGTGGCATAAACTATACCGCAGTCAACTTCTCCTGTACGAACCCAAGAAAGTACATTTCTAACATCTGAACCATAAACAGCTTTTTGTTTAACTGCATCTAATATAGATAAATTACTTAGTATTTCTTCAGAATACTGTCCTACAGGTACGCTTTTTGGCTCACCTAATCCTACTTTAGTAACATTAGCATTTGTCATATCTATAAAAGATTTTATATTTAAAGTTGAATTTGTAGGAGATATTAATACTACTTTATTTTCAAGCAAATCTTTTCTTGTATTAGTATCAATTAAATCTTTTTCCTGTAAAGCATCCATTTGTTTTTGTGCTGCAGAAAAGAATATATCGGCTGGAGAGCCTGCTTCTATTTGTGTTTGTAATGCTCCTGATGAAGCAAAAGAGAATGTAACGGTTGTTCCTGTTTCTGTTTTATAGTTATTAGCTAATTCTGTAAGTACATCAGTTAAGCTTGCAGCAGCCAATACTAATATCTCTTTATTTTCTGTATTAGTTTGTGATGCATTATCTGCAGTATTTGAAGAACCGCATGATACAAATAAATAAGATATTAATAAAGTTATAAATATTATTTTTTTCATAGTAGTACCTTTAAATTTATTTTGTTTTTATTATTTATAAAAATATTTAATGTCCTTCACCTTTAATCATACTAACAATATGTTCTAGTAAAGGAATCATTAAATTAGTACAATATTCAGCACCTTTTTTGCTTCCAGGAAAATTAACTACAAACACATTATCATTAATTCCAGCATATCCTCTTGATAGAGTGGCAAATATTGTATCTTTTATAGATTCTTGCCTTATATAATCTGATATTCCTCTAACTTCCTTTTTACAAAATGCCTCTGTAGCTTCAGGCGTTACATCTCTTTGAGATAAACCTGTTCCTCCTGTGGTTATTATAATATCAAATTTATTTTTGTTTTCATTTAAAGTATTTAATATAGTATCATATTCATCTGGTATTATGATTTTTTCTATATTTGTGATTTTTCCTTTTAAACTATCTTCAAGAGTTTTTACTATAACAGCACCCGATTTGTCTTCATAAATGCCTTTAAAAGCTCTGTCAGACACAGTAATAACAAGTATCTTCAAGTTTTATTTCTCCGCCTTTAATAACCCTTACAAATATTCCTTTTTTAGGCATAATACAGTCTCCTACTAATTGCTTTATATCGCATCCATGATGACATGCTTTACCTATTTTAGAAACTTCTACTATAGTATTTCCTATATACATTTTTGTTCCTATAGGCAGTTTATAAAGCTCAACATCTTTAGTTGTGATATTTTCAGCAAAATCACCAGGTTTGAGATCAGCCTTCATTTTATCATTTGTATATTCTATATCTTCAATAGCAAGTAAAGAAACTTGTCTGTCTTTTAATTTGTCAAAATGGGCATCATTAAGAACGCCTTTATCTTCTACTAAAGTGATGCTTTCTACAGGAGTTTTTACTGTACCTGTATCTTTTGATATGTTTAATGAAATTAATTTGAAATACTTTTTTTCCATAATGCAATTCTAATTTATACAGTTTAAAAAACTATTATTATTTAGAAGTTTATACAAAAAAATAAAATATTCAATATAAATATAAATTTTTTTTAGAATTTTATTTAAAAATTACAAAAAATTTATTATAATATTATTTAAGTCATTGTTAGTTTTAGGAAAAATAAATGAATAATAAGCAAATATTAGATAAGGCATTAGAATTAGTAAATTCTGGTATAGATACAGAATTAATAAAAATACTTAAAATTTCAGGCTCTGCCCCAAGAACATTAGATGCTTTTATGTTAATTTATAAAGATGGCGATAAACAGAGAAGTATTGGAACTATAGGAGGAGGTTTATTAGAATTTGAAGCCATAAAAGATGCTTATACATTTTTAAATAAAAAAGAAACAACCACTAATAAATATAATTTAACTTCTCAGGAAGCAGGCGGAATAGGTATGGTATGCGGCGGAAGTGCTGAGATGTCATTTATATATTTAAATGATAATAAAGATATAATAAACAATTTAAAAAAAGAAATTGAAGATAAAGAAAGCAATGTTTATATATTCGGCGGCGGACATGTATCTTATGATTTGATTGAAGTTTTATATAAATTAGGTTTTAATTGTATTGTTATAGATGATAGAGAAGAGTTTGCAAATAAAGACAGATTTCCTAATGCTAGTAAAATAATAGTAGAAGATTATGAAAGTGTTTTTAATAAAATAGATATTAGAGATAAAGATTATATAGTAATAGTTACAAGAGGACATTCTCATGATTATATAGTTGAAAAAAATGCTTTGAAAACTAATGCATTATATATTGGAATGATAGGAAGTAAAAATAAAATAAAGACATTGCATGACAGATTAAAAAATGAAGAAAATTATACTGATGAAATGATATTAAGAGTTCATGCACCAATAGGAATACCAATAGGTGCAGAGACTACAGAAGAAATAGCAATAAGTATAGCAGCAGAACTTATACTTGTAAGGGCAAAAGCAGAAAATAGAAGAAAGATAAAAAATTAATTTATTATATGCTGAAACAAATATATTTTGTCAAAAAATAAAGTTATATTTTTGTTTTATATATGTGGCTTTGCTGCGAAGCACACAGTTCTGCCATACCCCACTTCTTTTGAAGCGGCCTTTGGCAGGTGAAGGGCTATATTTTATATTTTAGCTTAAATTAATAATTTATCTTACATGTAAGACTATTTTAGTATGATTTAGTAATAATTTTATACTTGCACTTTTTGGTTCTTTTTGTGGCGGGAAAAAGAACAAGGAAAAATTGATAAACTTAAAAATTTTTAGTATACATTAAATTATTTAATAAATATTTGTAAGCAAGTAATTTTATTAGCAATAATAGGAGTTTATATGGCTAGAACTTTTTTACATCCGAATGAAGCTTTGGAATTGGTATTAAAAAATTCTGAAGATTATGGTAATGAAAAAATATCAGTGCTTGATTCTTATAATAGAGTTTTAGTTGATGATGTTTATGCTTTGAATGATGATCCTCCTTTTAGTAAATCTTCTATGGATGGATATGCTTATAAAAAAGAAGATGAAAATAAAAATAGTTATGTTTTAATTGAAGATAAAATTATATATGCAGGACTTTGCGATAAAATTGAAGTCAAAAGTGGAGAATGTGTAAAAATAATGACAGGTGCTATGATTCCTGAAAATTGCGATGCAGTTCAGAGAGTAGAGTGGGTAGAAGAAAAAAAAGAAAAAAAAGAAAATGGCAAAACAATTATTAATTTCACTAAAAAAGAAATAACAAATAATGTAATAAAAAAAGGCAATAATAAAAAATCCGGAGATAAAGCATTAGATAAAAAAATGCTTTTACCTAAAGATGTTGCT
Source organism: Brachyspira hyodysenteriae ATCC 27164 (assembly GCF_001676785.2). Lineage (NCBI taxonomy): Bacteria > Pseudomonadati > Spirochaetota > Spirochaetia > Brachyspirales > Brachyspiraceae > Brachyspira > Brachyspira hyodysenteriae. Next base: position 1,559,493 of record NZ_CP015910.2, on the reverse strand, counting down.
ATACTTGCAGGGTTCGGTTATAGTAATATAGAAGTAAAGAAGAAAATAAATACTGCTGTAATATCTACAGGCAATGAAATAGCAAATATAGGAGAAAGTTTAAAAGAAGGACAGATATACGATGCTAATGCCCCAATGCTTGTTGCTAGAACTTCAGCTTTATCTTGCAGCAGCAAATTTTATGGGAAAGTAAATGATGATGAAAAAGAGATAAAAGAAATATTGTCTAAAGCATTAGAAGAGAATGATATTGTTCTTATAAGCGGCGGTGTATCTATGGGAGATTTTGATTATGTTCATAAGGAGTTATTAGAGCTTGGAGTTAATCAAATATTTCATGGTGTTGCTATGAAGCCTGGAAAACCTTTGTTCTTTGGTAAATTAGGTAAAAAGGCAGTGTTTGCTTTGCCTGGTAATACTGTTTCTTCTTTTATGACTTTTGAAATAATGGTTAAGCCTTATATATTAAATTGCTTAGGTATAAATTATGATACTAATTATATAAAGGCTGTAATTACTGAAGATTTTAAAAGAAAAGATACAGAAAGACTTGAATATATACCTGTTAATTTATTTTTTGATAATACTAAATTATCAGTTAAACTTATAAAATATAATAATTCATCTATGATATCATCATTCTCTGAGGCTAATGGTATATTAAAAATAGATATTGGAATTTCGGATATTGTCAAGGGAAGTGTAGTTGATGTTAGATTCCTTTAATAGAGAAATTAATTATATACGTGTTTCTGTTACTGACAGATGCAATTTAAGATGTGTATATTGTATGCCTGAAGAAGGTATTATAAAAAAAACACATAGTCAAATTTTAACTTATGAACAAATATATAATGTAGTTAAAGAGGCTTCTGAATTAGGAGTAAAAAAAGTAAGAATAACAGGAGGCGAGCCTTTAGTAAGAAAAAATATTGATGAGCTTGTAGCTATGATTAGGACTATAGATAAAGTAGAGATAATAGCTATGACTACTAATGCGGTTTTGCTTGACGGCATTGCTGATAAATTAAAAAATGCAGGGCTTGATTCAATAAATATATCTCTTGATACTTTAGACAGTGAAAGATATAAATATATTACAAGAGGCGGAAATTTATATGATGCTATGAAGGGTATAAAAAAAGCTTCTGAATTAGGCTTTCAATTAAAGATTAATGTTGTTGTATATGATGACAAAAGCAAAGAAGAATTGCCATTATTAAAAAAATATGCTGAAAGTATAAATGCCAAACTTCAAACTATTCAGTACTATAATCTTAACAGTCAGAAACTTGATTCTATAGATTATGATAGACCTGCAAGATGTAAATACTGCAATAGAATAAGATTATTATCTGACGGATATTTACTAAGCTGTCTGCATAGTAATATAAAGTTCAAAGTTGACTTTGATGATATAAGAGGCTCTATAATAAAATGTATTGAAAGAAAGCCTGAAAATGGTGCTTATAGCGATGCTGAATCATTAAGTATGATAGGCGGTTAATTAAATAAAAATTGAGGTTATAAAAATGAATGATAAATTAACACATATAGATGAAAGCGGTAATGCCAATATGGTTGATGTTGGAGATAAAGATATTGTAAAAAGAACTGCAGAAGCTACAGGAAAAATATATTTATCAAAAGAAACGCTAAAATTGATAGAAGAAAATAATATAAAGAAAGGCGATGTCATATCTGTTGCTAGGATTGCCGGCATTATGGGGGCTAAACATACTTCTGAGCTTATACCTTTATGTCATAATATCAATATAGAAAAAGTATCTTTAGATTTTATTTTGGAAGAAGATGGAATAGTTATAAAATCTTATTGCCGATGCAGTTATAAAACAGGTATAGAGATGGAGGCTTTAACTGCGGTTAGTGTTGCTGCTCTTACAATATGGGATATGTGCAAAGCTGTTGATAAAAATATGAGAATATCTGATATTACTTTATTATCAAAAACTAAAAAAAGTATTGATTAACTTTTATAATAAATTCTTAATATTATATAATAATTATATTTTATAAAAAATAATTAAATTCATATATTTTAAAGTTTTATCTATTACATTATATTTACTTCGATTTATTTCAGTAAATAAAATAATATATAGATAAAACTTATTTTTTATTAATTAAAATGGAAATAAGAAACTTGATCAACTATATTATTTGATTTATCAAGTACATCTTTACTTGCATTTGCTCCTTCATTTGCTATTTTAGAAGTATCCTGAGTTATTCTATTAATTTCTATAACAGCAGTATTAATTTGTGATAGGCTGTTTTCTTCTTCTATGATAGCACTTGATATTTCTGTTAACAATGTTAGTACATCATTAACAGATGTTTCTATTTGATTAAGTATATATGATGAAGCCTGAACAGATGCACTTCCATTTTGTATTTTTTCAATAGTTTCATTTGCTATTGCTGTAATATCTTTAGCAGCATTTCCAACATTTATTGCAAGGTTTCTAACTTCGCTTGCAACTACAGCAAAACCTTTTCCCTGATCTCCAGCTCTTGCAGCTTCAACGGATGCATTTAAAGCTAATATATTAGTTTGGAAGGCTATTGATTCTATTATTTTTGTAATATCTGAAATCTTTTTACTAGCCTCGGATATTTCTGCCATATTTGCTGATGTAGCATTTATTGCATTTACTCCGTTTCTTGTAGCATTTGATACTTTTTCACTCATGTTTTTGGCATTCCCTGCATTTTCAGCAGTCTCTTTCAATGATGAAAATACAAATTCTACTGATCTTGTTAATTCTTCTAAAGAGCTTGCCTGTGATGTGGATCTGTCAGATAAATCTATATTTCCATTAGTAATAATATTTACAGAGTTGTTAATTCCATTTATATTATCTTTCATACTATAAATAATATCACCAAGTTTATTTTGCATATCATTAAGAGATCTTATTACATCTCCGGTTTGATCTTTTTTATTTAATTCTTTTTCATCAAAATGTGTATTGAAATTTCCTTTTGACATAGATTTTATTATTGAAATAGTATTATCCAGAGTATTTGATATAGGTTTTGCTATAACTATGACTAATGTAGCTTCTATTGCTGATAATATTATAAATACAGATATTATTAATATAAGTAATTTTAATAATGATGAATTTAATTCTTTATTATCTAAACTAACAATTATATTCCAATTACTATTTTTTATTTTTGATGATATATATGATAGTTTTTTATCTATCCATCCATAATTATTATTATTTATAATATCATTTTTGTGCTGAGATATTTCTTTATTGTTGAAAATATTTTCTTTTAATATATAGCTTTCATTTTGATTATATATATACAATCCATCTTTATTTATGATATTTAAATTATAGTTATATTTTTTTGCTTCTTCTAAACCTGAAGATATAATTTTAGAAAAATCTACATCTATTCCTACTACACCACCGATTTGACCATTAACATATATAGTTTTTGAAAAAGTTACTACAATAGATTTACTAACAACATCTACATAAGGTTCAGATACTACTATTTCCCTTGAAGCTATAGCATTTTTATACCATTCTCTTGATGTTTGATCATAGTCACTTGGCAGCTGACCAACAGTATTTAATACCGTTCCACCATCTTTGTATGGTATTGTATCAGCATAAAATATGTTTATTAAATCAGGCTCATTGTTTATAATATTTTTAAATACGTTTAATAAGTTATCTCTATTTACTTCCTTTTCTACATAAGAGTAAAATATATTTATTTTTCCGTATAAAGCAGAAATATTATTTTCTATTTCCGATGAAATATTATATGTATTATATTTATTGGAATTTAAAAATCTTGTTTTATACTGAGGAAAATATGCAATATATATTGTTACACAAATTATAAATAATGCCGCCATATATGGTATTAAAAATTTAAATATTAAACTATTATTTCCAATACCGCTTTTATTATTACCCAACATAAATACAACCTCTCTCTAATTAAATTGAAAACAAATAAAATATTTTTTTTAAAACTATATTAATATACCTCATTATATAAAAATAGCAAATACTATATATAAAAAAATACTATTAGATAAAAATATTAATATAATAATATTTTTATATCAAGCAAGATGTAATTGACTGAAATTTTATGCTATGATAAAATATATCAACTATTTTTTGGAGTTTTATTTATGACTAAATTTTTTAAATATGCATTTTTTTGTTTGGTTATACTTGTATTTGCCATTTCTTGCGGAGGCGGAAATACTAGCTATGAAGAAGGAGTATTAAGACTTAATGTTGGACCAGAGCCTCAAACTATAGATCCAACATTGAATTCTGCTATAGATGGAAGTATGTATATAATTCATGCTTTTGAAGGACTTGCCGCAAAAGATAAGCAAGGTAAAATAGTAGGCGGAGTTGCTGAAAGCTGGGATATTAGTGATAATGGAACTAAATATGTATTTCATATTAGAAGCAATGCTAAATGGTCAGACGGAAATCCTGTAACAGCAAATGATTTTGTTTATAGCTGGAGAAGGGCAACTGATCCTAAAACTGCTGCAAATTATAGTTATCAGATGGAGCCTTTGAAAAATGCCAAAAAAATTACAGCCGGTGAAATGCCTGTAGATTCATTAGGTGTTAAAGCTTTAGATGATAATACATTAGAAGTAACATTGGAAGCACCAATTCCATATTTTGATCAGCTTATGGCATATCCTGTTTATTTTCCTTTAAGAGAAGATATTATAGAAGCTAATCCTGATACTTGGACTATGAGCCCTGAAACTTATATAGGAAATGGTCCTTTCAAAATGACTGAGAGATCAATTGATGATAGAATAGTTATGGAAGTTAATACTAATTATTGGAATGTTTCAGATATAGTACCTAAAAAGCTAATATTTATATTAATGGATAATGCAACATCAGTAGTGGCAGGTATTAAAGAGGGTTCTATATATTTCTCTGACAGAGTTCCTACCCAGGATATGGATGTTTTAAAAGAGGAAGGATATTTACAAATAAAACCTTATTTAGCTCTTTATTATTATAGTTTGAATAATACTAATGATACTTTAAAAGATGCAAGAGTCCGTAAAGCCTTATCTTTAGCTATAGATAGAAATTATATAGTAGAACAGGTTACAAGAGGCGGACAGATTCCTGCAGCCGCAGTTGTACCATGTTTGATATCAGATGTTAATGGAAGTTTCAGAACTAATGGCGGCGATTATTATAGTGTAAAACCAGAAGATTATACAAAAAATATAGAAGAAGCTAAAAATTTATTAGCAGAAGCAGGATATCCTGATGGACAAGGTTTTCCTGTACTAGATTTTAAAACTAACCCTGGAGAGCATACTTCTATATTTGAAGCTGTACAGCAAATGTGGAAAAATAATTTAGGAATAGACAGCACAATATCAAGTGAAGAATGGGCAGTATTTCAGCAGACTCGTTTGGATAAATCTTATGTAGTTGCTAGAAATGCTTGGGTTGGAGATTATGATGATCCTATGACATTTTTAGGTATGTTCTTGAGTCATAGTGCTCAAAATGTGGAATGTTATAATAATCCTCAGTATGATGCATTATTGGCACAGGCTTCTTCTACAGGTGATAATAATGTGAGAATGCCTATACTTCATAAAGCAGAAGATTTATTTATGTCTGAAATGCCTATCATACCTTTATATTTCTATACTTTGCCTGTGCTTGTAAATCCTAACTTGAAGGATGTGCAATTTGATACTTTAGGAAAACATAAGTTTTTCTATGCTTATTTAGAAAATAACGAAAAATAAAAAATGATATAAATCATTAAATAAAACAAGGGAGAAATATCCCTTGTTTTTTATTGTAAAGTAATATATTAATATTAAAAATTGTATTATAACAGCAGTTCTTGGAGGAAATTTATATGTTCTTAAATAATTTTGATAATCTTGATTCTAAAGAAGTTTTTAGATGGTTTGAGGAAATAAGTAAAATACCTAGAAGATCTAAACATGAAAAGCAGATAAGTGATTTTTTAGTAAAATTTGCAAAAGATAGAAATTTAGAAGTATATCAGAATAAAGAAAATAATGTAATAATTAAAAAAGAGGCTTCAAAGGGTTATGAAAATATACCTCCTGTTATTATACAGGGACATATGGATATGGTTTGTGAAAAGACTAGTGAGTCAAAACATGATTTTGATAAAGACCCTATAGAATTAATAGTTGAAGGAGATGTTTTAAGAGCTAATAATACTACTTTAGGGGCAGATGATGGTATTGCCGTTGCTTATGGCCTTGCTTTACTTGATTCAAAAGACATAGAGCATCCTGCATTAGAAGTTCTTATTACATCTGATGAGGAAGATGGTATGTCAGGAGCATTTTCAGTTACTGATGAACATTTAAATGGTAAAACTCTTATAAATTTAGATTCTGAGGTAGAAGGTACATTTTGGGTAAGTAGTGCTGGCGGTATTAATACTGTAGCAGAATTTAATATAGAGAAAGAAGCAAATAATAATTCGGCATTAAAAATAGAAGTTACAGGACTTAAAGGTGGACATTCTGGTATGGAAATAGATAAACAGAGAGCCAATGCCATAAAGATATTAGGAAGAGTTTTAGATTCTGTAAAAGATGATATAAATATAGCTTATATAGAAGGCGGTTCTGTTCATAATGCAATAGCTAAAAGTGCTTATGCTGTTATTACTGCTAAAGATGTAAATAAAGTAAAAAATACTATAGAAAAACTTTATGAGAATATAAAATTTGAATATAGAACAGCTGATCCTAATATAAAAATACTTATTTCAAATGCTGAAAATGTGAAAGAATGTTATAAAAAAGAATTAAGTAATAATGTTATAAGTTTTATGATGCTTTCTCCAGATGGAGTTCTTTATATGAGTAAAGATATAGAAGGATTAGTTCAGACAAGTTCTAATAATGGAGTACTTAAAGAAAAGGATAATAAATTGACATTTACTATATTCATTAGAAGTTCTGTAGAAAGCTCATCAAATGAAATAGTATCAAGAGTTAAGACTTTAGCTTCTATTACAAATTCTAATTTTATATATAGAGATGGATATGCTGCTTGGGAATATGATCCTAATTCGAAAGTAAGGGATATTGCTATAAAGGCATATAAAACAATTACAGGTAAAGATCCTCAGGTGGCTTCTGTGCATGTTGGTTTGGAATGCGGAATATTAAAAAAAGCATTGAAAGATACTGATGTTATTAGTATGGGACCTAATATTTATAATGTTCATACACCTAGAGAATATTTAAGTATATCTTCAGTTGATAGGATATGGAGAATTTTAAAAGAAATTATTAAAAATATTAAATAAATAACTTTATATTTTTAGAAAATGTTTTTTTATATACTATTGTTTTTATTTATTTATTAATATATATTAGTAAATAATATATATTTTTTGGGAGACATTATGATATATAATAATATACTTGATATGATAGGAAATACCCCAATTTTGAGGTTGAAAAATATAGAAGATAAATTTAATTTAGGTAAAAACATAGAGTTATATGGAAAAGTAGAAAAGAATAATCCTGCTGGTTCAATAAAGGACAGAGCAGTTAAACAAATAATATTAGATTTATTTAAGGAAGGTAAATTAAAAAAAGGATCAACAATAATAGAACCTACTTCAGGCAACACTGGTATTGCTATGGCGGCTATTGGTAAGTATTTAAAATTAAATGTTATAATAGTTATGCCTTCATCTATGTCTGAAGAAAGAAGAAAGCTTATAAGAAACTATGGAGCAAAACTAGAATTAGTTGATGGCGGAATGGATGCTGCTGTAAAAAGAGCTGAGCTATTAAATAAAAAAATTCCAGATTCTATTATACCTGGTCAGTTTATTAATAAATCTAATGTTGATTCTCATTATCTTACAACTGCTCCTGAAATATTCAGCGATATTCCAGATGTTGATTATATATTTGCAGGTATTGGTACAGGAGGTACAGCCACAGGAATAGGAAAGTATGTAATAGATAAAAATAAAAATACAAAAGTTATTGGTGTAGAACCTGAAGCATCTCCATTACTTACCAAAGGTCGTACATCTGCCCATAAAATACAGGGTATAGGTCCTAATTTTATACCTGAAATTTTAGATTTAAATGTTATATACAAAATAGTAGATGTATCTGATGAGAATGCTATAAATACGGCTAGAGATATATGTTTTAATGAAGGGCTGCTTGTTGGAGTATCTTCAGGTGCAAATGTTTATGCTGCAATAGATTTATACAAAAATTTAACTAAAAAAGATAATATAATAAAAATGCTTTGTATACTGCCTGATACAGGTGAAAGATACTCTTGGAATTAAGGTAAAATTTTATGAAACTTAAAACTTTCAATGAACTTCCTAATCAAAAGGATATTAAGGATATAGTTAAACTTATAAGAGATTATGTTTTTCCTAATTTTTTTAGGGAAAGTCCTAATAGAGATATTGTAAAAAAAAATATAGCTAAGCTTTATATGAAAATAGTTACTGATGATTCTGCTTTGCTAGATTTTATAGAACAGATAGATGATATTACATTAAGTTTAGAACATGATTTGGAATTTTTTTATCAGTCGGATCCTGCTTCAAAATCTTATGATGAAATAATATTTACTTATCCAGGATTTAGGGCTATATTTCATTATAGAATAGCACATATATTTTATAATCAGAAAGAATATTTAATAGCTAGAACTATATCTGAATTCGCTCATTCAAAAACAGGAATAGATATACATCCAGGAGCATTAATAGATGATTATTTCTTTATAGATCATGGTACAGGAATAGTAATAGGTGAAACTACTGTGATTGGTAATCATGTAAAAATATATCAAGGTGTTACATTAGGGGCATTATCATTAACAAATGGAAGATCTTTAGAAGGTCAGAAAAGACATCCTACAGTATGTGATAATGTTACAATATATGCTAATGCTTCTATATTCGGAGGCAATACTATTATAGGTAAAAATGCTGTGATAGGAGCTAACTGCATAGTCTTAGAGTCTGTTGAAGAAAATAAGAAGTTAACACTTAATGATAATATGTATGTATAATAATTTTGTGTAAATAAAGCCTGGATTCAATTAAAATTCAGGCTTTTTATTTTTATACTGATTAGATTATTATAATTTTGTTACATATTTATAGTCAAATTGTATTTCTATATAAAATCTTAAAATACTGTAAATATTCATTTGTCATATAAAATTATTAATATTAATTACATTAAAAGATGGCATTGCCTAAATAACAAGCGTTTAATTTTAATATGGAGCACGTAGAATTTATCTGAGTAATATAAGTATTTTCTAATAAAGCTATAATAATTTATTATTATCTATCATGATAAACTCTATAAAAGATATCTGATAACTAAAGTTATCAGCTGCTAGTTTATCGCTTTAATAAAATTATAATATAATTTTTTACTTATTTTTACTAATAAAAGCTCTTACTCTTCTGAAAAAGTCACTTTTACCATTTTCATCTATAAGTACATATTTAAGCATAAATCTTAAATAAGGATGATATACATACATAGTTTCTTTTATTGTAAGTCTAGTTCTTCCATTTTCTGTATCTTCTAATATATATGTCCATAGAGCTGTATATTCATTTTCTGTTTTTACTATTGATATTTCGCTGTTTTCTATTCTTCTTACCTCTATTAATTCCTGATATGTTCTTCTATTTGAATATGTCTGCATTATTTTTAATTTATCATTATCTAGTTTTTCTAGATGTACTATTGATATATATTTTAACCAAGCAGGGTAGTTTTCATAATCTATAATTAAATTGTATAATTCATTTCTTTTAATATTAAATACCTGAGTTTTTTCTTTTGAGAAAGCTGGAGGTATTCTTTTTCCTATAAAGGTTGGTAGAAATATCATAATAGCCATTAGAAATAATGGAAGTATTATAAATATTGGTACTAGGTAAACTAACATTTATTCGCCTCTTTTAGTTAAAGTGTAAAATTTTGAATGATAATATTTATTAAAAAAGTTCTTTATTGTTATGATTATAATTCCGCAGAATGGAACAGCAAATAATACTCCTAAGAATCCAAAAAGTACGCCTCCTATAATAGTACTGAACATTACAGCTATAGGGTGTATCTTTACTGACTTTCCTAATATCTTTGGAGCCATTATTCCTGAATCTAATATTTGTATGATGCCATATATTATACACATTTTTAAAGCTCCATGCCACCATACAGGTTCTGTGATTATACCTATAAATAATGCTGATATAAATGCGGCAAATGGTCCTATAAATGGTATGTAGTTTAGAATTCCTCTAAGTAGGGCTAATATAAAAGCATATTTAGTATTTGTTACAGAGAGCAGTATGTAACTAATTATAAAGAATGATATTGCTAATATAGTCATTCCAACTACATAACTATTTATAATATAATTTGAATTTTTTATTATATTACTTACAGAGCTTTGCCATCTCATAGGAATTATTTTTATGATTCTATCTTTTATATTTTGAAAGTCAAGCATTAAATAAAAAGTAACAAACGGAAGTATTACAAAGTATGAAAATATTATACTGAATATTGTTGTTATACTGTTTATATTTTGAAATCTGAAATCTATAATTTTTCTATACATCAATGTTATTACACCGCTATTACCAAATAAAAAGTCATTTATAGCTTTTGAATCTATTTCTAAATTTATATCAAAACTTTTTCCTATTGTTCTATTTAATTTTTCTGATAATGATATAAGCATATCTGATATAGAATTGTATATTTTATCTACATATTGAGGTAATGTTTTCAATATTACTTCAATTTGTTCTATAGTTCTAGGAAGTATAAATACAACGAATATTATTGCTAATATCAGTAATGGAATATATATTAATAATACAGCGGCTAATCTAGGAATTTTATTTTGCATTTTTGTTATTAAAGGATCAAACATATATGCAATGAATATACCCCAAATAAACGGCGCCACTAAATATCCGGCTTCTTTAATTACCCATAGTGTGAATAGTGCTAATATTAATACTATTGAAGTTTTTGCCCATATATATTTCCAAAAAGGTATTAGAGCAACTATTAAAATAATAAATAATATTATAGGATTTATTATATCTCTAATTAAATAACAAAAATAGAAAAAAGCACTGAATACTATAGCAATTAATAGTATTTCTCCGCCAATAACTAAAATTTTATTATGTGTTAAAGAATTATTATCTTTAGAAAAAAAATTATTTTTATTAATCATGTTTTATATAGTATAATATAAATAGTTTTTTTACAACATATTTTATGAAGTTTTATTAATTATATAAAAAAATATAAAAAAAGTACTTGCTATTTTTTTTGAATATGGTATAATCTATTACATATCGTTGATGAATAAATTAAAGGGCCTGTAGCTCAGATGGCTAGAGCGTTCGACTGATAATCGAAAGGTCGGTGGTTCAATTCCTCCCAGGCCCACACGCTCAGGTTCTTTAAAATATATAATCGGGGGTTTAGCTCAGTTTGGGAGAGCGACTGCCTTGCACGCAGTAGGTCGTGGGTTCGATCCCCATAACCTCCACATCTTTTATAAAACTATTCTTGAATAATTATTTGAGAATAGTTTTTATTTTTTAACTATAAATAATTTTTCTCCGATAATAAAATATAGGAGTATTTATATTATGAAAAATATCATATTTATACCATTAATGATTATATCTTTAACTTTTATATCTTTTAATAAACTTTATCCGTTAAATCAAGATGAGGAAACATTTTTAGATGCTGCAATATTCGGAGATGAGGATGTTATAAAAGCTATTATTGCTAAAAATATTAATGTAAATATACAAGATGATGTAGGAAATACAGCTCTTATATTAGCATGTATGGAAGGACATATTCAAGTTGTAGAACTTTTAATTAAGGCAAATGCTGATAAATCTATAGTAAATAAGCATGGAAATGATGCTTTATATTATGCTAAAAGAAACAATTATAATGATATAATAAAAGTGCTTGAATAAGTTTTTTATATTTGTATCTATTAAATATATTAAAAAATTAATTCTTCATTTTCTTCTTCTAATACATAATTTGTTATAATTACAATTTCATCTTTATTATCAAGCATACATTCATAATTAGGATTTAAAATAATATCATTGTATCTTTTAATTCCTATTAAAATTATTTTCTTCTTTAATAGTTTAAAATATACATCTTTAAAACTTTTGGATTCATTAAAATAATCTGAATATGGAGACATTATAATATCTTTTCCATTTCTGCTTAGAAGTCCGTAGAAAATATATAATATATTTGAGCTTATAGAAGCCTGAGCCATAAGCATACCTATAAGTTTACCGCTTACTATAAAGTCTCTTACATCATCCGAATATATTAAATTTCTTTTTTGTATAGAGTTTAATAATGATAAGATTGCTATATTTAATTTTTCTTTTTTTATTATTTCTCTTATTATTAAAAGTATATTAATGCTTTTTACATCTGTGATATTATCTTCTGAAATTAATACTATTTTTGTTGTATTTTCTTTTTTTAATTTTTCAAGCATGAATTTATATTTGTTTTTTTGAGATTTTATCAAATCATAGCTTAACATAGTTATATTATTATTTTCTATATATTCCGAAATTTCTTTTATTATTTCGGTGTATCTTTTTTCTTCGCATATTAATAAAATATTGTTTTTATATTTAATAATATTAGGTTTTATATCAGGATATTCTTTTATAGGGTTATCATAGTTATTTTTTGACAATATTATTAGTCTGTTTTCTTTTTTTATTATATAATCATAATTAGGTATTAAAATTTGACTTCTATCTTCTTTTGTTATTCCAAGCAATATCATTCCCTTATCAAAATATTTTGAAGCAGCATCTTCAAATTTCCAATTATCAAAATCATGATCATTTTCTATATAAAATACATTTCCGTCATTAGAAAATAAATCCTCATAAACATTGCTTAGTCCTGTATAAATTATACTTTGTGCTATAAGTTTATAAAGAATTTCATATTTATAAATTACATGAATAACAAAGTTTTTATTTTCTATTGATTTTATTATTTCAATAGTATCTTCTTCATGAACTAATACGCATATATTAATTTTATTATCAATTTTATTTTCTTCATTTTCTTCTACAATCTTTTTTAAAGCTAGAAGTATATTAAGTGATTCTGTATCATCATTATTTATTATTGATATGCTTGATGATTTAGAAATATTTAATAATTTTATATTTTCTATTCTGCTTGTAGTTCCTTCTCTTATTATAATATTAGTTTTTTTATATCCTTTTATAAATGAAACTCTTTTTCTTATAACATCAACATTATGTTCAGATAATATTACTATAGTTTTAACTTTTGCTTTTATAAATTCCTCTACTATAGTGAGAGCTTCTTCTCCATATCCTAATATAATAGCATGATTTTTTTCCATTATAAATGCATTACCTTTGCTTAGATTATTTATTCTATCTTGCAAAGCTTTATTGATCATAGCTATAAGAGAACCCCAGCCGCATACACCTACAAAAGTTACCATTAAAAAAGTTATTACTACACCAGTATTGCCTTCTACAGAAGATATATTTCCCGTATCTATAAACTGCATCAAGCTATCCCAAAATGCATCTTTAGGAGGATACTTAAAAAACACTATTATAAATATTGATACTATTAAAAGCAGAATTATTATTGCAAAAACTAAAAGCATTAATTGATAGAAAAGCCCTTTATTAAGCATTCTGTCAATTCTGTATTTTATATAATTAGATATATCTTTTAACATAAGAAACTCATTATATTTTTTATATATAAAAGATTATACTAAAGTAAATTAAAATTGCAAAATATTTTTATTAAAAATTATATCCTATTTCAAATTCCCAAGTAAAAGGTTTGGCAACAGAATATGTAGAAAGTATAGGAGTTTTATTAAAAATATTTTTAAAATGCATAGAGAATATCAAATGATTAAACCATATAGAGTAGAATGATATATTAAAATCATGAAATACTTCAGAATATATTATTGGTTTATAATCTGATAAAGGTCTTGGAGCAGAGTAGGTATAGTAAATATTTAAAGATAATGAACTTAATACTTTATTTTTAGGTATAAAATCATAACCGAGTAATGCTGTAACAACATGTTCCGGCAAACCTATTTTAGGGAGCTGATTTTCTCCCATATAGGCAAGCTGATAAGAATAACCTATTTTTGTTTTTATCTTATGATACTGAGCAAATGGTATATCATATCCTATACTTGAAGTAAATATATGTGAAGTTGCTGTATCTACATTTTCAGGAACTGCATACAGCCAAATTATTTTATTTGTATATGTTGTATAAGCATAAGAGGCTTCTATTTTTAAATTTGTTATAGGTTCTAATGTTAATTTAGTGAGCAGTTGATTATAGCTTTCAGGCAATAATTTAGGATTACTGAAAGTGCCGTAATAAAGATCATTAAAAGTAGGTGAGGTATAATCACTCATATAGCCAAAATACAATGAGTAGCCTTTATAAAAATTTAAATTAAATCCTACATTGTATGCTAAATAATTATTATTTTTTTGATTAGTAAATATTTCATTTTGATATTCATACTTTATGCTAGGAAGCAATGTAAATATAGGTGTATTATTATCCCAATATCCGAAAGATAATTGCATATCATATTTTATTGAAATAGAATGTCTTTGAGGATAATAATAAAAATTAGTTTCTATAGCATTTGTATCTTCTGTGAGAATATCATATCTGTATTCAGGGGTTAATTTATTATACATTGTAATAGTGTTTGGTAAAAATTCGTCCATTCTTTCTAAAGTTGTATTTAAAGCTATAGCATGCGATTTATAATCTGATACAAATTTACCATTCTGAAAATAAGGTCTGTCTACAAATGAATCAAATAAATATGATAAAGTAACATTATAATTTAAAATATCTGAAAATCCATTATATGATATTGAAGAAGCTAGAGTAGTAAAAGTAAACCAAGAATCAGTTTTATTTATAGGCGGTATTTGATATTGGGCAGCAGAGCTTGAATAAGATATATTAGCAAATACATTTATATAATCTTTATTATCAAATGTATATTTATAGTTGGCAGATGAATTAACTATAAATTGTCTATTATCTCTGAAATTTCCTTGTACTCTGTCTCCTGAAGAATTAATAAAATCATAATGATAATTTGCATCACTATAATAAGAATCAGCAGTAAAAGTAAATACCTGATGTTCATCAATGTTCTTTGAAAATAGTATAGATGGTCTTACTGTATTATAAGCGCCATAACATAATGATATTAAAAGTATATCCTGAACAGGACTTTTAGTTGTTATATATATAGAATTGCCTATTATTTCAATGGATTCTATCAAATTCGATGGTATTCTTCTTAAATCAACTCCGGCATCAGCATTTCCTTTAGCTGTATTCATAAGTATGCCATTAATATATATTTTTATATTATCTCCATTTGCACCAGCAGGATCAACAACTTCATTTCCCATATAATTGCCTTTGTTAATGAATCCCGGCTGATTAGCTAATACTTCCTGAGCATTTTTATATCCCATTCTGTCTATTTCTTCAGATGTTATTATACGATTATTTGCTTTGATAGGAGTTTTGGGATCAGAAATATTATTAGTCTGATTAGTTTGAGATGCATTTGTTATTTCCACTTGAGAAGTAACCCAAATACCGCCTTTTAATTCTCTTATCAAATAACTTTGTGAATATAATAAATTTGTGAATATAAATAATACTATGATATACTTTTTCATATGAATACACTTTTAATTTTATTTTATTGAAGTTTTATATAACCAAAAGGCCACCAATACTTTACCCAATCGCTTGTTTTTTCATTTGGTATAGTATTTTGATCGCTTCCACCGCCATACCAAGCTTGTTCAGCTCCTTCTTCATCAACTATTATAAGTCTATATCTTATCTGCATTCCGATGCCTGTTTTATTATCCCAATATACTCCGGCTATATAATTTTTACCATTATATGTACATACCATACATCTTTTAAAAACAGTTCTAGGGCTTGTTCCATTATTCCATTTATCTTCATAATAATTAGCATCATCTTTGAATTGTCCTGTTACTGTACTATATGATGATGTTTCATATATAGTTTTATTATTAACCATAGTTTTCCATATCTCTTCAATTTTTGACTGAGTTATTTCACCTGTATAAGCTTTATTACCATAATAAATAGTTCCATTATATCCATTTCCAATTTCTACAGCTGATACATTTACTTTTGAATTTTCATTGATTGTTTCTTGTCTAGGATCAGTTACAGATTTAGGAGCACATGAAATAGATATAATTAATATTATAAATATGTTTATTAAAATTTTGATTTTATTTTTCATGATGATTATACCTTGATTATTAATTTATTGTTTATTTTGTTTTAGGTACTAAATCTGAATAAACTGAAAATGCCTTATTTTCTTCTGTAAATTTAGTTTTTGCTTCTTCAAGAGTTTCAGTATAAAAAATACCAGAAGGAGTTCCATCTTGAACCCAAGCTTGAGATATGGATAAAGAAGATTTAGTTAAATTTTTAAATGATATAGCATACCATTTATTAAGAGCCCCAGCTTGAAAAGATTCGTCTATCTTTGTATATATTCCGTACATAATACCAGATGTATTATCATTATTCCAAATTATTTCTGATACAGAAATAGAGTAGCTAATATCTCCCTGAGGATTAAGTACATTAAAGTCTATTTTATTGTTTCCACTTTCTTCTATTTTATAAATTTCTGTTTGATAATTTGGATTATACCAATCTTTGATTAATAAGTTGTAATTTATATTGTTTTTCCATAAAGATGTTCCTGCTGTCGGATTATTTGGATTGTTTCCAGCACATGATATTGCTAAAGTTATCACTGTTAAAAGTGTTAAAAAAATTTTAATTTGTTTTTGCATAATAAATGCTCCTTTATTTTTTATGAATTTTAATAAATGTGAATGTTAGTGTACTTACTATTTCAAATGCTATACTATTTTATGAAATACTAAATTTTAATATTGCAGTATATTATAAATTTTATACTAATTATTTTTATAGAAAAAATTGAAATTAATATATTAGAATTTTTCTATATATCCCCATATAGCATCTTTTCCAGAACCATCTTTATATCTAGTCCATACAGTATTTTCATTTGGTATGTTATTAGGATTGCTTCCGCCGCCGAACCATGCTAATTCTGCACCTTTATCATCGAAAGCGATTAGACGATAAGCATTAGGCATACCTTGATTTTCATTATCCCAATATATGCCTGCAAGATAAAATTTTCCATTGTATTGATAAGCGATATTTTTTATATATTTAGTTCTAATTTCAGGTTTAGGATTTTGATAATCACTGCTAATATCATGATAATTTCCTTCAGAGTCAAACTTTCCTGATTTATATGCATAATCTGTTGCATAATAAATAAATTGATTCTTAACTAATCCTATCCATAATTCTTTTAATTTGTCTTGATCTGCAGTATTAACAACAATAGATTTACTGCCATAATATACTGTAGTGATTATTCCAGATCCGTTATTATTATTAGGGTCATTTGGATTGTTTTTAGCACATGATACGGCTAAAATTAACACCGTTAAAAGTGTTAAAAAAAATTTGATTTGTTTTTGCATAATAGATGCTCCTTTATTTAAATTAAATATTACTGAGTATTTAATAGAGGAGTGCTTAAAGAATTTTTCAGTGCACTCGCCTATTTTAATGGTATCCGACTTCGTTAGTTATTTTATTTATATAAAAAACTAAACTTTACGGTTGCGTGCCAGCGAAGGATTTTCACCCTCATTCCCATATTCTTTGACAGCAAATTATATATAATATTTTTTTTATATCAAGTTATTTTATATTTAAAGCATAAAAATATTATATTATTTTTAATAAAATAAAAAAAATCGATTATTATTTCTAGCTATAAACTCATTAAAAAATGTAACTAACTAATATACTAGAAAGCCAGATATAAAAAGCAGTACAATCAAGAAGTTATCATTACGATGGATACATAGTGATTATAAAAAATAAATTCATATTTATGTTACAAAAATTATATTATACAAGTCAATAAAATATTTTATAATAATTATACTGTATCCTTGAAAAAACATTTTTACTTATTAATAATGTGATAATTATTAATTGACATTATTATTATATGTAGTATAATTACTGTATGTAGTTTCTTAATAATTTTTTTACTAACAATAGGAGTTTGATTATGAAAAAATATCTATATTCTTTATTTATCATAACATCAATGATATTGATTTCATGTTCATCAGAAAAATCTAATTCTAATGCATCATCAGCAGGAGATAAAATATTTAAAATAGGAATTCTTCAGTTAATAGAGCATGATGCATTAGATGCTTCTTACAGAGGTTTTGTTGACGGACTTAAAGAAGCAGGATATGAAGACGGAAAAAATATTATTATAGATTATCAAAATGCTCAAGGCGAACAGGCAAACTGTGTAACTATAGGACAAAAGTTCGTTAATGATAAAAGCGATTTGATTTTGGCAATAGCAACACCTGCAGCACAAGCAGTTGCAAATATGACAAAAGATATACCTATACTTGTTACAGCTGTTACAGATCCTGCAGCAGCAAAACTTGTTGCTGATAATAATGCTCCTGGAGGAAATGTTTCAGGTACTTCTGATTTAACTCCTGTAGAAGCACAAATTGAATTATTAAATGAAATCACTCCTAATTTAAAAACAGTAGGACTTTTATATTGTTCAAGCGAACAGAACTCAGTATTCCAAATGGATATAGCAAAAAAGAAATTAGATTCTATGGGTATAAAATATATAGATGCAACAGTAACATCTGCTAATGAAATACAGCAGGTTGTTCAAAGTGTTGTTGGAAAAGTAGAAGCTATTTATACACCAACTGATAATATGATTGCAGCAGGTATGGCTACAGTTGCTTTAGTTGCTGAGCCTGCTAAACTTCCTGTAGTTTGCGGTGAGGGCGGCATGACTATGTTAGGAGGTACTGCTACTTATGCTATAAGTTATTATGAACTTGGAAAATTAACAGCTACTCAGGCAGTTGCTATATTAAAAGGTGAAAAACAGCCAGCAACTATGCCTATAGAAACATTAAAAACTTTTGATTTGGTAGTTAATACTAATATGGTTAATAGCATTGGCATAACAATACCAGAATCATTATATAATAAGTAATAAATATTAAAATTAAATAAAATATAAGAATTGAGGGAGAATCTTTAATATTTAATAAAGATTCTGCCCCCAATTTTTATTATAATAATTATCATATATTTTAATCAGCAATAATAGAGGTTTGTATAATGGAAGGGATTTTTTTGGCAATAGAAGGTGCAGCATCTCAGGGTATCATTTGGGGAATAATGACTCTAGGTGTTTATATTACATTTAAGGTTTTGGATTTCCCAGATTTGACTGTTGATGGAAGTTTTGCTTTAGGCGGTGCAGTAAGTGCAATACTTATATCGAATGGTATGAATCCTTTTATAACTTTGTTTTTTGCTTTTTTGGCAGGTTCTTTGGCTGGATTTGCAACAGGTTTTTTAAATACTAAATTGCAGATCCCAGGAATATTAGCTGGAATTCTTACAATGATTGCATTATATTCTATTAATATTAGAGTTATGGGAAACAGACCTAATATACCGCTTTTGGGAATGGATACTTCTTTAACTATTATTCAAAATATGCTTTCATTAAGTAAAGTATTATCAGATTTACTTGTAGGATTTATATTCTCTGTAATAATCATAGCTTTGATGTATTGGTTTTTCGGTACAGAAATGGGATGTGCTATAAGGGCTACTGGTAATAATGAAAGAATGATTAGGGCATTAGGTGTTGATACTAATGTTATGAAAATAATAGGACTTATGATATCAAATGCTTTGGTTGCTTTATCCGGTGCTTTGGTTACTCAGAGTCAGGGATATGCTGATGTAGGTATGGGAACTGGTACTATAGTTATAGGACTTGCTTCTGTTATAATAGGGGAGGTTGTGTTTGGAAACAGATTCTCATTCTGGTATAAACTTGCTTCTGTTGTAATGGGTTCTATAATATATAGAATAATAATAGCTATAGTTCTTCAATTGGGATTAAAGGCTACAGATTTAAAACTTCTTACTGCTATAATAGTTGCAATTGCTCTTTCAGTGCCTGTAATTAATAGAAAAGTTACAAGAGTAGTAGGCGGAAAAAGAAAATAATAATTGGGGGAGTTTATGTTAGAATTAAAAGAAGTTTATAAAACATTCAATAGAGGCACTATCACAGAGAAAAAAGCCATTAAAGGTGTTAATCTTAAATTAAATGACGGAGATTTTGTAACAGTTATAGGTGGAAACGGAGCAGGAAAATCCACTCTTCTCAATTTGATTGCTGGTGTTTATGAAGTTGATTATGGTACTATATCAGTTGACGGAGTAGATATTACAGATAAGAAAGAGTATGCAAGGGCAGGACTTTTCGGCAGAGTTTTCCAAGACCCTATGGTTGGTACCGCTTCTAATATGGGTATAGAAGAGAATTTGGCACTTGCTAAAAGAAAAGGTAAAAGAAGAACTTTAAGATGGGGTATCACTAAAGCAGAAAGGGAAGAGTATGTTGAAAAATTAAAGAGACTTGATTTGGGACTTGAAAATAGACTTCAGTCAAAAGTAGGGCTTTTATCAGGCGGACAAAGACAGGCATTAACTTTGCTTATGGCTACTCTTAAAAAACCAAGACTTTTATTATTAGATGAACATACTGCAGCACTTGACCCAAAAACAGCTAAAAGAGTATTAGATTTAACAGAAGAAATCATCAGAGAGGATAAACTCACAGCATTTATGGTTACTCACAATATTAAAGATGCTATTCATTACGGAAACAGACTTATAATGATGAATGACGGTAATATTATATATGATGTTTCAGGTGAAGAGAAAAAATCTTTAGAGATAGCTGACTTGCTCAAGAAATTTGAAACTGCTGACGGTTCTTTAAGCGATAAATTATTATTATCATAATTAAAATATATTTAAATTAAAATATAAAAAATAACTCCTAACAACTATATGAAGTTAGGAGTTTTTTAATATACCTAAACAACTACATTTTGTCAAAAATAAATTTTTTAAATTTAAAATATTTGCAGGGCTTTGCCCCGCACCCCAGTTCTTTTATTGGTATAAAAGAACCAAAAGAACTGCATTTATAGTCTAAATTTAGGTTATATCCCATATTTAATAAGTATATATTTAATATAAAGTTCTAGTAATTGCGTTTTTTGCTACTTTTTTGTGCGGCAAAAAAGTAGATAATTTTATATAAAGTGCCTAGATTGACAAACTTAAAAATTTTCAGTATATACATAAACAACTATATTTTGTCAAAAATAATTTTTTTAAATTTTAAATATTTGCATGGCTTTGCCCTGCACCCCACTTCTTTTGCGACCTAAGGAAGTGCCTATGGTATTGCCACAAAGAAGCTATATCCTCGACAGGCTCGGATACGCTTCGCGAAAGGCTATATTTGAACTTAAATGTAATAAATTATTTTACATGTAAGACAATTTTAGTATTATCTAGTACTAATTTTATACTTGCACTTTTTGGTTCTTTGACGAAGTCCGCCTCGCGAAGCGTGCCTATGGCAGGCGTGCGGCGGGAAAAAGAACAACAAAAAATTGACAAAGTTAAAAATTTTTAGTATAAACAATTATTATTTAAATCTTTCGCCTGTACTGTAATAGTAAACCCATTTAGCTATATTTTCAGCATGATCTCCCATCTTCTCAAAATATTTAGCTATCATCATTAAATATATAGCCTGATCTGCATTTTCAGTACCGCTTTTAATAAGCTCAACCATAGAATCACGCATTTTATAGAATAGCTTATCAACCTCATCATCTTTTGCTATAACATTTTTTGAAAGTTCAGAATTTTTTTCTTTGAAAGCATTTAGACAATTAGTTATCATATATTCTATTATGTTTGACATCTCTATTATAATATTAAGATTCCTCTTATATATATTTCCTTCTAATAAGAATCTAAGCAAGTCGCATATATCCTTAGCCTGATCCCCGATTCTCTCTAAATCTGTAGCTATCTTTAATGCTGATGATACTATTCTTAAATCTGTAGCAACAGGATGTTCTAATAAAAGCATTTTTAAAGATGAGCTTTCTATTTTGTATGATATTCTGTTTATGTTTCTGTCATTTTCTATTACTTGATTTGCAAGTTCAATATCTCCGTCAGTTAAAGCTTTAGTAGAGTTTCTTAAAGCTTCTAATATCATGTCACTAGCTTCAGTAACATGTTCTATCAATTTATTTAATTCTTCATCAAATTTTTTCATTTTTATCTCCGTTTTTTATTGTTTTATAATTGCCTAATTTACAAATAAAATTTATATTCAGCAATGATAATAAATTATTAATTAACCGAATCTTCCTGTAATATATTTTTCAGTTCTTTCATCTTTAGGTTTAGAGAATATTTCTTCTGTATCAGTATACTCTACAATTTCACCGAATAGGAAGAAAGCAGTTTTATCCGATACTCTCATAGCCTGCTGCATATTATGAGTTACTATTACTATAGTATATTCATTTTTTAATTCATTTATAAGGTCTTCTATTTTACCAGTACTTATAGGGTCTAATGCACTTGTAGGCTCGTCCATAAGAAGTATTTTAGGATTAACAGATAAAGCTCTGGCGATACATAATCTCTGCTGCTGTCCTCCTGAAAGTCCTAAAGCATTTTTTGTTAATCTGTCTTTTATATCGTCCCAAATAGCTGCCTTTGTTAAACTGTATTCAACTATTTCATCTAATTGAGATTTCTTTTTGATTCCGAATGTTCTAGGTCCGTAAGCTATATTATCATAAACGCTCATAGCAAAGAGATTTGATTTCTGAAATACCATTCCCACATTTTTTCTTAAATATGATACATTTATATGTTTATTGTATATATCAACTCCTGCTATTTCTATATTTCCTTCAACTCGGCATTTTGGTACGAGATCATTCATTCTATTGAAAGTTTTTAATAGTGTGGATTTTCCGCAGCCTGAAGGTCCTATAAAAGCTGTTACGCTGTTTTTGTCTATTTCTATATTTATTTTTTTCAAAGCCTGAAAAGATTCATAATATAAATCTAAATCTTTAACTTTAATAATTTTATCCGTATCAAAATCAAAGTTTAATTCATTATTTATTTCATTATTCATTTTTTATCCTTTTTTATATAGTCTTAAAATTAATAATCCTTTTTTAACTTTTTATTTACAAAGAATAATAAAGCATTAAGAACTATAATCATAATAAGTAATATACTAGCTGTAGCGAAAGTTTGATTAATGTATAAACCCTCACTTGAAAACATCCACATCATAACTGAAAATGAACTTCCTGAACTCAAATAACCTTTAGGCATATATCGTACTGCACCAGCTGTATATATTAAAGCGGCACTTTCTCCTACTATCCTTCCTATGCTTAAAATAACGGAAGTCATGATTCCTGAAAATCCGCATGGAAGAACTATTTGAAATATAGTCCTCACTTTAGATGCTCCAAGTGCCAAACTTCCTTCTCTTAAACTTGCAGGAATTGACATCAAAGTTTCTTCTGTCTGTCTTATTATAGATGGCAGTATTATTAAAACTAATGTCAAAGAACCTGCTAATATACTTCTTCCTATACCAAACAAATTAGCAAATACAAGCATACCAAAAAGCCCGAACACTATTGATGGAATTCCTGATAAGCTGTCGGTGAATATCCTTATTAAAGCTATTAATTTACTTTTTGCTTTTGAATATTCAGTCAAATAAATAGCGGCAAATACTCCCAATGGAATGGCTATTATTAATGACATAAAAAGCATCATTGAAGTAGAAACTATTGCAGGAAGAAGCGTCATCTGTGAATTATTACTCTTTCCAAATAATAGATTTAATGTTATATGAGGAAGTCCTCTTACAAGTATAAATACTACTATAAATACTAGAAATAAAGTTGATACTGCAGTTGCAAATATTGAAATATATTTGAGCATATCACCTTTTATTGTCTGCATTTTCATTTCATAATTTTTAAAAGAAAAGTTATTAATATCAGTTTTTAATTCTTTATTCTTTTTAAAAAGGCTAGTAAATGAAAATGAAAAATATAAATTATTTCTTTTCAAAAGAGATAATATTATATTTATAATAAGTATAAATAAAAGTAATACAAAAGCTGTTCCAATCAATGCGGATCTATGTATACCTGTAGCATATCCCATTTCTAAAGCTATATTAATAGTCATAGTTCTGAAATATGAGAATAAATCCTGAGGTATAAAAGGAGCATTTCCAGCCACCATCATAACCGCCATAGTTTCTCCTATAGCTCTTCCCATACCTAGAACTATAGCCGAAAATATACCAGACTTAGCAGCCTTTACTATAACACCAAATACAGCTTGAGAATGTGTATTTCCTAAAGCTCTTGCACCGTCATAGTAATATTTATAAACTGCTTCTAAATTATATTTTGTAATAGATGTTATTGTTGGAAGTATCATCACGGCAAGTATTATAGAACTAGCGAGTACTCCTTCGCCTATATCGTTTGGAGAAATATTTTTTAGAAATGGTACTAATACAGACATTCCAAAAAAGCCGTAAACTATTGAAGGAATTCCTGCAAGCAAATCTATTACTTGAGATAATATCACTTTTAATTTATTTGGTGCAAACATAGATATATAAACTGCTGTAAAGAATCCGAATCCTCCTCCTAATAGGGTAGAAAGAATAGTTATATATACAGAGCCTACTATCATCGGAAATATTCCAAAATGTTTTGATGAAGGCGACCAATTCATTCCAAAAACGAATTTTAAAAATCCTGTTTCTTTAAATATTGGAAGACTGTAGATAAATATAAAAATACATATTGAAAATACAACTATAACTGAAAATATAGAACATACAAAAAATACATATTTCATAATATTATCTAGTATTTCACTTCGTATATGTTTATTAATATTGTTATTCAAAATATATATCCTAATTATTAATTTTTTGTTTTGTGTTGTTTTTATTGATTGTGTTGTATAGAAAATAAAAAAAGCCGATATACAAAATCATTGTACATCGACTTATCAATTTTCTAATTAGTTGGCTACATAGCCATTTTCATTTATAACCGTTTTCCCTGCTTCACTATTAATGAAGTCTAAGAATGCCTTAGTCCCTTCATCAAGTTCAACTCCTTTTTTTGTGAATACGTAAAAAGGACGGTAAAGTTTGTATGTATCACTTTGTATATTTTCTACTGAAGCAGATACATATTCATTTTGTCCTTTTGCTTTATAAGCTAAAGGCTTTATTGTATCATCAATAGAACCCAAAGAGATATAACCGATTTTTGAAGCATCGCTCATAACTGAAGTTTTTACCTTTCCTGTTCCATCCAATATTTCAACAGTGGAAGGTAATGGATTTTCTTTTCCTACAGAAGTTAAATCAGTAAATGCACTTCTAGTACCTGATCCGTCTTCTCTTGAAATAGATTTAGTTATATTGCCTATTGCAGTATTATTCATATAAAGATTGTATAATTCTTCTTCGCTTATCTGAGTAATTTCAGAATCTTTGTTAGCGATTATTACTATACCATCTTGACATAATAAATAGCTGTCCAAACCAGTTAACTCATCTTCTTTCAAATTTCTTGAAGCCATACCTATATTGTTGTTGCCGTTTATAGTGTCTTGAACTCCAATAGTAGAATCTGATGTTTCTACTGTTACAGTGTAATCAGGATTAAGCTCTTCAAATTTTGCTGCTAATTTGAACATCAATGGAGAAACTGAAGAGGAACCTGTTATAACTATATCAGTAGCACTTGAAGCACCGCCTCCGCAGGAAATAAGTATTAACATACTTATAAGGCTTAAGAAAATCAAAATTTTTTTCATAATATTGATTCACTCCGAAATAATTTTTTGTTAATTGTGAAAATTAACGCACACCTTATATACTAAAAAAAACATTATGTCAATACAAAAATTGAAATTTAATTTAAATTTTGATATTTTTTTATAAACTATACGGGGATATATATTATAGAAGAATATTATAAAAATATATTAAGTTAACATATTTTGTTGATATGTTAGCTTAATTATGTTTACTTTTTATGTGCAGGATTCGCAAACTTCTTCAAGCTCAAAATTAGATTTAGGAGTTTTCATGTAATAAAGAGTCTTCAATCCCAAATCCATAGCGTACTGAATATCGTCCCAAAGCTCTTTAGCAGAATCAGGTTTTACATAATATAAATTCAATGACTGAGACTGATCTATATATCTCTGTCTTACAGCAGCAAGTTCTATTATAGTTTTAGCAGGAATATTCCAGCATCTTTCATAGTACTCTCTATTTTTTTTGATATTAGGTACTAAGCTAGGAAGTGTTTGTATTCCTTCTTCTATAAAGAATAAATCTACTATAGGTTCTATACTTTCTGTAGCTGATACACTTTTTCCAGATGTAGCAGTAGGGGCTATTGCTCCATGGAATGAGAATCTTACGCCATTATTTTTTATATTTTCTGCCAGCTTATCCCATTTCTCTTTATCTACACTTACATTAAGATTATTCTTTTTATTGTTATTTAATAATGATATATGAAATGGAGTTAATCCTTCTTTCCACTTAGATTCATTGAAAGTTTTATAAGGGCCTCTCTCTCTTGCTAGTATATTAGATGCTTCATATATATGATAATATAAATCATCGAAAACTTTATTTGTAAACTCTAAAGCTTCTTTATCAGTATATTTTATTTTATTTGAAGCTAAAAGATTAGCATAATTTATAACTCCTATTCCTATAGGTCTGTTCTTTTTATTTGCAATTTCTCCTTCTTTAACAGGGTAAAATTGAGTATCTATAATATTGTCGCATCCTCTTAAAAGAGTGTAGCAGAATGATTTTTTCTTTTCAGGTGAGAAATTTACCCAAGACATTAAATTTACAGAAACCAAATTACATATACCTATCTCACCGCTTTTCTTTCTCTGTATTATTTCATATTCTCCGTCTTCATTAATGACATATTTTTCTTTTATGAGTTTAGAAGGATAGGAAGGTATTACTATTTCCTGACAAAGGTTTGAAGCTCCTACGAATCTATTAACCATATTCTGTTCATTGATGTTGTCTACAAAGGTTAAATATAAATTTCCTGTTTCCTGTCTTACTTTTAATATTTGAAATAATAAATCTTTTGCTTTTATTTTCTTTTTTCTTATAGATGATTTACTTTCATAATATATATAAGCAACATTAAATTTTTCTCCGTATTCTTCATTTAGAAGAGGAGTTTCTTTAGGGTCAAATAAAGTTACATATCCGTCTTTATTAACTCTTTCTCTAAATATATTGCTTATTCTAATAGAGTAAACTAACTTTCTAGCCCTTGTATCTTCAGTACCGCCTGCATCTTTAAGCATAATCAAATCAAGTACATCTAAATGCCACCAAGGAAAAGTAACAACGCATGCACCTTTACGAACTCCTCCCTGATTAAATGATGATATAGTTTGTTCTACTCTTTTTATAAAAGGTATAGGTCCGTCAGAACGTCCCCTATTAGTTTGTATTGTAGAACCTGACGCCCTTATATATGAAGCATCATAAGCTATGCCGCCTGAAAATTTGGAATATAATGCCATATTTCCATCTGTCTGATTCAAGCTCCAAGTATCATCGGCAGGGGTATTTAATATACAGCTGGCTAATTGTGCTTTTATTGTCATACTATTTGCTATTCTAGGAGTGGCAAAAGTAACTTCATGTCTTGAAAGCATATCATAAGTTCTTTTTATATATTTAAGTCTTTCAGATTTGCTTATTTCTAATTTATCTTTGTTTTCGCCTTTATAATAATCATCATAAAATGAAAACATAGCAGCTACCATATATGTTATTTGAGGAAGCTCTAATTTTTTATTTCCTATGTTTTTACAGTATTTTTTATAGAATATTGCTAAGCCTTTATATGTGAATAATAAATCTCTGTTAGGATCTATCATAGAATTTATTTTATCTAATTCTTTATCTGTAAAAAGCTGAATTATATCCTTATCATATATTTTATATTTTATACCTTTTTTTAAGAAATTTTTTATATGAGGATATGAACCTATTTTTTTAAGTCCGCATGTTTCTTTATATATTTTCATTAAATAAAGTTTTTCTGCTATTGTATCATACATAGGATATAATGGACTTATCATATTAACAGCAGTATTTATAAGCTCATCATATAATACTTCTATTTTCATTTTATCATTAATTTTTATATTAAGTCCTTCCAGCAGCTGATTAGTGAAAGCCTCTTTACCTTCTGTAGCCCAATCTATAACTTTCCTTAATTTTTCTTCATTGAAAGGTTCTTCTCTGCCGTCCCTTTTAATGATTATATGTTTTTTATCTTTTGTAAGTTCTATCATAATGTTACCCTGATAATTATTTTATTATAAAAAATTAAGTATAGATTATAAATCGTTTTTCAAAGCACCTTTTTGATAAGAGGTGTTAGTTGTTTCCTGTAAGGCTGCATTTTGTTTGTTTATATCTCTATAGCTGTTAAACCAATCTATAACGTCTGATTTTTTTTCATTATAAGGCGATTCAACCCCTAAATCCCTTAATCTTACACCAGCCCAATATTTGATGAAATGTTCGCTTACTGAGGAATTAATACCTGCTACTTGATATCCATCAAAAAGATATTTAGCCCATTTAATTTCCTCATTAACAGTAAATTCTGCCATTGCCCTAGCTGTTTCATTAAACCAACCGCTTTTAAATAAATGTGTAAAACCTTGTTCATTTTCTTTTCTAAGTATATTCATTACATTTTTACCTGTAGGTACATGAGTGTTTAATTCATCATGCGCTATTAATTTAATAGTTTTTGTGAATCCTGCTATAGCATTGTCATAATTATTATTTATTGTAAAAGTTACAAGAAAAGAAAATGGAAATTTTACACTTTCAAGTAAATATATTCCTATTAATAATTTTAATACTGCCTGTTTTTTCTCATCTAATGTTGCAGGAGAATTTTCTAAATTACATAATTCATCAACATTTCCGAATAATTCTACCTCTTTTTCCATTCTATGTTTAACAAATTCATCATTATAAACTAAATCTAATGTATCTGTTGCCTCATGTCCAAATACTTCAGAAAGTCCGTAAGAGTAGCTTTCAGCATGTATATTTTCCTCTATAGCTATTCTTGCATATAAAATAGACCATATTGAACTTGTAACTATTCTATTCAATATTGATGAAAAGCCACTTGTAACTCCGCTGTCCATTAAAGTTTGATATGCTATATTGAGTTTGAAGGCTCTCTGTGCATCTTCTGGCAATGAAGAGAATCTTGTTTTATCAGATTTATAGTCAACTTCCTTTGAAAACCAAGTATTTCCTTCACTTGCTTCTTTTAATTTTCTAGCTACTTCATGGCTTACTGAATCTATTCTTAAATAATGCCCAAAATCTCCAAAAAATATTTTTTCATTTTGAGGTTTTTTGTCTATATCTATTACTTTCATCTTTTCTCCGCGATTCTTTATTTCAAAATTAAATTTTGGGTTTAATTAGGTATTCTAATTTTTTTTTGATATTTGTCAAGAATATATTTTATTTATTTTATATAAGTTTTATTGTACATATACTACTAATAAAAAATATTTTAATAAAAATAATAAAATATTTACTTTTTATCGGCTTGTATATATAATAAACTGAGATTACGTTTTATTATAATATATAATTTAATATTTTGATCATTTTAATTCATATTATTTTATTGACTTTTATTGTTTATACTATTATTGTATATTATGTTAATTTGTATATAGTAATGAGGCTAAATAATGAAATTGAATAATAAAGTTTTACATAAATTCCCAATATTAATACTGTTTATAATATTATTATCATGTTCTAATAGTCAGGAAGAAATAGAGCAAAAAGAAATAGACAGAGGCGGAGCATTAATAGATAAAATAATATATGAAGTAAGAACAGATATGACAATAGCTATTAAAGATGTGGCAGACGGCAGAGCAGATTTAATGGCAAGCGGAATAGACGGAAGTACATATTTATCATTAGGCGAAAGTGATTTAGAGAAACTTGATACTTATGCAGTACCTTCAGGTTCATGGTCATTATTGTTTAATCCCGTACCAAATAAAGCTCCATACACAGTTACAACAAGAGACGGAAAAACTCATTTTAATCCTCTAGCTATAAAAGAAGTAAGATTTGCTATGAACTTCTTAATTGATAGAAAAAAGCTTGTTGATGAAATTTTAAGAGGGGCAGGACAGCCTTCATTTACACAAGCAACACCGGGGCAGCCGGGTACTTATAGATATAATCTTATACCTTCAAAAATGGGTATGACAGAAAACGGTAATCAGGAAAAAGCTCTTAATGATATAAATAAAGCTATGGAAAAAGCTGCTAATTTACCAGAGAATAGAGGAAAATTAGTAAAAGAAAATGGATGGTGGAAATATAATGGAGAAGTAGTAACTATTAAATTTGTTATAAGAGTTGATGATCCTACAGGAAGACTTCCAGCTGGTAATGCAATATCTGATTTAATAGAAAAAACAGGAATAAAAGTTGAGAAATTATTGTATGACAGAAATAAATCTACTCAAGTTGTATACGGTTCAGACCCAAAAGATTATGAATGGAATATTATAACAGAGGCTTGGGGAGCAGGTGCTACTCGTGCTTGGTGGGATGTTACATTAAGACAGATGTATGTAAGGGAAGGCAATTATATGCCTGGTGCTAATGTATCTGAGTTTTGGAATTATGATAATAAAGAAGCTTCAAGAATAAGCGACAAGAATTCAAACGGCTGGTTTTTGACTGCCGATGAATATTGGAATGGTAATATGCGTTTGCAGGAGATTGGACTTGAAGATGCTGTCAGAATATATTTAAATTCTCAGACTCAGTTTTTTGTAGCGAATAAAGAAAGATTCAATAGAAGAATGCTTTACGGAGTAGGTGACGGGGTTAATGATTGGTCTATAAGAAGTGCTGATATAAAACCAAATAGAAATGGTGAAAAAGTATTAAGAGTTCTTCAGCATTCTGCCCAAGGTTCATTATTTATAAGTCCTTGGGATCCTGTAGGAGTAGGAGGATTTTCTGATGCTTATTCTGCTATAATGATAGGACCTTGTTCTGATGCAGGTGCTACATTTGAATCGCCTTCCACTGCTAAGACAGAATTCATACTTGGTGAAGCTGACACCAACAGTTTAGAAATAGGAGTGAGAGCAGGAAATAATGGAATACCTGTTGGTACTGTTAATGTTCCTCAAAATGCAACAATGTATAATCCTTATACTCAGAAATGGGAAGAGGGTTTAACAGTTAAAGTTAATGATAAAGGCGAATTAGTTTACACAAAATCGGATAATCTTACTGCTTATGTGAAATGTGATTTTAAGCCTAGAAGTTTTAAATGGCATCATGGCATAGATTCATCTTTGGTTGATTTGATGTATGGAAGCGTATTCATTGCTAATATAATAACAAAGACTAATGAAAACGATAAATATTATGATTCTGCTATGGCTGGAAGATATCTTTCTGCTATGGACGGAGCTGTAGGAAGCATTATAAATGAGGACGGAAGTTTTACTTTATACGGAAATTATTATTGGCCTATGGATATGGACAGACAAATTGCTGTTGCTGCTGTAAGTCCTAAAATAGGCAATCCTAATAGAAATACTGTTATTCCTTTCGAGATAAATGAAGCTATAATGAAAATTGTTCTTGAAGGCTCTAAATCTGGAAATGTTTATACTATTTCACAGGATCAGTCTTTAACTTCCATAGATGTTAAAAATCCTACATGTGTATCAGATATAAAAGAAAAATTAATAGAAATGCGTGATTCTCAGTATATACCTGCTGGAATAGAAGATTTTATAACTAAAGAAGATGCAGTAAAGAGATATCAAGCTGCCATTGATTTTATAGATAAATACGGACATGCTTATATATCAAATGGTCCTTTCTTTATTTCAAGAATAGATTCAAAGGCAAATTATATAGAATTAACAGCTTTTAAAGATTATAGCTATACTGCTGATTATTGGATAGATAGATTATCTACCAAAATGAGCAGAATAGAAGATATTGATATGCCTGCTATAGCAAACAGAAACAATGATATGAATATAGATATTTATGTTTCTTCATATAATTATCCTGACAATGCATTAGAAATGCCAGATCCTAATACAACAGTAAAAGTATTACTTCAATTACAAAATGGAGGCGAAAGAGAGTATAATGCAGTTTTAGAAAATGATGTATTCAAACTTACTATACAAAAAGAGGAATTAGCATCACTTCCTAAAGGAAATTATATTGTTGTTATAGAATCTTATATTGCAGATGAGACTCCTTATATAGAGACTAGAAGTTTTGTATTACAATAGGGTAGTATATATATTTTTTATATTACTCTCTTTTAATTTATTTAAAATATGTTATTATATTCGAAAATTAATTTTTGGGGAATAATTTGTTTATGGAAAATTTAGATAATAATAACAATAATTTGGATAATAATAACAGTAATAATGAAAACAATAATTTGATTAATAATAATCAAGACAATTCAAATAATAATATAAATTCTAGTATTCAAAGAATAGATAAAGCTAAAGAAGCTGAAGAAAATAAAAAATATATATTTAAAGTAGCTGTAGTAGCTTGTGCTATTGTATTCGTACTTCTTGTAGGTGCTGGTATACTTGTAGGTTTGTTCTTGTTTGTAAAGGGCAAATCTGATATGGAGAAAATGGTTAGAAACTATGAAATATACAGTGAGGAAATATATAAGAAAAAGTACGGAGATAGTATTGTAAAAGAAATGGTTAATAATAATGGTGCTGATGTTAATGAAACAGGAAATAATAATCAAACACCATTATTTTATGCCGTACAAAATAACAATATAAAAGCTGTAGAATTTCTAATAGAAAATAAAGCTGATGCAGAAATAGCTAATAATTTAGGAATTACTCCTCTCATATTAGCTATAAGCAATAATAATACAAAAATTGCTGAACTTCTTATAAAAGAAGGTAAAGCTAATGTATATGGTTCTTATACGGGTAATGATGTGGAAAAATATCCTATGTATTATGCCGTTGCTCAAACTAATAAAACTATGATAAAACTTTTATTGGATAATTCATTTGATTTAAAAAGAGAACCTTCTCTTTTAAGTTATGCGATTGCTAATAGTGATGAAAGCATAGTTCGTTATTTAATAGATAATGGGGCAGATATCAATTATAAAAATGCTGATGGAACTACTGTACTTTATAATGCTGTTTTATCGCTTAATCCTGCATTAGTAGATTATTTTGTATCTAAAGGTGCTAAAATAGAAGATGCTGGTGAAAGCGATATGTATGGTAATATAATAATGGCTGCAGCCGGCTCTAAATTCAATAATACAAGTTCATCTCCTGTTGATTTAGTATTAGTTCAGCAGAAATCTGCAGACAGTGCTAAAGTTATGGGTAAAATAATTACAAATATAAATAAAAATACTTTAAATAGACTTATTAATGGAAAAAATGCATTAATAATAGCGGCAGGAAATTCATATATAGATACTGTAAAAGTGCTTCTTACAAATGGAGCCGATGTAAATTCAGCAGACAATGACGGATGGACTTCTTTAATGTATGCTGCTAATAATGGAGATATTGAACTTGCAAAAGTTTTAATAGAAAATAAAGCCAATGTTAATGCTAAAAGCTATGAAGAAAAAACACCTCTTTTATATGCTATGAACAGCCCTATAGAATCAAGCAGAAATGATATGATAAATCTTTTAATAGAAAATAAAGCAAATATCAATGTAGAAGATAGTAATGGGCTTAGTCCTTTAACTGTTGCTGTTATGAATAATGATGTTGAGCTTACAAAGTTATTAATAGCTAATAAAGCTAATCTTTCAGTTGTAACTAAAGACGGCGAGAGTTTAATTGAATATGCTATTAATAATGATAATGTTGATTTACTTCAGATATTAGTGGAGGCTGGTGCGGATATAAACTATGCTGGAATATCAAGCTACACTCCTTTAATGATAGCTGCTAAAAGCGGTGCTGAAAATATTGCCAGAATTTTATTAACACAGAAAGTAGATATTAATGCTATTGATAAATATGGTGATACAGCTTTACATATAGCTTCTGAATATTCAAAACTTCCTATTGTAAGAATGTTATTAGAAAAAAAGCCTAATCTTAATATACAAGATCAAAATGGAGATACTCCTTTACATAAGGCTGTTAATTCAGGAGATGTTGATATAGTAAGTGAGTTAGTATTATCAGGTGCTGATGTTATGGTTAGAAATAATATTGGAAAGTATCCTATTGATATAGCAAGAGATAATAATAATAATGCTATATTTGAGATATTAAAAGAAGCCGAAGAAAAGCAGAATAATAATTAATAAAGTATTATACTATTTATACCGTTAATGAAAGCAGTGATAATTTAAATTATAAGCTGCGAATCATGAAGAGAATAATATTATTATTTATTTTTATATTTAGTATAAACCTATATCCTAAAATAGGTATGAAAGAATCTACTATAGTAGAGAAAAAAGACTATGGTTATATAGTATACGCCGAGGATTATTACAGGCTATATTCTTTGACTTCATACTATGCTGAATATGACTTACTTAGAAATGTTGATTATCTTGAAAGAGCATTAGAAGCCCCTTTTGATTTTGTGAATAGGGCTTTAACTATTATAACAACAGAAGAGGCTTATACAAGATATAAAGATCTTATGCATATGCAGTTTAACTATCTTATAACTCAAAATTATATTTATCTTGCTGGACTTTATGATAAAGAAAATTATTATTTTTATAATTCTCAATTTGATGAAGATATAAAGAAAAGTTTTGAATATGCAGTATTTTTCTATAATTTGGCTAAAGAAAGATGGGCAATTACTAAAGAATTAGCAGAAAAGGTTATGAAAAATAAAGCTAAATTGGAAATGGATAATTTGATTGATAAAGCATATAAAATAGCACTTGGAGAAATAGATTATAATAAGACAGCAGATAGGCAACTTAAACATATAGATGAAATTTTACAAGAAATGGAAAATTAATTAATATAAAAAATAAAAATGGGAAGTAAATTATGTTTAAGGCTATGAATAAATACTATGAGATTAATCTTAATAAACTCATAGAAGTAAAAGAAATGATAATCAAAGAAAATATAGAATTAACCTGTGTAAATCCTAAAGGTATAAGTATAATTGTTCCAGGTAATTCTATAGATATTATTTTACAGGAAAAAGATAATGTCTTATTGAAAGATGCCAAATATTACATATCATCATTTTCTAATAAGTTTTTTAATTTGAATAATCCTCAAACAAATAAAAATAATGTAGTCGAAGGTTCTGATGATAATAAATATAATGAATATGAATATTTTTATCATATTTATAAAAATTGTGTTTCAAAAAATGATAAATTAAAATCTGCTAATGATGCTCTTTTAAATAGAATGATTAAAGAGAAAACTAGTAATAGACTTTATATATTAAAACCATATCTGGATCAATTAAAATTAGAATCTAAAACGCCTAAAGTAACACCTGAAATAGCATTAAATATAGAACGTTTATTAACAGGTATGGGTATTGTTGGAAGATTAGATTTTATAAGACATTTAAAATATATAAAAAGTGCTGGTAAAAGCAGTAATGATAAGATTAATACAGAAACCGAGATTATGATTTCTAGTATAATGAATTCTATAGTAACATATTTGGAAAAAGAATATTTTTATAGAGATATATTTGATAATTTAGATATGCTTGATGATGGTAATATATTGAGTCATAGTAATAGAGTTTGCATACTGATGATAGAATTTTTATACTATTATAATAATATATTTAATAAAGGATTAAGCAGCAAATTAAGACAAGATTATAAGAGTATTTATCTTGAAAAATATAAAACTATCTTGAATAGATTTAATCTTGTAAAAACTATAGAAAAATTAGAAAATGTATATAAACTTGGAATAAGAAAATTTACCGGTTCTGAAATAGTAAATTATGCTACAGCTGCTTTTTATCATGACATTGCTATGCTGAATATGGTTGATTTTGTTCCTACAGATGATTTTATAAAAGATGGGGATTTCAAGGATTTCCATACTGCTAAGGCATATTACTTTTTGAAATATGTATTAAATCAAAGAGAAGAGGCCTGTTTGCCTGTAGGTTTACACCATGAATGTTATGGTTATGGAAGCGGAATATTGAAGAATTTTTTTGATAAAAAGATAAATGATCCTAAACATAAAGTTGATTTTCTTATGTCTTTTGAACCTGAAGATATAATAAATGCTGAATGTTTTGCATATTTTCCTGCTAAAATGTTGGAAGTTGTAGATATATATGATACTTTAACTTTTATGGAAGGAAGAAGAAATAAAAATCCTGATGAAGTAGTATTATTTATGAAGCATATGTTTGTAGAAAATAAAATAGCAGTAGATCCTATAGTATTAGATTTATTTATACAATTTCTATCAGATGTAAAAGGTGTTGAGATTATAGAAGAATAACATAATATAATTTATTTCATAATTATATTTGACTTTTAACAATAAAAATATATAATCAATTACATCATGTATAACGTTATAGTAGCAGGTTCAACCGATTTTACAAGAGATTGTATCTTACAATTAATGGAATTAGATAATGTTAATCTTAATGGTGTAATAGCACCTATAGATACTAAAAAAGATAGAAAAGGTAATATTATCAATTCACCAGTAGTGGAAATTGCATTGGATAAAAAACTCAATCTTTTTCAGCCGGAAAGTATAAATAAAGATGATTTCTATAATATTTTATCAGATTTATCACCTGATTTTTTAATAGTAGTGGCTTATGGTAAAATTTTAAATAAAAGAACATTATCATTACCTAAAATAATGCCTCTTAATATTCATGGTTCTCTTTTGCCTGTACTTAGAGGTGCTAGTCCTGTTGAACATGCTTTATTATATGGTTTTGAAAAGAGCGGAACCACTTTACAGAAAATGGATATTAAGCTTGATGAAGGGGATATTATACTTCAGCATGAAGTTAACATAGATAAGGATTGGCAGTTTAACGATTTATATGATAAAATAAAAGAAAGCGGAGTATATTTGCTTAAAGAGTTTTTTAAAGATACTGATAAGCATATATCTAATATGATAAAGCAGGATGATTCATTAGCTACATATTGCAGTAAAATAAAAAAAGAAGATGGAAAACTTGATTTTTCCAAAGATGCTGTTAGCCTTCATAATATGACTAGAGCTTTTGTAAGATGGCCTACTGCTTATTGTTTTTACAAAAATGTTTCTATAAAAGTTTTTAATAGTGAATGTGTATGTAAATCAGATAATAAAGATTCTGACTTTGGTAAAATAGTAGATGTTAATAATAATGGTATTTATATAAATGCTCTTAATGGTTTATATGTTATAAAAGAACTTCAAAGAGAAGGTAAAAAAAGACAGACAGTTAAAGAGTTTTTATGCGGAAATAAACTAGTTGTTGGAGAATATTTTAATTAAAAGTGGAGTGTGATTGTAAATTATGGCTAAAATAAAGGACTTTTTTAATAAATTAATATCTTTTATAAAAAAAATCATAAATAAAATTCTACCCGATGGAATAATCAGCGATCCTAAGTCATTTTTAGTATTTAGAAGATTGATACTTTTTGCTGTTTTACTTTTTGTTTTACAAGGTGTTGTTGTAACTTTAATAGTATTTATAGTTGTTAAGTCTGGAGGAGAATCTTTTGAACTTCCAGATGTTCAAGGAAAAGAAATATTTGAGGCATTTAATTTATTAGAAAAAGAGGGTATGAATCTTAATGTGCAGACACATTATTTTAATAATTACCCATTAGGTACTATTGTAAGTCAGGAGCCTAAAGGCGGAGTAAAGGTTAAAAGAGGAAGAACTGTATATTTGGTAGTTAATGTTGCTGAACAAGCACTTATGAAAATGCCGGATGTTACAGGTATGAAGTATCAAGAAGCTCTTAGTATAATTAGTAATGAGGTTTTAAATACTATGACAAATGTAAGCCTTCTGCCTAAGGTAAGTATAACAGATGATATGTATGAAAATGATGTAGTATTATCTCAAATTCCTGCTGCAGATGAAGTAGTTGGTGTTAATACTGAAATAATTTTAACAGTTAATAATAAATAGTCTCAAATACAATATATTATATTTTGTGTAATATGTAAAGAAACAATCTTTTTTTCCGAATATAATATTGGAGAGTTATACAGTGGAAAACAAAGAATGCGAATTTTGCGGAAGCACTAAATCTGAAGTTTATATAAAAACAGATTTAGTAAGCTATAATAAATGTTTAGATTGCGGACTTATATATCAATATCCTGTATTGAGTCAGGAAGAAATAAATGATATATATAGCGACAATTATTTTGAATATGAGGTAGCCAATCAAGAAAACTTTTTTGGTCTTATGAAGCTTGCTATGAAAGATATAGGTTTTGAAAAAATAGAAAGCAAACTTCCTAATAAAAATGTTCTTGATATAGGCTGTGCTACAGGTATGATGTTAAATTACTTAAAGACTAAAGGCTATAATGCACAAGGTATTGAAATATGCTCATCGTCTGCTGAGTATGCTAGGAAGAATTATGGTATAACAGTGCATGAAAAAACTTTGCTTGATGTAGGATTTGAAAGCGATTATTTTTCTTTCATACATTTTTCACATGTTATAGAACATGTTCCTAATCCTGCAGATACACTTAAAGAAATTTATAGAATACTTGCAAAAGGCGGATATTTAGCAATCACAACTCCTAATGCGGATGGTATGTTTGCTAAAAAATATGGGGGAGCTTGGAGGGCTGTAATGCCGCAGCATTTATGGCTATTTTCAAAGACTACATTGTCAAAATATATGGAAAGTATAGGTTTTAAGATAATCAGTGATTTTTCTTGGGGCTCTATACCTATAGAGAAAAAACCCAATAAAATAATTAAGACTTTTTTTGATAAATATGTTAAATTATTTAATAGAGGAGATGTTATGCTCTTCTTATGTAAAAAAAGTTGAGTTTACTGATTTGTTTTGTAAGGAGAATATATGGCTAAAGAAGTTATAAACCAAACATTATCAATTGAT
The DNA here is from genome assembly GCF_001676785.2 of Brachyspira hyodysenteriae ATCC 27164. Classification (NCBI taxonomy): domain Bacteria; kingdom Pseudomonadati; phylum Spirochaetota; class Spirochaetia; order Brachyspirales; family Brachyspiraceae; genus Brachyspira; species Brachyspira hyodysenteriae. The sequence continues at coordinate 1,519,884 of NZ_CP015910.2, read as the reverse complement.
CCAAACAATTATGAATTTTATTATGATAATCTTATCAATACAAGAGAAATATACGATCAAATTGTAGATGTTGATAGCAATGATCAAAATTTATATGAGGAACTTTTAAAAAATTATGTTCGTCCTGGAGATGCCATATTAAAATCAATTTCAAAACGAGAAGGTGTAAAAGCTAGTAAAAATGTAAAATTTGATAAGATGACAGGAATTTATAAAAGTACTGTTTATGGATATGTGTTTTATGATGAACTTAAATCTGTTTCAGTAATACCTGTTATTAATGTTGGAGATAAATGGAGAGGTGTAATGGTGCTTCCTCCTCAAAAGCATCAGAAAAAGCAGCTTATATTAGAGGAAATACAAACTATTATATCTGAAATACCTATAAAATTAATGGTTAATTATGATAAAATAGCTGAACTTGTAGCTCATAATTTAAAATATGATGAAGGCGTTATGTGTGTCTTTGTTGAGGGCAGAAAACCTATAGATGGTAATGTTCAAAAGGTTATACTTGATTATGATTTTACTTTAGATAGCGGAAAGGAATCAGAAACAGGTGCTATAGACTTTAAAGAAAGAGGATTTATTCATAATATAGAGGCTGGAATTCAAATAGCACACTTTATGGAGGAAAAACCTTCTATTGACGGACTTGATATATATGATGTTCTTATGGAAGCTCATTATGATGATGATCCTTGTTATAAATTAGGAAAAAATGTTGTCGTTGATAATGATGGTATTACTATTAGGAGCGGAATAAGAGGAATATTAAGCAATCATAATAATACTTTATCTGTAAGTACTGTTGCTGAAATAGATAAGGTAGATTTATCAACAGGAAATATAGAGGTTAATGGTTCTCTTATTATTAGAGATAATGTTGCTCCTGGATTTTCTATAAAGACAGAAGGAGATATATATGTGCATGGAAATATTGAAGATGCATATATAGAATGTGCCGGTAATTTAATAGTTTCCGGAGGTATAATAGGCGGTCCTAATAGTACAATACATGTTAATGGAAAGATGTATTCTCAATTCATTAGAAATGCTAACATAATATGTAAAGGCGATGTATTATCTCAGCAGCTTGTTAATGCTGAAATAGCTGGAAATGATAGAGTTATTGTATTGGAAGGTAAGGGCGTTATTATTGGAGGAAACGTAAAGGCTTTGAATGGTGTTTGGGCTAAAAGTATAGGCTCTATGAGTGAATCAAAAACTACTATTACAGTTGGTAGAGATGCTGAAGCTGATGCAGAGTTTAAAAATATTGTTGCTACAGTAAAAACTAATAAAGAAGAGATGAGCAAGATTAAATCTCTTTTAGGTACAGAGTATTTTAAAAATCCAAAAGCTTTTATACAAAGAATACCGCCTAATAAAAGAGAAGGAATAAAAGATATACTTAGAAGAATTACAAATCTTGTAAGAGAAACAGCTCAATTAGAGGCTAAAAGAGATGAAATGAGTGCTGAATTTGAAAAACTATCACATAGCAGCATTACTTCTATGGAAGGATTTTTCCCTGGAGTTACAATATATATTTCAAGCTTAAGAAAATATATATCTAAAAAGATTTCAGGAACAGAATATTTCTATTCAAAAGAACTTAGAGATATATCAGAAAAAGCTCCTAAATTGCTTCCTTTAGAAGAGTATGATTTTCCTAGAGAGATAAAAAGAGATTAATCTTTTAGAGAAATATAAAAAATGAAAATTACAGTCATACATGGACAGAATCATAAAGGCTCAACATATAATGTAACAAAAATGCTTTATGACAGATTAGGAGGAGAGGTTACAGAATTTTTTCTTCCTAGAGATTTTAATTCTTTTTGTGTAGGCTGTAATAATTGTTTTATAAAATCTGAAACTTTATGTCCTCATTATGAAAAACTTAAACCTATTACAGATTCTATGGATAATGCTGATATAATCATATTGGCAAGTCCTGTGTATGTTTATCATGTAACAGGTGCTATGAAGGCTTTTTTGGATCATTATGGTTATAGATGGATTGTGCATAGACCAAATGAATCAATGTTCAAAAAACAGGCTATATGTATTTCTACTGCTGCTGGCGGAGGAATGAAAAATACTTGTAAAGATATGGCTGATAGTACTTTCTTTTGGGGAGTAGCAAAAACATATAGTTATGGATTTGCAGTGAGAGAAGTTACTTGGAATAATGTCAAAGATGAAATAAAAGATTCTATTGCAAAAAAGATGGATTTAGCTGCAGAAAAAATAAAAAGAGAATATGGTAAAGTTAAGCCTTCTATAAAGACTAAGATATTTTTTAAAATAATAAAATCATTGCATAAAAAGAAAAATTTCACTGAGAATGATTTTAATTATTGGAATGATAGAGGCTGGCTAAACAATACAGTTCCTTGGAAAAATTAATTTTGAATTAGAAATTAATTATATAAAAAAGACAAGACTAGAAAATTAGCCTTGTCTTATTAGTTATAATTATCAGTTATGATTTTTTAGATTTCACAAACAGGAGATTGTCTTACTCTTATTTTTACGGCACTTCCTTCTCCGAATATTGAATTCATATATTTTTTATATTCTTCAAATTTATTTACAGGTATTAAAGCCTGTATAGTTCCAGCAAATCCGCCTCCATGTACACGGCAAGCACCTTCTCCTTTTAAGAAGTCTTTTGTTAGAGTAAGTCCTAAAGCTACTCCCATATTTTTTGAACTTGTAACAGAATAGCAGTTTTGTAAATACATAAAGCTTGAAAGTCCTGATTCATTCATGAGTTTTATATATGTATTTATATCATCTTTTTTAAGTGCATTTATTTGATTAATTACTCTTTCATTTTCCTCTAAGAAGTGATAAGCTCTCATTACAGCTCTGTCTCCAACTTCTGCTCTTAATTTAGAAGCATTATCAATCAATTCTTTTTTAGTTATCTCTCTGCATACTTTTTTTCCGAAATAATTTGCAACAGCATTCATTTCTTCTCTTATAGCAGCATATTCATTTGTAAGTCCGCTATGATCTCCTTTAGCATCAACTATCATAAGAGCATATCCCTTGCTCTCAAAATCATATTCAACTTTTTCTATTATAGGATTATCATTATCTTTGAAATCTATAGACATAATACCGCCTACAGAACATCCCATTTGATCCATAAGTCCGCAAGGCTTTCCAAAATAAACATTTTCAGCATACTGCCCAATTTTTGCTATATCAACTTTACTTATTTTATCTTCATTATATAGAGCATTCTGTATTTCACCAATCAAAGATTCAAAGCTTGCTGAACTGCTTAATCCGCTTCCTATAAGAACTTTATTATTTAAAGTTACTGTACATCCGCCTATATTGCCGCCTTTATTTTTTATTCCTGCACAAACGCCTCTAGTTAAAGCATTAGATTTTCCGTACTCATCTTTATTTATGTTTAAATCGTTAATATCTATTATATCAGGAGTATTAGAATAATCAGTATAAACTACTATTTTATTGTCATCTCTCTTTGAAACTACTGCCAATTTATCCAAATTTATAGATGCTGTTAATACACATCCATTATTATGGTCTGTATGATTACCTGAAAGCTCAGTTCTTCCTGAAGCACTAAATACGTATATTTCTTGAGATTTTTCTATGCTTTCAAAATGTTTTATTGTATCACTTAATCTGCTGTATGCTTCAGATATACTGTATGCATCACCTCCATAAATAGAAGAAAATTTTTCATCCATTTTTTTTTCTTTTAAAAAATCTTTTAATTGGCTGATATTATACATATTGAATCCTTAATTTTGATAATACTCTTATGATATACAATTATATCAATTTTGTCAAAGAAAAATATAAAAAATAAAAATAAAAATAATTTACAAATATTATATAAATTTACTAAATATTTACTTTTTATGTAAAAAATAATAGTTTTTTAAAGTTTTTAGTAAAAAATATTTACAATAATATAGATTTTTTTAAAAAAATATCATATACTATTATTATAATAATTGAGTTATATATGGGGGTTATTTTATGAAATTTATGCAAACTTTGAAATTTAAAATGCCTTTTACTATTATATCCTCTGTAGCTATAATGCTTATAGTGCTTATGATAGTAATAATATCTGCTTCGGCAATATTTATGGAGAGAACTGCCATAAGCGGATTTATGGAAACAGCTGACGGATATAGAGATTTAGTTTCTATATGGATTGGGGATCAGGCAGATTTAACTTCTGTTATATCAAAAGAATCTGAATTTTTAGATTATTTTGAGAATCCGAATCAGGATACTTTATCTATAGCAAATGCTGAATTCACAGAACTTTTAAAAGAATTAGAATCTCATTTTTCAGCTTTTGCTTTAATAGACTTAAATGGAAGAGTTGTTTTGGATACTGCTTCTAATGAACATTTGAATACTGTAAGTCAAAAAACTATATGGAAAGAGCTTAAAAATAATAATTATAGGTATGCTATTGAAGATGAGATTTATTTGTCATCAGTTACAGGAAATTATGTTATAGGTGTGTTGGCAGGAGTATTTGATACTAATGAAAGACCTGCTGGAGTTTTATATGCTGAATTAAGATGGGATTCTTTTGTTCAAAAATATTTTTCTGAAATTACTATAGGAAAAACAGGTAATATATACATAGTTAATGAAGAAGGAAGAAGAGTAGCTCATAAAGAAGTGAAAAAAGTTAATACTATATCTATAGGATCTAAAAACGCTTTATCAGCAGCAGCTTCACAGAGAAAAGGTGCTTTACATTATGAGGATGAAGGTAAAAAAATAATGGCTTTTTCAAGACTAGATAATATGGATTGGATACTATGTGTTACTATGCTTGACAGTGAATTTTATTCTGATAGAAATACTCTTATAATGATAACTATTGTATTAAGTATATTATTACTTCTTATTACATCATTTATAGTTATAATGTATGTTAATAAGAATATATCCAGAGTATTGTCTAGAATAGCAAGCGATTTGAACAGACTTGGAAACGGAGATTTAACAGTATCAGCACCAAGTAAATTTTTGGCTAACAAATATCAAAATCATGAATTTGGAATAATAGCTAATGGATTTAATAATACTATAGAAAAATTAAAACATATAGTATGTAATATAATTGATTCTTCTAATAATATAGAATTAACATCAAAAGAATTAGCAAGCGGAAATAATGATTTGGCTTTAAGAACTCAATCTCAATCATCATCATTAGAGCAGACAGCTAGTTCTATGGAGCAAATGGCATCTACAATAAAAAATTCTGCAGAAAAATCTGTAATAGGAAATAATATGATGAATGATTCTAAAAGATCCGTAGAAGAAGCAGGAGTAATAATAGACAGCACAACAAAAAGTATGGAAGACGTTTATGAAGCAAGCAGAAAGATAACTAATATAACAAAATTGATAGAAGATATTGCTTTTCAAACTAATATATTAGCACTTAATGCATCAGTTGAAGCAGCACGTGCAGGAGAGCAGGGCAGAGGTTTCTCTGTTGTAGCTTCTGAGGTTAGAACTTTAGCACAAAATACTCAGACTTCGGTTAAAGATATTACTTCTTTGATAGCTGATTCAGATGAGAAAATAAGAGTAGCAACAGAAGCAGCAAGAAAATCTCAAGAAATATTTGTGGATATAAAAGATAAAATAGAAAATACAGCTAATATAATGAAAGACATTTCTACAACAGCAGTGGAACAGCAAAGCGGTGTTGATCAGGTTAATCAGGCAGTACTAAAAATGGATGAAAGTACACAGGAAAATGCTAGTTTGGTAGAGCAGTCAAAAGAAGCCAGCATAACATTAAGCAGTGAAGCCCAAAAGTTAATAGATGTTGTAAGTTATTTCAAATTATAATATTCTAAAAGATTCAAAATTTATTTATTGGATGAGCTTGATTATATAAAATCAGGCTCATTCTTTTTTAATAATGTCTTTTTATTTCTTCTATAAAATCAGAGCATATTATATTTTGTCTTTTGTTTTTTATTTCTATTTCAGCAGTTATTATTTTATTGTTTTGATTTTCGTTTATATTTGTGAGTAATTTTCCTGTTTCATCGCATACAAAACTTTTTCCTATGAAAGATGCTTCCATAATAGAATTTTTTTCTATGCCTATGCGATTGCATAATACTATAGGAGTTAAGTTTTCTATGGCTCTTATTCTAGCTATTTCAAAAGTAGTATTAGAGCCGAAATTACCAAGTACGCATATTAAATTAATTCCATTTAATATTTGCCTTCTTGATATTTCATTAAACCATAAATCAAAGCATATTTGTACCGATATATTAACACCGTTTATATTAAAAATTAAATCCGCGTTATTTATATCTCCAGAGTCAAAGAATCTTTTTTCAAAATCGGATAAATGTATTTTTCTGTATACACCTTTAATATTTCCTTTATCTATTATCACAGCAGAATTATAAATTTTATCTTCATATTTTTCTGCAAATCCGGCAATTATAGAAGTATCATATTTTTTTGATATTTCAGATAAATTATTTATGAATATACCGTATTTTATATTTTCAGCAGTATTTTTTAATTCATCTCTATTTTCAAATAAATAACCGTTAGATGAAAGTTCAGGAAGTACTATTAAATCAGATTTTTCTTTTATATTTTTTAAATGATTATTTATTATTTCTAAATTTTTATATTTATCTTTTTGTATATCAAATTCAAAGGCACTAATTATCATTATAGTCCTTATATCCTTTTTCTTCTAGAAGCTTTTTTGTTCTTTTATCCCAATTTTTATCATCGCTGACAACTGATATATATTTTAATCTAGGAGCTGTTTCTTTTGAAAGCATGTCTATATTAAAGCATTTTATATTTTCTAATATTAAAGTTCTTATTCTAGGGTGATTTAATATAGCATCCATATTTTCAAGACTTCTGAGATTAGTTAAAATAACCTTTGTTAAATCTTCTAAATTACTTAAATCAGGAATTTCTTTTAATGTAGGTATATTATTTAATTCCAAAGTTTTAAGTGTTTTCATTTCTGATATAAAATTAAATGATCTTATATTCTTCCCTTTTTCAATATAAAGCTCTTCTAGTTCAGGAAGTTTCTTAGGCATTTCTTCTTCATGAGAAACTCCTGTAAGAACTGCTATTTTTTTAAGATTAGGATTCTTGTCAAAAGATTCCATTCTGAATATTCCGGCACCTATTTCTCTTATTGTGCTTTTCATAGATAAATAAACATCTTGTCTTAATGTAAGTCCATTTTCTATATAAATACTTTCTAAATTTTCTATATTATCAAGAGGCTTTAATTCCATATCTTTAGGCAAATCACCGTATAGATGCAAACTTCTCAAATTGATAAGCTTAGCAAATATAGAAATATTTTTTAGAGGATATTTTAGAGATGCATGATATATAAGGTTTCTCATTTCAGACAAAGCTGTAAGAAGATCATTACCGCTTATATAATTTTTATTGCTTTCATCTTTCTCTGATGATATGTTAATAAAGAAATCTTGTCTAGTTTTTAGAAGTTCATTTAGAGCTGGTATATTATCCTTTTTTATACCTATATCATCTACAAAAAGAATATGTCTCTCTTTTGAAAGTCCCAATTCAAAAAGAGCTTGATTATCTAATTCTGATATTTTTATTTTCTTCATCATAATTATTTACCGTATAAAAAATATGCCATATTATAAAACAGGAGCTATAATTCTGCAAGCTGAATTTCTAAGTCTTACAAGCATAGGCTGTTTAGAATATTCTTCTATCGTTATTTTATGAGAATCGAGCACATCTTTTTTAAATATATCCTCAAATTTTTTAGCTATATCAATATCATATATAACAGCATTCATTTCATAATGTAAATAAAAGCTTCTTATATCCATATTGCAAGTTCCGCATGATACTATTCTTCCGTCCATTACACAGAATTTACTATGCAAGAAACCTTTTTCATATAAATAGATATTTACGCCTGCATTGAGTAAAGTTTCAAAATATGTCTGAGCTACCCACCATGCAACTAACTTATCAGGATTTCCTGTTATCATAAGGTTTACATTTACTTCGGATAATGCAGCATTCTCTAAAGTCCTTAAAAATCCATCATCAGGTACAAAGTAAGGACTTTCTATATAAATACTTTCTTTAGCTTCTTCTATCATTTTAGAATAAACTTTTTGTATGCTATCCCATTTTGAATCTGCACCAGATGTTATTATTTGAACAGGCAGAAATTTATCTGTAAAAGACTGAGGAAATAAATCTTTTCTTATAATTGAAACTTTTTCCTCGTTTAACTCTTTATTAGCATATTTTATTCTTCTTAAATGTTTATGTTTATTTTCTTCTACATTGAAAATTTCTAAGTCTCTTCCTCCTGCATTATACCAATCGCATACAAAAACATTCTGTATAAGATTGCATGAATCTCCAACTATTCTCATATGCACATCTTTCCATGAATTGAAATGTTTTCCTCCGTCTATATATTCTTGTCCTAAATTCATTCCTCCCATATAGGCAACAACACCATCAACTACAACTATTTTTCTATGATTTCTGTAATTTACAAATCTAGTCCATAATATAGAAAAAGGATCATGATAATATAAAAATTTTATTCCATTTTTTTTCAATTCTCTTCTGTATTTTTTGCTTATTCTCTTTAATGATCCAACTCCGTCAAATATAAGCCTTATTTCAACCCCTTGCTTTGCTTTTTTTATTAGAACATCTTTTATTCTATTTCCAAGTTCATCACTTCTCCATATAAAATATTCCATGTGTATAGTTTTTTCTGCTAATTTTAAATCTTGAATTATAGCATCGAATAGTTTTTCTCCTTCATCAAATACATAAACTTCATTTTGAACTGTAATAGGGGAATATCCGCTTTTTATTGCGAGTTTAACTAAATTTATATGTTTGCTGTAATTACCCTGCATATTATCTAGTATTTTCATTTGTTCTTTTAGAAGTGAAGAAAAATAATTTTTTATCATATCTTCAGGAAGTTTAGCTGAAATTTTCTTTTTTGATTTTTTCCAATCCATTCCAAGAAATATATAAAATATTACTCCTACATAAGGCAAAAATACTAAAACAGTAAGCCAAGCTATAAATGAATATGGAGGTCTATTCTCTAGCAGCATTTTTATAGCTATAGATACCACATACAAAAAGAATATAATTGTTAATATATAAAATACCATCTTTTACCAATTATTTAATAATTCTATTCATAGTTTATTTCTTTATAATAAAATAGAAAATAATAAAAGTCAATTAATTAATATTAACATAATAATAAATTTTATTAAAATACTTGACAAAAATCATTAGTAGGGTAAAATAAGATTACTTCCGAAAATATTTGTAATGAAGGGCGTTGGTTTTTGGCAGCAAAAACTGACACTCTTTTTTTATATTTAGGAAAATAATAATAAACAGCATTTGTATGAATAATAATAAAACTAAACCTCAAAAACAAAAAGAATATGGCAGAGAGCCTAAGAAAAAGAAATTAAAAAATAAAGAAAAATCAAATAAAAAAATAGATAATAATATCATAGATGAAGCTTTATTATTTAATGGTATAAAAGATGTTTTAGAGGAAAATAATATATATCTGCTTGATTTGAAAGTAAGAGCTATTTCTGATAATAAAAAAGTATATGCTGTTATTTTCAAGAAAAAGGAAAGTGTATCTCATACTCATTGTATAGAAACTACTAGAAAGATTCAGGATTGTATAAAATCTAATGGTTATGATGAGGGTGATTATACTATAACAGTTTCTTCTGCCGGATTCAGATGGAAATTCAATGATAGATATGAATTATTTGAGGATATGCCTATAAAAATAAAATACAGAAGCGGTGAGGAGTTTATTACTGCTTATGCAATGTTGAAAAAGTCTGAAGATGACTACATTATTATAACTGTAACTGATGAAGATAATATTATTAATGAAAAAAATATAAAAATATTAAAAAAAGATATCATAAAAGCAAGATTAAATTGTTAATATTTATATACTATAACATGCTTAGTAAAAAATAAAAAATGGAGAAGTCAAAATGTTTGAAAATGTTGGAACTTATTTACAGCAGCTTTCTGATGAAAAAGATATTAGTGTAGAGCTTTTAAAAGAAGTTATAGCATCTACCATGGAATTAGCTTTAAAGAAGAAATACGGAGATGATATAAAATTCCATATTCATTTTGACAATAAAAACAATCCTACAGTATATAAGGGTGCTAGTGTTGTAGAAGAAGTTAGAAACAAAAATAAAGAAATATCTTTAGAAGAGGCTAAGAAATTAGATCAGGATATTAATTTGGGCGATGAAGTTTTAATACTTGTTGACCAAGTTGAAGCATTCGGAAGAATAGAAAGTACAGTAGCTAGAACAGCATTCTTCCAAAAGATTTCTGAACTTGAGAAAAATATTATATACAATGAGTTTAAAAGAAGAGAAAATCAGCTTGTAAATGGATATTTCCAAAGAGAACATAGAGGAACTATCTATATAAATTTAGGAAAAACAGAAGGCGAATTACAGAAAAAAGATCAGTCTCCTAGAGAACATTATACAGTTGGAGATAGAATAAGAGCATACATATATAAAGTTCAGGGCGGTAAAGATGAAAAAGGTAAGGAAATTCATACTAAAATACTTCTTACTAGAACAAAACCTGATTTTATAAAGAAATTGTTTGAATTAGAAATACCTGAAATTGCTGACGGTACTATAGAAATTAAAAATGTAGTAAGGCAGCCTGGGTTAAAAATAAAAGTAGCAGTTGCTTCAAATAAACCTGAAGTAGATCCTATAGGAGCTTGTATTGGTCAGAAAGGTATTCGTATACAATCTATCATTAAGGAAATAGAAGGCGAAAAGATAGATGTTGTAAAATGGTCTAAAGATATAAGAGAGTATATTGCTGAAGCTATTACTCCTGCTAAGCCTATTAGAATCATTATTACAGACCCAGAAAAAAAGGAAGCTATGATTATTATACCAGATGAGCAGCTTTCTCTTGCTTTGGGTAAAAGCGGATATAATGTGAAATTAGCTTCTCAGCTTACAGGATATTATTTCGATATAAAAACAGAAACAGATATTAAAGAAAATCCTGAATTATTGAAAGATATAGTTCCATTAAATCAAATATTCTCAGATAATACAGAAGAAGTTCAGGCTGCTGATGAAGAATTAGAAACAGCAGAAGTATTTGAAAGTAATTTATATTCATTACAGGGTATTGATGAAGCAATTATAAAAACTCTTATAGATAATAATATAAATTCTATAGAAGAGTTATATAATATGTCTGTTGAAGATATTATGGAAAAAACTAATCTTGAAAGAGATATTGTTGATAATTTAATGCTTGTAATGAAAGATGTTGTTGAAGTTGTAGAGGCTTCTGATGATGAATATGAAACTACTTCTGAAGAGGTTGTTGAAGAGATAGAAGTTTATGAATGTCCTAACTGCGGATCCAGCATTACAGAAGATATGACTAAATGTCCTAAATGCGGAATTGAGCTTTCTTTTGAATAATAGAGTATGTTTTTATGATATGTGAGGTTTGCGGCGGTAATAATTATACTGAAATAGGCATCATAAATAATGTATGGAAGAATGATAAAAGAGTTTATCAATGCAGTGATTGCGGACTTTATTTTATAGAACAGCCCACAGATGAAGAAATATATCTTCTATATAAAAATGAATATCATAATAATATAAAAAATAAATTATTTGAAAAAGCTAAAAGCAAAATGCGTTATGCTAGAAGCCTATCTCAATTTAATTTTGTAAGAAATAATATTGATTGTATAAACAAAAAAGTTTGTGAGATAGGTGCTTTTGACGGATTATTATTAAATATATTCAAAAAATATGGCTGTGATGTTTATGGATATGAACTTAATGATAATGCCAGACTTTATGCTAAAAATAAATATAATATTGATTTAAAGCCAAACTTTTTAGAAAGTGAAGATAAATATGATATCATAATGCTTTCACATGTAATAGAGCATTTTAAAAATCCTTCAGAAATATTATTAAAAATTAAGGATATGCTCAAACCTAATGGCTATCTATATATTGAAGTACCTAATTCTCCTATGAAAGATCAATGTAGCTATGATATGCTTATGAGATATTTATCTACTGAACATATTGTTAACTTTAATATGAATAATCTTATAAAATTTATAGAAAAAGCAGGATTAAATATTATAGAATTTAATTACAGTAATTATAAACTTCCTGTAAATAATGAAATGCTTAGAGCAAATATATTAGAGGGAAGTTTGCCTAATATAAATAATATTTTTTCTTTTTCTCTTTTTGCTTTAAATATGCTTATTTCTCCAAAATTGGTATTTGTTGATTATAAAGATAATAATAACATATGGTCTTATGGAGAAAACATAAGAGTAATATCAAATCGTTAAAATTGAAGAATTTTGTACAAAAAATTATCATTATTTTTGACTTTAAGGACATTATTTTATATATTTAAAATGGACACTAAATTTCTATAAAGGTTACCATTATGAAAAATAAATTAATGATCAAATTTTTAGCTCCTTTTATAATATTTCTTCTGTTTTTATTTGTTCTTATATATATTTTTTATAAGCCTTTGTATAAATCTAGGTTTTTAAAAGAAAAAAATCTTCAAGCATTAGAGGCTAAAACTAGAACAGAAGGGTATGTTGAAGAGTTAAAAAATACTATTTATGTTATGGATGCTTATTTATCATCCAACCCTAATTGGGTAGAATTTGGTAATTTTATTACTAACGTTCAGAAACTTAATGAAGGTTATTTGAATGTATATTTTGGAAATAGTACACCATATCCTCAAGGCGGGGTCTTTATGAATACCTTGGAAGTTTATCCTCTTACTTATGATCAAACTTCTAGGGATTGGTATAAAGATTCTGTTGCCACTAATAATATAATGATTAGTGACCCTTATATTGATTTTGCTGTTAATAAGCTTACAGTTACATTTGGAAAGGCTGTTTATACTAATGGCAGTTTAAAAGGTGTATGTGCAATAGATTTTGCAAATATAAATACAATTACTGAAAGCTTAAAAAAAAATTTTGAAGATGAAATTTATATAGTTTCTGATAAGGGTATTTTTATGACCCATGATAATAAAAATTATATCCTAAATGAAACTAATAATTTATTTACATATTCTATATTTGCCGATTTTAAAAATAATTTATCATCTCATATAGGTGATTTAGATATAATAGGTAATGAATGGTATTCTATTAAAAAAACAGATAATGCTCCTTGGATACTAGTATTTAAAGGAAGCGCTGAAATATTTTATTCTCAATTTAGATTCCTTATGTTAAGTTTCTTCTTATGTATATTCTTACTTATAGTATTAGAATTCCTTTTGGTTGCTAGAATAGTAATACCATTATCAAATAATTTATATCAGGCTATTACAATAATGACATTAATGCAGGACGGAAGATTTGACAGCCAATTTGAGGAGAAAGATTTAAAAAGAAAAGATGTTTCAGGTACTTTGGCAAATTCAATTAATGATATGCAGCATATTATGTTTACAATAGTTTCTGAATTAAAGCAAAATATATTATTAATTAATAATTCATCTGAAAAAATATCAAGAGGTATAGATAATTTATCCGACAGAACATCTTCTCAGGCTGCGGCTGTTGAAGAAATAACTAGTTCTATAGAAAATTTACTTACGGCTATTTCAAATACATCAAAAAACTCTTATGATGCTAAGAATATGAGTTCTAAAGTTACTGAATCTACACAAAGCGGTGTATCAGCAGTTAATGAAATATCTAATAATATGACTGAAATTTCAGAATCTAGTAAGGAAATATCAAATATTACTAAGTTAATACAATCTATAGCTTTCCAAACAAATATATTAGCACTTAATGCAGCTGTAGAGGCAGCAAGAGCTGGAGAACAGGGCAGAGGATTTGCTGTTGTAGCTTCAGAAATAAGAAGTTTAGCTCAGAATGTTAATGAAGCAGCAGGAAGTATTACCAGCATAATAGAAAATACTGTATCTAAAATAGAAATTGGATATGAGTCTGTAAAAAGATCTTTAGATATACTTATAGCGATAGAAAATTCTGCAAAAGAAGTTTCGGATATATTAGTTCATATATATGAAGCTACAGCCGAAGAAGAAGAAAGTGTAAGACAAATTAATATGGCTATGAATGAATTAAATAAAATTACTCAGGAAAATGCTGAATTGGTTAATGACAGTTCATTACTTGGAAAAGATGTTGTTAATGGAACTAATAATTTATCATCTGAATTAGAATATTTTAAATTAGATGAGAATTTTAAATAAATAATATAAAAAGAGTATGCTATTTATATTAGTCATACTCTTTTTTATTTATTAATTATATTTTTAAATTTTTTATAATCTCGCAGACTTCATCTATTTTTTTCATACTTATATCTCTATGTGTAACAAATCTTATTTTATAATCACCAAAAGAATTTGCTTTAATACCTTTTTCTAAAAGTTTTGGTAATATTTCTGCGGATAGTTTTTTTGTATTAGTTATAACTATATTAGTTTCTACATCTTCTAAATTTAATGTTCCCATTCCAGATTCTAATATTGCTTTTGCTATTTTTTTTGCTTTTTGATGATCCTCTTCCAATGAAGGTATATTATTTTCTAATGCATATATTCCGGCAGCAGCCATAAGTCCAATTTGTCTCATACCTCCGCCTATTAATTTTCTCATTCTGAAAGCTTCATCAATGAAATCTTTATCTGCACATATCATAGCACCCATTGGAGCTCCCAAACCTTTAGATAAACAGAAAGTAATTGAGTCTGTATGTGATGATATTTCTTTTACTGATACTTTACTTGCTATAGAGGCATTAAAAACTCTAGCTCCATCCATATGAAGATGAACATTTTTTGATTTAGTTAAATCATGCAGTTCTTTTAATACTTCTATAGGATAAACACTTCCGCCATGTCTGTTATGAGTATTTTCTATCTCTACTATATTAACTGTTGTTGCATAAGTAGCTTGATTATTCAAATAATTTTTTATAATATCTTTAGTTAATATTCCTTTATCAGCTTTAACAGGTAATGGTATTAAGCCTGCTAAAGAAGAAACTCCTCCAACTTCATAATGTATTATATGAGATTGTTCCTCTAAAAGTATCTGCTTTGTTTTTCTTCCTAATACCATCATAGGTATTAAATTACCCATAGTACCGCTAGAAACAAATATTGCTTTTTCTTTTCCTGTAATATCTGCTGCCATTTCCTGAATTTTATTTACTGTAGGATCTTCCATATACACATCATCACCGCATTCAGCATTATATATTGCTTTACGCATTTCTTCGCTTGGTTTTGTAATGGTATCGCTTCTTAAATCATAAATTTCCATTTTTAATTACTCCATATATTAAAAACATATTTTTGATGCAATAATTTTAATTCTTTTTTTATAAATTACAACTATTAAAAAATAATTGAAATAATTTATAATTCTATCTATAATAATTCAATATTTTATATTAAGGATAATAATTTATGATAAAGAGATATACTAGAAAAGAGATGGGCGAACTTTGGAGCTTGCAAAATGAGTTTCAGGTTATGCTTGATGTTGAAATTGCTGCTTGTGAGGCTATGGCTGAAATAGGAGAGATTCCTCAAGAAGCAGTAAAAAATATTAAAGAAAAAGCAACTTTCACAGTAGAGAGAATTGCTGAAATAGAGAAAGAAACTAATCATGATATAATATCATTTGTAACTGCTGTTCAGGAAAATGTAGGAGAGGGCGGACAATATATACATAAAGGTTTGACTTCAAGCGATGTAAAAGATACTGCATTGGCTGTTATGATGAAAAGATCTGCTGAAATAATATTAGATGACTTAAAAAGATTATCAGAAGTTTTATTAAGAAGAGCAAAAGAACATAAATATACTCCTTGTATAGGACGTACTCATGGTATACATGCTGAGCCTATGACATTAGGGTTAAAATTCATTTTATGGTATGATGAAAATGAAAGAAATATAAAAAGGGTAGAGGAAGCTAAAAAACAGGTTTCAGTTGGTAAGCTTTCCGGTGCAGTTGGTACTTATAGTAATATTGATCCTAGAATAGAAGAAATAGTTTGTAAAAAATTAGGTATAGAAGCTGATAAAGTTTCTACTCAAATAATACAAAGAGACAGACATGCACAGTATCTTACAACTTTAGCAATAGTTGCTAGTTCATTAGAGAAATTTGCTACAGAGATTAGAAACTTACAAAGAACAGATATAAGAGAAGCAGAAGAATATTTCAGTGAAAAGCAAAAAGGTTCATCTGCTATGCCTCATAAAAGAAACCCTATCACTTGCGAAAGAATATCAGGTTTAGCAAGAATAGTAAGAGGTAATGCATTAGCTTCTATGGAAGACATTACACTTTGGCATGAGAGAGATATAAGCCATTCATCAGTAGAAAGAGTTATACTTCCAGATTCTACTATTGCTGTTGATTATGCTATTAATAAATTCATTGATATAGTAGATAAGCTTTTAATTTATCCTGAAGCTATGAAAGCAAATATTGAAAAGACAGGCGGTTTAATTTTCAGTCAAAGAATTTTAATAAGTTTAGTTAATAAAGGCATTGATAGAGATAATGCTTACAGATGGGTACAAAGAAATGCAATGAAAAGATGGCTCAATAACGAAGATTTTAGAGAGAATATTCACAAAGATGAGGATATTACAAAATATTTAAGCTCTCAGGAAATTGATGACTGCTTTGACTATGCATACTATCTAAGAAATATTGATGTTATAATGAAAAGATTCGGAATATAATTTTAATTAAATAAAATAAAAGAATGATAATTGATTATATAATAATTAGTTATCATTCTTTTTTATTGCATAAATTTTAATTATTAGACTTGTTTCAAAACTTATTTATAAAATTAGTTATATAATTATTAGTATAATCAGTGTATAACTAAACAACTATATTTTGTCAATTTTTATATTTTGTAAATGTATTATCAACTTTTTTGTCGCACAAAAAAGTTGCTGCCGCAGGTACGCTTCGCGAAAACGCAAGTGCTAAAACCTTATATTATTACAATATATATTAAATGTATGGTAATACCTAAAAATTATGTTAAAAATGCAGTCTTTTTGGTTCTCGCCGTAGGCGGGCTTCGCCTGTGTCAACAAAAGAACTGGGTGGGTCGGGGGCTAGCCCCCGAAAATAATAGCAATATAAAAACTAATTTTGACAAAGTTAAAAATTTTTAGTATATATCATACATTTAATAAACATCATTAAAATATAAAGTTCTAGTAATTGCGTTTTCGCGAAGCATGCCTACGAAGTCCACCTCGCAAAGCGTGCCTGCGGCAGGTGTCGTCAGCAATTTTGGCGAAGCCCGCAAAAAAGTTGATAATTCTACATAAAGTGAATCAGTTGACAAACTTAAAAAATTATTTATAAATAGTTTTTAAATAAGTCTATTTTATAATAAAGCTAGTAAATAAATTCTAGTTAATTATAATTTTATTTTGCACTTTTGTTTTTATTATATTTTTTATTCAAAACTCTTGAAAAACAATCTAAATTATAATCAGCAAAATCCTGTTTATCTTTCATATGATAAGCAAGCCCTGCAACCATAGCAGCATTGTCTGTTGTGTATTTTAAAGCAGGCAGATAACATTCAAAGTCTTTAGAGTTTCCAAATCTCTCTCTTAAATAACTATTGCATGCCACTCCGCCGGATAATGTAACTCTTTTAATACCGCTTTTTTCAACATATTTCAAAGTTTTGATATATAAAGGCTCTATTGCACTTATTTGAAATGCAGCAGCTATATTTTCATTAGTTGCTTCGTATCCTTCTTTAAGATATTTTTTTGTAGAATAAACGCATGCAGTTTTAAGTCCGCTGTATGAGAAGTTAAATTCATCTATGCCGTTTAATAATACAATAGGATATTTTATTGCTTCTTTGTTTCCTTCTTTAGCTAATCTGTCTATTATAGGTCCGCCCGGATATCCTAGATTTAAAAATTTTGAAACTTTATCATAAGCTTCGCCCACAGCATCATCTAAAGTAGTGCCTACAACTTTATATTCACCGTAATCATGCACTTCTGTTATTATAGTATGCCCTCCGGATACAACCAATGCTATATAAGGAAACTCTATATCATTAGTAAGATGAGGCGAGTAAATATGTGCAGCTATATGATCCAAAGCCAGCAAGGGTTTGTTTAAAGAAAATGCTAATGATTTTGCACTTGCTACTCCAACAAGCAAAGATCCTAAAAGTCCCGGTCTGTTTGTAACTGCAAATAAATCTATATCATCTAAAGTGGTATTTGCATCTTTTAATGCTTTATCTATTACATAGAGTATGGCTTCCAAATGTTTTCTTGCGGCAATTTCAGGAACTACTCCTTGAAATTCTTTATGTGCATCTATTGATGAGCTTAATACTGAAGAAAGTACATTTTTTCCGTCCTCAACTATAGCAGCAGAAGTATCATCGCATGAAGTGTCTATACCTAATATTTTCATTTTATCTCCAATATCAATTTATTCTATTTTATGTTAAAATTATTACGAAAATGTTTCTATAATATATATTTTTTTATATTATTTGTAAATAGTTTATTTTGATTAATTTATAAAACATGTATAGAGAGTAAAGCATGAAAGATAATAATAAAATTTTTGATTATATGACTGAAGATGATAATATTAAAAGAGTGAAAATATTTCATTCTATAAGAGGAAATGCTCAGAACTTCGGAGAAATGCCTCCTATTGATTTGGAAATAGATTTAGATAAAGAATATAAAGAATACAAAAATGAAAAAGAAAATAAAATAGATAATGTTATAAAGAAATTAAAAAATATTATATTATCAAAGTTTAAAGAAAAAAATATAACTAAAGATTATCAAATAGTTCTTTATGCAATAGCTCCTAACAGCATACTTGTTTCTATTGCTTATATATTAGAGAAATACGGATATAATTTTGTTTTTCTCCCAAAGCCAAAAGACT
Source organism: Brachyspira hyodysenteriae ATCC 27164 (assembly GCF_001676785.2). Classification (NCBI taxonomy): domain Bacteria; kingdom Pseudomonadati; phylum Spirochaetota; class Spirochaetia; order Brachyspirales; family Brachyspiraceae; genus Brachyspira; species Brachyspira hyodysenteriae. The sequence goes on along the minus strand of NZ_CP015910.2, from coordinate 1,500,719 downwards.
CATTATCTTGGGGATTCAAAGATGTAGAAATAGATGAGCCTGAATTAAAAAGTTTTATAGAAAGTAAATCAAATGTTCTGAGAATAGATAATATTAATCACCCAATAGGTATGATACTATCAGGACAATCAAATATTAATGATATAGAACAAGTTTATAAAGATGATAAAAATCTTATTCTTAATAAAGGATTCGATTATTCATACAGCAATATCATCACAATAACGCATCAAGTTATATTGGAAGAGAATTCTCATAAAAGTTTGGTGAATAAAAGATGTTATTATATTTTTACTAAAAAGATAGATGAAATTTTTGATGACATTTTAAAATATAAAAATTTAGAAGAAGTTCATATATTAAGTTCCATACCTGCTAATGGACTTTTATATGTAGGGCAAAAAATGGCTGATTATAAATATGATTATTTAACATTTTATATATATAATTACAGCAGCGACAATAACAGATATGAACTCGGAGCAATACTTAATAGCAATTTACTAGAGTATTAAATAATATTAATAATTTTGCTTATATTAATATGAGCAAACTCATTTTTTAATTGTATATACCTAAACAATTATATTTTGTCAACCGTAAACTGCAGCACCTTTACACACGGTATTAATTGATATTACCAAACGCCAACTATATGGGCAGTTGATTACTTATTATTGTACAAAATTAATGATTTATCTTATATGTAAGATAAAATGTTGATTTAAAACTAAAATATAGCCTTTTTGCTTTTTTGTGGCAACAAAAGAAGTAGGGTTTGGGGCAAAGCCCCAAATATAAAAATAAAACATAAATTTATTTTTGACAAAATATAATTGTTTAGGTATATACTATAAAACTATAAATATTCAATCAGTTTTTATAATTTATTTTTATAAGTTTCAAATCCGCTGATATCATAAATAGACAAGGTAAAAATATCAATGTCAAAAGTGCAGCAAATAAAAGTCCGTAAGCCATAGCCATAACCATAGGTACTATCAAATCAGCACTTCCGCCTATACCATAAACAGTTGGAAGAAGTCCGAATATTGTAGTAACTGTTGTTAGAAATATTGCTCTGAATCTGTCGCCTGCACCTTCTACTACAGCATTGAGTACATCTTCTTTTGTATGTATGTTTCCTTGTTCAAGTATTCTGTTTATTAAGTCCACCATTATAATACCATTATTTACAACTACACCTGCAAGCCCAACTATACCTACAGCACCAACAAAAGACATAGGCATTCTATGTGCTGCAAATCCTAGTATAACTCCTATTATTCCAAATGGTATTATACCCAAAATCATGAAAGGCTGAACAAATTTATTAAATTGAAGAAGAAGTATTACATATATTGCAATGATAGCAACAACATATCCCCAAGCAATACCTATTATAGAGCCTCTAGTCTCTTTTACCTCTCCTGCAAACTCTACGCTTATATTAGGATAATCTTTTGATATAGAATTAAAATAATTCTGCATTGCATATGTTACTTGTATGGCAGTATTTTTTCCCTGTTCAATATCTGCTGTCATCGTTATAGATTTTTTACCGTTATAATGTCTTATGCTTGATTGATTGTTTGTAATATATATATGTGCTATATCTTTTAATTGTATAAGTCTGTTATATGTATTTGGTATATAAAGATTATTAAGTACATTTGTATCATAAGTATATTTTTTATCTAATCTTACTCTGAAGTCTAATTTATTTTCAAACTGCTGAATTGAAGTAGCTACTATTCCAGCATAAGCCGCTCTTAATTCTCTTGCAGCATAAGCAACATTAACACCTAGTTCTCCCATTCTGTCATAATCAAATATTACTCTTAATTCTTCCTGTCCGATTTTATCATCATCATCATAGTTTATTATTCCATTTAAACTTAAAAGATGTTCTTTCATTTTATCTTTTACTTCTTTAACCATAGCAGTATCATTGCCTATTATTTTTATATCTACTGCTTTTCCTGGGTTTATAGGAAGTTTAGTATTTACTGTGATTAATTCCAATTCATCTTTTATTCCGCTTTTTTCTATGGCAAGAGTTAAATCATCTGCTATATCATAAGCAATTTTTTTTCTGTTATTAGCAGGAACTAAATATATCATAATTCCCGCAAGATTATCCATTTCTTCGGACACTTCTACAGTGTTTTTATCTAATTGCTTACCTAATAAACTGTATACTGCTATTATATCATTAGTATCTATTGTATCATAAATAATATTTTCTACCTGCTGAAGATATTTTTCTGTTTTGTATAGAGAGCTTCCAATTCCTGAATCAATATTAACAACTATAACGTCAGCACTAGTATCATAAACTAAAGTAAACTTAGCAAATATTACTTTAGCTATAGCTAATGTTATAAGCAATGTAACTACAAAAAACATTAATACAATATATCTAAATTTTAATGTTAATCTTAAAAATTTAACAAAAGGTATTTTTAATTTATCGAATAATTTATCCTTATCAAAATCAAGAGGATTTTTGAAATTAAATCTTTTTCTTTTATGTTCTCCTGTAAGTTCTTCTTTTGTAATTAAGTTATTAGGAAGAAGTAAAACAGCCTGAAATATACTTACAACTAATGCTACTATAACAACTCTAGGATATTGATTGATTAATCTTCCCATAGTTCCTGTAACGAATATTATAGGAGCAAAAGATGCAACCGTTGTAAGAGTAGAAACAAGCATAGGCATAAATACTTCCCCTACAGCACTTTTTGTGGCATTAAGTCCTTTTATTCCTCTTTGATGATAATTAAAAATATTTTCTGAAACTACTATTGAGTTGTCAACTATCATACCTAAAACTGTTATAATTCCGCCTAAAGAAATTATATTGAAAGTTATTCCAAAGTATGTCATATAAATAAGAGAAACAGCAATAACTATAAGCATTCCAAGTGAAGTAAATATAGCACTTTTAAAATCCAAAAATATTATAAGTATTATAAATATTATTATGAATCCTGTTATGATATTTGAAGAAACTGCATTAAGTAAATCATTAATAGTTCTTGAATTATCAGCCATAGGAACTATTTCAATATTGTTTGGTATTGTTGCTTTGTTATTCTCAAAATATTTATTAACATTATCTATAGTTTTTAATATATCAGCATCTTCTCTTTTTATTATGTTTATGGAATATCCATGCTGACTATTAACTCTCATATATACGCTTTTATCTACGAATAATTCTTCAACTCTTGCAACATCTCCGATTCTTATAGGCTGACCATTAAATATAGATCGTATAATAACATTTGTAATAGTCAGAGGATCTTGAAATTGTCCTGTAGTTACAAGTAATTTGTTCTTTTCTTCTAAATCAGCATTTTCATCAGGCTTCATACTTCCGCTTGTAGAACGTATATTTCTCAAAGATAATGCCTGTATGATTTCTGATAATGAAGTATAATATTCGCTTAATTTATGAGGATCTGCTAATATTTGAATTTCTGGATCTGTTCTTCCGTAAACTTCAATATTTGCAACTCCGTCTACATATTTTAATTCTTTTTCAAATCTTTTGGATATATCATAAAGTTCTTTTTCGCTTCCTTCCATTCCTTTCTTGAATCTTATTCCCAAATTATATATAGGAAGTCTGTTTGCATTAGCTTCAAAAATTTTTATCTCCTGAACATCTTTAGATACATTAGGAGCATTCTGAAGCCGTCTGAATATTTCATCTTTTACAGCTCTTGAGTCTTTAAGATTCATGTCTATTCTTATAGTAAGTATTCCTGCATTTTCTATCATTATAGAATAAAACTCATCAATACCTGCTATAGTCTGAAGTTCATCTTCTAATGGAATCATTGCATATTGCTCAACGTCTTCCGGAGAAGCACCCGGATATATAACCTGAACTATCATAACATCAAAGTTAGTTGATGGAAAAGCTTCTTTCTCTATATTAAGATAAGAGTATATTCCAACAGCTAAAGTAACCAAAATAATAACATTAACTAATAATCTGTTTTTTGCAAATAGTTCTATTATTCTATCCATATTCTAATTCCAATAAAAAATATTAATTGTTAAGCAGCACCAGAGAATTATAATCCATAACAGTGCTTATTATTAAATACTGCAAATTAAGAAGTTCTGCTCTTGCCTGTGCTAAATCAAGCCTTGCATTTATTATTTCATCTATAGGGAGTCTTCCTTGTCTGAATTTAGCATTTTGCGTATTTATTCTTGATACTATAGCATTAACTTCCAATTTTTTATTTTCTAGCATTTTTTTGTATGCCTCAAACTCATCATAATAAGTACCTATCTGAACGTCAAAATCTCTGTTCCCCTATCAAAATCAGCCGTAACAGCATTCAAAGCAGCATAAGCATCTTCCATTTTAGCTTTAGCATCACGTCCGCCTATGGGGTAGGAAAACATAAGCCCTACAAAATAATCAACATTAGTCATGGTAGAAAAAGATTTAAAATATCCGCTGTCATCTAAACTTGATAATGATACGCTTCCTACTATAGATAAATCAGGCAGAGCATTATTTTTCATTACTGAAATAGCATATTCGCTTCTTAATTTTAATTGATAAGCCATTTGTCCCTGAGCACTTTCTAAAAATGGTACTATATCTATTTTAGCATTTATAGAGGTTTCTAATGTCTGATTCCAATCATCTTCATTTGGCTGTATATTTTCTTCAGGTATAAAGAATTGAATATTTCTCATTATTTTTTTAAGCATTAATTCAGATTTATCTCTTGCTTCTATATATTTTAATGTTTGTCTTTTTGCATTCTGATATGAGTCATTATCTATAACTCCGCTTGTATATCTTCTGTATACTTGATTTTCAAAACTTCTTGCTTCTCTTATCATATCATCATATAAATCTATTAATTTTCTTGCCATTATCCATTGATAATAAATTTTCTGATAAGATGTTAATACGCTGTTGTCGTCTATTATTCTTTTTAATTTTGCTATGGTAAGCTGATATTCTGCATCTTTTATAGGGTATCTATCCAATTTACCAAAAAAATCCCTTAAAATAGGCTGAGCTATTTGAATTTTTATGCTTGGATAATAGTATTTAAAATCATTAGTACTTAAATTTGGAAGTTTTCCATTTATTGTACCTAGAGGCGTATCAACCGGTAATGAAATATCTCCTGTATTAAAGTCGCCGAAAAAACTGTCATGTTTAATTTCTACAGACCATCTAGTTCCAGAGTATGGTACAAGTCCGCTGAATCCTGCACCTATTCTAAACCCATTATAATTAAAATCTGATGTTGGTAAAAAATTGTATTCATCAAAATGGCTTTGCATTCCTATAGCACCAGCCTGCAAATCAAATTTAACGTCTCCGGAGCTTTTTGCTTTTGTTAAATTATTATAGGCATTGCTTTCTTGAGATGCAGTTAATTTCATTTCTGGTATTATGGATTTTATTCTTTCCATATATTGAGTGTAATTTAATATAGCTGATTCATTAGTTTGTGCAAAAATAAAAAAATTAAAAAGAATTGAATGCAAAAAAATAATATATATCAATTTCCTTAACACTTTCTAACACCTATTAAAAATATTGTATATATTTTATTATTTTTGTTTTTTTTATCAAGTACAATAAAATTACTATTGTATGATAAACTACATTTTTTATTTTTTGTAAATTAAGGCTATGAAAACATATATTTACAAACATAAGTTTTTATATTATAATATTTCAATTGAAAATAGAGGTTGTTATGGCATCTAAGTACGAAGAGATTTACAATAGTTTGCTAGATAAAATAAGATTTGGATACTATAAAAAAGGTGATATACTTCCAAGCGAATATGATTTGATGAAAGAATATGATGCTTCAAGGGACACTATAAGAAAGTCATTGCAGCTATTATCTAATAATGGATGCATTCAAAAACATAAAGGCAAAGGTTCTATAGTAATTAATTCAAATATATACAATTTTGAATTCGGAGGAATATTCAGTTTTAAAGAAGTTGCTTCAAAAATGTATGGTAAAGTAGAAACTATAGTGCATAGATGTGAATGCATAAAACCTGATTCATTAGTGAAAACTGCTTTAAAATTAAATGATGATGATAAAGTATGGGCTATAGAGAGAATAAGAAATATAGACGGAGAAAATATTATACTTGATATAGACTTTATCAATGCATCGATTATACCATTTATAGATGAAAATATTTTAAAAGATTCTTTATACGAGCATATAGAAAAAAATCTTCAATTAAAGATATCCTATGCTGAAAGAGAAATATCATGTGAAAAAATAAATAATAATGATAAAAAACTTTTAGATTTAAAAGATTATGATATGATAATAAATGTAGAATCTAGAACATTTTTATCTGATACCAGAGTTTTTCAGCTAACATCGGCAAGACATAGACCAGATAAATTTAAATTCAGAGATTTTGCAAGAAGATAATTTCTTGAAAATATATTATATACTTAAAATTTTTAAGTTTGTCAATTTTTTATTGTTCTTTTTCCCGCCGCACGCCACAGGCGGACAGAGTCAAAGAACCTATATCCTCGATAAACTCGGATACGCTACGCGAAAGTGCAAGTGTAAAATTAGTACTAAATCATACTAAAATCGTATTACATGTAATATAATTTATTAAATAAAGCCCAAATGTAGCATTTTTGCTTCTTTGTAGCACCAAAAGAAGTGGGGTTTGGCACGACTGTGTGCTTCGCAGCAAAGCCCAAAATATAAAAACAAAAATTTAGTAGTTTAGGTATATAAAAAATTAGGAATAAGTTTTTTAGTGAAATCATTTAATAATCCCATAATTACCATGCCTTATGATGTAATTATAATCTTCTAAAAGTATTTATCAATTATTAAAATTAATAAAAAATATAAAAAAGATAATTGACAAACTTGTACGTATATGTTAGTATGTACGTACAAGTTAATGATGATATAAATATATAAAAGCTATGGAGGCATATTATGGGAAAATTCACCGAAGACGCCACCTTATTATTAAAATATGTTGGCGGTAAAGAAAACGTTAAAGCAATAACTCATTGTGTTACAAGAATGCGTTTTGTCTTGGTAGATACTAAAAAGGCAGATATTAAAGCTATTGAAAATTTAAAATCTACTAAAGGTACTTTCACTCAATCAGGACAATTTCAAGTTATAATAGGTAATGAGGTTTCAGAATATTATAATGAATTTGTTAAGATTTCAGGAATAGAAGGAGTGAGCAAAGATGCTGTAAAAGAATCAGCTAAAGGCAATCAAACATTCTTGCAGCGTTTAATGTCTAACATAGCCGAAATATTTTCACCTCTTATTCCAGCTATTATATGTGGAGGTTTTATATTAGGTTTTAGAAGCGTAATATCAGATATAAAATTTTTTGAAGAGGGTACAAAGAGTTTAACTCAAATATCTCAGTTCTGGTCTGGAACAAATGATTTTTTATGGTTAATAGGTGAAGCAATTTTCCATTTCCTTCCTGTAGGTATCACATGGTCTATTACTAGAAAAATGGGTACTACTCAAATCTTGGGTATTGTTTTAGGTATAACATTGGTTTCTCCTCAGCTTGTTAATGCTTATTTAGTTGGTACTGTTGACCCTAAATTTTATGACTTCGGAATTTTTAAAATGCCTATGGTTGGTTATCAGGCTCAGGTTATACCGGCTATAATGGCAGGATTTATTTTAGTTTATTTAGAGAAGTTTTGGAGAAAGATTGTACCTGAATATGTTTCTATGGTTATAATACCTTTTGCTTCATTGATACCAACAGTTATTATAGCACACTCTGTTGTTGGTCCTATAGGTTGGAAAATAGGTGAGGCTGTTTCTTATGTTGTATATACTGGCTTAACATCAAAGTTTGGAGTTTTATTTGCTGGTGTATTTGGATTTTTCTATGCTCCTTTAGTAATAACAGGACTTCATCACATGTCTAATGCTATTGACTTACAGCTTATGAGTCAGTTCGGCGGCACTATGTTATGGCCTATGATAGCTTTATCAAATATAGCTCAAGGTTCTGCAGTAGTTGCTATGTCTATACTTCAGAAAAGAAATAACAAGGCTAAACAAATAAATATACCGGCATTTATATCATGTTATTTAGGAGTTACAGAGCCTGCATTATTCGGTGTAAACTTAAAATATGGTTTTCCGTTTATATGCGGTTTAATAGGTTCTTGTGTAGCTGCAATTATATCAGTTGGTTCTAAGGTTATGGCTACATCTATTGGTATTGGCGGAATACCGGGAATACTTTCAATACAGCCAAAGCATATGTTAATGTTTGCTGTTGCTATGATTTTTGCTATAGCTATACCATTAGTATTAACACTTATAGTAGGAAAGAAAAAATTAAAACCAGAAGATTTAACTGATAATACAGATATTTCAGAAACTGTTTCAGATAATGCATCAACTACAGAAAGTATAACTTTAGATGATGATAATTTTGTTTCACCTATGAATGGAAAAGTTTATAAATTATCAGATATAGCAGATGAAGCATTTTCAAGCGGTGCCATGGGTGAAGGTTTTGCAATAGAATTAGCTGATGGTATGGTAACTTCTCCTTGCGATGGTGAAATAATAGCTGCTTTCCCTACAAAACATGCTTATGGTATAGAAACAGCAGATGGAAATGAAATACTTATTCATATAGGTATGGATACTGTAGAGCTTAATGGAGAAGGTTTTGAATCTTTTGTAAAAGTTGGAGATAAAATAAAAAAAGGAGACAAATTAGCTAAAGTTGATTTAGAATACGTAAAAAATCATGGAAAATCTTTAGTGTCTCCTGTAGTGTTCACAGACGGAACTAAAATTAATTTATTAAAGGAAAATACTATAATAAAAAACGGTGAAGGAAAAATTATAGAAATAAAATAACAAAGCGGGGTAAATATTTATAGGTTTTTATTATATATACGGCAGTTAAATATTATGTTACTTAGCTGCCGTTATAATCTAAACAATTATATTTTGTAAAAAATAGATTTATATTTTACTCTAAATTAATAAATTATCTTGCATATAGTATAATTTTAGTATTATTTAGTACTATTTTATACTTGCACTTTCGCGAAGCGTATCCGAGTTTATCGAGGATATAAGGTTCTTTGACTCTGTCCGCCTGTGGCGTGCGGCGGGAAAAAGAACAATAAAAAAATTGATAAACTTAAAATTCTTAGTATATACCCAAAATTTTTAAGTTTGTCAACTGATGCACTTTATATAAATTTTATCTACTTTTTTGCCGCACAAAAAAGTAGCAAAAAACGCAATTGCTAGAGCTTTATATTAAAAACATGCTTATTAAATATAGGGTATAACCTATAAAAATGCAGTTCTTTTGGTTCTTTTATACCAATAAAAGAACTGGGGTCTGGGGCAAAGCCCCAGATATAAAAACAAAAATATAAATTTATTTGTGACAAAATGTAATTGTTTAGGTATAACTCAAGAATTTATTATAAATCTAATTAAAACAGGAATGAATTATGAATTTTAAAAATAAAGTTGTTTATCAAATATATCCGAAATCTTTTATGGACAGTAATAATGACGGACTAGGAGATATAAAAGGAATAATATCAAAATTGGACTATTTACAAAATTTAGGAGTAGATATTATTTGGAGTACTCCTTTCTTTGTTTCTCCTCAAAAAGATAATGGATACGATGTTGCTGATTATTATAATATAGATCCTTCTTATGGAACTATAGAAGATGTTGAAGAACTTATAAAAGAAGCTAAAAAAAGAAATATAGATATAATGTTTGATATGGTATTCAATCATACTTCTACAGAGCATGAATGGTTTAAGAAGGCTATGAATGGAGAAGAAAAATATAAAAACTATTATATTTTCAAAAAGGGCAGAGTAGTTAACGGAAAAAAAGAACCTCCTACAAATTGGGTATCTAAATTCGGAGGCAATGCTTGGCAATATGTAGAAAAATTTGATGAATATTATTTGCATTTATTCGATGTTAGTCAAGCTGATTTGAATTGGGATAATGAAGAAGTAAGAAAAGAACTTTTTGATATAGTTAACTTCTGGATAAAAAAAGGAGTTTACGGATTCAGATTTGATGTTATAAACCTTATATCAAAGCCTAAAGTTTTTGAAGATGATTTTAAAGGTGACGGAAGACGTCTCTATACTGACGGAATAAATATACATAAATATTTAAAAGAGTTAAATAAAAATACTTTCGGAAAATATGATAATGCTATCACTGTAGGTGAGATGTCATCAACAAGTATAGAAAACTGCATTAAATATTCAGGTGAAAAAGAAAATGAACTTAGTATGGTATTTAGTTTTCATCATTTGAAAGTTGATTATAAAAATAATGATAAATGGCAGTTAATGGATTTTGATTTTCAAGAGTTAAAAAATCTTTTATTTACTTGGCAGGAAGGAATGCAGGATAATAATGCATGGTCAGCTTTATTTTGGTGCAATCATGATCAGCCTAGAATAGTATCAAGATTCGGCGATGACAAAAAATATCATAAAGAATCTGCTAAAATGCTAGCTACAGTTATGCATTGTTTGAGAGGTACTCCTTATATTTATCAAGGTGAAGAAATAGGTATGACTAATGCTTATTTTGATAATATCAATCAATATAAAGATGTTGAATCAATAAACTATTTTAATATACTTAAAAATAATGGTATAGAAGAAAAAGAAATATATAAAATACTTCAAAGTAGATCAAGAGATAATTCTAGAACTCCTATGCAATGGAATGACAAAGAGAATGCAGGATTTTCAAATGCTAAGCCTTGGATAGAAGTTATTTATAATTATAAAGAGATTAATGCAGACAATAATATTAAAGATGAAAACTCTATATTTAATCATTATAAAAAATTAATAAAATTAAGAAAAGATTATAAAGTTATTTCAGAAGGCAAAACTATACCTATATTAAAAGATGATAAAAATGTATTTGCTTTTATAAGAGAATATAACAATGAAAAACTTTTAGTAATAAATAATTTTTATGGTAATGAGTGCACTATAGATTTAAGCAATATTGATTTTGATATAAAGAGTTCAAAATGCATTCTTTCAAATTATGATGATGCAGAACTTAATAATACTTTAAATTTAAAACCTTATGAGTCTATAGTATTATATAACAATTAATTTGACATTTGTCCTTCATATAAATTTTTATTATCATATTAGAGCCTTGCATATATTATTTATATGCAAGGTTATTTTTTATACTTTTGACAAAGTTTATTTTTATTGTATTATTAAATTAATAGATAAAATATATTTTTATTATTTATGAAAAATGTAAGAAAAGATTTAAGAATATTAAAAACAGAAAAATTATTAAAAGAATCTCTGCTTGAACTTTTAAAAACTAATTCATTAAAAGATATAAGTGTAACAGAAATATGCGATAATGCTATGATAAATAGGGTTACATTTTATGATCATTTTAATAATAAAGAAGAATTATTAAATTCAATCATAGAAGATATAAAACAAGATATCATAAAAGAATTAAAAAAAGACAATTCAATATACGATTTCAAAAAAAATTATAGAAAGATATTAGAAAAAGTTCTTAATTACTTTGATGATAATAAACAATATTTCAATGTATCATTAATAGATCATAATAATACTATTTTATTTGTTTCATCATTACATAAAATATTTATAGACTATTTAGGTGAAACTATGAAAGAAGATAATATTGAAAATACAAAAATAACTTCCCAATTTTTTTCAGGTGCTTTAGTTTCTGTTATATTCTGCTGGGTTAAGGATAATAATAAGATAAATAAAAAGAAGATTTACTTAATAATATATGCATTTTACTTGAAAAATCATTTAAATAAATAGTTTACATAATATTTTTACAATTATATATTGATAATAGTTATTTTTTATATATACTATATTATAAAAATGGATTATGGGGTATATTATGATAAATGTTGGAATCATAGGTGCCGGCGGATGGGGACTTGCACTTGCTAATATATTTTCAGAAAAGCATAATGTTAAAGTATGGGTGCATAGTGAGAGCAGTTACAAATTATTAAGCACTTCATATAGAAATGATAATTATTTAGAAAATATACAATTAAATAAGAGTATAAAATTTACAACAGATGTAGGAGAAGCTGTAAATGACAGTGAAATAGTTATAATAGTAACTCCGTCATTTGCTTTTGCTGATGCTTGTATAAATATAGAGCCTTATATAAGTAATGATCAAATATTAGTATCTGCAACTAAGGGGCTTGATAGAAAAACAGGAAAAACTATGAGTGAGGTAGCAAGAAGCATAATATCAGGTGATTTATCTATATTAACTCTTTCAGGACCTTCTCATGCAGAAGAGGCTGCAAAAGGAGTACCTACTGCAGTTGTTGTAGGAGGTGAGAAAGGTGTTTCCGAATATGTAAGAGATACATTGACAGTACCTCCTAAATTTAGAATATATAACTCTACAGATCAAAAAGGTGTTGAAATAGGCGGAGCTTTAAAAAATATAATAGCTATTGCCGGCGGTATAGTTGATGGGCTTAAACTTGGCGATAATACAAAAGCGGCTCTTATAACAAGAGGTTTGCATGAGATAGTAAGATTTGCATTGAGTAAAGGTGCTAGAATAGATACTATGTACGGACTTTCTGGAATAGGCGATTTAATAGTAACATGTTCAAGCGGACTTAGTAGAAACAATAGATTAGGAAGAGAACTTGCCAAGGGAAAAAAATATCAAGATGTAATATCTGAAAATCATGGTCAGGTTGCCGAAGGAGTATATGCTACTACTGCAGCTTATGAGTATGCTCAGAAAAACAATATTTATATGCCTATAACTGAAGCAATATACAATATACTTTTTAATGATGCGAATATACAAGATACATTAACAGAACTTATGAGCAAAGATGCTAAAAGTGAAGGATTTTTTTAATATTATTATTGCTGTATCTTTGTCATTGGGAGTACTTGCTGAACTACATTTTCTAATACTATAGAAGCTTTAGCATTGTTTAAATCTTTAAACTCTAACAGTACATAAGTAACATTATCAATATCTAGTCTAAACTTTGTTGCTTCAGATGATGGATCCCCAACTTTCACATAGCCTCTATAAACCATCCAGCCTTTTAATACTACATAAGCATATCCATTTTCTTTTAAATCTGCATCAAATGTGAAATATGGACTTTTACTTTTATAGTATCCTGCTCTATCTTTTAAAGTAGTTACTTTTGGTTTTTCTACTTCTACAGTTTTTTTATTATGATATTCTACTACTTCTTTCATTTGCATATCTGTACTTTTACAAGAAATAAAAGCTAGTATAATAAAATTAATAATTAATATTAGTAAGAGTTTCATATTATATAATATATAAATTATTTTTACAAATTCAATATTTTTTTATGCTTGAAAGAATATCATATTTAGTATATTATATATCTTACTTTAACTTTAAAATAGATGAGGTGTATAATTTGAGTAAAAAATTAGATGAAAATAGAATTAAGGAAGGAGTAGGTGGACAGGCTGTTATAGAAGGTATAATGCTTAGAAATAGAAGTCATTATGTAGTTGCTGTTAGAAAACCTGATAAACAGATAGATTTTATAAAAGCTTCTATACCTGAAAATAAAAATAAATTAAGTAAAATGCCTTTTATCAGAGGTATTGTAAATTTTGTAGATATGATGAAATTAGGTTATAAGACTTTGGTATTTTCTGCAAATACAGCTGGTATTGAAGAAGAAAATAATAAAAAAGATAATAAGCCTAAATCAGAAAAAAGTGATAGTATAGCTATGACTTTGAGCATGCTTGTATCTTTAGCATTTGCTGTAGGGCTTTTTATAGCTTTGCCTTATTTTATCACTACTCTTATAGGTATAGATGAGAAAAGTAACTTTGTAGTATTTAATTTAGTAAGAGGATGTATAAAACTATCAATATTTGTTTTATATCTTCTTATAATATCTTTCTTTAAGGATATAAAAAGAGTATTTGAGTATCATGGAGCAGAACATATGGTTGTTAATGCCTATGAGCATGGGCTTGATCCTGATACTGGAAATATTAGAGATTATACAACTATACACCCTAGATGCGGTACTACATTTATGTTTTTAGTATTAACTGTATCTATATTACTTTATATGTTTACAAGCTATTTTGTATATACATATATATATGCTTCATATACTCCGCCTAAAATAATAGGAAATTTAACTGTTTTAGCTATTAATATAATTTTACTTCCTATAGTTTCCGGTATATCTTATGAAATACTAAAATTAGGATTTAAATTTTATAATTTTCCTCTTATGAGACTTGCAATACTTCCTGGTTTGGCTCTTCAGAAAATAACTACTAGAAGACCGCAAGATGATGAGATAGAAGTTGCATTATTCGCTTTAAGTAAATTATTAGATACATCTATAGAAAATAGAACAGAAGAAGAAGTTCAAGCCGATATTAAAAAGGCTTTAGAAATTAATGATAATATAAAAGATAATGCAACAGAAGAAAAATTATGCGTATAAAAAAGAGGCTTATAGCAAATGATAATTATTATGAATATTCTTCAAGCTATATAAGAAAATATATTGTTTTTATAGCTGCGGCTTTATTTATTTTATTATTTGTAGTTATATTCATACATGTTAATTATAGAGTAGTGCCTTCAAAATCATATATGAGAAATGATACTCCCGTACTCGATGGTAATGTGCTTACTATTACTAATAATAATGGTGTATATTATACCGGGGATTTTACTAATATTCCAAAATCTATACATATAAATGATAATATGGTAGAAAATTTATATTTGTATTTGTTTCATGATAATCATATAATATTTTGGAAGCTTTATAAGTACGGATTGAAAAGATATTTTTCTTATTATGCCTTTAATATACTTGATGGAGATTCTCAGTCTTTTATTATAAAAGAAAATGAAAAAGACTTTTTGGATTTTTATGATAATTTTGTAAGGGCTCAATTTAGAAAAAATGTTGGTGAATTAGATATTGAAATTCCTAATTTTTATAATACTAAAATAAATATAAAATCTTCTATAAGCAATTTGATTAATGCAAAGTTTTCATTCAAATTCACTAATTTTTCATCATCTATGGTAAATTGGAAATATAATAAAGCATTATATACAGCATTTTATTATGGTCTTCCAAGCGGATATTTAATTGTTCCTGGAAGTGAAAATGCTATAACAGATACAAGTTCAGTTATAGCTATTAACACAGTAGGAGAAAATCCTTCCAGATATACACATAATATAATATCAGCTTTAGTTTATACTTCTTATACTACTGAACCTATTCCTGTATTTATTTATGATTCTAAACCTGAGTCGCAAAATTCTAGGATGATTAAATTTTTATTTAATAATAAATGGTATGTATATAAGAATTTTGAATCTCATGAGTATAAAGACGTTATAGATTATTATTCTAAAGAAGAAGGCTTTAGTTTTGTATTTACAGTTACAGGAAATTATCTATATGAATCTTTTGGCAGCTTTAGTAGGATAGATATGGAAACTACTAAAGGTGTATTAGACGGATATTTTACTATCAATAATGAACAATTTAATATTAATGGTAATGCTGTTAAAGAATTTGTACATAGCGTATTTTAAAAGGAATATTATATGCCTGATAAGAAAAAATTTGAGAGATTATTTCAATTATATACTTCATTATTATTAGATGGCTTTGTAGATAAAAATAAGCTTATGCATCATAATAATATGTCTTTGAGAACTGTGCAGAGAGATATAGAAGAAATACAAAGATATTTACAAATAGATTTAATTTTAGAAAATGACAGATATATAGTAAAAAAAGAAGATTTAAAAAAATTAAGAAGAGGACTAAATTTTGATAATGATGATCTTAAAAAAAATGTAGATATATTATTTTCTGTATTTATGAAAAAAGTGAGTTCAAATTTATCTCTCATACCTCATTCAACTATATCAAAATTACTTCCGCAGAATGTAGATCATGAATATTATGATGTTATTATAATTTCAAATAATGAAATAAATAATATATCAGGCAATAGTGAAAATATAGAAAAATTGCTTTATTGTGTTAAAGATTTAAATGATATTAGTTTTAATTATTATATTCAAAGCGGTAATATTAATTATAAAGTTAAAGCTATAGCATATCTTATTTATTATTTTCAAGGTATATGGTATTTAGTCGCTTATGATCATAAATATAAAAAGATAAAAACATATTCTATTAGCAATATATCTGATATTGAAATAATTCAGAAATTAAAATTTAATAATAATAGAGAAAAAGAAGAATATGATAAAGAACATAAATACAGAATTAATAATAGAGAAAAATTAATTAAATTGATAGAGAAGAAAAGAAGTATATACTGGAGTGATAATAAATTAACTAGAACAACAGTTCATTTCAATTCAGATGTTGCACACTATTTTAAAAATAGAGATTATGGATTCAATCAAAAGATAAAAAAAATATTAGATGATGGTTCTATAATTATTAATTTTGATTTCTCATCTTTTACAGAGCTTAGAATATTTTTAAGTCCTTGGCTTGGTTCTTTTAAGATAATATCTCCTAAGAATTTTAATAAAGAATTTATAGATCATTTAAATAATTCATTATCTATTATGAACGAATAAAGTAAAAAATAAAAGGGCATAAATTATATAATCTATGCCCTTTATTAGTTTATGATAAACTATATAACATATCGCCGTAAGTTGGGAGTTTCCAATATTTTTTTGATACAGTTCTTTCTAATTCATCTATTGTAACTCTCATATCTTCTAAACAAGCGAATATTTTATCTCTTGAGAATTTGGCTGATTTGGCTATATCATTAATTTTCTTAGATTCTAGAGTGTATCCTTCTAATTTTTCTAATTTAGAATCAAGATCTTTGATTAAATCATTGAGTTTATTAATCAATTTTTTTTCAACATCAAATTTTAATTTTAAATTTCTTTTTTTATCAGCTGTATTTGCAAGCTCGCCTACATATTCCATTGAGTATGGAAGTATTTGCTTATGTACCATATCTATTAATGTTAGAGCTTCTATATTAATTTCTTTAATATACTCTTCCATACTTATTTCATATCTTGAATGTATTTCTGCTTCTGTTAAAACTTTATGTTTTGTTAATACTTCAATATTCTTTTTAGATATGAAATGAGGTAATGCTTCAGGAGTTGTTTTTAAATTAAACAAGCCTCTTTTTTCAGCTTCTTTAACCCAATCATTAGAATAATTGTTTCCATTATATATTATTCTTTTATGTTTTCTAAAAGTTTCTCTTATTAGTTCTTCAACATCTTTATCAAAATTTGAAGATTTTTCTAAAATATCAGCAAACTGTGATAATGCTTCAGCTACTATAGTATTCAAAATGATATTAGGACCAGATACTGAAAGACTAGATCCAACCATTCTAAATTCAAATTTATTTCCAGTAAATGCTAAAGGAGAAGTTCTGTTTCTGTCAGTTGTATCTTTAGTGAGTCTTGCTAATGAATTAACACCCATTTCCATTTCAACTCTTTCTTTTCCTTTATATTTTTTAGAGCTTTCCATATATTCAAGTATTTCTGTAAGCTCATCTCCAAGAAATATAGATATGATAGCAGGAGGAGCTTCAGCAGCACCAAGTCTATGATCATTACTAGCACTTGCAGTAGTTATTCTTAAAAGATCCTGATATTCATCAACAGCTTTTATTATAGCAATTAAGAATAATAAGAATCTTTTATTTTTAGAAGGATTGTCTCCTGGATCTAATAGATTTATACCTGTATCTGTAGCAATAGACCAGTTATTATGTTTTCCGCTTCCATTTACTCCTGTGAAAGGTTTTTCATGAAGTATACAAGCTAAATTATGTTTTTCAGCTATTACTTTCATAAGCTCCATAGTAATCTGATTTTGATCTGTTGCCATATTTGTAAGTGTAAATTCAGGAGCTAATTCATATTGTCCAGGTGCAGCTTCATTATGTTCAGTTTTAGCAACTATTCCAAGCTTCCAAAGCTCATTATCGAGTTCCTTCATAAATGCAAGTACTCTAGGTTTAATAGCACCGAAATAATGATCTTCTAATTCCTGACCTTTAGGAGGACAAGCACCGAATAATGTTCTTTTACAATATCTTAAATCAGGTCTTTGTAAATACAAATCTCTGTCTATTAAAAAATATTCTTGTTCAGCACCTACTGTAGTGAATACTCGATTAACATCATTATGTCCGAATAACTTTAATATTCTTTTAGCTTCTTTTTCTATAACTTCCATAGAGCGAAGTAGGGGAGTCTTCTTATCTAAAGATTCTCCGCTATATGAACAAAAGGCACTAGGTATGCATAATGTGTCGTCTTTTATAAATGCATAAGATGTAGGATCCCAAGCAGTATATCCTCTAGCTTCAAAAGTAGCTCTTAGTCCGCCTGAAGGAAAACTAGAAGCATCAGGTTCTCCCTGAACTAATTCTTTACCTGTGAACTCCATACGAATGGATCCGTCATCGGTTTGAGTAATAAAGCTTGTATGTTTCTCAGCTGTTATTCCTGTCATAGGCTGAAACCAATGAGTGAAATGAGTAGCACCTTTTTCTATAGCCCATTCTTTCATAGCATGAGCTACAACATTGGCAACTTCTAAATTTAAACGCTCTCCATTTTTTATGGTCTTTATAAGTTTTTTATAAATGTCTTTAGGAAGTTTATCCTTCATAACATTGTCATTAAAAACCATACTACCAAAAATTTCTGGTATTTTTTTCATTTTATATATTTCTCCTAAGAAATTTATTATAAAAAAAATTATAATTAAACGCAATTATTATATCATTAGTTTAAATTAATTCAATATTACTATTAGAAGTTATAAGAAAAAAATTAAAATTTTATATATTTTCATGTATAAATTGTTTTAATTTGTACAATGCTTTTAATAATTCTTTTCTATCAATATTATTTCTAGATGAAAATAAAACTTTTATATCATTAATTTCAGAAAGCGACATATAATCATCACTAGCTATTCTTTGATAAATATATTCAATAGATTTTAATATAGCATCATCATAATCTTTAAAATTAAAGTATTCATTTGGTAAATTCCATATAAGAGCTTCTGTTATAGTAGGAGTTAATTCATTAATATATTTAATTTCAGAAGAAAAAGTTAAAAATAAATGTTTAAATAATTTTACCAAATTGATAAAATTAGATCCGCAATCATGTTCTTTCTTATCAAAATTTTTATTGTCTAATTTAGGATAAAATATTTCATTTTTCCCATTAGAGTCAGTTACTAAAGCACCTTCAACATTATTATCCAAGTTTTTAAATGAAGGTATCAATACTATTTTTTCATTTTCATATTCTAGAATTAAAGATGATGATGTAACATTAACTTTATTTGAATATAAATCATTATTTTTTATTAATTCTAAGATAGAAGATTTAAATTTTCTAGTATCTAATGCATCATTATTATCTAATATTAGAAATATATTAAGATATTCCATATAAGTTACATCAGTCCTATTTCTTTTTGAACCAGTAGGAATAATAGAAATATTATTAAATTGTTTATGAGATGATATTAACTTGGATATAAAATCAATTTTTTTTTCTATTTTATAATATGGGTAAGCTGTAGAACCGCTTACCCATTTATTTATATATTCATATAAATCTATATTTGTGTTCATTTTTATTTATACTCTTTTTAGAGCAGCAGCAAGTATTTTATCTAATGGTAAAACTTCATCAACACCGCCTCTTGCAATTGCTTCTCTAGGCATTCCAAAAACAGTACAAGTTTCTTCGTTCTGAGCTATATTGTAAGCACCGGCATCTTTCATTTCTTTCATACCATTAGCACCATCATCACCCATACCTGTAAGTATTATACCTATAGCTTTGTTTTTAGCATATACAGCACCGCTTCTGAAAAGTACATCTACAGAAGGTTTATGTCTTGTAACAGGTTCTCCGTCTCTTACTTCTATATAATACTTACCGCCTCTAACTTTAATCATAGTATGTTTAGCACCTCTTGCTAGTACAGCTTGTCCTCTTCCTATACTCATACCATCTTCAGATTCAAATACATCGATTTTAAGAATACTATTTAATCTTTTAGCAAATGAAGTAGTAAAGTGTTCAGGCATGTGCTGAGCAATAACTATAGGAGGAGCAGAAGGGGTAACATTTTTAAGACATTCTATTAAAGCCTCTGTACCGCCTGTTGATGAACCTATAAGAATTATTTTATCCATAGGAGTTTCTCTTGAAGGTGTAAGAGGAAGTATAATATCGGCAGTATTTTTTTGATAAACTTTAAAACCAGCGGTTTTTGGTGCTTCTAAACTAATAGAACTTCTTTCTGTAGCTGCAGCAGCAGGTTCTGTTGGAACATTAACACCATGTTTTCTATAAAACTTAGCTCTGTTTGCATAAGCATTCTTTATTTTTTCAACTAAGTCTGTAGCTAATTCTTCTACACCATCTCTAACGTTTGCGGAAGGTTTTATTACATAATCAAAAGCTCCAATATTTAAAGCATCTAAAGCTAATTCTCTATGTTTATCTAAAAGCGAGCTAAACATTATTACAGGAATAGGATTATTAAGCATAAGCTTTTTAAGATATGTAATACCATCCATTTCCGGCATTTCAATATCTAAAGTAATAATGTCAGGCTTAAGATTTTTGACCTTATTTTCAGCTAAAATTGGATTTGCAGCAGTTCCCACCATTTCCAAAGCAGGATCTGAATTTACAATTTTAGTAAGTAATTGTCTTATTAATGCGCTATCGTCAATAGCTAATACTTTAATTTTTGTAGCCATAAAAAATCCTTAATTATTAATATATTAAAACAATGTAATGTCTGATTTTTCTTCAAGTTTATGCTGTAAATTTTTAGAATATTTAATTTCTTGTTCAGCTGAGAATTCTTTAGTTTTACCTTCTAATTTTTTCATAAGAACTCTATTCTCAGTATTAAAGAAAAATACTTTTCTAGGCCAAGAACCGCCTATATCTTCACTTACTATAGGTATTTTTTCATCTGCCAAAAATTTCTTAGCGAACTGTATATTTTTATCAGGTACCTGAAGAATATTACTAGTCATACCTGAAAGTACATGCCCGCCTCCAAATATTTTAGCTGTAAGGTTTTCCTTTTTTCCCCCTAATTTAATGATTTCGTTTATAAGAACCTCCATAGCAAAAACACCATATCTAGTATTATTATAATCTTCAGCAGGATTTTCCCATTCTCTCATTTCAGGAAGCATAAAGTGATTCATACCTCCAAATTTTAATTTATTCTCAAACAGGCATACTGATATACAACTGCCTAGAACTGTTTTTATTACAGCAGGTTCTTTTGAAGCATAATAACCACCTATATATATTGTGATTCTTTTAAAATTGCTATTGGCTGCTGCTGGAAAATCAATCATTATTACACACCCCTAGTTAAATCTTTTTATAAATATTGCTTGCTACATATTTAAATTTATCAGACACACCAAATAATGTTTCTGAGTGTCCTATAAATACTAAACTGTCTTCTTTCAAATATTTATGAAATTTATTAAATAATTCCTTTTGGAATTCTTTATCAAAATAAATAATAACATTCCTGCAAAATATTAAATCGAATTGAGTATGAATATCAAAATCTTCATCTTTAAAATTTAACTGTCTAAAAAATAAATTCTTTTTTAATATATCTTTAACTCTAAATAATCCTTCTTTATCACCTGTGCCTTTTAAAAAATATTTTCTAAGTATATTATCTTGTATAGGTTCAACAGCTTCTTCTTTATAGATGCCTGCTCTTCCATGTGCTAATACATTGGTATCTATATCACTAGCTAAAACTTTTATATCATATTTATCATAATTAGCACCAAAATATTCATGCAAAGTCATTTGTATAGTGTAGGGCTCTTCTCCTGTTGAGCATGCTGCTGACCATATTCTAAGATTTTTTACTTTACCAGCTTTAAAATTCTTTTCCCAATCTGGAAGAAATGTACTTTTCATATACTCGAAATGTTTATTTTCTCTAAAAAAGTCAGTTTTATTTGTAGTAACGGCATTAACAAAATTAGTTAATTCTTCATCTTTAGCATTTTTGACAAAATCTATATACTCTCTGAAAGAATCCATTTTTAAAGCTCTTAGTCTCTTACTTAATCTAGAAGTTACTAAAGCTCTTTTATGACTAGTCATTTGTATTCTAGTTTTGTCATAAATAATTTTAACTAATTCATTAAACTCAGCATCACTCAGAGCCGGCATATGCTCATTCATATCTTCCATTTTTATACCTCAATGATATTATACTGTTTGATTTGTTGGTTCATTAGATTTTATTATTTCTTCTATAGGAAGAACCATAATAATCTTATTTTCTAATCTAATAACATTAGAAATTTGAAGTCCTCTCATATTATCAATAGGAGTTTCTGTCATCTGGCTTTCATAAACTGTAATAACATCACTTACCATATCTGCCAATATACCAAATTTTCTATTAGTAGTAGATATAACTATAATAACATCGTCTTCAATAGAATGATCATCTCTTCTATCCAAGCCAAATCTTATTCTTATATCAACTATATGAAGAATATTACCTCTTAAATTCATAAGTCCTCTCATAAATTTAGGACTTCCAGGAACAGGAGTTATATTAGTTACACCTACAATACCTTCAATGCTTAATACATCAAGAGCATACTCCTCATTGTCAATTTTAAACACTAAAAATTGCTGACTAGGTTCAATAGAAATGTTTTCATCATGTTCTAAAGATGTACCTCCAACCTGAGGTATATTAGCTGCATTAATTTTTTGATTATCTAACATATTAAAATCCTTTATTTTACGCCGTTATTTATTTTTCCTTGTAAAGACATATTTACTAGTCCTTGTATATCTATAATAAGGGCTATTCTTCCGTCTCCAAGTATAGTACCTCCGGCTATTCCTGCATGTTTACTGAATGCTGAATCTAAAGATTTAATAACTACTTGCTGCTGATCCAAAAGCTCATCAACAAATATAGCACATTTTCTATATCCAGCTTCAACAACAACAACTATACCATCATCTATATTATCAACTTGTGTATCTATTTCAAATACTTTATGCAATCTAATTAAAGGCAAATATTCATCTCTTATTTTTATCATTTCACCTTTGCCTTCAAAAGGTTTTACCTGTTCATTTTTTACTTTTATTTGTTCTATAATAGAAATCAAAGGCATAATATATATTTGCTTACCTAAAGCAAAAGTAATACCTTCAATAATAGCCAATGTTAAAGGAAGTTTAATTATAAATGTACTGCCTTGTCCCTCAGTAGATTTAATTTCTATTTTACCTTTCATTTTTTCAACATTAGCTCTAACAACATCCATACCAACACCTCTTCCTGATATGTCTGTTATTTTTTCAGCAGTTGAAAGTCCAGGAGAGAAAATAGTTCTGTATATTTCTATATCAGAATATTTACCGTCTCTTGAAAGAAGTCCTTTTTCAACAGCTTTATTAAAGATTTTTTCTTTATTTAATCCATTACCATCATCTGATACTTCTATAACAACATGTCCTTCTTGGTGAGCAGCAGACATTGTTATTGTACCATATTCAGGTTTACCTCTGGCTATTCTTTCTTCTTTTGTTTTTTCTATACCGTGGTCCATAGAGTTTCTTATAATGTGTTTAAGAGGGTCAGATAACTGCTCTAACATATTTTTATCTATCTCTGTAGTTTCACCTTTAAGAACTAATTTTACTTCTTTATTTAATTCTAAGTTCAAGTCCCTAACATATCTGTGGAACTGAGTGAATATAGGACCAATAGGCATCATTCGGATGTTCATAACTTCTTCTTGTATTTGTCTGGAAGTTCTATCCATTGAACTTACAGCCTCTTTTAATCCATTATCTATATCCAAACTTTGAGTAAGCTGCATTATTCTTGATTGAGCTATAACAAGCTCTCCGATTAAGTTCATTAAGCTATCTAATTTTCTTGTATCAACCCTTACTGTTGAAGGAGCCTGAACTTTTGTACCTGCTTTAGGAGCGGCTGCAGGTTTACTAGCAGCTGCAGATGTTTCAGCCGGTTTTTCTTCTGTTTTGGCAGCTGTATTTTCTTTAGCCTCTTCTTTTGCTGGTTCTTCTTTTTTAGATTCTGCTGGTTTATTTGCTTCCTCATCATCTTTTATATCAGCTTTTGTATTTATAATATTAATATCATTATCATCTATTACAAATAAGAAAATGTTCTGAACTTGTTCTTCAGGAGCATTAGTTTCAAAATCCAAAGAGAATTGAGTATAACAAACATAAGGATCTTCAAGATTTAAGATAGTAGGTAAGCTATTACATTCTATTCTTAAGTTGCTTATAGTACCTATAGCTCTAAGGTCATTTAAGAACATTAGAGGGTCTATACCATTATCAAAAATAGTAGCTTTAAATCCCATTTCGATATGGAATGAATTTTCACCGCCTGAAGAAGCAGGTAATTCAGTTTTTGTATCTTCTTTTTTTTCTTCAGTTTTAGCTTCTTCTTTTGCAGGTTCTTCTTTTTTAGGTTCAGGAGATGCTTTTGGTGTAGCTGCAGCTGTGCTTACATCATTACCATCAGCTATAGCTTTTATTTTAGCTTTTAGTGAATCTATATTGGTAACACCTTCAGTTTCACTTTTACCATCTACAATATTTTGCAGCATTAATTTTACAGTATCCAAGAATTCTAGTAATACTGTAATCATTTGAGGAGTAACATCCAATTTACCGCTTCTAACTTTTTCTAGCAAGTTTTCAGCGACGTGGTTTAACTCACTCATAATTGTAAAACCAACTGTACCTGCTGAAGATTTAAGAGTGTGAGCACTTCTAAATATTTTATTCAAAAGATCTTCATCACTTTTATTATCTTCCAACAAAACAAGATCGTTTTCAAGACCTTCTACAATTTCATTGGCTTCACTTAAGAATATCGAAATAAATTCATCACTATCAAACATATAGCACCTCTACCTTTGTAAAATCCTTATTATATAATAAGATGGTTAGAAATCAATTTAAAAAACGTTTTACTACATCTAAAAGCTGAGTTGGGTTAAATGGCTTTACTAGCCAACCACTAGCACCTGCAGCTTTACCCTCCATTTTTTTCTCATCTTGAGATTCTGTTGTAAGCATTAGAATAGGGGTATATTTATGCTGATCTACCTTTCTCACATGCTTAATAAATTCTATACCGTCCATTTTTGGCATATTGAGGTCTGTTATTATCATATCAACATTTGGTGTTTTACCAAGAACCTCCAATCCTGTAGTACCATCATCTGCAGACACCACAGTATAGCTGCCTTTCTTCAAAGTATATTCAACAGATGCTCTAGCTGTATTAGAATCGTCTACAATTAGTATTGTTTTAGCCATAGATTTAACCTCTTAATCATTAATTATTTTTATCATTAATTATATTTAAATATTCTACAAATAAATTATCCATACCTTCTACTATAAGGTTTTTTTGATTTTTAGCAAGCTCTTTTTTCATAGCATATAGTATTTGAAGTCCTGCTAAATCCACATGAGCCTCACCCTCACAATTAAACTTTACAGTCATATCTTCGTTATAATTAGCACTTTTTATGACATTCTTAAAATATTTACTCATAGTTCTTATATTAAGATTATCATTTATCTCTATAACTGACATAAATAAATACCTCCATTACTTTTATTAAAACATAGTAAAGTCACCGCTATCAGCACCTACATCTATACTTATATCGACATTTGGCGCATCTTCTCCAGATAAAATACTATTAGCAATAGCTCTTTCTTTTTTGATTGTATAAGAATTAACTATATCCAAATATTTATCACTTTCTATTTTCCAATTTTCTATACCCAACAAATTGTAATATTCATTCTTTTTATCTCTTATAACATTTCTCATACTATTAAAAATTTCTATTATTTCATTAATTTTTGTAAGCAATGTACTTAAAGAGCTTAAATCTATTAGCGTTTTATCTATAAGTCCAAATAATTCATCAGCATAACTATCTAATCTTTTTATGTTATTATTAATAATATATTTAGATTCATCCAAACGTTTACTTACGCTGTCTGTCATAGATTCTATAAAAGAATGTTCGCTTGACTGCTGATTAATATTGGATTTAAACTTATTAATAGAACTAAAAATAGCAGATTTAATATTATGGAATTGCTCTAAACATCCGTCTACTGTATCTGTAATGTTAGTAGCTATTGATTCCACACTTTCTATAGAGAAAGTTTGAGAATTATTAAATATATTACTATTCTTTTCAAGTTCTATTTTAGCTAAAAAGTTAATAGAGTTAAAAGTTTTGGCAATGTTTTTTGTTTCTAAGAACATACTTTCCAATTCTTCTATTGAGTCTATTATGGCTATATTACTATCAGATATTCTATATTTATTGGTCAGAAATAATTTAAAGTTTTCTAAATAGAGTTTTATAAAACCCATATATTCATTAAATAATGATTCTGAAACTGTGAATGGGAATTCTGATTTTCCGCTTTCGCCTCCAATCATATATTCCACTATAGTAGTTCTATCTAATGTAATATCTGTTAAAGCATCTTTTAAACCTTTTAGGCTTTTATAAATATCTGAGTTAGTAAGATCGATTTCCTCATGTATAGATTTAAAGTTTTCTATAATTAAAGTTAAAACTACATCGTCAAAAGTAAGCAAATCTAGGAGTTTATGCTCCAATGTTTGATTTTCTTCTTTTTCAAGATCGGCAGCATCCATAGTTTCTACTTCTTTTCCATAATACTCAATGAAATTTCTATTTTCATAAACTATAGAATTCATAGATTCTATTATGTGTTCTGTCTGCTGTCTTACTATATCTTCACGAGGAAGCACCATCATTACTTCAAATATAAAATCATAAGTGTTATCAACTCTTGATATTATATCTGATATTATATTAGAAAATACTGCAAAGGAATTAACCATATTATTATGCTCTTTATCGAGCTGCTCTCTCATAATGGTAAAATTTTGTCTTTGCAATTCATTTGTTTTCAATATTTCAGTTTTAAATGATTCAAACCTTACAAATAATTCCTTACCGATTCTGTTCATTTGATCTGCTTGTTCATTTGATGTTTCAGACATTTTTATTATGTTTTTGGATATTTCTCCAAAAGCTTTACCGCCTGCACCATATTTAGAAGATATGATGATAGCATTTAATGAATAAACTTTAATCTGGTCAGCAAGCATCCTAATTTGTTCTATGGAATCCATAATATTACTTGTTCTGCCAACGTCTTCAACTAATGAGTCGGAAAGTTCATTATCCTGTGATATAAAGCTTTGCATTCTGTCAAATGATCTAAAAAAGTCTTCCTGGTTTTCATCTAAATCATTTGAAAAGTTTTTTTCGCCTTTTTCTTTGTTGGTAAAATATGAAAGCAGCTTATTAGCTTTTTCGTTTTCATTTTTCATTTTTCATTTCCTGTTCAATCATAGGAAACTTTTCACCTATAAAGCTATATACTCTTCCAACTTCTTCAAGGAAGGAATGAATATCTTTTACAGTTGTTTCTAATATTGCAGAATAGTCGAGGATGTCCTGCCTTATGTTATTGTCTATAATAGTTGTAGCCACTTTTTATAATTTCCCAACATTCTAAAAAATTATATATTACGATATAAATATAACATTTATTATTGCTTTTTGCAAGTAAAATTTTTATTACACAATAATTTTACAGTAAAAATATATTTAATTAAAGTTTTTTTAATTAATTTCAAAAATTTTGTTTTTTAAGGACAGATATTTTGCTGTATAATATATCCTGTTTTGAGATTCTCTATTTCCAAATCCGAAACTTCTTCTGCTTACAGCAAGTATCGGAGGAGCTTGTATCCTTTTAGATATACCCATTCCCATGTATTGCTTCCACCATCTTTCTAAATCGTCTACAAATTCGGCACCGCTTTTGAAATATTTTTTTAATATTCCTTTTTGGCATCCTATTTTTTCTTCCAAATTTCCTTCTATATAAAATTCTAGTATATCTTCTAATATTGCTCTGTTCCAAGATTCCATTAAAAATTTAAATAAATAATCATGATAATCATATTTTATAGGATCTCCTTTACCTTCATCTACAGCCTGAGCAGTTGAAAGTTCAGCACTTGGAACAATATTTATAGTACCTTCAGGGATAATTTCCTTTTTAAATACTTCTTTATTAACATAATTAGCTAATCCGTATATTTGATATTTCCATAAATCAGCTAAGCAAGCAAAAAATCCAGCACCATCTCCATACATAGTTGAATATCCAACCATAGTCTCTGTTTTATTAGCATTGCATGTAAATACGCCTCCAAAACTAGCTGCTATAGCAGATAATACTCTCGAAGATCTGTCTCTTGCCTGTATATTCTCTATAACAAAAGATGATAATTTTAGATGATCTTCTTTACCTTCTTTTATAATAGGGGAGGTCTCTAATTGTTTTACAGTATAATCTACAGACTCTTGTATAGGAACAACCATATAAGCACAACCTAAATTATCAGATAAAGTCTTAGCAAGGTTTTTAGTTGTATTAGAATTAAATTTACTAGGCATATTAACAAGTAATACATTATCTTTTCCAATTGCATTTACATACATTGCAGATGATAATGCAGAATCAATACCCCCAGATACTCCTATAACAACCTTATTAATTCCTATGGACTTCATAAATTTCCTTATTCCATAAATAACAGTATCATATATTAATTTATATTCATTTTCTTCTTTTATCTCTATAGTTTTTCCAAATGATTTATTTTTCACATCTATATCAATGAAATACAAATCTTCTTCATATCTTTTTCCTGTTAATAGTAAATTACCATTATTATCATAAACAGAGCTTCCTCCGTCAAATGTATATACTGTTTTTCCATTATTTTGTATTCCTACATTATTAGTATATACAAGAGGAGTATTATGTTTACTTGCAATTTCTCCATACATGCTATGTCTTTTAGCATCTTTAACCAAAGTATAAGGAGAGCTTGATATATTGATAAATAAATCTACATCTTTATTAGTATTAATAATATCCATTGGAGAAAATAAATAGTTTTTGCTCCAAGCATCTTCACATATAGTTAAACCTAATTTAATTTTTTCACCATTGCATTCTATTTCTAATGGCTTTAAATAATTTTTTATATCAGTATTATTCTCAAAAGCCAAGTCTTTTAAACTGAAAAAGTGTCTAGGATCCTCAAATTCTTTATAATTAGGCAGTAATGACTTTATTATAAAAGGGTATTCAGTGGTATTATTATGTATTAATTTACCGTCTTTAGCTACAAACATAGCATTATATTTTCTTATTCTTCCATCAAAATTCTTTTTTTTCCTATCAGAAGCAACATTTCCAAAAATAACATATATTCCATTTGAAGATTTTATTATCTCTTCACCAAGTTCTTCGCATTCTCTTATAAATCCCTCGCTTTCAAACATATCTCCAATCATATATCCTGAAATGCATAATTCTGGAAATATTACTATATCAGCATTCTCTTTTTTGGCTTTACTTATAAAACTTATGATTCTTACTGTATTATCGCAAGGCATGGATGGTATTATCTCTAATTGTGAAACAGCTATTTTCATAGTAAATGAACTCCAATTGTAATTATATTAATTAAATTATAAAGAAAAAACATAATAAACCGTTATATATATTATAATAAAAATTATTAATTTAGTCTACAATTATAATTTATATTATAAAAGGTTATGCTTTGGTAATTTGTATATGAGAAGAAAAGATTTTATATTTGAAGATAAAGAAGAGATATATAGCATGCTTAATAGTATAGAATTCGGAGTTATGGCTCTTCCTGACAATATACCTTATGCTGTACCTATAAGTTTTTGCTATAAAAATAATGAAATATATTTTCATGGAGCTATGGCCGGAAGGAAATATGAAATTTTAAAAAATAATCCTGAAGTATCTTTTACTGCTTCTAAACCATATTCTTATATACCTTCCGAATTTTTGAATGGAAAAATGATACCTACACAGTTTTTCTTTTCAGTTTTTATAGAAGGCAAATTTGAAACTATAGATGATATATCAAGAAGAAAAGAAATTTTATATGAAATAGTAAAAAAATATGAGCCTAATAATGATAATTTATCTATAGATAATAAAATGTTTGATTATGCTCAAAATAATATGCTTATAGGAGTTATAAAAGTTAAAAATATTACGGCAAAAGCTAAATTTGGGCAGAATATGCCTGATGAAGAAATAAAAATTATAATAGATGATCTAAATATTAGATCAAAAGACATAGATATTGAAACAGTAGATATGACAAATAAGCTAAGAAAATAAAAAAAATAACTTGAAAAAAGTATTATAAGTGATAGAATAAAATAATAAAATAATCTTTTTTTATTCTAAAAAACTTTAGATATAATTAAATTATTAGTTGAGGAAAAAAGTTAATGCAAACAAGAGTATATAAAGCAGGTTCTATAGTATATTTTACAGGCGATACCTCAGACAGAGTTTATATTTTGAAACAAGGTCAGGCTCAAAGTATATTTTTATCAGAAGAAACAGGTTATGAAACTAGGGAACTTATTAATATAGGCGAGTTTTTTGGGGTAAAAAGTATACTTGGTACATATCCGCAGGAAGATACTGTTCAGTGCTTAACAGACTGTGTTGTTATTATCATTACTTATGAAGAATTTGAAAGTTTGGTTGAAAAAAATAAACCAATCATTATAAAAATGTTAAAGGTATTTTCAAATCAGCTTAGAAGAATCAATAAAAGAGTAAGAGAACTTGTTGAAAATGATATAAGTGAAGAGGGACAGGATCCTTTAGAAGGATTATATGGAATAGGTGAGTTCTATTTCAAAAATAAAAAATACAGAAATGCTCTTTATGCATATAAAAGATATATACAATATGCAGATGAAGATTCAGCATTTTATAATACTGTAAAAGAAAAAATCGAAGAATGTAAAGATGAATTAGATATTACAGATGATAGTGATATAGCACCTCCTGTTTCAAATGCACCTGTTTCAAATGCTAAAGCTCAGACTAAAGCTACAATTAATGATCCTGCATATAATAAAGCTGTTGAATTATATAACAATAATGATTATGTTAATTCATTAAAGGCATTCAATAATTTAATTAAAAGTTCGGATACTGCTGTTGCTGAAAATTCAATATTTTATATGGGTAAATGCTATTATAATATAAATAAATACGACAATGCTTCTACTGTATTATTATCAGCGATAAAAAAATATCCTAAATCTTCAAATGTTAAAGAGGCTATACTATTTTTGGCTAAAAGCTGCGAAGCAAGCGGAAATAAAACGAAAGCAAAAGCTTATTATCAGAAAGTTATTTCAATGCCTCCTATGGATAATTTTTCAAAAGAAGCAAATGCTAGTATTTCAAGACTATAATCTTATATAAAAAGAAATTAAGGAACAAATATGGACAATAATTTAAGTTCTCATACTAAAAAATATAATACTGATGATGTCATATTTCTTGAATATGAAAAAGGTGATAAATTCTATTTAGTTCAAAGCGGTTCTGTAAAAATTACCAAAGTTATAAAAGATGTTGAAAAATTATTAGACATAGTTTATGCAGGAGAATTCTTTGGTGAAATGGCTATATTAGAAGATACTACAAGAAGTGCATCAGCTATAGCTAATGAACCAACAGTACTTTTAGAGTTGAGAAAAGAAAACTTCCAAAGCATATTGGCTAATAATACTATAATGGCATTAAAACTTTCAAAAACATTCGCTAAGAGAATATTCGATGCTAAAAGAAGACTTTTAATACTTCAATTAAATGAAACTGATTTGAGAGTTTATGATTGTCTTTTACTTTTAGCAGAACTTCAAAACATACCTAGAGATCATTATTATGAACCTCAGGAATTAAATGCTACTATAAATGATATAGCGAATTGGTGCGGTGTAAAAGTAGTTGATGTACAGAAAGTTTTAAACACATTGGTAAAAACAGGTAAAATTGATATAAGAACTAATACCATATATGTTAAGAACTTAAAAGAGATTCAAAGACAAATCGATTTAAAGAGAAAGAAATCATAATTTTTATTATTAATAATAAAATTATTTAAAAGCTGATAACAATAAGTTGTCAGCTTTTTTATTGTTTTAAAATATTAAAATTATTCAATTTCAAATAATCATATTGACAAAATAATATAACAATATATATTTTTCCAATATTTTTAAAAAGAGGTTTATATGAAAAAAATTGTATTGATGGCAATATTGTATACTTTATTTAGTTTTAATGCATTGTATCCAGCAAACTCTGAAGATGAATCACTGTTTTTATCGTATATAGCATCCGGTGATATTGAAGAAGTTTCAAATTTTATAGATAATAAGAAAATTAATATAAATGCCAGGATAGAAAATAGTGCTACACCATTAATATTTTCCATTATTTTTAAGCAAGATGAAATTGCAAAAATGCTTATAGGAAAAGGTGCAGATCTTAATATCAAAGACAAGTCAGGATTCACAGCTTTAATATATTCTATAATGTATAATAGAATAGAAATATCAAAAATACTTATAGAAAAAAAAGCTGATGTAAATACAAAAGTATCATTAAATGAAAATGTGGTATATATGAAAAACGTTACTCCTTTAATACTTAATGAAAATAAAGAAGTAGCTCAATCATTAGTAAATGCTGGTGCAGACATTAATATTAAATTCTCTTTTCAACATGCTGGAAAAAATATAAAATTAGAAAATGCTACACCTTTAATGTGGTTTATTTTTAATGATAATTCTGAAATAGCTAAGTTATTGATAGAATCCGGAGCTGACATAAATGCTAAAGATAAAAGCAGAAAAACAGCATTAGATTATGCGAAAGAGAAAAATAATGCTAAAATAGAGCAGTTACTTATAACCAAAGGTGCTAAATAATAAAAAATATATAGTTTTAAAATCTCTATGAGCTAAAGCTGATAGAGATTTTTTATTTGTAAATCATTAAAAAGTTAAATATACAAATATTACTACTATTAAAATAGCCTAAATAATTAAATGTGATCATTGTAAAATTACATACCATAATGAAGTATATAATTGACAAAACAATGTAATTAGTATATTTTGTATATAATTTAAAAAGAGGTTTATATGAAAAAAATTGTATTGATGGCAATATTGTATACTTTATTTAGCTTCAATGCACTGTATCCAGAACTTAGTAAAGATAAAAAAGAATTTGTATCATATATAGCGAATGGTAATAAAGAAGAAGTTTTAGATTTTTTAAATAATAAAAAAGTCAATATAAATTTAGATATTATTGATGGTGCTACACCTTTGATGTTATCTATCATTTATAAGCAAGATGAAATAGCAAAGCTGCTAATAGAAAAAGGTGCAGATCTCAATAAAAAAGAGAAAGAAAGCAGTGCTACACCTTTAATTTTATCTATTATTTATGAATGATATGAAATAGCAGAGTTACTTATAGAAAAAGGTGCTAATGTTAATATAAAAGACAATTCGGGATTTACAGCTTTAATACATGCTATACAGCGTGAGAAAACAGATTTATCAAAAATGCTTATAAAAAGAAAATCTGATGTAAATACAAAAGTATCATTCAAGACAGATGGATTATATTTAAAAGATTTTACTCCTTTGACATTTAATGTAGATAAAGAAGTAGCTGAATTATTAATAAAAGCTGGTGCTAATGTTAATACTAGATTATCTATAAAAGATGATTCAAGAAATATACAATTAGAAAATATTACTACTTTAATGTGGGTAATTTTTGATTATAATACAGAATTAGCTGAGTTATTGATAGAAGCTGGAGCTGATCTTAATGCTAAAGATAAAGATGTAAACACAGCATTATATTATGCAATAACTAAAAATAATAGTAAAATAACGAAGTTGATTTCTGAAAAAGGTGGTAGATTCTAAAAATAATTTTTATAACTAGCTTTATAATATTTTTTAATTACTATTTTAGTTTTCATTAGTTCTTAATATTATTCTATGTATTAATATGATTAAGATATTATATATAAGTAATGCTATAAAAAATATTTTCATTATGAACATGAAATTTTCAAAGGTTCTAAGTCCGTTTCTTAATGAAAAATATACATAAGCAAATATAATTAAGTATCCGTAAAATGGTGCGAAAAGTTTATAAGCAAGTCCGTAATTGAAGGCAATAACTGTAAATCCTAAGGAAAATCCAAATATTACAGCCTGCGGAATCAATGGAATAATGGCTTCATATCTATTTGTAAATTGTATTAATACTATTTGTTTTGCAAATATAATTAAAAATGCTGATAAACAAATAGATGCAAATACAAAAAGTGCAATGGAATAATAAACTATCTTTCTTTCTTTATTTTTATTATTATCCTTTTTAGCTATTAAAATATAAGAAAACATAACTGATGCAACAGGAGTTCCTATATAGAAAAACATTTTTATTATTAATGATATAGTAGAGTAGTAGCCTGCACTTGTTTTATCCAAATATCTGTTTGCCATAAGTACATCGCTTAATGATATCCAATTGAATATAAAATTTATTATTACAATATGTATTATATAGCTTAAAAATACTGATAGATTTTGTTTAGAGAAATACATTTTTATTTTATTTAATGGTATAAAATAGGGTAGATTAACTTTTTTCAATTCTATTAAATTGATTATTAAATATAGTACGCAGAATAAAGTAACTGTTATAATAGATTTGAATAATGTCAATCCTGTAATAATAAAATATGCTAATAATAAAATTTTGGATATTAATATTGCTATTAAACTTGCTGTATAGTCATAGGCTATATAGTTATTAATTTTTAATATTGACTGAGAAACTATACCTAAAATCGTTGCGAATATTCCAATTGATATTATAAAAAGAGATGGGTAGCTTTTTATATTAAATAGTATATCTATTAATGGTATTGATAATATATATAATAAAGATATTATAAATGCTATAATGTAGCCGTAAGCCCAATAAACTTTAGCATCTTCATCATCTTTATAATGATGCATAATATAATAACTAAAGCTTGATACTGTTAGAACTATTATTGAATATATATTGATAATACCGTTATAATGTGCAAAATCAGATATTGATAAACTTCTGTTTACATATATTGAAGATACATAATTTAATACACTTGCAATGCCATTTATAAATACTAATAAAGCATAGTTAATATAATATGAATATTTTTTGTATAAAAGTTTTATATTATTCATACTATATTAACTTATGCATAGCCTTCATTGTAATATATTATTTTATCTTCTTCTAAAGAACCATATTAATATACCAAGTATACCGAACAAACAAGGCAAACCTATTTGAGCAACATATCTGATAAAGTTAGTTTGAGTTGTTGTAAGAGTAAGATTTTTAATACTTGCTTCTTTAGGTCTTATAGTAATTTTCTGTCTAGCTTCTAATAGATAAGCAACAGTATTCATAAATAAGTCTTTATTTCCGGCAAAAGCAATATCTACAGACTGTCCTTGTTCAGGATTGATATATGCATTCAATGCAAATGTAGCATCACCAAATACTACTATTCTTGCAGGATCTTTTCTTCCTTCTATCTCATAAGTACCGCTTATAGCCAAAGGCACAGGTCCTTGTATATCTGTTCTAGGATTGAATCTAGCTCTTGATAAATCAAAAGTAGCTTCTTCTTTTCCATAACCTTGAGGAGTAGTTGTTATTATATTTTCAAAGCTGCCGTTATATTTATTTTCACCGCTTAATATACTTCTAGCAACAACCAAACAAGCAAATACATTTCCTTCTTTTAATGTTTGAGTTATAGGATGAGAAGTATATTGAGGTACTATATTAACAGGTATAACAACACTTGAAGCAGGATCTATTATATAGTCATTTTTAGTTTTGAATCCCCAATCAGATAAGAAATTACCTAAATTGCTGTTAAATTTACTTCTATCCATAAAACTATCATATAATACAAGAAGTTTTCCACCTGTTTTTACATAGTTATTTAATTTTTCTATTTCAAAATCACTGAATGTTTCAACAGGTGCTGCTATTACTATAAGTGATGCATCTGTAGGAATATTTTCAAGTATTATATTTAATTCTTTAACTTTGTAATTTTCATTTTCCAAATAAGTTTTTACATAAGATAAACCTTCACCGCCTCTATCTTGAATCTGTCTTTCACCATGTCCTACAGTGAAGTAAACAGTATAAGATTCTGTATCAAGTAAAGTGTATATAGACTGAGTAAATTTTTCTTCTCCAACGAATAAAGGATCGGAAGTTACTTTTGACTGAGTTGTTAAATCTTTTCTATATACTCTAACTTGTTTACCTTGTCCGTAAGTAAATACTATTTCCCCAACCTGAGTCATTTGATATTTACTTTTAGCAGAAGGTTTTTCTATAGGGTTAATATATTCAACACTTATATGTTTATTTATTCTTTTATACTGTTCCAATAATAAATCAGCTCTCCAATCTGCTGAAGTTGGATCTGTACTAGGAGATCTTAAAACTACTATTGAAAGAGGACTGTCTATTCTTGATAGAACATCCATAGTTTGCTGAGATACTGTATATGATTTATTTTGTGTCAAGTCAAATCTTATAGGGAAGTTTATACTTATAATATATAAACCTACAAGTATAGCAAGAATTATTATTAACGATAGTATTCCAAAAAAAGCTTTATGAACA
The DNA here is from genome assembly GCF_001676785.2 of Brachyspira hyodysenteriae ATCC 27164. NCBI lineage: Bacteria > Pseudomonadati > Spirochaetota > Spirochaetia > Brachyspirales > Brachyspiraceae > Brachyspira > Brachyspira hyodysenteriae. The sequence goes on along the minus strand of NZ_CP015910.2, from coordinate 1,463,679 downwards.
AATCGCATCTTTAAAAAGGATACTATCTGTTTCCTATCTACTATTAATGTTATAATAGTTATTATAGAAGTAAATGCTAATACTCCCCAAAAAACAGGGGTAGGAGTTTGGGTTACGGCATAAAAGAAAATCCAAGCAAAAAATAATAATACCCAAGAAGCTAATGTAACTATTTTTAAATTAAATTTCTTATTTGACATTTAGTAATAATCCGTTTTTTAAAAATTTCAATTAATTTGAATAAATATTATATATAATTAATGATAAATTTCAATAGTTATGTTTAGTTATACTTATTCTGGTATATTATCGGCTATTAAAAAAAATACATAAAACAATATTTTTTAATTATTAGAGCTATTTATTAATTTATAATAATAGTATAGAATATTATACTATTATTATAATATTTGGGAGTATTATGAAAAAAAGAATTCTTTTGTTAGGAGCCACAGGTTCTATTGGTACAAATACATGTTCTGTTGTGAGAGAGTTTAATAATGACTTTGAAATAGTAGGAATGTCTGCAAATAGTAAAATAGATATATTAAACAATTTATGTGCAGAGTTCAAACCTAAAACTGTAAATATATCTGATAAGAATGCAGAGAATATTTTTAAAGATTATGACTGTGCAAAAGATCTAAATATATATGAGGGAACTATAGCTGACTTTGTAAAGCATACTGATTTCGATATATTAGTTAATGCTCTTACAGGATATGCTGGATTTTTACCTACAGTAGAAGCAATAAAGAAAGGAAAAACAATCGCATTAGCAAATAAAGAAACTCTAGTTGTAGGCGGAGATATAATAAATCAATTATTAAAAGAATATAATTCTAGCTTAATACCCATAGACAGCGAACATTCAGCGATATTTCAAATGTTAAGACATTTTCCTAAAACATCGCTTTCAAAAGTAATAATAACAGCTTCAGGAGGTCCTTTTTTCAGAACTCCAAAAGAAGAATTAAAAAATGTTACAGTTGAAATGGCTTTAAAACATCCAACTTGGGCTATGGGAAGTAAAATAACAATAGACAGTGCTACTATGATGAATAAGGGCTTTGAAGTTATAGAGGCTCATCATTTATTTAATTTGGATTATGATAAAATAGAGACAATCATTCACCCTCAAAGTTTAATACATTCTATGATAGAAATGAATGACGGAGAAATTTATGCCCAGATTGGTAAGAATGATATGCGTCTTCCTATACAGCATGCATTAACTTATCCTGAAATTAGAAACACACCTTTTGAAAAATTAAAACTATATGAACATTCAGAAATCAATTTTTATAAAATGGATTTTGATAAATTTATAATGCTTAGATTGGCTTATGAATGCGGAAAGAAAGGCGGACTTTATCCTTGTGTTTTAAATGCCGCTAACGAAATATGTGTGTATTCATTCTTACAAAAGAAAATAGGTTTCACTGATATATTTAATATAGTATCAAAAGTATGCGACAGAAAAATTAATGTTCCATTAACTATAGATAATATTATTAATATGGATAGTGAAATAAGAAAAGAAACAGCTTGGATAATTAATTCAATGTCTAAATAAAATATATACTATAGTTGATAATTTTAATTTTATAATATATCATTAATAAAAAATTTTTAATCTTTTAAGGGAAATATTATGCGTTTATCAAAATTATTTATGCCTACATTGAAAGAAGCACCTAGTGATGCAATAATAGCTTCAAATAAATTAATGTTAAGAGCAGCACTTGCAAGAAAAATATCAAATGGACTTTATTCGTATTTACCTCTTGGAGTTAGAGTATTGAATAAAATATCTAATATAATAAGAGAGGAAATGGATGCAATAGGTTCTAATGAATGCATAATGCCCATACTTGTTTCAAAAGAATTATTAACACCTTCAGGAAGATGGGAAAGATTTAAAAAAGAATTATTCAGATTAAAAGATAGAAATGATGTTGATATGGCAATGGGCCCTACTCATGAAGAGGCTTTCACTATAACAGCTCAAAATGAAATACAGTCATATAAAGATTTTCCTCTAACTTTATATCAAATACATACTAAATTCAGAGATGAAATAAGACCAAGATTCGGAGTTATACGCTCTAAAGAATTCACAATGAAAGATGCTTATTCATTTCATATCACTAAAGAATGTCTTGATAAAACTTATAATGATATGAGCGGTGCTTATACAAAAATTTTCAAAAGAATGGGACTCGATACTGTAAGCGTAAAAGCAGACAGCGGTGCAATGGGCGGAGAAGGAAGCGAAGAGTTTATGGTATTAAGTGAAGTAGGTGAGGAAACAATAATTTTCTGTTCTAAATGCGATTACAGAGCTAATGTTGAAAAAGCTAATGTAAAAGAAGAGGAAGCTGCTAAATCTTATACAGATAAAGCATTAGAAGAAGTTCATACTCCTGATATAAAAACTATAAATGATTTAGAAAAATTCTTTAATACATCTTCAAAGAATTTTATTAAAAGTATAATTTATAAAACTGAAGAAGATGAAATAATACTAGTTGCTATAAGAGGCGATTTAGAAATTAATGAAACTAAATTATCTAATGCATTAGGAGGACTAGATATAGAACTTTCTGATGAAGAAACTGTAAAAGAAGTTACAGGTGCTAGAGTAGGTTTTGCTTCTCCTATAGGATTAAAAAAGAAAATTAGAATATTTGCTGATAACTCTATAAAATCAGTAGCCGATGCAATAGTAGGTGGAAATAAAGATGATACCCATATAAAAAATGTTAATATAGAAAGAGATTTTAATATCGATGTGTGGGGGGATTTTAGAACAGCTAAAGAAGGTGATAGATGTCCTCAATGCGGAGAAACTCTTTATCAGAAAAAAGGTTTAGAGTTAGGACATATTTTCAAACTTGGAGATAAATATACTGAGGCTTTTAATTTCAAAGTATTAGATGAAAATAATAAAGAGATTACTCCTATAATGGGATGTTATGGTATTGGAGTTAATAGAGCTTTGGCTTCTGTTATAGAACAAAATTATGATGATAAAGGTATAATATTCCCTATAAGTGTTGCCCCTTATGAGGCTATAGTTGTTGCTATTGATAAAGAAACTGAAGATTCATTCAAAAAAGCAGAAGAAATATACAATACTTTAAATTCTATTGGTGTTGAAACTATGTTTGATGATAGAAAAGAAAGACTTGGCGTTAAACTTAATGACTGCGATTTGATTGGTATTCCTATAAGAATAATAGTAGGTAAAAAATCACTTCAAAAAGGAGTAGTTGAATTCAAACTTAGAAAATCACAGGAAAGTGTTGAAGTGAAAGTTGAAGATATAATTGAATACGTAAAAACAAAAAAACAAGAATTATTCAATGAAATAAATAGCAGATTATAATAAATCAATATAGTAAAATGAATAGGGGAGTAATTTACTCTCTTATTCATTTTTTATTTTATTAATAAAAATGGAAAATATAGAAATCGTAGATAATATCGATGATAATATAATTGATTCAATTTTTTTTATATCTTCAAAAAGCGAATATATACATCTATCTAAAGATTATATAAAACAGTATATAGAAGATAAATATCATAAAGTAATTATTATAAAAGATAGTAATCAAATAACTGGTTTTTTAATTTATTTTTTATTAGAGCCAGATATTGATATAATATTTATAGCAACATATCCAAATAATAATGGCTATGGTAATAAATTATTATCATATATGTTTAATGATTCTAAAAAAAACAATATAAAAAGTATAAAATTAGATTTACATGAAAATAATATAAATGCTAAAAAGTTTTATTTAAAAAACGGATTTAAAGAAATAGCTGTTAGAAAAAAATATTATAATAATCAATTTAATGCTGTTATTATGGAAATGAAAATAAATTAAATGATTTGTAATTTGTATTAATGGAATTTTTTAAATGCTAATATACAAAGTATAGCGAATATAATATTTGGCATCCAAGCAGCAATGAATGCATTAATATCACCTGCTTCTCCCATAGATCTGAAAACCATAAGTATAGAATAATATAACAAAGCAACTATTATAACCATAACTAAACTTACAACTAAAACACTTTGAGTTGAAAATTTAGAGAATAATGATGCAAGTAGAACAATAATAAAACCAGAAAAACAATATGATATTCTATAATGCAAATCAGTTTCTAATTTTGAAGTATTCATATTAACTTCTTTTTGAAGTTTTATTATATGTGATTCTTCACTCAAACTCATAGCATCTAAAGGCGGTCTTCCATAAAAATGTTCCGGTCTTTCTAAGAGATCTAATGGATAATTATTTACTTTTTCTACTTTTATTTCTTTATTTTCGCTAAATGTAGTCAATATCCCATCCATTACATACCATTTTCTATCCTCATTATTCCATTGTATATGAGGACTAGATACTCTGAATTGAATTCCGCCGTCATCATCTAGTTTTACTATAATAGTATTTTGCATATATTGTTCTTTATAAAAATAAGTTTCTATAAAATATAGATGATTATTACCACCAAAAAGCTGCCAAGGTCCGCTTTTAGATACTTGTTCACGACCTCGCATAGCATCATTTGCTGCAAAAGATACTTTATTTAATGGAGCTGCTACAAATTCCCAGAAAAATACCAGAAACAAACATAGCCCAATTACAATAATAAACATAGGCATAGAAAATTTAAATAAACTAATACCGGAGTTTTCAATAGCAAGCATTTCCTTGTTTTTTACAAATGTACCTAATACATAAGTAGAAGAAAACATCAAAGCAACAGGGAATATATAATATGTATTATGCGGAGCTCTGGCTAAATGGTAAGTAATAAAATAATTAATTAATTCAGGATGTTCTGTATAAAAAGATAATCTGCTGCTTAAGTCTGCTATTGTAACCAATACAACAAAAAGCAGCAAAGAACCAAAAAAGAAAGATAGGAATTCTTTTAATAAATAAGCATTTAATTTTTTCATTAACTTACATCTATACCATATTCTTCATTAAGATGATTTAATTCTTCAGTAATAGCAACATGAAGTTCTTTTATTTTTTCAAGTAAAGCAGAAGGTTTTGATTTACTGCTCTTTCCAGATCCAAATATTTTACTTATTTTTCTTTTAGCTTGTACAAGAGTTTCAGCTTTAACTTTAGGATCTGGTATAAATTTAGAAGCATCCATTCCAAGCAATGCTGCCATATAAAGCATACCTTCATATCCAAAATTATTATCTATATCCGGACCAAATGATTTTAATTTTTCAAAATTCTCTTTTCCATTTTGCATACATTCTATAGAAGCAGAGTATAGTTCACTAGCTTTATATTGGAAGAAAGGAATAAGTCTATCGTAATTTTCATTAGGATAAACATTTGCTAAATCTTCTAAAGTCCAGCTTAATCTCAATGAACATAACGCCTTTTTCAAAGTAGGAGCAGTATCTTTTCCATGATAACGATATCCATCTAAAGCTAAAAAATAGCTAGCCGCACCTTCCAAAAGTGTTCTATGTTTTGTAAAGTCTACATCATTTCCAAAAAATTCTTTCATATATGAAGCTCTTTGTCTTGTTGTATCTGCTGCTTCTTCTACTTTTTTATGATCTATTAAATTAAAATCCTCTTGAAAAGCCGCGTATAAACAATGAGGACAAACTACTACTACATATATTAAAGGGTAAACTGTACCATATTTTTTACTTTTTTCATAAGTTCTTCTTAAATCATTTCTTAATTTTCCAGCAATTAACCTTCCACCGCCTGTAAGAAGCATTTCATGATAAAATTCATTCCTACATACAGGACAAGTTCTTGGGTTTTTCTCTATAAACGATACTTTTGGTTGCTCATCACTCATAAAAAAATCCTATTATATACTTATTTTTATAACATTTATAATATAAAAATGTTAAATCAATTATCGGTTTATTTTAATTTTTCAATATCACTTATATTGATCTTAGTAATTCTAAGTTCATCAAATATATCATTATAATATAGTATATAAAAATATGGATATTGGGCAGATTTTAGTCTTACATTTCCTATACTTGTTCCCAAAACAGATAAATCTATGACTCTATTGTCCATAAATAGATATTTATTTCCATTTTCTTTAGTATATAAAACCATTATCTGCGCTGCATAATCCAATGCTGAATCCAATGAAATTATATTTTCATCTTCAGTAACTATTGTACCATTAGTAAATACTCCATCATAAAATCTAGTATAATTAATAGTTTGAGGATTATCTTTGGTTATATAAACTATATTAAATCTGTTATGTTCCTCATATGCAACTGAATAAATACTAGAATTAGTTACTATTGCTCTGTCATCAAAGAATTTAAATGCTGTATTAGTTTTTCTAGAGCCATATAATATATTTCCTGTTTGATATTCATGCATATAAAGTGCATAACCATCTTTTTCTGCAACAGGATAAACACTGTCTACTATTCTATTTGTATAAATGAAGTCTGAAAAGAAATTATCTCTATAAAATCTTGATACAGATAATATGCCTCTATTATCTACAAAAAATAGGGTAGGATAATTGAATGCTGACATAACTAATTTTAAATCAACAATTTTTCTATTTTGCCTTATATCCATAGTATAATTATTGAAAGTTCCGGAATTATTATTAACATATAATAATTTGTTTGCTTTATTATATGAAACATGTACATGACTATTGTTCAATGCTATACTTATCAAATTACCAAGATCTCTATTATTATCTAATATAGTTCTGCTGAAATTTCCTTCTTTTCCTGTAACATATACAGCAGTATTGAGAATATTATCATAGTAAGCAAAATGCACATTATTGTATCCATCTATAAATAACTCACTAATATATGGTTCCTCCCTTAAAGAAGCTATAGACCAAGTATAAAGCGATTCAAATCCGCTCATTCTAACATAATGCTCTGTAAGGGGAGGAGCATCTTTTTTTATTTCTTTTTGATATTGTGCATTTAAACTTGCAAATAACAGTATTATTATAACAAATATTAATACACTATTTCTTTTTAGATTTCTTAGCATCTTCTATTTTGCTTACAGCTTCAAGTCCTTCTTCTTTAGGTCTTATAAATCTGCATTTTATTACATTACCTTTATCATCAAGTAAAGCTTTTATATGTGAATAATAAAATATACAATGTTCTATATAAGCATTATCATCAACAATAGAGCCGTATAAATAGCTTACTCCTTTAATAAGAACATTAGTACCAATATTAACAGGGTGATTATCGCTTCCTGTAACATTAACACCTCTTTCTAAAGTAGTATTTTTTCCTATATATACATTACCCTTAATCTGATTTCCAGAGTATATCTTAACATTATCATCTAATATAAGTTTCTGATTCTCTAAACAAGAAAGTAATACATTATCTCCTATATAGGCATGTTCTCCAAGATATACATTACCTTCTATTTTTGCCCCATGTGATATTGTAACTCCATAATTAACTTTAACCCCTTTACCTATATAAGCACCTTTTCCTATATATATATCGAGAGGTTTTTCATCTTTATCTATTTCCAATATCTGATCTACAACACTATCATCTATAAAGAAGTCTTCTCCATCATATATAGTGATTATATTTTTTAGTTTATTATAAACATTAGATCTGGCTATTGATTCCATCTCTTTAAGAACTGTTTTATCATTAAATCCTAAAACTACTCTGCTGTCTTTAGGCATATAAGTAGATATTGATAAATTATTATTAATAAAAATTTCTATTAAATCTGTAAGATATAATTCATTTTGTGCATTATTAGATTCTAATTTTTGTATGAGTTCCTCTAAAGGCTTCATTTTAAAACCATATATACCAGCAACATACTCATTAAAATTATCTAATAACTCATCTTTTTCATAAGAGAATTTTTCATCTTTATAAACTTTGAAAAGCTTATCTTCATCTTTCATTGCAAGTATATCTTTATATTCAATAACACCTATAACATTACCTTGAGAGCCTTGTCTGTACTTACTTTTTTTACCATCGTAAGTAAGACCTCTGCTTCTTAGTATTCTTCCATAATAGTTGCTTCCTTTAGGACCATCATACATAGCAGTCATAACTATCATATCAGTTTTAGATTTCAAAAATTCTTCATGAAATTCTTTCATAGTTTCAGAGTCAATAAGTCCCATATCAGCATATATTACATAACAATATTTTATATTCTTTAAATCACTCTTATCAAGACCAACTTTTACAGCATGACCTGTACCTCTTTGTTCTTCCTGATAAGCAAAATTAGTGTTAGCCTGCTTTCCAACTGCATTAGCAACATCAAGAGCCTTTATTCCAACAACTATAGTAATATTGCTTTTAGGCATACCATTTTTTACAGCAAGTCTAACTCTTTCAATACTAGGAACTCCCCATATGGTATGAAGCATTTTAGAAGTAGAACTTCTTATTCTTTTACCATGACCAGCAGCTAATATTATCACTAATGTATCATTTTTTGAAAACTTAGATGACAACGAAGCAAGAGCATTCTCAATTTCAACTACATTTTTTTCCATAGGTAACTCCTAATTATAATGTTTATTTTTTATTTTGTTTATTTGTATATATTTGTTCAAATACAGGTTTTTTTATGTTGATGTTTTTAGAATAGAAATCGGAATTTACAGTTTTATCATTAACTTGTAAATCATTATTTTTAGAATCTATTTTTTCTTTTGCTTTTAGAATATCTTCTAAACTATTTTTTTTGTAATTGTTAGGAAGAAATACATTTTTACTGTCTAATTCTAATTTATCATTATTATTATCTTTATTGAAAGTTTCATCTTCTTTCAGCCATTTTCTAAGAACCTTAGCAACAGATTCTGCCAATTTATCTAGCTTTTGCTTAGCTCTTACATTTCCGCCAAGATTAGAATCTTCTTTCATAATGAATTTATAAAGCTGCATAGCTTTTATTATATTTTTCTTTTCAAAGTTATAATAATCAGCAACTTTTTCTATGCCTCCATAATAGGAAGCTGTAAGATAGCATCGGTAAGCGCCTTCTATATCTTTTTGATTAAAAAGTTCATTACCTTTTCTAACTAAAGCACTTCTTGTAGAATCTTTTATTTCCATAGTCTACATTATATACTGATAATAGAAAACTGCAAGCATTAATTTTATGTTAATTTGTGTTTGTATCTTTTAATTTTAATAATTCTGATTTCATTTCTTTTATTATACTATAAGCAAGAGGTATTGCTAATAAAAAAGTAAGAAAATCAGAAAAAGGCTGAGCAATTTCTATACCTGTTATTCCAAATATTCTAGGAAATATATATATTATTGGTATAAAGAATATTCCTTGTTTTGCCAAAGCTAAAAGAGAAGCCCTTATAGTTTTTCTAGTAGTTTGAAGCATCATACTTGATAATGTTATAACTCCCCATAAAGGTAAGCTTAATGCCTGATAATGTAAAGCATCTTTTGCTACATTAAATAAAGAAATATCTTTATCATTAAATAAATGAACTATTTGAGATGAATTTACAAATATTATAACAGCAAAAATGAAAAGCACTAATGTAGATATTTTGATGCAGAAAAAAAATGCATTTATAACTCTATCATATTTTTTTGCTCCATAATTAAATCCGCATACGGGCTGAAAACCCTGACCAAAACCTATGATTGCAGAATTAGCAAATATAGAAACTCTGTTTACTATAGACATACCAGCTATAGCAGCATCACCAAATTGACCAGCAGCTATATTCAAGAATGCTGTTGCAAAACTAGATATACTCTGTCTGCAAAGACTAGGAAGTCCTCCTACTATGATAGCTTTGTATTTTTGTAAACTAGGTGAAAAATCTCTTAATTTTATAGGCAAAGATCCCCAAACATTAGTACCAACCAAAAGTACACAAAAACCGCAAAATTGACTTATTATAGTTGCTATGGCAGCACCTTTTACACCCATAGAAAAATGGAATATTAATATAGGATCAAGTATTATATTCAAAATAGCTCCTGTTATTAAACCTATCATAGCAAATAAGGCATTACCCTGAAGTCTTAATTGATTATTCAAAACTAATGAAGCAGTCATATATGGAGCACCTATTAAAATATATTTCATATAACTTATTGAATATGGAAGTATAGTTTCTGTTGATCCTAATATATAGGCTAATGGCTTAATAAAAATTATTCCAAATATTAATATAATAAAACCTGCTATCATAGCTGATAAAAAACCAGTAGCAGCCATTTTTGAAGCTTCTTCTGTTTCCTTTGCCCCTAATTTTATAGATATATAATTACCTGATCCATGTCCGAAAAAAAATCCTACAGCCTGTATTATTGCCATCATAGAAAATACTATTCCAACAGCAGCGGTTGATTGAGTATTTATCTTGCTTACAAAAAATGTATCTGCCATATTATAAAAAGATGTTGTAAGCATACTAATAATTGTAGGTATGCCCAACTTTATAACTAAAAATTCAACTCTTGATTCTGTTAATTCTTTAAACTTTCTATTTTGTCTTTCAGTTTCTTTTAAAGTTGCATCATCACTTACGTTCATATTATATCCTAAAAAATCTAATTATGCATAGTATATAACTTTTTTATATAACTTCAATATGATTTTTTTATTTGACTTTTTTTATTTTTTTAGTACGATATTAACATAATATAGAGGATTGCAGTATGAGTGATAATAGTGTAGAAAATTTCATAGATAAACTAGAAAATAAAGATGAATATACATTTACATTAGAAATATCTCCGCAGGCTAAATTTGATTTGGGTTATATAAAAGATAAAATTGATGATGCTAAAATTTCAGATTATATAGATGCTTTTGTTGTAACTGATTCCCCATTTGCTAACTTAAAAATATCATCTATACTGGCCGCATTGCAATTGCAGCAAAGACTTAATAATAATAAACCTTTCATAGCAACTCAAACTATGAGAGATAAAAATTCTATAGCTTTGCAAAATGATTTAATAGGGGCAAATTATTTTGATATAAGAATGGTTCTTGCTGTTACAGGAGATCCTATTAATGGAGGAAATCAAAAACAGGCTAAATCAGTATTTGAGGGAAATTCTGAATTACTTATAGCTATAATAAAAGATTTAAATAAAGGAAAAAGTTTAGGAGAGTTTGCTTTTAAAGAACCATTAAAACCTATATATTCTTTTTGCGTAATAAACAGCTATGCAAAAAATAATGACAGTTTGAAAGTTAGACTTGCTAAAAAAGCAAATTCAGGAGTAAAGGCTATCTTCACTCAGCCTATATATGAAGCTGAGAGATTAGAACTTCTATTGGAATGGATAGATGAGCTTCCTCTAAAAAATAAACCTATATTGGTACCTGGTTTCTTCCCTGTATTAACCTATAAAACAGCATACTTTATATACTATAAACTTCCAGGTGCTTATATACCGGAAGATTGGCTTAATAAATTAAAAAAAGCAAGTAATAAATCTCCTGAAGAAGAAAAAAGAGTTGCTGTAAAATTATCATCCGATTTGTTTCATAACATGCTTAAGAAACATAAAAAAATGCATATAATGAGTATGAATAATTATGATTTTGTTGTTAATTTATTAAAAAATATCAAATAGATTAATTGGCAAAATAATAAGAATCCTCACAAAATGATACTATTGCACAAGTACTAAGCTCCGGATCCATCATGTAGCTTTCTGTAAGAGTAACATTGAATTCTTCAGGTTTTAATTGATTGAATATTATCCTATTGCCGTACATATTTGTAAGTGCTTTATATCCGAAAGAATATCTGCATCCTACATGTTTTCTTTTGCTGTTGTTTTTTAAATTAAGCAAATTATCCATGTGTTCTTGAAGTATATCAACATAATTTTCTATAATATTTGTTCCTATTGCATTATAAAAATAATATTCTTTATATTCATCATTATCATATAAGCCTTTCAAAAATTGATGAAATTTAGCTCCAAGACTTACAAGAGTAAAACCTATAGTATCTTCTTCTTTATCAAAAAAATCTACTATTGAATTGTAAGGCTCATTTTCCATACGCTCTAAAGGAATTTCTATCTTTTCATTTTTTAATTCATTAGTATAAAAATCAACATCATATATATATAATTTATCATTTTCTGTAATAGTTTTATAAAATCCGTAAATCATAACAGGTTCTATTAAATTATTATCTATGATATTGTTTTTCATCTCTTCGTATTTAGGTTCTACTTTTGTTTTAATCATCTCATTATACTTTTCCATATCCTGGTTCTTAGCAGAATAACCAAAACCAGCTCTGAAAAGTCTAACTTTATTAATCATATCAAAAGCTTCTTTTTCTATTTCTTTATTAAATTCAAAAACTTTTCTTCCATAAAATGGAGGTTTATTTATATAATGTTCATGAGTTTTATGATTTATTTCAGGCATTGCTTTTAGTGTCCTTTAATTATTATTTTCTTTATCTCTGTCAGCTATTATCTCTTTTATTGCTAAAATATCATCGAATCCGTCTTTACAATAAAATATTTTAGCAGTATCTCCGTAAACTTTTTTGCAGTCATTTTCAACAAAATCTTTTGTTAGTGCAGCTCCTCCAAGTATAATTGGTATTTTTAATCCTTTCTCTCTTATATAGGCTAGATTATCCTTCATCACTTCTGTAGATTTTACTAAAAGTCCTGACATCCCTATACAGTCTGCATTATGTTCCTGATAGGCTTCCAAAAATTTTTCTATAGGCACTTTAGTACCAATATTAACAGTTTCAAATCCATTATTTTTTATAATGATTTCAACTAGATTTTTACCAACATCATGCACATCTCCTGCAACAGTACCAAGTATTATTTTGGCAGTTTTTTCCTGTTTCTTTTTCTCTAAAAATTCAGATAAAAAGTCAACACTCTTTTTCATTACTTCAGCAGATCCAAGTACAAAAGGAAGCTGTATAGTTCCTTCACCAAATTTTACTCCAATATCAGCCATAGTAGGAAGAAGTATTTCATCAATTATAGCTTGTGCAAATTTCTTTTCACCGCCAAACTCTTCGCTATTTTCCTTTACCTCATTGAGTAAGTTTTGCATATCTTTCCATTCTCCGTCAAGCATAGCATCTCTTATAGCTTCCCTTATAGGCTTTTTTACATTTTCTTCTTTATTAAGTTCTTTCTTTTCTTTTTTATCAGAGAAATGATTTATATAATTTATTAAAGGTTCTTTAGTATTGTTTTTATTATATATTAATTCTCTTGCTAATTCTATTTCTTTTTCATCTATTTTTGAAAGCGGAAGTATTTGAGCCACATTGACGATTGCAGTAGTAAGCCCATGATTAATGGCTTCATACAAAAATACCGAATTCATTATCTTTCTTGCTTCTTCTTTAAGTCCGAAAGATATATTTGATACTCCCAAACTTATAGAACATTCAGGATATTTATTTGATAATTCTTTTATAGCATTTAAAGTTTCAACTCCTGCCATAAAACTATTTTCATCACCGCTAGCAAGTGTAAATGTAAGAGGATCAAATATTATATCATGAGGAAGTATTTTATGTATATTTACAGCCCTGTCATACATTCTTTCAGCCATTCTCAATTTATCTTTACAAGTTAAGGCCATTGATTTTTCATCTATAGTAAGAAGCATAATAGAGGCACCATATCTTTTAGCCAATGAACATATAGCATCAAATTTTTCTTCACCTTGCTCCATATTAGCAGAATTTATTATTGGTTTTCCACCATATACTTTTAAAGCAGCTTCTATAACATTAGGTTTTATTGCATCAATAACTAAAGGCAAAGAAATTTGTTTAACATAAGCAGAAATAATTTTTGTAATATCTTCTACTTCATCACGTCCAGCCCAAGCAGCATTTACATCTATTGCATGGCTTCCTGCTTTTACCTGTTTTATACCAACATCAAGCATACCATCCATATCTCCTGCAATCATAAGCTCTCTAAATATTTTACTTCCTGTAGCATTACTTCTTTCACCAATCATTAAAGGTGCAGGATTTTGTTTTATGCTTACTACATTAAATAAACTAGCTATATAAGGTCTTTGTTTTTCTAATGCCGGCTTTTTAGGCTTTATTCCTTTTACTTTATTTGCTAATGCATTTATATGAAATGGGGTAGTACCGCAGCATCCTCCTATAAATGCAAGTCCGTCTAACTCAAAAAACTTACTGTTAATATCAGCAAACTCTTCCGGCGTCATACTATAATATGCTTTTCCGCCTCTGTTTTCCGGAAGTCCTGCATTACTATGTATTGATATTGGAATACAGGATATTTCTGAAAGTCTTTTTATATGACGCATTGCCATATCAGGTCCAGTACCGCAATTCATACCTATAGAAAAAATATCTAAATTTGAAAGTATAGTATATGCTGTTTCTATATCTGTACCTAAAAGCATAGTGCCTTCTTTTTCTATAGTCACAGAAACCATTATTGGAATTTCTTTATCCATTTTTTTAGCTGTATCATTAACTGCAAGTATTGCAGCTTTTAATTGCAAAACATCTTGTGCAGTTTCAAGAAGTATTATATCAACTCCTCCGTCTATTAAACCTCTTACAGCTTCTATATATCCATTATACATTTCATCGAAACTAATTTGTCCTAAACTTGGAAGTTTTACTCCAGGTCCTAAACTGCCTGCAATAAATATATCTCTATTTAAATCTCCTTTTGAATTTGGATTTTTTAAATATTCTTCTTTTGCCTCATTAGCTATTAATGCAGCACTTTTTGCTAGATCATAGGCTTTATCGGCAATATCATACTCGCTTAAAACCCAAGGTATAGCACCAAAACTATTAGTTTTTGTTATATTAGCATTAGAATTCAAATAATCTATATGTATTTCTTTCATGATATTTGGAGCGGTTATATTTAATATTTCGTTACAGCCTTCTATATTATTTCCATTTATAATCCAAGATTCTTTCTTTATTTCTTTTTTTTGAAGTTCTGTACCTGTTGCACCATCTATTATTAAATATTGTTTTTTTATAAGATCCTTCAATTTTTCTTTAGTATTATTCATTATTTATGCTCCAATTTTATATAAAAACTATATTTTATCTATTCTAATATAAAAATATAAATATAACAAGTTTTTATAATTTTATAATCAAAATATTGTTAATGTTAATAATAAAAAAATGATTATTAACATTGACAAATATAATCATTATAGTATACTCAAATTATGTATATAAATATATTTTATTATGATTACAACATTCAATTATTGTACCCATATATCTTATTTATTATTTTAAATATCACTAATTTAAGGATTTTTTATGACAAAAATATATAAAAAAAATAAGTTAATTTTGAGCTTCATAATACCATATGCAATTTCTATAATGGTTATATTTATAGTAGTTTTAAGTTTATATATACCAAAATATAAAAGTGAGTTTATTACAGTATCAAAAGATAATGCAAAATTATTATCAAATATATTGGATAACAATATGTACGCTATAAAAAAACAAATGGAAATATTCTCTTCATATTTGGAAGCAGAATATTATACAAATAATTTTCCTACTATAATGTCTAATATTGTTAGAAGAGATAGTAATATAGCAAATATATATTTTGCCACAACTGTTCCATATAAAGACGGCGGAGTAATGTTTAATAGTGCACCTTTACCATCAGATTATGATCAGACCACAAGAGAATGGTTTATAAAAGCATTAGAAACCACAAATATATTTATATCAAATCCATATATTGATGTTGTTACTGAATCATTAGCAATAGCATTTAGTAAAACTATTTATAATCCTGATAGAAGTGTACGAGGTATATTAGGTGTAGATATAATATTTAATGAAATAGCGAATGATACTTTATCAAATGCTATGTTATATAATTATAATATAAGTTTAATAAATGGAGAAGGAATTTACTTTTATCATAAAGATAAAAATGCAATATTGAAAGAAAATATTTTTAATAAAGAAATATTTGCAAACTATAAAGATGATATATTAGGCACTGATTCATTTTCATTCATTAAAAATAAAAAAATATATATTACTACAAATATAAAAAATACACCATGGTATTTAATAGCAGAAGGTGATATAGATATTTTAGAATGGAATGTTCTAAGACTTATAATTGTAATGATAGTAGGTTTTTTATTTTTAATATCTATAGAATCTATACTTGTCACTATAATAGCCAAACCTATATCAACAACTTTAAACAATACTATAAATATTATAGAATCTATGTCAGAAGGTAATTTCAATGCTTCATTCAATAAAAAAGAATTAGAAAAGAAAAATGAAACAGGAAGTTTAGTAAGAGCAATAAAAACTATGCAAAATAAATTAGGAAGCACAATTCATAGTATGACAAAAGAAATAAATAGTATTAATAGTTCTATGGAAATAATAGCTGATGGAAATGAAAACTTATCTCAAAGGGTTACAGCACAATCTTCATCTTTGAAAGAATTAACAAGTTCTATAGAATTTGTATTTTCATCTATTAAAGAAACGGTAGTAAATACAGACAATGCTAAAAAAATGAGCGATAATATGATGGAATCAACAATGAAAGGAGTTAATGCTATAAAAAACACATCTAAAAATGTTATAGAAGTAGCTGAATATAGTAAAAAAATAGCAAATATAACTTCTATAATAGAATCCATTGCTTTTCAAACTAATATATTGGCACTTAATGCTTCTGTAGAGGCAGCACGTGCTGGTGATCAGGGTAAAGGATTTGCAGTTGTTGCTTCAGAGGTAAGAAATTTATCCACTAATGTTAGTAATGCAGCAAAAGATATAAGCAGTATAGTAAATGAAACTACAAAAAAAATAGAGATAGGAGAAACTACTGTAAGAGAATCTTCAAATGCTTTAGATGAAATAGAAAATTTTGCAAATGAAATATCTGGTATATTAATTGATATATTAAAGGCAATAAAAAATGAAGAAGAAAGTATGTCCCAAATAAATACAGCTGTTAATAATCTTAATAATATTAATTATACAAATTCTAATATAGCAGAACAGGGAGTAAATGAAAGTAAAAATATACTTGAAAAAACAGAAAATATAGTTAATGAAGTATCATATTTTAAATTTTAATATAAATAATATTCAATCTAATCTGTTAATATAATATTTAGCATATTAGATTGAATATTATAGTTAAATTAATTTATTAAATATTTTATGTTTTTTATTTTATCTACCATTTTTTTCCTTATTTCATCTCTTTTTTTTCTAAACGGTATAAACCATACTATCATATCAATTATAGCAAATAATTTTATATCAAATAATTTTTCATAGTAATTACTTTTTTCTTCTAACAGCATATTAATATAGTAAATAGGATCTTCTTTAAACCAAAGAGTTTGTGAAAAATATTTTAATGCTTTTAAATATATTTGATTTTTTGTTTTTGGCATATTAAATAAGTTAAACATTTTTGGAGCAAAATGAGCAACATATATATCTAAACAATCTTCTTTTAACCATATTGCATTTGTTACATGATAATTATCATTCAACTTTAATATTTTATCATCTTCTATAAAATAATTAAATATTACTTCATCTCCAAAAATTTCTCCACTATTAATACAATTTGTTATTAATTCTTCAATTTTATTTTCATTTAAAATATTTCTTAAATATTTTAAATTCATATACATAAATCCTGTACTAAACCAAGTTTCTACGTTTTTATGTTTAACATTTCTTTGTATTGATGAATCATTATTAATATGCATATTTTCCTTAAAATTTTCAACTGTACTATGTCCATTTTTTATTATATAACCCTCTTCACCTATATAATTGATAACAGATAATTCTATACCGCAAACTGTAGCAATATAGTAATTTTCTATATCAATTTTGAATATATCTCTAAGATTCCTAAGAACTATAGTATCTGCATCTAAAAATAGCACTTTATCTAAATCTGAAAGAACATTCATTATTTCTAATTTAAAAAATATATGATATGACCATCTTTCTAATACACATCCATTGGAATCATTTACCCATTTTTTATACTTTTCTATATTTGTTATATAATGAAAAATTATATCACAATTTTTAATATTTTTTAGTTCAATTATTTTATTCTTATCATCTTCACTTATATCTGCAGTAATTATATGAAAAATAAAAAAATCATCTTTATCAGAATTTTCAAGTATAGATACTAATAATGTAGCAGCATATATTGCAAAATTGTGTCCGCTAGCTATAGTACATATATGCATTTCTCTATTCATATACACAATATCTCCATATATTTAATCAATTTCCAATAATTATAATTATGTTAATAATTATTAAAAAATTACATCTTTTATTATTTGATTGATATATTTTTTATAAATAATATAGTTAATTAATAGTATATTATTTATGTATATATCAATATAATTGACTTTTTTTAAAAATTAAATTATAATTAATAAACTTAATTATAATTATAGGTAAATATATGCATTATGATTGTTTAGTAGTGGGAGCTGGAATAACAGGATCATGCCTTGCAAACATACTAGCAAATTGTTATAATAAAAATGTACTTTTAATAGACAAAAGAAATCATATAGCTGGTAATTGTTACGATTACAAAAACGAAATTGGTATAACTATTCATAAATATGGAGCCCATATTTTTCATACAAATAATAAAAAAGTATGGGATTATTTATCTAAATATACATCTTGGAATTATTACTTCCATAAAGTTAAAGCTGTAGTAGAAGGTAGTAAAGTAACAATTCCTTTTAATTTAAAAACTATAGAAGAAATATTTCCACATAATATATCTAACAGAATAATATCAAAATTATTGGATAAATATGAATATGGTTCAAAAATATCTATTTTAGATTTTAAAGAAAATGATGATAAAGATATAAAATTTATTTACCAATATGTATATAAAAACATATTTGAAAATTACACTATTAAACAATGGGGGATATCTCCTAATGATATTGATGCTTCTGTAATTTCTAGGGTACCAATATATATTTCAAATGACGATAGATATTTTCAGGACATATATCAAGGAATACCATCAAATGGGTATACTAAATTAATAGAAAAATTAATAGATCATGAAAATATACATATAAATCTAAATACTAATTTTTCTGATATAAAAAATAAAGATTTTCAATATATATTTTATACTGGCTCGATAGATGATTTTTTTAATTATAAATATGGGATATTACCTTATAGATCTATATATTTTGAAAATATCACTATAAATAAAGAATATTATCAAGAGACATCAGTTATTAATTACCCAAATAATTATGATTTTACTAGGATAATAGAGCATAAGCATTTCTTGGATGAATATTCTAATAAAACTATTATCTCAATAGAATATTCTGAAATGTTTGATATAAATAGAAACGATAGATATTATCCAATTGAAAATGACATAAATAGAAATTTATATAATAAATATTTAACTGAAATAAATAAATTAAATAATGTATATATTCTTGGAAGATTGGGTGATTATAAATATTATAATATGGATAATGCCGTAGAAAGAGTATTAAATTTTATGGATAATTTTAAATTTTAATTTATGCTGGAGAATATAATAAAATGGAAAATAATTATGTAGAAAAAACAGCAATAATTGTATTAGCATGTTGGGATTATGAATCTCTTGAAATTGCTTTATATATGCATTCAAGATTCATGTCTGAAAATTATAAAATTTTTATTTTAATGAATGGATGGGAATCATATGATTGTGAAAGAACTTTAATGGTAGCAGAAAGGTATGAAAGATTATATCCTAACAATTTTAAAGTCATAGGACCATATGGAGCGCAAAGAGCATATTATGGAATAAAAGATTTAATAAATAGTAAAGAATTAGAAAATTATGAATATGTATGTAAAATGGATGATGATGTATTTCCGCTTACAAAAAATTGGCTAGAAAAATTATTAGACTGTTATAATGATTCTTATAATAAATATAAAGATAACTTAGCTTATGTTTCTTCATTAGTTAATAATAATCCATTTGGATTTAAAAGAATTATTAAAAATATGGATTTAGAAGAAGAGTATCATAAACTATATGCTAGAAATTATTTTGCTAAAAAATATTATTCAGATAGAGAATATAATGCTGATAATTTATCTTATGATATTAAAAATAATATGGAAACCTTTTTAGTTAATAAAAAAGATGAAATAAAAGATACAGTTTTTGCTTCTCCAATAGAATTTGCTTATATAGCTAGATGGATTCATATAAAAACAACTTTGCAATATGATAAATATATTGCAAGCTGCAATACTAACAAATATTATGAAGCAGACAATACTCAGCAGTTCTCTATTAATTGTATTTTATTTAAAAAGAATTTTTGGAATGATATAGAAGATAAATCTTTAAAAGATAAATGGAAAGCCCATGACGAATTTTATTGTTTTGATTATTCAAGAAAAAACAATAAAAAAATTATAGTATCTGAAATTCCTATGGTGCATTTATCTTTTTTAGTACAGAGAGAAGAAAATAGGGATCTATTTAAAGTAATAAAAACTTATTATGAAAAATTATTTCCAGATGTATTTCCAATATCAACATGCCAAGATGAAAAATATGATCTTGAAAATAGGTTAAGATACATAGAAAGAAAAGTTTCTACTTGTGATAAACTATTACCCGTTATAAGAAATGCTATTAATTTAATTTTATGGTGGATTCCTGGAAGAAAAAAAAGAGATGACATTAGAAAAAAAATAGGTATTTGGTAATAAATAATATATTTTAGTTGTATATTATTTTATTATGATATAAAATTGGACATATGATAGTAACATTTAACAAGATTAAATTAGGCTTATTCCAAGCCAAGCCAAGCCAAGCCAAGCCAAGCCAAGCCAAGCCAAGCCAAGCCAAGCCAAGCCAAGCCAATATTCTAAATAATAAAAATAATATAATTTTAATAATATGTTTAACCCTATCTCTATTGGTAGGGTATCTTTATTGCAATTTTTTATGGAGAGGGTAATATAAAATGGATAAAAAAATCATAGATGAAATAGTATGGTGGATACCTTTTAAAAAATGGAGAGGACCTATAAGATATTTTTTGGAGGATGTATCTAGATTATTAAATACAGAGTTTTATACAAAAGATGAAATAATGAACATGTTTAGAAGAGTTACACCTAGAATAAAATTTCATAGAGTAGAAATCCATCTTGTAGAACATTGTAATTTAAATTGTCAATCATGTACACATTTTTCACAAATTGCAGAAAAGGAATTTTTAGATATTGAAATCTTTGAAAAAGATATAAAACAATTATCTTCATTAACAAATGGAAACATAGAAAGAATAAGATTAATGGGTGGAGAACCTTTATTACATCCAAATTGTCCTGATTTTTTTACTATGTCTAGAAAATATTTTAAAGATTCTGAAATACAATTAGTTACAAATGCTGTATTACTAGTAAATAAAGACGATAATTTTTGGAAATCATTAAAAGAAAATAATATTGTAATTGAAGCTACAAAATATCCTATAAAAATAGACTGGGATAAAATAATAGAATTATGTAATAATTATAATGTAAAAATAAATGTTTCAAATGGAGAAGGTAAAGATATAATAAAAACTAGTTATAAATATACTATTGATGTAGATGGTAAACAAGATGCTTTAGAAAGTTTTGTAACTTGTTGGTTTGCTAATTCATGTCCTTCTTTAAAAAATGGAAAACTTTTTACCTGTCCAATAGCATGTTATATTAATCATTTCAATAAATTTTTTGGAAAAAATATACCTACAACGGAAAATGATTATATTGATATACATAAGGCAAATAGTTATGATGAATTATTAAATTTTATTGCTAAACCAATACCATTATGTAAATATTGTGATATAAAAAATAGAAAATATGAAATACCATGGAAAACTTCTAGTAAAAATATAGATGAATATATTTAATATATCATATAAAAATTATTAATTTGATATTTTTTATATTATTATATATAATAAATATATGGTAATAATTTTTAACTCATTAAATATAGGCTTATTCCAAGCCAAGCCAAGCCAAGCCAAGCCAAGCCAAGCCAAGCCAAGCCAAGCCAAGCCAATATTCTAAATAATAAAAATAATATAATTTTAATAATATATTTAACCCTATCTCTATTGGTAGGGTATCTTTATTGCAATTTTTTACTTGGAGTTTATATATGAATAGAAAAGTGATAGATGAAATAGTATGGTGGATACCTTTTAAAAAATTAAGAAATAATATTAGAATATATCTGAATTATCTTATAGATAAAGATAATAAAATTAAAATAACAGAAGAAAATACAGAAATTATATACAATTTAAAAAAAGAGGCTACATTAGAAACAATACATTATATAAAAAAATATGCATTAAATGCTATTCTTTTTGATAATATTGTTAATATGTATGAACATATATTCTATAATTATTTGTTTCAATACAAAAATACTAATTATCTTTTTTTAGAATTTGGAGTTTTTAATGGAACTTCAATAAATAGATTATCATCAATTATGGAAAAAAATAAATTTTATGGTTTTGATTCATTTGAAGGGTTACCAAATAACTGGGAAGGTTGGACTTTTAATAAAGGATATTTTGATTTAAGTGGAAATATGCCAAAAGTCAATGATAATGTTTGTTTAGTGAAAGGCTATTTTGATAAAACTTTACCTGATTTTTTAAAAGAACATCAAGAAAAAATCATATTCATACATATAGATTGTGATTTATATTCCTCCACAAAAATAATTTTTGATAATATATATGATAGAATTATTGTTGGTACAATAATAATTTTTGATGAATATTTTAATTATCCAAATTGGCAAAATCATGAATATAAAGCTTTTAAGGAATTTTGTGAAAAATATAATATTACATATGAATATATAGCAATATCCAATCATCAACAAGTAGGAGTAATAATCAAATCAATTTAAATTTATAGTATGAATAATAAAACATTATTTATGAATAAACTTTTTACCTATCCAATAGCATGTTATATTAATTATTTCAATAATTTTTTAAAAAAATATATCTACAATGGAAAATGATAATATTGATATACATAAGGCAAATAGTTATGATGAATTATTAAATTTTATTGCTAAACCAATACCATTATGTAAATATTGTGATATAAAAAATAGAAAATATGAAATACCATGGAAAACTTCTAGTAAAAATATAGATGAATATATTTAATATATCATATAAAAATTATTAATTTGATATTTTTTATATTATTATATATAATAAATATATGGTAATAATTTTTAACTCATTAAATATAGGCTTATTCCAAGCCAAGCCAAGCCAAGCCAAGCCAAGCCAAGCCAAGCCAAGCCAAGCCAATATTCTAAATAATAAAAATAATATAATTTTAATAATATATTTAACCCTATCTCTATTGGTAGGGTATCTTTATTGCAATTTTTTACTTGGAGTTTATATATGAATAGAAAAGTGATAGATGAAATAGTATGGTGGATACCTTTTAAAAAATTAAGAAATAATATTAGAATATATCTGAATAATAAATTAGACGATGATCCAATGGAAGCATATGATATAGAATGGGTAAAAAAATTTATAAAATCATTAAAAGAAGATAAAAATTTTATAAAAAAATATAAAATTCTTATGAAAAATCTAGATAAAGATAGTATAGAAACTATATCAAATATAATAATTAAGGTATTCAAAATAATTAATAATATTGATAGTTATAAGTCAATTATCAATGGGGAAGAATTGAAATCTGTTGTCAAAATGTATAATGAATATTTATCAAAAATTATAAAAATAAATGATGAATGTTATCTTTATGAAGATTATGTATTACCAGTTAATAAATTTGAAAAGTGTATTTTTTACAGTAAATTGAGTATTGAATATATAAATAATTTACATAATATAAAAAATCGTGATATAATAGATGCTGGAGCATTTATTGGTGATTCAGGTATAATGTTGTCTAAATATACAAACAAAAATGTTTATTGTTTTGAACCATTTAAAAATACATATGATATAATGTTAAAAACGATAGAATTAAATAATATAAAAAATATAGTACCTGTGAATTTGGCTTTAGGTAATGAAAATAGTAAAATAACATCATTTTATGACCCTCAAAATGCTGTAAATGGATGCAACTCATTAATTAATAACAATAATGATGTTTACACTAATGAAGAGATTATAAATATGATTACGCTAGATGAATTTGTATATAAAAATAACTTAGAAGTTGGATTAATAAAAACCGATTTAGAAGGCTTTGAGCAAGAATTTTTAAAAGGTGCTATAAATACAATAAAAAAGCATAAACCCGTATTACTAATAAGTATATATCATAATTATTCTGATTTTTTTGATATAAAACCAATGATAGAAGATTTAAATTTAGGTTATAAATTTAAAATAGTAAAACCTATAGATAATACCATTATATTAGAAACTACTTTAATAGCTGAAATTTATTAACTTGATATTTTAAGTTATTAGTATATAATAGCAATATGTTAATCGATCCTATTGTAACAATAGGCTTATTCCTACAAGCCAAGCCAAGCCAAGCCAAGCCAAGCCAAGCCAAGCCAAGCCAAGCCAATATTCTAAATAATAAAAATAATATAATTTTAATAATATATTTAACCCTATCTCTATTGATAGGGTATCTTTATTGCAATTTTTTACTTGGAGTTTATATATGAATAGAAAAGTGATAGATGAAATAGTATGGTGGATTCCTTTTAAAAAATTAAGGAATAATATTAAATTATGTCTTAATTCTATATGTGAAAATAATATTGATAATTCATTAGAAACATGGGATGAAAATATAGTAAAAATATTCAGAGAAGAAATAATAAATGATAAAAATTTTTGGAATAAATATATAAATTTAATTCATAAATTAGATGATGAAAGTATAGAAATAGTTCATAAAATCATTTTTGATCGCATAAAAAAATTTGAAAATATTAATGATAAAGTATATTTAACTGGAAATGATGCTAAAAACTGTGTAAATATTATTAGATATATGCAAAATATGACAAATAAAATAGATGATGAGTGTTATATATATAAAAATTATTTACTTCCAATTAATCATTTTGAAATATGCGTATTTTATGATAAACATGGAATAGAAATAATTAAAAATATTAATAATGTAAAAGAAAAAAATATAATAGATGCTGGAGCTTTTATTGGAGATTCTGCAATAGTTCTTTCTGAATATACAAATAAAAATGTATATAGTTTTGAACCAATTAAAATAAACTATGAATTAATGTTAAAAACTATAAAACTAAATAATAAAAAAAATATTATACCTGTAAATTTAGCTTTAGGTGAAAATAATGATAAAATAGAAATATCTCATATTGAAACAGTAACTACAGGTATTTCATTAAATAATACTAAAGAAGTTCAGGGTTATAATAAAGTTGATGAAACTATTAATATAATTAGTTTAGATAGTTATGTTGAAGAAAATAATCTAGAAATTGGATTAATAAAAACTGATTTAGAAGGTTTTGAACAGCCATTTTTAAAAGGCGCTATAAATACAATAAAGAAACAAAAACCTGTATTATTGATAAGTATATATCATAATTATTCTGACTTTTTTGATATAAAACCTATGATAGATAATTTAAATTTAGGATATAAATTTAAAATTGTTAAACCTAACGAACAAACAGCTATAGTGGAAACTATGTTAATAGCAGAAGTTTATTAGCTATAATAATATTTATTGAAGTTTTTTCAATTAAATATTTTATAATAAAATATTTAAAAAGTTAATATTATTTAATTTTAAATTAATTCCAATATATTATAAACTATATTTTTAGGATAGTCTCAATTATTTAGTAATTTTTTATTGTTATAAATATTTATATTATAAAAAATAAAAAGTATAAACATTAATTTCATTTATTTTAGCGAATCATTGAGCTTTTATCTAATATTCCAAACAATTATAAAAATTACGAGCAATTATTTTCAAAATATTATTTTACTAAAAATTATATTTTTTGTTATTACATATAATATATTTTTGGGAGTAATATGTAAAAAAGAGGGTAAAAATGAAAGCAATTTTTTTAACAGCATTATGTACTTTATTTATTTTTGTTTCATGCGGTAATTCTAATAATGCTAAACAAGAAACAGCAACTGAGAACAATACTGCAGAAATTACACCATTACAGCTTAGTGAAAATGAAAAAGCTAATAATTATGAAGTTGTATATTTAGTAGCTGATACCGGAGAATATATCAACTCTGAAATAGCACAGAATGAAAGCGGAAATTTTGGAGTAGTATATTACAGAGACATCAATCAAAATTTAAACACATTCAATGTTACAAAAGCAGGCGAGCTTGATGAAGGAAATATATCAGCAACTTCTTATGACAATAAAACATTAGAAGGAAATTTCCCAAGCACTGCATATCCTTTTGTTGCTAAAATAGACGGAAAAGAAATGACTTTTAAAGCAGCAAAAACTCCTGTAACAGGTGCTAGAATAATTGAATATAGTTATTCAAATGTTTCTCCCGAATCATCAACTAATGGTCAAAGATTCTTCCAATTTAAAACAGCAATATTTGCTTTAAAAAATGACAGCAAATCTGCAAATATAGATAAAATTAATTTAGACATTAACAAAGATTTTGGAATAACTGATGCAAGCACTTTCAATGATTTGGGTAAATTATTAACAGCTCAAAGTTTAATAAGCAATAAAATGACTCCTATATATGATGAGTGGGTAAAATCTGATTATATATCACATATAGAAAATTATTCTTCTCAATACGGCATAGACTATTTAAGCGAAAAAGTTGTATCTATAAATAAAATGGTTTATGAATACACAGGCGGTGCTCATGGAAACTATGCTACAGTAAACAGTGTATATTCATTAGATACAGGAAATCAATTAAAAATAGCAGATTTAATAACAGACTTAAAAAATACTGACTTAATCAATTTAGTAAAAGACAAACTTGTTAAAATGGAAGGAAGAGATGCTAATTCTTATTCCGGATTAGATGAACTTTCATTAGAAAATAACAATTTCTATTTGACATCAAAAGGTTTAGTATTTACTTGGGGAATATACGAAATCGGACCTTATGCAATAGGTGAGACTAGAGTATTAATACCAACAGAAGAAATCAAACCTTATTTGAAAGACGAATACAAAACTATATTTGAATAATAAAAATATTTGTGTAATTTTAATAAGAGGGTAGTTATTAATTTAACTATCCTCTTTTAAGTTTAAAGTAATTGATTTTAGGAATTGAAATTTATAAAACTTAAATGATACTGAAACAAATACTTTTTGTTTTTATATATGTAGCTTTACATGCTTACTAAATTTGTTAATTATACACTATATAATAATTAAATATACTTCCAAGTGTAGCCTTTTTTCATTTCTAGAATTTCTTCAACAGTACCTTTAGCAATGATTTCTCCTCCATTACTACCGCCTTCTAATCCTAAATCGATTATATAGTCGGCAGCTTTTATAACATCAGGATTATGTTCTATTATTATAACACTGTGTCCTTTCTCTACTAATTTATTTAAAGCTATGAGAAGTTTATTAACATCATCAAAATGAAGCCCTGTTGTAGGTTCATCTAAAATGTATACTATATGCTCATCGCCTTGTTTTTTAGCTAACTCTGTAGCAAGTTTCAAACGCTGTAATTCACCGCCTGAGAAAGTATCAAGCCTTTGAGAAAGTTTTATATAACCAAGTCCAACCTCACTCATTATAGAAAGTGTTTTTGTTACTGATTTGTCAAAGTCAAAAAACTCTATTGCCTCATCAACTGTTAATTCTAATACTTCGGCTATGTTTAAAGATTTGAATCTTACAGATAAAGTTTCGTCATTGTATCTTTTACCTCCGCAAGCCTCACAAACAATCTCCATATCAGATAAGAAGTGCATTGCAATTTTTCTTATTCCTTTACCTTCGCAAATATTACATCTTCCTTCTTTGCCGTTATATGAAAATCTTCCAGGTGCGAATGCCTTTGCTTTTGCTGTAGGAGTTTTAGCAAATATATTTCTTATTTTATCAAACACTTTACTATAACTTACCAATGTACTTCTAATAGAACCAACTATTGAAATTTGATCAACTAATATAGTGTCTGAAACGATGCTAGGTATTTCAACGCTTTCAAATTTTGAATATTGATTAAGTCTTCGTTTTTTTAGAGCAGGGTAGAGAGTGTCTATTATTAATGATGACTTACCGCTTCCTGATACTCCTGTAACAACTACTATTTTTTTTAGTGGTATATCAACATCAATATTTTTTAAATTGTTTGTTGAAACATTTTTTAATTTTATGCATTCAGTTTCTTCATTTCTTACAGCAGTTTTCTCAAATACTTTTTTTCTCTCACTTAAATAATTTCCTGTAAGTGAATTATCATCTTTTAATATATCATCGTATTTACCTTGGAAAACTACTTCGCCTCCAAAAGCACCAGCATAAGGCCCCATATCTACAATATTATCAGCAGCCTTCATAGTATCCCTGTCATGCTCTACTATTACAAGAGTATTTTTTAAATCTCTTAATTCTTTTAAAGTATCAAGCAAATGATTCGTATCTCTTGGGTGAAGTCCTACAGTAGGTTCATCTAATACATAAAGTACCCCTGTAAGTTTAGAACCTAATTGACTAGCAAGTCTTATTCTCTGTGCCTCGCCGCCTGAAAGTGTTGCATATTTTCTGCTTAAGAATAAATATCCTAGTCCTACTTTATCTAAGAAACTTAATCTTGTTCTAATTTCTTTTATTGCTTCTTTTGATATAGTATTTTCTCTCTCGCTTAAAAGATTTGGAAGTTCATCAAAGAAATGAATAGCTTCTTCAACTGTCATTGCACATACTTGGCTTATATTTTTATTTTCTATAGTGTAAGATCTTATTATTTCATTTAACCTTTCTCCATGACATGAATCGCATTCCTCATCAATAAAAAATTTACCAAGTGATTTATCCTTCCATTCTGAATAATCATCACTTGTAACATCATTATTAGAATGCCATGAAGTTATGATATTTCCTACAGAATAATCGCCTCCAAAAAAGAATATATCAATAACTTTTTGATCTAATTCATTGAAAGGAGTATAATATAAATCTTTTTTTGTTATTCCATTTCTTCTTAAAAATCTCATTAAAGAATCTGTATAATGCTTTCCCGGAGTAGAAAACATATTATGAATAGCAGTATCTAATGCACCATCAAATAATGGTTTTGTACTGTCTTTTATTGCTAAATCTATACTAAATGTAGGTTTGCTTCCAAGTCCTTTACATTCCTCACAATATCCCCAATGTGAATTAAATGAAAAATGTCTTGGCGTAACTTCAAAATCAAATAAAATTCCATGAAGCAAACAGGCCGGAAATTTTGTATGGAAACTTTCTTTTACTATTATTCCATGAGATGCCTTTATATGTGCTACTCCATTTGATAAATCCATTGCTCTGTCAATAGCATCTGCAATCCTAGCTCTTTTATCCTTTCCAACAACAATTCTATCAATTACTATACCTACAGAATATATTTCTTCTTTAGATAATTCTTTAATATCTTCTTCTGTAATATCATCTATAACATAATCATTATTGTTGATCTGCATTCTTACATATCCAGCTTCTCTGGTTTTTTCTATAATCTTTTTAATATCTTTTGCATCATTATCATCAAAAGTAAATCTATGATTAAATGAACTATGATATAAAGGTGATATTATAACAAGTTTATGCAAATCCATAGTATCAATAATTTCAGTTGCAAGTATAGAAGGAGTTTCAGCTTTTAAAGTATCTTTATCATTACAATGCGGACAATGAGGTTTAGCAAGCCTTGCAAAAATAAGTCTGAAATAATCATAAATCTCTGTAACGGTAGCCACAGTAGAGCGAGGATTCCTGCTTACATTCTTCTGATCAATTGCAATGGCTGGAGCTAATCCTTCAATTTTTTCAACATTAGCATCTTCAAATCTTCCTAAAAATCTTCTTGCATAAGTAGAAAGCGATTCAACAAATCTTCTTTGACCTTCTTTAAATATAGTATCGAATGCAAGAGAAGTTTTTCCGCTTCCAGATACTCCTGTAATAACATTGATTTGGTTTTTAGGAAGTGTTAAACTTATGTTTTTAAGATTATGCTTATTAGCACCTTTTATTATTAATGAAGTATTTTCTTCTTTTTTTGTTTCTTCTGTTTTGATATTCTCTTTTTTCTTTTTTGAAGGCTTTAATATTTCTTTGAGTTCTTTTGCTGTGAGAGATTCTTTTACATTAATTATATCTTCAGGCTTACCCTCAGCAACGACTCTGCCTCCCTTATCTCCGCTTAAAGGCCCCATATCTATAATATGATCCGCACATTTAATAACGTCCAAATTATGCTCTACAACTAAAACAGTATTGCCTTTTTCAACAAGCCCATCTAATGCTTTTAATAATTTCTTTATATCTTCAAAATGAAGTCCTGTAGTAGGTTCATCTAATATATATAAAGTGTTTCCAGTAGATATTTTATGAAGTTCGCTTGCAAGTTTTATCCTTTGAGCTTCACCACCTGAAAGAGTAGTTGATGGCTGACCTAATTTTATATATCCAAGTCCTATATCTTCCATTATTTTTAATATTCTTGTAATAGAAGTTATACCGTCAAAAAAAGCAATCGCTTCTGAGACACTCATTTCAAGAACATCATAAATAGTTTTGTCTTTATATTTAACATCTAAAGTTTCTGCATTGAATCTCTTTCCGCCGCATTCTTCACAAGGCACTAATACATTGGAAAGAAACTGCATTTCTAATTCTATAACTCCTGCACCTTCACAAGTAGGACATCTTCCTGTTTTAACATTGAATGAAAATCTTCCTTTATCATATCCTCTCATTTTGGCAAGTTTAGTAGCAGCAAATAAATCCCTTATAGGCGATAAAACTTTTGTATAAGTTGCTGGGTTGCTTCTTGGAGTTCTTCCTATAGGAGATTGATCAACTTCTATAACCTTATCAATATTTTCAAGTCCTTCTATTCTTTCATGACTTCCCGGAGTTAGAGTCTTACCATAAAAATGATTATGCAAAGCACGCATTAAAATATTTTCAACTAAAGTAGATTTACCGCTTCCAGAAAGTCCTGTAACTACAATAAATACCCCCAAAGGAAATTGAACATCTATATTCTTAAGATTAAATTGATTAGCTCCAATTACTTTTAAAAACTTTCCGTTTCCTTCGCGTCTTTGTTTAGGAATTTCTATATCATCATCGCCGCGTAAATATTTAGCAGTGTAAGATCTATCCGATTTTATAAACTCTTCATAATCACCAATGCCAACAACCTCACCTCCATTAACACCGGCATTAGGACCTATATCAATTAAATAATCTGATTCCTCCATAGTTTCTTTATCATGCTCTACAACTATGACAGTATTATTTTTATCTCTTAACGTTTTTAACGATTCAATTAATTTTTTATTGTCTGATTGATGCAAACCTATTGAAGGCTCATCAAGTACATATAATACACCTTCAAGCCCGCTTCCTATTTGTGAGGCTAATCTTATTCTTTGAGATTCCCCTCCTGAAAGAGTAGGAGAGGAACGCTCTATTGTTAAATAGGTTAATCCAACTTTAACCAAAAATGTTAATCTATAAATAATTTCTTTTACTATAGGAGCACCTATAACTTCCTCATTTGGTTTTAATTTTAATTTAGTGAAATAATCATATAAATCTTCTATAGTCATTGAAGAAAAATCAGCTATAGTTTTTCCATTGAATTTTACTGACAAAGCATCTTCATTAATTCTTTTACCTTTACATTTAGGGCATTGAACTTCGTCCATAAAATTAGCATAATAACTATTTTTATAAGTTTCATAATCGTATTTTAATCTGTCTAAAATTCCGGGAACTCTTTCTTCAACAAGTTTGCTATGATACCAGAATCTTTTTCTCCATTTTACTTCTTTATCAGTACCATAAAGTAAATATTTCTTTTCTGTTTTAGTTAAATCTTTCCAAGACTTTTTTAAATCTATTTTATAAGTCTTAGCAATAACTTCAAGTTCATCAGTACCATATTCCATATCAAAACCGATATGATCATCTACAAAACATGATAAAGCACCTTCATAAATATTTAAATTCTCATCTTTTACAATATGCTTCTCTGTAAATACATGCTCAACTCCAAGACCTCCGCAAACTGTACATGCTCCCATAGGGTTATTAAATGAAAATAAATTAGGTTCAATATCTGCAATAGAGTGTCCGCAATTTGCACAAGATCTTTCAGTTGTGTACAATTTATAATATTTATCTATTTCAAACTGTTTACTCATTTTGATTTTTTTCTTTTTTGTTTTTGTATCTTCTTCAGTACTCTCAGGAGTTTGTGTTTCTAGTACTTCCTCACTTTTTTCATGTTCTTCATAGAATGCTACTAACCCCTTTGTTATTCTTATAGCTCTTTCAATATCATCAGTAATTCTTGACAAGTATTTATCTTCAACTTTTATTCTATCAATAACTATTTCTAAAGTATGTTTCTCATATCTTTTTAATTCAGGAATTTCATCTTCATCGAATTTATAAACTATATTATCAATTCTTATTCTAGGATATCCTGCAAGTTTAACTTCTTCAATTTCTTTTCTATACTCTCCCTTTCTATCTCTTACAATGGGGGCAAGCACTAAAATTCTTTTCTCTGCAAATTCTCTTAATACGCTTTGTGCAATTTGGTCTTCGCTTTGTTTAGAAATTTTATGTCCGCATTTAGAGCAGTAAGGGACCCCAAGTCTTGCAAAAAGAAGTCTAAAAAAGTCATAGATTTCTGTAACTGTACCTACAGTAGAACGAGGATTTTTATTTACGCTTTTTTGGTCTATAGAAATAGTAGGGGATAGTCCTTCAATATGTTCAACATCAGCCTTAGCCATAACGCCTAAAAACTGTCTTGCATAAGCTGATAATGATTCTAAATATCTTCTTTGTCCCTCTTTAAAAATAGTATCGAATGCGAGAGAACTTTTTCCGCTTCCTGATACTCCTGTTAAAGTAGTTAGGGTTTTATGAGGTATTGAAAGTGATACATTTTTAAGGTTATGCTCTTTAGCACCTCTTATTTCTATAGAATTATTAGCCATAAAAAATCCTTACAAAAAAGTTAAAATATTATAACATGAATTCTATATAAAAAAAGACTTTATCAATATTTAATATTAATAAACAAATTTTCTTATATTCCCCGCCCTTTAATATTTCTGTTTCAATTTGAACATAAAATTCTCTTATTCTTTAAAGCTACAAAAGAAAAAGCATGCCCTCCCAAGCGATTTTTAAATTTAGAATTTTTACTATAAAATAAAACTTAAAAATTTATTCACCGCACGCAGAATGAATCTAAAAAATAAAGCTGATTTATAATTCAAATTTTGCTAAACTATAATAGCCTATTCACCGTGCGTCAAGAAGATCATAAATTTAATAAAAACTAGGGTGGGTGCTATATTTTTAATAAATAATAGTAAAAAAGATTATTAAATTATTATTTTATAATAGGTAAAAAATATAGAGGGCGGGAATTATAAATAAATTTTATTCCTAATTTATTACTAAATAATTATTCAGTATATAAAAAAATCTTGAAAAATATAACTAAATATACTATAATAGTAATATAATAAATTTCAGGATATCTAATGACATTAACAAATGTAGTTACAATCAAAAGCAAAAACGGAATGCATTTAAGACCAGCAGGAGTTTTATCACAAATATCAAGTAAAAATGAATATTCAAATATAGGAATATTTTTACTTTATAATGGTGTAAGGGCTGATGCTAAAAGTGTATTTAATATTATGGGACTTGGAGCATTTCAGGGTGCAAATCTAATTTTAGAAATAGAATATGAAGATGGAATGGAAGAAACAGCTAAACAAGCAGAAAAAGAATTAGTATATTTCTTTGAAGAAGGATATATTCACGCTGAAGTTCCAGAAGATGATTAATATTTTTTCATATAAAAAAACCAAACATAAGGATATCTAATGATTAGTTATTTTGTAATAGCTATGTTGGCAATATCTATTATTGTCGTTATGGTTTTAACGATTAAATTTAAGATTCATCCATTTATAGCTATGCTGTTAGTGGCGATATTTCTAGCTTTTACACTTCATGTTCCATCTAATAATGATACTAATTACATAACAGAAATATCCGCTTTAATAGGAAAGGGTTTTGGTAATGCTCTTGCAAGTGTTGGTATAATAATAGTTTTGGGCAGTGTAATAGGTAATATATTAGAAATGTCAGGAGCTGCTTTAAAATTAGGAGAAATAGTATTAAGAATAGTAGGAAATTCTCATCCTGCATTGGCTATGAATATATTGGGTTTCATAGTATCAATACCTGTATTCTGTGATTCAGGATACTTAATACTTACACCTTTAAGAAAAGCAGTTGCTAAAAAAAGCGGTGCTTCTCCTGTGGCTTTATCTGTAGCTTTATCTACAGGACTTTACGCTTCTCATGCTTTAATTCCTCCAACTCCAGGACCTGCTGCAGTTGTAAATCTATTCGGACTTGAGGCTCATTTATTAACAATCATTATAGTTGGTTTAATAGTTGCCATTCCAACCTCTTTAGTTGGTGCAATATACGGAATATTTATATCAAAATATATAAAAAAACCTAATTATCCGGATAAATCACCTACTTATGAGACTCTAATAAGCGATATTGGAGGACTTCCTCCTACTTGGAAAGCTTTAGCTCCTATAGTAGTACCAATATTGTTAATGGCTATAGGAAGTATAGTTAGATTTGATTCTTTCAGAGTAGGCAGCGGAATCATCAAAAACATATTTATATTTTTGGGTGAACCATCTATGGCATTATTCATAGGTTTTCTATTCTCACTTTTATTAACTCATAAATTTAATAAAGAAGAAATATCTATGTGGATAGGTGATGGTATAAGATCATCAGGAAGTATATTGGCTATAGTTGGTGCCAGCGGCGCTTTTGCAGAAGTATTAAAATCTACTGAACTAGCTAAAATAATACCAGAATTAGGACATATATTCGGATCATTAAATATGGGACTAATATTACCATTTATTATGGCATCAGCATTAAAAATAATGTTAGGTTCTTCTACAATAGCAGTAGTTACTGTAGCATCACTTTTTGCTCCTTTATTAGGTACATTGGGATTTAATACTCCTATATCTCAGATATTAGTATTGATGTCAATAGGTGCAGGTTCTATGATAGCCTCACATGCCAATGATAGTTATTTCTGGATAGTTGTTGAATTATCCGGCTTAAAAATAAATGATGCATATAAAGCTAGAACTTTGGCAACTTTTGTACAGGGTATTACAGCATTAATTATTATAATGATACTTGCTTTTTTGTTCAGATAATAATATTATAATAAGCCATTTCTAATTTAGATCATTTTGGAGAAAATTATGCTTAAAATAAAAATTATTAATAAATCATCAAACCCTTTGCCTAAGTATCAAACAGTTGGTTCATCTGGGCTTGATTTACATGCGAATATAGATAATCCAATTACTTTAAATAAAAATGATATAGTATTAGTACCAACAGGACTTTTCATAGAAATACCAGAAGGTTATGAAGCACAAATTAGAAGCAGAAGTTCTTTGGCATTAAAAAACGGCATATTTTGTTTAAACTCACCAGCAACAATAGACAGCGATTATAGGGGAGAATTAAAAATAATATTAGCATCTTTAACTGATATTCCATTTACAATAAATCATGGTGACAGAATAGCTCAAATGGTTTTTGCTAAAGTTGAGAAAGTATCTTTTGAAGAAGTAGATTCTCTTTCTGATACTCAAAGAGGTGAAGGCGGATTTGGAAGTACAAATAAATAAGCAAACAAATATTGATATAATTTATATTTTAGTGTATAATGTATAAATGAATATATTAAAATTATTTTTATTTACTATATTATTATCATTTCCAATAATTTCATGCGGACTTCCAGATGTTACAGGTATAACTCTTGAATTAAATCAGCCTTATATAACAAAAGTTATACCAGGAAATAATCAATTAACTGTTGAATTTGAAGCTCAAAACAATGAACCTTCATTCAGCGGATATAATATATATTTTGGAGACAGTACAGATCCTAGAAAATACAGATTGTATAATCAGCAAAAAGCATTGCCTACAATATCAGATAAAACATCTACTGTTATAAAAAAATATTCATTTACCATTAAAGTAGGTTCATATTTTTCAACCAATGGTACAGATGTATATACATTAAAAGAATCTGATCTAAACAACGGAATACCAGTATATGTTTGGGTATCAGCTTATCAAATAACTCCTCAATTAGAAAGCTACTATTACTATGATAATTTTGTTAAGATGGGTACACCTAGACCTGAAGCATTAAATCAAACAGTTACCCCAAATAATAATATAAGTATGGAAGGTAGAGATTTAGCCAGATTAATTGTTAGCGGCGGAAATTTATATTTTCAAAATGTTGGTGGTACAAGTATGATGGCAGTATCTGGTAATTCTTTGAATGATGTTGTTATTCCCCCTGAAAATGGATATGGAAACGTTGATTTACAAGTAAAAGCCAACAGACTTTATTTGATAAAAATAACAGACGGAAATAATGCCTATTATGGTAAAATATATGTAAGGAGTGTAAATGGTACTAGCAGTATAACAGTTGATTATTGCAGACAAACTAGTGCCAACATACTAAGTTACTAATTATGAAAAAAATATTTATATTTAATATAATAGCAATTTTTTTATTTATTTCTTGTAATGAAGAACTTATCACTATAGTGGATGAATATAATTCTCCATACAGTGTTTCTGCCATACCTGGTAATAATAAAGTAAGTATAAGCTTCTGGTCAGGGGTAATAGCTTCTGATTTTGCAGGATTCAATATATATGCTGGTAATTCTGCTAGTTTTACTCAGCCTGATAATGCTATAAAAAATTCTTCTGGAGCATATCCAACAGTAGCAGGATCTAACCACACAAGAACAAATTATGTAATAGAAATTCCAAATTACACATTTAATAATGGTACATTATACTATGTAGCTGTTACTGCGTATGGTACTAACGATTTAGTTGATAAAAAATATATAGAAACTAAAATTTATTCAGCATTGCCTGTTGTACCAAGACCTGAAGGAAATGGAAATGGAACAACATTAACAGCTGATACAGCAACTGTAGGAAATGTTGCTGGTGGAAAAGTTACTGCAGCAGGAGGGTGGGGCGTTCAATATTTTGGATATCAAACTAATTTTAATGCTGTAGTAGTGGTTACAAATTATACAGATGCTTCATTTGATACTGAAGCCGTATATTCTGTTAATGGACTTTATATATTTAAACAAACAGGCGGAAATGGATTAGCAAAAATTTGGATTAGATCAGGCAATTCTTATCAATGGGCATATCAAGCAGATGCTTCCAAGTGGTGGGGAATATAATTAATTCTTAATTTACTAACTAGTATTATATATCTTTTATAATCTTATATAGTCTAAAAAAATTATTATTAATCATATCATAAATTAAAATATAAATATATAAAGTTTATATTTTATAATAATATACAAAATAGAGTCTATAAGTAATAACCTATAGACTCTAATTTTTAGAAGGAGAACAATCAAACCATTTAAAATTATCCTCTGGATTGCTTATCTTTCCATGCTTTTATAGTTCTTTCAACTTCATCTCTTGAATATGAACTATTTTTAACTATCTCATCTGGTTTCCAACCTTCTTTATACATTCTAATTATAAACTCTTCTTTCTTACTATCTATTTTAGCAGCTGTTCCTTTTTTAGAAGTCTTAGAACCTTTATCAGACATATATTTATCAGCATTATCTAGTAAAGTCTCTAAATATCTTACAAAATATTCAGCTCTTTCCAAATTCTTAACTATGTTCTTATCATAATCATCATACTGATTCTTCATACGAACAAGATTTTCTCTTTGATCCTGTATGGCATCTATTATATCATTTATCTCTTCTAATTTAGAAATAAACAACTGAACTTTTTTATCATTCTTATCTATTTTAGCCATATCTCTTTCTAAAGAATAAATCTTATCCATAAAGTTCTTTCTAGTATCTTCAACTTCAACCATAGCTTCTTTTATACTATCTACTCTTTCTAAAATAGTTTCGGTTTCTACTTCAGCTTTTCTTATTTGCTGTAATATATCATCTGCATACTCTTCCTTATCCTTAATGAATGAAAGTTTATTTTCTATTTGAGATGCTATATCTATAACAACCTGTATTCCTTCCTCAGCATGCTCTATCATAGCATTATTTTCTGCTATATTAACGAATCTCTCTTGAATTTCACCAGACATTTCCATTAACATATTTACTTTTTCCTGAGTATCTTTCAAGCTGTCTTTTTCCTTTCTAAGACTTTCTGCATATCCTAATATTTCCTGATGCATTTTCTTTAAACTGTCAAATTCGGACATAGTCTTATTCATTTCAATTGTTGTAGCTTTAGTATCCTCAACCAAAGCATTCAACTTAGAAACATCATCTCTTATAGAATCTGCCATTTCTTTAGCATTATCAAATACTTTAACAGTATTCATGTATTTTTCTATATCTTTAGCTATATCATCTATTTTTGATTTCATAGCCTCATACTCTAAAGAAATATCATTAGTTTTTAAATCAAGCATTTTGTCAATAGATTCAGATGCATCATTTAATTTCAATTTCAAATCATCAGTTCTATTTTCAAAATCTTTAAGTATAACATTTGTTTTTTCATCATAGCTTAAATTAATACTTTCAAGTCTTGCATCTATCTCAGAAGAATATTTAGTTATATCTTCTTCTAAAGCTGAAACAATATCTTTCATATTTGTAATTCTCTGATCATACTCATCTAAATTATCAGTATGAGCTTTAATTATTTCATCTTTAGCTTTCTGTATATGTTCTTTAGCATCGTTCATTAAAAGAGACAATGTTTGTTCTAAATTAGAATTAAGTCTTGCTATGTATTTTTCATATTTTTCATTAGCTGATTCTTCTATAGTCTGAACATTTTCCTCTATAATGCTATTTGCTTCTTCTATTCTTTCATTAACTGCTTCTGATATAGTATCTTTCAATGCTGTCAATGATTCTGAAAGTCCTTCATAATGTGCTTTTAATGCATCGAACTCTGAATTCTTTTCTTCTAATAAAGTATCCATTTTATTAGAAATATTTTCTATTATAGAATCAAATTCAGTTACCTTATCTTCTATAGTAGATTTAGCATTATTAGATAACTCTTCCAATCTAGAATTGAACTTATCTCCTTGAAGTTCTATATCTTGAGAGTATTCATTGATTTTCTCTTGTAATTCTAATGCCTTTTCTTCTATTATGTCTTTCAATTTTTCTACTGAAGGAGCAAATTCATTCTGTAAATTATTCATTTGCTCTTCAACAGCTTCAAGTTTTTCTTTATTATTTTCAACTGAAGTTAAGAACTCATCTTTTATGCTTAAAGCCTGTTTCAAATCAGCAACAACATCTTCAACAGAAGTACTTATTTGAAGTTTAGTATCATCTAATTGAGCATATAATGATTCTATTTTTTCATTATAGTCTTTATAAGTTTCTTCAAATAATTTTGAGAAGTCTTCATGGTTTTTCTCTTGTCTATCTGTATAGAATTTTTCAGTAGTTAAATACATCTCTTTTAATTTAGCAACTTCATCATTATGTAAAGACTTAATTTCATCAACAGCTTTTTCACCCTCTACATTTACAGACATCTTTAATTCACTGATAAACTCTTCCTGATATGTATCTATTTTCTTTCTAAATTCAACAATATTATCTTCAAGTTCTTTGTTCATATTATTGAATGCTTCAGTTATCTTGTTATTAATATCATTCTCAATGCCTTCTATAGCACTTCTAACATCTGAGAATTTATCAAATTTTTTCATTTCATTATTAATGAAATTCTGAACTGTATTAGTTATATGAGGTGCCAAATCATTAGTCTCTTTTATAACTGATTCATTGAAAGAAGCAACTAAATTATTAATATCTTCTCTAGCTTTATCTAAAGCACTGTTATTTTCTAATGTAATTTTATCAGACAATGAATTAATATATTCTTCAGCTTCTTTTACTTTACTGCTGAATGCTGCTTCTTTTTCAGCTATCTTAGATGAAGCAATCTCTGCTGCTTCTGCTACAGCACTTGTTAAACTGTCGAGCTTGTTTCTTATGTTTATATCAGAGTTTTTAACCATATCCATAAGAGCTTCTCTCTCTCTGCGAACAGTCTCTACTTCCTGAGATATATGTTTCTGAGATTGGCTCAACATTCTAAGCTCATTTTCTTGTTCTTTAATATTAGCTTTTATAGTATTTATTAAAGAATTAATATCATTTTCTGCTTCATCTATTTTATTGATTATGTCTTTTACTCTATCATTTTCTAATACATTTATCTGTTCTTTTGCATTTTCTACCTTATCATTTAAATCTATAAGTATCTGTTCTGCATCACTTCTCAAGCTGTCTACTTCAGAAAGTATAGCATCTTTATAGAATTCTTTTATTCTATCAGGTGAAGCATAAGCATCTTCAAAATGAACTATTCTAGCTTCTACACGTTTTCTGAACTCATCATTAGATTCTTCAAATACTTTTATGATATCATCTCTGAATGAATCTGTAAGATATCTCAAATCAGTATCTATAGAATCATTTTGTATGCTTTCAAACATTTCAGTAACCTGTCTTCTTTCTTCTTCAATCATAGCAGCAACATCATCTCTGCTTATAGTATCAAATGAAATTTGATTTTTCAAAGCTTCTATACTGTCAATGATATTAATTTTCTCTTTATTAAACATAGACATAGTTTCATCTTGTTCTTTGATAAGTTCAACTATGGATTTTCTAAAGTTTATAAATTCATTTACAAGTCTATCTCTGTCGCCCTCTATGTTATTTAAAGCCTCACTAGAATATATGCTTCCGCTTTCATATTTAAGTTTAATATCATCTATTTCAGCCATCAATCTATCTCTTTCAGCCTGTAAAGCCTCTGCCAAATCTCTGATATTAGCTATTCTGTCATTAAACTCATTTCTAAATCCAAGCATTTCATTAGATAAATTTTCTTTGTATCTTTTTATGCTTTCAGAGAAATCCTGCTCTAATATTTGGAAGTCATCTCTAATTTTAGCACCGTACTGCTGAGCCATATTAGCTAAATCATTATTAGTAGGAACAGAACCTAATATTTCATCTCTTAAAGATACAAATTCATCTCTAAGTTCTTCTTTTAGATTCTCTTTCTCATCTACAAATATCTGACTTATATTTTCTAAAGTAGGCATTTCGCTAAGTATATCTTCTTTCATACCCAATAACTTAGCTTCAACAGCATCCTGCTCTTTAGAAAGAACTTCAGCAACTGCTTCAACAGTAGAGTAGTTTTCCTCTATATTTTTTCTAAATGATTCTAATGTTTCATTTATTCTAGCTCTTTCATCTTCTATCAATTTTTCTACATAAGAAGTATCAACATTTCCAGCTTCTACATTTTCAGAAACTTCAACTTTTTTATTATTAATAGAAGAACTTATTTCATTCTTATAGCTATCTATAAGTTTCTCTATTTCTTCTTTTGATAAAGAACTGTCTTTTATATTATTAAGTTCTTTTCTTATCTCTTCAAATGAAGATTCCAAATCTGCTTTTTCAACATCTAAAAGATTATTCAAGTTATTCATATAATCTTTCTTAAGTGCTTCGAATCTTTCCTCAGCAGATATATACTCAACTCTTACAGCTGATTTGAAATGATCAAGCTCATCTATCAATTTTGCTTTTTCTTCTTCAAACATTTGAGCAAAATTTTTATTGTCAGATTGAGTGCTGAGAAGCTCATTTTTTAACTCCTCAAACTCATTTGTTATATCTTCTTTTTCAGATACGAAAAGTTCTGCAAGCTCATCCATATTAGGAACTGCATTTATTATTTCATTTTTAAACTCTTCGAAGTCTTTCAAAAGCTCTGAATCTTTATTTGATACTTCCTCGGTTATTTTATTATAAACCTCTTTTCTCAAACCATCTATAGTATCAAGCAGATCTTTTTTATCCTTAGCTAATTCATTAGAAAGTTTCAATGTATTAGTATTAAGATCATTATTTATTTTACTTATATAAGATTCTAAAGCTTTTATTTTTAATTCTACTCCTTTGCTAGAACTGTTAATATCATCTTTTATAGAACTTATATTATTTTCTATATAATCTATAGTATTTTTCTCTTCTGTTTTCAAACTATTTTGAAGATTAATAACTTTAGATTTTACTTTGTCCTCATAATCATTTAATATAGAATCCAATTTTTCTTTGTATAGAGCTAAATCAGAACCTAATGTATCCTGACTATACTCTAAATCTTTAATTCTATCATCGAATGTATTTATCTGTAATTCTATATTTGAAATACCTTCTTCTAATTTAGTATTAAAGTCATTTTCTAACTCTAATTGTTTATTATATATATCCTCTTTCAATGTTTCTATCATAGACTTGATTTCAGAATAATCAGTATTGTCAGCAGCTATATCTTTAGCATTATCCAATGTCTCTGTTATAGCATCAAGATTAGAAGACTTCCAGCTATTCAAATCATTTTGCATATTATCTATTTTGTCTTTGAACTCAGCAAATGAATCATTGAATTGTGATTCTAAACCTTGTTTTAATACATCAAAATTATCAGCTATTATATTGCCGTATAATTCTACTAATTTTTCTTCACTAGACCATGCATCTTCAAAGAACTCTATTCTCTTTTCTATTCTATCTTTGAAATCTTTAGTGTCTTTCTCTATATTAGAGACTAAATCATTCTTTATAGATACTATGCCGTCATTGAAGTTATTAAATATATCATATAATTTATTTTCTAAATTAGATATCTCTTCTCTGCTTATATAAGCTTCAGGTAAAGAATACATTATACTATTGATATATTTATAGATTTCCTCTCTATTTTCTGATATCTTATCTTCCAATTTACTAAAAGTAGATAATTGAGGAATAACAGTTTCTTTGAATGATTCTAAACTTTCATTTAACTGTTTGAAATCTTCATAAATAGCATCAATATCATTATTATCATTTACATTATTATCTGTATTATTCATATTTGATACATTATCTTTCAAGATTTCAAGCTCATCAGAAAGTCTCATAACTTCATCAATCAAGCTGCTGTCATCACCTTTTAACTTAGCTTTAACAAGATGTAAATCTTTTTCCAAATCTTCTATTTTTGAGAAATCATCTTTAAGAGAATTAAATGATTCTTCCAATCTATTTCTCTCTTCAATTAAATCATCATAGTTATTACTATTTCTTATAGAAGAAATTTCATCTTTAAATCCGTCTATAGCATCTGATATAAGAGATTTATATTCAGAGAAAGAAGATTCTAAATTAGAAATACTGTCTTCATTATTATTTATTTTAGCACTTAAAGTTTCAAATACATCGTCTATAACAGACTGTATACGAACTTTCTCACTATCAATGATAGAAGGAGCATATTTAGCAACTGCTTCATTAGCATTCAATATATTATCTTTCATTGAAGCAAAAGTAGCTTTCAAAGCATCAATCTCTTTCCATAACAATTCTTTTTCATTTATATAATATTGAAGTATATTATTCTTATCTAATACAGCATCTTTTATATCATCTATTGATTTATCAAAATCTTTAGTAAGACTTGAATATTTATTATCTATTTCTTCTTTTACTTTATTTATTTCTTCAATTAAAGATACTTTAACATTTTCTATGTCTTCCAATATATTAGTTACA
This sequence comes from Brachyspira hyodysenteriae ATCC 27164, assembly GCF_001676785.2. Taxonomy (NCBI): domain Bacteria; kingdom Pseudomonadati; phylum Spirochaetota; class Spirochaetia; order Brachyspirales; family Brachyspiraceae; genus Brachyspira; species Brachyspira hyodysenteriae. The sequence continues at coordinate 1,419,459 of NZ_CP015910.2, read as the reverse complement.
GAAGAAATTTTCTCACTATATTCACCAAAGAGTGATAATATATGCTCATTATTAGATACAAAATCGCTTACTTGAGTTTTGAATCTGTCATCTATATTTGATTTGAAATCTTCAAATTCTGAAGACAATTTATTAACAGAAGCATATAATTCTTCTTTTTCTAAATCTATTCTATCAGAAATATCTTTAGCTTTATTTTCTAATTGAGTATTAACTTCTAACAATGAAGTTTCTATACTATCTAATTTTTCAGATATATCTTTCAAATTATCATAATTAACATTCTCTTTAAACTCATTATAAAGACCTAATAACTCATTTTTAATATCTTCAAGTGAAGAATACTGTTCATTTTTTAGATCTGTTTCATAAGCTGATATTCTGCTAACTATTTCTTCTTCTTTATTAGCTATAAGATCATTTATCTGAACTTCTAAATTATCTATAACATCTCTTAATTTAGAATCAGAATCTTCTATCATTTTAGATACTGCATTATTAATACTTTGATTCAAATTATTAAATGAATCATTTATCATAACATCTAAATTATATTTATTTTTCTCAAGCTCTTCTAGTCTTTCTTTTATATCAGCCTCTACTTTAGAAGAATATTCACTCAAATATTCATCTATATAACCTTTATTAGTATCAACTCTAGCTTTTTCTATTTCTATTCTTAAGCTGTTTGAATACTCATCTAAAGCATTTTTATTATTCTCATAAACAGAATCTAGCATTTTAGAATAATTATCATAATTTGAAATTATATTTCTTCCAATATCTTCCAAATTTCTCATTATAGATTCATTTTCTTCTAATCTATAAGATTCTATATTCTTAAGCTCATCTTCATATTTATCAACTGCTTCAGATATCATATTATTAAATCTGCTAACATCAGAAGTTAATCTATTTTCTAAATCAGCAATTCTTTCATTAACAGAAGAAAGTTTTTCTTCAAGACGAGTATTTATCTCACTTTCTTTGCCTAATATTTCCTCTTTTATAGAAGATATCATTTTGGCAATAATACCATTCTTCTTGTCTTTAGAACTTTCTATAAAGTTATCGATATTTTCTTTAGCCTCTTTTAATTGCTCTAAAAGAAGAGACAAATTATCATCTTTCCAAACAGATAAGTTCTTTTCTATTTCATTTACTTGATCTTTTACATTAGAAAGTATTTCAGATTTCAAATTATCTACTTCAGGTGTTAAAGCATTTTCATAAAGTTTTAAAGCCTTATTAGGATCAGACCAAGTATCTTCAAAATAACTTATTCTCTTATCCATTAAATCTTTAAAGTCTTTATTTCCTGCTTCAAGTTCATCATATAAAGAATATAATTTTTCTCTGTCATCATCAAATAAATCTCTAGAAACTGTATTATCTTCTAAAATATCTATTTTTTCTTCTAAAGCATATTTAAACTCAGAAACTTCATCAAATAATTTATCAACATCGCTTCTTAAATTAGAATCAACACCATCTAAATTACTTTTCAAATTATAAACTTCACTTTCCAAATCATAAAGTCTTTCAAATTCTTCTCTGAAAGAATTGAAAGTATCTTCTAATCTAGCTTTCTCAGCTTCTAAAGCTTCAATAGAATCATTGTTCTTTAATTCATCTAACTCATATCTAAATGATTCCATATTTTCTAATATAGAATTCTTTTCATCATACATAGTATTTTTGAACTCTTCTATATTAGCATTAGAAGTATCTAATTTAGATATTATATCATTAGCGAACGAATTAAATAACTCTTCAAATTTTTCTTTTTCTTTATTGAATAGCTCTGGTATATTATCTCTATTAGCTTTCAATACATCATCTTTGAAAATAATGAAATCATCTCTCAATTTCTGAACTTGCTCATTATTCAATACAGCACTTTCTATATGAACAAATTTATCATCAAAAGATTTTCTTAAATTATCATATCTTTCATTAACATTTGTTATTCTATCATCTAGCTTTTCATTCAAATCTCTAATTTTATCTTCGAGTCTGAATATATAATTTTGATTGCTCTCTAAATCATATATCTTTTTCTCTAAAGTATCATATCTATCAGCAAAATGAAGTAGTTTAGTATCTATTTTACCATAGAAGTCTTTTACTTTATCTTCTATCTTGTAGATATAATTGTTTCCATAAATTACATCATCAGCTTTTTTCTCTATATCTTGTAAAGTTTTGAATACTCTGTTATTTGAAGATTCTTCAAACTTAGTCATAGATTCATTAAATCTTGCTTCTAAATCATCAAAAGAAGATTTTAACATATTATCTAAATCAGTTTTAGCATTATTCAATATATTTATCTTATCAGATACTTGAGATTCTAATTTTTCTGAATATCCTTTCAAATACTCATCAATATATTCTCTCTCACTAGACAAGTGTCTTTCTTCTGTTTCTTCTCTTGATTTTTCTATCTCATCTTTAATAGAATTAGAATAATCTTTTAATGAATTAAGAGAATTATTATAAACCTCTTCTATAAGCTTAGAATAATTTTCATAAGAAGATCTTATTTCTTTTCCTACATTATCAATATCATCTAAAATCTTATTATTCTCATCTAATCTATAATGCTCAATATTTTTTATCTCTTCATCATATTTAGCTACTGCTTCATTTAGCATATCATATAGATTTTCTAAGTTAGAAGTTATATCATCATTCAATTTAGAATCAATAAGAGATAATCTGCTTTCTATTTCCTGTACTTTATTATCTAAGATTTCATATATAGACTTTTCTTTTTCATCTAAAGATTTATACATGTTTCTTGCTCTATCATCTAGAGTTTGATACATACTCTTTTCTTTATCATCTAAAGTTTGATACATGTTTTTCTCTTTATCTTCTAAAGTCTGATACATGCTATTTTCTTTTTCATCTATTTTAGATAAAAGATTATCTACTAATTCTTTTCCTTTTATCTCTGAATCATTCAAATAATTAGATATGCTTTCTCTAGCTTCACCTAATTGTTTAACTAATTCATCAACAGTGTTTTCTTTCCAATTAGATATATCATTATCTATAGATTCTACTTTATCTTTCAAATAATTTATAGAATTTTCAAATTTAATCTCATTATCATTTCTGATATTATCCAATTGTTCTCTTATATCAGTTGAGAAAATATTTTTCAATCTGCTGCTGTCTGACCAAGTGTCCTCAAAATAAGCAACACGTTTCTCTAATCTATATCTGAACTCTTTATTATCATCTTTTATTTGATTGAAAAGTTCATTTAATTTTTCTTTTTCTTGAGTGAATAATTTCTCTATAGTATCATCATTTTCAGACTTAGATACTAACTCATCCTTAATAGTAGATAGTTTATTATCTAATTCTTCTTTTTCACTAGAAATAAGAGTTTCCAATTCAGAAGATTTATTAATGCTATCTTCTATTTGTGATTTAACATCATCTATTCTTGAATTTAATTTTCCTACATTATCAGTAAGATTATTTAATTCTATAGAATATTCATCTAAATCTCTTACTATATCATCTTTTATTCTCTCTTCAAAATCTGATAATCTGCTTGATAGAGCTTTAACTTCATCTTTTAACAATACATCAACATCTGACATATTTTCTTTTAATTGATACAAGTTATTTTCTAAATTTTCTAGTTTAGCAAAATCTGCTTTTATAGCATTGAAAGAATCTTCCAAAGCTTTCTTTTCTAAAGCTAACTGTTCTACTGTATTATCTTTCTTAACTGATTCTATTTCAACTTCTAAATTATCCATCTTTTCTAATAAATCTAATTTATCAGAAACAATAGCATCTTTTAATTTATTAACTTCATCATCAGTTATATCAACTCTCTCAACTACAGCACTTGTAAACTCTTCAAATATATGCTCTATCTCTTTTTTCTTATTCTCAAATAAAGCAGGTACATCTTCATTATCAAATTTTAATGATGATTCTTTGAAAGATTCAAAATCATTTTTAAGATTTTCGAATTTTTCTATGATAGCATTTCTTTCTTCATTATGTAATGATATCAATTCATCTCTGTCTATTATAGAATTCTTTATAATATCAACAGCATCATCAAAATCAGAGCTTAAAGCTTCATATTTTTCTTTTAAATTAGAAGTTTCATTATCTAATTTTTCATTTACAGAATGTATCTTCTCATCTAAAGCTGACATATATTTTTTGAATAGTACAGCTTCTGTCTCTTGCTCTAATTTATCAATAGCTTCTAGAACTTTATTGCTTGTTTCTTCTTCAAATCTAATTACAGCATCATTAAAGCTATTTTCTAAATTATCAAAAGATTCTTTTACCATATTATCTAATTGTTCTTTAGCTTCTGTGAGCATATTGATCTTTTCTGATATTTCATTATTTAATTTATCAGAATATTCTTTTAGATAATTATCTATATAGTTTTTCTCATTATTCAAATGCTTAGATTCTGATTCTTCTCTAGCTTTTTCTATCTCTTCTTTTACCAAATTAGAGTAGTCTGTCAAAGAATTCAAAGAATTATTATAAGTTTCATTTATCAAATTAGAATAATGCTCATAACCTGATTTTATCTCATCAATAAGCTTTTGATAATCTTCCAATAATTTACTGTTTTCATCTGTTCTGTAATTTTCTATATTCTTTATTTCTTCATCATATTTTGCTTTAGCCTCATTTAGAGTATTATATAGATTATTTAAATTACTGCTTATTTCATTATTAAGTTTTGAATCTGTATCAGATAGTCTGCTTTCTATATCAGATATCTTTTCATCTAATTTATTATAGATATGAGATTCTTTCTCTTCTATTTTTGATAAAATATCAGATAATAATTTTTCAGCTTTAACATTTGAATTATCTATATAATTTTCAATGTTATTTTTAGCCTCTTCTAACTGAGCTAATAATTCATTGATTCTTCCATCTTTCCAGCTTAATATATCGCTATCCATAGAATCTATTTTTGATTTAAGCTCATTCAAATATTCATCTTTAAATGAAGCCAAGTCAGCATTTATAGATTCCATCTTAGCATTCATATCATTAATATGTTCATCTTTCCAAACAGCGATGTCGTCATTCATAGAATCCATTTTTTCTTTTAATTCATTAATAGAATTTTCAAATTTTAATTCTGTGTATGACTTAACATTCTCTATTTCATCTCTTATATCAGAAGAGAATAATCCTCTTATTCTAGCACTGTCAGACCAAGAATCTTCAAAATATTCTATACGCTTTTCAAGTCTTTCTCTAAACTCTATATTATCGTTTCTTACTTTATCAAAAAGACCTTCTAGCTTTTGAAGCTCATCATTAAATAATGATTCTATACTATCATTCTTTCCAGATACAGAAAGTAAATTATCTTTTATAGCAGATAATTTATTTTCTAATTCTTCTTTATCTTTCAATATACTATTTTCTATCTCAGAAGCTCTATTCAAAGAATCCTGCATATTAGATTTGATAGATTCTATATAATCATTTAATGTGCTTACATTAGTATTAAGCATACTCAAATCATTTGAATAATCTTCTAAATCTCTTGAAACATCCTCTCTTATTTTAGAATCAAGTTCTTCTACCTTTGAAACTAAATTTTTAACTTCATCTTTTAAGTTTATATCAACATCTGCCATATCATCTCTTAATTGATATAAATTATTTTCAAGATCCTCTAATTTAGAGAAATTATCTTTTATAGAATTAAATGATTCTTCTAAAGCATTCTTTTCTAAAGTCAATCTATTGATAGTATCATCATCTCTTAAAGAATATAATTCCTTTTTCAAATTGTCTATTCTATCTAAGATGTAAGACTTATCTTCGTATATTATATCTTTAATATAATTGATATCGCTTTCTGAATTGTTTACTCTGTCTAATAATGCTTCACTAAACTCTTCAAAAGCATTTTCAATTTTCTGCTTCTCTTCATCGAATAGAGCAGGAATAGATTCTTTATTAGTATTTAGTATATCTTCTTTGAAGCTTTCAAATTCTTTTTTAATTTCATCTACTTTTGAAACTAAAAGCTCTTTCTCTGAAGACTGTGTTTCTAATAATTCATTTCTATCTAATATTGAGTCTTTTAATACTTCTAATGAAGAATCAAAATCTTTACTCAAAGATTCATATTTCTCAATTATAGAATTAATATCATCATAAATAGAATTATTCAATGAAACTATATTAGAATCAAACTTTTCTGTAACAGTTGACAAATTACTGTCTATTTTTTCATTGATTTTAGATACTTCATCTTCTATCTTTTTGTATATGATACCTAATTGTTCTGTTAGATAAACGCTATATTCATTTTTATCAAATACAACTGTTTTAGCATCTTTTTCTAATCTCTTAATAACTTCTAAAACTTTGCTATTAGATTCTTTTTCAAATTTAGATATAGCATCTTGAACATTTGATTCTAACTTATGGAATGATTTTCTTATTAATCTATCCAAACTATCTTTAGCAGTATTGAAGCTATCAATTTTTTCTGATACTTTGCTATCTAATTTGTCAGAATAGTTCTTCAAATACTCATCTATATAATTTTTCTCATTAGCTAAATGTTTAGATTCTGATTCTTCTCTTGATTTTTCTATTTCAGCTTTAACTGAATTAGAGTAATCTGTCAAAGAATTAACAGAATTATTATAAGCTTCATTTATTAAATTAGAATAATGCTCATAACCATTTTTTATATCCTCAATGAGTTTTTTGGAATCTTCTAATAATTTATCAGATTCTATAGCTCTATAATTTTCTATATTCTTTATCTCTTCATTATATTTAGCCATAGCATCATTAATCATATTATTAAGATTATCCAAGTTTACTGCTATATCATCATTAAGTTTTGAATTTGTTTCTGATAATCTATTTTCTATTTCTGCTATTTTTTCATCTAATTTACTGTAAACAGCATTTTCTCTTTCTTCAATTTTTGATAAAACTGCTGTGATAAGTTTATTCTTCTTATCTTCTGTTGTATCCAAATAAGCAGAAATATCTTCTTTGGCACTTTCTAATTGTGCTAATAGATCATTAATATTATTTTCCTTCCAGATAGATATATCATCATTTATAGCATCTATCTTATTATTCAAATCATTTAGATAATTTTCAAACTTGATTTCAGTTTCTTTCTTAATTTCCTCTAACTCATTTCTCATTTCAGAAGCATATAAACTTCTTATCTTTGTACTATCTGACCAAGTATCTTCAAAATAAGTTATACGTTTCTCTAATCTGTCTCTGAACTCTATATTTCCATTATGAACTTTATCAAATAATTCTTCTAATTTAGAAACTTCCTCATTAAACAATGTTTCTATAGTTTCGCTTCTTCCAGTCATTGAAAGTAAATTATCTTTTATAGCAGATAATTTATTTTCTAATTCCTCTTTGTCTTTCAATATAGTGCTTTCTAATTCTGATGATTTATTTATAGAATTAATTATATCATTCTTAATATTATCTATATCAGCATTAACATTATTTAAGCTTGAAGTAAATTCTTTTTCTATATTTTCTCTATCTTCTTTTATGGCATTTTCTAAATCTTCAAATTTAGAAGACAAGCTAGATACTTCATCTTTTAAATTAACATCAGCATCTTCCATATTATCTCTTAATTCATATAAATGCTTTTCCAAATCCTCTAATTTTGCAAAATCATTTTTTATAGAATTAAATGACTGTTCTAATGCTTCTTTTTCTAAACTTAATTGAGTGAATACATCATCTTCTTTTAATGAATCTATATCAGCTTTCAAATTATCTATTTGTTCTAATAAAGTAATTTTATCTTCAGAAATAACATCTTTTATATAGTTTATATCGCTTTCTGAAATATTTACTCTCTCTAATAGATTATTTGTAAACTCTTCAAATGCATTTTCAATTCTTTGTTTTTCTTCTTCAAATAGAGCAGGGATATCCTCTTTATTAGCATTCAAAGCTTCTTTTTTGAAATTATCAAATTCTTCTTTAAGTTCATATATTCTATTTGCTAGAAGTTCTTTTTCAGAATTATGAAGTTCTATAAGCTCATCTCTATCTAAAATAGAACTCTTAATCAAATCTAATGTTTCTTCAAAATCCACATTCAAAGCATCGTACTTGTTTTTTAGATCTGATATTTCACTGTCTAATTTAGAAGATACATTATATATTTCATTATCTATTTTGCTATTTATTGAAGCTAAATGATTCTCCAATTCTTCAATATATTCTTTGTAATCAAGCAATCTTTCTGATGTTTCTGATTCTAGTTTTCTTATTACAGCATTTACTTTGTTGTCAGCATTTTCATTTATTCTAGCTATAGCATCATTCAAATTGCTGTTCAATGTAGCAAATGAATCTCTCATCATATCATCTAATTGATTCTTGCTTTCATTTAATATATTTATTTTATCTGCAATCTGGCTTTCTAATTTATCAGAATAATCCTTCAAATACTCATCTATATAGTTTTTATCTATATTGCTGCCATATACTGTTTCTTTTCTAGCATCTTCTATTTCAGTTTTTATTCTATTTGTATACTCTGCCAAAGAAGCTAAAGAATCTTTATAAACGGAATTTATCAATTTAGAATAATAATCATATCCTGATTTTATATCTTCTAAAAGTTTATTTCCTTCTTCAGTTCTATAATGCTCAATATTTTTAATATCATCATTATATTTATTTATAGCATTATCTACTATTTCTTTTACTTCTTCTAATTTATTAGCTGTGTCATTAGATACTTTATCATCTAAAACTGATAATTTATTTTCTATATCTGATATTTTAGAATCTATTTTATTATATATAGCATTCTCTTTTTCTTCTATTTTAGAAAGAACACCAGAAATTAATTCTTCTTTTCTATCCTCTGTTGATTCTAAATAACTTGATATATTATTTTTAGCTAATTCCAACTCTGAAAGAAGTTCATTAATTCTGCCGTCTTTCCAGCTAGAAATATTTTCATCAATAGTTTCTATTCTATTAAGTAAGTCATTTAGATAATTTTCAAATTTTAATTCTGTTTCTTTCTTAACTTCTTCTAATTCATTTCTCATCTCAGCAGCATATAAACTTCTGATTTTAGCATTATCTGACCAAGTATCCTCAAAATACTCTATACGCTTAACTAATCTGTCTCTGAATTCTATACTGTCATTTTTGAAATTATTAAATAGATTTTCTAACTTTTTCACTTCATCATTAAATAAAGTATCTGAAACTTTATTATCAGATGATATTGACATCAAATTTTCTTTTATAGAAGACAATCTATTTTCTAATGCTTCTTTATCTCTTAATATAGAATTTTCTAATTGAGATGATTTATTTATAGAATCATTTATAGCATTTCTAATTACATTAATATCAGAATTTAAATCTCCAATATTATCGTTTATATTGTTCACATTTTCTCTGATTTTATTTTCAAAAGAATCAAATTTATTAGCTAAACTTTTAACTTCATCTTTTAAATCTAAATCAACATTATTCATGCTATTTTTCAATTGAGATAAATGATTCTCCAATTCTTCTAATCTTGAGAAATCATTTTTTATAGAATTGAATGAATCCTCTAAAGCCTGTTTCTCTAAAGCTAATTGAGTTATAGTATCATCTTCTTTTAAAGCATTAATCTCTGATTTCAAATTATCTATTTTTTCTAATAAAGTAAGCTTATCTTCAGAAATTACATCCTTAATATAATTGACATCTCTTTCAGAATCATTCATTCTATCCAATAAAGTATTAGTAAGCTCTTCAAATGCTTTTTCTATTCTTTCTTTTTCTTCATCGAATAGAGTAGGTATATCATCTCTGTTTGCTGCTAATACCTCATCTTTGAAGCTTTCAAAATCATTTTTAAGCTCATCTATTCTTTCTACTAAAAGCTCTTTTTCAGAAGTCTGAAGCTCTATAAGTTCATCTCTGTCAAGTATAGAACTTTTTATCATATCTAATGATTCTTCAAAATCTATATTTAATTCTTTATATTTGTTTTTCAAATCAGATATATCATTATCAAATTTTGAAGATACATTATATATTTCATTATCTATTTTTGCATTGATGGCTCTTAAATTATCTTCTAATTCAGATAGATAATTTTTGTAACTAAAGAATCTTTCAGATGCATCTTTTTCTAATTTTTCAATAGTGCTATTGATTTTTGAATCAGCTTCCTCATTGAATCTTGCTATAGCATCATTTAAATTAACATTAAGAGTATTGAATGACTCTTTTATCATATCATCTAATTTATTTTTGCTGTCATTTAATACATTAATTTTTTCATTAACTCTATCATCTATTTTAGCAGAATACTCTTTCAAATACTGATCTATATAATTTTTCTCATTATTTAAATGTTTATTTTCAGCCTCTTTTCTAGCTTTTTCTATATCAGCTTTTATTCTATTAGTATAATCTGCTAAAGATGATAATGAATCTTTATATGTAGTATTTATAAGTTTAGAATAATAATCATATCCTGATTGTATATCATCTAATAATTTACTGCTTTCTTCAGCTCTATGATGTTCAATATTTTTTATCTCTTCATCATATTTATTTATAGCTTTATTTACTATATTTTCTACTTCTTCTAAACCTCTTGATATATCATCAGATACTTTTCCGTCAATAGCAGATAATCTGCTTTCTATATCTTCTATTTTAGCATCTATTTTGTTATATATAGAATTTTCTTTATCCTCTATTTTTGCAAGTATATCAGAAAGGAATTCTTCTTTTTTACCTTCAGAAGATTCTAAATAATCTTTTATACTTTCTTTAGCATTAGATAATTGATCCAATAACTCATTGATACGTTCATCTTTCCAACTGGATATATCTTTATCCATAGAATCGATTTTCTCTTTTAAGTTATTAATATACTCATCTCTCCAAGCAGAAGCATCATTATTAACAGCCTCTATTTGAGATTTTAAATCATTAACATAATTTTCTAATTTTATATCTGTTTCTGATTTTATTATTTCTAATTCATCTCTCAAATCAGCAGCATAAAGACTTCTAATTCTTCCGCTGTCAGACCAAGTATCTTCAAAATAGTCGATACGTTTTTCTAATCTCTCTCTAAACTCTGCATTATCTGTTTTTATATTATTAAATAAAGAATCTAATTTTTTTACTTCATCAGCAAATAGATTTTCTATATTCTCATTTTTAGTTAATGCATTCAAAAGATTTTCTTTTATAGATGAGAATTTATTTTCTAATTCAGAAGATTTATTTATAGAATCTTTTAAATTATCTCTAATTTCATCTATATTATAAGATAAATTATCAAATCTCTCATCAGTTACAGCTTTATTCTCAAATTCTTCAAATCTTTCAGATAAGATTTTTATATCATCTTTGAAATTCAAATCTATATCTTCAACATTATCTCTCAATTGAGACAAAGCATTTTCTAAATCAGCTAATTTACCAAAATCATCTTTGATAGTATTGAAAGAATCTTCTAATGACTGTTTATCTAAAGCTAATTGTGCTATAGTATTATCCTCTTTGATAGATTCTATATCTCTTTTTATATTATCAATCTTTTCTAAGAATGTATTTCTATTTTCAACTATAACATCCTTAACATAATTCATATCATTTTCAGAATTATTCATTCTCTCTAAAACATTAGATGTAAAATCTTCAAATGCTTTTTCTATCTTTTGTTTTTCTTCTTCAAATAGAGCAGGTATATCTTCCTCATTAGCTTTCAAAAGTTCATCTTTGAAAGAATCAAATTCTGTTTTCAAAGTTTCAATTTGCTCAGCTAACATCTCTTTTTCTGAATTCTGTAATTCTATAAGCTCATCTCTATCAAATATAGAAGCTTTTATAGTATCTAATGCTTCATCAAAATCATTACTCAAATCTTTATATTTTGTTTTAACATCAGATATTTCATTATCTAATTTTGAAGAAATATTGTAAAGCTCATTATCTATTTTAACACTAATAGCTCTCAACTGTTCTTCCAATTCAGCTATATACTTCTGTTCATTATGCAATCTTTCTGCAGCTTCTTGCTCTAATCTATCTATAACAGAATGTATTTGATTATTAGCTTCTTCATTGAATCTATTTATAACATCATTCAAGTTAGTGTTAAGAGCATTGAAAGACTCTTTTACCATATCATCTAATTGAGCCTTGCTTTCTGTTAATATATTCAACTTATCATTAACTTTTGATTCAATTTTTTCTGAATAATCTAATAAATAATCATCTATATAATTTTTCTCATTACTTAGATGTTTTTCTTCAGATTCGGCTCTTGCTCTTTCTATCTCTTTCTTAATATTATCAAGATGTATTTCTAATTCAGACACAGCATCTTCATATATCTTATCTATCATAATAGAATATTCTTCATAATCTTCTCTTATGCTGTTGCCTAAATCTTCCATATCAGATATTATATTTTCAGTTTCAGTTTCTCTATGATGTTCAATTCTTTTGATTTCTTCATCATATTTTGCAACAGACTCATTTATTCTATTATGTATCTCTTCTAAACTATTTCCTATAGCTTTGTTTAGTTTTTCATCTATAGAAGAAAGTTTATTTTCAGCTTCTAAAATTTTATTATCTATGCGTGAATAAATTTCATTTTCTTTCTTCTCTATATCATTAACCATATCAATAAGGAATTGATTTTTCTTTCCTTCTGAAGTATTGATAAATTCTTCTATTCCTTTTTTAGCTTCATCTAACTGAGCAAGTAAAGTATTTAAATTGCCGTTCTTCCAATCATATATATCTTGTTCTATTAACTGCATTTTTTGTTTCAAGTCAGCAATATGATTGTCATATTTAATATCAGCTTCTTTTCTTATATTTTCAACTTCTTCTCTTATATCAGAAGCATATATAGCTTTTATTCTTGTATTATCAGACCACATATCTTCAAAATAAGCTATACGTTTTTCTAATCTATCTTTAAAGTTTTCGTTATTAGAAGTTAAGCTTTCGAATATAGAATCTAATCTGCTTTTTTCATTATTAAGCATTTCTTCTATTTCATCTTTATTAAAGAATGAAGACATATTCTTTCTTACAGTTTCAAAATCATTATTAAGAGATTCTAAGTCTCTATATAATCCATTAGAGTCTTTTTCTATTTTTTCCTCTAAATTATTTTTCAAATCTCTTAATTTATCTGATAAGTCTTTAACATCGTCTTTTAATCCGCTGTCTATTCCTTCCATTCTATTTTTAAGAGTAACGAAATCATTTTCTAAATCGATTATTTTATCAAAGTCATCTCTTAAAGCAGTTAATGAATTTTCAAGTACAGCCTTTTCTTCTGATAAAACTGTAACTCTATTATCATCTTTAATATCATCAACATCTTTTCTTAAAATTTCTATTTGAGATATTAAATGACTTCTCTCTTCAGATAAAACATCTTTTATATAATGTATATCACTTTCATTGTCTGTGAGTCTCATAAGTAAATTTTTGCTGAACTCATCAAACATATTCTCTATTCTTTCTTTTTCTTCATCGAATAATGCAGGTATTTCTACTTCATTAGTTCTTAACATTTGATCTTTGAAAAGTTCAAATTCTTCTTTAATATCATCTATTTGATTTTTCAAGAACTCTTTTTCACTGTTCTGAAGTTCAATCAATTCATCTCTGTCTATTATAGAAGATTTTATATTGTCTATTATATTATTGAAGTTTTCATTAGTGTCAGACAAATGAGAATTTAAGTCATTAATCTGCTCTAATAAAGTTTCTTTAATATTTTCTATAGTATTGCTTAAATCATTAATCTGTTCTAATCTATTGTTATGATCATCTAATATAGCAAGTACATTTTCATTATTAGAAATTAATTTATCAGCTTCTTCTCTTAATCTCTCATCAACATTGTCTTTCAATGATATAAACTCATTTCTCAAATCTTCCAATGTTAAGCCAAGACTATCTCTAACTTCTGCTGCTGTATTAGATATAACTTTATTAGCATGTCTTTTGATTTTAGCAATATACTGCAATAATTTTTTAGTGTTAGATTTTCTTATTTTAGCTAATATTTTAGAAAATCCGCTATATAAAGTATTAAATGAACTATTCAATTCTTCATTCAAACGATTAACTTCTTCATCTATTTTTGAAGATGTTTTATTCAAATATTCATCTATATAATTAGCTTCATTAGTAAGATGTTTAGCTTCAGATTCTTCTCTAGCTTTTTCTATTTCATCTTTTAAGCTATTGGCATAATCATTCAATGAATCTTTTTCTTTATTATAGAAGTCTTCAAGAAGATTAGTATATTCCTCATAATCTTTTCTTATGTTAATTCCAATATTTTCTATATCCTCAATGATATTCTGTTTTTCATCAAGTCTGTATGTTTCTATTTCTTTTATTTCATCTTGATATCTGTTTATAGCATTATCTATTAATTCTCTAAGCTCATCTAATTTTTTAGATGCATTTTCTTCTACACCAGCAAATATATCACCGCTCTTTCTATCTATTTCTTCTTTTTTAGAAACTATATAAGAATCTATTTCTGAAGCTTTAGAATCAATGATAGACTGCATATTATTAGCATTATCTATTATCTCATTAATTCTTTCACCTAAATTCTCTATGCGGATTTTATATTCATCGCTCATTAAAGATGCATGGTGTTTTAATTCCTCATAGTCATCTTTTAAGTTATTAGAATACTTTTCAAGCATAGCATTGTATTCAGCACTGATAGCATTCAAATCAGCTCTTCTCTCATCTAATACGCCATCTATTTTCTTATCTAATGAGTTATATTTATCTTCTATATCAGACATTAATGCTTTTTCTTTATCTTCAGCATTCTCATATACTTTATTTATAGTGCGCTCAAAAGTATCTCTGCCGTTTTCTACTCTATGCATTATATCTTCAATTTCATCTTTTATCTTGTTCATGCTATCTCTTTTTTCATTCAAAAGAGTATCGAATGCATCTGTAGCCTGACGAAGTTCGTTATGAAGCATATCAACAACTTCTTTCTTGCTTTCTTCATTGAATTTGACATTTTCATTTATAGCCAAATCCATTTTATTTTTGAAATCATCAATAGAATTTTCTATATTGCTTATTAATTCATCATGTCTTTTTTCGCTTTCATCAACCTGATTTATAACAGAATCAATACTGTCTGTTATAGCTTTCATTTTTGTTTGTTCATAATCATCTAAAACATTTTTCAAGTGAGATTTTAAGCTTTCTATATAAGCATCACTATAACTAGAAATTTCTTTCTTTATATCATCTATTTTTTCTTCAGTATCTTTTATTCCTGTATCCAATTTTTCATTAGCTCTGCTTACTAATCCATTAATCTCAACAGAAGATTTTTCTAATATCTCTAAACGTTTTTCTAAATTTTCTTTTATATTGTATTCTGTATCTTTACTTAGAGTATCTATATCAGAAGAAGCTTTATCATACTGTTCTTTTAAATTAGACAACTTCTCATCAATAGCAGTCAAATCAGAAGAAGTGTTTTTAATATATGAATCAATATTCTGTTCTAATTCACTTTTTACAGAAGAGAATAATTTTTCTATTTCATTAACTCTTTCATTAGCTTGAGTTTCTAAATCTTTATATAAATATTCTTTTTGTAAGTTTAAAGAATCAAGTATTTCTTCCTGCTTATTATTAAGTATAGATATTATCTCAGAAGTTTGATAATGAGTTTCATCTATTTTGTCTTTTAATAGATTAGTTTCAGTTTCAACATCATTTCTAAGCTCATTGATTTCAGCTATTAAAGAACTTCTTGCTTTATCTATAGAGTACTCCATATCATCTTGAGCTCTAGTTAATATATCATCTTTCAACTTATCTATATCATTAACTATATCCTCAAATCTGCTTTCAGCTTTAAGCATAGTTTCTTCACTCATACCATCTATAGATATGATTAAATCATTAAGTTCTTTAGTTTTATTTCTGTAAAGAGTTATTACTCCGTCATCTTCATTTTCAAGTACATTCTTGATATGATTAGAGAAATTTTCTACTTCAGCTATAAATCTGTTATTTATATCATCTTTTAATACAGAGAACTCGCTTTCTAATTGATGTGCTTTTTCTGCATAATCTTTGCTTATATAATCTGCTTTATCTTTTATATCATCTATAGACTTCTCTAAAGAATGTGCTTTCTGCTCTATAGAATCTAAAAACTCCTCTTTATCCTGACTTATTTTCTCAAGTCCTTCTTTAAGAGTAGAGTAGAGCATCTCTTTAGTTTTTTCCATTTCATCTTTGAACTCTAATACGCTTGATTCAGTTATAGAATTAAGTCTGTCATGTATAGTATCTCTTAAATTATTTAATTCTGTTTCAAGTCCATCTTTAGATTGACTTAAAGTCTCATAACGATTTTCTATATCTTTAGATTTAACATCTATCTCATCAGCGAATGATGAATATTTGTTTATAAGCTCATCTCTGCCTTTCTCAAATAGTTCAGCCAATTGTTCTATATTATGACGGGCTGTTCTTTCAGCAAGCTGAGTAAGCTGATTTGTAAATAATTCTTCTTTTTTAGCAACATGAAGTTTGAATTCTTCAGTAAGAGCAGATATTTTCTCTTTTTCCTGTTCTGCCATAGTGCTGTAATGAGCATCACGGGCTAAAAGATTAGTTGTAAGAGCATCAAATCTCTTATAAAGCTCGCTTTCAAACTCATTTAATTTAGAATTATAAGATTCTATCAATTTATCCTGTATAGATCCGACATTCTTTTCCAATTCTGTCATTTTAGCCTTAACATCGGATATTCTTTTATAAGTCTTTTCTATAGTATTACGTTCTTTTAATACAGTATCCACTTTATTTAGTATTTCCAAATAAGCTTCCTCAAGAGAATCAACCTGCTCTTGATATTGCGATACTGCAGCTTTATAGTCTTTATATGACTCAATCCTTTTATTTAATTTAGCCAGATCCTCTTCCATAGACTTGCTTATAAATCCAGCTTTCTTAACAGCTATTTCCAGATCTATAGCATTATCTCTAACTTCAGAAATCTTTTCTTCTACAATACCTTCCAAAACAGCTTTTTCTTCAGCAAACATTTCATTAAAATCATTATTGCCGTAATTTTTTTTTCTATTGATTACGCCGTATATACCGATAAGTAATAGAGGAACAACGAATGTTAGTATTAATTGAAGAACAGGGGTCATAAAAAAACTCCGTAAATATAGTATATTAACATAATTCTATATTATGTTAATGTATATGTCAATAGTATTTAAATGTTTTAATTTCTCAGGATGGTAAAATTCTCTTAAAATTCAGATTTTTTATATATTATCATAATATTTTCTTATGTAAACTACAAAATTCCATTAATTTTTTATAATATATACATAATATTAACAATTATAAAACTAATGAATATTGCAAATATATGATAAAATATTAGAATATATAATTATATACATTAAAAATGTTTTGATACTATTTAATAATATAATTAATTTTTTAAATCCATAAACTAGCAGTTAACAGTAAAAAAAGAAAGTTATCAGCTATTTTTTAGCAGTTTATTGATAATAACAACAATTAATAATATTTAATTTAATAGCACACAAAAATATTTTATTATACTTGATATTATATTTTTTTATAGTAAAATAAGTTAAGTTTTTTAACAGATGTCGATATTTTAAAGAATAGTTAAAAAATATTCGGAGATAACAATGAAAAAAGTTATTGCATTTATATTGCTACTATATTTCCCTTTATTTTCTCAAAATAGCATAACATTTCCAGATTATATAGAAGATTTACAAAACAAATCTCCTAAAAAATCTATAGATTGGTTTAAGAAAAATTCATATTCTGATGAATATGGTGTAAATGAATATGTATTTGATTTTTACAGAGGAGTAAGCAGATATTTATCATTTGTTAAATTTGGAAGTGCTAGAACAGAAGTTAATAGGGCAGCAAGTGATTTTAGAAAAGCTTTAGAACTTCCTAATGACCCTGTATATTCTTACAATGATAGAGCTTTCCTATATTTGGGCGGAATACTTACAATATTACCAGGAGATAAGGAACTTCCAGCAAGAATATTTAAATATTATGCTGATAATTGTAAAACTTCAAACCCTAATTATCCTACAGCAATATATTGGAGTATGTATTTAAGTTATATTACTCCTATGGTTTATGAAAGTTACTATGAAACTTTGAATATTTTATCAAAGAATCCTAATAATAAAATATATGATTATTTTACAGGTGAAAATAAAACTATAAATGAAATGATGAAAAAATTGAAATCTCCTGAAAATATGACTCAGAAAGTTTATGAATGGACTACTTCCAATATGGACGTTTATACATTAATAACAAATTCTATTCCTATACTTCCAGAAGAAGACGGACTTTCTGTGTTTACAGCACAAAAATTTGATACTTTTGAAAGATATTCTCCTACTAAAAAAATAGATGAAATAGAAGAAGAAATAGAAAAAGATGAAGATTTAGTAAATACAGAAATAGCACCTGAAGAAAAAGAAGAATTAGATGAGCTTCAGAATATAGCTAAAAGAGAAAAAACTCCTGAAAATGTTTCAAATAGAAGAATACCTTCTATAGAAAAAGAAATAGTTGATGAAATAGTTATAGATGACCCTAAAACTATTGAATATAAAACAAATATATTAAGAGGTACAAAGGAACAGAAAGATATACCTCAGCCTACAAATATAGAGACAGAAATAGAAGATAAACCTTTATATCCATTAACAATATTAATAGATAAAAATCCTAATAACGGACCTATAGGAGTAGATATAGAGGATTATTCATTTAATACAGAAGTTTCTACCAATTTTGTTATAGAAGTTTCTGAAGGAATGTATGAAGCTTATATATCTTTCGGAGACAAACTGTATACTAATGCTGTAAAGGTTGAAAAAGACAAATATAATCTATTTTCTATAATAATACAGGATCAAACTGCTCCTACAAATGAAACAGTAGAAAATATAGAACCTATAGAAGAAGATTTATTGGATAATGAAGAAAAAAAAGAAGATGTTTCATTAACAGTAGGAAAAGAAAATGTTCCTGCTAATAAATATGATGGAAATGCAGAAAATACTAGAAATATAATAAGAGATGTATTATCAAGACCTTCAAAAGTGGCAACAGAATGGTTTAATACAAATCCTTATAATGAATATATGGGAATATCCGTAGAAGAATATACATATTACAGAGGAGTTTCATATTATTCAAGATTTTTAAATGAGGGAAGAAAGTCATCAGAATTCGCAGCTCAGGCTAAATCAGATTTAACATTTGCTTATAATAAGAAAGATAATTCTAACCTTTTGATGAGAACAAGACTTTATTTAGGTGCTGTCAACCTATTTGCTTATAATGAT
Source organism: Brachyspira hyodysenteriae ATCC 27164 (assembly GCF_001676785.2). Lineage (NCBI taxonomy): Bacteria > Pseudomonadati > Spirochaetota > Spirochaetia > Brachyspirales > Brachyspiraceae > Brachyspira > Brachyspira hyodysenteriae. The sequence goes on along the minus strand of NZ_CP015910.2, from coordinate 1,399,963 downwards.
TTATATGAGGCAGATAAGATGTTCGCTGAGGTTGGAGCATCTTTAGCTGAAGATCATAGATATTATCCTACTGTTCTTTATTGGAGAAGCAGAATAGGAGTAGCAGATACTGCTAAATTAGATGAATTCTCAAAAACACTTTCATCAAAGGCAGGAAATACTCAAATATTAGATTATTCTTCTACGATGTTTAAAGATTTATCAGCTATGCCTTCTTATGAAGAAAAAATAACAGGTATTAGAGCTGTAAAAAACTCAAAACCTATATATGATCCTCCAAAGAGTACATCTAAGGCAGGAAGCAGCAAAACTCAAGAAGTTTTAAATTAAAAAATTAAATAATTAGGACTAGTAAATATGTTGGATATCAAAAAACCTAGAGGTACAAATGATTTTTTCTATGATTCTTCAAAAAGACTCGAATATATAGAAAATAAAATAAAAAATATAGTAAAACTTTATGGATATGGCAGAATAAGAACGCCTTTATTTGAGTATACAGACCTTTTTACTAGAGGAATAGGAGAGGGTACTGATATAGTAGGAAAAGAGATGTTCACTTTTGAGGATAGAGGCGGAAGATCTCTTACTTTAAGACCTGAAGGTACTGCTTCTGTGGCTCGTGCTTATGTTGAAAACTCTATGCAAAATGAGTTTGCTATAAATAAGTTATTTTATTTGGGTACTATGTATAGGGCAGAACGTCCTCAAAAGGGAAGATATAGAGAATTTAATCAGTTTGGGGTTGAATGTATAGGAAATTCATCTCCTTTGATAGATGCTGAAATCATACTTCTAAATATAAATGTATTAAAGGAATTTGGTATTGACAATGTTAATCTGCTAATAAATACTGTAGGATGCTCTAAATGTAAGCCTTCTTATAATAATGCTTTAAAAGAGGCTATTGGAAGCAGAAAAGAAGAACTTTGCGAAACATGTCAGAAAAGATATGAGGGTAATATACTTAGAATATTAGACTGTAAAAATGAAAAATGTAAAGAAACTATAAAAGACATACCAAAATTCTATGATTATGTATGCGATGAATGTAAAGAGCATTTTGATAGATTATGTGAAGAGCTTACAAGAATAGGACAGAATTTCACTGTTGATCCTATGCTTGTTAGGGGATTAGATTATTATACAAAAACTGCTTTTGAAGTTCAGACAAATGCTTTAGGAGCTCAAAGTGCCATACTTGGAGGCGGAAGATATGATAATTTGATCGGAATCTTCAATAATGGAAAAGATGTACCTGCTGTTGGAAGTGCTATGGGTATTGAAAGACTGCTTCTTGTACTAGAAAATCAGAACAATATAATAAATGATAGACTTGATGCCTTTATTGTAGCATTTAAAGAAACTGAAAATGAAGTGTTAAAAATAATGCAGACTTTAAGAGCTAATAATATAAGCTGTGATTATGATTTTGCTGTAAAATCAATTAAGAGTCAATTTAAATCTGCTAATAAGAGAAATGCTAAATATGCCGTTGTACTTGGAGAAGATGAATTCAAAAGAGGTATGTGCAAATTAAAAAACATGGACAGCGGAGAAGAAAAAGAAATATCTATAAATGATATACATAAAAATATAGAAAAATAATTATGTCAAAAATTATTACATATTGTATTATCATTTGTTTTATCTAAAAACAATTACATAATAGAAAATGAGAAAATTATGAAAAAACTATTTATTATATTAATTATCCTTGCTGCTATAGTGTCTGCTTCATCTGTGGCATTCATTCAGTATATGATTAGCCCTGTTGGGGGAGATAATGAAAAAGTATACTTTGAAATAAAACAAGGCGAAGGTGCTTCCAGTATAGCAAAAAAATTAGAACTTCAAGGATTAATAAGAAATTCTAAAATCTTTCTTGTTTTTGCTAAATATTTAAAATATGATAGAAAACTTTTAAGCGGATATTATGAAGTCAGCAGAAACATGAATATGATAGATATCATGAAGCATCTTAATAGCGGAAAACAGGCTATGGTAAGACTTACTATTGCTGAAGGAAAAAATATTTATGAGATAGGTACTTATTTAGAATCTCAAGGCTTTACTACTAAAAAAGAGTTCTTAGAAGTTTGTCATGATAAAGAGATATTAAAAAAATATAATATTCCTTCTGATAGTATAGAAGGTTATATATTCCCTTCCACTTATTATATAGTTAAAGGCAATCCAACTAAAGTATTAGTTATGCATATGATAGACTCACTTTTTAAGCAATTTCCTGATTTAGAGGAAAGAGCTAAAAAAATGGGAAGAAATGTACATGAAATACTTACTATGGCTTCAATAGTAGAAAAAGAGATGGGACCTCTTGATGATCCTAGATTAATATCATCTGCTTATTATAATCGTTTGAAAATAGATAAAAGATTGGAGGCTGATCCTACAACAATATATGCCATGACTTTGGTAAAAGGTGATTATATAGAAAAACCAAATCTAAAATATGCTGATTTAAGAATGGAACACCCTTATAATACATATAAAAACACAGGACTTCCTCCAGGACCTATATGTTCATCTGGTGCTAAGGCTATAGAAGCAGCGTTGAACCCTGCAGATACTGATTATATTTTCTTTGTGGCAGACGGAACAGGAAAACATGCATTTTCTGTTACTTACGAAGAACATGTGGAAAATATTAATAGATATATTTTCAAAAAATAATTGATAGTAATTAGATAATACAAAATTAATAATTAAGTTTATAAAAAGGGGCTTTATATAACCCCCTACATTTTTATTTATTTTCTTTTATAATCAACTAAACCCATTAAATTTCTTACTTCATATAATGTTTTTTCAGCTACTTCAGAAGCTTTTTTTGCACCTTCTTTAAGTACATCATAAACATAATCTTTATCATTAGAGTATTTATTGATATTTTCTCTTATAGGTGCCAATTCATTATTGATATTTTTTGCAAGCATTCTCTTACATTGTACGCATCCTATAGAAGCATTTTTACAGCCCTCGCAAACTTCTTTCTGCTCATCTTCACTTGAAAATATTTTATGATAGCTATAAACATTACATATATCAGGATTACCAGGATCTGTTTTAAGTTTTCTATTCGTATCTGTCATAGCCTTTTGCATTATTAATTTTTCTGTTTCTTCAGCAGTTAAAGATAATGCTATATGGTTATTCAAAGACTTACTCATTTTATTTTGTCCGTCCAAACCTAATATTCTCAAAACTTTTCCATGATAAGTATCTGGTTCTTTGAAATATTCTCCATATCTATTATTAAACTTTCTTACTATCATTCTTGTAAGCTCTACATGCTGCTCCTGATCTTCTCCTACAGGCACTATATCAGGATGATAAAGTAAAATATCAGCAGCCATTAAAGAAGGGTAGGTTAGAAGTGCTGCATTAATATTTTCAACATTCTTTCTTGATTTGTCTTTGTACTGAGTCATTCTTTCAAGTTCAGCTACAGGTATAATAGAATTAAATATCCAAGCTAATTCTGTATGTGCTCTAACATCTGACTGAACAAATATAGAACATTTATTAGGATCTAAACCGCATGCTAAATATTCAACTGCTGCATCCATTATTCTTTTTTGCATTTGAGTAACATCATATTCAACAGTTATAGCATGATAATCAACAATACAAAAAAATCCATAATAATCATTAAGTATATCAGCCCAATTCTTCAAAGCTCCAAGATAATTCCCAATATGAAGAGAACCAGTTGGCTGTATTCCGCTTAACATAACTTTTTTTGACATATTTTAGCTCCATTTAATTTTTTTCATTATTGCTATATTCAGGCTTGAATTAATAAATTAAAATCAATGCCTATATATAATCAAAATTCTAAATACTCTAATATTTATTCTGCTTTTATATTAGCTATTAAAAAACCTTCCTCATTTGTTTTTAAATCGCTTACACTAATATATATAAGCCTTTTATCCTCTGTTTCTATTAACAGCTTTTTATTTAAAGGATTCAATTCTTTTATTACAGCTGGTACATTGTTAAATACTAATTTTGTACCAACTTTAGGCAAATCTTTTTTAAGAGCACAATAAGCTTTATATTCATGAGCAAGACAGCACATAAGTCTTCCGCATTGTCCAGATATTTTCATTGTGTTTAAAAGCATACCTTGTTCTTTTGCCATTTTTATTGTTATAGTCTCAAATTTACCCTTTATTACTTTACAGCATAATTCTCTTCCGCATATTCCGCATCCGCCTATAGATCTTGCTTCATCTCTTACACCTATCTGTCTTAATTCTATTCTAGTTTTGAAATGTGCTGCTAAATCTTTAACTAATTCCCTAAAATCTATTCTTTCCTCAGCTATAAATTCAAATAAAAGTTTGGCTCTGTCCAAAAAATAATAAGAACTTATTAATTTTAAATCCAAATTATGATTATTTACTTTTTCCTTACATATCTTAAAAGCTTCAGCAGCATCTTCCATATTAGTTTTGTACTGCTCTAAATCTTTATCATCTGCTATTCTTAGGATATTAAATATTTTATTTTTATTATTCTTAGTTTTTATATTGTTATTTTCTTCTTCTGCAGCAATGTCTTTTAATTCTTCAGATATTTCCTCTTCATTAATAGCTTCATTATCTTCTTGTATATCATCATTATTTTCTGCAGTACTTTCAGAATTTGAATTATTATTATCTTCTTCCAATAAATCTACATCTATATCTTCAAAATTAAGTACATGTCCTATTTCTATACCTTCATCTGTTTCTATAACGCAAGCATCCTTTATTTTAATATTTTCTATATGTAAATGTTCAAATTTTCCAATATTAGATCCCCTGAACTTTATATGAGCTATATTTTTTATCATTATATACTCTCCGCTTCATTACTGATAAATTATTATAATAATTAAAGTTACTATATTTTATTTTTAAGTTGATATTATTGCAAGTATTATTTTTAATAAAATGACATAAAAAAAATATGTATTATTAAATTATAAAATTAGTTGATAAATATTTCATATAGTATATCATATAATATCTTAATAATGTAATATTTGCAGTTGATTATGAAATTATTTTTATTGTCTCCATTATTTTTTTTTATGTTATCATGTTTAACTGTACCAGAAATTTATTTAAATAATAATGTAATATATTGGAGAGAGTATGTAGCCAATAAATCAGCATCTGATATTTATCAAAACATTTATAGATTTGATAAAAATGCAGATATGGATTATATTGTTTATGGTTATAAATCTAAAATAAAATATAAATTATTCTTAATGAAAGAATCTAATGAAGCATTTTATTACAAAAATGTTACATTGAAAACTTATATTATAGAAAGCTTACCTTCATTTAATTTATACGAAGATGCTTTAAACAAAAAAGATTATTCTACATTATATATGAATAATTATTTTAATAGAACTACTTTCTCTGATACAAGTATTTATCTTCCTATAGGTTTGGCATTTAAAGACGGTAATTTATATATAGCAAAAACCTATGGAGAAGATTATAAAGATAGATTATCGCATTGGCTTAGAAAAAATGGCTATGGCACAGGCAAAGAATGGATACCAGCCATAAATGTAGATTGGAATTCTTACCCTGTACCTACAGAACATGAAATCGATTGGAATGAGTTAGAAATTATAGGAAAATTATTCTAAGACATGTAATAAATGTATTATTAATTTTATTATATAGTTATAATATGCTATTAATAATATAATAATATAGTTATTTTTTTCCATTCATATTTTTTATTTATTGATTAATATTATAAGTATAGGAGAATATAAATGGAGAAAAGTGCTTTTTATATAGATATACAAAACAAATCTAATAAATCAAAAAAGATAGGGGAGCTATACTCAGCAATATCCCATGGCATAGGAGCTTTACTTGGTATTGCAGGACTTGTTCTTATGCTTGTAAAGACAAAAGTTAATTCTATACCTATAATTATTTATGGTCTTGGTATAATATTTTTATATACATTTAGCTCTTTATATCATTTCTTTCCTGATGGTAAAGTCAAACAGATATTTAGAAAATTTGATCATATAGGAATATACATATTCATAGCCGCAACATATACTCCTGTTTGTATATTTTCACTTCCTAGAAATGTAGGAATATTAATACTATCAGTTATATGGTCATGTGCTTTAATAGGAATATTATCTAATACAGTAATGAAATATAAAAATATAGTTTTAAGACTGGTTTTATATATATTAATGGGCTGGATAATCATATTTGCCTTCGAACCATTAATGAATAGATTCGATATTTTGCATTTAAATTGGCTTATATGGGGAGGAATATTTTATACTATAGGTGCTTTCTTATATGCTTTAGGTAAAAAATGCAATGATAAAACTAAGCAATTCACTCATGATATTTTCCATATATTTGTATTGATGGGATCTTTTTGCCATTATTGGTTTTTATATAGCTATGTTATAAATTAATGTCTTTACTTTTTTAAGTTTTTCTATATTATATTTATCATAATTATATAAGAGGTTATTATGGTTAAAGTTATTGATATAGAAGAATTTTTGAAATTTGCAAATTATGATGAATTACCAATAATAGATGTACGCTCTCCAATAGAATATAATCATGCCCATATTCCAAATGCTCATAATGTATATTTATTCAATGATGAAGAAAGAAAAGATGTAGGCACCATATACAAACAAATAGGAAGGAAAGAAGCGATATTAAAAGGATTAGAATATGTATCTGTTAGAATGACTAGTATATTAAAAACTATTGATGAAATAGCTAAGAAATATAATTCTACTAATAAAATACTCATGCATTGTTTTAGAGGCGGAATGCGCAGCGAATCAACAGCTTGGCTTTGTTCAAGTTATGGATATGAAGTTTATGTATTAAAAGGCGGGTATAAAAGATATAGGAATTATGTATTAGATTCATTTGAAAGAGATTATAAAATATATTTACTTACAGGCAGAACAGGAAGCGGAAAAACATTAATATTAAATAAATTAAAATCTATAGGATATAATGTAATAGATTTAGAACAAATAGCTAAACATAAAGGCTCTGCTTTTGGCTGGATAAATGAAGGAGAACAGCCTTCTCAAGAGCAATTCGAAAATAATCTATCTTATGAACTATTAAAATATGATATTGATTCTACTCTTTGGTTTGAAGATGAAAGCTTGCTTATAGGAAGAAGGGCAATACCTAAATCTTTATTTAATAAAATGAGGGAAGCAGAAAAAATTATATATTTAGACATTCCTAAAGAATGCAGAGCAGAATATATTGTTAATACATATGGAAAATATAGTATTGATGATTTGAAAGAATCTATTCTAAAAATAAAAAAACGTTTAGGCGGAGAAAGATTAAAAGAATCTTTAGAATTACTTGATAATGGAAATATATATGAATGTGTGCTTAATATGCTTTACTATTATGATAAGGCATATAAACTCAGTATCAATGAAAATAAATTAGTATCAATTAAATGTACAGATAATAATTTTGATAACATAGTTCAATCTATTATAAGAGAAATATAAAAATGATATAGTGCAAATAAAAAAAGCGATAGAGAATAAACTCTATCGCTTTTTTATTTATTATTTAATAAAGATTAAAATGATTCAAAACCATCTGAAGTATCTTTAGAAGTATCAAATGTGTTGCCAAACTCATTATCTTTTACTGTTTTAGCTGGAGTTGGAGCAGGCATTTTTTCTTCATGATGTTTTTTTATAGGACTTTTTAATTCTGGTTTTTTGAATTCAGATTTTGTAGCAGGTTTATTTTCTTGAACTGCTTTTGAATCTGTAGTAGGTGAAGCTTTTTTTCTTTCAACTTTAGCTATATTCTTTTTATAATTAGAACCTCTTAATTTGAAGAATTCCATAGCAGATAATAATTCTTCAGCTTGAGAGAATAAAGCTTCAGAAGCAGCTGTAGCTTCTTCTACTAAAGCAGCATTTTGCTGAGTAGTCATATCCATTTGAGTAATAGCAATATTAACTTGATCAACTCCTGCCTGCTGTTCCATAGCAGTAGAACTTAAATCCTGCATAATTTTTGCAGTTTCTTCTATTTGAACTCTTAAATTTTGGAATATTTCTTTAGATTCTCTTGCAGTTTCTGTAGCAGCTGCAATTTTTTCTTCAGAATCTGCTACCAAAGTAGTAATATCTTTAACAGAAGTCTGAGTTGTTTGAGCTAGATTTCTAACCTCAGAAGCAACAACTGCAAAACCTCTTCCTTGTTCTCCGGCACGTGCAGCTTCAACTGCAGCATTGAGAGCAAGTATATTAGTTTGGAATGCTATATCTTCAATTATTTTAGTTATGGCGCTAATTTTAGAACTTGATTCATATACAGCTTCAATATTTTGAGTACTTTCTTCTATGATTCTTCCAGCTTCTTCAATAGCTTTTTTAGAATTAATCATCATATTATTACCTTCTAAAGTATGTTCAGCAGATGATTTAATTGTAGAAGCAATCTCTTCCATAGAAGAAGCAGTTTCTTCAAGTCCTGAAGCCTGATTTTCTGTTCTATTTGATAAGTCTATATTACCTTGAGCAACCTCATTAGCAGATGCTTTTACTGTATAAGCTCCGTCATATACTATTCTTACTTTTTCATTTAATTGATCAGTAATTTCATTTATGGCTATTGCAATTTCACCCCATTCATCTTTTCTCTTTTCAAATCCAGGAGGAGCACTTATTGTCAAATCTCCTGTTGATAATCTGCTCAAATCAACAGCTAACAAATGCAATATTTTTGTTATTCTGCCTATATAGAAAGTTATAAAGAATGAAGCTACTATTAATATAACAATAGTTCCAATAATAGCATATCTTTTCATTGAAGTAATATGGGCAAATAATTCTGCTGATTCTATACTCATAACAACAGACCAGCCGGATATAGGCTCTTTATAGAAAGTAGCTATTGAATCCTTATCATTAAAAGGAGATTTAAATTCATAATATCCCGATTCATTTTCTACAGCATATTTAATATAATCAGCATTTCTTAAAACTTCACTTCTAACATGTGAAGGAATAGGGTCAGCAATTACCCATCTGTCTTTATCTACGATGAATGGGTGCCCTGTATTTCCTAATTTAACCAAATTTAATTCTTTATCTATAAACTTAAGCCAATCAACCATAATTGATAAAGCACCAATAATATTTCCTGTTCCATCTTTTAAAGGAGAGAATATTTTAATAACCCATTTAGTAGAATCTGCTGGAGACTGATCTACTGTATAATGCATTGAAGATTCTCCTGCCATAATTTTCTGCCATAACTCTGTTCCGCTGAAATTTCTAGCTACACTCATTATCTGACCGCCTAAGCTATCAGCTATAACATTACCCTGTCCGTCTAATAATACCATACCTTCAATGCTAGGGTTATTATTAACAACATTTACTAATGTGGCATCAACTATAGCTTTATTTTCAGGTGTTCTTGATACTATATAATTTCTAAATTCTGGGAAACTTCCAGCTATTGATTCAGAAAGATATATGTTTTGTGCTAACCATACATTAATCATTCTTGAATAAACTTTTGTAGTAGATTCAAAGCCAAATATAGCTGAACTTCTTATTCCTTGAGAGCCTATATTGATTATTAATGTTACTAATATTATTGTCATAATAGTAACAAGCAGCATTACAAAGAACGGGATTTTAACTTTCAAGGATTGCAATTTTCTCACTTTCAAACTCCAACAATTATTTTACAAATATATTATAATTCATATATATAATAACAATATTTTTTATGAAGTCAAGATATATTTTTCATATATCTTAATAATTATCGGATATTTTTTATATATTTTTAATAATTAGATAATTTTTATATTACTTTTCATTTATTTTTTTATTTTCAGCTTCACTATTTCTCAAATAAAGAGGCAATAAATTGAAAATATTATCAAAATTATTTGATTTTATTTTGGGAATTGATAATTTTATACTGTTGGAAGCTTTTATTATATTAAAAGATTTATCTAAATCATTTATTTTATAATTTATTAATTTATCTAAAAAATAATCTCTATTTTTATAAAATCCGTCACCGCATAAAGTAAGAATTTTATTATCATTTTCTATAGAATTAATTATATTTATAAATTCATCATAAGTTAAATCTAAATTTTCTTTTATTTTTTTATTTCCAGAATATATGTCTGTATAAATACTTCCTTTTCTGGCATCTATCATACTAGCCTTTATTCCATCATAATCTTTTATATTTTCATACAGTGTATCTAAACTTGAAATTCCTATAATTGGTATATTTTTAGCATAACAAATGGTTTTTACCGTTGCAAATGCTATTCTTAATGCTGTGAAAGATCCAGGACCAATTCCTAGTACTATATAATCAATTTTATTAAGTGAGATATTATTTTCTTTTAGAAAGTTATTTAAGACAGGAAGTATTTCCTCATTATGATTTCTTACATCTTCTTTATTGTATTCAATAATAGAATTATCATCTTTTTGCAAGGCTATTGAAAAACTGCTGGATACTGTATCAAATGCTAATATATTCATGACATTAAATCTAATACTAAACCTTTAAGTCTCATAACCTTATTTGCTATAGCTATATGGTTTTTTTGTTCTGACATTATTAATCTATACAATGAATCAAGTTCTTCATTTATCTTAGAAACCACTTGATATTCACGTCCTCTTCTCATGTATGAAGATACAATTCTTATTCTGTAGGCATCTTTTACTAATTTATCTGTTAATGATCTTATTAAATCTCTAAATTTCTGGAAATCTTTCATATTTGCACTTTTTTCAAGCATATTTCCGGCATCATATATCTGTCTTTTTAATTCATCTAATTCATAAGAATATCTTTTAATTTCCTTTTCTTCTTCGAGCATTGCAGCAAATGGAGACGATGAAACAGCTACCTTCATAGAAGCATCCTGAGATGTCATTAATAGACTGTTTAAATTCATTTCTCTATTTCTTCTTTCCTGAACTCTCATTATTTTTTCTCCATAATTTATTTTTGTTAATATATTATGTTAACTTAACATGAATCAGATAAAATTTCAATATATACAACATATAATAAATCGTATTTTTACTATTTTACTTTATTACTTTATTTTTCCTTTTCAGTCGATTAATTGAAAAAAAAATTAAAAGTTTTATAATATAATAAGACTTTAAGGAAGTAACTATGAATAGAAATGAAATTTTAGAAAGATACAATCAAATATCAAATAATATTAATATAGCGAAGCAAAAATATAATATAGAATATGATATAAATATAATAGCTGTTAGTAAATATTCTTCTATTGACACCATAAAAGAATTTTTATCATTAGATATAGATTTACCGCTTGGAGAAAGTAAGGCTCAAAGCTTGAGAGATAGAGCAGGGGAGATTGCCCAATTTAAAAATAATGTTAAATGGCATTTTATAGGACGAATACAATCAAATAAAGTAAAATATATAGTAAGATACGCTGATTTAATACAGAGTGTAGATTCTATTGAAATAGCTGAATGTATAAATAAAGAAGCATTAAAAAATAATAAGATTCAGGATATATTATTACAATTTAATATAAGTGATGAAGATCAGAAAGGCGGATTTAATTTGAACGATTATTTAGATGTATATAAAAATATTATAAAAATGTCTAATATATCTATTAAAGGATTAATGGGTATAGGCAAAGATAGTGAGAATTCACTACTTATTGAAGAAGAATTTGAAAAGCTAAATACTATATATAAATCTATTAATAATCAATATAATAATCCTTTATCAATACTTTCTATGGGAATGTCATCTGATTATGAACTTGCAATAAAACATGGATCTAATATGATAAGAATTGGAAGCAGCTTTTTAGGATATTCTTAATATTACTTATTATCTATATAATAAAAATAGGCTAGGGCAGACAAAATTTTTTAGATTTTTTATATATAAAGTAAAATTAGAATTCCTATTAGGAAATAAAAATTATAAAATATTTAATCAATATATAATATTCATTCTAACTAAATTTGATAAATTTATTTTAAATAATAAAGTAAGTATTCAGACTAATATAAATACTGCATATTATAGAAGAAAATAAAAATAAATAATAATTACTGAAATCGTCTTGGTCTTTCTATTGTTATTAAATAATTCCAAACATAATAGAATATAGTATCTTCTGTTGTAAAATTCTCTACAGCTTCATCTTTTTTTAATTTAATCATAGAATTTGAGAAAGCCTCATCTTTTTGTAATTCGTCTATTTTCAAAGATAATTGATCTGTATGAGCTTTTACTTTAGCCATAAGATCTACAGGTAAATTTCTTTCATAGTCTTTACTAGTTAAAGTTTCAAGAGCATATTCTATTTTATCAGGTGTTATTCTTGCTGATATTTCTTGTTCTCTTTTAGCTTCTTCATTAAGTATATTATCAGTCCAAGTATTAAACTCATTAATCCATTCTTTATACATGTTACCGTATTTGTCGGAGTTTAAAGTATAATCATTCTTTACATCATCAGGAAGTATATTCAAAAAATTTCTATATCTTTGTTCCATAGCATATATAGAACCGCCGTCATTCTTGCATGATATAATCATTAAACTTAATATTAAAAAAAGTATTATTTTCTTCATTAGTACATATCCGTATTATTATTTTATATATTAATGCTAGATTATACTATAAAAAATAAAAAACTTCAATTTATTACTAATAAAATTATTATCAAAATATATGAGCTATGTCAAACTAAAATTTACCATACATCAATAATATTAATATCTCATATAAACGTATATATATTTGGTATATAATGTATTATCATATACAATAAAAAAATAATATATATAAGTTAACATAATACACATTATCGGAATATAAATTTATTGTTTTTCCGGGGTATTTATTATTAGATATATAATTTTTGATTATTTTGATAAGTTATACTATTACATTATAACTATATTACTATTCTATGCGCTATTATTAGTATATATAATAATAGCTCTATATTATAAACTTATTATTAATTAAACTATTTAAACCATGCATATTAAGCTATACACACTAAAAATCAAATCTATTATATTCTATATAAAAACTCTGTCAAAAATAATACCAATAATATTCATATACTTATAAGTTTTAATTTATAATCAAAATCATATAATAATTATATATATTATAGTTCTTATATATTATAGCTTGTAAATTAACAGTATTTTTACTATTTTTGGATACATTTATATATGCTTTTTAATTATTGAAATTTACCCATAATACTATACCTTATTAGCTATACTTTAATATCTCGTAATTCTCTGCCTGTCTTAATATATTATCTAAGGCTGTATTTTCAAACTCCTTAGGATATTTATGCATTTTCAAAAATCTCTTTATATCCATTTTCATTTTGGATCTTGTGGATTCCTTGCTTTGCCAATCTATATCTTCAGAGTTCTTTTCTATTATAACAGCCAATTCTTTAGCCATTGTTTTAATTTCTTCCTTATTATAATCAGAATTTATAGGAATAAGCATAGCATCATATATAGCCTTTTCTTCATTTGTAAGCCCTAAATCATTTGCCTCTTTTTCTATATTATCCAAATCATCAGAAAGATTCAAAAGCTCATCTATTACCTCAATATTATCTATAGCATTATTATTGTATCTTTCCATTATCTTTTTAATTCTGTCAGAAAATATTCCGGATTGTATTATGTTTACTTTTAAAGTGGCCTTTATTTTATCATTCAATAATTTATTCAATACTTCCAATGCTATATTTTTATACTTCATGTTTGCTATTGATTTTAAATATTTTTTATCAAACAATGAAAACTCTTTAGAATCTTCATTGCCTTCAAATATATTCATAATACCTTCGCTTTGTATGCTGTTTTCAAGTATTTTATTTATTCTTTGATTAATATCTTTTATTGATAGTTTTTGATGATTTTCAATTTTATTTATTATAACTTTAACAGACTCATATAATGCCGTTTCAACAGATTCTTCTCTTGTTATTATACTTCTGCATAATTTTTCAGCCTTCATTAATTGTACAGCCTTATCAAAAAAATCATTCTTTCCTGCTTCTTCAAGTGATGATATATGATCAGATAATTTTAGTATAATATCCATTCTTTCGCTGCTTGAACAAGTATAAAAGCTGGAATAATCTATATCTTTGAAAATGTTTCTTATATACTCAAGAGCTTCTTTAAACTTAGGCAATGCCATTTTGGCTATATCCATATCACCGTAATTATCTATATCTCTTTTAGTATAATCTTTCATAGCTTTTTTAAGATTATCAGCTATACCAATATAATCAACTAAAAGTCCTGCATCTTTATCCTTACAAACTCTATTAACTCTAGAAATTGTCTGCATAAGATCATGATTTGCTATAGGCTTGTATATGTACATCGTGTCAAGCGGCGGAACATCAAAACCTGTAAGCCACATACTAACAACAACAGCTATTTTAAAGTTTGAAGTTTTATCTTTAAACTCTTTTGCTAAATTATCCCTATGCGATTTACTTCCGAGCATTTTCCCCCACTCTACTGGATCTTTATTTGATGTTGTCATTACAGGCTTTATCATATTCTCCCAATCAGGTTTAAGTTCTAATATCTTTTTATATATTTTTATTCCTATAGGACGAGAATATGCCACAATAAATGCCTTTCCTATTAAAACATTTTTCCTTTTTTCATAATGTGCTATTATATCCTTGCATAAAGAATCTATAACATCATCAGCACCGAGTATAGCATCCATTTTTGAAAGTTCTTTTTTGGATTTTTCTATAGCCTCCTCAGTGGCTTCATTATTTTCAAGCATCATCGTGTATTCTTCATCAGCTTTTTTTAACATCTCTTCATCAAGTTTTAAATGATTCACCCTACCCTCATAATATATAGGCACTGTAACATCATCTTCAACCGCCTGCGTCATATCATAACAATCTATATAATCACCGAATACATCTTTTGTGTTTCTGTCATCTGATTCTATAGGAGTTCCTGTAAAGCCTATTTTTATAGCATTTGGGAAAGCATCATTAATATATTTAGACATATTGTATTTTATTTGTCCGTCTTTTATTTTGGACTTTTCAAGGTCATGCGAGCGATGTGCCTCATCTACCATCAATACAATATTGCTTCTCTCGGATAATGCCTCGTCATACTGCTCAAATTTTTGAAGTGTTGTAAATATTATACCGCCTGAATTAATACCCTTTAATCTTTTTATTAAATCTTGTCTCGATTCTATTTTTTCAGGTGTATTATTTAAATATGTACTTCTAGCACTTGAAAATGTTAAAAATAATTGATCGTCCAAATCTGTTCTGTCTGTAATTATAACTATCGTAGGATTGTCCAAATTTTGAGATATAACCTTTGCTGCCATAAGCATAGTAAAAGATTTTCCAGAGCCTGTAGTATGCCAAACTATACCAGCTTTCCTTGACTTTTTATTATAAGCTTCTTTTATCTTTTCAACTGCTTTATTAACAGCGAAATACTGATGATAAGCTGCTAATATTTTTATTTTTGCTTTTTCATTGCTCTCTATATAAAAAACAAAATAATGAAGAATATTCAAAAATCTTTCCTTTTGAAGCATTCCATTTATTAAGGTTTTATACTGCTGATTTATATCTGAATTTTTCTTTATAACATCAATATCTTCGCTTTCTCTTTTCCAAGCTATAAACCTTGTTTTATCTGCCGTTATAGTACCCACTTCAGCATGCACTCCGTCAGTGATAACACAAAAAGCATTATAATAGAAAAGATTAGATATCCAATTCTCCATATAATTTTTTATTTGAGTATATGCCTCATCTATAGTTTCATCATCTTTCACAGGATTTTTAAGCTCCATAAACACAACAGGAAGCCCATTCAAATATATTATCACATCAGGTCTTTTATCTTCAACATCTTTAATAGAAAGCTGATTTACAACCCAAAAATAATTATTATCTATATTTTTATAGTCAACTAATTTTATATAAGTGGATTTATTTTCATTATCAAAATAATTAACTTCAATTCCGAAAGAAAGATATTTTTGAAAGGTTTTATTTTTATCTATATAATTTAATTCCTTAAGATCGAGAATAGATTTCACAGCCTCATCAATGGCTTTATCATTAGCTTTAGTATTAATTTTTCTAAGGGCTTTATATAAAATTTCGGTAATAACAACATTTCTATTGCTATTCATAGATTGGAATTGTTCTCGTATCTCACTGCCTGAATAATATTCAAAGCCAAGATTTTTAATCATGTCTATAATATTTTCTTCAAAATCCGACTCATATATATACTTCATAAATAAACTCCGATATATGCTGAAAATTATTTAATTTATAAAAAGTAATTTTTTAAATTTGGTATAATTGCAGGGCTTTGCCCCGCCCCCCACTTCTTTTGGTGTCCCAAAGAAGCAAAAAGACTGCATTTTTATACTAAAAGGCAGTATAATATTAGCAGATTTTTTATATTCAAAATAATTTTTTAACAGCTATATTATATAGTGTATATTTATTTTGTATAAAGTCAAATAATTATAGCATTTTATGTAAAATAAAGTTCCTATTTTATACGAATTTCCCCGCTCATAAGTTTAGGCAGAATACTATCACGAATAGAGGCAAGTTTTTTGTTTTCTTCTATATTACTAATGATTTTTTCTCTTATTGTTTTAATATAATTTGTTAGATTCAATAGTTGTTTTGGAGGTAAAACTATTTTTTTATTCAATATAAACTGTTTATTAGCATGAGGTATTGCTGAACCTGTTGTATGATACATTATTTCATTTTCAATTTTTTTTAGAAAGAAAAAAACAATTTCATTAATATTTTTATTTTCAACATAAAATTTAGCCATTGTAGACGATAATATACCATTTTTACCATAAAATAATTTTCCTGAACTTGCACCATCCATTACCATTATTATATCCAATTTATCAACATACATTTTTTCTACATATTCAGTATATTCTATATTTGAATTATTATAACAATCTATTGTAAGATATTGAGAATTTAATAAGTCAGTTTTTTTTATATGAGTTTCCTTTGGTTTTTTGCCTTTTATTACTTTTAATATATTTTCTAATGTAGTAACCTCCCAACCCTCCGGTATCTCCCCTAGCTCGCTTTCTATCATCTTGCCGCCGCTCTTTTTATAGGGTTTACCTTCTTCATTAGGAAAATTGAAATTAATAAACCATTCCTTAAAAATAGTCTGTGCCGTTTCTTCTAGTATTTTATTCATACGATTATTGAGTTCTATTTTATCGTCAAGCGATGAGAGTATAGAGGCGATTTTCTTCTGTTTTTCTAAATTAGGTATTTTAAATTCTAAATTTGAAAAATCAGATTTATTTAAAATTGGTACAGCAGTTCCACTTACAGAAGCTTTAATAATACTAGAATTATTAACCAACATATAATATATAAAATCATAAAAATATTTATCAGGATTAACAATAATAGAATTTATTTGCTGATTAGTTAATACTCTATTTTTATTAATTAATATTCTCCCCATATCTGAACCGATACAAGTTACCATTATTGAATTAGGTGGAAGCATTTTATTTTTAAATTTATTTTCCCCTAATTTTGAAATTCCTCTTTCAGTATGAGAAATATATTTATTTAAATTTTTATAATCACTTGGTGTTACAAAATTATAATCGTTTCCAAAATATTCTGTATTCTTTGTTGGTGGAGTATTACCTGTTACAATCTCACCCAAATCACCTAGCCTGACTTCCTGCCAATCTTCTTTTAATTCTTTCATTATTATAAAAAACTCCTGCTATAAATTATTTCGCTGCCTGAGTCTATTATTTGCTTAAACTCTTCGCTTATATTATTATAGTCTATAATATCTACCCTATAACTTAAATCGCTTTCTTCAAAATCATATTTCAAATTCTCTATTTCATTTATACTCATCTTCCTATTTAAATCAATAGCTAAATCCAAATCCGAAAATTTTCTATTAGTACACTTATATCTCGAACCAAAAGCATAAACTTTACCAGACTTTATATTATAAGATAAAATTTTATTTATTATTTCTATATCATTATATGGTATTGATAGCATTATACTTTTTCCTTTAAATTATTTAAAAGATATTCTGCATAACTTGGAAATTTTAATGCATACTCTAAAACTTCATGAGATAAAATCCCATAATATCTATGCGATGTATTATTTCTAGCATTATGAAATTCTATCCACATATTTACATCATCTATTAAAAAATATTCGCCTGCAAGGCTGAATAATCCCTTTTTTGTAGTTTTATGTGATGTATCAGCTGAAATATTTTCATCAAGCCATCTAGCCATTAATTTCCAGCTGTTCTCATAAGCTATTTTAAAATTATGTATTACTCCTAACGATATTGTATCTATCAAATCTTTATTTTCATCTTCTTTATAGCTGTAATATACATTAATAGATTTTTCTAATGCTTTTATAGATTTTTCTAAAGTTTCAACATTTAATGGCATAATAAATCCTATATTCATATAACTGCTATAAATTATTTAATACTATAGCCTATTTCCTCTAAATTATCCTTTATTATCTTTTCCAATTTCCTGCTTTCTTTAAAACATTCGCCCAATTCTTCTGTTAAAACTTTCATCTTCGCATCAAAATCTTCTTCCTTATTATCCTCTTCTTCAAGCCCTACATATCTGCCTGTTGTAAGTATATAATCTTCTTTTGATATCTCTTCCAAAGAAGCACTTTTGCAGTATCCTTTTATATCTTTATAGCCTTTGCCTTTCTGCCAGCTATGAACAGTTTTTGCTATTGCTTCTATATCATCATCATCTAAAACCCTCTGAACCCTGCTCTCCATTCTACCGTAATTTCTTGCATCTATAAAAAGTATATGTCCTTTCTGCTTTTTATCCTTATTCAAAAACCATAATGAAACAGGTATTTGAGTTGATATAAATAATTGAGTAGGAAGAGATATTATGCATTCTATCAAATCATCTTTTATCATATTCTGTCTTATTAAACCCTCGCCTGATGTTTGAGTAGAAAGAGAGCCGTTTGCTAATACCACACCAGCTTTACCGCTTTCTGATAATTTTGACGCTATATGAGAAAGCCAGCCGTAATTCGCATTTCCATTTGGAGGAATGCCCCATTTCCAGCGATAATCATCTTTTAAAGCATCTGCTCCCCAATCTGACATATTAAAAGGAGGATTCGCTAATATATAATCCGCTTTCAAATTTTTATGCAAATCTTCAAAAAAAGTATCCGCATTATTCCTTCCCAAATTGCCGTCTATTCCATGTATTGCTACATTCATATTACATAGCTTCCAAGTTGTAGGGTTGCTTTCCTGTCCGTATACTGATATATTATTTACGCTTTCAGAATGTGCCTCCAAAAACTTTGCACTCTGTACGAACATTCCTCCGCTTCCGCAGCAAGGGTCATATATTCTACCTTTATATGGTTCTAATATTTCAACTAAAAGTTTAACTATTGGCGATGGCGTATAGAACTCTCCGCCTCTTTTTCCTTCGGCAGTTGCAAATTGCGATAAAAAATATTCATACACATTTCCCAATATATCTTTTTTATTTTTATTGGCTATTTTTATATTAGAAAATAAATCTATTATCTCCCCTAGCCTTCTTTTATCAAGTTCAGGACGGCTGTAATTTTTGGGAAGTATGCCTTTCAATTTTGTATTATTTTCTTCAATTTTAAGCATAGCCTCATCTATAATAGCACCTATCTCA
Source organism: Brachyspira hyodysenteriae ATCC 27164 (assembly GCF_001676785.2). NCBI lineage: Bacteria > Pseudomonadati > Spirochaetota > Spirochaetia > Brachyspirales > Brachyspiraceae > Brachyspira > Brachyspira hyodysenteriae. The sequence continues at coordinate 1,380,056 of NZ_CP015910.2, read as the reverse complement.
TCAGAACGTGCATGTGATGATATATAATTGAATCTTGACTCCTCAGGCAAATAGAATATATTTTTTTCTCTGTATGCTGCTATTTCATCTTGCATATCAAAGCCTTCTTTTACAAGCTCATTATATCTTATTTCAAATTTATCAGATATATATTTCAAAAATACAAGTCCAAGTATTACATACTTATATTCCGAAGCGTCTATATTACCTCTTAATTTATCAGAAGCAGCCCATAATTCTTTTTTTATATCCTTATCATTTTCTGAAGCAAGCATTTTTTATAACTCCGAATTATCTATTTATAATATATAATATACTATAAAAATATTATACTTACAACAATTATTTTTTTAATAAAATATTTGACATATAAAATAAAAATATTTATTATTTTATTATACAATAAAAAGGAATTTAAATGGCTACCATAAGAGAAATAGCAAAATTAGCAGGAGTTTCAATAGGAACAGTTGACAGAGCTTTAAATAACAGAGGACGCATAGATCATGACGTAGAGCAAAAAATATTGGATATTGCCAAGTCATTAAATTATAAACCAGATAAAATAGCCAAATCATTAGCCATTAGAAAGAAGAAATTTAAAATAGCTGCAGTTCTTAATACTTATAATAATTTATTTTTTGAAGATGTCATTAGAGGTATAGAAATAGCTGGAAAAGAGATAGAAGAATTTGGAATGTCTATTATTATAAAAAGATGTAAAGACTTTGATGCTGATAATCAATTAGAACTCATTGAAGAAGCTATTAATGAAGGAGCTAATGCTATGGCTATAGTTGCCATAAATGATGAGAGAGTAAAAAATAAAATATCTGAACTTTATAATAATAATTTTCCAATAGTGCTTTTAAATTCTTTTGTTGATAGTAAAGACTGCATAGCTTATGTAGGATGCAATTATGATCTAGCCGGAGAAATAGCCGCTTCACTTTTAAATATTATATCAAATGGAAACAACATTAATTTACTAGTTTTTTCTAATAATTTCAATAAAATGCTTGGAAATAAAAAGCGTGTTGACAGTTTAGTAAGCAGACTTAATTCTGATTATAAAAATGTAAATGTACAATCAATAATAGAAATGGAAAAAGATAATAATCTTAATTTTGATAAAAGTAAAAATAACTTATTAAAACATATGGATACCGATGTTGTTATATGCCCTGGTGCAGAAACTAGTAAATATGTTATTAATGCTATTAAAGAATTAGGTTTATATAATAAAATAAAAATCATAACTTATGACTGTTCAGATGTTGTAAAAGAAGGACTTTTAGACAGAGGTATAGTTGCTTCAATAACACAAAATCCAAAAGAGCAAGGATACAGAGCAATAAAAGTTTTATTTGAATATTTACTTACAAAAACTATACCTGATAAAAGATATACCTATATAGAAACACAAGTAATATTTAGAGAAAATTTATTGTAACTCTACCCTACTCTATTTTTCAATTTTATTATTTAATTAGATAAATTTATAATGAAATTTATCTGTATTACCACCATTTTATAAGTTCTGTTATTTCTTCTCTATATTCAACAAATTTAGGATCTGCTATATTTCTAGGATGTTCCAAATCTATATGTATTTCTTTTTTTATAGAAGTTGGCTTATTAGTCAACACTAAAACTCTTTCACCTAAATAAACAGCTTCTTCTATATTATGAGTAATAAATATAATTGTAGTACCCAAAGTTTTCCATATATTTAAAAGCTCATCTTCTAATTTAAATCTCAAAGAAACATCTAATTGCCCATAAGGTTCATCCATCAAAAGCAATTCAGGCTCCACAGCAAATGCCTTAGCTATAACTACCCTTTGAAGCATACTAGCAGAAAGCTCGCTTGGATAAAAGTTTTTAAACTTCTCAAGCCCAACCATTTTTATTACTCTGTCTGCCCTCTCTTCGATAACATCTTGAGGAAGTTTTTTTATTTTTAATCCGAACTTAACATTCTCCTCTACTTTAAGCCAAGGCATAGTGGAATATTCCTGAAATATATATGCTATATCATGTTTTTTTAAGTCAACATGTTCGCCGTCTATCTGTATGGCTCCGTAAGTTGGTTTGTATAACTTTGTAAGGCTATTTAAAAATGTAGTTTTACCGCAGCCAGTAGGTCCTACTATGCATAAAAACTCACCTTTCATAACATTAAATGATATATCATTTAAAACCAATAAATCACCGAATTTTTTTGTTAATCTTGAAACTTTTACTTTTACTTCTCTAGTATCATTTGTCATAAATATATCCTTTTTATGTTATAAAGTTATATCCATATTATCATTTATTTCATTTCTAATTTTAAGGAAATTAGGATCAGTTAATCTTCTAGGTCTAGGCAAATCTATAATATATTCTTTTTTTACAACCGTAGGACAGTTTGTAAGAAGTATTATTCTGTCACCCAAATAAACAGCTTCTTCTATATTGTTAGTAACAAATACAACAGTTCTTTTTTCTTTCTGCCAAATCTTTTCAATTTCTTCTTCCATCATATACCTAGTTTGTGCATCCAAATGTCCGAAAGGCTCATCAAGAAGCATAACAACAGGTTCATTGCAATAAGCTCTGGCTATTCCTACCCTCTGCCTCATACCTCCGGATAATTGATTCGGATAACTATTTTCAAATCCATTAAGTCCTACTAAATCTATATAATATTTTGCTTTATCTCTTCTCTCTTTCTTTGGTATTCCCCTTGCTCTAGGCCCAAACTCTACATTTTCCATAACAGTCAAAAAAGGAAATAAAGCAGTAGTTTGATATACAACTCCCCTTTCCGGATGAGGTTCAGTTACCTTTTTACCATTAACTTCTATATCAGAATTTTCTGCTGTTTCAAGTCCTGCTATTAAATTTATCAATGTTGTCTTTCCGCATTGACCAGGTCCGAATAATACAACAAATTCATTTTCCTTCACTTCAAGACTTATATCTTTTATAACTTCTTTATATCCATGCTCACTGAAAAAGACTTTATTAACATGATTCATTTTTATAATAGTTTTATTTTCCATATTGACGCCTCAAATTAATTATTATATACCAGTAGAATTCCAAATAGTTAATCTCTTTTCTATATATCTCATTAAAGAAGATAATAATAAACCAACTATACCTATAGCTATCATACCAGCTAAAACTTGAGGTATATTTGCCGTATCAGAACCTCTTATTATAACCCAACCTACACCAGCAAAAGAACTAACCATTTCAGCTGCTAATACACCCATCCAGCTTACTGAAAAACCTACCTGCATACCATTGAATATTTGAGGTACAGAAGCCGGAAGTATAACATGCAAAAATATATCTCTCTCATTAGAGCCAAGCATTTTAGCAGCTCCTATTAAAGTAGGATTAACCTGAGAACTTCCTGCATAAGCATTCAAAGTAACATTAACAAAAGTACCAATAAATATTATAAATACTTTAGGTACTTCGCCTATTCCAAACCAAAGTATAGCCATAGGTATCCAAGCTATAGGAGGAATTTGTCTGAACACTTCAAAGAATGGTCTTATTATTGCTCTTGCATATTTATTAACACCCATAGATATTCCTAATATTATACCTGTTACAGCACCTATAGCAAAACCTGTTAATACTCTGAATATACTTATTAATATATGTCCCAATATAGTTTGCTGACCTATATTATGAGTTAAACTCCATACTAAAAATTTAAATACCTCTAATGGTTTAGGTGTGGTAATTTTTATAGGAGTATAAGTTGTTAATAATTGCCATACAATTAAAAATCCTATTATAGATATAACAGCCCAAATAGTTTTTTCAAAATCAGATAATTTTAATCTCTTTTTTTCTTTATTTTTCATAAATTACCCCTAATTATCTTTTAACATATTTTTTTTCTAAATAGCCTAATCCAACAGATAAAATTGCTCCTACAGCTCCTATTGTAAGCATACCCACTATTATTAAATCTGCTCTTGCTAACTGTCTGTTTAACTGTATCATAAAACCTAAACCTCTGCTTGCTGCAAGCATTTCAGCTGCACATAAAGAAGTCCAAGAAGAACCTAGAGATACTCTAAGTCCTGTAAATATATAAGGTAAAGCTGTTGGTATGGCAACTTCTTTAAGCATTTGTCTTCTTGAAGCTCCAAAAGTTTGTGCTACCCATAAATGTACTTGAGTAGTTGCTTTTATTCCGCTATAAGTATTAATTACACAAGGTACAAATGCTGACATAAATACTATTGCTGATTTTGCTCCTAATCCTATTCCAAACCATAATATCATCATAGGTATCCATGCTATAGTTGGTATTGGTCTTATAAGGTCGAATAATGGAGTTGCTACTAAATTAAATTTTTTGAACCAAGCCATACATATTCCAAGAGGTATTCCTATAGCAGCTCCTAAAAAATAACCGGTTAATGCCACTTGCAAAGATGCTAATATATGCTGAAACAATGTACCATTATCAGGTGCTTTATTTGTAAGTTTATAAATAAAAGATTTAAAAACTGTATAAGGACTTGGAAGAGAATATGAAGGAAATAATTTAAATACATCTGTTATTAACTGCCATATTATAAGAAATACTACAACAGATATTACAGATATAATAAAAAATTTGCTTTTCTCTTTCTTTTTATTGGCTATGACGATTTTTTCTTTTTCTTTTAATGAAATATTTTCTATATTCTCTTCCATATACATAGTCCTTTTTTATTAATTAATTTAAGTAATTATTGTTCAATTTAATGCTTTACCTAATAATTCAGTATCTACATTTTGGTCAACAACAGTTAATTTATCCTCTGTTATTAAAGACTGGCTTGCAAAGAAGTCAGCTGTTATTCTTACAGAATCACCTGTTTTTATATTTTTGATTTCTTCTGTTGTAACAAAAGGACGAGTTTGAACTTCAGACTGACAAGCTTCTAAAGTAGAAGTAGATCCATTTTTTGTATACCAATTTAATAATTCTTGAGCAGCCATATTAGGATCAGCCTGTAATGCATCGCATGCTTCTAAGAATGCTTTAATATATAACACTATAGTATCTTTTTTATTATTGAAAGCTTCATCAGATACTATTATTGAATCGTACTGAGGTATATTTAATGTAGTTAAACTTGAAACTATTTTCATTCCATCAGCTTCAGCAGAGAAAGAAGTTGGAGGATTCAAAGCAGCAGCATCTATTTTTTTAGCTTTTAAAGCTTGATATGCCTGAGGGAATTCCATATGAACTATATTAACTGTATTAGGATCAACATTTATAGCTCTAAGCCAATGTATAACATTTAAATGAGATATTGTTCCAGTAGGTACGGCTATAGTTTTTCCTTTTAAAGTAGCAGCATCTCCATAAACTTCTGGAAAATCTTTATTAACGCCCTTAACTGTTAATATATCAGAATCAGGATTAACTAATACTTCTATACCGCCTTCAGAGTGTCCTATATCAGCTACAACATGAGCATTATAATTAGCCAAAGAATATACAGAAGCAGCACTTAATGTACCAACTTCCCATAAACCAGCACCTAATGCTTCATTCATAGGACCGCCTGATGGGAAATATACAGTTTCAATTTTAAAACCATATTTTTCATCTAATTTGTTATTAATCATATACTCAATAGGTACAGAGTTTAAAAATGGCATTACAGCCACTTTCAATGTTGTTGCATCACCAGAAGATGATGATCCCTTATTAGCACATGAAGCTAATAAAAACAAACATGCAATTAAAACTAATGAAGTAATAATTTTCACTGTTTTTCTCATTTTGATATCTCCTTAAAATTATTAATTTATTATAAATAAAAGAATTACCAACTAGCATATCTTCTGTTCAATGGATCGCTGCATTCTATCATCTTATGACACATCTCTAATAATAATTTATTCTTTATTTCATCATATTCTTTATTAAAAAATAAATTATTTTCTTCATTAGGATCTTTTTCTAAATCATAAAACTCTCCATATTCTTCATCTAAAAATATTGAAAGTTTATATTGTTTAGTTCTGTATGTCTTTATAAATATACCCCTATCATGAGCATCATAAGTAATTACAGCACCTTTTTTATATGTTTTATTTTTATCTTCACCTATTAAAATATTCTTTATGCTATGACCTTGTATACCATAAGGAATTTCTTTTCCTAACATATCTAATATTGTTGGCAGTATATCAATATTTTCTATTATTTCATCACTTCTATTTTTTACTATACCTTTACCATAAAATAATAATGGTACCTTTATCAAGCAATCATACATAAAAGGTCCCTTTTTCAAAAGACCATAATCTCCTAAATATTCTCCATGATCACTTGTAAATATTATTATTGTATTATCAAATTCATTTTTCTCTTTTAATTTATCTATTATCCTTCCTATCTGAGAATCTATAAAACTTATCATTCCATAATAAAGTTTTTTTATTTCTTTTATTTCTTCTTCACTATAATGATGTTCTTCTCCGCCTCCTGGCCAATATCCTCTATCACCCTGTTTAGTCAAATGCTCTGGTCTTTTTTTATCTAATTTTAATTTACTATTAAGTTCTTTTGGTTTAATATCTTTATAAATATCATAATATTTCTTTATAGGATCAAATGGATGATGAGGATCTACAAAACTTACCCACATAAATAATGGTTTATCAAAATTAAAATTATCTATCTCATCAATAGCTTTCTGTGCTGTCCAATAAGTTTGATGCAATTCTTCTGGTATAGGATTGATTCCATCTATTCCTTTACCTATTTCTAAATTGCATCCATGACTATTAGCAAAATCTAAATATTCTCCCTGCTTATCATCTTCTGTTATATGCGTTATATCAAATCCATAATATGTTTTATCTCTTTCTCTTACTCTATCTCTTTTTGGTACATCCTCAAATTCCCAATTTAGATTTTTAAGCTGAGGTCTGAAATGCATTTTACCTGAAGCAACATTGAAATAATTATCTTCTTTTAAATAGTCTGCTAAAGTTACTTCATCTTCATTTAATTCTGTTCCTATATTCCAAGCTCCTATATTCATGGGATATCTTCCTGTAAAAATAGAAGCTCTTGAAGGAGTACATACAGGACTTGTACAAAAAGAATTGGTAAATACGCTTCCATTTTCTGCTAATTCATTTAATACGGGAGTCTTTACCTCATCATTGATATATTCTATAGAATCAGCACGCATTTGATCTGCTGTGATTAATATTATATTTGGTTTTTTACTATTCATAAATTTAAATCTCTTTTATAGTTGCGTGTACTGTAACATATATAATTATAGTATAGTAAATAAATAATTCATTGTCAATTTTTTTATCAAATATTTTTATTTTATAATGAATAATGTCATTAATGATTATATAGTTTTTTAATTATAAAGTATAATTAATAAGAAAATGTATTAATTTATTATAAATAAAATAATTAATAACTAGTGATTTGTAATTTTATTATTACATGAAACTGTCAAAGAAAATAAAATAATAATATATTTTTTTAATCATTATAAAAACAGCCTTTGCTGAAAATACGACCTCAAAAAATTATATCATTAATTGTATATAGTTCAATAATATTTATATTATATAATTAAAAATCCTCTAGTTTGGTATTAAAATTTCGATACTAATAACACTATATAGGAATATTTTAAATTAATTATAAAAGGCAATATTGATATGAAAGGCAAACGTATAATAATAATAGGTGCAGGACTTCTTCAAGTACCAGCAATACAAATAGCTCAGGAAATGGGACTTTATACAATAGTATTCGATTATAATAAAGATGCACATGGTATGAAAATAGCAGATTATCCTATGGTAGTATCCACAAGAGATGTTGATGGAAGTGTAAGAGCTGCGAGAGATTTAAGTCAGAAAATGGAAATACATGGTGTTATTACGGTAGGTACAGATGCTTCTACTACTGTAGCTGCTGTAGCTAATGCCTTAGGACTTCCTGGAAATAGATTTGAAGATGCTTATGCTGCTTCAAACAAGATAAGAATGCGTGAAAGATTCAAAAAAAATAATGTGCCTCAGCCGAATTTCTTTCCTGTATGGAATTATGAAGAAGCAATGGAAGCATATAAACATTTAAATACTCCTGTTGTTGTTAAACCTGCTGATAATATGGGAGCCCGCGGTGTAATGAAAGTGTCTAATGAAAGTGACATATTAAGTGCATTTAATAGGGCAAAAAGTGCTTCGCCTTCAGGAGAAGTAATAATGGAAGAGTTTATGGATGGACCTGAATTATCTATCGATATGCTTATATATAATGATGAAATACATGTTACAGGAGTTGCTGATAGAATAATAGAATTTCCACCATTTTTTATAGAAACAGGTCATATTATGCCTTCTGCATTAGAAAAAGAAAAGATAGATGATGCAATCAATGTTATGAAAGCTGGTATAAAAGCATTAAATTTAAAAATAGGTGCTGCTAAAGGTGATATAAAAGTAACAAAAAATGGTGCTATGGTTGGAGAAATTGCGGCAAGATTATCAGGCGGATTTATGAGTGCTTATACCTACCCTCTTGCTACAGGTGTAAATCTAATAAAAAATGCTATAGAAATAGCATTAGGTAATCCTCCAAGTGATTTAAAACCTAAATGGGATAAAGTTTCTGTTGAAAAAGCATTTCTTCCAGGTATAGGAATAATAGAATCTATTGATGGTGTAGAAAATGCTAAAAAAATAGAAGGTGTGAAAGAAGTATTCATAAAAACCAAAGCAGGAGATATATTAGTAACACCTACAAACAATTTAGAGAAAGCTGGTAATGTTATAACTGTAGGAAAAACAAGAGATGAGGCTGTGGCAATAGCAAATAAAGCTATAAATGCAGTTCATTTTAGACTTACAGATGAAAAAAGCATAACTGTAGAAGAAATAAAAAGAATAGCTCAGGAAAAATTAGCATCAAAACATAATGTCAATTACCTATTCAAAGATAATATAGATGAAAAAACAGGACTTTCTAATTATTCATTTAATCCAAGTATTATACATGAGGAAAAAGAAGTAAAATTAGAAACAACTTTATTTAACATGCATGTTTCTCAGCCTGTGATAATAGACACTATACATAATTTATCAGAAGTAATAGATGGTATAATGGATATAAGAGAATATTATGAAACAGTAATGGATAGTGCTTCTAATTGCGAAATATTAGCTATATTGAATGACTTTAATAATGAGGAGTTATTTGAATTGTCAGTAAAAACTGTTAAAGGAAAAAAAAGAGGTATTATCATGATTGATGGTAATAATAGTCAGGATATTATACTTCAAAGATTAAGAGAATCTGAAAAGAATGGTGCTTGTGCTGTAGGAATAGATTTCTCATATTGCTATAATATAAATTCAAATGACAAAATATATGTAAGAAGTGAAAAAGAATTATCAAAAATGATAAAAGAAATAGATATACCTATAATAATTAAAGGAATATCTAATGAAAATGATATACATAATATTAATTCTGCCCATGCAAATGCTGTATATTTTTCAAATAATAATAAGTATGCATTAAAAGGTATGGAAAAAGTTGCCGATACTATTAACAGAGTGGCTTGTAATTTGCATAATAGTCATAAAATGCAATTATTATGGCTTGCAGAATCTCCTAGATATGGAACAGATGTGTTTAAATATTTCATGTTGGGAGCTAATGCCGTTTCTATAACAGAAGAAAGTTTTATTGCAGCTATAAGTAAAGGCAGAAAAGGACTTGAATATGCTATCTATTCTAATAAATTAGAATTAGAGAAAATGATGAAAGTTTTTGGACAGCCAAAACTTAAATTTAATAATGCAATATGGCGCAAAAATTAGGAACTATTATGGAAGATAAACAAATAAACTTATCTAAATCATATATATACGGCTTCTTTGCTGCTATGATATGTACTTTAATATATAGTGCTGTAATTATACCTATATACATATTATTGATATCTCCTAATACTCAAAATTTCTTTGTATATTTATTATATGCTCTTGATGTTTGGGTATGGATATGGATTGGAATTTCTATATTATATGCTTTTATAATAGTATTAATGCAGCCTACTAAAAGTTATACCGGAGTTTCTAGAACAATAGAAAATTTACTTTTCTTTGCCGTTACTTCTATAATATTAATATTATCATTAAGCTATGTTCCTGAAATACAAAAATTATTATACAAGAGAGATTATACATTTTACAGCAGTATATTAGCTATAGGATTATTCTTTATATCAATACAATTATCATATAATTTAAAAAAACTTATGATATTTATGTATAAAACTATATTATATAATTTAGGATATACTATAGAGGATAATATAGTACAAGAAAATAATGATGATAATTATGAAAATAATGATAATGAAATTGTTAGAATAAATAAATCAGAATATGAAATATTTTCAAGCACTATAAAAAATATAATAGCATTTTCACAAAGATATAAACATGCTATAGGAATAATAGCTTTTAAAATATCAAACGGCAGTTCTATAAGAGAAGAATATGGAAATGCTGCTTATAAAAAATTAGAAGATGAACTTATAAAAGCCATAAAGAAAAATGCCAGAATAGGTGAAAATCAATGCTTACTTTATGAAGGCATCATATATTCTGTGATTTTTGCAAATGAAGAAGAGGCTTGGAAAGCTACAAAAAGATATTTTAAAGCGTTAAAAAATTATAATTTTGAATACAATGATGAATCTGTAGATATTAACGTATCTATGGCTGTTAGCGGATTTGATTTTTCTAATAATATGTCAAATAAAATATCTGTATTTGTTGTAAAAGACACTATGATGAAGAAAATCAAAGATGCTTTAAATGAATCAGAAGAAACTGGAAGTCCAGTTATATATTATGAATAAAAGGGATAAGAACCGTGGAAGCTTCATTAATTGTAATATTAGTCTTAATTGTTTTATTAGGTTTTGCCACTCAGTATGTTATTAAGAGCGGATCATACCCTATTAAACTGAAAAAAATCGTTCAGGCTTATAATGAACAAAATTATGATGTAGCCATGAGAGAGATTAATACTTTAGACCCTAAATATAAAAAAGATGCTAATATATTATGGATGACTGCTAATATGTATTATAAACAGCAGCAATATATATTGGCTATGGCAGCATTGCAGAATATGATAGATGGGGCTTATTTTACTAAAGAATTAAGTGAATTAGCTGTAAGAGAATTCTTAGCAAAAATATATGAACAAACAGGAAACAGTAAAAAAGCTATAGATGAATATGATATGATAACTAAAATTAGAGATCAGGATTATGATTCATTATATAAAGCTGGACTTGTATGTTATAATTATGGAGAATGGGTACAAGCTCAAAAATATTTTTCATTAGCTGTAGCACAAAATGATAGTAATCCTCAATTATTATATATGCTATCTTTTTGTTTTTATAAGATTCGTTCATATCATGCAGCTCAGCAGCAAATAGAAAAAGCTATAGCTTTGGATAATACAAACCCTGAATACCATTTACTTTTAGGTGAAATATTATCTTCAAGCAGAGATTTCCAAAATGCAATAAAAGAATTGGAAATAGCTTATGAAAGTAATGAAATATCAGATAAAGATGCAATATCTTTGAATCTTGCTAATTCTTATTATGAACTTGGCAATTATAGTAAAGCTAGAGAATATTACGGACAAGTTTTAACTAAAGAAAATATAGCAAGTGAAAAAGTTGTAGATGAAAGATATAGATATGCTGAAACTTTGGTAAAAAATAAACAGTTTGAAGCTGCCGTTAAACAATGGGAAATAATTAAGTCTATAAGAAATATATATTTAGATGTTGATCAGAAGTTAAAAACATATAGTTCTATTATTGCTAATAATGCATTCAGAACTGCATTGGAAATGGATATTATAGAATATCTAGAAAAATACTTCTATAGAATATTGACATTGAACGGATATGTAGTTACAGATCATACTAAAAAATCTGATACATTAGTATTCTTTGTAACAATTAAGAAATTTGGTTCTGAAGGTCAGTCATATAAGAGTACATTTGCATTAGATACTTCAGGATATCCTATGAGACAGGAAACTGTTGATCAGTTTATGGAATATGCAAGACAATATAAGAGTGCTCACTCTTTCTTAATAAGTATAGGAGACTTTGCACCTAACTTGAAAGTAGATGATACAGTAATGATCATCGAACCTGAAAGATTTGAGGCTATTATTGAAGGTGTTATATCATTCAGCGATTAATGAATTAATAACTCATTTATTATACTCTATTAAAAAAGGTTATGATTTTTATCATAACCTTTTTTATTTTTGGTTTAAAACTAATTATTATATAAAATAAAAGCGGACTGCTATAAAAATAACAATCCGCTTAATTTTTTATTTTTAGTAATTATTTAATTATAAACCTAATGAAACAATTACAAAGTTTTTAATAGTTGCAGTAGAACCTGCTTCTTTAGAAACTTCATCTATTAAACTTTTAATAGATATTTTGTTATCAGTAAATAATTTTTGATCTATAAGAACAGATTCAGAGTACCAAGAGCTCATTTTACCTTCAACAATTTTTTCTATCATATTTTCAGGTTTTCCAGCATCTCTAACTTGTTTTTCAAATATTTCTCTCTGCTCTTTTACAGCATTAGGATCTATTCCTTCCCTATTCAAAGCCAAAGGTCTTTCACTAGCAACATGCATAGCTATTTGATCTGCTATTTCCTGACATTTACCTTTAGGTTTTACATCAAATTCTACTATAGCAACAAGTTTATTATTGAAGTGTGCATAAGTACCGAAGAAACCATCTGTTTTTACAACTTTAGCCTCAGCAAGTACAGTTTTCTCACCCCATTTCTGTATGCCTTCATTTATCATACCTTGAATAGTATCGCCATTAGAACCTTTAGCATTTAAAACTGTTTCTACTGAAACATCATCTAATCCCATAGCGGTATTAGCAATTTCTTTAGCTAAATTGATGAATAATTCATTTTTAGCAACGAAGTCAGTTTCACACTGAAGTTCTATACAAGCAACTTTTGTTTTATCATCATTAACGCAAAAACCTATAGAACCCTCTTTAACAGTACGTTCATTCTTTTTAGCAGCAACAGCCGCACCTTTTTCTTTAAGAAGGCGAATAGCTTTATCCATATCGCCGTCAGTTTCTTGAAGAGCTTTTTTACAGTCCATTATACCTACGCCTGTACGTTCTCTAAGCTCTTTAATAGTATCCATACTAATATTTGCCATTAATTTTTCCTTTTATATTAAATATTTTATTATTAACAATTTATATTAATTACTGATCATCTTCTTGAGAAACACCATATTTTTCAGCAACAGCCTCAGCAGCTTCTGTAGCACTATTATCATAAACTTCTTCAGAAGATTCATCAGAAGAACTGTCATGCTTAGCTAATGTTTCTTTTCCTGCTTCATTTTGTCCTTCTATAACAGCAGAAGCAACAACACCTGCAAATAAGCTGATAGCTCTTATAGCATCATCGTTACCAGGTATTGGGTGATCTATAACTTCAGGGTTACAGTTAGTATCAACAACTGCTACAACAGGTATTCCTAATTTTCTAGCTTCGCTTACAGCAATAGCTTCCTGCATTGGGTCTATTACGAAAAGCATATCAGGTAAATTTTCCATATCTTTAATACCTGCAAAGTTTTTCTCTAATCTTTCTTTTTCTTTAAGAAGAAGTATAACCTCTTTTTTAGGAAGTTTATCAAAAGTACCATCAACTTCTTCTTTTTCTATCTTTTTGAGTCTTGCAATACTCTTTTTAATAGTAGCAAAATTTGTAAGCATACCGCCTAACCAGCGATTATTAACATAGTACATATCGCATTTTTCAGCAGCTTCTTTTATGCTTTGAGATGCTTGTTTTTTAGTACCAACGAAAAGAACATTTCCGCCGTTTCTAGCCATTTCTTTTACTGCTTCATGAGCTTTTTTAACATAAGTTAAAGTTTTCATAAGGTCAATGATATAGATATCATTTCTCTCTTGGAAAATAAAAGGTTTCATTCTAGGATCCCATTTTCTAGTTGGGTGTCCGAAATGTACGCCTGCCTCTAAAAGGTCTTTCATAACTGGTAATGACATAATCATATCCTTTAAAATAAAAATAGAGTACCGATTAAGGCACCCTATCCATAAATTTCATATATAAACATTAGTATTATAAAAATCATAACGCTTTGATTACTAAATTAGTAACAATGTCTTTTCTATATTCTAAAAAGAATAATTAAGAACATTTTGCTATTATGGAAAAGTTTACCAATATAATCGGTTTAATTTATAATAACATAATATGAAAAAAAGTCAATTATAAATATTAATTATTTCTGAAAAATAAAGCAGCACAGCCTAAAACGCCGGCATCATTTCCTAAAGAAGCAGGCTTTATTTCAAGATTATTAACCATCATTCTAAGTCCATAATTTCTCACGCCTCTATTAATATGCTCTATCATCATATCAAAATCTTTACAGAGTCCGCCTCCTATAAGAACCAAATCCAAATCAAGCATATTCAAAGCCTGTGCTATAGACATTCCCAAATAATAAGAACATTCTGCTATAGTTTCTTTAGCTAATGCATCGCCTTTTTTGGCAGCATCAAATAAAGCCTTAGCCTTACCTTTATCTAATTCTTCATAAGTTAAAGTAGTAGGAATAACTCCTTTATGTATTTTCTGCTTAGCCATAGCAATGAAACCTGTAGCTGAAGCATATCTTTCTATACATCCGCTTGATCCGCAATTACATTTATCACCGTCAGGCACTACAAATACATGCCCAATCTCTCCGGCTCCTCCCAAAGAACCAGTAAATAATTTTCCATTAAGTACAAATCCGCCTCCAACACCTGTTCCAAGTGTGACAAACATTACAGACTGATAATCTTTTTCTTTACCGCTTCCATATTTTGCCTCACCTAAAGCTGCCATACTCGCATCATTAGCTGTCTTTGTAGGAATATTAAATTTATTACCTATATCAGAAAATTTTAATCCTTTAAGTCCAGGTATATTTTCAGCTCCCCCCATATGAAGTGTTTCTCTATTCATAACCCCAGGACAGTCTATTCCTAAACCAACTGCTTTATAACCATCAGGCATATTACTTTTCAATTTCTCTACAAATTCTGTAATAATCTTTTTATGTTCTTCTGTTGTATGACTAGGATTTACATCAAAATTATCTTTATATAAAATATTGCCGTTTTCCTCTATAACAGCACCTTTCATAGAGGTACCGCCAATATCTATAGCTATAACTGCTTCTTTCATTTTAATACTCCTAATTATATTTATAATCCTATTTTAGTACAATAATATAAATTGTCAAGAATAAAGATAATTCTTTAATAAGATAAAAATTTATAATAAAAAATATGATAATTACATATTGTAAATACAAAAAATATTCTTATCTTTTAAATATATGAAACATATGGAGGTTATATGATAAAAAAATTAATATCAGAAATAAATACCAAATTAAAAAATTTCAAATATTGTGATCTTAATCAAGACACAATAAACTCAAAATACAATATAGATATAATGATAGAATTTGGAGATATTATGGAATTATATAATAAGACTTATAATGAAAATTTAAAAATGTGCTATCAAAATGCATCTATAAAAAACAAAGATAATAATTTATATTTTTTCACAACAGACATAAATAATATTAATTCTAATTATTTAGATAAGTCAATAATTATTGAGCTTTGTTAATTTATCTTTGTATTCTTCCAGATGCATCTCCATTATAAACAGTCATAACCTCATCAACGCTAACAACATTAAAATCACCATCAATAGAATGTTTCAAACAGCTGGCAGCAGAAGCAAATTCTAATGCCTCTCTGTCATCTTTACCATTTAAAAGTGAATATATAAGTCCGGCAGCAAAACTATCTCCGCCTCCTACTCTATCTACTATTTTTATTAAATACTCTTTTGAAAAGAAATAATCTTTTCCATTATATAACATACAAGACCATAGATTTTCACTTGCTGATATAGAACCCCTAAGAGCTATTCCAACTTTTTTTACTTTGAATCTATCTAATAATTCTTTAGCAACCTCTTTATAACCTTCATGAGATAATTTACCTTCTATAATATTACTGTCTTTTGCTTTAATACCAAATACTTTTTCAGCATCTTCTTCATTTGCTACACATATATCAACATAAGGCATTAATTTACTCATAGTTTCATTAGCTTCTTTTGATGTCCATAATTTCTTTCTATAATTTAAATCTAAACTAATAGTAATATTTTTTTCTTTAGCTTTCTTACATGCCTCTATACAGACTTCAGCAACATTTTTACCAAGAGCAGGGGTTATACCTGTAAGATGAAACCATTTGGCTCCTTCAAAAATCTTATCCCAATCAAAATCTTCTTTAGTGCATTGAGATATTGAAGAATTAGATCTGTCATATATTACTTTTGAACCTCTCTGACTTGCCCCTTTTTCAAGAAAATATATACCTATTCTATCTCCGCCTAAAACTATATTTGATACATCCACACCATATCGTCTAAGTTCATTAATACATGCCTGCCCTATATCATTATTAGGGAGTTTGGTAACAAATGAAGTATCAACTCCGAAATTAGACAAAGCAAAAGAAACATTTGCTTCACCGCCTCCAAATCTCACATCAAATGAATTGGTTTGCACGAATCTTAAATTTGAAGGAGGAGAAAGCCTAAGCATTATTTCTCCGAAAGTAACAACTGAAGCCATAGAAAAATCCTTTGAATTTATCACATAATTAACATAATTAACTTAACATAATAGTACATTATATTTATAATTATTTCAATGAAATTCTACAAATAAAAAAAGAAAGAAAATAAATTCCTTTATTTTTTGTAGTTTTATATGACATAAAAATTATTATTTTCTGTTTTTCTCTCCCCATACGCATATAGCATCTAATATTGGTATTAATGATTTTCCTCTTTTAGATAAGCTATATTCTACTTTAGGAGGTATTTGAGGGTATTCTTTTCTAGTAATTAAATCATCTTTTTCTAATTCTTTTAAAGTTAAACTTAATGTTTTATGAGAAATGTTTGATATAATTCGCTTCAATTCATTATATCTTACAACATTTAATTCTGACAATATATATAATATTATCATTTTATATTTACCTGATATCAATGACATAGTATAAGCAAAACCTGTATCTTCCATATATTTTTCTTTCAGTTTGTTATTATCTTTTTTCATATATTATCCTTTATTATAATTTTATACTTTACTTTTAGTTAGTATATAACATTTTTGTTAGTACTTGATAATTATAATATATAATACTAAAATAATAATATCAATAATAATTTACTATATAGGAGTTAAAAAATGAAAAAAATATTAATTTTAAATGGAAGCCCTAGATTAAACGGCAATACTTCTGCTTTGATAGAGGAATTTACTAAAGGAGCAAAACTTAATGGAAATGATATAATAAAATTCGATTTAGATAGAATGAATATACATTGCTGTAAAGGCTGTTTAAAAGGAGGTAAAAACCCTGATAGCCCATGCTCTCAGAAAGATGATATGGATAAAATATACCCTCATTATAAAGAAGCCGATATATTAATATTAGCTTCCCCTATGTATTATTGGGCTTTTTCTGCTCAATTAAAAATCTTTATAGATAGAATATTCGCTGTTACTGAAATAGATCCAAATTATAAAACACCATATAAAGAATGCATTATGCTTATGGCAGCAGAAGGAAATGATGATAATAATTCTAAACCTGTTATAGAATATTATAAATATCTATTAAATTATTTAGGCTGGAAAGATTTAGGTTATTTAATTGCAGGAGGAGTATTTAATATAGGTGATATCAAAGAAAAAAAAGAGTTTTTAAATAAGGCATTTGAAATGGGAAAAGCTATAATTTAAATCATTTACATTAATTCATTTTAATATATAATTTATAGTCAATAAATTTATAAAATAAGGATTTTTAATACATGATTAATTTTGAACCTATTTCATTAGAAAAACAGGAACTTTATCATAAATATTTTTCTATCACTCCGGAGCAATCTGCTGATTATACATTTATGAATTTGTTAGGATTAAAAGATATATATATGCTTGAATGGGCATTTACAGAAAAGCTAGTTTGGATAAGACAAAAATCACCTTATACTATATATTGGGCTCCTGTAGGCGATTGGTTTAATACAAACTTCTGCACTGATTTTAGCCCTTGTGAAATTTCAGGCGAAACTATAATAAGAATACCTAAAGAACTTGCTTTATTTTGGGAGAAAACAACTAAAATAAAAGTAAAAGAAACTAGAGATGAATGGGAATACTTATATGATTTTAATGAATTAGTAACATTACCTGGTAAAAAATTTCATAATAAGAAAAATTTATATAATCAATTTCTTAAAAATGAATTCAAATATGTTACAATAGATAATAAAACTGTAATAAATGATATACTTGACTTTGAGGCTAAATGGGAAGAAGAAGAGAAAAAAAACAATGCAGCTTTAAATGAAAATAATGCAGAAGAATGTGAAACTTTTGACAGTACTAAACTATTAACCCATGAAGTAAGAGCCGAAGCTGATACTATAATGATAAAAACTTTACTTGGTAATTGGGATATAATAAATAATATATCTGGAGGAGCCATTTATATAGATAATAAAATAGTAGCATACACAATAGCTGATTTAAGTATGAGAGATACTATAGTAGTTCATTCTGAAAGAGGAGATAGAAATTATAAAGGTACATATCAAGCAATAAACAGAATGTTCTTAGAAAATTTAAAAGACAATATAAATGATTATGAAAGATTTAAATTTGTAAATAGAGAACAAGATGTAGGAGATTTAGGACTTAGAAAAGCAAAGATGTCTTATAACCCTGTAGGATATATAGAGAAATATAAAGGTTTCTGTACAGAATTCTAATAAAAATATACACTCAATTTATAATTTGCAATAAAAAAGGAAGCCCAAATAATTGAGCTTCCTTTCATTTATTTAGATATACTTATTAACCTAATATAGCCAAAAGTACACCAGCAGCAACTGCAGAACCAATTACTCCTGAAACGTTTGGACCCATAGCATGCATAAGTAAGAAGTTATGAGGGTTAGATTCCTGTCCAACTTTGTTAGCAACTCTTGCAGCCATAGGAACAGCTGATACTCCAGCAGCTCCGATAAGAGGATTGATTTTGTCTTTGCTGAATAAGTTCATTAATTTAGCAAGAAGTACTCCGCCTGCTGTACCCATTGAGAATGCTACTAAACCTAATACTAATATACCCAATGTTTCAAAACGTAAGAATTTATCAGCAGCTAATTTACTACCAACAGATAAACCTAACATTATTGTAACTATGTTAATTAACTCATTTTGGGCAGTTTTAGAAAGTCTTTCAGTAACACCAGATTCTTTAATCAAATTACCAAACATTAAAGCACCAATTAAAGGAGCAGCATCTGGTAATAATAAAGCAACAAGTATTATAACAGTAAGAGGGAAAATGATTTTTTCTCTTTTACTAACAGGACGAAGCTGTTTCATTTCAATTTTTCTTTCATTTTCAGTAGTAAGCCATTTCATAATAGGAGGCTGTATTATAGGTACCAAAGCCATATATGAATAAGCAGCAACAGCAATAGCTCCTAATAATCCAGGAGAAAGTCTTGAAGCTGTAAATATAGCAGTAGGACCGTCAGCACCACCGATAATACCTATTGAAGCAGCATCTTTCAATGTGAAAGAAATTACTGGTATGTATGTAGATATTATCATAGCACCTAATAAAGTACCAAATATACCTATTTGAGCAGCAGCACCTAATAAAGCAGTTTTAGGGTTAGCGATAAGCGGACCAAAGTCTGTCATAGCTCCAACACCAATGAATATGAATAATGGGAATAAACCAGATTCGATACCAAAAGTATATATCTGACCTAAAAAACCTCCGCTGCTTATAGTAACAGGTATACCATTCATAATCTCTACTATAGGCAAAGCAGCAATATTTGCAATAGGAATATTAGCTAAAATTCCTCCCATACCTATAGGGATAAGAAGAAGTGGCTCAAAACCTTTAGCTATAGCAAGATAAACTAAAAGTAAGCCCACACAAATCATTATAGCATTCTGCCATAATGGAGCAGATTTTACTTTAATATCATTTAATTTAGTTTGATATTTTTCTTGTTTACTCTTTTCAGCTTTAGCCTGAGCTTCTGCCATTTCTTTTTCGCTTCTAGGAAATAAACCTCCGAAAGCAGTATTTCTCACTAAAGAAATAAGCGAATCTTTTATATTAAGAGGTTCTTGAGCACTTTCTTGAGGAAGCACCACAGATGCTGTCATAAAGATAAGTGCAAATACTAAAAATATTTTTCTCATTATTTTTATCTCCTTAAAATCAGCATCTATATATTAGCCAACTATAGCCAATTCCTGACCTGCAACTACAGCATCACCCGGTTTAACTTTAACTTCCTTAACTACTCCGCTTGCAGAAGATTTTATTTCAACTTCCATTTTCATAGCTTCTACTATTAATATAGTAGTTCCGTCTTGAACTTGTGTTCCAACAGGAGCAACTATTTTTAATACTGTACCAGGTAAACCAGCAGTAACAGGAGTAGCAGCACCGCCAGAAGCAGGAGCAGCAGATTGAGCAGCACCAGCAACTATACCGTCTTTAATAGTATAATCATAGCTTACACCATCAACTATAGCTTTTCCATTTTCTATTTTTACACCATAGCTTGAACCGCCAACTGTAACAGTAACTTCATTACTTGTAGCTTTAACACCTTCAGAAGCACTGCCGGCATTCTTTCTAATACCAAGTTTAGCTTCGCCTTTAAGGAATTGAATACCTTTTTCTTTACAAGCAGCAGCAATGAATACATTTTCATCAGAAAGATCTGTGATACCTGCATCTTTTAAAGCCTGCTCAGCAGCTTTTCTACCTTTTTTAGGGTTTTTATCATCTATATCCATAGCAAGTTCAGTAGTAGGCTGTAAACCTAATTGCTCACTAGCTATTTTGACGATTTCTGGGTCTGGAGTAGAAGGTGTTTTACCGAAATAACCTAATACCATTTTTCCATAACCATCAGCAATTTTTTTCCATTCACCTTGCATTACATTGTTGAATGCTTGTTGGAAATAGAACTGAGATACAGGAGTTACTGAAGTACCAAAACCTCCTTTTTTAACAACTTCTGTCATGGCTTTAATAACTTCAGGGAATCTGTTCATAACATTAATATCTCTCATCATTTGAGTATTAGCTGTTAAAGCACCACCAGGCATAGGAGCAAATGGAATCATAGGCTCTACTGTTCTACTTTCAGGTGGTAAGAAATAATCTTTCATACAATCTTTGAATACTTCTTCAGCTTCTCTGATTTTATCTATATCTACATTAAGAGTATATTCAGTACCTCTTAAAGCATGCCACATAACTATTAAGTCTGTTTGACAAGTACCGCCTGATACAGGAGCAGCTGAAAGGTCTATACAATCAGCACCAGCATCTAAAGCAGCTCTGTACTGAACAGCGCCTATACCTGCAGTTTCATGGCTATGCATTTGTATATGTACATCTTTACCTAATATTCTTCTAGCCTCTTTAATAGTATCATAAACTACCTGAGGAGTTGTTGTTCCTGAAGCATCTTTGAAACATACAGAATCAAAGTCTACTTTATCTTTAATTTGAGTTAATACTTTTCCATAGAATTCAGCATCATGTGCACCTTCACATCCAGGAGGAAGAGCCATCATACTAACACATACTTGGTGTTTAAGTCCTGCTTCTTTAATACATTTACCGCTGAAAATAAGGTTATTAACATCATTTAAAGCGTCAAAGTTTCTAATAGTTGTAATACCATGCTTTTTGAATAAATCAGCATGAAGTTTAATCATTTCTCTAGGCTGAGATTCCAAACCTACAACGTTAACACCTCTTGCTAAAGTTTGTAAGTTTACATCAGGACCTACAGTTTTTCTGAAAGTATCCATTACATCAAAAGCATTTTCATTATTGTAAAAGAATGCACTTTGGAATGTTGCACCGCCGCCTGATTCAAAATATGTAACTCCGGCTTTAACGAATGCTTCTACAGCCGGCATAAAATCTTTAGATAATACTCTAGCACCATAAACGGATTGGAAACCGTCTCTGAATGCTGTTAGCATAAATTTTATTTCTTTTTTAGCCATTATTATTTCTCCTTATAACTTGATAAAAAAATTACAATTTAATTATTTAGATTTACTGCTATGAACATGTGCTAAAGCAATGGCAATAGCTACCATTTTATCATTGCTTGATGATATAACTGGTGGAGCAGCAGATATTTCTTCCTTAGGAGGAGGCATTAATTTATCTACTTGTGCTACTATACCAGCGACAAATTTCATAACGAAAACTAATATAATTAAAAACAATACAACAACACCCATACCTATGAGCATTATTTGCAAAGCTTCTATAATACTACTATTCATCAAAACACTCCTATTCTTTATGAATTTTAATTCTTTCATTATACATTATTTTTTACTTATATACAAGTAAATTTATTACAAAATATAGATATAATATCACAATATATTTGACTTTATAGAAATACTATATATAATAATTATAATTTACTAAATAAATTTTGAGGATAAGACTATGAATATTGATTCTCTTTCATCAAATATGCCTATAGCAGTTTTTGATTCAGGATTAGGAGGTTTAACTGTTTTAAAAAAATTAATTGAAATGATGCCTAATGAAAATTATGTATATATAGGTGATAATGCCAATATACCATATGGTGATAAATCTAAAGAAGAAATAATAAACCTAACATTAAAAATGACTGACTTTTTAGTTGAGCAAAAATGCAAAATGATTATTATAGCATGCAATACTATAACAGCTTGCTCTTATGATATTTTAAAACAAAAATATCATATACCTGTAATTGAAGTTATATCAAATGCTGTAATAGATGCATTGGATAAAACAAAAAACAATAATATATCAATAATGGCTACAGAGTTTACAGTTAATTCTAATATATATAAAAATAAAATAATAGAATTTAATAAACAAGCAAAAGTCACTCAAACAGCATGCAAAGACTTATGTCCTATGATAGAAAATGATTGGTATAGTTATGAAAACAGATTAGAAATATTAAAAAACTACTTAGAAAATATAGATAAAAATTCAGATACTTTAATATTAGGATGCACTCATTATCCTCATATAATTAATGATATAAAAAAATTATTAGAAAATGGTATTATAAATTCTATAAATAATATAATAGATCCTTCATATCATACAGCAATATCAGCCAAAGAATATTTAAAAAATAATAATTTATTATCTGATAACAAAATAGAAAATTCTAAAACAATTATATTTTCCACAGAAAAATCAGAAAAGATAAATAAATTAATAAATATGCTGCTTCCAAAAGATACTTATAAAAATTATAGTATAAAATATGTAGATTTATAATTATTGACTTTATTTCATAGTGTGATACTATATATTCTATGTATTATTCAAAAACAAGTATAACAATACATACACTCATTTTTCATTTCTTGGTAAAAACTATCATAAACTCAAAAAAATTAATTTTTACGGAGCATTTTAATGTTTTCTGATATACTTTACAGTTTAACTATATACCCTATTGAATTTATATTAGAAACAATATTCTATTACTTTAAGGTAGAAACACAAAGCAGTTATACTGTAAGCGTAATATTGGTAAGCTTAATTATAAATATATTGTCTCTTCCATTATACAATATAGCAGAAAAATGGCAGCAGAAAGAAAGAGATATGCAGGCGAAAATGAAGCCTATGATAAATAATATTAAAGCTGTATATAAAGGAGATCAGGCTTATTTATTAATTAGAACTTGTCAGCGAATAAATGGATACAAAACAATATATGCCTTCAGAGGAGTATTAGGTTTATTAATACAAATACCATTCTTTTTAGCAGGATATAATTTTTTTACTAGTCTTACAGGAGCTGAAACCGAGAGTTTTTTTCTCATTAAAAGCCTAGGAGAAGCTGATAAAATTATACATATTGGAAATTATTATATAAATTTACTTCCGTTTATAATGACTGCCTTTTCATTAGCATCTACATTTATATACTCAAAAAAATTAACATTCAAAGAATCAATACCGATATTTTTAATGAGTTTATTCTTTTTAGTATTTTTATATAGTTCTCCGGCAATACTTTTATTATATTGGACTATAAACTGTGCATTCTCATTTTTTAAAAATATAGTTTTGATAAATATTGAAAAAATAAAAAATATAATAAGCAGTATATCAAATAATAAAATATTTATTTTATCTGCTAAGATAATATATTCTCTATATACTATTTTTATATTAATAATGACTATTCTATATTTTTTAAGGAATACATTAATAGTTAAGTCAGCAACCGAATATCCTTTCTTAAAACTATTTATTATACATGTTAAAACTTATAAAGATTTGCTGCTTATATGGTTTATTATTTCAATTATAATATTACTGATATTAATAAATAAAAAAAATATATTAGATTTTATAAAAATAGAAAGCAAATTAAGATTAAAAATATTTATATCATCACTTATAACCATAACAACATTATCCGGTTTATTTATTTTGACTTCTTTAATAGCATCTTCAGGACAGGAATTTGAAAATCCATTTACTATAATATTTAATGTATTTTTTAAATATGCAGGTATATTTATTGTATACCCAATATTCATATATTTTTTATTTTCTGAAAAATTTAAAAACAATATAACTTTTATTTCAATATTTATAGTATTAATATCATTGATTAATACTTTTGTAATGGTAATGGACTATGGAAATATATCTAGCAATTTTAAATTTGAATTGGAATATTTACTCATACCAAATTTAAAACAAATAATTATAAATATCGCTTTTATATTATTAGCTTTGTTTTTAACATTTATAATAATAAAAAAGAAATTAATAAATTTAATGTTTAATATATTAATAATTATAACAATAAGTTTATTTGCTGTATCATTATTTGATTTTGTAAAAATAAATAATGAACAGAAAAAATTATTAGAAATATCATCTATAAATAATAATTTAAATAACAATGATAATATATTCAATTTTTCTAAAACAGGAACTAATATATTTATTATAATACTAGATAGAGGAAATCCTGAATTTGGAAATATAGTATTCGAAAGATTTAATGATATAAAAGATGAATTTGATGGCTTTATATGGTATCCAAATACCACTGCTTTTGGAGCTGCAACTTTTGGAAGCATACAAGCATTATATGGAGGATATGAATATGCCCCATTTGAATTGGATGGAAAATATAATCTTAAAGATAAACATAATGAAGCACTTCTCATGATGCCTCAATTATTTTATGATGCTGGTTATGATTCTGTAACATTTGATCCATGTTTTGCAAATTTCTCTTGGATTCCTGATCTTACTATATTCAAGAATTATACAAACATAAAAGCATATAATCAAAATAATAATATGATAGAAAAAGAATTAAATAATTTGCTTAACGATAATTTAAATAATAATATAAATACTAATGATATCATAAAAAATAATAAAAATAGGGCTGTAAGATTTTCATTATTTAGAATGCTTCCAGTATTTTTGAGAGATAAATTATATTCAAAAAATGATTGGTTTATACCTAATGCAGGAAGAAATTTAGCTGTAGTTGGCAAAAGCATACAGGAATATGCTCTATTACAAGCTTTAACAAATTTAACTAAAATAAATGAAGAAGGTAATTATTTTACTATTATACATAGTGATACAACACATGAACCTTTTAATTATAATACTAATTTTATACCTTCATTAAATATTCAAGATATTCCAGATGAAGATATGAAATATTTTGGAAGTGATTTTTCAGCAAGAAGTTATTATTCTACAGTTGCTTCTTTTAGAGAACTCTCAAATTTCTTTAAATATTTAAAAGAAAATAATATATATGATAATACAAAAATAATAATAGTTTCTGATCATTCAGGATATTTCTCTCCATCTGAATTTGATAAAAATAATATGACAGGATTTAAAGCATTTAATTCTATGCTTTATTTTAAGGATTTCAACTCAAAAGGAAATATAGTATCTAATAACACATTTATGACTATAGCAGATGTTCCATATTTAGCTGCTAAGCATTTAGATAATCCTAAAAATCCATTTACAGGACAAATAATAACTAATTATCCTAAAGACAGTAAAGGCGTGGATGTTATTGTAACAGCAAATCCAGACCCTAATGCTAATTTTGAAAAGAACTTCAATTATATAGAACATTATAATATAAAAGATAATGTTTTTATTATGAGTAATTGGACAAGAATAAAATAATTATTTAATATATAGATTTTAAACCATTATCTATATCAAATATCCAATGTCTATTGAATACTTTTCTATACGAATATCCAAATGGAAATTTTCCTATAGATACAGCAAAATATTTATTGCCGTTATTTTTTTGTTTGCTGCACATAGTTACTAAATTATTAGGTATATCTTCCATTATAAAATCGGATAACACTAACACATCAGCATTTCTGAAACTAGATGTATTCATCATTCTGTTTGCCTCATAAAGAGCCTTGTATATATCAGAACCTCCATGATAACTTAGCTTCAAGAATTTTATTAAATCTTCAATTCCATTTTCTTTAGTAAATTTGCATGTATATATCTCAGTGCTGAAATTAATAAGATAAGCATTTCTATTTTCAGATAAAGCCTGCATAACCATTTTAAACATAGTAGCCTTAGCAATATATTCATTAATACCTTTCATAGAACCGCTTGTGTCTATGCATATAATCATATCTCCTTTACCTTCTCTATATCCTGCCTTTACAATATTATCTCTCTCATCATTAAACACATAAGCACTTTTATCAAAGCACATAAGTCTATTTTCTATATATTTTAATTTGAATAATTTTTCGCTTTCTTCATTGCATAATAAAGAAAGTTCTTCAGGTATAACATTTTCTATATCTTTAGCAAAGTATATTCCAACTATCTCTTCTTTGGAACTTATTTTTTTATTTGTATTGCTGTAAGTGTTTTTAAACTCAACATTCTTTAATGACTTTTCTATATCAATTCTCCTGCCTATACTATCGCAAATGACTTCTATATCCTTATATTCATTTATAAAATCAACCCATCTTTTAAGTAATGATATATCTGCTTCTTCAAGCTCCCCTACTCTAAAATCCCATAATACTCCTGTTTTTATCCTTAATATATTTGACATATACTTTAATTTTTTAAGCAAATTAATCCATGATTCTATATCAGAAATAAATTTATCTCTTCTATCTTTTACAGTAGAAACAAGCCAATCATTATTTTTTTTATTATAAGTTTTTTCCCATACAGAAATGATATTCTTTTTTAAAATATTTAGATTATCTGAATTTAATAATCTTTCTTTCCAAAAATTAGTATCAATTGATAAAGCATTTAAGCTATTTAAATCATTAAATATATCTTCTCTGCTAATATTACTATTTTTTAATTTTTTTAATGCAATATTCAATTCTGTTTTATTATCATGGTATGGATTATTATCATTTATAAATACATTTAAATCTTTTTTCCATTTAGTAATTTTTATTTCTAATTCTTCTGATAGTCTTTGATCATTATCAATATTATTGAAAGCAGTATTAAAAACTCCTTTAGCCATTATTTCTGTTTTCTTTATTTCATCTTTATAAGAATCATTATTAAATTGTTTCATGCTGTTCTATTTCACTTTTAAGTCTTTCAGCATCTAATTTTTCACTTTCAAGATTTTCTATATAAGAATTAAACATCTCTGTAAAAAAATTGAAGCTATCATCTGATATAAATATACTTTTATTTGAATATTTATTTTTATTAAAATCATTTTTAAAATTAACTATAATATTTTCAATAGTAGATATTAAAGACTTTATTAATTTTAAATAGGCATCTTTTTTTTCTTTTTCAAGTTTTTTAGGACTGACTTTTTTCATATAAAAATCAGGCTCAGCCTCAGCAAGAAACTCATAATTTTTAGAAAGCATACCTGATACAAATCCATTCGATGCAGTTGCAGAATTTATTTCAATAGTACATTTATCAGTGCCGTTAAAATTGCATCTAAATTTTCTTGTTTGATTTCTTCCTATGTCTAAAGGATAAAAATAACCTTTTTTACCTAATTGTTTTATTGGTATATAAATAATAGTTTCACCCTTATTGCCATATTCATCAATATTGATAGATAAAGTTTTTGCCATATGAGGCTTATCATCAATATTTTCTGTATCATAAGTTTTTTCTAAATTATAAAACTCATCATCTATATTTTTCTGAACACTCTTAAAATTCTCTCTCCACTCATTAATATTCTGATTATTCAAATCATAGCATAAGCTTATAGCATTCTCTACTATTTTTTTTACTACTTCAATATGCTCTTCCAAACTCCATAAACAATTATAAATTAAAATAGTTTCATAAATATCAACTTCATTTTTATCATTTAAATATGCAGCAGTTTTAAGTAAATATGAAATATGCTGCCATCTTCTATCTGAGACATATATTGCTATATCTCTATTATCCTCATTAAATTTTTCTATAGAAAGTTTTATATTATGAATTATATCAATAACTGATTTTGAAAGTTTTATATTATTTACTTCTTTCCTTATATTTATCCATTCATCAGCAGATATTTTCAAATCATCATCTATATCTATATAAGAATCTAATTGAGTATTTTCAAGTATCTTTTCAAAATTATCTCTATTTTTTATATTATTAACTATTAAGCGAACGATAAATCTGTCATATAATGCTTCAAGTCCTTGACCTTCAGGAGGAGTTTCATTACTTGCTGAAATCAATGCTTTCAATGGTACTTTTACTTCTTCACTTCCATTTTTAAAAACTCTTTCATTTATTATAGTTAAAAGAGTATTAAGTATTGCAGGCGTGCTTTTCCATATTTCATCTAAAAATGCAAAATCAGCATCAGGCAAATATCCTTCAATTTTTCTTATATATTTATCATTCTTTAATTCTTCCAAACTAATAGGACCGAATATATCTTCAGGTGTAGAAAATCTCTGCATTAAATAACCGAAATATTTTGAATTTTTAAATGCAGATGATACTCTTTTCGCTATAAAACTTTTTGCAGTTCCAGGAGGACCATACAAAAATATCGGCTTTCCTGCTATTGCACTGAGTAAAGTCAAAGATACAATTTCTTCCCTTTCATAAAGACCTTCGGAAAGAAGTTTAATAATTTTTTCGATTCTAGATTTTGTATTTTTCATAAATATATATTACTCTTAAAATTACTTTATCCTTACTTTTAGTAGTAAACTAATAAAAATATTATATCATTTTTAGTATAAATTGGAATTCCTTATTTTATATGTTATAATAAAAAATATTTATATAAAAGGTTTTAGAAATGTTTGATAATAACTGCATAAAATTACTTATATTTGATATGGACGGTACTATAATAGATAGTGCAAATTTAAATTATTATTCCTATTACAATGCATTTAAAGAATTTAATATAGAATTAGATAAAGATTATTACTATAACAAATGTTTCGGACTTCATTATAAAGTATTTACAAAAAATATTTTAGAATTAAATAATAAAATAACAAACGATGAAAATAAAAATAATGAATTAATAGAATCCGTACATGATTTAAAAGAAAATATATATTTAGAAAATCTTAATCTCATACAAATTCACCCATTCATATTAGAAACTTTAATTGATAACTATAATAAAAAAGAAAATAAAAAATACACTGCCTTAGCAACAACAGCATCTCCAAATGGAGTTTACGGCATATTAAAAGAGTTCAATCTTGAAAAATTATTTAATTTAGTTTTAACAGGCAATGATGTGGAAAAAAAGAAACCGGATCCTGAAATATTTTATAAATGTATGGAGCATTTTAATATAAAAGAAAAAGAAAGCATTATATTTGAAGACAGTGAAGTAGGACTTAAAGCAGCAAATCAAACTAATGCTTGGGTTATAAAAATAGAAAAGTGGGTAAAGTAAAATTGCATTATTAAAATTTATATGTTATATTATAATAAATCTAATATGGAATATAGAATGACAACACAACACAACACAACACAACACAACACAACACAACACAACACAACACAACACAACACAACACAACACAACACAACACAACACAACACAACACAACACAACACTAAACTTTTTTTATTTAAAAATGGAAAATACCTATATTGTTTATTAAACAATATAGGTATTTTTTATATATAGGATATAT
The DNA here is from genome assembly GCF_001676785.2 of Brachyspira hyodysenteriae ATCC 27164. Classification (NCBI taxonomy): domain Bacteria; kingdom Pseudomonadati; phylum Spirochaetota; class Spirochaetia; order Brachyspirales; family Brachyspiraceae; genus Brachyspira; species Brachyspira hyodysenteriae. The sequence goes on along the minus strand of NZ_CP015910.2, from coordinate 1,349,470 downwards.
ATATATGCAAAATTATGAAAAAAAGATTATAGATAAAATCATTTGGTGGATACCATTTAGATCACTGAGAGATTTTATAAGGTTACTAGCATACAATATAATAGAAATTAATAAAATAAAAGATGAAACTAAGTCTATAAAGTCTGATTTAACAATATTAGAAAACTATTTAGCAAAAAATAATTATAAAATAATAAACTATAATAAAATTTACCAATATGATTATATTATAAGTATAGGTGAAAATTGTTTTTGTGCTCAAATGTTAAAAGAAAATAATCTAAGACAATTTTCGTCACCTTTTGACTGGCTTACACCAGGTCCAGAATGGTCTATTAATAATGTTATAAATAATTTAAAAATAATAATAAATAAATTTGATAACTTTTTTAGTAAAGAAGATTTCCATTATCTAGCAAAATCAACAAATAATAATGTATCATATGCTAATTCGAAAAATTTACTGCACTTTTATCATGATTTTATAGAATCAAAAGATTTTAATGATGAGTATATAAGATTAAAAGAAAAATATGATAGAAGAATAAATAGATTAATAGATTTATTATCTTCAAAAAATAATAAAATATTATTAGTATATATAGAATCAAATTTATTGAATTCTGGTATTTTTGATATAAAAGAAATTTTTAATCTGCTAAAACAAATAAGGATGATATATAATAATGATAATATATATATTCTATATATAAAACATAATTTTTCATTTGAAAATGATATTATTTTTAAAAATTTCAATGATGATATACATTTATATGAACTAAATAATTCAGATGAAAACTGGAATTTAAGTATTCATAATACAAATAAGATATTATCTAACTATAAAGTAACGAATAATATTTAATAAAAAAATTTAAATTATTCAAACTAATACTAACATATATTTTAATTTAAAACTATTTTTATATTAAAATTATTTAATTAATTAAATAAAAAATCAGTATTATTAAATTAATATAATTCTATATATCTGCCATAATACTAATCAATATAAAACATGAAAAACAAAATATATTATAAAATAAAAGTTTAATAATTGTACTAAAATGAAATAAATTGTATAATATATAATGATACTATATAGTCGGAGATATTATGGATTTTACTATACCTTATGAAAATGAAATAGATGAAAAAGATAAAACTATAATACAAGAATATATACTCAATAATATAAAGGATTATGAAAATAATTCAACTAAATTAACAGAACTTATTATAGAGGCTGTATCATCTTTAAGCGCCGGAAAATCCAGAACAGAATATCTAGCTAAACAAGGTTTTTTACAAAATATATTTAATTCCATAACAGGACAAAATAGAAAAATAAGAGGTGAAATAGATTATAATTATGCAATAGTAAAAAATGCCTCATTAAAAATGATAGAATACTTGGCAAATCAGAATAAAATTACTTATGAGGGACTTATATATCTAAATAACAAATTAAATAATATAGAAAAAAACATTGAAGAAGAATTAATAGCAATATGTAATAATGTAAGAGAATCATTCAATGTTATATTAAATAAAATTAATAAAGAATCAAACAGAATAGACTCATTAGAAAAAAAAGTTCAATTACTGGAATTCAAAGCTGCTTCAAATATCCTAGAATTTGATAATATAAAATACATTGATATGGATAATATAGAAAAAATTATATGTCTGAGCAATGATTTATTTACAAAAATTTCTAGTATAAATAATACAGATAATAATATACCAAAAGAAAATATTTATATGATAAAATCCATATTATTTGATTTTAATGTGGATATAAATCAAAAGATAAGAGTAAATGATATATACTGCAAATTACTAGAAAAACCTAACTTTATAAATAAGATTTTTTTGAATACTCAAAGCAGCATTAAAACTTATGAATATATTATACCAATATTAAGCGGAATAAAAAAGATAGAAAAATTAGATAAAGAAGAAAGTTATATAATAAACTCAATAATAAAAATAAATCCTCAAATAAACATAAAAGATATAAAAATAGACTTAATAAATGAATATGGAATGAATATATCAAATTTTGATTATAATGCTGAAATTACAAATTATGATATTATTATACTTATTATTAATGAATTAAAAATGATATCAAAAAATATTAATGCTCCAATAAAATATTCAGATTCAAAAAAATCCATAGAATTAGCCAGAGAATATTTTGAACAAAAAAAATATAAAAAAGCGATGACAGAATGCGATTCTATATTATACAAGGATAAAAATAATAAAGAGGCACGTCATATAAAAATAGAAAGTTTATACAAAATTTTAATAAAAGAAGTAAGAAATTTTGAAGCACCTTTATGTTATAAAGAAATAGCCAAAATATATCTAATAAAGAGAGATTATGAGAACACATTAAAATATTTAAATAAATATTTTGATTCATATTCATCAAATAAAGAAATATTTAAATACAAAGAAAAACTTCAATTCCAATATAAAAAAATAAAGGAATATGAAGACAAAACGAATAAAAAACTTGAAAAAATTACTGATAAAAATAAAAGAGATTATTTAGAGTTTATAAATGATTTTTGGGGAGTATATCTAAGTAAAATTTAATTTTTATATTTTGGAGATTTTATGAAAAAATTAGGTTTAGTTTTAGGCGGAGGCGGAGGACTTGGAAGCTATCAAATAGGTGTATGGAAAGCTTTAAGAGAATATGAAATAGATAAAATGATTAAAGCAATATCCGGAACTTCTGTAGGCGTTCTTAATGCATGCCTTATAGCACAAAATAATTATGATATAGCAGAATATATTTGGACTAATGAAATAGAAGATAAAATACTCTCAAAAAAGAAGATGGATATAAATAATAATTACATATCTTCAAACGGTATATTCAGCAGAAAAGGATTAATAGAAATAATAGAAAAATATTTAAATATAGATATCATCATAAATTATGAATATCCAATATATGCTACAGCTGTAAGTTTAAAAAGTATCGATGCTGAATATTTCAAATTAAATAACAAATCAGCAAAAGAAATAAAAGAAATAATGATGGCTACAAGTGCAATACCTGTAATATTTGGAAGGCAGACTATAGAAGGTGTTGATTATATAGACGGAGGAGTTGAAATATTAAAAGGCAATAATCTGCCTTTAAAACCTCTTTATGAAGAAAATTGCGATGAGATAATTGCTATTAATTTATACAAAGAAAGTACAAGAGAGAAATTCAGTAATTGCAAAGTTTATGAAATCGTACCAAGTAATGATATAGGTAACTTCTTTAACGGAGCTATGGATTTTTCACTTGAAGGCGCTAAAATGCGTATTAAAGAAGGCTACAATGATGCCAAAAATATGCTTAAAGAAATATTTAAAATGGGAAAAACTCAAATAGAAAATCTAGAAAATAATAATAATCTTTATATGTCTGAAAATTATAATGAGATAAAAAGAAAAAAACTCAAAAAGAAACTAAATAAAGCAATAGACAGCTTAAAACTAAATGATAACAACTAATAATAATAGATAACTTAAAAATAAATACTATTTTAAAAATAGATATATACAGCACGCGCAGAGTAAAATAAAAAATAAAAACTAGTTATATTATAAAAAATACTTATAAAGTAGTACTTGTTTACCGCGTGTTAATAAATATGCAATTCTATAAAAAGCAAGGGCGGGTTATTAACAATACTATTTAAGCTGTAAAATAATAAAGATTAGAATACATATTAAAGCCATAAAAAAAAGGGCGGGCATATGTAATGAAGTTTTAAACTTTAAAAATAATAGATTTTTAATATAATACTCCGCATAAAAATATAGAAAAATATATGTAATTTTTTTCATAATCATACTATACAACTTTACATAATTTTTTTATTAAAGTTTTAGTTAAAATATATTGAGATTTTTACATTATAAATATACAATATAGCAACAATCAAATATATATGAGGGATTATATATGAGTATAGGCTCTAGCAGAAGCAAATTAGAAGACGGAATAAAATTTTTTAGAAATGAAAATTATAAAGAAGCAATAGACTCTTTAGAAAAAATATTCTCAGAAAAAAATGATGTTGAATCCGGATACCATCTAGCATTAGCCTATGCCCAAATTCAAGATTATGATAATACTCTGCAGGTATTTGATAAAATAATGAGAAGATTGGATAATCCTCTAAGACTTATGCAGGCTCATATAATAGTAGGATATATATATGCTGTTAAGGAAATGTATGATTTAGCCGAATTTGAACTTATAGATGCTTTATCTTCCGGTGTTGAAAATACTCAGATACATGCTGCATTAGGATATGTTTATTATAAGAAAGGCAATATAAGAAAAGCTATAGATCATTTGAAAAAAGCTGTTAATCTCGATCCTAACAGTGCTAATGCAAGAAACTCTTTAGGTTTTATTTTAGCAGATACAGAAACAAATATAGAGGAAGGAATAGAAGAAATTAGAAAAGCATTATCAATAGATCCTAATAATCCTGCTTATTTGGATTCATTAGGCTGGGCTTTCCTCAAAAAAAATGATTTTGAAAGAGCTAAAGAATTTTTAACAAAGGCTTTTGAGCTTGCCCCTACTAATAGAGATATAAAAGAACATCTATTAAAATTAGATAAGTCTTCATATAAAAAATAACTATATAAAATAAATAACTTAATATATAATAATAATCTCGGAGGTTTTATGAAATATATTATCAGCATAATATTTTTAATTTCATTATCTTTATACTCTCAAAATACAATTCAATATTTAGGTAATACTTCTCTAAGCAGAGGCGGCAAAAATATTGATATAAAAACTTCTAATGAAATATTAGCAAATGATATTATAGAAACTGAAAAAAATGCATTTGCTGAAATAAAATTAGGAAATAAATATTATTATCTTGCTCCAAATACAAAAATTAAAGTAAGCAATAATAATGCTGTATTAATAAGCGGAGCTATGTATTCTAGAAATAATAATGCCTTTGATTCTTTGGAAGATTTTAAGAAATATGATAATGATATAAAAATATATGCAGATCCTTTCCCATTCTATGCTGGTAAAGTGTCAACTATATTCATAGCTTCCAAAGATGAAGTAAAAATAGAAAACTCAAAACTTATGGGCAGTGCAAGACCTATAGTAAAGTTTTTTGAAGTAAAAGATGCTGATAGAAACATGAAAGTTTATAAAAGTGTATTCGGTATATATGTAGGTGCTCAGGATAAAAAATATCAATTTATATCTGATATAAAATTAAAAGATAACACTGTATTAAATGTAGCAATAGATATAAAATTAGACTTTACTCCTCCCCCACCAAAACCAAAACAAATACCGGGTGTAACTTCTACTATGAAAAATATTATAAGCAATCCTCAAAAATCCAGAGAGGAAAAAGAATTATTAAACGGTAAAGTTTATATAAGTTATACCCCTACTAATTATGCAGATAAAGTTTATATAATGCCTTCTCAGGGAAGATATTCATCAGGCTTCGGTGCCTTCAGAGGATATACTAAAGACTATGCAAGATATCATCAGGGATTCGACATAGCTAATACAAACGGAACTCCTATAATAGCTGCCAATAATGGCGTTGTAAGAGTATCTAGAGAATTATTTGTTAGAGGAAACTGTGTGGTTATAGATCATGGCGAAGGAGTATACAGCTCATATTTCCATATGTCCAAATTAATAGCAAAAGAAGGACAGTATGTAAAAAAAGGCGAAGTAATAGGATTAATAGGTTCTACAGGAATGTCTACAGGTCCTCATTGTCATTGGGAAATGAGAGCAGGAAATATGACATTTGATCCTCTAAGTATTCTAGAAAAACCTGTTTCATTTAATACTAAAGTACTTACTCAAATAAAATAAAGACTATATTTATAATTAATAATTAGAGAGCTGTTGTAATAGATGAAAATAAAAGAGAAATCAATAATAGAATCAGAAAATATACATAAGATAGAACCATTATTAATTAGATATCTTACTATAATAAGTGCTTTAATATTAATAGTTCTATTTATATTTTTCTTTGGTACTAATAGACTCAATGAAGAATACAATACAGTAAATGTTTGGAGTAAAAAAAGTGACTCTTTGGATACTCCTTCACATGATGAAAATTTTTATATAGATGGTATATTCAAACATAACTTTTTTACAAAACCTGAAGGTATAATTCATTATTTTGATTTTAATGGAGATACTATATACAGCACTAATCTATCAAGAGGTGAATTGGCTACTTTAAATAATCAAAATTTTATTATATATAAAAGATATGGAAATTATATAGATGCCTATAATAATATGGGCGGTATTATATGGCGTACTAATACTTCTATTTATCCGGAAATAGCTCCTTATGCTCAAAGAATAATATATCATTCAAGCGACAATTCAAAAATACAAATGTTCGATTTTAATAATAACCCATTGAGCAAACATATACAATATGGTGAAATAATCACAGATGGTGCTTTCGCTTTGTATACAGGTGATTATATAGCAGGTTTTTCAAGCGGAGATATAGCATACATAAATAGAAACGGAGAATTATCTTTTGCAATATCAACTATTCTAAGTGAAATAAACATAGTAAAATCTGTAGCAATAAGCGAATACGGAAGTTTCGCATTAGCTGTAAGCGGAATAAGACCTGAATATATTACACTTTACGATGCTAATGGCAATACTATGTGGTATTTGGATACAGGACTTAATAGAAGAAGGCATGTATCTAGTTATATAAGTGAAAAATCAATGACAGCATTCATGCTTGCTGATAGAGATATCATATTATATTCATTAAACAAAGGTAATGAAATAAAAAGAATTAATTTAGAAAAATATGATATGCAAAATGCTATCAACATGAAATTAAATGGCGAAACTAATACTACTATTATGAGCGTTTCAAAAGATGCTAAAAGTATAGTTTTAATATATGATAATCATACAAAAGAAATTGTATTTGAAAAATATTTAGATGGTTGGGTATACAATCTTGATATATCAAATTTAGAAAATGAATATATGATTGTAACAGACAAAATGATTTATACATACAAAAGGGTTAAACTATGAAAAAATATATATTATTATTATTTGTGATATCTTCATTCTTATTTGCAAGGGTTCCTATTGATCCTAACAGAATAAGAATAACAAGCACATTCGGAGAGTTTAGAACAGACCATTTTCATAACGGAGTAGATTTCGGCGGACATAAAATGGAAATATACCCTGTAAAAGACGGAGAGATAGTTTATTATATAGATGAAGATGAAGATCCTACACGCCCTCTTTATGGTGTAGGAAATGTACTTATGATAGAACACCCTGATAATTTAAGAAGTTATTATTACCATATAGAACCTGGCACTATAGAAAAATCTTATGCTAAAGTTACAGAAAAAGATGTTGTGGCTCTTACAGGAAACAGCGGAAGATCTGGAGGAGCACATTTACATTTAACTATAGAAAACATGAAAGAAGGATTAGTAGTTGACCCATTAGAATATTTAAGTATAGATAAAGGCTCTACTCAGGCACCATTGATTCATGGTATATATTTAAGAACAGAAAACAGACTCATACAAATAAAAGATAAAATGCCTATGAGTTATAACGGTGAAATAAAATTATTCGTTAAAGCTTATGACTTATTAGGCGGAATACCTATGGGACTTAAAAGAGTTAAAATATTTATGAATGAAGATTTAGTAAGAGATTATGATTTTACATACTTCATAAAAAGAGATAATGTATATTATATATCTCCGAATTATACTTTTGAAGAAGTGTATGGAGTAGATTCGCATTTCTATAGAGGCGGAGTCTTTGTTCCTAAAAGAGGAAAATATACATTTAAGGCTGAAGTTACAGACTTTGATAATAAAACTGTTGTACTTACCAGAACTGTTAATTTCTATTAAAAGGCTATTTCTATTATGAATATAGTTATAATACATACGGGATTCGCTAAATATCTAGTATATACATTAAGAAAAATAAAAGAAACAAATAAAAATGCAAATGTATTTTTAATATCAGATAGAAAGTATAAAGAATATTCTAAATATTCAACTTTTGTAGATGTAGAAAAAGTTAAAAAAGAAGAATCTATAAATTTTCAAAATAAATATATACATCTTGGTAAAAGTAATCCTAATTATGAAATGTTCTGTATGCAAAGATGGATTATATTAAAAGATTTTATGAAAGAATATAATTTAACAGAATGCTTTCATATTGATAGTGATATATTACTTTTTTCTGATTTAAATGAAGCTTTAAAACCATTTCTAAAATATGATGTATCTTTAGCACATAATTTAGCTTTAACAATGTATATAAAAGATATAAAAGTATTAGAAGAGTTTTCAAAGTATTTATTATTTAAATATACTGATGAAAAAGAAATAAATAAATTAAAAAGCATGTATTATGATGATCCAAACAGAGTAAATAATGGCGTTGCAGGAAGTATTTCAGATATGGATCTTTCAAGAGAATTTTTTTCAAATTATCAATTACCTATTGGAGATCTATCAGAAATAGAAAATGATTCAATATTTGATTCTGCTATTGTTTATGGAGGGCCTGATTTTGAAATGCTTAAAAAAAATAGATACGAAATGAAGAAAATATTCTTTGAAAATAATATTCCATTTTGCAATTACCATAATGATAATATAAATAAAAAAATAAGATTTCACTCATTACATTTTATTGTTTGGTCTAAATTATATATTAAAAAACTTTCTTTAAATAAAGATTTAAACTTTAACCCTTATTATATAAATATATACAGAGAATTTAATGTTTTTAAATCTAAATTTAAAAAATTTTTTAAATAATTTACTAAATATATAAAATATAGTATAATTAATATATGGATTTCAAATTAGAATCAAATTTCAAGCCTTCAGGCGATCAAGTAACAGCAATAGATTCCTTAGTTAAAGGACTTGAAAATAATAATAAATATCAAACTCTTCTTGGAGTTACAGCAAGCGGAAAAACATTTACTATAGCAAATGTTATAGAAAAAGCTAACCGCCCTACTTTAGTAATGTCTCACAATAAAACTTTGGCAGCACAGCTTTACAGAGAGCTTAAAGATTTTTTTCCTAATAATGCTGTTGAATACTTTGTTTCATATTACGATTATTATCAGCCTGAAGCCTATGTTCCTGCAAAAGATTTATATATAGACAAAGATGCTTCTGTTAATGATGAAATTGACAGATTAAGACTTAAAGCAACAACTTCGCTTCTTGAAAGGAGAGATGTTATAATAGTGGCTTCTGTTTCTTGTATATACGGTTTGGGATCTCCTGAAGATTATAGAAAATTATACATTGCCATAGAAAAAGACGGTGAATATGACAGAGATGAAATAATTGAAAAATTAGTATCTATACAATATGAACGTGTTAAAGATGTACTTGAGAGAGCAAGATTCAAAGTTATAGGCGATACTATAGAAATAATGAGTGCTTATTCTGACGAGGTTATAAGAGTAGAATTTTTCGGTGATACTGTTGAGCGTATAATAAAAATCAATCCAATTACAAGACAGAAACTAGCAGAACAAGACAGAGTTGTAATATATCCCGCAAAGCACTTCGTTACAGGAGGAGATAAATTAGCTGCAGGTATAAAATTAATAGAAGAAGAACTTGATGAGCAGTATAATAAATTTAAATCAGAAGGAAAATTAGTAGAAGCAGAAAGAATATACGGAAGAACAAAATATGATTTAGAAATGCTTAAAGAAGTAGGATACTGTGCAGGAATAGAAAATTATTCACGTCCATTATCTGGAAGAAAAGAAGGAGACAGACCTGCTTGTTTAATAGACTATTTTCCTGAAGACTTTTTAACTATTATAGATGAATCGCATGTGAGTGTACCTCAGATTAGAGGAATGTTTTTTGGAGACAGAAGCAGAAAAGAGACTTTAGTAAAGTATGGATTCAGACTTCCTTCAGCTCTAGACAACAGACCTTTATATTTTGAAGAATTTGAAAAACTTACTCATGATACAATATATATCAGTGCCACACCGGCAGAATATGAATTAAAGAAAAGCTCTCAGGTTGTAGAACAAATAATTCGTCCTACAGGATTGCTTGATCCTATAATTGAAGTATACCCTATTGACGGACAAATAGACAGAATACTTGAAGAAATAAAAAAGACTGTATCAAACAATGAAAGAATATTCATAACTACACTTACAAAAAAAATGGCTGAAGACCTTACAAAATATTTAAATGAAAATGGAGTAAGAACTCGTTATCTTCATTCAGATATTCAAACTGTAGAACGCGTTGAAATAATAAGAGATTTAAGACTTGGTGCTTTTGATGTACTTGTAGGTATTAACCTTTTAAGAGAGGGGCTTGATGTACCTGAAGTATCATTAATATTAATTCTTGATGCAGATAAAACAGGATTTTTAAGAAATACCACTACTCTAATACAGACTATAGGACGCGCAGCTAGAAATGCTAACGGAAGAGTTATAATGTTTGCAGACTCTATAAGCGATGCTATGAAAGTTGCTATAGAAGAAACTGAAAGAAGAAGAACAATACAGATGGAGTATAATAAAGAACATAATATCACTCCTAAAACAATCATCAAAAAAATACAGGATATCATTGAACGTGAGGAGAAAGTTGAAACATCTTATGAGCTTCATTTCGACTTTAGAAGATTTAATGAAAGAGTAAAAATTGACCCTGAACAGAAAAGCGATGATTATATAAAAGAGCTTGAAAAAGAAATGAAAAAAGCATCAGACAGCTTAGAATTTGAAAAGGCTATTGAAATAAGAGAAAAAATAAACCAATTAAAACAATTAAAGCCTCAAAAGAAAAATGTTCATAAAAATGTAACTTCCAAAAATCCAAATGGAAAGCGTAAAAAATAATTTTATTACTATAATCAAGTATAACTACTAATAAATAATTTAGTATTAATTTTATACTTGCACTTTTGCAAAGTGTATCCAAGTTTATCGAAGATATAAGATTCTTTGACGAAGTCCGCAGAGTATGTGCGACAAAAAAGTAGATAACATTTATATAAAGTACATCAGTTGACAAACTTAAAAATTTTTAGTATATACAAACTAAATAATAATAAAGTATAAAATTTTTCATCATAATAGTAAAAAATTTTATACTTAATTTTTATTAAAAATTCAAATCAAATAGAAAAATCTGTGCTGTCATCTGATGAATATATCAAAGTAAAGTCTTCTCCATTATCTATATAAGGTACATATGCCATTTTTATATGATCGCAATTTATATCATCTTTAATTTCTTCTACAACTTCGTTTAATATGAGTCTGAATGCAATATCAACATCTACAACTACAGAAAAGAAATTAATAACATATTTTCCTTTTATATTTTCAGTTTCTCCGGCATTCCAAGAATCTAAAGAACCAAGACCATTCCAGCTCAAAACTGAATTTAAAACATTTCCTATTTTATTTAAAACATTAGCATATTTTTCAGGTAACTCATTTTCAAAAGGTTCTATTTCAAATTGCAAAATCAAATAATATAAATCTTCATTATCAATTACTTTATAATCATCATACTCTTTATAAAAATCATCTAAAAAATTTTTATATTCTCTTGGATTACTGCATTCATATTCTTTAACCTCTCCGCTGCTTCCAACTATTCCAGTATGCTTTACTATATTATCTTCATTTATCCAGCATTCAGCATAATATAAAAATCCATATTCTTTTTTATACAAAGTAACAATATTAGGAAGCTCCTCTAAATAAGGCTCTAAAGGCATACCATAAGAATCAAAAATTTCATCTGCAACTTTTTTATATTCAGAATCTTTATTAAACATTTTTCTAATTGAAAAAGTTTTATCTGTTTCTTCGTTTTTAAATCCTGCCTCAATAGTATAATCAATATTAAATTTTACAAATATTAATTTAGAATTTTCTTCATTTTTTATTTTTTCTTTTACATCTCTTAATTCTTCTATAGATTGTTTTATTAATTCTTTATTCAATTTTGATATAGCAGCTTCATTCATTAAAAATACACCATCAACCAAATCATCAGCAACATAAAATTTAAAAGTACAATAAGGATGATCAGCTTCCCAATCTATAGGATTAATAATATCTTTAATAGCCTGCAATTTTTCCTCATCGCATAATATATAGGCTATAGCGTTTAATTTCTCTTCGCCATAATCAAGTCCTTTGAGTAAATTTTTATCGCTCTCTTCATTAATGTAATGATACTCTAATGCTTCTATAGAATAATAATTTTCTATTTCTTCAGCCTGTCTTAAAAACTCATAATCACCTGGTACGAGCTCTAATCCCTTATTATTAGCTTCAACAGCACCTTCTTTATTTCCGAAATGAAGTCTTAATTTAGCAAGCTCAAGCCAGCCCCAAGGATAATCAGGCTCTTCAATAACACCTTGCTCAGAGTATTTTAATGCATCTTCCAATTTTCCGCAGTAAATCAACGCCACAGCATGCCTATAATACCAAGTTCCGCATCCTTTAGCATTTTTCTCAGAGTATTTCATAAACTCTTTAGACATATAATAATGCTCATAATCACCTATATTGTTACAGGCATAAGAATACCATAAAGCAATATCTAAATCTTCCCTAGACTCTTCTAATGTGAACTTATTTTCTTTTATACCATTTTCAATAAACTCTTCCAGATAATTCAGCATTTTATAGAAATACCCGCCGCCGTCTGTATTAAATGATTGTAATGTTTCAATATCTTCTCTATTAAGCAAGCCCATATATATTCTCCATATTATAATTTATATATCCCTAAACAACTATATTTTGTCAAAAATAAATTTATATTTTTGTTTTTATATTTGGGGCTTTGCACCAAACCCCACTTCTTTTGTTGCCACAAAGAAGCAAAAAGGCTACATTTGAACTTGAATTTAATAAATTATCTTATATGTAAGACAATTTTAGTATAAACAATATTATCCTATAACCGTACCGTTTTCACATTCTTCTTTTGTAGTTAATAATACAACTTCTCCATTATCTTTTACAGCACCTAAAACTAAACACTCCGAAAAAAAGTTAGCTATCTGTTTTTTTGGAAAATTAACTACAGCAATTATGCGTCTTCCTATCAAATCTTCTTTTTTATATAATTTAGTTATTTGTGCTGATGAAACCTTTATACCCAATTTACCAAAATCAATTTTTAATTTGTATGCTGGTCTTTTAGCTTTTGGAAAATCTTCTGCTTCTATTATAGTACCTGTTCTAATATCTAATGCCAAAAAATTATCAAAATTAGATTCAGATTTTATTTCATCTTTAATATCCATTTTAATCTCCGAAATATTTTTATATATTTTATGTCATTAGAAAATTTTTTTAAAGTGCATTCTAATAAGTTTTAATATATACCTAAACAACTATATTTTGTCAAAATTATTTTCTTAGTTTTATTATTTGTGGGGACTAGCCCCCACACCCCCACTTCTTTTGTTGCCACAAAGAAGCAAAAGGGCTATATTTTATCTTAAATTAATAATTTATATTACATGTAAAACAAAGTCAGTATGATTTAGTACTAATTTTACATTTGCACTTTCGCCGCAGGCGTACTTAGTATGGTTCTTTGACGAAGTCCGCCTGTGGCGTGCGGCAGGAAAAAGAACAATAAAAAATTGACAAAATACGGTTGTTTAGGTATATACTATTAATAAATGAAACATAAAATAAATATCAAAGAACTATTCTTTCGCTGCCTTCTCTTCTCACTAATTTTTCTCTTTCAAATGCATTTAATATAGGAAGTACATATTTTCTAGAAAGTCCCGTTTTATCTCTTACTGCTGCTATAGTGATAATATCATTAGTTTTTGTATTTTGCAGAATAAGTTTTTTTATTCTATTATAAACATCTATATGATAATATATTCCTTCATCAAGATACATAGCCTTTTTTGATGCTGATAATACTTTTATATCTTTCATACCATTAGTAAATGTTCTTATAGTTTTTTCATCTAATCCGTTTAAATCTTCTTTTTTTAATTTTTCTAACAATATTTTTTGGGAATTATTTAAAGTAATTTCTTCATTATATTTTTTGTATATATTATTAAAAGGCATTAATATTTGATTTTCAACTGAATAATCTATAAATACTTTTGTAAATGCATTATTAATATTTAAATAATTTCTTATATCTTCAAAACTTATGCCTTCTTTTTTATTTTCTATTAGATTTTTTAATCTTTCTAATAAACTATTTAAATAATCTTTTTTAACAAAGAAATTTGCAACTTTAATAGTATAATCAGGAATCTCTCCATTAGCTTCAGTATAACCATTCACTGACATAAATAAATCATTATACTTTTCTATTTTTACTTCTCCCAAAAACTTGCCGGCATTATCAATTATTCTTTTTCTTATGAAAGGATTAGTTTTTTCTCCCCAAAATACGTTGCCTGCTGCTATTATACTGCTTCCGCCATGGCTTATTAATATACCGCGTTCTTTCCAAAACACTGATATAGGCTCATTAAATTTTAACCTTATGAATCTATTATCTATTTCTTTATTATTTTTATTATCTTTATCAGAATATGTTTTGTTTTTGTAAATAGGAAGTATTTGAGCAATCAAGCATTCTGTACCTACAGCAAATTCAGCGTTCTTTATTTTTTTAAGATATTCTGCATCGTTTGTATTTATAAGCTCTAATATTATTTCATCTGTTGAAAATACTTTTTCTTCCTTACAGCATAATAAATGCCCTCTTCTTATTTCTTCTTTCTTTATATTTTTTATATTAATAGCTATTCTTGAAGCGGAGTAAACAATTTCTTTATCTTCATGGTATGACTGAATATTTCTTATTGAAATTTCTTTTTTGCTTGGATAATGTATCAAAGTATCATCTCTTTTTATATTACCGCCTCTAAGACTTCCTGTAACTGTGAGTCCTGCTCCTTTTATAGAAAATACTCTGTCTACATAAATATGAGTTTTTATATCATCTTCATATTTTTCATTTGATAATATATCAGTTATTCTATCTTTTAAAAAGTCTATATTAATACTATTTAAGGCTGATACTTTTACTATTTCTATATCTTTATTGAATATTCTATACAGATTTTTTTTAATATCTTCTTCGCTTTCTTTTAATTTATCATCATCAACCAAATCAATTTTATTAATTACGCATATTATATTTCTTATGCCAAGAGATAAAGCCACTTTAGCATGCTCTTCAGTCATATTCATCCAGCCTTCATTAGCACAAACTACAAGCATAACTAAGTCCAAGCTCCACATACCAGCAACCATATTTCTTATGAATCTCTCATGTCCGGGTACATCTATTACACCTATTGTAATATCATCATTAGGCTTGAAAAAACCGAATCCCAAATCAATAGTCATTTCCCTTTTCTGTTCTTCAGGAAGCCTCATCATAGAAATTCCAGTTAAAGCCTTTATTAATTCTGATTTACCATGATCAACATGCCCAGCAGTTCCTATTATTTTATTCATAATATAATTCCTATTATTGTTATATTCGCCTCGCCTGAGTAGAGTGAATAAATAAATTTATTGCTCACTTTTTATTGCTATATTCTCATTTTATTGTTATTAATAAAAATTGTTCACTATTTATTGTTTAGACGCTCACAATTTTCATATTTATCATTCTAATATAAAAAATTACTTATTATTGATAATGGAAAAAATCACATATAAATAGATAAAAACTTACTTCATCAGTTATAAGCTAATAATTTATAACTTAGAAACAATTCTTATTTTTACTATTTTTTAAGCTGCTCTATTTCATTATAACCTTTTTCTTTAGCTATATCAAAAATAGTTTTACCTTCTTTGTTTACTGCTGAAGTATCTGCTCCATATTCTATAAGTAATTTTACCAATTCTATATTATCTTCTTCAATAGCGGTAAATATTAAGTTTTGAGTTTCTTTGCTGTAAGGATCCATTGTACTTTGAGAATTTACATCAGCTCCATTCTTTATTAAATATTCAGCTATATCAGTAGTTTTATTATCAAATGTTTCATTAAGCAATGAAAATTCTATATTTCTATAATCCGTATAATTCATAGCAGGATCAATACCTTTAGATACTAAATATTTTACTATATCAATACAATCCTTTTGAACAGCCATAGCTATTACTGGTATACCAAAATAAGAGTTTTCAATATCAGCACCAGCCTCTGCAAGAAGTTTAAACTTTTCTGCATCACAACTATAATCAAAGAACTTATCTATTATAGTTACTGTTTCATCTTCGCTATCTGGAATGGGATAATCTCTGTAAGCAACAGCACCAGCATTTAGCAATTCCTCAACTATTTTTGTACTGTTTTTATTAGTAGAAAGTACAGCACATGATAAAGCATCATCTTGTTCATAGCGCATTATATTAACATCAGCACCATTTTTTATTAATTCTTTTACAAGTTTTAAATATCCTCTAGAAGAAGCCTCCATTAATGGAGTATATCCATAATCAGCACGTTCATCTATATCTGCTCCGTAAGAAATCAATTCAATGGCCTTTTCTTCTGTAGGAAAATATTGACATGCAAATATTAATGGCGATTCCTTAGTATATTCTGACTGCCAAGCATCTAAAGAATCTGTATCTTTTACAGATTCAAGTTCTTCAATAGCAAGTAATTCATATTCATTTAATTTTGTAAGTAATTCATATATATCATCTTCATTAGATGCATATCCATCATAAATATCATCTGTATATAAATTATTAGTTTCTAAAATATTTTTATTATCACTAGAAGTATTATCAATGATATAATTGGTTTCTATATTGTTAGTTACTGAATTATTAATTTCTGAACTATACACATCTTTTTTATTTTTACTGTCATTACAGCTAATGATATTAATAAATATCAAAGTTATTAAAATAAATCTCTTTTTCATATATCTCTTTTATATCCTTATTATAAATAATCAGCAAACACATATGTACTTTATACCAAGAATTATATTAGTTTTTTATTTATTACTAGCTAACTAACTTTAAAAATAATTATCTTTTATTTTTATTAAAACTTCTTTTATGTAATTTATATCTTCATCATTTATAGTTATTATATATATAAGCACTGAATCCTTTTTTACTTTTGGTATAATAGGTACATCTAAATTATGCATAAATTTAATTACAGACTTTATATTTTTAGGCTTAAAACTTATCGCATAAGACGGATAAAAATTATCAGGCATAGCACCGCCTCCTGTTTCTATATATTCTTCAACAACTTCAAAGCCGTCAATATTTTCTATAATTTTTAAAGCCTTTTGTTTTATTATTTCTTTATCTATACTCAATAAAGTTTCACAGTATCCTTTGAAATTAGCTTCAGTATTCAATCTTTTTATGATACTTTTTTCTAATATTGACAGTACTGTTTTTCCGCATCTGAAAGCTCTCATTAAAGGATGTTTGTATATTTTTTCTATATATTTTTTCTTTCCTACTATGATTCCAGCCTGAACACTTGAAAACATTTTATCGCCTGAAAAGCATACCAAATCAGCACCGCTTTTTAATGCAGATTTTACATGTTCCTCTTCGCTCATACTTTCATCAAATATTCCGGCTCCCTCATCATAAACTAATGCTATATTATCAGGTATAGTTTCTCTTAACTTTTTTAATGAAGGATATTTTACAAAGCCTCTTATTTTAAAATTTGAAGTATGCACTTTAAGTATCATAGCAGTATTTTCTGTTATAGCTTCTTCATAATCTTTAATATCCACTATATTAGTAGTGCCGACTTCTATAAGTTTTGCTGATGCTTCCTTTAATATATCAGGTATTCTAAAGCCTCCGCCTATTTGTACCTGTTCGCCTCTTGATACTATTACTTCTTTATTACTTGCTAAAGTTTTTAATATTAAAAATACTGCAGCAGCATTATTATTAACTACCAAAGCATCTTCTGCACCTGTTAATTTACTTAAAAGAGAGTATACAAATTCTCCTCTTATTCCTCTTGCTTCATTATTAATATTATATTCAAGATTATTACTGTTAATATTTAATTCTCTTACGCTATCCCAAACTTCTGCATCTATTGGGGATCTTCCTAAATTTGTATGCATTATAGTTCCAGTAGCATTTATAACTTTTTTTATTGGCAGATTTGCTTTCTTTTTTATTTCAATTTCACATAACTTAATTATATCTTTCTTATCATATTGTAATTCAGGATTATTTTTTAATTGAGTTCTTAATTTTTCTAATGTTTCTCTTATAATATCTGCTGCAATTGGGCGAGAAATAATTTTATAATATGGTTTTATAGATTCATCTTCTAATACAGCATTAGTTTGTATTAGATTAAATTTATTATTCATAATTATTCCGAAATGATTTGTAATTTTATCGGAAGAGGCAGGAGTTGAACCTGCCGACGTTGTTATAACGTCCAACGCTTTTGAAGAGCGCGGAGCCCACCGGGACTCATCTGCCTCCATATATTTTGATATGATATATTAGTTTTTGTTTTATGTCAATTTTTTATAACAATAATTTAAAAAACCCTATACAAGTATACACAAATAAGCTAAAAACTTCCTTATTGAATTATTCTATAATCCCACCCTATATGCTTTTTACTATATCCTGTCATTTTAGTATTATTTTTCTTTTGAATTTCTATTCATATTTTAGCTGCCCACCCAATTTTTTTAACTTCATTATTTTTATCACCGCACGGTAAGCAAAATTATAAATA
This sequence comes from Brachyspira hyodysenteriae ATCC 27164, assembly GCF_001676785.2. Classification (NCBI taxonomy): domain Bacteria; kingdom Pseudomonadati; phylum Spirochaetota; class Spirochaetia; order Brachyspirales; family Brachyspiraceae; genus Brachyspira; species Brachyspira hyodysenteriae. The sequence continues at coordinate 1,330,582 of NZ_CP015910.2, read as the reverse complement.
TAGCTCAATAATAATTGCAATTTAAATTATAAATATAGATTCGTTTAACGTGCGTTAAAAAAATTAAAAAGTTAATAAAAATTTGGGTGGGTATGCTTTTTATAGAGAAAGTAAAAAAACAATAAGCATTTTATTTTCTGTTAAAAATAAAAAAGTATAAAGGGCGGGTTTTTCAAAATAATTTTAAAAAATAAAAAACAAATAATGCATATATAAAAAATAATTATATATTACATTATTTGTTTATTAATATTATTTTTTAATTATTTTATTTTAGCAATAAATATATCATCTATCTTTTCCACTTTTTCTATAGATTCAATTATAGAATTAATATTTACATTTTTAAGTACAAACATGAAGTTTCCATTTCTCTCCATACTTTTCTCTATATTGATATCATAAAAAGCTTCATTGAATGCAAGCAAATTATTATTATTTGATTTGAATCTTACATAGAAAGTTTCATTTTTATATTTAAAATCTTTTACTTTAAGAGCTCTATTTTCTTCCACAAATCCAAGTATAGGTATTCTAAGCTCATCTGTAATTAAACTATTTCTGGCTAAAGTAACAGCATCAGAAACTATAGCACTGCTTGTAGGTCTTCCGCCAGCACCAGAACCATAGAAAACAGTATCTCCAGAACGATCCCCTACTACAGTTATAGCATTAAAAGCATAATCAACTTTAGAAAGCATATTATCATCATTAAGCAATGTAGGTATAACATATATGTATGCATTGTTATTTTCATCCAAAGCAGCTTCAGCTATTAATTTTATAGTAAGCCCCATCTCTGAAGCAAATACAATATCATCTAATATAATATTTCTTATACCTCTTATAAAGATCTTATCAAAACTTATAACATTGCAGAAAGCTATAGATGAAAGTATGCATAATTTATGAGCTGTATCTATTCCGTCAATATCAAATGTAGGATCAGCCTCAGCATATCCTTTATCCTGAGCATCTTTAAGAACATCTTTAAAATCTAAATTGTTTTTTGTCATATTAGTTAAAATATAATTACAAGTTCCATTTAATATTCCGTAAACATTTTCCATTCTATCAGAAACCAAACTCTCTTTCATAGCTTTTATTATAGGTATAGCACCAGCAACAGAAGCCTCAAAAGCTATATCAGTTTTTCTGTCTTTTATAAGCTCGCCAAAACAATTAGCTAGCAATGCCTTATTAGCTGTAACTACAGGCTTTTTTGTTTTCATAAGAAGCTCTTTTGCTGTGTCCATTCCTCCAAGTACTTCTATAACTATATCAATATCATCATCATTCAAAATATCATTCAAATCTTTTGTTTTTATTTCCACTTTATCCAAAAACTTATCATCTTTTACTTTATCTATATTTCTGCTAAAAATGGTTTTAATGGTTAATTTTATTCCGGTTCTTTTTTCCATTATAGAATTATTCTCTATAATAGTTTTTACAGTATCCTTTCCAACATGTCCGTATCCTGCAACTGCCACTTTAAATTCTTTTTTCTTGTCCATTTTTAACTCCTTAAAATTGATTAAATATAAATTTGTTTAAATAAAATTAACCTTAAATTATTACAAAGATAGTAATATTGTAGTTTTATAAGAATTTCTAATTACGATATTACTGTATTAAGTTATATTATAACATCTATTGAAAAAATTTACAATACATATCAGTAATTTTAATTAGTATAAAAACTAGTATGTATAAAAATATATGCAAATAAAAACATAGTTCACATTATATAGATATATTAAAAGTAATAAAATAGAAGAATATAATATTTTTTCTAATTTTTTAATAAATAATAGATATTGATTTCATTATTAATTTATGTTATAATTATTTCACAGTTTAATTTTTTGGAGGTCAATTATGCCACGTGTTATAAATAACGATTGTGTAGCTTGCGGATCATGCCTTCCTGAGTGTGCATTCGATGCTATTAGTGAAGGAAATATCTATGTGATTGATCCAGACAAATGCACTGATTGTGCTGCTTGTGAAGCTGTTTGTCCAAGCAATGCTATAAATCCAGCTTAATTGCTGCTGATGGCATAGCGGGGCGGGTTTTAATAATATTAAAGCCTGCCCTATTTTTTTAATAATTAAGGAATAATATTGATAAAAAATACTAATGCTTTTATATTATCATATAATCAATATAAAACTTCTTCTATAATAGCATCTTTTCTTACAGAAAATTCAATAATGCAAGCAATATGTCATAAAGCAAAAAATAATTCAAAAGCATTCGGTTCAGATTTGGAAAGCATATCAAAATTAAATATAAATATATACGAAAAAAAAGAAAATCAGCTATCAATATTAAAAGAATCCTCTATTATAAAGAATTATAAAATACTAGAAAAATCAATATACTCATCTCTAGCAGTGTTTTATATTAGAGAAGTATTATTGTACTGTGCTAAAGATTTTGACAATAGATATTTTGTTTTAATGGAAAAAACATTAGATGCATTAGAAAGTTTAGAAGAACATTATAATGATGATAAAATAAAAAAAATATATATCAATATTTTAATAAGAGCATTTGAAATGAAAACTCTACATATAGCAGGTATATCTCCTCATTTAGATAAATGTACAATATGCGGAAATAATAATGATATATCGTACTATTCTATATTGGAAGGAGGATTAATATGTCAAAAATGCAGAAATCTAATTAAAGACTCTATAAATATAATGGATTATGATATAGCATTTATGAGGATTATAAAGCATACATCATTAATAGAAATAATAAAAAATGAAGATTTAAAAAAAATATATAATGATTCAATAGATAATGTAAAATACATAATGAATAAATCAATATTCAATCATATAAACAGAACAATAAAAAGCCAGTCTGTATTAGAAGAAATATTACTTACTTAATATGTCAAATATTTCTTTTGTATTATTAACTATATATGAAGCATTTTTAAACTCTTCATCATTTCCAAAACCATATTTAACAGCAATAGAATCTATACCTATGTTTTTAGCAGCATCTATATCATCGATTCTATCACCTATCATTATAGTTTTATCTTTATCAAAATGTTCTTTTTCCAATGCTTCTTTTAATACATCTGATTTATTTTTAATCTTTCCTCCAAGTATAGGAGCATAAAAATCAGTAAAAAATTTTGTCATAGAAAAATGTTCTATTATTTTTAAAGCTGATTCTTTAGGTTTAGCAGTAGCTAAAAAAACTTTATAATTATTTTCAGAAAGAGTTTTAATCAAATCGTATATACCATCATAAAGTATGCAGTTAAATAATCCCTCATTACCATTATAATCCTCTCTGTAAAATTTTATAAAATCAAAAGATAATTTTTCATCATCTAAACAATATTTTCTAAAACTAACATCAAGAGGAGGACCAATAAATTTTCTTAAAATAGAATAATCCGGAATATCTATATTTGAATTGTATACTTCATTTATTTTCTTTATTCCATATAAAACAGCATTTGTTATACCAGGTGCTGAATCTGTAATTGTACCATCAAGATCAAATAATACATTAATATATCTTGGCATAATGACTCGCTTTATAATATAGAGTCTATCGCTCTACAAAAATATATCCTGAAGCAGGTATAATTTCAAAATTTTCTTTAGTTTTATTTTTTATAGCTTTGAATAATAAATTGATTCCCAAACTATCGCTTGATATATGACCAGCACATACAATATTAATATAATATTTTTTACATTCATCTAAAAGTCTGTCAGATATATTCATCATAACAATAGTACTTACTCCGGCTTTTGATAAAGCTTCAATCATACCAACATCAAAAGAAGCTCCACCTGTCATATCTACTATAAATTTTCCAACTTTAGATTTATTAGAACCATTAAAAATTTTAGGCGGATTATATCTTTTTGCAGATATTTTATACTCATCTATTGTGTATAATAAATCAATAATATCTGATAATGTATATGGATTTTCTTTTTTAATATTTTCAGTTAAAAAAGATTCAACAAAATTATCAGCAACAGTATGCATACACATATAATTCAATTTAAGAAGTCTTGCTGAGTCTACATCTCTATAATGATTAGAAGCAAAAACAGAACGGCTTACTTCATTGAGTCTTTTATTAGTTAACCTTTCAGAAACATTTATAGTTACATCATGCAAAGCATTTTTTTCAGACTGCATAGCTATAACATCATAAAAATTAACAAATCCGTATCCATTTGGATGATGTGTTATAACTAAATCTATATTGTAGTTTTTTTCATTCAATCTATCTGCAAGTAATAATTCAGATGTCTGCATATCTATACCGCAGATAATTTTCTTTATATCTTTATCTTCTGCAATATTTAAAATCCTAGTATCAGAATAAGGATTAAATAATGTATCTTTATCAAAATATTCTTTCTTTTTATCATCTAATTTATCATAAGATTTTTTTATACTATTAAGTTCTTTTTCTACAGCTTCCCTTCCTCTAGGATCAACATCAATTGCACAATCTATAGCGGCTCTGTAAAAATCATTTATTTTTAAAGCCATATTATCTCCTAATTATCATTACTCATCATCTATCTTTTTTTCATTCTTAGGTTCGCCTCTATATTTTTCAGTCTGAATCATACCATCTTGCTCAAAGAATGTAATAGCTTTATAACTTTGTCTTATAGAGAACTCAGCACTTCCTATAACAAGTTCTACGCCAGGAAGCATCTCTTTACCGGCACTTACAGTAGATTCAACTTTTTCTATTTCCATTTCCTGAATTAAAGCTTCTCTATTTAATACTATTTCTTCTCTTCTAGTATTAGCCTGTTCTAACTGCTCTTTATAACTTTGAAGCTGTTCTTTTTTATCATCATCAAGTTTTTTAAGCTTTCCAGCCTGTTCAAGAGATTTAATATTTCTTTCAGTTTCTTCTATAGAGATATCTAACTCTTCTTTTTCTTTATCTAAATCATCTATTGCACGTCTTTTTGCAGGACTTATTCCAGTTTCTATGAATGTTTTAGCTCCTGCTTGAGAACCTAATACCTTACCATTAACCTCTCTCAAAGCTCTTAATCTTCCTCCGCTTGCTGAAGCTCTCTTACCTATAAGTATTATTCTATTATCAGCATCGATATTTGAATTAAGTATAGCCTCAGTAACTACAACATTATTTCCTGCTTCAATATTAGAGAACTGTATAAACTTGGCAATAACATCTCCTCCAGCTTTTACATGGCTGTTTTCATTTCCTTGAATACCAAGTTTAACCATAATATCGCCCTTAGCTTCAAGATCGCATTTTCCAACAGTTCCATGAACATCAATATTACCTTCAGCTTTGATAGAATAATTATCGCTTACACTTCCTTTAACAACAACACTTCCTATAAAGTTAATATTTCCTGTTTCAGGACCTACATCTCCTGATACTTCAAATATTGGTTCTACACTTAATAATTTTCCTCTAAGAGCAACTTGTCCGCTTATAGATGCTATTACATACTCTCCATCCTCTGACATCTCTACATTATCACCAACTATTTCTTTAATTTCGATATCTTTTCCGCTCTTAGTTTCTATTTTAACACCCAATACAGTTCTTCCAACTTCTCCGTCCGTAGCAGGAATCTTTCTAGCTAATTTCTGACCCTGTTCTACATTCTCAACAATAGTTAAATCTTTATAATCTATACTTTGATCTTCACCTATAAATTTAGGTATAACTTTTTTATTCACATTTACTAAATATTCTATTTTTGCATTCTGTCCATTTACAGGCTGACGTCCTTCTGCAGCAAGTATAGGAATATTAAAAGTACCTTCTTCTAAACATTTAGATACATTTTCATCTTGGAATCCAAAAGTTACGCCGCTGTTTTCAAGAAGTTCTTTAACATCCTGCAAATCCATTTCTCTTCCGCCTTTGTTAGGCTTAGTAACAGTAACATAAGCACGCATTTTATCTTCTGTTATTGTATAGCTAATTTTGGCATTATTTGCAGATTTACCTATATCCCATTCAGCTATTTTTTCATATTGTCCTGTCTGCTCATCTAACATTTTTTTAGCTAAATGAGAATCATATTCTTTTATACCAGCATCTATAAGTTTTTCTTCCAATAATGTAATATCTTCTATTCTCTTTCCATCACCTGCAGGAGGATTAACTTTTAAGAATACTCCGTCTCTCTTAACTCTTACAATTACTTCAGTATCTTTATTAAATACTACTTTTTTCTGTACATTTCCTTCTAAATATGAATCATCATAATTATTAGAAGTAGAAACTCCTATATCAGATTTATCATAAGTAATATGAGTATATCTTACTAAAAAAGGCTTAGCACCTATATTAAAAAATCCCTTGCTTCCGTCCTCAAGAACTTTATAACTTAATTCATAAATAGGACATTGAAATATAGCAGCTGCTTCCTGCATTCCTCTTTCTAAAGAAACAACTGATAATTCTACAGAACGAGTATTTTTATTATTATAAATATTTTTATAAAAATCACTTTGCAATATTTTTCTTTTTAATTCATTCATAAAAATCACCTATTCTTATAATAATTGTTTTTTTATCTCAGAAAGACTATATCTTAACTGCTGTATAGCTTTTGTATGAAGCTGAGATATTCTGCTTTCTGATACCTCTAAAACTTTGCCTATCTCTTTTAAAGTAAGATCGTCATAATAATATAATATTAGAACCTGTTGTTCTTTCTCCGGAAGTTTTTTCAAAGCAGCTATTATTTTATTTTTAACATCTTCTCTCTCTGCTAAATATTCCGGATTAGTTTTATCATTAGATTTTAATGTATCTATTACAGATATTTCATCAGAATCGTCTCCAACATACCAAACATCGCTTAATGAAGTAGGAGAAGCTTCTATATATCTTTTCATAGTCTCATTATATTTGCTTATTGGTATTCCAAGCATATCTGCTATTTCCTGAGGCTTTATATTTCTGCTTAGTCTTGCTTCTAGTATTTCTCTTGCTTTTTCTATTTCTTTAACATCTTTACGAATTGATCTAGGAAGATAGTCTAATTTTCTAAGCTCATCATATATAGCCCCTCTGATTCTAGTAACAGCATAAGTTTTAAACTTAATATCCCTGTTAGGATTATATTTATCAATTGCATCCATAAGTCCAAAAGAGCCGAATCCTACTAAATCCTGAAATTCAATATGTTTATGAGAACCCATATTAACAGATATCTTACTTGCCACATATTTTACTAAAGGAGAATATTTAATAATTAGAGCTTCTCTTATATAAGGCGATAGAGTCTTTTTAAACTCAAGCCAATATTCCTGCTCATTCTCATTAGTAATATTTGGTATTTTATCTTTGTCTTTTTTATTCATCTTCATAATATTCACTCTAACTATTAAATTTTTTATTTTTTACTTAATTACTTATCATATTTTTACTTATCATCTTTTTCATCTTTAGCCATCATAGTTCTAACAGCTTTAGCAACTTTTTCAGGATCCTCTTGAACTTCTTTTAACATTTCACTATCTGAAACTTTTTTATCAGGAAACATACTGCTGCTTGAACTGCTGTAACTTGTACTGCTGCTTGCAGCTGGTTTTCCAAATACTATATCTCCTATATCATCACCTGAACTACTAGTATTTACTTTAGGTTTTCTATCAACATTTATAGAATTTGGAGATATTGTTATATTGTCTGGATTAAAATCTCCGCTAGAACTATCAATATTATTAATAGCATCTAGATTAGTATCAAGAGGATTATCATTTGTATTATTAATAACAGAATTATCATCTATTGCATTATAATCCATATCAATACCAGTATTAACATTACTGCTTTCTATAATATCTCCCAAGTATCTTTTCAATAATATTCCTATAAAAAACAATATTACTAAAGTTATAATACCTGCCAATAAAGCTTTAAATAAAGATATATCTATTCTATTTTTATATAGTATAGATAATATAAGTGTTATAACAAATGATAAAATAGATATTATACCATCCAATTTTCCAAAATTAGATGAAAAATACTGTTTAATTTTTTCTACTATATTGTTCATAAATTCCCTCTGCAAATATTGAGTTGTTCATTTTATCATTTCTTACTTACAAAAGACAATAAAGATTCCATAAATCCACCAAAACCTTTTGTCTCTCTTCCGTCATCATATTCCATATCAATTATTCTTTTAGCTATATTATGTATTGACATAGAAGCCTGACATTTATTATCATATTGATAGAATGGAAGCTGTTGAGAAACTGCATAAGGAATTGTTTTATCTTCCATAACATGTCCCAAATATTTAACATCCATATCTAAATATTTTTTACTAGTTATAATAATCTTATCGCTTACTTCTTTACCTTCAGAAGCCTTAGTAACCCTATTAACCAATATTTTTATATCTGCATTAGCATTTTCAGGAGCAATAGACTTTATTACACCATAAGCATCTAATATAGCTGTAAGTTCAGGAGTTGTAACTACTATACTTTCATCTGAAGAAAGCAAGAAATACAAAACATTATCAGAAATTCCTGCACCTGTATCAACTATTATTATATCAGCATCATTCAAAGAATCCATGCTATTAACTAATTTAGTTAAAGCTCTTCCGGAAAGATTAGCCAAAGAAGAAAATCCGGAAGCTCCTGCTATATATCTTATGCCATAATCTGTTTCAATTATAATCTCATGTATCTTTTTTACACCTTTAATAACATGATACAAATTATATTCAGGCATATTTCCAAGTATAACATTAACATTACCAAGTCCAAGATCTGCATCAACTAAAATTACATTTTGTCCAAGCTGCTGCAATGCTATGGATAAATTAATTGCTATATTAGTTTTACCTACTCCGCCCTTACCGCTGGCTATGCTTATTATACGCTGAGGGCGTCTATCTTTTACACTCATCATTTTTCTTAATTCATCAGCTTGATCTTTCATAATATATTACAATTTTCCTAATTATTTTTTATTTTTTTTATTAAATTTTATTTAATGTCCGAATAAACCTTCCATTATTTTATAACCATATTTTTTTGCAGTAGATATATCCTTAGGAACACCCTGTCCATGAGTTATATAAGTAATAGGAAGTTTTTTCTTTGTAATTGCACAAATTGAAGAAGCTAAATAATCGGTTTCATCAACCTTTGTAAGTATTACTCCTTTATAATTTGTAGGCTTAAATCCATTCAATATTTTCAAAGCATCTTTATATTTTGCAGTAGCACTCATAACAAGCTGAATATCCATATCAAATCTTCCAACTGTTGTGAAATATTTTGACATAGCAACTATATCTTCAGCACCCTTAGGAGAGCGTCCCATAGTATCTATAAATAAAAGAGAAGAATTATCCATCTTTCTAATCTCTGCTCTCAAAGCTTCAGGAGTACTTGCACTTGTAAACGGTACTTTCATTATACTTGCGTATCTCTGAAGCTGATCAACTGCTGCTATTCTGTAATTATCTATAGTTACAAAAGAAACTTTTTTACCAGACTTTAAATACTGTGCTGCTATTTTAGGTATTGTAGTAGTTTTTCCTACACCTGTAGGTCCTACAAATACTATAATTTTCTTTTTTGCTCCTACTTCTATACCATTAGAAAGTATTAACCTTTCAGCAAAATATTTTTCTACCTCTTCTCTGATAACATCTTTAGATTGGAAGAATCTAGCATTACTTGAAGTAAGTAAATATTCTCTTAATTCAAGTAATATTTCTTCTGGAAACTCTCTGTCTCTTAAATAATTGAAGCTTTCTTCCATTCCATCAGCAACATTTACATCAGAATTATCTTCAACATCATCATTTGAAACATCATAATCTATATCTTTGCTTTCATCTTCAAAATAATCTCTAATATTATTTTTTCTCTCTCTTATGCTATTTTCTTCTCTATTATATTTATGAGCTCTATTATCTATATACTCACTATATTCTCTTCTTGATTCTTTTATTTCTTCTATAGCATTTTTTATTTCATCTTCAGAATCAGATGAATAGGAAGTTTTATTTTGATATTTTGAATCTTCATTATTTATATTAGAATTATTGGAGTTATTTTTATTTAAATTTATATTAGGAATATTAGTTTCAAGATACTCTTTTATTATATCTCTTATTTGTTCCTGAACTAATTTTTTTACATTATCATCTACAGAATTATTAATATTGTTTTGGTTATTTATATTATTTTGATTATTAATATTATTCTGATTATTATTTGATGTATTAGGATTATTATATATAGCATTACTATTAAAGTTATTCATAAAGCTATTATTATTGTTATTATTATTAGGAACACTATTATTAAGAATATTGTTATTTGCAAAATTGCTGTAATTATTAATAGGAGAAAAACTATTGTTATTAGAATAATCCGAAAGTATAGGATTTCTCATATTTGCAAATGTTGAACCTTGAAAATTAGAATATTGATTATTACTAAAATTAGGCAATGGAATAAAAGTATCAACACTTTTTTCTCTGATATTATTATCTTCTATTTTTTCTTCAATAACATTGGACTTTGAACTATTATTAGTGCTATTATCATTTAAAAGTTCTTCAGGTATATCATCTTTTTCTGTATTATAAGAATTTTCCTGAACACTAGGACGAGATGTATTATTATTAGAAAAACTGTTATTTCTATTTGCACTCTTTTCCTTTAAAGCCTTAGTTATAGAAACTATTCTATCTGCCATTTCGCTTGCATCTATAGTTTCAGATGAATGTTTTTTCATTTCTATTCTATCGCTTAAAAGTTTACTTCTATGCATTTCATCTTCATCTTCTGAATAAGAATCTTTATCTTCATTCATAGAATTATTTTTTCTATCGTAAATAGAATTATTAAGCATTATTCTAAGTTCATGCTCTGTTTTCATTCCAAGCCCTAAAAATCCGCCCACTTTCACATCTTTACTAGTTAAAATAACAAAATTACCGCCGTATTCAACTCTAGCTTTGGCAAAAGCATCTGTTTTATCCTTCCCTCTAATAGTGCGTATATCTACCATTTTATATCTCCTCTATTCATATTTAAACAATTTATTAATATTGTTCCAATATACCGATAGAAACTTCAAACTCTTTTTTAATCATTCCAAATATGTTTTTTCTTTTGCTCTCTCTTACACTAATTATGAAATAACTCTCGCCATACTTATCTCTAGCCTGTTTTTCAATTTCTTCTCTGTTTTTTCCAAAAATTTTAATAGTTTTCATTTTATAACTCCAAGTAATATATTATTTATATCTTAATCGCCCAATAAGGCATTCATCATTCATTATTTTATACTAGCAATACCCTGTACATTATATCCTTGTGCTATTTCGGTAGTTGCTATAACTTTATACTTACCAACATTTTTTGCTATAAACTGATACAAAGGTCTTCTAATAATAGGAGAAGTTAAAAATACTATATCATCAACCCCTGAATCGCTTACAAGTTTAACAGCATCTTTTATATTTTTAATTAAGTTCTGCATACTTTCAAAACTCATAGCTATCATCTGTGAACCCTGTAAATTGCCTGTATTAGCAAGGTTTTGAGCTATATTATTTTGTAGCTGCTGACTTAAAGTAATAACTCTTATATTTCTATCCTGATCAGCAACCATCTGAGATATTTGAGATGCCAATCTGCTTCTTACTAATTCAGTAGCCTGCTCGCTGCCCATAATTGATATAGCATCAGCAACACCCTCTAATATAGCAACACTGTTTCTGATAGGCACTTCCTCTTGAAGAAGATTCTGCAATACCTTCTGTATATATCCAAGAGGACTTTCATTATGAGGTTTAGCAGCAAGTACTTCAGATACAAGAGCTTTATGATCATCTTTAATAAGATCAAGCATATTCTGTACTTCTTCACGTCCAATAAGAAGATTAGCATTTCTCTTAATAGTTTCACTGAAGTGAGTAGCAATAACTGATGTAGGCTGGAACAACATAAAGCCTTTTTTCTCAGCCATATCTTTTTCATCAACTTTAATCCAATAAGCAGGAAGTCCAAATGCTGGCTCTCTTACTTTCTCACAGTCCGGAGAAGGACCATCAGGAGAATTGGCATTCAAAGCTAAAAGCATATTAGGACGAACGAATCCTTTTGCCATTTCTGTACCATTAATACTTACTGTATATTCATCAGGTTCAATTACACTGTTATCCACAATACGAACAGGAGGAACTACAAGCCCAACCTCTAAAGCAAGCTCCCTACGAATCTGACTTATTCTATTTATTAAATCACCGCCTTCAGATTCTAATGCCAAAGGAATAAGTGAAGCACCAACCGAAAGCTCTATCTTCTCTACTTTCAAGAAAGGAGTAACATCTAAAGGACCTTGATGTACCTGTTCTCCGGCATCTGTTTTTGTACCGTCTTCATTAAGTCCAAGCTCCTGCTGTTCTTTCTTTAAAGCATATCCTGCTAGGAATAAAGCTAAAGCTATTATAAATAATGCTATTTTTGGGAATCCAGGTAAAAGCATTAGGAAGAATGCAAAACCAGCACCAATGAATAAGTTCTTAGGTTTAGCAAATACCTGAACTGCAATCTGAGTAGACAAATTATCCTCACTGCTGCTTCTAGTTACTAATAAACCAGTAGCGAAACTCATAAAGAATGAAGGTATCTGACTTACTAAACCATCACCAACAGTGAAACGAGTATAAGCATTAACTGCCTGAGTGAAAGGCTCTCCTCTCATTGTCATACCAATAACAAGTCCGCCTACTATATTTATAACAGTGATTATTATACCGGCTATAACGTCTCCTTGTACGAACTTTGAAGCACCGTCCATAGTACCGTAAAAATCACTTTCACCTCTAATCTTTTTTCTCTTTTCTTCTGCCTCTTTATCTGTGATAGCTCCTGCCTGAAGTTCGCTTTCAACAGCCATCATCTTTGAAGGCATACTATCTAATGCGAATCTTGCTGCTACTTCTGATACTCTTGTAGCACCTTTAGTGATTACAACAAATTGTACTATTATAAGAATGATAAATATTACAACACCTACAACAATATTTCCGCCCACTACGAAGTCAGCAAATGAAGTTATTACCTTACCTCCAAAATTAGCTCCTTCAGTAAGAATAGCTCTAGTTGTAGATACGTTTAAAGCAAGTCTGAATGCTGTCATAACAAGAAGCACTGAAGGAAATACACTGAAATCATTTGCACTTCTTATACTAAGCACCATAAGTAATATTAATAATGATACTATAATATTTATTATAAGTAAGAAATCCAATATTAATGATGGTAATGGTATGATAAGCATCATAATTACCATAACTGCACCTATAGCAAACATGATATCGCTATGTCTGCTCAAATTTGCAGGAAGTTTTATATTATCTAAAATTGATTTAGTACCATTCATTGTCGCCACTTTTTATTCCTCCTATATAGCCCTTGCCATTTTTTCATTACGTATTCTATATACCTCGCCAAGTATCCTTGACACAACATGAAATAGCTTTTCAGGTATATATTGTCCTAATTCAACATTATAATATAATTCACGGGCTAAAGGTTTATTCTCAACTATTTGAACATCATTTTGTCTAGCTATTTCTTTTATTTTTAATGCTATATGATCTGCTCCCTTAGCTGTTACTATAGGGGCATAATCTCCATTCTCATATTTCAAAGCAACTGCAAAGTGAGTTGGGTTTGTAATAACTACATCCGCTTCAGGTACTGATTTAAGCATTGTTCTGCTTACTATCTTTCTAGCCATCTCCTGCAATTGACTTTTTACCAAAGGATCTCCTTCCATTTCTTTGAACTCTTCTTTCATTTCATGCTTTGTCATTTTCAAACTATTAATGTATTGTCTTTTTTGGAAGAAATAGTCAAAAGCAGAAACTATTATCATAAATATAATTACCTTAGCAAGCATCTCTAAAACTATGAAGAAAAATAAATTCATAGCCTGACTTAAACCCATATTAATCATATTAAATAATTCTGTACGTTTTCCATATATAGTAGTAAAAGTGAGAAGAGATATTACTATCATTTTGAAAAGTATTTTAGCCAAATTCATCAAGTTTTGAGATGATATAAATACTCTTTCTTTGAAGTTAGACCAAGTAGGTGCTATTCTTTTGAAATTAGGCTTTAACTTCTTTGTAGTAAATAAGAACTGAGTCTGAGCTAAATTAACACCTACACCAACTACTAAAGCAACTGCCATAATTATACCTGCAGTTTTTGCTAGAAGAACGAATATCTCTAATAACATATCTGTGTAAGCTGTATTATTTATTGAAGCATCAGCATTAGAAATTTTATTCAATACAGTGATAAAAAACTGTGCTACTGTATGAGTAAAATATGTAGTTAATAAAGCTATTACAGCTATTGAAACAGCTAAAACTAAAGTCTGATTTATTTCAGCAGAGTTAACAACACGTCCCTCTTCCTCTCTAGCTTTTCTTTTCTTTCTTTCTGTAGGAAGTTCTGTTCTTCCTTCATCTTCAGGAGCAGCAAATAATGTCAATACATATCCTTTTCCTGTAAGACGCAAATATTTTCTGTATAGCTTAGCTTTGAATATAATGAACAATTCAAATATAGAAGAAAGTATTTTTTTAATCATACTGTTCCTCCGGATAAGAAAGTTATTATATTATTAACATCTGCTATAGTAGTTTCCAATACTTTCATAAAGTTAGAAACTAGTACTGGTATCAAAATATAATAAGCAGCCACACCAACAGCTATCTGCATAGGAAAACCTAACATTAAAATATTCATCTGAGGTGCCGCCTTAGCTAATAATCCCAAACTTAATGACAATAAAAACAGAGTAAGCATTATAGGCAAAGCTAAAGAAAGAGCCACAGAAAATAAAGAACTCATATAATATATCATTCTGTCTATAACGCCATTAAATGATGAAGTGAATACTGCTTTTGAAGCTTCACTTAATATAGGCATAGCCTTAAAACTATAGAATAAAGTTCTAATAACCCAGCTAGGTCCGTCTATAGCTATAAATAATAATATAACAACTAAAGACTGTAATTGTCCTAATACCGGTACTGTAACCTGAGATATAGGATCAACAGTTTCTGATATACCGAATCCCATTTGTATTTCAAAGAAATTTGCCATAACTTGATAAGCGGCAAATATTATTGACATTAAAAATCCTATCAATATTCCTATTAATGCTTCATTTACCAATGTTAAAAAGTATTCAACAAAAGTAGGAGCTGCCTGAACATTAACATTAGCAACTAATGGAAATATAGCAGCTGTAGCAATAAAAGCCAAAGCCATTTTTATAGTATTAGGAATAACATTAGAAGAAAATAATGGAGCTACCATAAGTATAGCTACAAATCTTACCATAATGAGTAGGTAAATTTGAAAGAAATTCACAAAATTATCCATTATTAATTCCTAATCGATTCTCTAAACTATTTTCTACACCAAATAAAAATTATCTAGCTATAGATGGAAGTATACTGAATAGTCTAACTGTAAACGCACTTGTATAATTCAACATCCAAGAAGCTAGCATATATATAACTGCCAACATAGCTATCATCTTAGGTACAAATGTTAAAGTCTGCTCCTGAATACTTGTAGTAGCTTGAAGTATTGAAATTATCAATCCAACAATAATTGATACACCCAATACAGGAGCTGATAATAGCATAAATACCCATAAAGTTTCCTGCACTAAAACAATAATTGAAGTATCGCTCATAAAATTTCCTTAAATTTATTAACTATATAAAGCAGCAAAATATATTTCTATATTATTGGAAACTCTGTACTATCTGAAGTATCAAAAGTTTCCATCCGTCTACCGCAACAAATAAAATTATTTTAAGCGGTAAAGATATCATAATAGGCGGAAGCATTATCATACCCATTGCCATAAGTATGGAAGCAACTACCAAATCTATAACTATAAATGGAATAAATAAATATATTCCCATCTTAAATGCTATTGTAAGTTCATTAATAATGAACGCGGGTACAACCACTATAGTTGGTATTCTATTTAAATCATCAACTGTCTGAATCTCTCTAAGTCTTATATCTGTATTACTTATACTCAAGAACAAATCCAAACTTTTCATACCATTCTCACCGCGTAAAGAATTAAACATAAACATTCTTATAGGCTGTATACCTCTGCTGTATAATTCATTAACTCCTATAGTACCATTCAAATAAGGCTGAAGAGCCTCATTATTTACCTGCGTTAAAGTAGGCATCATTATAAAAAATGTCAAAAACAAAGAAAGCCCCATTATTAAAGCTCTAGGGGGTGTTTCTTGTAATGACAATGCTCTTTGAACAAAACTTAATACTATTGAAACTCTTATAAAACTTGTTGTCATTATTATTATAGATGGAGATAACGACAATATTGTTAAAAGAAATAATATCTGAAGTCCCAAGCTAACTTGCTGAGGTGTTTGAGCCTGAGTAACATTTAATCCTATTGTAGGTATTGGTATCTGGGTATTATCTTGAGCGTAAGCTGCCGCAGGTATAAGTAAACATAATACCAAAAATACCATTAGAAACTTTCGCATCTTGAGAACTCCAATCTTATAAATTTTTTCCTAATCTTTTTTCTTCTAAAAACGATAATATTTAAGACTTCAATAAAGTTAACATATTATTATAAAATAGTCAAGTATTATGTTAACTAATTTACAATCCATTATAATAAATTTTATCAATCGCATATTATTTACAGTATCAATACAGTGTACAAATTTTTTTATACAGTATCAAACTAAATAAATAACCCCATCATATAGCAATTATAATAAACATTATCAATACAAAAAAAGTCTTTTATCTCACCTTCTATAAAAAAACCAAGAGATTTATAAAGTTTCAAAGCTCTTTCATTATCAATTCTTACTGTTAATTCTATTTTTTTTATAGAATTTTTTTTAGCATAGTCTACAGCATAATTAATAAGTTTCTTAGCTATTCCCTCGCCCCAATGCTTTTTTAACACGCTTATACCTAAATTCACTCTATGCTTTACTTTTTTTCTATCAATACCCTTTAAGTTACATATACCGACAATTTCACCGTCAATTTCATATAAAAACATCTTGGTTATTATGCTTTTTTGTATATTTTGTAAAAATTCCTCCTCTTTTTTTACGTCTAATTCTATTTCTGTAGAATCAGACATCATAAAATTCGTTTCTTCAGACACTTTTACAATATATTTTACAACATTTTCAGCATCTTCTATATGTGCTTCTCTTATATTACACATAAACACCTGCAATATTAATTATCGGATTTTATTATGTAAACTGTAATATGATAACTTATTTTTTCTTATTTTTCAATTAATTTTTTATAATTTTATATTATTTTTAATATATCAGGAAAATACATAAATATATTTTTTTTAATAATTAATACAACTTATTTTACTATAGTTATTATACTTGGTTATAATAATTATATATGTATTTTTATTATAAGTTGTTTTACTAATGGAGAAAAAATAAGTTATTATTTAATAAAGCAATTATTCATTATTATCAGACTCCTAACACTATTATTGATGGGCTTGTGATTTTCCTAATCATAAGCCCATTGTTTTATTTTATGATAACTTTTTTTTATAATACAAATTATAAGGATACTAAAATGAAAAAAACACTATTATTATTACTATCATCTCTTTTCTTATTACTATCATGCTCTCAAAAAAATAGTAAAAATACAAATATATTTGAAGCATTAAACGGTAATGAATACTATCTTACAAGCAATCCTAAAATAACGATAGGATTTGAAAACTGCAATGTTTATGGAAATGCTAGCATAAACAGATATTTTACATCATTTACTATAAGCAATAATCAAATAATTTTAGGTACAAATATAGGAGCTACTTTAATGGCTGGAAATGAAGAAGATATGAAAAATGAATCTGAATTTTTAAGTGATTTAGGAAAAGCTAATTCTGTTTCATTGGAAAATGATAAATTAACAATAAAAACTACTGAAAATAAAGAATTAACTTTTACAAAAAGAAGTCTAAATTATAATGATTTATACGGCAGAGAATTTATACTTGAAAATAAATACCCAGAAATTGGAATAACAATAGGATTTGACACTAATAAAGTTTATGGTTTTTCTGGTGTTAATAGATACTTTGCAGGATATACCTTAACTAACAATAATGTAATATCAATAGGTGCATTAGGCTCTACTATGATGGCAGGTCCTGAAGAAAATATGAAAGCTGAACAAGAATTCTCAAAATTAATTTCAGAAGCATCTAATATTACATTATCAATAACAAATTTAGAAATAACTACAAAATCAGGTGAAAAATTAATATTCAAAGATGATTCTATATCAGGCAATAAATTATTAGGAAGAACATTTTTATTGAGAAATTTCTATAAATACCCTAATGTTGAAATAACTATGTCTTTTTATGGTAAAGAGAATCAAGTAAATGGTTTTTCTGGTGTTAATACTTACAAAACTTCATACACTAATATAAACGGTAGCGAAGTTAAATTTAATGGTTTAGCTACAACTAGAATGGCAGGCCCTGAAGAAAATATGAATGCTGAAGCAGATTTCTCAAAATATATGGAGAATGCTAAATATATGTACTTAAAAGGAAAAGAACTTATTATAATAGCTAATGACGCTACAATATTAAGATTCGTAGAAGATTATTTTGACGTTAATGAGTATTCAGGAAAAGAATTCAAATTATCAAATATGCTTGAAGGCACAGAAATCACTTTATCTATAACTAATAATTCATTTGTTGGAAAATCTGGAGTTAATAACTACAATATACCATTTGAAATAAAAGATGGTAAAATAACAATGAGTAAAACAGGAATATCAACTTTAATGGCAGGTCCTGAAGCTGATATGCAAGCTGAAGATGAATATTTAAAACTTCTTAATAAAGCTAATTATATATCTTATAACAATAATACTTTATGCTTAAAAACATCTGATGATGATATATTACTTTTTAACATGGTAAATTAAATATATTTTTACTGTTTCTTATTTATTATGTTATATATAGTATAGCTACAAACGTCATTTGTTGCGCTCTTAAGATATATATACAAACCCATTACTTTCACTCTATGAACTCAAATTTCATAGAGTGTTTTTTTATAAAAATATGATAAAAAAATATGTTGATTAATTAAATAATTATTTGTATAATATCATAAATATATATTAGGATAAGTAAATTGAAAAAAATATTAAAAAAAATATCTGATAAATATAATAGTATAAATATAGAACAATTTAAAAAATTTTATATAGTATCAATGACATTAATATTTTTAATAATAACTGTCATATTTTCTATTTTGGTTGCTGACATAGTTCTGCAGCCTGATGTTCAAGCCGTAGAATTGTACAAGCCTACAATACCTACAAAAATTTATGATATAAAAGGTGAAGTAATATCAGAATTTTTCACAGAGCAAAGAGCATTAGTAGAATATAAAGATTTACCTCCTCAATTAATAGAAGCAATAATATCTATGGAAGATAATAATTTTATGTCGCATTTCGGAATAGATATTATAGGAATATTCAGAGGTACAATAGGAAACATATTAACTGGAAGAAGAGCAAGAGGTGCAAGTACATTAACTCAGCAGGTTGCTAGAAACATTGTATTAAAATCTACAGAAAGAACAATAACAAGAAAATTAAAAGAAATATGGGTTACTTTCCAAATAGAAAAAAGACTTACTAAAGAAGAAATAGTTACTTTATATTTCAATCAAATATATTTCGGACACTCTGTATACGGAGTTCAGGCAGCAAGCAGATTTTATTTTAACAAAGATGTACAAAATTTAGATTTAGCAGAATGTGCAATGCTAGCCACACTTCCACCTGCTCCGAATGCATACTCCCCTATCAATAACCCTAATATATCAATAGCTAGACATAAAGTTGTTCTTAATAGAATGGCTGATTTAAAATTCATAACTAGAGATGAAGCTAAGCAGGCACATAAAGAATTCTGGGAATCATATACAGGAAAAATCGGAAGAAGAGGTTCAACAGCTTATAGTGCATCAATAGACAGAGCTCCTTATGTTACTGAATATGTTAGAAGACAATTAGTAGATAGATATGGAGAAAAAGCATTAAAAGAAGACGGACTTAAAATATACACAACTATAGATATAGAAAAACAGGAAGCTGCTCAGAAATTATTAACAGAGGCACTTACAGAATATAATAATAAATATGAAGGCGGTTCTATGGATATAGTTAATCTATATAATAGAGAAACTATAGATAAAATGAAAATGATTTCTATATTATTTAATCTTCCTGAAAATACAGCTTATAATAAATTTAATATTGCAGTAAGAGATACTTTAAATAAATATACTACTTTACCTTTGGCATTGATGTCTGATATATTTGGAATGGAAGAAGTTAATGACATTACTATGGAAGTAATGAAAGCTGATGAAGCAGAACTTTCAAGACAAATTGAAGGAGCTTTAGTTTCAATAGACCCTAGAAACGGATATATTGTTTCAATGGTTGGAGGTTCAGGATTTACAGCAAGAAACCAATTCAACAGAGCTACTCAGGCAAGAAGACAGGCCGGAAGTGCTTTCAAGCCTTTCGTATATGCTGCCTCAATGGATGTTACTAATTATAGCCCTTCAACTATTGTTAGTGATGCTCCTATAGGTTTTGTGCCTGAAGAAGGAGAAGACGGAGAAGTTTGGATACCTAAAAACTATTCAGGAAATTTCAAAGGTGATGTAAGTTTAAGATATGCATTGTCTGCATCATTAAATATAGCTACTGTTAATGTACTCAATTATGTAGGAATAACAAACACTATAAGATATGTAGAGCCTATATTTAAAGCTGAACCTGATTCTGATAAATCTAAAAGAATGTTTAATCCTGATTTAACATTAAGTTTAGGTACAGGATTATTCACACCATTAGAACTTACAACAGGATTTGCTGAATTTGCTAACGAAGGAAAAGAAGTTAATCCTATACTTATAAGATATGTTACTGACAGATACGGAATAGTTATGGATAATTTCGAAGATGACTTAAAGAAAAAAATAACATTGAGAGGCGGTCCTAAACAAGTTGTAAGCAAAGAAGTTGCATACATTATAAGTGATATATTAATGGGAGTATTAAGAGGCGGTACTGCTACAAGTGCTATGTATGAAGCTAAATTCACAAGAAGAGGTGCCGGAAAAACAGGTACTTCTAATGACTGGAAAGATGCTTGGTTTGTAGGATATACTCCTGAACTTGCTACAGGTATATGGATTGGATTCGACTCATTTAAATACTCTTTAGGAAATAATCAGGTTGGCGGTAGAGTTGCTGCTCCTATATGGGGTAAGTATATGGTAGAAGCATTGAAAGAAGTTAAGCCTACTTGGTATACAAGGCCTGAAAATGTTATAAGTATGCAGGTTTGTGCTATAAGCGGAAAATTACCGGGTCCTTCATGCTATTCTTTCCAAACAGATTTATTTGTAAGTGATAAAGTACCTACTGAAACTTGTAATGTATGTTCTCATTATTTGGAAGATTCTAATGAACTTGATAGTATAATAGATTCATTCCTTAATTATTAAAGGAATATGAATGGATAAAAAAATAATAGATAATATAGATTCTAAGGCTTTAAGGTATAAAAATATATTGGCAATCCCTTCTATACATTCAAGGGTTTATTTTTCTTTAGCTGTAAGAGAGGCTTTTGAAAAATTTAAACCGGATATTGTAGCGGTAGAACATCCTGCCAATTTTGCTGATTCTTTGAGAGAAGCCGTGAGCAGACTTCCATTTGTAAGTTTGATAATAAGAGAAATAGAAAATGAAGCTGTTTATATACCTATAGATCCATGTGATTCCATAATAGAGGCTGTTCGTTTAGCTATTGATGAAGAAATACCATTCTTCCCAATAGATAAAGATATCACTTCAATAAATACAAATTCACATTATCTTATGCCTGATGATTATGTTATGAAAAATATAGGCATTGAGAAATTCTATACCGAAGTAAAATCAAATTATATATTTCATAAAGATGAAACAGATGAAGAGAGAGAAATATTCATGGCTAAAAATCTTTATGAACTATCTAAAAAATATAATAAAATTCTTCTAGTTATAGGAATGTCTCATTGGGAAAATATTGTATCTATATTACAAAAACTAGACGATGAAAAATTAGATAATAAAGCAAAAGAAGAAATAATAAATAAAAAATTTTCAGAAGATGATGAAGAATATATATATTCAGAACCTAAAATATATAATGTACATAAAGAATCATTAAATAAAATGCTTGGAGAGTTTCCGTTCACAACTTATATGTATGAATTATATAGAAACGGAGAATTAGAAAATTTTGATAAAATTAATATAATAGAAACAATATTCAAAGAAGCAAAGATGAGATATAAACTTCCTATATCATTACTTCAGCAAAAAAACATGATGAAGTATTTAAGAAACTTATGTCTTCTTGATAATTATATCATACCAGACTATATAGATATGCTTACAGCAGCAAAATGTATGATTAACAATGATTATGCCTTGGAAGTAATGGAAGGTATGGAATATTATCCGCATTATACTGAAGAAGATGAAAACTATCCTACTATTAAATTAAATAGAGATCCAAGCACAAATGGCATGGAAGGAATGCTTAAAGATAAAAAGATAAAACTCCATAAGTATGATAATATATGGAAAACATCTTTCAAGAAAGTAAATGTTACAACTCGTCCTAGTGAAAAATATGAAGGCGAATGGGAAGATGTTTGGAATAGAAGAACAAATCTTTTATCACATGTACCTGAAGATATACTTATGGAAAAGCATATGAATATACTTAGAGATAAAATAAGAAATATGCTTACAGAGGATAAAGCTAGAATAGAACCTTTTACTGTAAGCATTAAAGACGGTATTGATATGCGTGAAACTATAAGGAACTATTATAAAAATGAAATATATGTCAAAGAAATTCCAAAAATAAAAGGAAATATAGGACATATGGTTGTAATATTCGATGATGAACATGATGAAGATTATGATTGGAATATAGTTTGGTATAGTGAAGCACATGATGACAGTGATTTAATATTATACTCTACTGAACCAGGAAACACTTTAGTAGGACCTGGAATATCTAAATGTTATTTTGGAGGTTATGCTTCTTTGATGCCTCCTCAGGCTCCTCATGATGTTTGGAGAATATATCCTCAATTAAAAAAAGAGGGAATAGTTAGAAATTATGCTGACTTACTTCTATATACTGCCATAATATATTCTGTTGATAAATATTTAGGATATGTTGCCCCTACTCCTCCTTCAAGCATATTAAAAGAATTTGCCAAAAAGAATTCTGTTGAAATAGTTTATGTTCCTCTTACAACATTTTCAAGTGAAACTCTAAGAAAGTTAAGACATTTCCATGTGCTTGGAAACAAAAGACTTAGAAAAATTGCTGATGATTATATAATATAATGTGTTTACTCTTCTTTATCTTTTTGATTTAAGCTAACTTGATGTCCATTAAAAGGACTAAATCTTAATCCTACCTGTAAACCAAGACCAAATGAATCTGTAGATATATATTTTTTTTCATCAATTTTTTGCCTTACACCAAATTCATAATCAAAATATAAACCAAAATTGGCGCCTATATTATAATTATTAAATACAGAATAATCCAATGTTAATTTAATATAAGGTATTACATTCATCTTATCATATTTATTAACTATATCTACCATATTTACTGTACTTCCAACTATAGTATAATTAGTACCATGTGTGACTGTTTTTAATTCTTCAACACCAGCTATAGGTATTTTTAATCCTGCTCCAACACCTATAGAAAAATCTTGAATATTTACTTTTGGTAAAAAACCTATTTGAAAACTATGAAAGCCAGAATTATTAACAATTTTTTTTGTACTATCAGAAGATATTGAATATGAATAAGTATCATAACTATATCCTGTTTCTGCTAATATACTAAGCCCTATATTATTTTTAAAATCTATTACATATCCAAACTGAGCTGTGATTCCTATATCAAATCCTACGCCTACTTCACGTTCCTTGTCTCCCATAGGTATTCCCACAGATAAACCGGAAGGTATATTTATAATTGCTTCAAATCCGCTTGCTGCCAAAAGTGATAAATTAATCGATATAAAAATACTTATAATTAATAACAATTTCTTCATATTGGCAACTAAACTCCTTGTAAGTATTTCATTATGATATTATTATCAATTTAAATATACATTTTTTTTGAAATTTATCAAATATGATTATATATATTATCGTAAATAATTACTTATTTTATATTATACCATATTATTATTTACCTATACAGAAATTAGCAAATATTTCATTAATTACTTCTTCAGCATCAACTTTACCGCTTACATTTCCAAGTATATTATTCAATATATTCATCTCTTCAGCAACTTCATCCAATGAATAAGACTCCAATGATTTTTTTATACATATATCAATCTGTTTAAGTCCATTTTCTAAATAGCATCTTTCTCTATTATTGACATAAGTTTCTTTATTAAATATATCTATATCAGAATCAGAAATATAATCCTTCAAAGCCGATATTAACTTATCTTTTCCATCTTTTGTTTTTGTACTTATATTAATGATATTAGCATTATCTATTTCTTTATTAAATTTTTTATCTTCATCGCTTTTATTGAGTATATATATAATATTTTTATTTTCTAATGTATTTAAGAACTCTATTAAATTAATATCATCTTCATTTTCTATATCGCTTCCGTCAAAAACTGCAAGTATAATATCAGATTCATAAGCACATTTTTTTGCCCTCTCAATGCCTTCAAGTTCAATATCATTATCAGCCTTTTTATGAAATCCAGCAGTATCCATCAAATAAAAAGGGATATTCTCAATATAGATATTTTCACTTAAAAAATCTCTTGTAGTCCCTGCAATATTTGAAACAATAGCCCTTTCTCTATCCAATATCATATTAAATATACTGCTTTTACCAGCATTAACTCTGCCTAATATAGCAACCTTTATTCCATTAATAAGATTTTCAACTCTTTTAGAATTTGATAAAATATTTTCTATATCTTTTTTTATAATCTCAAAATTTTCTATAAGCTTATCATAAGAAAAACTTTCTGTTTCATCTTCAGGAAAATCTAATTCTCCATAAACAAGCATAAGAGAATTTTTGATATTTTCTCTAAGTTTATCTATCTCTCTTGTAAGCCTGCCTCTCATTTTATATATACTTGCTTCAGCCATAAGTTTATTATTAGAATCTATCAAATCATGTATAGCCTCAGCCTCACTTATTCCTATTCTTCCATTAATATAAGCTCTATATGTAAACTCTCCTCTATTAGCTGCCCTAGCTCCATTTTTTATTAAAAGATTCATAAGAGCATCTATTACAACAATACTTCCATGTGATATAAATTCTATTGTGTCTTCAGATGTGAAAGTATTTGGAGATAAAGAAGATAATACTATAACCTCATCAACAGGTATATTATTTTCATCTTTTATTAAAGCATAATAACTTTTTCTATGTTCAAAATTATTTATATTCTTATTTTCATTATTAGCGTAGAAACATATTTTTGATGCTATCTCTAATGCCTTACTTCCTGACATTCTTATTATAGCCAATGCACTCTTTGAATATGGAGTTGATAATGCCGCTATAGTATCTTTTATATCATATTCATTCATATTTTACTCTTAACTATTTTCAGGCAGATGATCCATTTTCTTTTGAAGTTTTTTCTGCTCTTTTAACTCTTTTCTTAATCTTTTCTTTTCTTCTTTTCTTAACTTCTTATTTTCTTTTTCTTCTAATTTTAATGCGGTATATAAATTACCGTTTTTTACTATATAATCAACACAGAAATCATAATCTTTCTGCATTATTTGAAGTTCAGGAATTTGTCTTGCAAATTTCACATAATCAGATTCTTCAAACATTTTTATTATATATTCGCTTTCATTAAATACATTTTCCTTAAATAATTGATTAATCTCACTAGTAGTCATGTCTTCTATATTGAATCTGAATCTTTTTGTAAGATACCTTTTAAATATAAAGGTTAATTCAAAATAATATTCTGCATATTTATTTTCATTATAGTAGGTATTGCAGTCAATTACTTTTAATGCATTCAATGCTTCTGTATCTTCTTTTATATTTACTTTTTCATTGAATTTTCTTTCTATATATTTTACTACAGCAAAAATTAATATTATTATTCCAATAATAGCAAAAACTATAAGTACAGCAAATCCCCATACATATTTAGGCATAGGTATACCAATAGTACCTTTCATAGGAGGTAAAGTCTCTCCGTCAGAGAAAGGATATACCAATATAGTTATATCTTCGCCGTTAAGTTCTTTATATTCATTATTATAATTATATGAAATCTTAAATGGATATACTACAAATTGTCCTACATCATAAAAACCTAATTTATATTTTATGATTCTCTCTTTATATTCTCCTGAATCTCTAGTTTTATTTTCAACAGATATAATTCTGCATTTATTATCTCTGTCATCAAATGATAAATCCTCAAAATTATATTCTATATTATTTTTAGAAAGTATACGAACTTCATAATCTATAGTATTTCCAATAACAACATTAACAGATGAAATAGTACTTACAGCATTTACTATAACATTCTTATCTACTTTTTTAGAACAAGATATTAATAAAGTAAATATCATTATGAATAATATAAATGATTTTTTCATGAAATTAAACTAATCCTATATAATCTATTATTTTCTTCATACATTTCTATCTCAAATAAATAATATGGAGCCTCAAAGTAATCTTTAAACTTATTACCCCATTCTATCATAGTAATGCCATTCTCTCTTATTTTATCTTTAAAACCTATATCATCAAGCTCATCTTCTTTTTCAAGTCTATATAAATCAACATGCCTCAAAATACTTTCTTCGCCATTCAAAATTATATCATACTCGTTTATCAAAGTAAATGAAGGACTGCTGACAATATCTTCACTTTCCATTAATCTTGATAATATTCTTACAAATGTAGTTTTACCGAATCCAAGATTTCCTTCCATTATAACTATATCACCGTCTTTTAATACACTCTTAAAAAATTCAGCAATTTTTTCTATATCATCAAGACTTATATTTTTTTCTTCTTTAATAATCTCTTTTTTCATATTCAATAGTTTTATATTCCAAAATCATAATTTTAAAATTATAGAAATAATATATTATAGAGTATTATTTGTCAAATATTCAGTATCATCTTTTTTATCTTTACACATACTAAGCATTTCCATAATGGCAAATATAGAAATTAATCTTAATGAAAAATTACTTATATCAAGTCCTGCAAGCATAAATAAAGTAAATATTATCAATGAAGGATAATAATATTTAGATACCAAAGAACTCATAAAAGATGTAAATAAAGTCATTAAAAACATTATAATTACTACAAGATAAATAGTAAAAGGCAAATACATAACGATACCTAATGCACCAAAAAAAGATACTATAATTAAAAAGAATGAATTACCAAATACTAATATTGCTATTATTGATAATATCACCATCATGATAATAAAAAAGAATGATTTATTAATATTTTTCATAACAACTTTCTTTATAAAAATCAATATATAAGCTATCATTAATACCAGAAAGGAGAAAGATGATAATTTACTCATATAAGCTGATATAAAAGTAGATATATAATGAAAAATATCTGTATCTATTATTTTATTAGCTGATATTAAAATATAATTAATATTAGATGAAGATAATGAAACAAGTATAAAAACATATATTCCCCTATCTAATTCCATTATATTATTTGATTTTATTATAGTAAGTAAAATTTTTATTGTAAGAATCAATATTGATAAAAAATATAATAATTCTATATAATTATAAATACTAATTTCTATGGCATAAAGTCTTAAAGTACCTGATATTAGAAACAATATACCAAATACAGCTAAAAAAACCTCTGAATTAAATATACAATTATAAAATTTATAAAATACCAAAAGAAAAAAAGATATTAATACAATATAATTTAAAATAAATGTAAATAGATATATAAAAGAATTATTATCAATTACTAAAGTTCTAAAAAACAAATAGTTAAAAAATACAATGGCAATCAGTAAGTATGACCAGAAACTATATGCACCTACAAAAGAAGTATTTTTATTCATTTAAATCATTCGCTATTATATAATTATTATCTGTTATATAGTAATATTTTTATAGAAAAATTGCAAGAATTTAAAATACATAGTTTCCATTAGAATCTATTTTTATATTTAATTCTTTTTTTGAATTTTGGAATATATCATATCCTTTTTTTATATTATCCCAAAAATTAATTAAAGATTCATTATAATATTTTTTATAATAATCAAAATTTCTGTCTGTCATTTGAAAAGGAAATATATAAACAGGTATTTTATTTTGACCATTATCTTTTGCATAAACTGCATATAAATATATTTCCTTTATTTTATCATCAGTCATAGGCATGCATCCTATTGTAACATTAGCACCATGAATAAATATATCTCCTCCTAATCTTGATGCATTACTTTTCTTTTTGTCGGATTCATTTGGATAATTAATACCTAATGATAGATAATAGCTGCTTGCAGGATTGAATCTGTCTATATAATAAAAACCTTCAGGAACCTGCAAATCTCCTTCCATTCTCTTGGGACCTAATATACCTGATTTTGCTGCTACATTATATGAAGCTATTTTTTTATATGTACTGTCAGATTTATTTTTAGCATATATTTCAAGTATATCTTCCTGCTTATATACAGTTATCAATATATTTAATTCTTCTAATTTTATATTATTATTTTTTAATGTATTTTTTACAATATTATCTTTTTCTTTTATGGCAGTTCTAACTCTATTATATCTTTTTTGATCATCGAGAAAATCTCCAGCAAATAAAAAAGAATTAATCATATTTAAAACAATAATAGATATAATAATTTTTTTCATAAAAATCCCCCTATTGAATAAAATATCGTAATTAGAAATATTTCCTTGATAAAAAATATATTTTACTGTATTATTATTAGATTACTTATATTTTAAGGAGAAACTAATGTTAACTTTTAAAACCATTGATGATAAAGAAATGCAGCATATAATGGATACTAAAGAAGTAAGCGATGATATAAAAAAATCTTCAGAAAATGTTTTGGCTATATTCACTCAGGATTGGTGCGGAGATTGGAAAGGCTTACAAAGAGAATTAAATGCAAATAAAGATAATGCTGATATTGATATAACTATTTTTATTTGTATGTATAATGAAAGTCCTTTATATGAACCTTTTATGAATTTCAAAGAAACAGTATGGGGCAATGATTTAATACCTTATTTAAGATATTATAAAAATGGCTCATTTGTAAAAGATACTAATCATTTACCTTTCCAAAGATTAATAAAAGCATTTCAATAAAAAATACAATGTTTAAAATTGAGAAGGCGGGAATTGAAAATCTTGATGATATTTCTCTTCTCGCCAAAAATATATACTTAAAATACAATTCCAATTTAGATACCAATGAAGGTATTAATAATGTATTAACTTTTATATCAACTAACAATATGAGGCTAAGATTTTTTATGCAAGGCTCTTTGATGCTCATTGCTAAAAATGAAAATGATATAATAGTAGGAATGCTTGAAATAACTGATTTCGATCATATTTCTCTTTTTTTTGTGGACGACAAATATTTCAAATTGGGTATAGCCAGCAGTTTATTTGAAGAAGCAAAAAATATTTTAAATTCAGATAAGTACACAGTAAAATCTAGTCATTATGCATGTGAATTCTATAAAAAATTAGGATTCGTAGAATTATATAATGATATTCAGGAAGAAAACGGAGTACATTTTCATTATATGATTTATTAATAATTCATTTTAATAAAAGTCAATTGTAAAAATATTAATATTATATTATAATTAACATAATATGTTATTGTAAATAGGACTATCAATGGAAAATATACTAGAAGTAGAAAATTTAAAAATGTACTATCATACCTCAAAAGGTTTAGTAAAGGCTATTAATGATATCAGTTTTAAAATAAAGAAAGGTGAAACTTTAGGTATTGTAGGTGAATCAGGATGCGGTAAAACTAGTCTTGGAACATCTCTTTTAAGAATGCCTTCTATACCTGGTAAATATGAAGGAGGAAGAATAATACTCGATAATGAAGATATTATTCCGCTTAAAGAAGAGTATGTAAGAAAAAATATAAGATGGACTAAAATATCTATGGTTTTTCAAGGTGCAATGAATTCCCTCACTCCTGTATACACTATAGAAAACCAAATGATAGAAACTATAAACAGACATATTGATATGAGCAAATCAGAGGCTAGTAAACTTATAGAAGAATATTTAGGATATGTAGGACTTCATGCTGATGTTGCAAAGAGATATCCGCATGAACTTTCAGGAGGTATGAAGCAAAGAGTTGTTATAGCTACTGCCCTATTTTTGAAACCTAAACTAATTATACTTGATGAACCTACTACTGCATTAGATGTTATAGTGCAGGCACAGATTATAAACTTATTAAAAAAATTAAAGAAAGATTTTGATTTGTCATTTATTTTTATAACGCATGATTTGGCATTAGAAGCTGAAATTTCAGATAAGGTATGCGTTATGTACGGAGGAAAGATTGCAGAGCTTGCAAGCAATGAAGATATATATAAAAATGCTAAACATCCATATACAAAAAGACTTTTAGCTGCTACTCCTAGACTAAATAAAGCTGTAAGCAAATTGGAGTTTATAGAAGGTACTCCTCCGGATTTACTTAATCCTCCTAAAGGCTGTATGTTTTATGACAGATGTAAAGAAAGAATAGATAAATGCAAAAATGAAGAGCCTATATTAAAAGATATAGGAAACGGACATTTATGTGCATGCCATCTTATTAATAACTAAATATAATTAATAATAAAAAAGAAGAAAAATTATGAATGATATAATATTAAAACTTGAAAATGTAAAAAAATATTTTTATCCTCGTACTAATATAGTGGAAAGCTTGATTAAAAAATCAAAGGAAATAAAAGCAGTTGATGATATAAGTATAGAAGTAAAAAGAGGAGAAATACTTGCCATAATAGGAGAATCCGGAAGCGGAAAAACTACTATAGGTAAGCTTGTAATGAAATTGATAAACCCTACTTCAGGAAATATTATATTTGAAAATGAAAATATTAATAACTTTAATAAAGAAGAAACAGCTAAATACAGAAGAAATGTTCAGATGATATTCCAGGATCCTTATGCCTCTATGAATCCAAGATTTAAAATAAAAGATGTATTAAAAGAGCCTTTATATATTCATAATATTGAGGGAGATGAAAAGGTTTATGATGAAATGGTTATAAAGGCTTTGAAAGATGTAAAGATTAATCCTCCGGAAGAGTTTATGGAAAGATACCCTCATATGCTTTCAGGTGGACAGCGTCAAAGAATAGCAACTGCTAGAGCTTTGATACTTAATCCTAAACTAGTTGTTGCTGATGAGCCTGTTTCTATGATAGATTTGTCTACAAGAGCTGAAATACTTTATATGATGAAAGAACTTCAAACAGAAAAGAATTTAAGCTATATATACATTACTCATGATTTATCAACAGCAAGATATTTTGCAGATAGAATAGCAGTTATGTATTTAGGTAATATTGTAGAAATTGGAGACGCTGATGAAATAATAGATAATCCTAAACATCCTTATACAAAGGCTTTAATTGCGGCAGTACCAGATGCTTCTTCAGGAAGAGTTAATATAATAAAAGAACTTCCTATCAAAGGAGAAATTCCTAATGCATCAGATATTCCTTCAGGATGCAGATTCCATACAAGATGCATATATGCAAAAGAAGAATGCAAAAACAATATTCCAAATACTAAAAAGATTTCAGAAAATCATTCTGTTTCATGCCTATTTGCAGAGTAAATAATATTGAAATTACAAAATAATTTCAGTATAATAAAAAATAATTAATCATAAACAGGAATAAATTATTATGAAAGAATACAATGATCAGGAAAAAAAAATAGCTGAATATATAGAAAAATATTTACCATTCAGATCAAAACATATATTTTCTACAAGAGATCTTTCCATTCAAATAGCAGAAAAATATAATGTTGATACAAATAAAGCCTCTATCGCTGCATTATGCCATGATTTGGGAAAAAGATATAAAGATGATGAAATGCGTAAAATAATACTTGAAAATGATAATAAAGAATATCCTAATTATATAACAGGTGCTTTGCTTCATGCAAGAGTAAGTTCTATAATCACTGAAAAAGAATTCTCAATAAATGACAGGGAAATTTTAGATGCAATAGAAAGTCATACAGTAGGACATGGAAATATGACTATGCTTGAAAAGATAATATATGCATCCGATTATCTTGAGCCCACAAGAAATATACCTGCTGCTGATAAAATAAGAGAGAAAATTTTTACTGATTTTGATAATGCATTTTTAGAAGTGGTGTTGGAATCTATAAATTTTGTTTTGAGTAAAAAACAGTATTTATCAGATAAAACAATAGAACTTTATAATTCATTAGTTATTAAATAATGGTATTAGGTAATTTTTTATGAATAATGATAATCTAAAAAAAGCGTATATAATATTTGTAACAGACAGCAGACAATATAGAAACAGCAAAATAAATATAGATAATATTCTAAATGAACTTGCTATGCTATGCGATACTGCTGGTTATGAAGTTGTAAATAAATATTCATTCATACAGCCTAAAATAACAGCAGGAACTTATATTGGCACAGGAAAATTGGAAAGTTTAAAAGAAAGTGCCACCATTGATAATGTAGAATATTTTATATTTGATAATGAGCTTAGCGGTTCTCAGGTAAATGCTATAGAAGAAGGCTCTAATATAACGGCTCTCACAAGAACAGAAATAATATTAGAAATATTTGCATTACGTGCTAAAACTATGACAGCAAAGATGCAGGTGGAATTAGCTTTTTTAGAATTTGAATATCCAAGATTAAAAGGTAAAAGAACTAATCTAAGCCAAATAAAAGGAGGTATAGGATTAAGAGGCGGAGCCGGAGAAAAACAGCTTGAATATGACAGAAGAAGAGCAAGAGAGCGTATACATAAATTAAAATCTCAATTAAGCAAAGTAGAAAAATCTGCAAGTACAGGAAGAAAAGGAAGAGAAAATACTTTTAGAATAGCAATAGTTGGATACACTAATGCAGGAAAAAGTACATTATTTAATCTGCTTTGCAAAGAATCTGTTTATGTTGAAGATAAATTATTTGCAACATTAGATACCCATACTAGAAAATTATATTTAACAGATGATACTCCTGTTGAAGTTATAATAAGCGATACTGTAGGATTCATAGACAGACTTCCGCATACTTTAGTTGCTTCATTTAAATCTACATTATCCGAAGTTGTTGAAGCGGATTTACTTCTGCATTTATCAGATGCAAGCGATGAAAATATAGAAGAAAAGCTTTTGCATGTAGAAAGCATAATAAAAGAAATAGATGCTTCTCATATAAAAAGAATAGTGATATTTAATAAATCTGACAGCATAGATGAAGTACAAAAAAATAAAATATTAACTTCTTATGATGATGCAATTTTTATAAGTGCAAAAAATAATACAAATATAGAATTATTAAGAAAGAAAATACTAGACACTATATTAGAATTAAATAATAATTAAATTACCTTCTCAATTGAGCAAATATAACTACCCAAAAATCCTCTCCATTAATAGCATAATGAGCCACTCCTATATGGGTAAATTTATTGCTTAAGATATTAACCTTATATTTATTAGAATTCATCCAATAACTAGCAACTGTTTCAGCATTTTTAAATCTGTAAGCTATATTTTCATCAGATGAAAAAACAATTATCCTATTTTCATAAAGCAATTCATCATACTTTGTATTATTAGGTCTTATATGTGAAAAATTGATAGCAAGCTCTTTTGATCTAGTATCAGCAATACTGTTTAATCTATCATCAATTTCAAATGAGTATAAATTCTCATTATCCCTTATTTCATTAAATATTCTCAGCATAGAATTAATATCATCATTATAATTTTGTGCAAGTAAAAAATTAAAACTGCATATGATGATAATAATTACATTTATTAAAATATTATTCATATATTTTTACTTTACTATTAAAAAAAATTATATTTCCATAAAACCTTATTCTATATGAATAAATATAATATTTTTTCATTATTTTTCAAGTCTAATAAGTAATTTATTTTTATTAATTTCGGAAATATTAGAATGTTTTATATTATAAATAATTCTCTGTTTTATTCTAGAAATAATGCTTATTTCATCATTTGAATATGATAAAATATCTAAAATACTATTTGTAATATCAATAATATATTCATTTGATTTTCTTGAACATAATCTGCTGTAAACTTGCAATATATATTCACCAAAATATTTTATAAGCCTTATATCATTAGCAAGTATGGCTGCATTAATATGATAAAAATAAATCTTCAATGCACTGATATTATCTTCTTTAATGTATTTATCCAAAAAAATAGAAAACATTTTTATATATTCTAAACTTTTATTTTTAAGTTTATCACATATCTCATCTTTATTTATTATATGAACAGAATATTTTAAATTTAATACTATAACATCATCTTTATCATAATCAAATATTAGATTATCTTTAGAACAATCCAAAGGACTGTCCATTTTCAATCTTATATTGTCTATGTATCTTAATTTTTTATTAACACTGCTGTAATTTGTTTTTGAAGTATCTAATACAAATAAATATTCTATATTTTTGGTTTTATTAACTATAGATCTTTTAGCACCTCTGTATTTAGTATATTCAGAAGTAACAATATCTAATTTACCTCTATTTTCAAGTATTGAAATTAAATCATCATACTCTATTATTCCGTCAGTAGAATAACTCATAACTATATGCTTAGAATCTATATTATCTAATAAATTTATTAAAGTATCCTTTGCTGTTTTTTTATAACAGTACATTGATTTAGTTTTTACCCAATCTTTTCTAATTCCGCCTTTATCTGTTTTTTTACCGTTTATATATATATTCTTATTAATTGCAGGCTTATCCCATAAAGCTATAGTATTAAGTAAATGATAATTACTTCCATATTGATGCTGATTATATGGAGGATCTAAATATACCAAATCAAAATGCTTATCTTTATTTTTAATAACAAACTTATTTGCATCTTCCATACTTACATAACATTTTTTGCCATTATATAAAGGTATTGGCTTTAATGATATAGGAGCCATTATTCTATGCAATGCATCTTTATTCCTTCCTCCGAAACCTGCATGAAATGCTTTAAAAACTCCTGAAGTATTTGTATGCGTAGCTGATTCATATATAATTGAAGCTATCAAATAATAATATTCTTTTTGATTTATTACTTTATTTTTATAAAGCATTTCTATATTATGTCTTATAATATCAATTCTTTCAGCATTGTAATGAGTATAAAAAAGTCTTTCATTTATTAAATCAGGATTTTCATCATTTGAAGGAGCATAATATTTTGATATATATCTGTCATCATCATCTATATATTTAATATTATTAATCATATTTATTGTATTCTCTGCCCCGCCTGTATGAATAAACATATTAGAGAGCTCTTCTTCATTAATCGATAAATGAGCATAGTTTAAAATATAAGAATAATATTCCCAATCATTAGAATAAACTTCTAAATCTAAAGTTTTTAAAAGTCTTGAAACACTTCCGCTTCCTGCAAATAAATCCAATGCAGTTTTTATATTACCATCCTCTTCTAAAATTCCAGAAATAGTATTTTCTATAAATGAAAGCAGTCTTCTCTTATTTCCAATATATGCTATCAAATTTTCTTTTAAATATTTATCTTTAATATTTTCTTCAGTATTAGTTATCATAATCTTATTATCATAATATAGTTTACATAATAATATTAACATAATACAGAGAAAATATCAATATTATATAAAAAATATATTACTTAGATAAATATTTATAAAGATTATAATTATAAAAATCATATATAGCTACAGAAGCAGCTGCATATATTTCTATATCTTTAAAATTATTGATAAAATTTATTTCTGTAAGGAAGTTATATGAATTGTATTTATTTTTAATATTATTTTTTATTTCATTGATAAAATCATCACCTAAATAAAGCATTTCTCCGCCTATAAATATAGTCTCAGGGTCAAAAGTATTAACTATATTATATATTCCTATTGATACCCAATAAGCCGAAAATTTCTTATAAGTTTCAATTACAATATCATCATTAATATGATTTTTAATAATTTCTTCATAACTTACATTTTTATATTTATTGCTTTTACTTTGAAGTTCTTTCATAAAAGCATTTATACTAGCAACAGATTCCCAACAGCCTTTTTTACCGCACATACAAATATAATTAGAATCAGTTACTATAGTATGAGAATAGTTAGCAGCTGTATCATGAGTTCCGTATAAAATTGATCCATTATTAGAAACAGATACACCAATCCAATTTCCCAAATAAACATATACGGAAGAAGTTTGTATAGGCATAGATTTTTTCATCTCTTCAAGCATACCGTATGTTAGCATAGCACATGCATATCTATCTATTATAACATCTATATCAGTATTTTGTTCTATATATTCTTTTAATGGTATATTTTTCCATTCAGGTATTCCCATACAATCTACGAGCATATTATTATTTTTTTTACTTATTTTACCAGGTACAGATATTCCTATAGAAAATATTTTTTTGTTTTTATATTTATTTTTTAATTCTTTAATCTTTTTAATTATTGGATTAAATGTTATTTTATAATCATCATTTATATTTACATTTAATGAACATTCTTCTATAATTTCATTTTCTAAATTAACTATAGCAATATTACAAAATTCTCTCCTAAAATGAATTGCTATAAAATATCCTATGTTTTTATTTATATCTAATAATATAGGTTTTTTACCGCCAAGAGAAGATGATTCTCCATCACATTTCTCATATATTATACCCATATTAATTAAATCCTCTACTAATACAGATATACTTGCTTTGCTTAATTCCAAATTATAAGCTAAATCAGCTCTTGAATAATTTCCTATTTTTAATAATTTTACTATATCAATATAATTTTGTTCTTTTAAATTCTTTGCTTTTAATCTTTTCATTTTTTATCTTTATATAAAGTTATATTTTACAATAGCATTAAAAAAAAGCGATGCATATTTAATTATACACCGCTTATAAATTTAATATAAAAACTATTTATTCATTAAATACATTATCAACCATGTATTTTAACTGCACATAATTATTAATATCAATATTATTTGTAATAGTTTTAGTATAAATAAATATATTCTGCTGTGTTTTATACCATTTACCAGCATCACCATTAATATATGCTTGCTTTATCTCATTACCAGAAAACCATACTCCTGTTTCTCTTTCTAAATCAACTTCTTCAACTGTTTTACTATTCATGTTAGCAACCAATTGCACAGCTTCACTCATATTAAGTTGTCTATAGTCCATAGCTTTAAGTATAGCTCTTGAAAATCTATTAACTATATCTGTATTATTACTTTGATAAGAAGGTGTAACTATCCAGCTGCTAGGAAAAGAACCTACATCAGAATAATCAACAGTTGTAGCTATAGACTTTACATTGTTTTCAGTATTATTTAATATTTCAAAAGTATATGGAGCTTGCACTGAAGCAGCATCAATAGTACCATCAGCTATAGATGATACTATAGTATTTCCATCCATATTTATAATATCTACTTCTTCTGCTTTAATACCTAATGACTGAAGAGCCAAATAAAGTAAAATTTCTGAAGAAGTTCCTAATTGTGTTCCAACTTTTTTACCTCTTAAATCTTTAATAGATTCTATTTGAGAAGCATTTCTTACTATAATTTGTTCAGATCTGCTTAAACCATTAGGAAATAATACATTAACTTTACCTTCAATAGCTAAAGCATGTGCACCATGTCCTATATAAGCAAATTCTAAATTTTTTAAAAGCATCTCCTCTACTTCAGAAGGACCATCTAAAAACTCAACCAATGTAACATCTAAATTTTCTTCATCAAAATAACCCTTTTCTTTTGCTATAGCAACAGCAGAACTTCCAGAAAAATCTGGCATATATCCAACTCTTATTGGATATTTTTGTATTGGCACAGTACTTTCTGTTTTTTCCTCACATGATACAATCAGCATCATAATAATAGATAATAATAATATAATGTTCTTCTTATTCATATTGCAGACCACCTTATATCAATAAAAAATTTATTATATATTCTTTATTAATTATAAAAAATTTCAATATGAAAATATGAAAAATATTTTTTTATTTAAGCACATTATCAATTATATAATTTATCTGTACATAATTATTAACATCTACTTCTTCAGTAACTACTTCTGAGTTTAAAAATATTTTCTGCTGAGCTTGATACCATTTAGCAGCTGTTCCATCAGTATAAGAATTTTTTATATCAGAAGAAGTAAGCCATATAGCAGTTTCTTTTTCTAAAGCAACAGAATCAACAGGAGTTCCATTTAATTTAGCTACAATTTCAACAGCCTCATCCATATTCTCACTTCTATAATCCATAGCTTTAAATATAGCTTTAGAGAATCTATTCACTATGTCTTGATTATTATTTTGATAATCAGGAGTAACTATCCAACTGCTAGGAAATACAGCTTCATCTAAATAATTTGTAATAGAAGCAATTACAACAGCTTCATCTCCAAGCTGTTTAGTTATTTCAAAAGTATAAGGAGCCCATAAAGAAACTGCATCTACTTTTTTACCAATCATAGAAGATACTATTCCGCTTACATCCATATTGACAACATTAACATCTTCTTTGGAAAGTCCAACTTTTCTTAATGCAATATCCAATACTATATCTCCAGAAGTACCAAGCTGAGTACCTATAGTTTTTCCTTTTAATCCTGCTAAATCATTAACATTGGCCCATTTACCAACTATAATTTCTTCAGATTTACCTAAACCATTAGGGAATAATACATTAACTTTACCTTGAATAGCTAGAGAATGTGCACCATGTCCTATATATGCAAATTGTATATCTCCAGAGAGCATAGCAGCAACTTCAGAAGGTCCATTTAAAAATTTAACTAATTCAACATCTAAATTTTCTTCTTTAAAAAAACCTTTTTCCTGAGCTATAGCAACAGAAGAAGTTCCTGCAAAATCTGCAAGATAAGCAACTCTTATTTTATCAAGTGTACCATCTGCTGAAGCAGCAGGAGCTTTATTTCCTCCTGAACAGGATATTATTAAAGATATCACTGCCATTGATAAAATAGAAATAAACATAGTTTTTTTCATTTTTATTCTCCTTCTAATTATTTTTTTAAAACTTATTCGTATAAAAAAGAATTTATTGTTAATAATATAATTTTATTATCTTCTTAAAGCCATTCTTCTATATGTATGTACCTCTCCTCTTAATACTAATGATATAGCCATAGCATTCATAGGACTTGATATTCCTCCCACTCCTGCATCACCTATATGCATTATATCAGCACCTGCCATCTTTGACATTAATGCAATCTGTTTTATTGTATCTATAGGAGCACCTTCCTGAGCAGTTCCTATAGCAGTTTTTGTAAGCATTCCTAATCTTTTAGCTTCATCTATTAATTCATGAACTTTTTCCACAGTATAACCAGGCAAAGTTCCAGGTGCTCCAAACATTATTACATCAGCACCAGCATCAGCAATTTGTTTTACTGTAGCCAATGTATCAGTATTTCCGGCTCCTGCTCCATGCATTTTACCAGCAACAATCATCATTTTACCCTTAGCAATAGAAGCCAATTCCTCTGTTGCTTTTGCTATTGTATCCATAGATACTTTAGTATGCGGATTGCCTGTCAATACTATATAATCAATTCCAAAATCTAATGCTCTTTTATAATTATCTTTAGTAGCTTTTAAACCTTCAGGATAATCAACGCCTTCTCCAACAGGTTCCAGATTGATTCCTATAAATCTTCCTGTATATTTTTTTATTCTTTGTATATGATCATTTTTCTTTCTTGAAGATTCATATAATTTAAGCTGTCCTTTAAAAGTTCTTTCAACTAAAGGCATAGATTCATCAGCTTCAACTTCATCCAAATCATATATAAAAGGATTAAGTAAATCAAATATGTTTAATGTAATTAAATCAACTCCCATAGCAGCCAAGATTTCAGGATCAGTAACTCTTTCTATTAATGGTCTTTTATATATTAAAGATTCAGCCATTAATGTTCTGCCTTCAGAATTCCTAATAGTTTCTATCAATGTATTTGTATCCATATTGAATGTATCAGTATAATTTAATTCAAATATCCTTTTCATTTTATATTATTCCTTTATTTTTTAGCTTCTAAATATTCCTGATATACTAATTGCCATAATTGATTTTTAATATCATTAAATTCTGCAGATAATTTAGTTTCAGGTACTCTAGGATAGGCAATAGGTACTTCTACTATACTCTTAATTCTTCCAGGCCTTGGACTCATTATAACAACTCTTTGAGCCAAAAATACAGCTTCATCTACATCATGAGTAATAAAGAAACAAGTTTTCTTTTCATTATCCCAAGTATTTAAAAGCTCTGTTTGTAATTGTGCTCTTGTCTGCGCATCTAATGCTCCAAAAGGTTCATCCATAAGAAGTATATTTGGATTGACAGCATAAGCCCTAGCTATAGCTACACGCTGCTTCATACCTCCGGAAAGTTCTTTAGGATATGAATTTTTAAAATCTATTAAACCAACAGCCTTCAAATAATGGTCAACTATATCATTTATCTCTGACTTTGATCTCTTTTGCAATTCCAATCCAAAAGCAACATTCTTTCCAACGGTAAGCCAAGGAAATAATGCATACTGCTGAAATACTACACCCCTGTCAACTCCTGTACCTTCTATAGGTTTTCCATCTATTTCTATGCTTCCAGAATTTGGTGTATCAAGTCCTGCAAGTATATTAAGCAATGTACTTTTTCCGCATCCGGAAGAACCTATTACACATACAAATTCATTTTTATATATATCTAAATTTACATTATCTAAAGCATGAACATCTTTAGAAGTTCCTTTATATATTTTGCTAACATTAGAAATTTTTACTTTTACTTCTTTATTTGACATATTATAATCTCTTTTATATAATTTTTTTAATATATAAATTTTTTAATTATTATCTTTTTTTCTTTTCCTGCCATATAGTTAACTTGTTTTCTATTAAACTTACTATAAAATTTAATATTAAACCTGTAATACCAATAAGTATTATTCCAAGCATAACTATATCCATTCTAAAGTAAAGACTTGCTTCCTGAATCATCTGGCCTAATCCTGAACTAGATCCTGTTAATTCAGCAGCAATAAGAGTTGTAAGGGAAGCACCTAATCCTAAACGCATACCAACTAATATATATGGTACTGAAGCGGGTATTACAACTTTTAAGAAAATATCTTTATCTTTTGCTCCAAGAACTCTGGCAGCTTTTATTAAAGTTTGATCAACCTCTCTTACACCTTGATAAACTGTTACAATCATTACCAAAAAAGTAGATATAAATATAACTGTTATTTTAGCACTTTCTCCAACTCCCTGAGCAACTACAACTAAAGGTATATATGCCAAAGCAGGTATATTCCTAACAAATTGTATTACAGGTTCTATTAATAATTGAACAGGCTGATACCAACCCATTAAAAATGCTATAGGTATTGATACAACGAAAGCTAATCCGAAACCGGACAATACTCTAAATAAACTTATACCTATATGATTCAACAATTTACCATTGCTAATTTCTCTTACAAATGATTTTAATACATCAGCAGGACTTGCAATAACTGCCCCTGCCACAGAAGAAGATACTAACTGCCATATCAATAAAGCTATAATAATAGAAGCAGCGGTAAATATATATTTCTTTTTACCCATAGGTTTGCTATTCATTTTTATACCTCTTAATATATAATAAAAACTATATCATATATAAAATAAAATTATTCAAAATTTAATAGTTTATAGTTAAAATACACATATTTTAACTATAAACTTTACCATTAATTAATCAATTTAATGCTTTTTCTATAATGTCGATTCTTACATATTTGTCTACAGGAACAGGCTCAGAATTTAATCTATTATTCTGTACAAAATAGTCTATTTGTTTTTTATAAATATTACTTATGCTTCCGTCATTTATTCTGCTTTTCATTGTTTGAGAATCCATCCAGTCAGAACTGTATTTCTCTTGTGAAACTGTAGCTATATCTAAACCTATAAGATTTGATACATTTGTAATAGCTTCATCTAAATGTGATTTTCTATAATCCATTGATTTATATAATGCTCTTGTGAATTTTATAACTGTATCAGTATTAGCTTCCAAATAGTTAGGAGTTACTATCCAGCTTGCAGTAGAATCAACTCCTACATCCTGAGGTTTTATAATATACAAATTCTCTATACCAATTCTATTATCTATTTCAACAGTATAAGGAGGCCATACAGATATAGCATCAACTTTATTAGCCAAGAATGATGCAACAGCACTTGAAACTTCAGCATTAAGTATATTTATATCTGTTTTATTAACTCCTGTTCCTGCTAATACCTGATCTATAATAGTTTCTCCTGATGTACCTAATTGAGTTATTAAACTTCTGCCTTTTAATTTTTCAACAGAGTTTATGCCTGAAGTTTTTAATGTTCTAATACCTTCTACAACAGCTATTCCGTCAGTAGCTATTATTTGAACTTTTCCTTCTGCTGCCAATGTATGTGCTCCAAAACCTATATAACCTATTTGTATATCTCCTGAAACCATAGCTGCTATTTCTGTAGGTCCGCTTGTAAATTTAACAAGTTCTATATCCAAACCTTCATCTTTAAAATAATTCTGCTGTATACCTGTAATTATTGCAGAAGCTCCTCCTACATTTGGGTGATATGCTACTCTTATTTTACCTGCATTTTCATTTGTTTTCTTACCGCATGATATTAAAAAACTAAATATAAAAATAAATGTTACAGCTAATAAAACTTTTTTCATAATATTACTCCATAATAAATTATAATTATTATTTCAATATATCTTCTATTTCAGCATTGCTTAAGAAATTCATAACTAAAGGCTGAGATTTATTATCCTGAGACTGCTGCCAAGTTGCATACATACCATCTTTAGTTCTTAGTACATCTACATATCTTGAACATC
Organism: Brachyspira hyodysenteriae ATCC 27164; assembly: GCF_001676785.2. NCBI lineage: Bacteria > Pseudomonadati > Spirochaetota > Spirochaetia > Brachyspirales > Brachyspiraceae > Brachyspira > Brachyspira hyodysenteriae. The sequence goes on along the minus strand of NZ_CP015910.2, from coordinate 1,286,964 downwards.
CTGTACCATAAGGGCTTACAAATAGAGGAAGTTCTTTACTTATTCTTTCAATATGTGAGAATGATCCGTTTTCTATATAAGCAACTCCGCCTAATTCTTCACATGAATATCCTCTAGGTCTTTTTACAGCTTTTTCATGCTCATCTAAATTTCTAACACATTCTCCGCCGTCATAGAAAAATAAACTTATTCTTTTGTTTTTTAATACTCCAATCTGAGGCATATCAACAACACAAGTTCCTCTAGTCATAGCAATATCCCAAGTATGACCTTTTTCAAAGAAATAGAATACAGGTGCCTCAAAATTAAGTTTCTCACCTCTTCTTAACATATAGCCTGTATTTGAACTAGTCCAGTTATAAGGATGTGTACAGAACATTAAATATTTTTCACCATTATAACTATCATATACAAAAGGATCTTTCAAATGTATAAATCTTGAATCTTCACCTTTAATAAGTTCTTTTACATTAGAAGCACTTAAATTTTCTATTTTATCAGCTACTATAACATCAATATCCCATACACCAGTGCCTGGTTTTAAATACTCTTTAAGATGATCAGGATACTTATTTTCAGATTTCTCGGAAGAAATATAAAGCTCAACTTCATTATCTTTGTTGAATCTTAAAGCAGTACCCTCTATAGATAAAACACCTCTAGGAAGTTCTTTTTTTAATATACTTTTTATTTTTGTCCAAGTATTTCCTTTGTCTGAAGATTTAAATATTGCTAATTCAGCTCCCCTATCTCCTAAATCCAAACCTGTTCTTGAATCTCCAGAATTTCTGTATCTTCCTGAAATATATAAATTACCTTCTTTATCTTCTATCATATTTCCGCCGCCAAACCAATATCCTGTTTCTGGTGTTACAGGTACAATGATTTTAGCTTTTTTTTCATCTATCAATTTAAGAGAAAATTCCATTAACTTTTTTTCTAAATTTATCATAATAAAATACCTCGTATATTATTTTGTATATTAATTAGTATAGTAAACTAACTAACTAAAATCAATTTTTTTTATAAAAAAAGCAATCAAAAAATGATTTTTTTTACTTTAATATAAATACTTATAATTTTATATCAAAACATATAAATTAACCTAATTTTATTTTTTAATAATAATATGATTATCAATAATTTTTTTATATCAAGTTAACATACTTCATAAATTTATAATTTAAACTTTCGATAATAACTTAAAAGATATATTTTTATGGGGTTTTTATTATGAATATGCAAAATGATTATGTTTTCAATGATGAAAAAATATATGTTTTGTTGGAAGAATTCAGTGATTATTTGCAAACTTTAAATTTCGCTGCTCATACTATCAATAGTTATAACAAAGATTTAAAAGAATATTTTCAATTCTTACATAATAAAAACATTCCATTAGATGAGGCTAATCATTATACAGTAAGAGATTATTTAACATTTTTAAAAGAAAAATCTCTAACTAACTCCACTATGTCAAGGCATTTATCATCAATAAAAAAATTTTATAAATATTTAATAAGAAATGGATATTCAGATAAGAACAGAATAGTAGATATGAAAAGTCCGAAAAGGGAGGAACATATAGCTAAATTTTTATCTATAGATGATATAGACAACATATTAGCTATAGATGATGGAGGGGATTTTACACTTATCAGAGATAAAATGATGGCCTTATTTATGTATGCAATAGGATTAAGAGTATCAGAACTAGCCTCATTAAAACTAAGCATGATAAAAAAAGGCTCAGAAACATTAAGAATATGCGGTAAAGGATCAAAAGTAAGAGATATACCAATACTTCCTATAATATATGAAAATTGGGATGTATATATGGAAAAAAGAAGAATAATACAAAGAGAATATTCTGAAAATAATGATTATATATTTATAAACAGATTCGGAAAGCCTATAAGCGACAGAAGCATAAGAACATCTATGAAACGCTTAATAAGAAATGCAAATATATCTATAGATTTTTCACCTCATACATTAAGACATACTTTCGCTACTCATTTACTTAATAATGATGCTGAAATCAGAGGAGTTCAGGAATTATTGGGACATGAAACAATAGCCACCACACAAAGATATACTCATGTTACAAATTCGAGATTATTTGAAGTATATAATAAATTTCATCCTCATTCTAATAATTAAAATTTTTATTTTAAATATTTTTTTAATAATAAAATAATATATAAAAGATATATTCATATATTTTTTATTTTTAATAAAAATTATTTGCTATTTTTTTTAGATCTCTTTATACTTCTAAGATGCAAATACACCGTATGATGCGAAATATTCAAATAATTTGCTACTAATTGAACTGACTCTTTAAACTCAAATATACCCTGTGCATATAATTTTTTTATTATTGTTTTATTATAAACGGAAGGACCTACTTCATCTTTATCTACTGTTCCTATAACTTTTTTAAGAGAGTCTACAATAATATCTTCTGACTTACTTTTTTTAGTATCTTTTACATCTGAATTAATATTATCAGGTATAAACACTTTTAATGTATTAACCAAAGAAATATCAAATTTCCAACTTATAACCATCATAGCTATAGGAATACCATTAGAATTTTCTATAACTGTATAATTTATTTTATGACATTCACCTGTAACAGTTTCAATAAAATTATTTTTAAAAAATTTATTATTATTTTTATCAAGCATTTCATTTAATATGCTTCTGTCTTTATCGGAAATAGCATCGCCAATGTTTTTATTATGCAAATATTCATTAACTATAAAAACTATAGGACAATCATCATTTTCAAAAGAATATATCACTATTTCAACATTATCACCAAGATATTTACCTAATGATATAGAAATATTTTTATAACTATTTAATATGCTGAAATCTTCTTGAGTGTATATATAATTATACATTGCTTCTCCAATTTTTATTAATAATAAATAATACTGTTATAATATAATAATTTTTTTGCATTTTCCAAATTTTTTTCACCAAAATATTTGTTTTATTATTTTATATATGTATAATAATAATGAATAATAATTAATATAGGTAATTAAATGGAAATTAATTTAGATAACTATGTAACAATACCATTAGAAAAAATAAAAGATTATAAAGAAGTAATACTAAAAGATAAAATATAAATTATTTCTAAAAATGAAAATGGTGTAGTTAATGTTATACCATATAATAAAATTGATTATTTGTTTAATAATAATTTAGAAAAAAATACTTTATTTGCCGGATCCAAATATTATATATATAAATCTTATTTAGATATGATAGAATTCTTCATTGATCCTAATGAATTAAATAGTAAAGACTATTTCTACTCTATTTTTACAAATTGTAAAGATCCTATAGAAAATACAGAAAAAGCTCAGGAAGCTATACTCGAAAATATATTATCTATGAATGAATACCAAAGAGTTGAAAATATAAAAAATTTAATAATAGAACTAGAAATAGAAGAAAATAGAGATAAATTCACCTGCAAAGCTGCAAAACTTGTAGGAGAAATATTAATAAGATTAGGTCTTATGATAAGAATAAATGTAATAGGAAATATATCTGAAAATACTGAAAGTCATAGGAATATTTATGAAAGTAAGAAATATAATACAAACTATGAAGAATTAATGAAGAGTATTGCTGAAAGTGCTTTCGTATTACTAAATAAAAATTATGAAAAAGAAGATATGTTCTCTGATGTAATTGGATTCACAGGATGTAATATAATAGATCACAGCAATAGATTATTTATTAATACAATAGAATTTATGATATTCTATAATAAGAATATAAGTATGGGAATGCTTTCAAAAATAAGAGCTAAATGGAAAAACGATTATATGCCTTATTATATAAAAATATCAAAGAAAAATAAATTTATAAAAGACATTTCAAAATTAGATAATATATTCAAATTAGGAATAAGACAATTTGATTATAGCGAAATTGTAAATATGTCTATTGCAGCACTTCTTCATGATATTACATTAACAGAAATAATTAATTATTTACCTACAGAAAATATTAACATAAATAATGAATTATATTCACATTCTATTAAATCATATAACTATATAAAATACTCTATATCTAATAATCAGGATATAAACTTAGCTGTTGGAGTTCATCATGAATACTATGGATACGGACATGGACTTTCAATAACATTATGTGAAGCTATGAAATCTAAAAGACCTCATTTTGAATATCCATATTTAATAAGTTTTGATTCTAAAGATATATTTAATTTCACAGCTTTTATATACTATCCTGTTAAAATTATAGAAATATTAGATTTATATGATTTTCTAAAATATAAACATGATATTTGTATAAATGAAATCAATACTGATTTAGAAATAGTAGATTATATGTATGATAACTTTTTGAAAGATGAAGTAAAAATAGATTATATAATATTTTCAATTTTCAAAAATTATTTATCAGATATGAAAACTTTCAATTAATAAACACTAAATTAGAAAAAGGATAACATATGATAACTAAACATTTAATTACAATTCTATTTATTATCTTATTCAGTATTTCATGCTCTAATAATTCAAATAATACTGATAAAAAAAAAGCTAATACATCTGAAAGCGTATTAGATTATGTTCAAGTTGATTCTCCAAATTCATTTGCCCCTTTGGGAATAGGCATAACAGTTGCACCTCCTGAACATGGACAAAATGGAAAATATTTCATAGTAAACAAAAATATTGCTGAATCTACATTCGATTATATGAATAATGCTTATGTATACAGAGCATCAAAAGATAAAGAAGCATTACTATCGCTTTACGGAGATTATCAAAATAATACAAATAAAAATTTTACGGAAAATGAATACAAAATAGATGTAGAATATAATGTAACTTCATTAAATGAAAAATTTACTTTGTGGAAAGTAGATGATATATATTATACTTTATCTGCAAAAATAGAAGATGATAAAGATTTGACAAATTTATCTGTACTATATGTGAATTCTATACATTGGCATAAAAAATAATAATAAATAATAATTATAAACAATAAAAAAAGGGCTTATTTTTTAAGCCCTTTTATTTTTTAATCTAAATAGTTCAATTATTAACTAAGTAAAACAATATTAATTTTTGGATTAAAAGCATAATGCTGTTCTATTTTTTTTCTAGTATCTTCTATTAAATTAATAACATCTTCAGCCCTGCATTCAGTTTCAGAATTATATAAAGATTCATTAATAATATAATTAGGAAATCGCTTATGCCATTTCATAGCCCCAAACTGCATATCAAGTCCGCCTACCCTCTCTACCATCTCATAAGCCTTAATATCATAAAAATCTTCAAATACAGGACCTATGCTGGCCTCTGTAGGAGCAACAGAACCTCTTATATATCTAAACCAATCTATTCTATTATCAATACTTTCAGGACTATCTTTTTCTAATACCAATACAGCTGATAATATAATTATAAATCTTTTCTCCTTATCAGTTAAAGCTAAATATTCATCTTTACTTAGTTCTGTTACAGTACAATCCTGTTTATTAAACAATGTTACAGATTTAACAAAATTAAGCAAAGATATTCCAAAAGATTCCAATTTATCATATATAGCAGCCCCTATTCTAGTATTAACTAAAGCCACAAATTCTAATCCTGAAAAATTTCTAATTCTCGATTCATGAGAAAGTCTCTCTAAAATAGCAGAACTATTAGATTTCAAAACACCATCTTCCAAAAACTCAAAAGATTCAAACTCCCCTTCCAATGAAACTATTATACCATTATACCCATTATCAGAAACTATAACCTTACTAGTATCACCCATAACAAAATAATCAATAAAATTCTTATATAAAAAATTAGCAAGATCTAAAAAATCAGATATTTTTTTAACAATGATATACAAATCAATATTTCCGCCTACATAAAAACTGCTGAATTTACTAAAAGCTTGATTTATATAATATTCTATATTTCTTTCTTTGAGAAAGTTCTCAACCATTTTGTAATTTTCTTGCATATTCATTACTAATCCTTACTATATTGCCTGCTCCCAAAGTCAATATTATATCGCCATCTTTTTTTATATCATCAAGTACAGGCAATACATCTTCTATATTTGGAACATATCTTACATGATTATTCTGTTTTCTAACAACATCACATATAATCTCGCCGCTTATTCCAGGTATAGGTGATTCTCCTGCAGCATAAATATCACTAATAATAACTTCGTCAGCATCATTAAATGCAGATTCAAAATCATTAAGAAGAAGTTCTGTCCTGCTGTATCTATGAGGCTGAAATACAGCTATTATTCTTCTATTTTTATAAGCATTTCTTACAGATGAAAGTGTAGCTTTTATCTCTGTAGGGTGATGAGCATAATCATCAAATAAAGTTATCTCTTTATCGTAAAGCTTATTTAATCTCCTTCCAACGCCTTCAAAAGTTTTTAATCCTTCTTTTATATCAGCAATATCTATACCTAAATGAATACCAACCCCTATAGAAGCTAAAGAATTCAATACATTATGAATTCCTATAAGAGGAACAGAAAACTCTCCTAAACATTCACTATTATGATAAGCAGTAAAATAAGTTATAGGCGCTTCCACTCTAATAGAATCTCTATCAACGTAAAAATCATAATCTTTTGAAAAACCATAAGAATAATATTTTTTATTAGCACTCTTTGATAAATCTTTTACCACATTATCTTCAAAACATAAAAATGAACAGCCGTAAAAAGGTACTTTATTTATAAACTCTAAAAAAGCAACTCTTAAAGCCTCTACATTTCCATAATAATCCAAATGATCATTATCAATATTAGTAACTACATTAATAACAGGTGAAAGCCTTAAAAAACTTCCGTCACTCTCATCTGCCTCACATACCATATACTCACTGCTTAAATCATTGCAAGCAGCATTGCTTTTCAAATTAAAATGATTTCCTCCTATTATACAAACAGGATTGAGTCCGGCATGCATCATTATCTGACTTATAAGAGATGTTGTTGTAGTTTTACCATGCGAACCTGATATAGCTATACCATATCTTAAACGCATAAGTTCAGCAAGCATTTCACCTCTTGATATAACTGTTATCTTTTTTGATTTCGCTTCTATAATTTCTTCATTAGTTGGACTTATAGCCGATGAAGTTACTACTGCTGTAACATCATCTTCAATATTTTGTGCTTTATGCCCATAATAAACTTTTATTCCTGAAGATTCTAAAGATTCTGTTTTTGCTGTTTTAGCTAAATCACTTCCTGTTATAGTAAAACCTATAGCATTTAATACACTTGCTATAGCACTCATTCCAATTCCGCCGATTCCTATAAAATGTATCTTTTCTTTTCTCTTTGTAAACATATATTCCTCAATTTTTCATTATTTTTTGATTAATTATTTTGTTCTAGAATTCCAGTTATATCATCAACTATTGAAGATACAGCTCTAGCACTCCAATTATTTTTAATATTATCTCTCATCTTTTTTAATCTGTCTTCATTATTCAAATTATTCACAACAATATTCTCCAATTTTTCCTTATCCAAATCAGATTCTTCTATCAAATATGCCATATCTTTATTAAGCAAATCTAAAGCATTAAAATATTGATGATTATCTGTTGCATAAGGAAAAGGTACTAATAATGAAGGAACATTTACAGCTAATATTTCACTGATAGAACTGCTTCCTGCTCTAGATATAACAAAATCTGCTGCATGTAGTAAATTTGCCATATCTCTATAATAACTATGTACAAAAACATTTTCAAATTTGGCATTATTCACTTTAGCAATTATATCATTAGCCCATTTAGGACCTGCAAGCCATACTATATATAAATTATTAACTTTTTCTTTTATATCTTTTATGCATTCAAAAAATAATTCATTCAATTTTAAAGCACCCTGCGATCCTCCCATAACAACTAAAAGTTTATCATCTTCTTTTAATTTCATAACAGTTCTTGCACTTTCTCTATGAACCACAAAGAAATCATTTCTAACAGGGTTTCCAAAAACTTTTCCATTAGGCATAAACTCTAAAGTCTTTGAAAAAGTTAAATATGCTCTTTTAGCATCTTTATAGAATATTCTATTAACCTTACCAGGTATTGAATTCTGTTCGCATAAAAATATAGGTATATTCTTACTCTTTGCTGCATAAAGCATAGGAAATGATACAAATCCTCCCATACCTATTACACAATCAGGCTTATGCCTTTTTATTATACTATATGATTTCATCAAAGCTGGTATAAATTTTAATATAAATACTATTTTCTTTAAAAAATTTCCTGGAGAATTAATATCTATAGTATTAAAATCATAATTGCTCGGTATCAATGGATAATCTTTTTGAGCAACAACAAGTCTTGGTTTATGCCCTCCTTTTTTCATATAATCATATATAGAAATAGCAGGAGTTATGTGTCCGGCAGTTCCTCCGCCGCATAAAATTACATTCATTGTTCTCTCCTTTGAGTTATTTTTAATAAGATACCTATCATTATCATATTAACAACTAAAGCATTTCTTCCATAACTAATGATAGGAAGCGTCATACCTGTAGTAGGCAGCATAAGAGTAGCTACCATTATATTTAAATATGCCTGCACACTAATGAACATGGTAATGGCAAATGAAAGATTTTTCAAAAACAGATCATTAGTACGCGACGATATTATAAATCCCCTAATAGTAAATGATAAAAATAAAAGTAATATAATCAAATTCCCAACCAATCCATATCTTTGAGAAACAGAAGCATATATAAAGTCAGTTAAAGCAGCAGGCAAATGCGTACTAACATCAGCTATATATTCATCTGGAATTCCTGTAACGCCCCCATAATTAAATGCTAATTTTGCCCTTCTAATTTGATAAACCTCTTCTTCAGGCTGACTCTGAGGATCTAAAAATGATACAACTCTGCTTTTCATATAAGGGGTATTAAAAATAAATATAGCAAAAAGAATTAATAACAAAATACCTGAAAGAAGTATTGATCTTAAAGGTATGCCTCCATAAAAGAATATAGCAAAACCAACTATAGAAAATAGAAGTGCAGTACCGGAATCAGGCTCTACTAAAATAAGTCCTGAAACTATTATTAAAATTAATAACGGAGGAAATAACCCTCTTTTTATATCAATTAATTTCTCTCCTTTCTTACTTAAAACACTTGCAAAATATATACTGCAAGTTATCTTTGCTATTTCTGAAGGCTGTATTGTAATTCCAAATGGAAGAAGAAGCCATCTTCTTGCATAACTTCCTGCAACAGTTATACCAAATAAACATACAGATGCAAGAAGCAGTAATGTAAAAAGTAAAATTAAAGGAACCATTTTATCCAAAAATGTAAAGAAATCCGGAATTATCATCATAATAATAGTAAAAATAAGCATAAATGATAATAATTTCAAATGATTAGAAAAATATGCTGTATTAGGCTCATGTATTGTTTGCGCCCCATATATAGCAACTAATCCAGCTACAAGTAAAGCTATATATATTATTAATAAATATTTATCAGGAAACAATTTTCTATTTATCATAACACTCTTCTATCTTATAGTATCTTATAACCTAATGACATTTTTAATTCTATAAATGTCGTATTATTATAATGAGGAAGTCCGACATGCAGTCCTGCCGAAGCCCCAATATTAAAAATTAAAGTTTCTTTCAAAAAATTGAAATTTATAATACCAGCTATACCAAATTTATGAGATAAATGTTTTGAATTAATTAGGTAAGTAAGCCCGTAATATCCGCCTATATAGAACATGCTTATCTTTCCCAAAAGATAAAAATCATTAATCAATTCAAACTCACTTTTTGCATGTAATATTGAAGTTCTAGGATCATAATAATATTTTTTATCCCCAACATTAACATAAGACATATTTAGATTATTTATTAAAATAAAATTATTAAATTTAAATATAAAATATGGTGCAACATTTATTATATACCCAAATGCATTACCCTTTTCCATAGCATATAATTCATTGAAAGAATAACTTACATCTTTACTATCAAATCCTGCATAACCAAAATTCATAGCATTAAACATAAAGTCTGCATATCCGCTTACTCTGATACCTAAAAATGATAATGGTTTAATATCTACATATACTCCAACCATATCGGAAGATAATGAAAAATTATTCTCTATGCCAAAATCAGCTTTCGTATTTTTAAATAAAAAATTTGTTGCATTTTTATAAAAATATAATCTATAATATAGTCTAGTCTCTAAATTAAATCTTATATAATTAAATCCCCCCAAAGCAGTTTGTTCTATAAAAAGTTCATTACTATAAATACCTGTATTAGTATTAATTGGTAAATTCCTTTCATATATATCCATATTAAAAATAGTATTTATATCTGCAAAAACAATCTTTGAATATATAAAAACTAACACTATAAGAATATTTATTTTTTTCATTCAAATCTCAAAAATTATGAAAACTTTTTTAATATGATACTTTATAAAATAAAAAAATCAAGATAAAAAATATAATTTTACTATTTTAATATATAACTAATATATACAAAAAATAGATTGAAAAAAAAGGATATATATGTTAATATAAGATATATTTTATATCTTAGCCAAGGCTTTTTTGATGTATAGAAGTATTATCAAATCGATAATGGAAAACAAAATCGAAGTAATAAAGAAAGACTCTACTTTAGTAGAGGTAGCTTCTCTTGTATCTAAATCTTCTAATAAGATATTAGCTGTTATTAATGATTCTGATAAAATAGTTGGAATAATTAACTATAATGAATTATTAGTAAATATATTAAAAAATATTAATAAAAAAGATTCAAAAAATATTTTTAATAAAGCAATATCAACTTTTATGAATAAAAACCTTGTAATAGCGCATCCTGAAGACGATATATCAGTTGCTTTTGATATAATGAAAGAAAATAAAATAGATTATTTAGTAATAGTAAATAATGATCATTACCCTATTGGAATTATTAATATATATGATATATATGAAACAATAATAAAAATACGAATGCGCAATATGAATTTAGCTATCAATGAGGTAGAAAAGAAATCTTCTATAGAAAAAGACAAAGTAATAAAAAAATTAATGAAAGAAATAGATACTTTGCATGCTCAATCTACTATAGATCCTTTAACAGGATTGTTTAATGTAAGATATTTCAATAAAATTATAGAAGAAGAAGTAGAAAGAGCTAAAAGATATAAATACAGTATATCTATTATATTTATGGACCTTGACCATTTCAAAGATATTAATGATATATATGGTCATGATTGTGGCAATGTTGTTCTTCATGAAATAGGAAGATTATTAAGTAACACATCTGAGAATATTAATATGCTTAGAAAAAGTGATATAGCTATTCGTTACGGCGGTGAAGAATTTATAGTTATATGTCCTAATACTAAAAAAGAGCAAGCCTATATAGTAGCTGAAAGAATAAGAAAAACTGTAGAAAAGAAAAGATTTAGTTATGAATCTACTATCATAAATGTAACAGTAAGTGTTGGTATTGCAGAACACAAAGGAACATCTAAAAAACCTATAGCAGAAACAATAAAAAATGCGGATACTGCAATGTATGAAGCAAAACACCTTGGAAGAAATAAGGTAATACTGCATTAATCTATTTTTTTAATCTTAAACATCATATCAATATAAAAAAATTTATTTTAATATAAAAATAAAGGCTGCCAATAAATAATTGACAGCCTTAAATAATATTATTATTTAAATAAAGTTTTATTTATAATTATTTAGCTTGTAAAGAAGTTATAACAGCTAAATCAGCAATATCCTGAGCAGAACATCCTCTTGAAAGGTCATTAGCAGGTTTAGCAATACCTTGAAGCATAGGACCTATAGCTGTACATTTACCAACTCTCTGAGCTATTTTGTGTCCGATATTTCCTGAGTTTAATTCTGGGAATATAAATACGTTAGCATCACCTTTAATAGGAGAACCAGGAGCTTTTTGAGCAGCAACTTTTTCAATCATAGCTGCATCAAGCTGCATTTCGCCGTCATAAACAAAATCAACTTCTTGAGAATCCAAAATCTTTTTAGCTTCTCTAACTCTCTCAATTGATTCATGTTCAGCAGAACCTTTAGTAGAGAATGAAAGTAAAGCAACTTTAGGTTCATTACCTGTCATATTCCTATAAGATTCAGCTGTAGCTTTAGCAATATCAGCAAGCTGTTGAGGTGTAGGTTCAGGTATAACCGCACAGTCAGCAAAACATGATATACCATTTGTAAATAAAGACTTATCAGGGCTTTCAAGGAAGAATGTAGATGATAAAGTTCTAATTCCTGGTTTTAAGCCTATTAAGAATAAAGCAGCTCTAAGCATTTCACCTGTAGAATAAACAGCACCGCCTACCATACCGTCAGCATCATTATCAGCTATCATTGCAGCGGCTGCGTATATAGAATGATTTGTAATTAAATCTCTAGCATGATCTTTAGTCATACCTTTCTTTTCTCTAGCTTTGAAAAGCATTTCAATATATTCTTCTGATTTAGCTTCTTTTTTTGGATCAAAAATTCTTGCAAAACCATCGTCTAATTTTAAATCATTTTCTTTAGCTAGACTTTCTATTTTAGCAGTATCTCCTACTAATATGATTCCTTTAACTAACTGTTCTTTTTTTAATATAACAGTAGCCTTAACATGTCTTTCATCATATCCTTCTGCTAAGATTATAGTTTTTGGATTAGATTTTACTTTTTCTTTTAAATTATCCATAAATGATGCCATAATAAAAACCTCTTAAAAAATAAATTACTATCTATATATTTTAATACATAAATTAGAATTTTGCAAACATATACTAGGCATAAGTATAATTTTTATGAAAAATAATTAATTTTAATTAATATACAATCAATATTTTATTACTATCTAAATATGTAATTTTAATTTTAAAGTTTTTTTGCTGTATAAATAGCATACCCGACTAGGCTTTAATTTAATACATTTAAATATTTTAAAGTAGTAGCCTATAAGCAAAATATATGTTATATATAATATAATAGTCTGAATTAGTATTATAATATCCACATACTGAAATATTTTATAAACAAAATTTATATATAATACAAAAACATAAATAAAAAATGTATATACTAGTATCAAAATCTAAAAAAACAATACTAAAAATTATACTATTGATAACAATATATAGTTTTTATGATATTCTAAACCTATTGAAAAATAATATAAATAAAAAATTCTGCATAATAAATTTATTAAGAGCTAAGCATATAAAGGATTAACATTTTTATATAATCTTAAATAGTCAGAATTAAATATAAAAATTAATTTAGTTGTAATGATTATATAGACTAATTTATGCATCTTTTTTCACGCTGCTTCCTATCTCACATATAAATACAGCAGCAATCATGCAAGCACCGCCTATAACAAAATTTATTGTAACTGGATCTTTCATAAAAATCACTCCTCCTAATGCTCCCAAAAAAGACTCTAAACTGAGTATAATTCCAGCCTTACTAGGATTTACATACTTTTGAGATACTGTTTGAAGCAAATAAGCAATACCTGTAGCTCCTATGGCTAAATAAATAAGTGAGTAAATAGCCTCACTAGAAACATTAAAATTGAAAGGAGTAGAAGTCACCACCCCTACAGAAAGAGAAACTATTCCAGCTATAATAAGTTGAAGAGCCGCCATTATAACACCGTCTACATATTCAAGCATTTTATCTATAAGCATTAAATGTACAGCAAATACAACAGCACAAATCAATGCAAATAAATCACCAATCTCTATTCCTGAAAACCCATCGAAAGAACTCAATAAATATAAACCCAAAACTGTAATCACTGCTGCTATAAATGCTGAAATATGAGGGCTTTTTTTATATACTATCCAAGAAAAAAATGGTATAAATATAACATAAGAACCTGTAAAAAATGCCACCTTTGAAGCTGTTATAAATTTAGAACTCATAGTCTGCAAAAAGAATCCTAAAAATAATGCTATTCCAACAGGTATTGATAATATAATATCCTTTTTTGAAATATTCTTCATTCTTTTGAAAAATACGAGAGATAGAAAAATTCCTCCGGCAAAATTTCTTATTCCTACAAGGTAAAAAGGTTCTATTTCTCTAACTACAACCTTAACAGCAACAAAACTATATCCCCAAATTAATGCTGTCAAAAATATTCCTATAGTTCCTAATCTTTCTTTATTAGCCATATACTACTAACCTAATAATTAAATTTATTAGTATTAGATAATATAATATTTAGATTAAAATGTCAAAATATATTAATTAAATTATGATTTAAGTTTATTATTGAATAAATTGATAATACTGCTGTATCCTTTTTCTTTAGCAACATCATATTCTTTTCCGCTAAAATCATTTATCTCATAATATTTAACTAATTGCTCGCATATTTCAAAATAGCCTTTTGAAGAAGCTATATATAAAGCAGTATCTCCATTAACATTCTGTTCTTTTATAGAAGCATTATTTTTTAGAAGATAATCTACTATTTCTATTTTTCCATTATCAGCAGCTATCATTAAGGCTGTTTCACCTAATTTATTCTTATTATCAATTATATCAGGATATAGTTCTAAAATGTATTTAACAATATCATCATAACCTTTAGCACATGCAAACATAAAGCAATTCCAGCCATTAATATCTGTTTGATAAATATCTATTCCTTTTTGTATCAAATACTTTACAGACTTTAAATTATCATATATAACAGCCCACATTAAAGGTGTTATAGATTCTCCGTCTCCTTTTAAACTCATTCCATGCATTAAAAGAAGTTCAACTATATCTATATTACCTGCTATAATGGCATGAATAATTGCATTTCTTTCTATACTATCTACAGAAGAAATATCTGCATTATTATCAAGTAAAGTCTTTACTATCTCAATATTTCCAATATAACATGCATACATAAGAGGAGTAACATAATCATCATCTGCCTGATTTACATTAACATTATGCTTTATTAATAAGTCTATAATTTCTTTATTTTCAATTTCTATAGCCAATATCAAAGCAGATTTTCCATTATCAGTAACGCCATCCGGCTGTACTTTATTCATAAGAAAATACTTAACAATATCCTTATGTCCGGCTGATGCTGCTATAGCCAATGCTTTAGGAGCTTTTTTCTTGGAATTATCAAAGAAGTATCTTACAACATCTAAATGCCCATTATAAGCTGCAGATATGAAAGCACTTGAAAATACATTATGCTTATTTCCGCCTAATTTCGAATGTATATAATGAACTAATGACAAATTGCCGCTAATTGCTGCTATTGTTAAAGAATATTTAGGTATTTCTATATCACCCTTATTTAATATATATTCCACTATATCTATATTGCCGCTTGATATAGCATAGGATAATACAGTTTCTTCGTATATATCTACATCATTTAAATTAGCATGATTATCTATTAAAAATTTAACAGCTTCAAAATTTGATTTCTGGCATGAATACATTAAAGGGGTTATATTAATATCTGTTTTAGCATTAACATCAGCACCATTTTCCACAAGAAGTTTTATAATATCAAAATGATTTTCAGAACAAGAATAATGTAAAGGAGTTTCATTATTGCAGTTACTCAAATTTACCAAAGCACCATTTTTGATTAATATTTCGGCTATATCTTTATGCCCATTTGCACACGCATTCATCAAAGGTGTTATATATAATTGATCTGCCTTATTAGGATCTGCTCCTGCTTTCAATAGTAATTCAACTATCTCTTTATATCCTGCTTTACAGGCATGTGTTAATGGAGTTAATCCTAATATATTACTTAAATTAACATCTATATCTTTATTTTTTAATAATATTTCAACTGCTAATACATTATTCTTTGCAGAAGCCTCATGTAATTCAATCTCAATTTCTCTCATAAATAATAAACCTCATATTATATATTAAATGTAATATAAAAGCATAAATAGTCAAACATATTTTATTTGTATAATATAACATATTAATGATAATTTAACAATTATTTAAAAAAAATCAAAAAAATATTATAAAAGCCAATGTAGCTATAGAACAGTACAAAGCTGTTCCAACTATATCACATATAGAAGTAAGCATTGGTGCACCGCTTATAGCAGGATCTATATTAAATTTTGTAAGTATAAAAGGCAGACAAAGCCCTATAACACTTCCAATAAAAACTATACTAAACATTGATATAGACACAATAGCCGCTATTTCTAATCCTCCCCTTATTATACCTAACAAATAAGCACCAACTGCCATACTCAAACCCAACATAGATGCTACCAACAACTCTTTTGAAAGCATATAAAACCAATCTTTTAATACAACATCTCCAATAGCCAAAGATCTTATCACAAGAGTAGCTGACTGGCTTCCTGCATTTCCTCCGCTTCCTATAAGCAAAGGCAAAAAAACAACCAAAACTATATGCTTCTGAAGAGTATTTTGAAATATTCCTATAACACCTCCTGAAAATATATTAATAAATACCAATATTAAAAGCCATAATATCCTCTGCTTATAAAGAGTAGATATTGGAGTAATTTTTAAATTATCATCAAACTGATCCTCACTAGATGTTATACCTGCCATTTTGTGAAAATCATCAGTATACTCTTCTTCTGCTATATCCATTATATCATCTACTGTAACAATTCCTATCATAGAATGCCTATCATCAACAACGGCAAGAGAATGGAGATTATATTTTTTTATTATATCAATAGCATTCTCCTGATCTTCATAAGCTGATATATAAGGACAATTATTAGTTATTTCTGATATTAATGTATTTTTATCAGTAAAAAATAATTTTCTTAAAGCAATAGAGCCAATCAATGTTCTTCTTGCATCTGTAACATATAAAGTGGTATAGGTTTCTGATTCTTCTATATTACTTCTAACATACTCAAATGCTTCGCTTACAGTCCAATCCGGTTTAATGCTTATATATTCTGGAGTCATTAAACGTCCTATACTTCCTTCCGGATATGCTAAAAGCCATGAAGCTATTTCTCTTTCTTCACTTCCCAAAAGTTTTAATATACTTTCGGACATAGTTTCAGGAATAGATGCTAAAAAATATGTTCTGTCATCAGGATTGATATTTTCTAGCAAGTCTTTAATATCTGCTTCCTGCATATTATCTATGATTCTCTGCTGATCTACAGGAGCAAGTTCTGGAAATACTTTATAATAATAATCTTTTGGTAATATGCTAAAAACTTTATATTTATCATCATTTTTTAATGAAGTTATAAGATTAGCAGTTTCTACCTCCTGCCATAGAGGAAGTATATCGCTTAATGCTTCCCATTCTTTTTCTTCTATCAAATCTTCAATCTCAGGCTGTAAAAGCTCTTTCAGCATATTTATACCCTATGTATTATAATATAAAATTTTGACAATAAATTAATAACTAGTTCCAACTAAATAAGTACCTATTTGTACTCCGAAATCAAAAGAATGTATATTATATCTTGAATAACTAGGATGCTTATAATTCATAGCAAAATCATAATTGAAATATAAACCTGCTGCAACAGCGGCAAAACTGCTTAAATTATATTTAAAATCTATAGTAAATTTAAGATATGGTATCACTGCAGATGTAAATGACTTTTTTATTTCATCATAATTTAATTTAGCACTATAATTACCATCATTCAAATTAGCTGCCAATGGTATTTTTGCTCCTGCCCCTATACCTAAAGATAATACCAAAAAAGTAACTCTAAACATAGCACCTGTATTTAAAGTGTCAAATGCATAAGAAACTATTTTACCTTCCTGAGAATTTATATATTTATAAGAACTTCTGTAATATCCTATATCAGCTAATACATCAATACCCAATAATCCCCCGAAATCATAAAAATATCCAGGCTGAAGCAATACACCAAAATCAAATGAACTGCTGCTTTTTAATATATCAACTTTTTTATTATCCAATCCTCTCACATCAGCAAAGGCAAAACTTCCTGTTAATGGCACAAATAAAGCAACTCCACCTCCATGCTGAGCAAATGCATTTATACTCAAAAATGTTATAATAAATAATGATGAAATTAATTTTTTCATAATGTTCTCTCTCAAATTATGTATATATTATTATAATATAAAAAAAACAATATAATGTCAAATCATTAAAATTCTATACTAAGTCCGTCATAAGCAGGATACATATTTGGAGGAAGTTCTTTTTCTAAATTTCTATGCAAAACATCATGAGTCATATGAGTAAAATAAGCCTTTTTTACTCCTAATTTATCAGCTATATTTACAGATTCCTGCAAAGATAAATGTGTATGATGCTGTCTATATCTTAATCCATTCAAAACTAAAATTTCAGTTCCTTCAATTAATTTCAAACTTTCATCGCTTATATGACTTGCATCTGTAATATATGTAAAATTATTAAATCTATATCCTAATATATTGAGCACTCCATGTTTTACAGCAATAGGAGTAACTTTTATATCATCAAACATCATTTCATTTTCTATATGATGAAAAACAACTTGAGGAAGTCCTCCTCCTATCTGAACCGGATTAAAAAAGAAATCATACTTTTCCCTTAAATTATCCATAGTGTCTTTATTACCATAACAATCTATTGATGTATGCATTATAAAATTTAATGATCTTAAATCCACAATTCCTGAAGTATGATCTGCATGTGAATGCGTATAAAATACAGCTTCAAGACTATCCACTTTCTCTCTTAACATCTGAGCTCTGAAATCAGCAGAAGTATCAACCACATAATTTTTATTATTATGTCTTATGAGTATTGATGAACGAGTTCTTTTATCTCTTTTATCTTTACTTGTGCATACCTTACATTTGCATCCTATCATAGGGACGCCGTCGGAAGTACCTGTTCCTAAAAAAGTTATTCTCATAATATACCTCCTTTTTTATGTATACATATTATATAATTTATATTTTTTATATCAATACTGAAGTTTTTCGATGAATCTTTTTGCTAATTTTTCAGCATCTATATTTTCTATGCATATATGATTATTAGGGCAATTCTTTCTCTTATAACATCTGGCACATTCTAAATTTTCTACTCTTATAGTTTCAGAATTTTTTGCAATTGGACCTACCCTAACCTCACTAGTCGGTCCGAATATTGCTATAAGCGGTTTTTGAAATGCACATCCTGTATGCATAGGAAAAGAATCTACTGTAATCATTCCTTTCGAATTTCTTATAAGATATGCTAATTGCGGAAGATTAAAAAGTCCTGAAGTATTTAATACATTATCAAAACCTTTCACTATTTCAGAACATTCTTTGTCATAATCAGATGTAGCTGAAACTATTATTTGTATATCTTTTAATTTTTGTATTTCTTTTATTATCTCTCTTGATTTATTAACAGACAAATCTTTAGTATCCCATCTTGAAAAAGGAGAAAATACTATATACTCACTATTTATATCAAAATTGCTGTTTATAGAATATTTTATCTTTTCTATTCTTTCAGCAAAATCTATATCTATATTATTAGGTAAAAAATAGTCTAAATCTGTACCGTCATCCGGACAATCTATAAACTTCAAAAAAGACAATAATCCCTCTATTGCATTTATATCTTTATAATAATTGCTTTTAAGTCCTAGCCATTTTCCCTTAGCATATTTCTTTTTTGAATGACATAAATACAAAAATATAACACTCCTTTCAAGTCCCTGCAAATCCATAGCTATATCATAATGCTCTTTTCTTACATCTTTTATATGTGAAAAAAATTCTCTTATAGTTGAAAAAAACAATAATGGAGATTTAAATATTTCTGTTTCATATCTGTATATATCCAAAACATACAATTTATTTATATAAGGATTATTTTCTAATATTCCTAAGGCTCTTTTATCTGTAACAACATCTATAGTACAATCTGGCTTCCATTTTTTTAAAGCCCTTATAACGGGAGTCATATGCAAAACATCACCTAAAGAAGTTTGTTTTATTAAAAGTATCTTCATTACTAAATACACCTTATTAAATAATAATATAATGATATATATTTTTTTATAATAATCAATAAAAAATAATAAAAATATATAAAAATTACTACAAATAGTATTGACAAAATTACTTTATATAGTAATATTACTACATAAAGTAATTAACTAAAAATAATAAATTAAATATAAAAGGATTAAAAAATGAAAAATAATAAAACTATAATTTTTGTATTAATAATAATATTTGTACTAGTATCATCATTCACTATAAGTAAAAAATATATGTATCCAAAAAATGATGCTGATAAAGTTATAACAATAGGAATAAGTCAAATGATAGAGCATGATGCATTAGATTTGATTTATAAAGGCATAACAGATGAATTAAATAAATATTATAAAGACAGCAATAAAAAAATAAATATAGATTATCAAAATGCTCAAGGAGAACAGGCAAACTGCAATACAATAGCACAAAAGTTTGTTAATGATAAAAAGAATATTATAATAGCGATAGGCACGCCTTCGGCACAGTCAGCCGTCAATTTAACCAAGGATATACCAATAATAGTTTCAGGTATAGGAGATCCTATAGGGGCAAGGCTTGTAACGAATTTAAATAAACCTAATGTAAATGTAACAGGAATTATTAATCTTCCTCCTATATCAAAGCAGATAGAACTTATGCATACACTTCTTCCAAATGCTAAGAAAATAGGACTTTTATATTGTTCAAGTGAAATTAATTCTGCATATCAAATTAAATTAGCAAAAGAGAAATTAGATTCTTTGGGACTTGAATATATTGATTTAACCGTAGCAAACGCCAATGAAATTCAGCAAATTATGTTAAGTGCGGCAAATAAAGTAGATGCTATATTCTCACCTACTGATAATATAATAGCAAACAGCATGGCTAATGTTGCTATGATAGAAGAAAGCACAAAAATACCTGTTGTATGTGCTGATGCCAGTATGACAAAGATAGGTGGCACTGTTACTTATTCCGTTGATTATTATGATATGGGAGTTGCTACTGCTAAAAAGACAATAGAAGTATTAGAAGGTATAAATGATATAAAAAACATACCATTAGAGCCTTCAGAGAATTATAACTTTGTTGTTAATGCTAATATGATTAATAAATTAGGACTAAGCATACCAAATGATATTTATAATAATTAATACTATAATAAAAATAGAATAGTTCCGTATTTAGATTACTACATAGATAAGGCTTGTAATTATTATTTAATTACAAGCCTCTAATTTTTAATTATTATCTGTTTTCCTTAAAAAAATGTTCTTCTACTCTTATACAAATTTCATGATATATTGCCTCATGAAATTCCTGAGATATATGAGTTTCTTTTGCAGGAGCCTTGATAGCAATATCAGCCATCTCAGCAAGTTTACCTCCATTTTCATTAGTAAATGAAACAACTTTTATTCCCATAGCTTTAGCAAGTTTAGTAGCATAAATAATATTTTTTGCATTACCAGATGTGCTTATAGCGAAGAAAATATCTCCCTTATCTCCGAAACCTAATAACTGCTGAGCAAATACTAAATAAGGTTCTTTATCATTGAGATAAGCACTTGAAAGTCCTAAATGCGAAGTTAAAGCAACAGCTCTCAAAGGAGATTCTAAATTATCAGCAATATACTCTCCGTCATCAAATTGTAAAAGCTCTTTTCTTATTTCTTCTTTAATAGGACGCTTCTTCAAAAAACTTTTTAATAATTCACCTGCTATATGTTCACTATCGCAGGCACTTCCTCCGTTTCCTGCTATTAAAACTTTATTTCCTCTCTCATAACATTTTATAGTTTCATTTATAGCAGATTCAATATCATCTTTTATATTTTCCAATTTAGGAATTCTATTTATCAATTCTTCTATCATTAAACATTCCTTAAAATAAATTATGATTAATTATATATGTTTTTAGAAAATTATGAAATATTATTCGGATGCACCATATTCAGTTAAAAATGCTATTAAAGTATCAGGTTTTTTATAATTATCTTTAACATAAGTTAATGCTGTTCTTCCATGTTTATCTTTTGCATTAACATCTATGCCATTATCGCAAAGCAATTTCGCTACAGGAAGCATATTTTCACTTTTATCAGCTGACATAAAAACCATTATTAAAGCATTATCTCCGTCCTTATTGACAGCATTTATGTTTACTTTATAATCAATCAAAGTCTTAACTATATCGGCATACAATCTATACGAAGCAATATGCAAAGCAGTTTCTCCATAACTATTAGCAGCATTAACATCTGCTTTTGCCTTTAATAAAATCTTAACAATATCATGATATCCGCCTGCCGTAGCCATTAATAAAGCAGTATAACCTACTTTATCAGAAACATTTACATCTGCTTTGGAATTAACCAAAAGCCTTACAATAGCAGTATGTCCATGATGAGATGCCAACATTAATCCTGTAACGCCATCATCAGATACAGCATTAACATTAATCTTTCTATTTATAAAAGCAACCACGGCATCATATTTACCTTCTTCACAGGATTTTAAAAACTTGCTTTCAGTATCTGTCAAGGCATAAGATGCATTAACAAATATGGTAAAAATAAAAATAATATTTATTAATTTTTTCATAAACAACCCATATATATATAACTATTATATATAATATAATTAAAACTATATTTGTAAAACATTTTTTGTATAATTATATTAAAAATATCTAATTCATTCCGCCGTCAACACTTATAACCTGCTTAGTAATATAATTAGCCTCATCAGACAATAAAAAATTTACAGCATTTGCCACATCTTCTGGCTTTCCTATTCTTTTTAAAGCTATCATATTCTTGGCATGCTCTATTATTTCTTCATTTATCATTTCGCTTTCAATAATACCAGGAGCAATACAGTTTACAGTAATATTTCTTTTACCCAATTCTATAGCTAAAGATTTAACAGCACCTATTAATCCAGCCTTAGAAGCTGCATAATTAACCTGCCCCCTATTTCCAATAATTCCTGTTATTGAACTTATAGCTATAATTCTTCCGCCTTTTTTATTTCTTATCATAGGCATTATGAGAGGATTAACTATATTATAAAAACTTTTAAGATTAACATCTATGACATTGTCCCATTCATCTCCGGTCATAGCTGGAAAAGCATTATCCATAGTGATTCCAGATGAAAGCACTATGCCATAATAAGCTCCGTTTTCTTCTATATCTTTAATAAGAATATTTTTAACTTCTTCTCTGTCTGTAACATTAATTTTTAAAAA
Source organism: Brachyspira hyodysenteriae ATCC 27164 (assembly GCF_001676785.2). Lineage (NCBI taxonomy): Bacteria > Pseudomonadati > Spirochaetota > Spirochaetia > Brachyspirales > Brachyspiraceae > Brachyspira > Brachyspira hyodysenteriae. Next base: position 1,263,591 of record NZ_CP015910.2, on the reverse strand, counting down.
TCTTATGTTAACATCATAATCTTTTGCAAAATCTTTTATTTTCTCTATAAAAGAATCATTTTTGTTATAGCACATTACAGCATCGTATCCATTTTCTATTATCTTTTTTGATATAGCAAATCCTATACTGCCTGAAGCACCTGTTATTAAAATAGATTTATTTTTCATCTTTTATCCGTTTATATCATTATTATTAATTAAAAACATCTGCTGAACTTTCCATAACCATTATAGAACAGTCCATGATTTTATTATCATCATTAATTATTTTTTTGTATTCATCTAAAGTATTTATATCATCATTATAAACAATAGCTTCTCCGTCATAATAGGCTATTTTTTTATCATTAAAAGTTTCTTTCACAAATATATAAACTCTATTATCAGATTTTATTTTATTTATATAGCAATTAACTTTCTTTATATTTAAAATAAAGCCTATTCTTTTATCATCGCTATTATTTGATAAAGCCCCGTTATAGGCTGCTGCAGTCTGTGCTGCATACTCTGTAAATATATAAGAGTCTATACCTTCAGGTTCTGAAACATCATAAAAAATATTATCTTTTTTAATATCCGCAAAAGAAAGTATCTCTTTATTATCAAAATTAATATCGGATATACCTTCTATCAATAACATTTTTCCTTTATGAGGTATATTCAATTTATATTTATTTTCCATAAAATCATTAATCCGAAATTATTTTCCAACTATCAAACAAGTATTGCTTCCGCCGAAACCAAATGATACGCTCATACAATTTTCAAGTCTTTCAGATTTAACTTTACCTGTAACCAAATTTATTTTAGCTAATGTATCATCATACTCGCCGTCATATAAATGCGGAGGAAGTATTTTTTCTTTATTAATATCAGAAAGTGTAATATAGCAAACTCCAAGCTCCATAGCTGCAGCTGCACCTATAGTATGACCGAATGATGTTTTACTAGAACTGCAGTATATATTAGAAGCATTAACTATATTTAGTGTTGTACTTTCCATTTTATCATTTATTGAAGTTCCTGTACCATGAAGATTAATATAATCTATATCATTTATATTCATATCAGCATGTTTTAAAGCATCATTTATACATTTGCTTGTAGTAGTACCGTCTATATCCGGACTAGTCATATGATGAGAATCTGAATTGCTGTTATAGCCTTTAAGATATAATGCATTTTTTGAATCAATTAAATTATCTTTTGCAAGCACTGTAAATGCAGCACCTTCTCCTAAATTAATACCTTTTCTGTTTTTTGAAAAAGAATTAGTTTTATTATAATCAACAACTTCAAGAGAATCGAATCCGTAAACAACGGTATCAGTTACAACATCAGCACCGCCTACTATAGCTGCATCTATTACTCCGCTTCTTATAAGTTCATCGGCTGCTATTATAGCATTAGCACTAGAAGTACATGCAGTAGATATAGTAAATGAAATACCTGAAACATCGAAATACTTCTGTAAAAAATCACAGCATATATTAAGACTTTGCATAATCAATATTTTTTTCTCATCGATTACGCTTCCCTTTAATATATAGTCTTTAGTTTCATCGCTTCCGTTTTCGCAAGTACCCACTATAACTGATATTCTATTTTTTCCGTATCTCTTTTTCGCTTCATCGATTATAGGCTTTAATTGATTAACAGCATGCAAAGCCATTTTATTTATTTTATTATTATAAGGGTTATCAAGTTCAAAATTAAAAAAATCATTATCTATTTTGCCTAAAAAGAATTTTTTTACATAATCATTATTCTCTTTTAAACCATATTCGCCATTCAAAAAATATTTATTATACAATTCTTCCTTATTTCTAGCTAAACAATTAATAATTCCGAAATCTAATAATACGTTACTCATAAAACACCTCAGGATCGAGTATATAATTCTATAACAAAAATGTCAAATTATTTAATCATTATTCTTTTTTATCAATTTATTAAAATTAAACAATACAGGAGAAATTATAAATGATGATAAAATTCCAATAAATAAGAATAATCCGAAAGATTTAACAGGTATAAAACTGCTGAATGCCAATGTACCAAATGATAATACGGTTGTCATCATAGATAAAAATACAGCCAAAAATGTAATTTCTTTATCTGCAGCACTATTTGAGAAAAATATTGAATAATCTATTGATATTCCTATTGAAAGTATCAAAGCAAATATAGAAAATATATTTATATTAATACCAAATATTGAATGTAGTGATAAATTTATTAATACAGACATTAACTGTACAATTATTATAGCTATGGCCTTACTTGTATCAAAGAATATTATCATGGCTATAAATATTATAATATAAGCTATTACAGCCATTTTTACAGCGGTTTTAGCAGTTCCGTCTAAAGCATTATTAATTTCTTCATTTATATTAAATATTTTCACATCGTTATTATCCGATTTTATTATATTGTTTGTATCATAATCACTAGTTGCTATAATAAAATATTTATTATTATTAGCAACTATAATTTTATTCAAATCATTGAAATTAGTATTTTCAAGTATTTTATTTATATCAATAATTTCATTTTTAGTGTTTTCAAATTCTGATTTTATTCTCTGATAAGAGCCATCATCTAAATTCAAAGCCTCAGTCTGTTTTCTTAATATAGGCATTAATTTATCATTTACTAGCTTCACATTATCTTTCTGTCTTTCCTCTGAATATAATATCTTTGATATAGCAGTATAATTATTATTGCTGAAATTATTCGCTATGCTCTCCTCTGCTGATAATGCCTTTGAAAGAGTATCTCCTTTTGAAATTATAATATTTTTTGCAAGAGATGTATTTAATCTGTTATAAACTTCTTTTTCACTATTAAGCAAAAAATCCGGTGTATTATATAACTGATTAGCAGAGAAATTTACTTTTATTCTTGGTACAAATATTATAGAAATTATTATAACTGCTACAAATATAATTAACACATTCTTTATACTTATCACTTTAACATAATCATTTAATATATTCTTGCTTTTATCAAGTATAGATTTTTTTATTACGCTTTTATCATTTTTAAATAATACAGGATATATTATGTTTACTGTAAGAAATGAGCTTAAAAGTCCGAATATAGAAAATAATGCTATTTGCTTTAATAATATAAGAGATGTTAAAGATAATGATAAATAACTTACTATTGTAGTTACAAATCCTAAAAGCATGCTAGGAAATATTTTTTTCAGTACTTCTTTTTTATCTTCTTCATTATACCATTCAGTTATAAAATGTATTGAATGATCTATTGATATACCTATAAGGCTTGTACCAAATACAAATGTAAATATATGAATCGAATCAAAAAATACTGATGAATATAAAAATGCTGATAAACCTGATATCAGTATAGTGCACATTGAAATAATATAAGGCTTCAAAGATTTGAATATAAAAACGAATATCAAACAAATAACAATAAACGATACTATAGATATAATAGTAATTTCAAACTTTGCACTTTTCTGACTATAATAAGTATGTATTGGCACACCTGAAATATATGTCTTTATATTTCCTTCATTTTCTAATATTTTTAAATACTCTGTGATATCATCAAAAAACTTTTCATTATCAATATTTTTAGGCATATCAATATTTACAAGAATATTATATTTATCATTATAATTTATAAATTGTATTGAATCTCTTGACTGCAAATTATTTTCTGAAGTGAGAATCTCATTTATTTTTGAATTAACAGTCAAAAAAGGATCATCTTCAATATTATCAACTATAGGTATAAAAAAAGGAGAATAAAAATTAGCAAGTGCATTTTCAGCCACAATATCCGCCTCATCATTCAATAAATAATTTCTTATCTCCTTTGAAAGAAGCTGATATTTATACTTCACCATAGTATTTAAAATATCATCATAATTTCTCGAATATAAATTAACTAATACATTACTATAAGACTGTTTTATATGTTCATCTAATTTTAATGCATTACTTTTAGCATTATCAAAATCTTCACTTTCTATAAATATTTTTACGCTGCTTGAATTTTTAAAAAAGAAATCTTCTAAAGGCTTTTGAAAATCTTTATCTTCCAAAAACTTAGGAGTTATAGACAAAAAATTAGTATCTATTCTGGCTGTTTTTCCAAATCTTGATAAAAATAATATCACCGCAAATAAATGAAAAATTATCCAAATATATATAAAAATTTTTCTTCTATTATTATTTAAAATACTTTTATTCAAAATATTTTGTCTCCTCAGAGGTTATTCTATTAGATTTAGATAAAACTTTCATTATATATTCAGTAGTGCTGTTATTAGAAGAATACATTTTTATTTTTTCTATATATCCCGCATTAGCAAAACTTACTTCTATCTTCTCTATTATTTTTTTAAGCTCATTTGTTTTAGGAGTATAAACTATAATATTCCCATTTATACTTTGATCAAATGATTCATTTATAGTCTTTTCATCATAGGTAAAAATTGACTTTATTATATTAGCTATTTGAGCAAACATAGCATTATTAGAATCAGCCATAACTTTCTTTTTTCCGTCAGGCATTATCTGAACGACATTTTTTTCACCCATCACAGTTATAGACTCTTTTGGACTTTTAGTAAACCAGCATATACCATAACCGCTAACTACAATAAAATCACCTGAAGATTCAAAACTTCTTCCTTTCTGACTTACTATTTGTGTATAGCTTCCTTTTAAAAGTTTAGCATTTTTATATTCGTCTTTAATTTGGCATAATAAAATAGAAGCCATTGCCATAAATATTATAAAAATTTTTCTCATTTTACATTTCCTAATATTATTTATATAGTATATGCCCAAACAACTATATTTGGTCAAAAATAATTTTTTAAAATTTTAAATATATGCAGGGCTTTGCCCCGCACCCAACTTCTTTTGCCGAATAGGCACCTACTCGGTGTTGCCACATACGAAGTACGCCTGCGGCGAGAAGCAAAAAGGCTGCATATCCTATATTTAATAGGAATGTTTTTAATATAAAGTTCTAGCAGTTGCGTTTTCGCGAAGCGTGCCTACGGCAGCAACTTTGGCGAAGCCCGCCTGTGGCGTGTGCGGCAAAAAAGTTGATAATTCTATATAAAGTGCATCAGTTGACAAAGTTAAAAATTCTTAGTATATACTAAAAATTTTATATTGTTCTTTTTAACACCTCATACATTATGCATACTTCATAAATAAACATACAAAATACTCCTGCAGCTAAAGTGCAAATAAATTAGTAATAAATCATACTAATTTTATTTTATAAATTATAAAATACAATAAAAATACAAATTGTAAAAAAACTTTATACTTAATTATTAATTCTTTCTATTCTCTCTATAAAATCTTTAGGACTATTCAAAAAACCTTTTCTAGTTTCACTATCAATAGGCATTTGCAATGTACTTGATTTTGATATGATTTTATTATTTTCATCATAAAAAGTATATTCTACTCTCATACCATTCAAATATTCAGTAATTGCCGTATGTATTCTAACCTTCTGATTTAATTTTATAGAGTTTATATATTTAATTTCCAATTTTACTATAGGCCACATAACGCCTTTAGCAGTCATAATATCATAGTTATAATCTATAATTTCAAGCATAGCCTCTCTAGCCTGCTCCATAAACTTAATATAATTACCATGCCAAACAACTCCCATAGGATCCAAATCATAAAAAGAAGGCTTTATATAATAATCATTTTCTAAATAACATTTTTTATCCGCCATAAATTAATCTCCTTTGTACCAAAAATCATGGAAATTATACCATTGATAAGGATATTCTATAGCTTTTTGTTCTATAATGGAAGCAAATTCTTTTGTTAATTCTAATATAACTTCATTTTTCTTTTTTCTATTTTTTAATTCTTCATCATTTAATTTTATTTCTGAAGGATATATATAAAAATTATATTTCTTTGAAAGTATTTTATCATTTTCTCTTAAAGCAAAGAAATAATAAACAGGATATCTGAGCAAAATAGGTATCAAAAAAGCTCCGCATGGAAAAGGTGCATCTTCACCTAAAAAGTTTATATAATTTACTTTATCCGTTTTATTTGTAGTTCTATCACCTGCTATTGCTACTATCTCACCATTATTCAATTTATCTTCAATACTTATTATGGTATGAGGTCCTATATTAGAAGCATCTATAAAATCTATACAAGAATTATTTTTACCCTCTTCAAGAACTATATTAACATTTTTATTTACTTTAGGATCTATTATTATATTTATCTTATAATCTTTAATAGGATTGCCTTCATTAATAGCAGCTAACCCTTTTAGAAGTTCGATATTTCCTATATGAGAAAATAATATTATCATACCTTTTTTTTTATTAAGCAAATCAATTACTTCATTATAGCTATCCTTAGTTTTAACCACTAAATCTGTAATAGGTATATCTCCATTCCAAGCTGAAAATTTCTCTGCAATGGAGACAACAAATGAAAGTAAATGCCTATAAGAACAAATAAAATTCGATTTAATTTTTTTATTATATTTAGACATCTTTTTTAAATATTCTCTGGAAGCCTGCATTCTAGTTTTTGAATAAAAGAAATAAACTATACTTATAGGAATAAGATAAAGAATTATAAAAGTTCTTCCCAAAATTTTATATACAAATACGGAAAATAATGCTTTCCATCTCTTGCCTATTTCTTTTTCTTCCGTCCAATGAGCCATAACAAAAAACCTTTAAGAAAAATAAACTTTACCGTCTGAATATTTTTTATTATCATCATATATCTTAAAAGAAATAATATTGTCAGATAAATGACATTCTATAAAAATATTTGTATTTGGAAGAATCATATCGGTAAATTTTAATTTTAATAATTTATTTACTACTAACTCTTTATGAAAAATATCTTTAGATATATCAGTAATAATTTTTATCTGAGCTATAGCAGGAAGAAGCTTAAATTTTTCAAAATGTCCATTAAAATAAATTAAATCTTCGCCTATAAAGACTTTAACTTTAAACATATCAGAATTATGTTCTTCTATAGAATAATCTATACTAGACAATTTAATTTCCTTCCATTATGGCATCAAGTGCTTTTCTGTCTATTTTACCGATTTCACTTCTAGGTATAGAATCAACAAAATATATTTTTTTAGGCAATACAACAGTTTCAAAATAACCTTTTAAATAATCAATAACATACTTTTTCATATCTTCTGAATTTCTATTTTTATTATTCATTACTATAAAGGAAACAATATATTCTCTTTTATCAGATTTACAATATATAGTGTAGCTGTCTTTAAAATGCTTATCCATCAATATTTGTCTGTCTATCTGCTGAACACTTATTCTCTTGCCTTCTATTTTTACTATTGAATCTTCCCTTCCCAAAAGTTCAAACTCATCTTCATTTTTCATATTCACAACATCGCCTACATGTATCCAAACATTTTCACCTGTATAACCGGAACAGCATTCTATACTTCCATTTTCATCAACTTTAAGTTTTACAACACTTAATCTAGTCCATAATTGATTTTCACTTCTTCTTCTATAAGCCATAGCACCAGCTTCAGTACTTCCATAAATTTCTGTAACGTCAGTACCAAATATCTCTTTACAAAGATCATTAACTTTCTCTTCAAGCATTCCTGTAGATGAAAATAAATACCAATTAGACTTTATTTTTAAAGAAGATTTATCTATTCTCTTTAAAAATGCAGGTGTAGTAACTATAGTAATTTTTTCATAATCTGCAAAATTATTAACAGTTTCTAAATAATTTATTCTATTATTTATACATTTAGCCTCAAGCATAAAAGGTACTAAAACAGCAAATACAAAACCATAGCTATGATAATGAGGTACTGTATACAAAAATAAAGAATCTTTAATATTTTCAGTGAATTGATTAACTATTTTAGTAGCCTCAGCTTCAAACTGTTTTAGAGTTTTTTCTATAAGTTTAGGATATCCTGTTGATCCTGAAGTATAAAAATTCACATATACATTTTCATCTATTATTGTTTCTTTAAGTACATCAAACCATTTATCATTGCAGCTGCTTTCAAAAACTTCATCTAAATTTAAAGCCGAATTTTCTGTGTCGGATATATAAACCATAGTATTATCTATTATGCTTTCAACATATTTAGGACTATTATTATTTAAGACATTCACTCTTTTTTTAAGAATGAACCCCGCAGTAATAATAACAATAAATCTATATGCATTTTCAATAAATACAGTAATAGTATCCTCTTCAAATTTAGAAATATATTCTAAACTTTTTACTATATCAGAAACAAACTCTTTATATTTTATAAAATTCTTATTCTCTTTATGAATAAGAAAAATATCTTCTGAATCTTTTAATGAATAAAAATTTGTATTGCTTAATTTTCTCATAATATTTTTTATTTATTATCTGAATTTTCTCTTATATATTTTGCTAATGTTGCAACAGAATAAAAATACTGCTTATTGTTTTCTTCTACATCAGAAAAAGTTATATTAAATTTTTTTCTTATTGCAACACCTATCTCTAATGCATCTATAGAATCAAGTCCTAATTCATCTCCGAATAAAGGAGCATCTGTGTCTATATCTTCTATAGATACACCTTCTAAATTTGCTGACTCTATTACAATTTGCTTTATTTGATCTTCAATACTCATATACAATTCTCCTTATTATAATTTTACATAAATCTATCAATAAAATATATTATTTTTTTATTAATTTAATTTTTCCTAATTCTAAATCGGCAGTATCTGTTGATATAAATTTTATAAAATCTATAATAGAATTTTCATCTTTATCAAGATCGCTGTCAATAACATCAATATCAATATTTGGGTCTTTTTTAGAAATAAGACAAGAAAATGCAAATGAATAATTACCGTCTTTTGATATTTCCTCATAACTTTCAGGCAACTTTTCATCAGCTATTAATATAAGAGCTTTATCGCTTTCAGAAGTTTTTAAAAAAGCCATAGCCTGAATAAGTGCTGTATCTATAAAATTATTATAGCATGTAATTGCAATAGCTCTTTCATGATTTTGATAAAATATAGTAAGCTGTGCCACTGCTGTATTAAAAACAGAAAAACTAAAAAGAGCAGGAGAAACTTCATGTTCTGTTACTATCTTTTTAGACATATTATACTGCTGTTTTATTTCACCATATTTAGATACGAAAAAAATTGGTATTTGTTCATTTTCTTTTAAAATATTTTTAATGGATTCAAAAGAAAATTTAGTTATTTGGCTTAATCTTCTTTTTTGTGCTCTAGGTATAAAGTCTAAATCCGGATTAGAATCGCCGTAAGTAATTTTTATATCATTGTTTATATTCTCTAATATAAAATTCTTATCCATATTTGGGGCAAAAAAATCCCAATCCAATACTCTAAAACTTAAACCTGTCATAAACTTCCTAAAACAAAAATCATAATTTCATTATTTTTCATTATACAAAATTATATTATAAAGTCAACTATAATATACTTGTTTAATAAATCAATAGAACAAGTAATAAAATTTAATGTATCATACCTTTTAAGTATATATAACTATAATATATAAGTATTTGATATAATTATATAATAAATTAAACTAAATAATATTGACATTGGAGTGCACTCCAATGATATAATTACACAAAAAGGAGGTAAACATATAATGACTATAGCAGAAGTTAGTAAAAAAACAGAATTATCCACTGATACATTGAGATACTATGAAAGAATAGGAATAATACCTGAAGTAGAAAGAAGCGAAAGCGGAATAAGAAATTATACTGATCATGATTTAGTTTGGATAGAATTTGCCAAATATATGAGAAGTGCCGGAATGGGAATAGAGTCATTAATAGAATATATAAAACTATACAATAAAGGAGATGCCACTTTAGAAGCAAGAAAACAATTACTAATAGATCAAAGAGAAACAATAGTCAATAGAATAAATGAACTTAAAGAAACATTGGAAAAATTAGATTTTAAAATACAGAACTATGATACAAAGATGAGAGAATGTGAAAAAAGACTATCTAAAAATAATTAATATAATGAAAGGATTAAAAATGAAAGGATTAAATATAAAAATATTATTAACTTTTTTTCTTTTTATAATGACAGCATGCAATTCAGTATATGGAGATAATACAACTATGAATACATTAAATACATCTATTAATTTAAAAATAAATAATAAAGATTATAAATTGATACTTTATGATAATCAAACAGCGAAAGATTTTTTAGCTATGATGCCTTTAACAATAACTATGAATGATTTGAATGCTAATGAAAAATATCATAATTTGAGTAAAAACCTTACAACACAATCATCAAGAGTTGGAAGCATAAAAACAGGCGACTTTATGCTTTACGGCAGTAATTGTTTAGTTCTTTTTTATGAAAGTTTTTCTACATCATATAGCTATACAAAAATAGGATATATAGAAAATGTATCAGGACTTAAAGATTCACTTGGCAGAGGAAGCGTACAAATAACTTTCAGTGTTAATAATTAAAAAATTATAAAAAGACTATTGACATTGGAGTGCACTCTAATGCTATAATTTGAAAATAATTTATTAGTAAACTTAATAAATTATAATAAGCGAGTTTATTAATAGCAACAATGGAGAAACAATGAAACAAGTAAAATTAAATAACGGACTTGAAATGCCCATATTAGGCTTCGGAGTTTTTCAAATACCTGATTATGAAGAATGTAAAAAATCTGTATTAAACGCCATTGAAGCAGGTTACAGATTAATAGATACAGCCTCTGCATATAATAATGAAAAAGCTGTGGGTGATGCCATAAAAGAAAGCGGAATCGATAGAAAAGAATTATTCATAACTACTAAATTATGGATAAGCGATGCTGGATATGATAATGCTAAAAAGGCTTTTGAAACTTCTATGAATAAATTAGGTTTAGATTATTCAGATTTATATTTAATACATCAGCCTTTCGGTGATTATTATGGATCTTGGAGAGCTATGGAAGATTTATATAATGAAGGAAAAATCAAAGCTATAGGCGTATGCAATTTTTATCCTGACAGATTATTAGATTTTGTTATGCACAATAAAATAGCTCCTATGGTCAATCAGATTGAAACTCATCCATTTTTCCAAAGGGAAGAAGATAATAAACTTATGAAAGAGTATAATATTCAAATAGAATCTTGGGGACCATTTGCTGAAGGCAGAAATAATATGTTTACTAATGAAATATTACAATCTATAGCAAAAAAGTATAATAAAACAGTTGCTCAAGTTATATTAAATTGGCTTATAAAAAGAAATGTTGTTGTTATACCAAAAAGTGTACACAAAGAAAGAATAATAGAAAATTTCAATGTATTTGATTTTGAATTAGATGATAATGATATGAAAGAAATTTCTAAACTTGATACTAAACATAGTTTATTCTTATCGCATACTGATGTTGAAACTGTAAAATATTTATGTAATTATAAAATATAATAAGTAAAAAATGCAATTTTAAATTTAGATTATTTGTGGGGACTAGTCCCACCGCTCTGCGTACTTCGTAACACCCCAAGTTCTTTTGTTGGCACAGGCAAAGCCCGCCTGCGGCGAGAACCAAAAAGACTGCATTTAACGAAGTACACCTTTAAGGGTGTAAACTAAAATTATGGTATTACACAATATTTAATACATATTCTTAAAATATTAAACTGTCGTTTGTGCGTTTTTCGCTCTGCGTGCCGTAGGCAGCAACTTTGACGAAGTCCGAAGAGCGTATGCTGAGAGAAAAATAACAACTAAAATTGGAGAATATAATTTTTTTAGTATTATTTCATCTTTGAAAATTACAGCATTGTTTTAATAATACAAAATAGGTTTTAATTTATAAAAGGAAAATTATGAAAAATATTTTTATAAGTTTTTTATTGATTTATATGATAGTACTAATTTTTAATAATAAAGCAGAGGCAAATAATATGAAAGGCAATTTTAATTTCAATACAAAAACTGTTAAATTAAACAGCGGATACGAAATACCTTTAAATGGAATAGGAACATATAGTCTATTAAATGATGTTTGCTATAATTCTATTCTTTATGCCTTACAAAACGGAGTAAGATTGATAGACACCGCATACATATACAATAATGAGGAAGAAGTTGGAAAGGCCGTAAGAGATTCTAAAATAAACAGAAAAGATATTTTTATCATTACAAAATTATATCCTAATCAATATAATAATGCAAAAAAAGCTATAAATGATGCATTAAAAAAATTAAATGTAGAATATATTGATATGATGCTTCTTCATCACCCGGGAAATAATGATGTTGAGGCATATAAAGCTATAGAGAAAGCTATTAAAGAAGGAAAAATACGCTCTGTAGGTCTTTCTAATTGGTATATAAAAGAATTAAAAGAATTTCTTCCAAAGATAAATATAATGCCTGCTTTAGTACAAAATGAAATACATCCATATTATCAAGATACTGAAGTAATAGAATATATTCAAAGTTTAGGTATAGCTGTTCAAGGATGGTATCCGTTAGGAGGCAGAGGACATCAAAAAGAACTTTTAAATGATAAAGTATTAAAAGATATAGCAACAAAATATAATAAATCAGTTGCTCAAATAATATTAAGATGGAATTTACAAAGAGGTGTAATTGTAATACCAGGATCAAGCAACAGAGAACATATAATAGAAAATACTGAAATATATGAATTTGAATTGAGCGATGATGATATGAAAAGAATATCAGAATTAAATCGTAATGAAAAACATGATTGGTATTAAATAATAATTTTAGTTAATATATAATAGGAGTTTAGAATGAAAGCATTGATAGCATATTATTCACATTCATCAAACACTAAAAAACTTGCGGAGTTTATAGGAAAAGTTATAAAATCAGAATTTCCAAATGCTGAAACAGACTTTTTTTATACAGAACCAGAAAAGCCGTATTCATCAAGTTACAACACAGTTTTAAATGAGGCTAAAAAAGATATAAACAGTAATCATAAACCAAAATTAAAAAACAATATAAAAAGCATAGATGATTATGATGTTATATTTGTAGGAAGCCCAAATTGGTGGAATACTATGGCACCTCCGGTAAATACATTCTTGAATAGTTTTGACTTTTCTAATAAAATAATAATGCCTTTCTGTACGCACGGAGGCGGAGGTTCTGGAAGCATTAAAAGGGATATAGAAAAGGAATCAAAATCTAAACAAGTAGCTAAAATATTGAGTGTATATGGAAGTTCTGCTTCAAGTGCTGAAAATGAAATAAAGAAATGGATTAAAGATATATTTGTAAAAATAAAATGATGTAATAAAATAATAAAAAGGAGAAATAAAATGTCAGATTATCAATATCCAAAATCACCAGAAAAAACTGTATTTATAAAAAACGGAGAAGGAAAAAAATTTAAAGGAGCAAAAGAATATTTTACAGGAGATGTTGAAGTAGAAATTATTACAGAGCCTAATGAAGATTCTCATTTCTCTGTAGCTTATGTAACATTTGAAGCAGGTGCAAGAACTGCATGGCATACTCATCCTTGCGGACAGCATTTAATTGTAGTTGAAGGTATAGGACTTACTCAGGAAGAAGGCGGAGAAGTTTTAGAGTTTCATGCTGGAGAGGCTCTTTACTGTCCTAAAGATAAAAAACATTGGCATGGTGCTTCGCCTGACTGCAGAATGAAGCATATTGCTATTACAGGAGATAAAGACGGAAACAATGTTACTTGGTTAGAACATGTTACTGATGAAGAGTATAATGCTTATAAAAAGAATAAGTAATTAATAAAAGTGTTAAAAAATTATGAGTGCCTTTTATAAATAAGACACTCATAATAATTTTACTGCATATTTATAGTAAATAACTTTCTATACAATATTTATTATTCAATTAACCATTCATTACCATATTTTTTAACCTCTAAAATAACAGACTCTCCTGCTTCATTACTTATGCATAAAGAATCTCCTTCATCTCCATAAGGTACTATATCTTCAAGATTCATTTCATTAGTTATAATATTAAGATAATAATCAATTTCCTGTGTAGCTAAAAACCAGTCTGCTTCCATACCCTCAACAGATCCATCATTTTGTTTATTTTCTTCCAAATTATTTTTTATTTCTTCAAAACTATTTTCTAAATTTTTAATATAATTGTCAGAAAAATATCCAGAATTTTTAAATTTAGCTATATAGAGATATACATTCTCCATATTAATCTCATAATATCCGCCGCCCTCAAAATCAAAATCTACAATTTTATTAAAAATATCACTTAATTCACTGTAATTTTCAGCATACCATCTGCAAGCATTATAATATGCTTTTTCTTTAGTGCTTTTATCATTGGCATCTACAGCATCCGCTATTTCAGAAGCTTTTTTATATATGCCGGTAAATCCATAGCTTCCGTTAGGCTCTGTTACCATAATAGTATCAGCATTTATAGGATGAATAGATATAATATAACCTCCATCCATTCCTACAGTCTCTTCATAATCTAAAGTATGAGAACCTATACCGCAATGAGGCTCAACATACTGATTTTCTTGTAATATCATTTTACTAACATCTGTACTTTGAATATTAGTTACTGTTTGTCCGTTTTCATCTGTAGTTATGTTAATAGCATATAAATAGAAAGTTTCATCATTATTTTTATTTAATTCTATAGAAGAATTATTATTTGAATATATACCGTTAAAATTATAAGTATTAATATTACCTACTTCTTCTGGTCTATACTCTGATTCTAATATTAATATACCTTCTTGTCTTTCATTATACGCTTCAAAAGTTACATCAGCCTTATTCTCATAAGGGAAATTATCGAAGTTAGGATTTTCTTTTACTTCTCTGTAATAATAATTAGAATAATAATTTTCTTTTTCCCATTTAGTTATTATAGTTTCATTAGGATCACTTTCATAACCTTGATAATTATCCTCATAAAGAATTCCATTTTTTACAGAAAAGCCTTTATAATTTGTAGCTATATTACTTGGTCCTTCTTCGTACTTATCTTGTATATTATAAAGTTCATAATAATAAGCATTAGTTCCGTCTTTTGAAGATTCAAAAATATAATTTTTATCTTCTCTATAACTTCCAGAATCATATACATATTCTATATCCCCGTTATCTTTGAAAGTGTATTTAGCCATACCGCTTATAATTATTTTATTCTTTACCTTATCCAAAAATGCAGCATCTTCCTGTGATAATATTTTTGTTACTGGTATAGTTTCATTTGACTGTACTGTTTCATTTGTATTAACATTGTTATTAGAAGTAGTTTGATTATCAGTTTTATTACCGCATTGAATTATTATTAAAGACATTATTGTAATGAGTGCAAATATTTTCTTCATAGTTTTTCCTTTTATATTATTAAAATAAGTATACTATATAGATGTATTTATTTCAATATAAGTATTATTGATTCTTTATATAAAATAAAAAGGCTCTATCAATATAGTCATTGATAAAGCCTTAAAATTTAAAACTAAATAAAAATTAATTAGACTGCTTTTTAAAAACTCCGCTAAATCCATAGCTTCCATTATTTTCAACTAAAATTAAAGCATCAGAACTTATAGGAGTTATATCTATTATATATGTACCATCAGCACCGTAAACTTCTCCATACTGAATAGAATCGTCAAATATTTCACAATAAGGCTCAACATACTGATTTTCTGATAATACCATTTTACTAACATCTGTGCTTTGAATATTAGTTACTGTTTGTCCGTTTTCATCTGTAGTTATATTAATAGCATAGAAATAGAATGTTCCGTCATCATTTTTCTTTAATTCAATAGATGCATTATAACCATTTGTATATACATTATCAAAATTATACATGCTAATATCCCCTACTTCTTCAAGTTTATAATCTGATTTTGATATTAATACACCTCTTGATATTCTATTATAGTTATCGAAAGTTACATCGGCTTTATTCTCATAAGGGAAATTATCGAAGTTAGGATTTTCTTTTACTTCTCTGTAATAGTAATTAGAATAATAATTTTCTTTTTCCCATTTAACCATTATAGTTTCAATAGGATCGCCTTCATAACCTTCATAATTATCCTCATAAAGAATTCCATTTATTACAGAAAAGCCTTCATAATTTGTAGCTATATTGCTTGGTCCTTCTTTGTATTTATCCTGTATATTATAAGTTTCATAATAATAAGCATTAGTTCCGTCTTTTGAAGATTCAAATATATAATTTTTATCTTCTCTATAATCTCCGCTCTCAAATACATATTCTATATCTCCATTCTCTTTGAAAGTATATTGAGAATTTCTGTCTATTACTATTTTATTTTTTACTTTCTCTAAAAATGCTGTATCTGCTTGAGATAATATTTTTGTTGCTGGTATAGTATTATTTGACTGTACTGCTTCATTTGTATTAGCAGAAGTAGTTTGAGTATCTGTTTTATTACCGCATTGAATTATAATTAAAGACATAATCGTGATTAATAAAAATATTTTTTTCATAAGAAAATCCTTTATAGAATATTAATCCAATATACCATAAAGCCGTATTTATTTCAAGAAAAACATATTAAATTTATAAAAATGTAATAACAATCAATTTAATAATCTTGCAACTAAAAGAGTAATATCATCAAATTGAGGAGTTTTTCCTCTAAATGAAACTGTTTCATTTACTATATCATCAACTAATTCTTTAGCGTTGTCATAATCATTCTTAAGAAGAGATTTTAATCTTTCCTCTCCGTATTCTTCTTCAGATTTATTGAATGTTTCTGTTATTCCGTCTGTAAATAATATAATAGTATCAGAACTAGAATAAGAAATTTGTTTATTTTGATAAGTAGCATTTTCAATAAATCCTAAAGGCTTTCCATGAGTATGCATTTCATGTATAGAATCTAAAGTGCTAATTGAATATTTCTTTATTAAGAACTGAGGCAAATGACCTGCATTAGAATATGTAATAGTTTTATTTTCTGTGTCAATAACAAGCAAGAAACAAGTAACAAACATACCATTATTAGAATCTTTATATATATGCTTATTAGTAGATTCTAATATTTTAGAAGGATCGTCCATCTCAGAGAAATATACTCTAAGTATAGAACGAGTCATAGTCATAAAGAATCCTGCCCCTAATCCTTTACCTGATACATCAGCAATAACAAGTCCGTATTTAGTATCACTTATTTTTATGTAATCGTAAAAATCACCGCCTACATTCTTACTAGGTATACTTACAGCAGCAATATCAAATAATCCATTACTAGGGAATTCTTTAGGAAGTACGCTTTTTTGAAGCTGTTCTGTAAAGTTAATTTCCTCTGTTAAAGATTCTTTTATTTTTGACTCCTCAGATAAAAGTACATGCATATAGTTTTCACCTATCTGCTGAGCAAGCATTTCTAAAAGAGATAAATTGCTTAAATTAAATGCTTTATTTATATTTCTCTCAGTTGCAGAAAGGAATCCTATAATCTCATCTTTTCCAACTATAGGAGCAACCATAAAACTATTTCTAGTATATCTAAGATTTTTATTAGGTCTGAATCTAATATCTCTGTCTACATCAATAGAATAAACAGGCTTACCAGTACGAAGAACTTCAGCAAGAACATTATCATCAACTGTTACAACACCATATTTAAGTACATTTTCATCAATACCAATTCCTGCTTTAAATTTGAAAACTCCATTCTCTTTCAATATTACAGAAACTCTATGTACTTCAAATGCCTCGCAGACTATACTAATATTATCATTAAGTATTTCTTCAATAGTTTCGCATTTATTAATAGATATTGACATCTGATATAAGGCTCCAACCTCATAAGCTCTAGATTGAGCTCTGTCATATACCATTTTATTAACTAAAGCTAAAGAAACAATATTAGCAAATAATGACATTACAACAGTATCTTTTTCTATAAATTTACCATTCTTCTTATTAATTAAGAATAAAGAACCTATATTTTTCTTTCTTACTTTTAAAGGCACAAATAATATATTTTTTAAATCCTCTCCCAAAACCTCTTTCATAGGTATGAAAGCAGAATCTTCCTGAGGATCATTAGAATATAAAGAGCATGATGTAGTATATGCTCTTACAGCCAAAGGTTTTTCACAGTCTATAATATTTCCAAAAAATTTGCTTCCTAGAGGTCCTATGGACATTTCATAATGCAAATTATATAATTCTTGATCTACTAAATATAATAGTATAGAATCTGTATACATTATAGTTTTTATTTCAGATATAATAGTAATTAAAGTTTCATCATGATCATTACTAGCATTCATTCTTTTAATAATTCCAGAAAATACTTCTAATTGTTTTTCCGGATCATCGACTATATCATATATATCCACAAAGTACCTCTAATATATTAGTTAGTATACACTATTTTATTATATCATAGAGTATTTTATAGTCAACATATATTTAATCTTTTTATACCCTTGAAGTTTTTTAATTAATTGTTTATATTATATCAAAATTTTAATGCATATAATTTAAGGAAAATATGAAAAGAAATATATTAATAGAAGGCGTAAATATACCCTCAAGGTTCTTCTTAGCCCCTATGGCAGGATATACTGATTATGTATTTAGAAGATTATCAAGAAAATTTGGAGCCGGACTCTTAGTAACAGAATTAGTAAGTGCCGCTGCTTTGGCAAGACAAGTAAAAAAAACTTATAGATATATGGAACATAAAGAAGATGAATATCCTATATCACTTCAGTTATTCGGAGCAAATGAAGATGATTATAAAAGGGCTATAGAAATAACAGATTTAAGCGGTTTTTCTTTTATAGATATTAATATGGGATGCCCTACTAAAAAAGTAGTAAAAAATAATGGGGGTGCCGGACTTTTAGAAGATACTGATAAAATGATTTCCGTATTAAATGCTGTAAAAAGCGTGTCTCCTTTACCTGTAAGTGTAAAAATAAGATTGGGACTAAAAAGAGGCGAAGGCAGTGAAATAGAAAGAGCTTTGGCTATGAAAGAAAACGGAGCATGCTTTTTAACTTTGCATGGCAGATATGCAAGCGATATGTATAGAGGAACTGCAGATTGGGAAGCAATAGCAAAAATAAAAGAAGCATTAGGTGAAGATTATATTTTAATAGGAAATGGTGATATAAAAAGTAAAGAAGATGCTGTAAAGGCATTTGATATATCTAAAGTAGATGGAATAATGGTAGGAAGAGGTGCTATTGGAAATCCTTGGATATTTACAGAACTTAATACTATATTTGAAGATAATGATGAATATAATAATAAAATAGATGAAAAAGACAATTTAAAAAACATAATAAAAGAACATATTAACGGATGCTGCGAACTTTACGGAGAAGTAAGCGGAATTCATTTTATGCGTAAATTTATTATGAAATATTTAACAGGCTATAGAATGGAAAATAAAATAGAACTTATGAAATGCGAAAATAAAGAAGAACTATTTAAAATATTGGATAATATTATAACAGAATAATAAAAAATGATTTTTTATATTAATAAATAATAAGAGAGTATTTATTAATACCCTCTTATTATTATTTTATTTTAAATTACAAATTTTTTGAATTCATTAGCAAGTTCATTAGCATCAATACCAACAACTATATGCAGCTCCTTATCATCTATTTTTTCAACAGCAGGATAATATTTCTTTATACTTTCAACATCAACTTTATTAATATCTTTTATTTCTAATCTTAATCTAGTAGCACAATTATTTACTTTAGTTATATTATCTATACCCCCAACCAATGGAAGAATTAAAGCAGTTTTCAATTTATGACTTTCAAATATATTTCTAAAAGCATCAGCAAATAAACTTGCATCCGTACCAATTACTATATGAAGCTCTGTATCACTTATTTTCTGTACAGCAGGATAATATTTCTTTATTTCTTCAATATTTACTTTATTAACATCTTTTAATTCAAGTCTTAATCTAGTAGCACAATTATTTATTTTTACAACATTTTCTATTCCTCCAAGCATAGGAAAAAGAAGCCAAGCTCTATAAGAATAGTTTGTATTTGTATTATTATCAGAGATATTTAAAATCTTTGATAATTCATTAGCAACCTCAGAAGCCTTAGTGCCTACTAATACATGAACCTCTGTAACACTTATTTTCTGTATTACAGGATAATATTTCTCTTCATTAACTTTATCAGCATTCACAACTTCAAGTCTAACTCTAGTAGCACAATTATTTACTTTTACTATATTTTCTCTGCCTCCAAGCAAAGGAATAAGAGTCATAGCCATACTAGAAGGATCATAATCAAAAGCTATTATTCTTTTTAAAGATTCAGCAAGTTCGCTTGCATCTGTACCTACTACTATATGAATCTCTGTATCACTTATTTTTTGCACAGCAGGATAATACTTTTTTATTTCATCAATATTCACTTTACTAGTATCTTTTACTTCCAATCTTAATCTAGTTGCACAATTATTTACTTTTACTATATTTTCCCTTCCTCCTAATAAACTTAAAGGAAGTATAAATTTAACATCTTTTTTATTTGATTCCATTATTAAACCTCATTATGCTAGTATATACATAAATACTAACATAATATTTATTTTATTTCTACAAAAATAGCCTGCAATATTTAATAGTATTGCAGGCTATCATATCATAAATTATATAAATAATTATTTTTTAGCTACTTTCTTAAATTCATCTGCTAAGAATTGTACTTTAGGTCCTACAATTACTTGTACAGAAGTTTTTCCAGGAGTTAATACACCAGGGAATATTTTTTTAATTTCAGCAGCCTGTATTATTGTATTATCTTTTACTTCTAATCTTAATCTAGTTGCGCAGTTATCAATATCAACTATATTTTCTATACCGCCAAGCAAAGGAAGAAGCATTAATGCTTTTTCTGCATAAGAAGCATCGCCTGAAACAGTAATTTCTACTTCTGCCTCATCATCATCTTCTCTACCAGGAGTTTTAAGATTGAATTTCTGTATAGCAAAATTGAATATAACAAAATATAATACAAAGAATACTAAACCTTGTATAATAAGCATATACCAATTACAAGCTAATGGGTTTTTAGTAGAAAGAAGTAAGTCTATTAAACCAGCAGAGAATCCGAATCCAGCCATCCATTTAAAGCTAGCAGAAATGATTAAAGAAATACAAGTTAATAATGCATGTATTACATATAATACAGGAGCTACGAACATAAATGAGAATTCTATAGGTTCAGTAACGCCAGTAAAGAAGCTAGCAAAACCAGCAGCTAACATTATAGATTTAATTTTGTTTCTATTTTGAGGCTTAGCATTTTTAATGAATGCTAAACAAGCACCTAAAAGTCCGAACATCATAATAGGGAAGAAACCAGCCTGATACATACCAGTAACACCTATTGTAGCTGTGCCGGCATCTATAGAAGCCTGACCGCCTAAGAAATTAGGTATATCATTAATACCAGCAACGTCGAACCAGAATACTGAGTTAAGTGCATGGTGTAAACCAACAGGGATTAATAATCTATTGAAGAAACCATAAATACCTGCTCCTATAGGACCAAGACCTATTATAGCTTCACCAAATGCTACTAAACCGCCATAAATTGCAGGCCAAATAACCATTAAAATAAAAGATACCACCATCATAACTACAGATGTAATTATTGGTACGAATCTTCTTCCGCTGAAGAATGCCAAAAATTCAGGCAATTTTATTTCAGAAAATTTATTATATAAACCTCCTGCAATAACTCCTCATAATATACCTATAAATTGGTTATTGATTTTAGCAAAACCAGCAGGAACATCTTCAACAGCTTTGCTTTGAATCATACCAACTGTAGCAGGAGCTAAAAGAGTTGTTACAACAAGAAAAGCAACAAGACCAGCTAAAGCAGCAGAACCATTTCTATCTTTGGACATACCGAAAGCAACACCAATAGCGAAAAGTATAGGCATATTGTCTATAATAGATCCTCCAGCTTTAATGAAGAAAGCTGCAACAGGACTTCCGCCGCCCCATCCATTTGGGTCAATCCAATAACCGATACCCAATAGAATAGCTGCTGCAGGTAATACAGCAACCGGAACCATTAGGGACTTACCTATTCTTTGTAGATAATTAAACATATATCCTCCATAAAAATTAAAAAAATAAAAAAATTATATTTTTTACTTATATTACATAGTATAATACTTATTTATTATATTATCAAGTATTATACAATTTATTCATTCTTTTTTTACTGCTTTTTACAGTTTATGGAAATAAAAACTAAAATTTATACGTATAATATTACAATAATCACACATAAAAACTATTATAATATTTTTTAGAATAAAGTTATTTACTTTATAAACATTTGTGATAAAATAAAAACAAAGTTATTTAGCGGAGGTATTTATATGGGATTATTCTCTAAGAAAATTGAAGTAAAAAGCCCTATAAAAGGTAAATTAGTGGATGTTACAGAAGTAAAAGATGAAGCTTTCTCTACAAAAGCACTTGGTGACGGAATGGCTATTATACCAGATGAAGGAAAAGTGTACTCTCCTATTGACGGAGAAGTTATAACAATGGTTGATAGCAATCATGCTATAGGCTTGTCTTCTAAAGGTATAGAAATACTTATACACATTGGAATGGATACTGTAAAATTAAAAGGTAAACATTTCAAAGCACATGTTAAAGAAGGTGATAAAGTTAAAGTAGGTACATTGCTTATAGAATTTGATAAAGAAGAGGTAGAAAAAGAATATGATATTACTTCTCCTGTTATAATACCTAATTTTTCTGAATTAAAATCGTTAACTAAAACAGCTCCTAGGGAAGTTTCTTTAGAAGATACTATAATGACTGTTGTAAAATAACGAATAAAATATATTTATTTTGAATATATAATAAATATTAGAGGAGAAATAAAAAGCTCCTCTTTTTTATTCTTTAATATCTTTATTATCCTCTTTCAATTTTCTATAAAGAGTAGCTCTTTCAATTCCAAGTATTTTAGCAACCTGAGCCTTATTGAAATTATTATTGCTAAGCAAATGATTAATATACATTCTTTCAAGTTCTTCTAATGTAACATCATTTTCAACTACAAAATTACTTTCGCTATTTTTCAAAGCCCAATCAGGTATATTGCTCTCATCAATTTTACCGTCTTTACACATAACCACCATAGTTTCTATAGTGTTTCTAAGTTCTCTTACATTTCCTTCCCATTGCAATGAAGATAATATTTTATACACTTTCTTATCAACTGATTTTATTTCTATAGAATGAACTTTAGAAAACTCTTTTATAAAATTATCTATCAAAAGAGGTATATCTTCTCTTCTCTCTCTAAGAGGAGGCATTTCTATTTTTATTACATTAAGTCTATAATATAAATCTTCTCTGAATTTACCTTCTTTTATTTCCTCTGATAATTTCTTGTTTGTGGCAGCAATTACTCTTATATCAACATCAATAGGAGTATTAGAACCTACCCTTTCTATGACCCTTTCTTCTAATACTCTCAATAACTTAACTTGTACAATCTGATTAATCTCACCTATCTCATCTAAAAATATAGTACCTTTATTAGCAGCTTCAAATCTTCCAATTTTTTTATCAATAGCTCCTGTAAAAGAACCTTTCTCATGTCCGAATAATTCGCTTTCCAAAACACCCTCTGAAAGTGCCGCACAGTTTACAGTTATATAAGGCTGCTTAGCTCTGTCGGATATTTGATGAATAGCACTTGCAACTAATTCCTTACCTGTTCCGCTCTCACCTTCTATCAATACTGTAGCTTTAGTTCTTGCCACCTGCTTTATTGCCTCATACACTTTTAATATTTTAGGACTATGCCCTATCATACCATAAAAACTTTCATGATAATCCACTCTGCTTTCAAGTGTTTCATTAGCTTTCTTTATATTTTTACTTTCTAAAGCCCTTGCTATTATAAGGAGCATTTTATCAAGATTGAAAGGTTTTGTCATAAAATCATAAGCACCAAGCCTCATCATTTCAACTGCAGTCTCAACATTCCCATGCCCCGTTAACACTATAACAGGTATATGCTTATCAAAATCTAAAATATCTTTTAAAAATTCCTCTCCTGTTTTTTCAGGCATTTTTAAATCAGTTATAACTAAATCAATTCCGCCTTTATAAACAGCTTCTATACCCTTTTCTCCATTCTCTGCAGTTACAACTTCATAACCCTCAAATTCCAATGACTTTTTAATACCATCTCTTATGTTTTTTTCATCATCTATTACTAATATCTTAGGCATAATTTATAAATCCGTTTCTAAAAATTTTTGATTTTCCTGCTGTAAAGGCAGTTTTATGATAAACTCACTTCCCTTTCCATATTCGCTTTCTATAGTTACATTTCCATTATGTGCTTCTACTATACGAACTACATTTGTAAGTCCGAGTCCTGTTCCATGTCTTTTAGTTGTAAAATAAGGCTCGAATATTTTGCCAAGAGATTCTTCTTTTATTCCACTACCCGTGTCTTTTATACTTATCACTGCATAATTATCAACGGTTTTAAGTTTTATAAAAATTTCTTTCTTTTTATCATCTGCATTATCACTCATAGCATCTATAGCATTCTGTATTATGTTAATTAAAGACTGCTTTATATATTTCTCATCTAATTTTAATATAAGATTATCTTTGTCAAATTTAATATCAATATTAACATTATTTTTTTCTATCTCATATTTCAAAAATGCTATAGTAGATAAAATAAGCTCATTAATATTAACATCTTCAATATTAAGTTCCAATTTACGAACAGAAAATAAAAATGAATTAATAGTCTCTTCAAGCCTGCTTATTTCTTCTTTGATAATATCAGAATACTCTTTAAAATCTTTATAGCATTGGCATTCATTATCCATATTCTTTTTTATTATCTTATCTATAAGCTGTACATATATAGAAATAGAACCTAAAGGATTTTTTATTTCATGAGCTACTCCTGCAGCAAGAGTTGTAAGAGAAGCTAATTGTTCGGCTCTTTTAAGTTTCTGAGCACTTTCATAGGTTTTAGTGATATCGAATGCTTTTATGAGCGTTCCTATTATTCTTCCGCTGTCTCCTATAGGAAGTATATTTATCTGAAGTATCCTTTCATTTTCATCGTCTTTTAATAATTTTGTATCTGAAATATTATCCCTTATAAGTTCTAATATAGATCTTCCTATATCAGTTGATGACATATATTTTGAAAGAGCTTTTCCTTCAGAGTTTCTAGGTATTGAAAAGAGAAAGCAGGCTTTTTTATTTATTCCTTGTATAGCATTTTTTTCATCTATTGCTATTATACCCTCTTCAAGATTTTCTATAATAATATTTTGAGAATACCAAAGAGTAGACAGCCTTTTAAAAACTTTCTTCTTTTCATTATCAGAAACTTTATCGAAATTCTGCAAAATTTTATCAAAAAACTGATTTCTTCTATTCATTTTATAAAGTATATTAAAAATAAAAAAAAACTTCAATACTATAAATAAAAATTATGAAGCAAATGAAAGTTCTTTAATCAAAGCACTAGGTGCATATATAGATGAATGATGATAATCAGTATCATTGGCAAGCATTTCTACATTGCTTAAAAGATCTAATATATTACCTGAAACAATGAAAGGATTTGCTGTATATGATAATTTTCCATTTTCTATTTTTATGCCTTCTGCCTGTAAAGAAAAATCTCCGCTTATAGCATTTACTCCTGCATGAGTTCCGGTTAGAGAATTTACTAATACTCCATTTTGAATTTGGGAAATCAATTCTTCCTGAGTATTATTTCCATTCTCCAAAATAAAATTATGACAAGATATTCCTATTGAAGTTTTGAATCCTCTTGAAGCATGAGAAGTTGTTTTTATACCGTCTTTTTTGGCTGTATAATTATTATAAAGATAGCTATTTAAAACTCCGTTAGTTATTATATTTAAATCTTTAGTTTTAGAACCTTCTCCGTCAAAATTTGTATTTGCTAATCCTTTATCATAAATAGGAACATCTTTAATGTTTATAATACTGCTTGCTATTTTCTGATTCAATTTTCCCTGAAGAAGTGATAATTTTTTCTGAACTGCTTCTGAAGAAAATAAACCTAAATAAGCGCCTATAATTATTCTCATAGCTTTATTTGTAAATACAGTTTTATATTTTCCGCTTTCTATAGGCTTTGCAGATAATTTATTTACAACATTATCAACTATATTTTTGGTAAAAGAATCAATATCAAAAACAGCATCTGTTGAAGAATAAACATCAAAAAAAGTTTTTACTATATCATTTTCTTTTGCTATTACTTCACCATAATATGCTATGCTATTTTTCTTCTCTTCTTTGCATATACCATTACTATTAACTATACATTTAGTAAAATTATATCTGGCTAATCCTGCAGATGGTACATTTACAATTCTATTATCAAGAGAATATAATTTATCTTCTATTGATAATGAAATTTCTTTAAGTTTATCATTAGACAGATTAACTATATCTTTATTAATCATATCATAACTTTTTTCATCATCATCTTTATCTATAAGTTTATTATATTCAGGTTCAGAGTCAGCATAATGTAATGAAGTTTTTGCATTATTAATAAGATCATCTATATTTATATCAGAGCTTATTTTCTCTGTAAAACTTATTCCAACTTTGCCATCTTTAATTAATCTTAAACCTATTCCTCCAGATTCAGCATAAGTATATTTATCTAAATCTTTTTCTCTTACAGTAAACTCCTCTTCTCCGCTTACTGACATATAAATTTCTATTTCATCAATATCTTTTGCCTTATTTTTTACATCATTATATATTTCTTTTATTCTATCCATTCTATTCATAAAACTATTTTCTGACATTTATCTTCCTCCCACAGTAAGCTCTTTAACTTTAATAGCAGGCTGCCCAACGGTAGTAGGAACAGAACCTGAAATACTTCCGCACAGACCATCAGCCAATTCTAAATTTGATGAAACAGCCTCAATATTCATAAGTGTTTCATCTCCGCGTCCTATAAGTGTAGCACCTCTTACAGGTTCAGTAATTTTTCCATTCTCTATTAAATAACCTTCAGAAACGGCAAAGTTATAATCTGTTGTAGCAGGATCAACTGAACCGCCTCCCATTTTTTTAGCATAAAGTCCATATTCTATTCCCGATATAAGCTCATCAAAACTAGCATTGCCTTTATCTATAAATGTGTTTCTCATTCTTGAAGTAGGAGGATATTTATAATTTTCTCTTCTGGCACTTCCTGTTATTTTCTGATTCATCTTCATAGAACCAAGCTCATCAACTAAATAGCTTTTTAATATACCATTCTCTATTAAAACTGTTCTTTGTGCCTCATTACCTTCATCATCAATATTGTAGCTGCCCCAAGCATTTTTAATAGTTCCATCATCTACAGCGGTAACAACATCGGAAGCAATTTTCTCTCCCAATTTATTGCAGAATACGCTGGCATTATCCGCAACTGATGTAGCTTCCAAAGCATGTCCGCAAGCTTCATGGAATATTACTCCGCCGAATGCATTATCTATTACAACAGGATATTTTCCGGATTTAGGATATTTGGAATTGAGCATCTTTATAGCTGAATTAGCAGTATCTATTGCCATATCTTCTAAATTAATATCTTTTATCACTTGAAATCCGTCTAATGCTCCTTTTGTTCTGCGTGCTGTTTGAGTATTTGTTCCATCGCTAGCCATAGCCATCATAATAAGTCTTATATATGTTTGAGAATCTTCTTTCAATATTCCATTACTTGCACATACTAAAATATTTCTTTGCTTTTCTGAATACATAGCATTAACTTGTTTTATTTTATCTGATACTCCTCTTGATGTTTTATCTAAATACGAAAGAACTTCTATCTTCTCATCAAAATTTATATCGAAAGGATTTATATGTAATGGGTGATTATCTTTTTCTTTTGACTGAATAAAATCTTTAACTATATACTTTTTATCATTTACAATAGAAGCAGCTGATTTTGCCAAATTAATCAAACTGTTATTGCTTGTATCATTAGAATATAAATATATTGTTTTTTTATTAACTATAATTCTTAATCCAACACCATAATTATTGCCAAGACTCATATCATCAACTTTTGAATCTAAATAACTTATAGAATTAACTTTAGTATCTTCAAAAAATAAATCAGCATACTCCCCGCCATTTTTTAAAGCTTCTTCTAAAACAGTATGCAAAAAATTTTCATCAAAATTAAAATATTTCATTTCTTCTCCTTTATTTATTATAATTTAACCTATTATTAACTAACTCTATAGCCTCTTTTCCTGTCATATATTCAATATGTATCTCCATAATATAAAAGGCATTATATTCTCTATTAATTACAGTGTTTCTATTTAACTGCGTATCATTAGGATAATACTTTAATGCAAGTTTTTCAATAGCTTCTCTTTTTTGATTATCATCTTCTAATATAAAAGCCTTACCAAAAACGATTACGCTTCTATAATAAGTTGTATACTCTTCAGGCTTTATATCATCTTTTTCTATAACACAGAAAGATACTTTATTATTGTTTTTTATAGCATCTAATTTATATCCGCTTTTAGCAACATGAAAAAATATTTTATTATCATAATAAACATAACTTAAAGGAACAGCATAAGGATAATCATCATCACCTGAAACAGCAAGTACTCCAGAACTGCATTTTTCTAATATTGAAATGCTTTGTGAATTTGATAATAATTGATTTTTTCTTCTCATCTCTCTAAACATATTAAATATTATATACATTAATAAAAAAATAATCAAATTGACAAGTATTTTATTATCATATAATATATTACATAAATAATAAAAAGGATATTATAATGCATACTATTAATGTAAAAACTAAAGCCAGATTCGATATAGTTGATATAACAGCTGAAGTTCAAAAATGCATAGATGATGAAAATATAGAAAATGGAATAGCTGTTATATTTGTACCGCATACAACTGCTGCAGTTGGAATAAATGAAAATGCTGATCCTGATGTTGTTTTTGATATGAAGAATGCTTTTAATAAATTAGTACCTCAGCATGATAATTATGAACATAGAGAAGGAAACTCTCAAGCTCATGTATTATCATCTTTGGTAGCTCCTAGTTTAACAGTAATAATAGAAAATAAAAAAATAGTATTAGGTACTTGGCAGGATATATATTTTTTTGAATTCGATGGATCTAGAAACAGAAAAGTTTATGTACAGATTATATCAAAATAAAAATACTTAATACTATAATTTTATTCCTCTCTAGTATTTTTGGCTTTACTAGTAAAAAATTTTCTTTTTATAAAGTTAGCAATTGAACCAATTAGCTCTATTATTATTCACATATTTACTCCGTAAGTTTAAATATTTATTTTAAAGTATATAAATAAAAAACAAATTGTCAATATACCCTATATATGTATTAAAAACAAATTAATTTTAAAAATATTTATATATAAAAAAATAAAAATAATGTATAATATATATATAAATTACTATAAGGATATTATTATGTTTAGATCAAAAAAAGAAGATTTTGGAAAAAATTCTTATATCTATACATTGGAAAATGATAAGGGCTTAAAAGTAAAATTGGCAGAAGTAGGAGCAAGTATAACAGGAATATTTTTCAAAGATAAGGATGGAAAAGAAGTAGAAGTTGCATTCGGTTCTGATGATATAGAGTTTTATACGCCTGAAGCTAAAAATGGTCATATGGGTGCCACAGTAGGAAGAGTTGCAGGAAGAACTATAGGTGCTAAATTCACAATAGATGATAAAGAATATAATATAACAGCAAATAAATCCCCTGATCATACTCATGGAGGAATAAACGGCCTATCTTATGTGATGTATAAATCAATACAGAAAAAAGACAATGAAGTATTATTTTCTTATGTTTCCAAAGACGGAGAAGAAGGATATCCTGGAAATATTAATTTAATAGTAAAATATACAATTACAGATGAAAATGAAATAATAATAGACTATATTGCCACTACTGATAAAGCAACTCCTTTAAACATAATGAATCATTCATATTTTAATTTAAATGGCGGAGGAAGTATTAAAGATCATGAAATGTTTATAGATTCTAAATACTATCTTGCAGATGAAAACGGTATAACTTCAGGTGAAATATTAAAAACAAAAGATACTCCATATGATTTCACTTCATTAAAAAAAGTTGATGAAATAATAAAAGCAAAAGACGGATGCGATAATTGCTTTATTTTTGATGATAATAATATAAATAAACGAAGAGTTAAAATATTATCAAGAAAAACAAATATAGCTTTAGAAGTATTTACTACTAAACCTTCTGTATTATTCTATACGGCTAATCATTTCAATAATTTTAAAGTGAGAAATCAAATATTAAACAAACATGAAGCATTCTGTTTAGAAACTCAATATTTATCATGTTCTTTGAATTTTAATCATTTCCCAAGCATTATACTTTATCCTGACAGAGAATATAATCATAGAACAATATACAAATTTAGTTTAATATAATAAATTAAATTTTATTCAATAAAAAAATGAGGGCAATATTTAATATAAAGCCCTCATTTTTTTATATATGTTTAATTATAAAATAATATTATCATTATCTACTTAGGAAATACATACCCATTTGGAAACCTATATCAAATGAAGCTAAAGAATCCTGATTGATTGTAAAGTCTTTGAATATACCATTTTTATCTATATTAATAGGAAAATCATAATTAGCATATAAACCAAATGACATCATAAATTTTTTGCTGATTTTAAGAAGAAAATCTGCTGAAAGTTTAACATAAGGGATATATGAAGTTGTAAAGGCATCTTGTATATCTCCAAAATCTAATGAATATCTTTCTCTGCTAAATTCAGCTCCCTCTATAGTATACTTTAAAGATATAGGTAATTTAATTCCTCCACCTACACCTATAGAGAAGAATCCTATATTAAGTCTAGGAAATAATCCTATAGAAAAACTTCCAAAACTATAATTCTCTAATACTCTTTTTCCATCTATAGTATATTTGATTTCGTATCTATCTTTACTGTATCCTATATCAAAAAGAAATGCAGTTGATAATAGATCATCATATCCCCAAAATATTCCAGGCTGAAAAGAAAAAGAATTATCAAAATCTCTGAAATCTGATGAAAATATCTTATTTCTATCAGTGGTAGCACTGCTGGCTCCAACTCTTCCTACAAAGCCCATAACAAAGTCAGCAGAATAAAGAGCATTAAAAGATAAAAACAAAATAAATAATATAAATATTTTTTTCATAGTATCTCCTAATAATAATTTCTATCAAAATTTATATTGAGATAATATCCAAATTGAATTCCTATATCAAAAGCACTTATAGAATCTTTATTAACTAATACATCACTCATATAATTATTATGCTGGAAATACAAAGGGAAATCATAATTAGCATATACTCCAATAAGCAAATAATTAAATATACTAAAGTCTATAGAAAACCTTAAATAAGGAATAATTGCACTTTCAAATATATCACTCAAATCGCCAAAAGAAAATCTATATCTTCCAACCATTTCATATCCGCTTATTCTATATGTAGCCGAACCAGGTATTTTTGCACCTCCACCTGCTCCTAATGATAAAAATCCAAAATTAAATCTGGCATATCCGCCTATTAAAAAACTGTTAAATTGATAATTTTCAGTTACTCTATTTCCATCTATAATATATTTAAAATCATAAGAATCATAATAATATCCTAAATCAAGGAGTACAGAAAAAGACATAGAAGACGATATAGGCTGATTAGCACCTATTGAAAATAAAAATCCAGTGTCAAAATCCCTGAAACCAGACGGAAATATTTTAGAAGCATTTGTATTGGCACCGCTCATACCAAACTGGCTTATAATTCCAATAGATAAATTGACTGCTTGCAAGTTAAAAGCAATAACAAAAATTAAAATAATTGTTAAAAATACTCTATTTTTCAAATTCCCTCCAAAGTATTTTATACATATATATAGTATAGCAAAATATTATATAAAGTCAACAAATAATAAAATAATAAAAAATATTATATATGAAAAATTATATAAAAATACCAATTTTCTATTATTTTTTATAATAGACATATATATATTATATAAAAAATTAATAATAACTATTACATTAAATATGATAAAACAACTATGCATATTTTCTATTAAATATATATAAAATAAAAATACTGAAAATATAATGCCAAATATATTTGAAATTACATATATATAATATTCTATCTTGTTATGTTCTTTGTCTATTCTAAATAGAAAAATATTCAATACAAAAATTATCATAAATAAAAAATATAATAATAATAAAAATTTAAAATAATGATTGCTTATAATATTATATTTCAAAGTTGCTGCTATAATCATAACAGATGAAATAGATATAATAGGAGTAATTACCCTAGAAACACTTATTGATAATTTCGTATTAATCATTTTATTATATAATAAATATGAAAAATAAATTATAGAAATATTTAATACAGAAAAAATAGATAAAAGTATTTTAAAATTTTTCATATCATTTATCACTAGAAATTTTAAAATTTTTTTGACTTCTATTTTATCATTGAAATATAATAAAGCAGATATAGAAGATATTATTAATAAAATTATAAATAGTATCAAAAAACTCCATATTATAATTTCAGTAATCATAGTATAAAAATCATATAAAGCAGAAAACTTTTTTATATCATATCTAATAAATGACAAACCGACTATAAAAAGCAAAATTAAATTTGCAGATATAATATTTATTATCAATTTAATAAATACATATAAATTTTCAAAAGGATTAATTAATACTTCATAAGGAAGTTTATACAAATAAAATGCAATGAGAAAAATAAATACAAAAGATATCAATATAGATTTGACACTAATAGGATTAAGCACAAAAAGAAATAAAAATATAAAAAATGATAATGGAATTAAAAAAGAAAAAAATACTCTTATATTATAAATAAAACTTTCTGATGCAATTATCTCCAATGCCGCTAAATCTGTATTGGAATCTAATTTAGGAATATTAATATTAAATATATAAGTAATGTATATTGCAGAAACAAACAGTATAAAAGCAATACCTATAACAATATTAAAATTCCTAATTATATTTTTATAAGCATCTGTATTTATATTATCACTTTTCACTATTATTTATCTATACCCAATATTTTCATCATTTCATTTTCTATCTGAACTACATCGCCATATTTATCTTGAATGGCTTTCATATCTGAACGTCTTTTTTCTAAAAGCTCTTCTTGCTTATCTTTATCTGATTTTTCAGCTTCTTTATAATATTCATCTGTTATAAGTTTATCCGCTATTCTTAAAGTTTTGTCAGATACTATTGCTTTATCCGAGTCGCTTTCTGCTTTGTACATATCAAAACCAGCATCTGTTTTTAAAACTCCGTCAGGTACTCCATTTAATATTTTTCCTTTCCAAACTAATCTAGGTTCATATTTATATGTTTTGTATGTAAACTCATATACATTTACAACACCATTCTCAGCAAATATATCTTGTGCTGTATTGGCTGAAGGATCTACTAGAAGTATTTTATTTTTACCGTCTTCTGAATACATTTTTTGAAAATTATTAAGTCCCTGCTTACTGCTTCCATTTATAGATTTTCCAATGGTACTCTCTAAATTTAATTCCAAATTATCTTTTAAAAGTAAAGTATATGAAGCTATACCACTCCTTTCACCTGAATGTTTATAAGTTCCTCTTACCATTATTTCATCTTTTCCGTCATTGTTTATATCGCATAAGAAAAATTCAGGATTATATATTGGGAAAGAAAGTATATCATCTAAATATTCAGCATATTTATTCTTATCAAATTTTCCATCTAATATAAATTGAGAATTTGTGGATATGTTTTTTAACTCAGTTGTTTTAATAACAGATATTTTTGCACTATCCAACTTTGAATCATCTCCAAGATGGAAATTAAATATTTCTTTTATTTTATAGTCAGCATATTTAATATTTCCAATAAACATAGGATTTAAATAATATACACCTTGAAGTTTATTCCCTTTAATTGAATAAATAAATGTATTTTTATTAAACTCTAAAAAATATATATCTGCAAAATCCTCATACTTCTCATCTAAGGATGGATTATATATATAATAAAAATTTTCATAATATACAGGAGAAGTCATTTTATCTCTGCTTAAAGTTTTACCTGTATAAGTTCTAATATACTTGTCTATAATGTTTGTATTTACAATATCTTTTGAAACAGTAAAGTATGATATATTAGAAGTATTATTATAAATAACAGAAGATAAATTATAATTATTCTCATTATAAATATCTAAATAACCTGTATTCTTTGATATATCAGTTAAAAATCCATTTTCATAAGCATCAGCTATAAGTTTTTCAACACCTAAATCACTTGGAGCTTCTATTATATAATTTATTAATTTCATTTTATTTGAATAAATATTATTTACATTATTACCTTCAGCTACTATACCTATCATCATATCTATATTTGTAGAACCTAATTTTTTCCACTCTTTTAAATAATTCTGCATATCATTAAAATAATACAAAGAATCTGTAGCCATATGAGATAAAAATAAAGCTAAATAAATATCAGCATCTTTATTCTTTATACTCAAAAGAAGTTCTCTAGCCTTTTTTAAAGCTAAATTTTGTTCAACATAATTATATTCTGAAGCATAAGAAAAAATTAGTTTTTGATCTTGCAAATGATTTTCTGATAAATTATCGCTGTAATGATTATGATATGTATTAGATATATAATCTATAGCATATTTTTTTATGTCATTATCTCCTACTAGTTTTTTACTAAGGAAATCTTTATTTCTATTTATTATATTGCTGAAATTGGCATCTTGATAATAACTGAGTAAAGCATTACTGAAGCTTTCTTTATCCACTCTGATTGATTTATAAACATATTTCATATCAAAAAAATTATTATCATTTTTTTTAATATTACTAGAATAATTATCTTGATTATTTGTATTTAAATTATTATTTGCTGTTTCATTTTTACTGCAGCTCGAAAAAATTAGCATATAGATTAATATAATAATATAAATTGTTTTGTTAAACATAATACCCCCATAATCCATTCCAACAAAATATGTTTACTTAGCTATATTATATATAAAATATCTTTTTTTTACAAGCACTATACTTTAAACTACATTTAAAACAAAATAAAATAAAAAATTGTAATTGACTTTTTGTTTTATATTTATACAATTTATAAATTAAAATTAATAAATAAAAATGTAAAGATTACTTGTAATATATTTTGCAAAGAGAGAGAACAATTTTTATAAACAATAATAGAGGTAATAAATGATTAGTATAATATCAGATATGGACGGAGTTATATACAGAGGCAATAATCTAATAGAAGGTGCAGAAGATTTTATAAAAATGCTATTGTATAAAAATGTACCATTTCTATTTTTAACAAACAATGCCGAACAAACTCCTAGAGATTTAAAAAGAAAATTAGAGTCATTGGGTGTAAGCGGATTAGATGAAAAACATTTTTTCACAGCAGCACAAGCAACAGCTATATTTTTGCAAAGACAGCTTGCAAATGGTACAGCCTATGTTATAGGAACAGGAGGACTTGTAAGTGAATTATATAATGTAGGATATAGTATCAATGATGTTAATCCTGATTATGTAGTAGTTGGTAAAACTAATGCTTTTAATTTTGATATGCTTCAAAAGGCAGTGCATCTAATAAATAAAGGTGCAAAATTTATAGGCTGTAATCCGGATATAGTAGACCCAGCTCCTAATGGGGAATTAATACCAGCAGTAGGACCTATATTGGCAGCAATAGAAACAGCTACAGGTAAAAAACCTTATATAGTAGGAAAACCAAATCCTATTATGATGTCAATAGCTAAAAACCAAATTAATGCCCATAGTGAAAATACATTAATGGTTGGTGACAGAATGGATACAGATATATTGGGCGGACTTGGCGCCGGTATGAAAACTGCTTTAGTACTTTCTGGAGTTACTACAAAAGCAATGATGGAAGAGTTTCCATACAGACCAAATTATATATTTAATTCTGTCGCTGATATAGACGTAGATAAATTTTAATTTATTATTTTAGTATTTAATTATTAAAGCTGTTTAATTTTATTAGACAGCTTTATTTTTATAAAATTGGGGATAATTTCATGTCTAATCTATTATTTATCATAATGACATTATTATGGCTTTCATTATATGTTTATATACCATATCAAGTTCCTTATTTATCATCTATTAATATAAATTCATCTATGATAGGAATCATTATAGGACTTTATGGTGCAGCACAAATGTTTTTGAAATTTCCATTCGGACTTCTTAATGATTATGTAGGAAAATGCAAAATATTTATACTATTAGCAGGGCTTCTTACATCTATTGGCGCTGTAATAAGATTATTTAATTTAAATGCTTCAGGATTCTTGATCGGCGGAATTTTATGCGGAATATCTGCATCTATTTGGACGGTATTTATGGTTCTATATGCTTCTTACTTCGATAAAAGTGAAGAATATAAAGCAACAAGTAAATCTCTAGTAGCAAGCGTTACAGGCATGTTCTTGGCTTTTTTAATAGCTGCTTTTTCTTATAATAAATTTGGAATGAAGTTTCTTCTTTATGTTAGTGCTGTTTCAGGAGCATTAGTTTTTATATTGGGTATTTTTCTTCAGGATAAAAAAAATAGTAAAAAATTATCAATAAAAGGGTTATTCTCAGTAATAAAAAATAAAAGATTAATAGTATTTTCATTGCTTGCTATAGTAATGCAGGGAATACAAATGGCTGCAGTTATATCATTCACATTAAATAGAATAAAAGAACTTGGCGGAACTGATCAAAATGTCGGTATGGCATCAATAGTAAGTATGTTTTTTGCTATATTGGGAGCTTTTGCACCAAGCAGAATAAAAAATGAAGATAATATAAGAAAGTATATACCAATATTTTTTGTAATTATGGCTTTATACTGCATAGCTGTTATATCAAGCAGCAATGTATTTATTATAATAGGTTCTCAAATTTTTGGAGGATTTTCTTCAGGAATATTAGCTTCTTTGCTTACTAGTGAATCAATAAAAGAAATAGATATAGAAAAGAAATCATCAGCTATGGGATTTTTTCAATCCACATACTCTTTTGGTATTTTTATATTTCCTATAATAACAGGTAAATTAATAGATATATATTCTATAAATATAGCCTATATTGTACTTGCTTTAATTTCTTTTTTATCTGCTGCAACAGCAATTATTTATTATATAAAAAATAGATATGAAAAAATAATAAAATGATAAAAAATAATTGCAAAAAATAAAATTTATAATAGTATATTTGCATTAAATTTTTACGGATTTTTTTATGTCAGAAAACAATAAAACAAATAATAATACAGGTTATATATTTGCAATACTAGCAGTTATTATATGGAGTGGAAATTTTGTAGCAGCTAGATTTCTTGTGAATTTAACACCAATAGAAATTTCATTTTACAGATGGCTTGTTACTCTTTTAGTATTGACTCCATTTTGTATAAAAAAGCTGTTAGATACTATAAAATATATAAAAGGAATATGGATACAAGTTATAATATTATCAATACTTAGTGTTACTTTATTCAATACATTTGTATACATGGCTGCACATACAAGTAATGCAACAAATATGTCTTTGCTTGCTACTTTATCTCCTATAGTAATAGCATTAATTAGCAGAATTGTATGGAAAACAAAATTGACTATATATCAGAAAATAGGATTATTAGCTGTAATAGTAGGAGTTGTTATTTTAATTACTAAAGGAAGCATAGAAATTCTTATGAAACTGCAATTTGCTATAGGTGATTTTTATATGCTTATAGCTGTTATAATATTTTCAATATATACTTTAATTTTAAGAATAAAACCTAAAGAAATGCCTCATCATATTTTCTTTTATCTTATGGTTATTATAGGATTTATACCTTTAATGGCAGCAATGATATATTTGTATATTTCTAATAATGCCCATACTTTAAATATGCAAACAGGATTAATACTTTTATATGTAGGTGTTTTTCCATCTGCATTAGGATTTATATTTTGGAATATAGCCATTGCAAGAATAGGAGCAATAAAAGGAGCTATAATATATGATTCTGTTCCTTTCTTTTCATCTTTGGAAGCTGTTATACTTCTCAATGAAAAATTATTATTATCTC
This sequence comes from Brachyspira hyodysenteriae ATCC 27164, assembly GCF_001676785.2. NCBI lineage: Bacteria > Pseudomonadati > Spirochaetota > Spirochaetia > Brachyspirales > Brachyspiraceae > Brachyspira > Brachyspira hyodysenteriae. The sequence continues at coordinate 1,225,151 of NZ_CP015910.2, read as the reverse complement.
AGGTATTAGGAGGAATATTAATACTTCTTGGCATAATATACAGCAGCATAGGCGACAAGATAACAGATCAAATAAAAAATAGAAAATAAAAAAGGGAAACTTTATTAAAGCCTCCCTACTACTGTTATAAAAAATAGTTTATATAATTTATGAAATATTAATTAAGTTTTCTTAATTCTGATCTTTTAAGCGGTGTAAATCTTGATTTGTCAGAATAAGGAACTCTAGTCCATTTCATAGATTTTCCAAAAACTCCGGACTTATCAATAGATCCTCTTAAAATAAGTCTTCCTTCTTTGTCTATAGATATTTTACCATTGTAAGTTTTACCGTCATAAGGATTATATATTTTTCCTCCATTCCATTCTTTTTTATCAAAAGATAATCCCATAATATACACTAATCCTTTTAATGGAAGTTTTCTAAGCTGAGGATTAGGATTTTTTTCATCCAAACTATCTGGTCCATAATAAGATTCCTTATAAGCAAAAGAATAACCATAATACTTTCCGCCCTCTTCATAAATCTCTACAACAGGAATTCTTCCTAGAGAATCTTTTTCAGCATACCATAATCCTACTATATCATTAGCTTTGACATCTTGAGCATTCAAAGCTAATACTGAAAACATTAATAATGCTGAAACAAACAAAAATTTTTTCTTCATAATTTTCCTTAATTTATTAAATATTATTTGCATACTAAAACATAAGTTTTTGCTTTTAGTAAAATATTTATTATTTTTATAAAAACTTGCAAAGAAATATAACTCTCTGCAAGTTTTACAATATTAAATATATTAATAAAATTTCCATTCTAAACCAGCATCCAACTGTATAGCAAATTTATATTGTGCATGTTTCTCAACAAGCCATGTACCTATTTTAGTACTAACGAATGGAGAAAGACTAGGTACACTATTTAAAGCCTTTTTATAAGAATATGCAGCAAATAATCCAACTCTATATAAATCTTTACTAGAAGAAAGCATATGCTCTATTGTTGTATTAATAGCAAAAGCCATACCCCATTCTTTCATGCTGTATCCTAATTTTATATCATGATTGAAATATACATCTTCAGCCTTTACAACTATAGACTCTCTTGCTAAATAAACATATTCATTTTTATCAACACCAAATGCTCTTACATAATTTATATAAGGAGTATATATAAGTGCTATAAGTCCAGGTCCAACAGGTCCTCCCATTGTAAGTGTAGGAGCAAACTGAACATATATAGTATTTCCTCCAACATACTGAGGTTTTTTATTCATAGGATTAAGTCCTGTAAATGGAGGAAGTGCATGATTGAATTCTTTAGTATCACTATCAACTAAAACAGGTCTACCCGGATCAGCAAGTCCTGCTTCATAAGTAAACTTAAATAACATTTTCAATGCTATTAAAGGCTGAAATTCCACATAAGCAGAAGTTCTTGAAAAGCTGCTGAATTCCTGCTCTATTCCGGCAAGTACATAAGAATCAGCAAAGAAGAAATTATTCATCTCTCTAAACAAAGCCTTTTTATAAAATACTTGACCTTGATATAGAGCCCCAAAATGATTCCACCTGCCTAAGAAGTGATTTGAAAAATACCAACCTTCATCAGACTTGTCAGTTAAATCCCTTTGAGGCTTTACATCTTCTTGTGCTAATAACGGTATATTTATAATTGTAATGAGTATAATTGCTAATATTTTTTTCATAATATTCTCCTATTTTTTATTCAGTAAACTTTATAATTTCTTCTATATTCCTTCTGCATTCTTTACTGTCAGTGTACAGCAATTACTATACACTGACTTAATATATTTTTAATTGAGTCTTTTAATTAAGTTTTCTTAATTCACTTTTATTTAATGGCGTATATTTAGAAACTTCATTGCTAGGCACTTTCTTCCAAGTAAGAGTTTTACCAAAAAGTCCGGCTCCGTCTATAGTAGCTTTTATTTTTAACTCTTGTTTATTATCTGAAAGGCTTGCTTTGGCATTATATATTTTGCCCTGTTCAGGATTATATATTTTACCGCCTTTCCATTCGCCTTTTGAAAACTCTAAATCATATAAATATACAAGTCCTTTTAAAGGCAAGTTTCTTAATTCTGCTTTAGGATTATTAACATCATTCACAGTATCAGTAGAATTCTGATAGGCAAATGAATAGGCATAGTATTTATTATTCTCTTTATAAATTTGAACTACAGAAACTCTATTTTTAGCATCAGCCTGACTGTACCATAATCCAACTATATCATCAGCATTTTGTCCAAAAGCCATTATACTTGATATCATTGTAAGAATTAGTATTGTTATGATTTTATTTTTCATTTATATTTCTCCTTTCTATGTTTTTATGTTTATATGTTTTCATTTTTTATAATATGTTTTCAAAATTCACAGTCTTACCATAATCAATATTAAATAAAACTGTGAAGATTCATTTATTACTTAAACAAGTTCATCAAAGCAGGAATCCAATGATGAGCAGTACCCACAGCAGTTCCGAATGCTGAACAAAGAAGTATTCTCAACACTATATAAGGTTTTATAGGGAATAATATATTTCTTGCTGCCAAATATCCGCTCATTATAGCACCTGTAAATCCTCCGCCAGGAAATCCCCAAGCACTAGCAAAATGTAAATTCTTAACTGTAGGAGATACTCTCACAGAACGGCTCTTTTTCAAATAAGCATCCTGAACAAATCCATAAGCTGTGCCCTCTGGAGTTTTAATATATCTCTTTATTGTTTTTGGTGTAGCAACTTCATAGTACTCAATATTATCTCTGAATCCCGGATAATGCTTTTCTGCTCTGTCTATCAATTTTTCTGCTAATTCTTTCTTTTTAGCTTTATAATCTTCATCGCTTAAATCTTTCCATTCATCTAAATATGAAGGCCCTGTCAATACAGCAAATGAACGTTCATCACCTTCTTCTACAAGTCCACTGTCTATTGTAGAATAATCAACAAATACAAAGTTTCTATCTTCTACTGGTATGTTTCTTTGTCCTTTAGCATCTTCTTTAAATGGAGTATTCAACATTTTTTCTGTACTTATAAAAGTAGAGTATGCATTGTTAGGATAAAGCTCTGTAAATTTCTTCTTAAATATTATGTAAACTGTGTATAATGATACAGAGTTTTTAAGTTTATTTATTCTCTTATCCTCATATCCTTTTGGAAGAAGCTCATCATATACTACTTTAGGTGCAGCATTAGCTATTACATAATCAGCATTCACTGTAACTTCCTCTTTTGCTCTTTTGTCAAAGTAAGTAACACCTTCAGCAATATTTCCTTTTACATTTATTTTCTTAACTTCTGAAGAAACTCTCACCTCTCCGCCGTTTTCTCTTATTATATCAGCTAAAGCATTTGATAAGTTTTGACTTCCGCCTTTGATGAAACAAGCTTGGTTATAGTATCCGCCTTGAGCACAAGCATGATAATACCAAGTAAATTCATAAGGATTATCATGATAGTAAGTTATATTAATATTTAATATCCTTTTTAACTTATCACTTTTTATGATTGAATCCAAAACATTTCCAAGTTTCTTTTGAGTAAATAAATGGTATAAATTCATTGGGAATGTTGTTATAGGATAAAATAGGAAATCAAAAAACTTCAAGTCATAAGGAAGTCTTCTTATCATATACATAATTCTTGAAAGCCCGCCGAAATATTTTCTTATACCGCCTTTCTCCTCTGGGAATTCTTTTTCTAATGTATTCATAACATTCTGATAACCTTCAGGTATAACTAAATCTGTAGACTCTGTTTTTATTCTCCAAGTTTGAGGCAATTTAACAAAATCAACTCTGTCATAAATACCTAATTGTTTTAATATAGGATATTTTCCATCTCTGCTTTTTTTAGCCATATCCATTTCATGAAGACCTACTTCAAACTTAACATTTTTTCTTTTATATACTGTAGCACATCCGCCAACTATATTGTGGCTTTCTAAAACTAAAACTTTCTTTCCTTTTTTTGCTAAATAAGCTCCTGAAGTTAATCCTCCTAATCCTGAACCTATTATTACTATATCGTATTTGTTATTGTTAGTCATATTTATATACTCCTTTATCATTTTAATAATTGTTTTTATTTTTAGTTATAAGCGTTTTTATTTGTTTTTGCTTATATCTATAATATAACAAATACCAATATAAATACAAGCGTTTTTTATAAAAAATGCGTATATATAGTTCATTTTTTTTAAAAAATTACCATTTATTGACATAACAGTATAAAATGTATAATAAATTTTATGTTTTATATTATTTTTTTACATTCTAATTACATAAAAATGACATAATAATAAAAAAAATAAAATATATTTACTCAAATTAATAAAGATAGAAATAAATTTATATAAAAATAATACAGTAAATAAATATCATATTATATTTAATAATACTTTTTATAAATCATAATACTAATAAAATATGTATTTTTATTATTTGAAATAAATTTTTATTATAAAAGATATATTTTTAACTTTATAGAAAAATATTATTTATTTTGAAGTTCTTTATTTTTATTTTTTATATCCAACACTATTTCTTCAACAGAAGTTTTATTGAGAAAATCTATTTTTTTTCCATAATTTTCTAATAATGCTTTTTCATCTTCTGTTTTTATTGATTTGGCAGATATTATTCTTTTAAGCATATACATCATCAATGCATGATGAAGTTTCAATTTATCAAAATCTATACTTCCACGCAAAAAATAAAATTTCATATATTCTTTTTCATCTGATTTAAAATTTTGATTAATTGCATTATTATATGTTTCTTTATCTTCAGGATTGGTAAGTCCAACTATCACACAATATAAATTCTTTCTGCCTTTTAATTTTTTATAGAATTTTTTTATACCTTTAGCTGATGAAAGCTTACCCGCATACAAGGCCCCGGCAAAAACAATAAAATCATAAGTATCTAAATTTTGAAAAGTTACATTATCAATACTATAAAGATCCCCATGAACTTTATCAGCTATCCACTTAGCATAAGTTCTTGTAGTTCCATATTTACTTTTATAAAGCACAGCAATTTTATTTGACATAAATTAACCCTGTAAAAAATTAATTATATAATATAACATTATAATAAAAATAAACAATTTTGTCAAAGATAATGATAGTCAGTTTATATTTAATAAAAAAGTCTGACTATGTATAAAACATAATCAGACTTAAAACTAAATAAAAAATATTAATGATTATTATCTTTTAGCTTGTTCATATTGTTTAGGGAATGGTACATCAATACCTAAAGTTCTAGCAGCCTGCAATGCCCAATATGGATTTCTTAATAATTCTCTTCCGATATAGATAGCATCAGCAGCTCCGTTTCTTACCATCATATTAGCCATTTTAGGATCATATATAAGTCCTCCGCCAATACAAGGAACTTTCATATATTGTTTTAATTCACGGCAGAAAGGAATTTGATATCCTTCATAAGGAATAATTTTTCCGTCAGCAGTAACAGCACCTGTACTAACATTTATAGAATCGAATAAACCTTCTGCTTCTAATGGTTTTAACATATCAGCAAAATCTTTTACTGTGTTTCCGCCCTCTCTCCAATCGTAAGAAGATATTCTTATTTGTATAGGATAATCTTTACCTACTGCCTCTTTACCTTTTCTTAAAATCTCTTCTAAAATTTTAGCTCTGTTTTTACCATATTCATCAGTTCTCTTATTTGATAATGGTGATAAGAATGTAGAAATTAAATATCCATGAGCAGCATGAACTTCTACCATATCAAAACCTGCTTTTTTAGCTCTTACAAAAGCTTTAACAAATGCATCAACAACCTCGTTAATATCATCTTTAGTCATTTCAACAGGTGTTCTATATTTATCATTGAATGCTTCAGCTGTAGGAGCATAAATTTTATCAACTTTTACAGATTCACACTTTCTTCCAGCATGGTTTATTTGTATGCCGGCAGCAGCGCCATTGCTTTTAATAGCGTTTACCAATTTAGATAAACCATCAATATATTTATCGTCCCATATACCTAAATCTCCGTCAGTAATAGAACTTACATAAGGAAGTACTCCTGTAGCTTCAACAATGATTAAACCTGTTCCGCCTATAGCTCTTGTAGCATAATGCTGAATATACCAATCATTAACATATCCATCCTCAGCAGAATACATACACATTGGAGGCATTACTACACGGTTTTTTATTTCAAGGCTTCCTATTTTCAAAGGTGTAAAAAGATTACTTTTTTCTGGTTTCATAAAATAACTCCTAATTAAAATATTGAATATTTTTCATCATATAGTAGTATATAGTATATAATAATTTTCATTATATTTCAATTTCACAATATAATTAATTCATAGTTATATTATCTTTAATTAAATGTGATTACCAGAATAAAGTATTTAACATACATTTCATACATTTATTTTTTTAATAGATCGGAAGCTATAAGCCCTGCATTATTTTTTATATCAGTTCTTGCCCCTCTTTCTATAAGAAGTTTTATAGTTGAAGCATATCCTTTTTCATTGGCATAATGCAAAGGAGTATTTCCTTCATTATCCTGAGCATTAATACTTAAAAAAGTGTTTGATAAATAATATGATATGGCACTGTCATTACCATAAATCGTAGCAAAATGAATAACAGTTCTTCCGCTTAAAGATTTTTCTCTAGTTAAAGATGAATCTTTTGTGAGTAAAAAATATATCATATCCGGAGTAGAAAATGCTGATGCATAAAATAAACTGCAGTAACCATTATAATCTTTTTTTCTCATATCAGCACCATTTTCTATAAGCAGATTCACAGCATTAGTATTGCCTTTGAATATTGCATATTGTAAAGGAGTTGTGCCGTTAAATAATACTTCTCCGCTAAAATTGCCTCCTTTTACAGAATAAGTATTAGTGTAATTGTTAAGAGGCATCTCTATATCTATAGCATTACTATAACTTAAAAGCGCTTTCATAGCTTCTAATTTATCATAATTAATAGCATAAAGTAATGGAGTGAAACCTTCTGCATTTCTTGAATTTATATCTATACCGCTTGAAACAGCTTTCATTATATCTTGAATGTTACCATTATATATAGCATCAAATAAAGGCTTGCTTGCTTCATATATATCTGAATAATCATCACTTGTATCAGGCTCTACATAATCATCATTCGCATCATCAAGAGTTTTATCATCACTATACTCATATATTAAATCATCAGCAAAAGTATTAGCCTGTACAATTTTAACATCATCAATCATATCATTATTATCGTACTGCATGTTATAATATGAATTAGTAACTACTGTATTATAGTTTGTATCTATATTATTTAAATTTGTATTTCCATATAAATCATTATTTGCTTTACTATTATTTAATCTTTCATTGGTATAAAAATCACTATAATAACCATTATTTGTATCAATAACACCATTTGTCATAATGTTATTTGTATATGTATTATTACCTATAATATTTTCTATACTCTCAACTCCATCACCATAAAGTAAATCAGAAGCAGTTTTTCCATCATAATTTTTTATAGTATAATCAGCACCTTTTAATAATAAGAATCTATATGTATTACTATTATGATTTTTTACTGCAAAATGCAAAGGTGTATTACCATCTATATTTTGTGCATTTATATTAATAGGAGTTCTATTCATAAGAGCAATCAAAGTATTAGTATTTCCTAATGCAGCTGCATTATGCAAAGGAGTATCCCCATATATATCAACAACTCTATAAGCATTACTTGAATAATTTAAAATCGTATCAATAATTTCTGCACTTCCATAGCTTGCTGCATACATCAAAGCATTATTTCCTAAACTGTCTTTTCTATTTATATCTGCTCCAAGTCTTAAAAGAGTATTTATTATATTAGTATTACCGTTAAATATAGCATACTGCAAAGGACTAGCATCACCCAAATATACATTGCCTACAGCTTCTATTCCATTAGTGCTTTCATCAAAATACACTTCTTCTGCTGGTAAAAAAGAAGTTTCTATATTAATAATATTTGTATTATTCATTCTATACTTAAGAAGCTCATTAACCATATCATCTTTGCTAAGATGTATAGCATAAGTAAGAGGAGTTTCATAAGATATAATTATAGAATTCATATTAAAGTTAGAATACATCATTATATTTCTTAAAGCATTAGTGTCTGATGTTTGAATGGTTCTTGCAATTAACATATTTTCATCATCAGTATTTGTAAGTAAATTATCTTCATTGTTAGTAGAATTATCACCTAAATCAATAGATGAACTTCCTCCTGATAAAACATATTCAGGCTTTACTCCATAATTATCACCTATATCTTTATTAGCACCAAGTTTAATAAGAAGATTATACGACTCTCTTTTTTTATAATAAGCAGCATAATATAAAGCAGTGCATCCGTTTGAATCTCTATCATTTATATTCATATTAACATTTTTCACTAAAAAATTTATATTTTCTAAATTATTAAGAGAAGCAGCATAATGAAGTCCATTAATATTACCATTAGATGTTTTATCATTAGCTAATGTTCTATCTTTTACAAGAAGCATTCTTATAATATTACCGTTTCCAAAACCGCATGCATATAAAAAAACAGGAGTTCCTTCATTATCTCTAGCTTTAACATCAGCATTTTTATCTATTAACTGTTTAACTATTCTAGAATTATTTTTGAATATAGCAAACATTAAAGGAGTAGATCCTCCTATATTAAAGCTATCTCCTTCAAATTTATTTATATACGGATAATCTGCAAAATCATCTGGAAGTTTAGCTTCTATATTAACATCATTATATTCAAGCAATACTCTTACAGCTTTTTCATTACCGCATTCAATAGCATACAAAAGCGGAGTTAATCCTTTTTCATTTGTAGCATTCAAATCCATTTTATATCTTAAAAGATTTTTTAATTGTGATTCATATTTATTTTCTTTTATAGCATCAAAAAATTCCTGCTCTTTTTGAGTTAATGCAAATATATTGAAACTAATAGTAAAAAGCAATATAATTAATAAAAATCCGTTTCTAATCATAAAAAATAATTCCCCAGTAAACATAATATAAAAAATTATATAATAATAATTAATTAATGCAATATAACAAAATCTATAATTTATCGTAAAACATCGGCAGGCTTTAATCCTTCATTATTGGCTATATCCTTGTCAGCACCCAATCTTAAAAGCAATTTATACGCTTCTTTTTTGTTGTTGGCGGCAGCATAATAAAGAGCAGTCCATCCATCATCATCTTTAGCATTAATATCAACTTTTAAATTTCTAACTAAATATTTTATATTATCTATATTGTCATAAACAACAGCCATATGCAAAGGAGTTACATTATTTTTAGTTTTAGAATTAACAAGTTTTCTATTTTTATATGCAATACTTCTCAGCATAGAAGTATTTCCAAAAGCAGCAGCATATAAAAAAGTAGTCCAACCTTCTTCATCAGTAGCATTTACATTTGCACCTTTTTTCATAAGCTCATTAAATATTCTCGAATCGCCTTTACTTTTAAATATAGCATATATCAGAGGAGTTGCCTTACCTATATAAACAGCATCAGTAGAATCATCTCCTAAATGAGTGAAATAACCTTCAGGAAGTTTAGATTCTAAATCAATATTTTTATTTGCAAGAAGAACATCAACAGATTTAAAACTATTATTTTTTATGGCCAAATGTAAAGCACTTAATCCATAACCATCTTTAGCATTAATATTAGCACCTCTATTTATTAAAGCTCTAATGTTTCTATAATCATCTTTTTCTATAGCTTTAAATAATTCAATATCAATATCTCTTAATTCATTAACTTCATCTTCAATTTTCCTAGTAAGCACAGTCTCAGGAAGCACATTATTATTATCCGCAATATTAGTATCTGCTCCTAATATAATGAGCAAATTATAAGTTTCCATACTTTTAGAATGCGCCGCATGATAAAGAGCAGTCCAACCGTCTATATCTCTTGCATTAATATCAATATTAGAATTAGTGCATAAATACATTACTGTTTCAAGATTATTATAATCGCAAGCTATATGTAAAGGCGTTACATTAAACTCTGTCTTAGTATCAAGCAAAGTACTGTCTTTTTCAGCAAGTAATGATATAGTATTCAAGTCAGAGAAAGCAGCAGCATACATAATACTATTCCAAGTTTTAAAATCTCTGGCTTTTAAATTAGCTCCATTCTCTATTAATATTTCAGTTATTTCCCCGGCATTTTTATATATAGAATAAAGTAAAGGAGTAGCTCCTCCTAAATTATTTGTGTAATCATCAGGCAGTTTTGAATTGATATTTATATTTCCATTACTTATAGCTGTTCTTATATATTCAGCATCATAATTATCTATAGCATCATATATACTTTCATAGCTTACAATTAAATTTTCTTCTGATACTTCATTAGTTAATATCTCAGTAAAATCTTCAGCAAATAGAAATACACTGAAATATAACATAATAATAAAAATTTTTTTCATAAAAAATAACTCTCTATAAAAATACTAATATAATCATGGAGTAGTAACAGCAGCACTATCTTGTAAATCGGTAATAGTACTATTAAGATTATATTCTTTCTTAGGCAATCCAACATTAGGAAAGTCTGTAAGAGTAAATTCAATCCAAAACTCCTTGTTCCAATAAACTCCTTTTACTGAACCTGAAGTAATATCAGAAGGGAGAGTAGAAGGTCTTACAGCAAATGTAGCCTGAATCTGCCATCCGTCTAATTCATGCCAAACACTAGCTTCTATAGATTTTAATTTAAATAAACTTTCAGTTCTTTTTTTACTGTCAGAGAAATTGAATGAATTTATGATATCCCAAAAAGGATTAACCCAAGTTTGATTTTCTTTTTCTGCATAAGATTTTATATATCTATATGCATTCTCATTTGCACTAGTAGTTGCTATTCTAAATTTCCATTGTTCCAAAACCTGAAGCTCTATACCAAATGTAAATGCGGTAGTATTATATCTATAATTTATAAAATCATGAGTAAAGGCAAAACCAAAATATAAATTAAAATCATTAACTATACCATCAAAGAAAGGTCTTTTATTGTTTTTTATTAAAATCCAATCTGTAATTTTACCTAAAGGTATAGGAAAGTGAAAATATGCATTTATTCTATTTGCTGTTAAATTAGTTCCTAATAAATTTCTAGTTATATCATAAGAAACATAAGATTGATTATATAAAAGTCTTGCTGAAGCACCTACTTCAGTTGTAAGCATTTTATTTGTAGAAAATTCAACTTGATAAGTTCTTGTTTCTGAATTATAACTAGGTATAAAATCATAACCTGTAGTTATAAATGTTTCCATATTGAGATTCAAATCAGGCAAATAAAATAAGCTGTATCCGGTTCCGCCCATAGAAAATCTAGTTGTAAAGCTATGATTATTAAATTCACCGAATTGAGAATCTTTATAATCTGTATCAATGTATTTTTCTTTAAATCTATATCCCAATGTATATGTTGTATCCCATCTAACAGTAGGTTCAAAATATCTTGTGAAATCATATGGCAATATACTGTAAGGTAAAAACATAGAAAAATTCATTCCTGTGCCTATACCAAAGTAAGTATTATCTTTATCATAAATCAAATCTTCTGCTTTAGGATCTATACTATTTTGATATGAGTATTCCATATTAAAGCTAGGTACAAATCTTAAAAAATCATTAGTAAAAGCTCTTGATATATCACCATGTAAATTAAGATTATCTCTTTCAGCAAGTTTATCATTTAATTGTGAGTCAAGCATAGGATTGTTATAAAAAGCAATACCTTCAGAAGTCTTATAATTTATAGTATGATTATAATTAGCTCTTAAATTATAGTTAATGTTAAGATTTGGAAAGTAATAAGATGTCTCATTTCCAAATATAGAATTGTAACTAGCTTCTACAGAAGGAAGTACAAGTTTATATGGTTTAGGCATATAATAGTCGAAATTAGTATTAACATCAACCGATATATTTCTAACAGATTCTAAATCCCATTCTGCACCAACTTTTAAATTAAGTCCGTAAATATTATTATTAAGATAAACAGAATTTTCAATATAATTTTCAGGATAAGAATCTCCTATGTCCTGCAAATTTCCTGTAAGTGATGTAAAAAATGTTAATATATCAAACTGTCCTCTTTGATTGTAAAAATCAGATCTGAAATATAAGTCGCTATTTAAATTTAACTTTCCTGTAATATAACTATTTATATTTTGGCTATTATATAATTGAATGGTATGATCATATTGAAATTTATATCTTGGTACAAACTTTCCGCCTTCACCTGATCCAAAATAGTTAACATACCTTGTACCAAATCCTACACTTGAAGTAATATAGGAATCAAATAAATAATACTGCCTTCCAAAAGCAAACATAGCATCAAGTGCTAAATCCTGATACTGACTTGTATACCTTATTTCATCTCCTAATAAAAAACCTAATTTCTGATAGGCATCGAATCTTATCTTATGCTGCACACCATATAAATTAAATATCTTATAATTTTGAATATAAACACCTTCTCTCAAAGACTGCCCAAAAGAAGATATTATACCAGTACCAAAATTATTCTGTATAAATAATGGAAAATAAAATACAGGCTGTCTTCCTACCCTATAGATACTATTGAAAACCATCATCTTTTTAGTATCCCAAAGATAAACTCTGCTCGCTAAAAAATCATGCGCTATAGGAGTAAGACGTGAAAAACTCACACTGCTGTTTTCAGCAAAAAAATCTTGGTCATTAAATTTAATTATACGCCCTTCAACTGTAAAACTCATGAATTTCGTATTTCCGCCGAATAGTATGCCTCTTTTACTTTCTCTATTAAGCATAAACCATTCACCTTTGAAAGTACTTCCTTCAGATGCTACAGTTAAATTTCCTGAAGCAAAAACTTCTCCTGTTTTTAAGCTATAAACAACCTTATCAGCAACTAATGTATTATTATACATTTTCATGGTAACATTACCATATAATGATATAAGCTCTTCACCTGCTTCATCTATGGTATATCTTTCAGCAAAATCTGCACCTATAAGTTCTACCTGAGCACCGCCTCTATTTATAGTTGTTCTTGCTACTTCGCGTATTTCATCTTTATTATTAATAACTTCCTGTTTTATATTTACTTGTCTTTCAATGATTCTTGCTCTTAATGTACTTTCAGTATCATAGGGATAAATTTCTATATTATTAACCCTAGCATATTCCTGCAATACATAATATGGTGTAAAATTAACTAAATTAATAAATGATACAGGATTTCTTTTAGCATCAAATCTATTTATCTGCATTATTGCACTTTCGCCTACATTATTGGTTGCTGCAGTAGTATTATTTGTTGCTGCTGTATTATTTACATTAGTATCCTGAGCATATAAACATACATTAAAAATCAATGTAAATAATAACAAGATAAAGATTCGCATTATATCCTCTAAAACTCAATAATTAATTTAAGAAAATTTAATTTTAAAGAAATTGCGTTTACCTACTTTTAAAATACCCTCTTTTGAAACCAATGCGTTTATATCATTTATCTTTTCATTATCTAATGTTACGCTGCCTTGAGAAACAAGTCTTTTTAAATTTGACTTACTTTCTGATGACATACATGTAGCTAATACATTCAAAATATTCTCATCTTTATTGATAGTAACTTCTTCTATTTCATCTGGAAGTCCTTTAGAGCTAAATATTCTTTTAAACTCTTCTTCAGCATTCAAAGCCTCTTCTTCTCCATGATATATTTTTACTATCTCTTTTGCCAATATTCCTTTTATGTTTCTAGGATTTTCTCCATTTTCCATAGCTTTAACATAATTTTTTATATCATCTATAGGTATATCTGTAAGAAGTTCCATATACTTTGATATTAAACTATCTGGTATACTCATTGCCTTACCATACATATCTTTAGCACTGTCATATATACCAATATAATTTCCTAAAGATTTACTCATCTTCTCAACACCATCTAAACCTTCTAACAATGGTACAGTAATAACTGCCTGAGGAGATAATCCGTATTCCTTCATTAAAGTTCTTCCAACAAGCAAATTAAATTTCTGATCATTACCTCCAAGCTCAACATCGCATTCTAAAGCAACAGAATCGTATCCTTGTGCCAGAGGATATAAAAATTCCATAATACTAATAGGCTGTCCGTTTTTATATCTTTTAGAAAAATCATCTCTCTCTATCATCTGTGCCACTGTATATCTTGAAGTTAATCCTAATACATCTGCAAAACTCATTTTTTCAAGCCATTTAGAATTAAACTCTACTATTGTTTTTTCAGGATCTAATATTTTAAAAACCTGCTGCTTATAGGTTTCTGCATTTTTCAAAACATCTTCTAATGTAAGTCTTGGTCTGGTTTTAGTTTTTCCTGAAGGATCCCCTATTCTTCCGGTAAAGTCCCCTATCAAGAATATTACTTTATGACCCAATAATTGAAAATGTCTCATTTTTCTTAAAAGTACAGTATGACCTAAATGTATATCAGGTGCTGTAGGATCGAATCCTGCTTTTACAGTTAATTGTTTTCCGCTTTTTAATTTTTCTTTTATTTCATCTAATCCAATAACTTCGCTGATTCCTCTTGTAATTAATTCTATAGATTCTTCAACACTGTATTTTTTATCTTCCATTTTTAATATCCCTTTAATAAAAAAATTATTATAACAAAAATATAATTATAGTAGGATATTAATAATAATGTAAATTTCAATTAAAGTCAAATAAAGAATTTTGATTATGTTAAGTATACAAATATAATATTGTATAAAATACTTATTTTTTTAATATAAATTAATAATTTATAAAGTAAAGTTAGTATACTAGTAATCATTATTACACTATAATATCATTAATTATTTTATTAATAAAAATAATTAATATCTTGTTATATGCCAATTATAAAGTATAATATCTATATATAAAATTATGGATATTAATTATGATTGATTTTAATATAATTGAATTTAAAAAAGATTCTGCAATATTTGTTGCTGGAGAAAATGCAAGAGAAGTATTTTATATAATCAAAGAAGGTACAATAGTAGAGAAAAATTATGTTATAGAAAATACTAATTTTGAATTTGTAGCTGGAGATATAATAGGTATGGTTTCTGCTATACTTTCAGAACCTTATTATTCAACAGCAATAGCAGCAACAGATGTACAGTTAGTAGAAATACATGTTAAAGATATATACAATATAGAAGATACAAAGATAATAGAAAAAATATATAAGTATTTAATAAAATTTATGGAAATATGGTTGGGTAAATATTTTTATAAATTGTCTGAATCTTTAAATATTGGAAGCTATAAAGAAAATAATGCACTTGAAATAGCAAATATTTATAATGATAATGGATATAAATCTACTGCTCTTTATATGTATAAAAAAATAATAGAAATTTTCCCTAATGAAGATCATACAGAAATAAATGAAAAAATACATGATATAGAAAGCAATTACAATATAAAACCTCCTTTGGAAATAAGTTATAATCTATATGAATATAAAAACGGCACATGTATATTTTCTGAATTTGAAAACAATACAGAGCTATATGTAATAAGAGATGGAAAAGTTGGTGTATACAGTGTATTTGACGGAAAAATTATTACCAGAATAATATTTAAAAGCGGAAATATTATAGGATATAAACCAATATTAGGAAACAAACTATTACTTACAACTTGTATAGTACTAGAAGATACAATATTACAAGTTATAAATAAAGAAGATTTTTTAAGACTAGCATCTAATAATACTAAATTGCAATATCATCTTGTTAATATAATGGCAAGAAGAACATATAATACTATAATAAAAAGCTACAGTATTACCATAAAAAACCCTATAGGAAAATTTTATAATATGGTATACTCATTTATTAAAACAGAATTGCTTTTTGATAAAAACATAGATTTTTTAGAACTGCCATACACTGCTCATGATATATGCAGTATGGTTGGTATAGAAAATGTTAATTATATAAAATCAGAAATAAATAAAGTAAAAGTAATATTATTCTCTAGTAATGAAAAAATAATAATACCAAATATACAAAGCTTTTTCAAAGAGTATGATATGTATAGAAAAAGAAATTCCAATCCAAATATATCACAGTAATTTTATTATATACAAGCATTTTTAAAAGTAAAATATTGACATAATACTATTTTATAATATAATAAACGGTCTTGATTTATATTAGTTATCAAAAATAATAGGATTTTTATGGATAAATATGATACAGTAAACTTCAATAAAAATGACATTATTATTAAATCCGGTGAAAATCCTCCCAAATATTTTTACATATTAATGGATGGTAAAGCTACATCATATTATGACTTTTACAAAGAATATAAACATAAAAATGTAAAAGGAAGCATAATAGGATTAATATCAGCTATCATAGAAGAACCATATTTTTCAACAGTAGAAGTAGAAGAAACTTCAGAGCTTATAAAAATAAACATTGAAAGCATTATAAATATAAAAGATGAAAATCTGCTTATAAAAATGTATAACTATTTATATTTCATATTGGAAACTTGGCTAAGCAAATATTATACTATATTAGCTGTAAATAAAGTAGATTTGTATAATAAAGATGATACTATAACTATGGCAAATATTTATAAAAATAATGGATATATAGATGCAAGTTATAAATTATGTTTAAAATATATTGAACTTTTTCCTGAAAGCAATGATATAACTAAAGTCAAAAAATTCATAAATGACATAGAAAATATAAAATATACTAAAGAATTAGAACATATAGAAAATAATATATATAAATTCCCAAAAGGATATTGCATATATACGGAAATATATTCAAGCGATAATATATATATAATACAATCCGGTAAAGTTGGAATATATAGTATAGTTAATTCAAAACAGATAGTTAGAAATATTTATACAGATGGGTATATTATAAACGGATATAATCCTACACTAGAGTATCAGCCATTATTAACAACAGCTATAGTACTTGAAGATTCTATTATAAATATAATGACTAAAAATCAATTAATAGATATGATATATAATAATAAATCATTAAGAATTAATTTCATAAAAATGGTAGCAATTAAAGTAAATAATGCCGTTTTAAAAGTTAAAGCTATGAAAAAAGATGAATTAAGTACTAAATTAATAATTATTATATATTCTGTACTTAAAATGGAAACTTTGTATAATAAAGATATCACAAAATTAACATTATTGTATACTATAGAAGATATAAAAAATATGCTTAATATCGATGCTGATAATAAAGAAATATGTAATGAATTGAAAAATATACAATATGTAGAATTAGATAGTAACTCCAATATCAAAATAACAAACATCGAAAATTATTTTAAAAAATATAAAAATTATATAATATAACCTTTTCTTGTTGACATAATTTTTCTAAGTATTATAATTTTTAAGTAAATAATATTAAAGAATATATATCTATGGAAAAATATAGATTAGTAAAATATAAAAAAGGTAGTGTTATATTAAAATATTCCCAAAATGCCAAAGATTGTTTTTATATAATTTCAAAAGGTAGTGTTGTCGTTAATAATGATTTTTATGATACTTCTTCTAAATATAAAATGGGACATATTGTAGGTTTAATAGCATCTATAACAGAAGAACCTTATTATTCAACTATAGAAACAATAGAAGATACAGAATTATGGGAAATAAAAATAGAAAATATAAATAGAATTAATAATAAACATTTGATAAATAGAATATCTAATCATTTATCATCTATATTAGAAATCTGGCTCGGTAAATATTATAGCTTAATAATAAGAAACAAAGTAGATTTATATAATAAAGAAGATATCTTAACTATGGCATCTATATATAAGGAAAACGGATTTATTGATGCAAGTTATAAATTATGCTTATCATATATAAACTTATTCAACGATTATTATGATATTGATCATTTTAATAATGTAAAAAATTTCATGAAAACCTTAACTAAATCAAAAGAACCGGAATGTATAGAAAATAATTCTTATAAAATGTATAAAGGATATTGTATATATACTGAATTAGAAGCTACTAATCGTATTTATTATATAAAATCTGGAAAAGTCGGAATATATAATATAGCGGATTCTGATTATATTACTAGAATGATATATCCTGAACAATGCATTATAGATGCATATGCTCCAAATCTTGAGTATAAAACCTTATTTACAACTGCTGTAGTTTTAGAAGATTCTATTATAGATATTATTACAAAAGAAGAATTAATAAAAATGGTATATAATAATGCTGAATTAAGATTCAAAATATTCAAAATGACTGCTATGAAAGTTATAAGTACAATATTAAAAATTAAATCCATAAAAAAAACTGAATTAAAAGATAAATTGATAGTTTTAATATATTCTATTCTGAAAATAGAAACTTTATTTTCTGAAATAAAATATATAAAACTATATTATACTATAAAAGATATAAAAAATATGATTCATGATGATATAGATGTTAATGATATACAGGAAACTCTAAAAGATATAGATTATTTAGAATTTGATAGTTTTGATAATATTATAGTAACAGATTCAGATAAATATTTTAAAGAATATGAAAGTTACACTATATAAAAAATAAAAAAATATTTTAATAGAAAATGTACTATGGAACAATATAATAAAATAACAATAAAAAAATCAACAATAATTTTTAATTATAAAGAAGAAGCCAAGGACTATTTTTATATAATATTAAAAGGAAAAGTTATAGCCCATAATGTATTTTACCAAAATTATGATATACATTATAAAGAAGGAGATATTATAGGACTTATCTCCTCTATAATAAATGAACCATATTACTCTACAATAGAAAGTCTTGAAGATATAGAAGTACTAAAAATATATGTACAAGATTTATCAAAAATAGATAATTATAAACTTATAGATAAAATATCAAATTATTTGTCTTCAATATTTGAAACTTGGCTTAGTAAATACTATTCATTAATTACAAACAATAAAGTTAATTTATACAATAAAGAAGATATAGTAACAATGGCAAATATTTATAAAAATAGAGGCTTTACAGATGCAAGCTATAAAATATGTAATGGATGTATAAAATTATTTAAAGATGATATTCATATAAATGAAGCCAAGAAACTAATCATAAATACAAGACCAATAGCAAAACCAACATGTATAGAAGAAAACGTTTACAGTGTAAAAAAAGGATATTGTTTGTATACAGAAATAGAACCTAGCAGTTACGCATATATAATAAGATCAGGAAAAGTAGGTATTTATAGTATAATAGACTCTAAAGCTGTAGTAAGATCAATTTACTCATCTAATTATATTATAAATTATTATAAACCTGTTTTGGACTATAAACCCCTTTTTACAACTGCCGTAGTATTAGAGGATTCTATAATAGAAATCATAGAAAAAGACCTTATTGAAAATATTATAAATAAAGATAATAAATTCATTAATAGTTATATAAAAGCTACAGCAGCAAAAATTAATAACATAATATTAAAGATTAAAGCATTATCTGCAAAAGAATTAAATGAAAAATTAATAATACTAATATATTCATTTATCAAAATGGATACTCTATTTGAAAAAAATAAAAATGTACGATTATACTATTCTATAGATGATATAAAAAATATTCTAAACATAGAAGAAACAAATGATAATGTACTTCAAGTTTTAAGACAAATTAAACATATAAGAATAGATAATTCACAAAACATTATAGTACATAATTATGCAAATTTTTTCAAAGAATATGAAAACTATATAATGTAATCTTTTTTGTTGACATAATTATTATATATAGTATAATTCGTCTATTAATAGTGTTAGAAATAGTATATGTCCAATAATATCACAGAAAGATTTGATAAATCTTCAATTTTATTTAACAATGGTGAATCACCTAAAGATTACTTTTATATAATTACCAAAGGAAGAGTTATATCCTATAATAATTTTTATGAAAACTACAAAATATCGTTAAAAGAAGGCGGTATAATAGGTTTGGTATCTGCTATAATAAAAGAACCATACTGTGTAACTACTGAAGCTTTAGAAGATGTAGAAGTATTAAAAATAAATATAAATAATATTGTTCAAATTACAAGTAAGGAATTAGTTAATAGAGTATCAAATTATTTATCTTATATACTTGAAACTTGGCTTAGTAAATATTATAGTTTGGTTATAAAAAATAAAGTTGATTTATACAACAAAGAAGACATATTAATTATGGCTAGCATATATAAGAATAATAATTTTATAGATGCTAGTTATAAAATATGCATTCAATATTTAGAACTATGTAAAAATGAATGTAATACAGAAAAAGTAGAAGAATTCCTAAAATATCTCAAACCTACCCAAAAACCTGAACTCATATCTGAAAATACATATAAAGTAAAAAAAGGATATTGTTTATATACAGAAATAGATTCTAGTAATTATGTTTATATAATAAAATCAGGGAGAGTCGGAATATATAATATTATTAATCAAAAACAAACTGTAAGATTAATATATCCTGAGGGATACATAATAAATGGATATCCTCCATCTTTAGAATATAAACCTCTATTGACAACTGCTATAGTACTTGAAGATTCTATAATACAAATATTAAAAAAAGAAGAACTTATAAATGCTGCAAATAAGAATGAACAATTAAGAATTGCTTTGATACTTGTAACAGCAGTAAAGGTTAATAATGTAACTTTAAAAATAAAGGCTGTTAAAGAAAAAGAACTAAAAAATAAATTAATTATTATATTATATGCTATCATAAAAATAGAAATTTTATTTAAAAAAGAAGAAAAAATTAAATTACCTTATAAAATAAAAGATATTATCGATATGATAGATTTGGATAATGATGTAAAAGAAATATGTGCAGAATTTGAAAATATAAAATATGTAGAACTAGACACATTCAAAAATATTATAGTTAATAATACTGAATATTTTCTAGAAGAATACGAAAATTATACAAGATAATTATTACAATATAATAAAAAATTAGTTTTATAATAACATGAATAATTACAACACTATTACATTCCAAAAGTCCTCTTTTATATACGAGGAAGGCAATTTTCCAAAGGATTCATTTTATATAATAACAAAAGGCAAAGCTAGATGCTATGCAATAAATTCTAATAACTATGATAGAGAATATAATGTGGGGCATATTATAGGGCTAGTTAATCTGGCAGCATCAGAACCCTATTCTGTTACCATGGAAGCTGTAGAAGATGTTGAGGTTTTGGAATTGACCCTATCTGATATAGGCAATATTACAAATAATGATTTAATAAAAACAATATATAATTATCTTAATACTACATTAGAAACTTGGCTATCCCGCTATTATATAATTTTAGTAAAAAATAAAGTTGACTTGTATTATAAAGAAAATATTTTCACAATGGCAGAAATATACCTAAAAAATGATCTTCCTGATGTAGCCCATAAATTATATGAAGACTATATAGAAACATTAGAAGATAAAAATGATATAGAATATGCCAAAAAAGAACTATTAAAACTTACTCCTCCTAATAATCCAAGCACATTTACTTCAAATATATTATTGTATAAAAAAGGATGCTGTTTATATACAGAATTCAAAGCAAGTAATCATTTATATATAATATTATCCGGAAGAATAGGAATATACAATGTAATAAATGGAAAACTTTTTCTAAAAGATATATACAAAAAAAATTATGTTCTTGACGGATATGAACCAAAATTAGAATATAAACCTTTATTAACTTCAGCTGTTGCTTTGGAAACTTCTTATATAAAAGTAGTAACTAAAGAAGAATTTATAGAAATGATAATAAAAGATAAACATCTTAGAAGCTATCATGTGAAAATGATGTCAATAAAAGTAATAAATATATTATCTAAAATAAAAGCATTAGAAGAAAATAATACTCTTTCAAAATTATTTATAATAATTTCTGCCCTGCTAAAAACAGAAACTTTATTTGAAGAAATAAATACAACTGTATTAAGTTATACTATTTATGATATAGAAAACTCTATAAAATTAGATATAAATGATATTCTTAATAATTTAAAAAAAATCAAATCATTAGAAATAATGAATGATAAATACATAAGAATCATAAATATTAATGATTTTTTTATAGAATATCATGAATATCAAAAAAATAATTATTGACATCCTATATAAATGTATTAAAATATTTACAAATTATATAGGGATTATTTATGTTAAATTACAAAACCATAAATTTTAATAAATCTGCAACAATATTTATAGAAGGTCAGGAGCCTAAATATACATTTTATATAATAAAAAAAGGAAGAGTTCTAGTATATAGTTATTTTGCTGATAATTATACCGTAGAATATAAAGAAGGTGAAATTATAGGATTATTCAATGCCGTTTTAAATGAACCTTATTTCTCAACAGTAAAAGCCTTAGAAGATACAGAAGTAATAGAAATGAATATCAATGAAATAGAAAAAATAAATACTATAAGCCTTATAAATAAAATATATGATTATCTTCTGCTTAATATAGAAAGATGGCTTAACAGATACTATTACTTTTTGCATAAAGAAAATACCCCATATTATAACAGACATACTAAATCTAAAAATTTTGATATTCTGGAAATGTGCAAAATATACATTAATAATGGATTTACAGATGCTGCATATAAACTATATAAAAAATATGTAGAAATGAATCCTAATGATGAAGAGAAAAAAGAAGAACTTGATAATTTATATAATAGTATAAAACCTGTTGAAGAACCTGAAAATATAGAAGCAAACATATACAAATATAAAAAAGGATATTGTTTATATACAGAACTTCAAAGCAAAGATAATTTGTATATAATAAAATATGGAAAAGTTGGAGTATATAATATATTTGATTCCAAACAGGTAACAAGAAGAGTATTAACTACCGATGATGTACTTAACGGATATAGCCCTATTTCTAAAAATAGTAAATATCTTTCAACTACTGCTGTAGTTTTGGAAGACTCTATTATACAATTAATAAAAAAAGAAGATGCTATGAATTTAGTGCAGTCTGATAGAACTCTTAGACTATACTTTGTAAAAATGATGAGTATGAGAATATACAGTACTATTTCTAGAATAAGGTCTTTTAATGCTAATAAAGTAGTAAGCAAATTCGTGATAATAATAGAAGCGTTAATAAAAACTGAACTTTTATTCAAAAATATAAACAAAATAAAATTTCAATATAATATAAATGATATTTGTTCTATGATAGGCATAGAATATAAAAGTAATGTAGAAAATGAAATATTAAAAATAAAATCATTAGATATATCAGAAGAAGGATATTTAATGGTAAATGATGTAGAAGGCTTCTATAAAGAATATGAAATATATAAACAGAGAAATACACATAAAATAGAAAATGATTAAATAATAAAATGAGCTAAATATTCTATATTACCTTTAGCACCTTTTATAGGAGAGATGGTTCTATTAACTTCTTTAAATCCGCAGTCTATTATCTTTGAAATAGCATTATTTAATATTTTTTCTCTAAGTATATCATCTCGTATTATACCGCCTTTTGAAACATCACCTCTTTCAGCTTCAAATTGTGGTTTTATTAAAGTTACCCAAAACTCTAAATTATTTAATTCTTTAAATATGATTGGTGCTATTTTTGTTATTGATATAAATGATACGTCACTTACTATTACAGATGGGATTTCATCATTGAACATTTCTTTATTTATATCTTTGGCATTGAAATCTTCTATTGACACTACCCTATTATCATTACGAAGTTTATAAACTAGCTGATTATGTCCTACATCAAGAGCATAAACTTTTTTAGCACCATGCTTAAGCAGACAATCTGTAAATCCTCCTGTAGAAGCTCCTATATCTAAACATATTTTATTTTCTACAGATATTCCAAATTCTACAAACGCCTTTTCTAATTTTTCTCCAGCTCTTGATACATATTTTATATTCTGAACAACTTCTATATTATCAGTATCTTTTATTTTATGAGCCTTAGAAGTTACCTTTACTCCATTAACAAAAACACAACCGGCTAGTATTATATCCTGTGCTTTAGATCTGCTTTCTGTATAGCCTTCACTATGCACATATTCATCTAATCGCATTTATATTAGTATTATAATCCAAGGAAAGATTTTATTATAGAAAGAGAATTTCTTTCTTTATCTCTCATATTTACTTTTAAAAGCATTTGAGTATGATTGCTTTCTAATATATTTGAAGTTATATAAACTGATTCAAAAGTTTCAGTATATTCATCTCCAATACCATATAATGATAAATTAGAATTAAACTCTAAATATAAAGCCATAGTATTATTTTTAGCTATTTCAACTTTATCAGCAGATAATGCTGTTGCTGGCTTTTCACCATTAATTATAGAATCTATAACATTAGAATTATCAGAAATATATAATATAGAATCTTTTATATAGCATAAATTACCGCCAATTGTATAAATATCATCAGTAACATCTTCAGCAAATGCCTGTAATATTACTTTAACTGTATCAGTATCAGTTATAGAAGCAGAAATCAATAAAGCAGGAGATTCATCAGTATCAGCATTAGGATCATCCCAAACAGATACAAATATGTCTCCGCCCAAAAGTTCTATAAATTTATAAGCATCTATTCCATTCTCTTCAAGAGCTTTTAATTCTTCTTTAAGAGGAAGGCTGCTCATATCTCCTATAATATTTTTAAGATAGTTAGATAATTCTTTACTATTGAATGCTAAAGATAAGAAACCATAATTATTTTCACCATTAACAAATGAATATATATTATCAGCTAATTCTTTCTTTAGTAATAAACTGTCATAAGGATAATTAGGAGTATAGCTGTCAAGAAGTACCTGAGCATCTCCATTATTGAAATTTATTTTTGTAGTGATAACGGCATCTTTATATGCCTCTTTAGATATTCCATCAT